>NZ_JBISAL010000013.1:0-282896 GCF_044391765.1 Streptomyces sp. NPDC018610
CCCACAAGAACGGCACCATCAAGGGCCTCACCGCCGAAGTCGGCGCCTCCCTCACCTCCGGCGCCCCCATCTGCGAGATCAAGGACTGACACACCCCACAGTCCGACAACCCCCACACCCGAAACGACCGGGCGCCCGGCCGACCGCGACAGCGATCGGCCGGGCGCCCCGCTTCGTTCCCCGGGACCTCCCGCGCTCACGCCCTTCCGGGCTCGCGGGCGTCTCCAGGCTCCCGGGCGTCTCCGGACCCGCGGCCGTCACCCGTCCCGTGGTCGTCCGGGCCCGTGTCGGCCGCGGCGTCCGGCAGGTAGCTCGCCAGGCCGCGCAGGATGATCTCCACGCCGATGTCGAACCTCTCGTCGGAGGAGTCCGTCACCATCAGGCCGGACAGGGCGCGCAGGTGCGGGAATTCGCCCTCGGGCAGGGAGGCGAAGTAGTTCTGCATCTCCCCGGCCATCCCGCTCGGGTCGGGGCGGGCCGCGGAGGAGTCCTGGGATCCCTCACCGCCCTGGTGGGCGGCCCGGTCCTGCCACATTCCCTCCTCCAGGACGAACCCGTCGATGTAGGTGGAGATGAGGTCGCCGGCCTCCGCCGCGATGCGGTCCGGCAGCCCGGCGGTCCGCAGCAGGCCGAGGAACGCCTCGACATGCGGCAGCAGTTCGGCGGTGAAGGGGACGTGCGCCATGGAGATCCTGGCCATGTCCCGGTGGGACAGCAGGCGCTGCCGGCCGGAGCGGGCGAAGTCCCGGAGCTGCTCCTGCCACCGGTCGGGGTCGGGTTCGGGTATCCGTGCGCCGTCGAACAGCCGGGTGTACATCAGCTCCAGCAGGTCGTCCTTGGAGCTGACGTGGGCGTAGAGGGCGGAGACCGTCACCCCCAGCTCGGCCGCCACCTGCCGCATGGACAGCCCGTCGAGTCCCTGCCGGTCCAGCACCGTGAAGGCGGCTTCCACGACGCGTTCGCGGGACAGGGGGGTGCGCGCGGGGGCGACGCGGGCGCGGGCGGGGCGACCGCGTTCCCAAGGGGACGGCGGAGGCGGGGTGGGGGTGGCCGCGTCGTTCATGAGGACAGTCTAGGCGGGGGGAGAACGCTGTTCACCTCCCGCCGACGCGATATATCTTGTCTTCACCCCGCAGTTGCGCTATATCTTAATGAACGCCGTTCTCCCGGTGAGCAGTGTTCTGTTATGGTGAACACCGTTCTCCGGCGGGCTCGGCCGTGCGACCGCCTGCCCCGGCACGCTCCACGCCCTAGTTGGAGCCGGGGTCCCGACCTCCGTCCGTCCCACCGCGCCCGTGACCCACACGCTCGTCACCGCCGGCGCGGCCCTCCCGCGAGGAGTTGTACCGATGTCCACCACCGGCGTCGCGTCCGCCGAGACGCCCACCGACTCACCAGCGCCCTACCGGTGGCGCTGGGCTGCTCTCTTCGTGATCCTCGCGGCCGAGGTGATGGACCTCCTCGACGCCGTCGTCACGAACATCGCCGGCCCCTCCATGCGCGCCGACCTCGGCGGTGGGGCCTCCACCCTCCAGTGGCTCGCGGCCGCGTACACCCTCTCGATGGCCGTCGGGCTCGTCACCGGCGGACGGCTCGGGGACATACACGGGCGCCGCCGGATGTTCCTGGTGGGGGCCGCCGGCTTCACCCTGGGCTCGCTGCTGTGCGCGGTCTCCGTGTCGCCGCAGATGCTGATCGCGGCACGCGTCGTGCAGGGTCTGTTCGGCGCCGTGATGCTGCCGCAGGGCCTCGGCATGATCAAGGAGATGTTCCCGCCGAAGGAGTCCCAGAAGGCCTTCGGGATGTTCGGCCCGGTCATGGGGCTGTCCGCGGTCTGCGGGCCGATCCTGGCGGGCTGGCTCGTGGACGCCGACTACTTCGGCACCGGCTGGCGCATGATCTTCCTGATCAACCTGCCCCTGGGCGCCGCCGCCCTCCTCGGCGCCCAGCGCTACCTGCCGCGGGGCCGCTCCGGCAGCAAACCGCGCCTGGACATCCCCGGCATGGTCCTGGTCTCGCTGGCCGCGCTGCTCATCATCTTCCCGCTCGTCCAGGGACGCGAGTACGACTGGCCGGTGTGGACGTTCCTCATGATGGCCGCCTCGGTGGTCGCCTTCGTCGCCTTCGCCACGTACGAGTCGCGCCGCAGCAGGACCGGCCAGGACCCGCTGGTCGTCCCCAGCCTCTTCCGCAAGCGCGGGTTCAGCGGCGGCATGACCCTCGGCCTGGTCTTCTTCTCGACCATGCAGGGCTTCATGCTGGTCTTCAACCTCTACACCCAGATAGGCCTCGGCTACTCGCCGCTGAAGGCGGGACTGGTGATGGTGCCCTGGTCGGGCGGCATGATCGTCGGTTTCGGCATCGCGCAGGGCGTCGCCCGCTTCGGACGGGCCGTGCTCCAGGCGGGCACACTGGTCATGGCGCTCGGCGTGTTCGGCGTGTGGCTGACCCTCGACATGGCGGGCAGCGACGTCGGCCCCTGGCAGCTCCTGCCGTCCCTGCTCGTCACCGGCATCGGGATGGGCCTGCTCATGGCGCCGTTCTTCGACATCGTGCTCGCCAGTGTCGAACAGCACGAGACGGGCTCGGCGTCCGGCACGATGACCGCGATGCAGCAGCTCGGCGGCGCCTTCGGCGTGGCCCTCCTCGGCACCGTGTTCTTCGGTCTGCTGGGCGGCGGCATCGCCACCGCCGTCGACCACCACTCCGGCGGACTGCGGGGGCAACTGGCCGCCGCGCACGTCGCGCCCGCCGCTCAGGACCGCCTCGTGACCGACCTGCGTACCTGCGCCTCGGACCGCGCCGTGGCCAAGGACCCCGCCGCGACACCGGCGTCCTGCGCGCGCCTGGAGAAGGACACCCGGTCGGCCGTGACGTCGCCCCAGGCCGGAGCGCGGATACCCGCCGCGCTGCAGGACACGGCGTCGTCGGCCTTCCGCAGCGGGTTCGGCTCCGTCATGAAGACGGTGCTGTGGATCGTCGACGCCATGCTGGTCCTCACCTTCCTGCTCGCGTTCCTCCTGCCGCGCCACGCCCGCCCGGAGGAGTCCGCCGCCGGTCACTGAACCCCGCCGTACGCATGTCGGCTACCAGCGCGGCCGGGCAGCCCTCGCGGAAGCGATGCCCGGCCGCACCGGTCTCCACCACGCCGCCGGCTCCCGACCCGCCGGCCGCGTCCGTGCCGGGTCGGGCTTGACCGCCCGCCGCCGCTCCACGGGTTCTCGGTCCCGCCTCAGTAGCCGCCGAGGAGCGCCCGCACCTTGCGCAGGGTCTCCGGTCCGGCGGCGCTGTGCCACCGCGACGGATCGGCGGGGCGCCGCCCCCACAGCAGCAGGACCCGTACGGCCGCGTCGCTCTCGATCGTGGCGGGGCCCTCGGGGGCGGCGAGCCGGATGCGGCCGCCGTCGGCGTCGGCGACCACGACGACGTCGTCCGTGCCCGGCGTGCGCAGCCTGCCCTCCACCCGCCCCTCGGGTCCCAGGTCCAGAGCGGCGCGCCCCCGGGCCAGCAGGGGCCGGCCCACCGACACCACGCTGTGCTCCGTCATCCACGGTTCGCCCAGCGCCTGTACCGCCGTCCCGTCGTCCCCGGTCAGGTCCCAGCGGTGCAGGATCAGCTCCTCACGCATGTGCTCGGCGAAGAAGGGAGGTTTCACGGACCGGCCGGTCCACATGATCTCCGTGTCCGGGGAGAGGTCCCGCGCGGCGGCCGCGGCGATCTCGGTGAGCCGTTCGCAGCGGTTCATGAAGGCCGCCCAGAGCTCCTGGTCGGACATCCGCCGGTAGGGGGCCTCCCGCTCGAAGCCCTTGGTCTCCACCGGCGTCCCCGCGAGGAACGCCTCCAGGACGCGGGCCAGTTCCTCGGCGTTGCCCGTCTGGTGGACCAGGACGTCGCGCACCGTCCAGGCCTCGCACCAGGTGCCGTCGTCGGGCCGCCGCGCCTGCACGGCGTGGACGAAGGGAGCGAGCTCCGGCAAGGTCTCGTCGATCCGGGAGGACATCATGCGCGATGGGTATCCTCACCGGGCCGCCGGTCAAACCGTCGGGCGCGCGACGGAGCCCGGTCGGCCGCGCCCGGCCGCGCCGCCCGGGACACGGCGGGCTCCGGGGCGCCACCGGAAACCACCGGACGGACGGCCACCGCCCCCGGGCGTCGTCTCCCTACGCCGCCCCCGCACCGCCGCCCCCGCACCCCCGTCCCCGCACCGCCGCCCCACATCGTCGTCCCCCTGCCAGGGCACCGGGCGCGGACGCGCCACCCCTCAGCCGCGGCCGAGGGTGCTCTCCCGGTGGACCAGGGAGTAGCCGGCGTGGATGTGGCGGGCCTGGTGGCGGGGGGCGCCGTTCAGCTGGGACAGCACCGACTCCACCGCCATCTTGGCGATGGACGCCTTGTCCGGGGAGACCGAGGTGAGGGTGACGGCGCCGAACCGGCCCTCCACCACGTCGTCGAACCCGACCACGGCGACGTCCTCGGGGACGCGCAGTCCCCGCTCGGACAGGACGCGCATGGCGCCGATGGCGATGAGGTCGTTGTAGGCGAACACCGCGTCCGGCCGGTGGCCGGCGTCCAGGAGACGGGCCATGGCCGCCGCGCCGTCGGCGTGGCCCCAGCCGTCGGTGGCCGCCACCAGTTCGTGGTCGGCGACGATCCCGGCGCCGTCCAGCGCCTCCCGCCAGCCGCGCAGCCGCAGATGAGCGGGCTGGCTGCGGCCGCGGCGCGCGCCGAGGAAGGCGATGTCGCGCCGTCCGAGGGAGATCAGGTGGCGCACCGCCTCGCGGGCGGCGGCGACGTTGTCGATGGAGATGTGGTCGTAGGGCAGGTCGTACTCGCGTTCGCCGAGCAGGACGAGAGGGACGGGTTCGGTCCGCTCGCGCAGGTCCTCCGCCTCCAGCTCGATGGGGCTCAGGATGAGCCCGTCGATGACCCGGGCGCGGAAGCCCTGGCTGACCAGGGTCTCCTGGGCGCGGCGGCCTCCGGTGTGGTCGAGCAGCACCGTGTAGTCGTGTTCGGCCGCCGCGTCGACCACCTCTGCGGCCAGCTCGGCGAAGTAGGGGTTGCCCAGTTCGGGCAGGGCGAGGGCCACGATCCCGGTGCGGCCCTTGCGCAGGTGCCGGGCGGTGAGGTTGGGGCGGTAGCCGAGTTCGTCGATGGACTTCTGCACCCGCGCCCGCATGGTGGGGGTGACGTGCGGCTGGTCGTTGACCACGTTGGAGACGGTCTTGATGGAGACACCCGCGTGCAACGCGACGTCCTTGAGGCTGACCCGCACGATGTTCCTCCCCCGGTCCGGGCAGGGACCCTGCGTCCATGAGCCCGCTCCACGCCCGGCGCCGGCCCCGCGCGCCGAGGGCCGAATACCCACGGACCGACGCTTTTCCGACGGGACCGATGCTTTTCCAACGTTATACGGGGCACGGCTCCACCCTGGCAAGCCTTCGCCGCGCGCGCTGGCCGTCTTGACGCCCCGTCAGTACACCCCTACGGTGGCGCACCGTCGGTATTACAACGATGCAAAGCGGATCCTGGCGCGACCACGTCGGCCCTGTCCGCCCCTTGTCCCCCCACTTCTGTGCGACAGCGCTCCCCCCAGAAGGAGACTCATGGGAACGCACCTATGCACCTCCCCACCACGACCGCGCCCGCGGCGCCGCCTGCTCGGCGCGCTGATCGCGCTCGGGCTGGTCCTCGTCGCGCTGAGCGCCGTACGGCCCGCCCCGGCCGCCGCGGCCCGGGCGACGGCCCCGCTCGCGGCCCGACAGGCCGCTGCCGCCACCGGCACGTTCCGCAACCCGCTCAACACCGGCCCCGACCCGTTCATGACGTACTGGCACGGGAACTACTATCTGACCACCACCCAGGGCGGCAGCATCCGCATGTGGCGCTCGCCGTCGCTGAGCACCCTGCTCACCGCCGATCCCCTCACCGTGTGGACCGACACCGACGCCTCCCGCAACCGGGACGTGTGGGCGCCGGAGTTCTACCGCTTCGGCGACCGCTGGTACCTGTACTACACCGCCGACGACGGCACCGACGACCACCACCGCATCTACGTCGCCGAGTCCGACCGCGACGACCCGGCCGGGCCCTACCATTTCAAGGCCGAACTCGCGCCGCCCAACCACGCCGCCGACTTCGCCATCGACCCCGGCATCCTCCAGCACAACGGCCGCCTCTACCTGGCCTACAGCGGCATCAACCCGTACCAGCACAACGGGCTGAACATCGCGCCCCTGTCGAACCCGTACACCGTCTCGGGCGACGCCGTCGCGATCGACGCGGCCGGTGGCTGCCCCGAGGTCAGGGAGGGGCCCGAGTTCCTGTACCGGGGCGGCCGTACCTGGATGACGTACTCGACCTGTGACACCGGCAAGCCGGACTACCAGGTGTGGATGATGTCGCTGCCGTCGAACGCCGACCCGCTGGTGCCGGGCAACTGGACGCAGCACCAGGGGCCGGTCTTCTCCCGCGCCGACGACCACGGCGTCTACGGGCCCGGCCACCACGCCTTCTTCCGGTCGCCGGACGGCACCGAGGACTGGATCGTCTACCACGCCAAGACCACCTCGGCCTACACCTACACCGACCGCACCACCCGGGCGCAGCGCATCGGCTGGAACGCCGACGGCAGCCCGAACCTCGGCGTCCCGCTCGCGACGGGCGCCACCCAGGACCTGCCGTCCGGCGACCCCGGGCCGGGCGCCTACTGGATCAACGACGACGGCCGGTCCAACGGCGCCGGTTCCCTCGCCTACACCGGCACGTGGAACTCGGGCACCGGCTGCGGCGTGCAGTGCTTCTGGGGCGACGACCACTGGAGCGACCGGGCCGGGAACACCGCGACGTTCACCTTCACCGGCACCCGGATCGCCCTGCTGTCCGTCCGCGACACCGGCAACGGCTACGCGGCGCTCAGCGTCGACGGCGGCCCCGAGCAGCGCCTCGACTACTACGGCGCGATCCGCACCGGGGAGACGCTGCAGTTCCTCAGTCCGCGCCTGCCCTACGGACAGCACACCCTGCGGGTGCGGGTGACCGGGGAGCACGACGGGCAGTCCGGCGCGTCGTTCGTCAGCGTCGACCGCGCGGAGGTGTACGTCAACTGAGCGCGGCGGGCGGGGGGTACGGGGCCGGAGACCGGTCCCGTACCCCCTCTGCCAAGCTCGGACGCCACGTCAGCTCAGCGTGAATCTCTGTGCCGCCGAGCCGTTGCAGTCCCAGATGCGCAGCCGCGTGCCGTTGGCGGTCGCGCCGTTCGGCGAGTCCAGGCAGCGGCCCGACTGCGGGTTGAACAGGGAACCGTCCGAGCGCTGCTGCCAGTTCTGGCCGCCCGCCCCGTTGCAGTCCCACAGCTCGACCTCGGTGCCGTTCGCGGTGCCGTTGCCGTTGATGTCCAGGCAGCGGCCGAGCGAGCGCAGCGAGCCGTCGGCGTTGTGGTACCAGTGCTGGTCGACGGCGTAGGACTGGCAGTCCCACAGCTGTACGGCGGTGCCGTTGACGCCGCTGTCGTCGGCCGCCACGTCGACGCACTTGCCGCCGGGCGCGGCGACCGGGGCGCCGCCGTTGACGGAGAACTTCTGTGCCGCCGAGCCGTTGCAGTCCCAGATCTGCAGCCGGGTGCCGTTGGCGGTCGCGCCGCTGGGCGAGTCCAGGCAGCGGCCCGACTGCGGGTTGCGCAGCGAGCCGTCGGCCTGCTGCGCCCACTTCTGGCCGCCCACCCCGTTGCAGTCCCACAGCTCGACCTTGGTGCCGTTCGCGGTGCCGTTGCCCACGATGTCCAGGCAGCGGCCGATGGTGCTCAGCGAGCCGTCGGCGTTGTGCTGCCAGTGCTGGTCCTCGGCCCAGGTCTGGCAGTCCCACAGCTGTACGGCGGTGCCGTTGACGCCGGTGTCGTCCGCGGCGACGTCGACGCACTTGCCGCCCGGTCCGGTGACGGTGCCCTGCGGGCCGTTGGGCACGTCCGTCTCGCCCGCGTAGCCGACGGAGACGATGTCGGCCTGGACGGCGTTCTCGGCGGCGTCGCTCGGGTAGCCGGCGACCATGACGCCCTCGAAGAAGGTGCCCCGGTTCCAGTTGCTGTTGTCGCCGCCGGTGCCCAGGATGATGCCGCCCTCCTGGTGCATGGGCTTGTAGCCGCCGCGGGTGGGCAGGCCGCCGTCCCACCAGGTGGTCAGGGCGCCGGTCTGTGAGTTGCCGCCCTTGAGGGCGTACTTGGTCTGTCCGTCGTTCTTCAGCACGGCGGTGACGAAGGGGCTGTTGTTGCCGCGGTTGGCGGTGTTGGAGCCGTTGTCGCCCTGGAACATGCCGTTCTCCAGGTCGGCCTCGATCCACGGCCCCGAGCCGGTGCAGGGTGCGAAGTAGCAGGTGGTGGCGATGGAGACGGCGTCCATGTGACCGTTGCCGGTGTCGGCCGGGGTGCTCTCGGCGTTGCCGTAGTCGAAGCAGCAGTCTGAGCCGACGTGGGTGCCGCTGGCCACCATGTAGGCGCCCTCGGGCCGGCCGCCCACGGTGACGCCGGAGGCCACGCCGGTGTAGCGGTAGCCGACGCCCGGCGAGATCCAGATGCCGTACACCTTGTGGCCGCCGGCCGTCACCGCGATCTCACTGGCGTCGGCGCCGCGGTCGGCCCCCATGCCGGCGGTTCCGGCCGGGCCGGGGGTGAGGTCGTTGTGCCGCGAGGTCTGGTCGTAGACCTTGGTGATGCGGCACGTGGTGTTCTTGCAGAACACGTCCTGCTGGGCGGCGTCGGCGTAGCCGCCGGGGGCCAGCAGTCCGATGTCGGCGCGGGCCCCGTCCGAGGCACGTGTGACCTGGTAGAGCGGGCCGTTGTAGGACGACAGCAGGGCGCGCGTCGTGCTGTGCGCGGCCACGCAGGGGGTGCCGGCCGAGCCGTAGATGTCGCACGGCAGTGAGCCGGCCGCCTGCGAGACGGCGGGGAAGCCGATCAGGGCGCCGAGGACGAGGCCGATGGCCGCCACGGCGGACAGCACGTGGCGCAGCGGCCGAAGGGCCGCCGCTCCCGTGCGGGGGCGCGGCCCGGTTCTCATGACGGACGTTCTTGCTCTGCGCATGGTGTGCTCCCGTGATGTGGGGAGGGGAATGGAGCCCAACTCGCCGAGACGGCGGCAGAGTTCACGCCGTTCGGCGCCTTCGCGGGGAAGTTACGCGCATGGGTCGACCGCGTCAATATTTGTTGCTTCACTTTTCTTTGACCGCCGATGACCTGTCCAGATCTGTTGCCTTCTGTTCGTCCGGGCTCAGTACGAACGGCCCTTCCGGGCCCGGTGGTCACCGGGCCCGGAAGGGCCGTCCTGTCGTGCGCGCCACCGCGGCGCGCGCCGTGGGCCGCCCCGCTAGTGGGCGCTCCCGCCCGCCGCGGCGCCGACCGCGATGAGCTTGCGGTTGATGTCCCTGACCTGGTCGGGGTAGACCTTCAGGACCGCCCGGTCGTAGGTGATCAGACCGTTCAGTTCGCCCTCGACGTCGCTGATCTGGGTGTAGACGGAGCCGGAGAGCCCGGCTGCGGCGTTCGGGATGAGCTGGCTGGTGTTGTCCACGTAGGTCTGGGTCATCTCGGCGATGTCGGCGGGGCCGTCACCGTAGTCCTGGCCGCCCGCCACGCCGGCGATGTGCCCGGGGACGGTCAGCGAGTAGCCGCCGTGCTCGCCGTCGACGGCCGCCCGGGTGGCGTCCGGCGCCGGGTTGGCCGGCCCGTGGTAGAGGTGGTGGTCGATGACGTCGCCGCGGCCGGAGTCGCCCTTGGAGGCGCAGCAGTTGACCCCGGAGTGGGCGTCGACCAGGCGCGAGGGGTCCTGCTGCTTTACGGCGTCGGCGAGTTCACCGGTGGACTGCTTGCTCTGCTCGCCCCAGCCCTCGTTCATCATGGTCCACATGACGACGGAGGGGCTGCTGATGTGCTGGTCCACGATCTCGTGGACCTCCTTGGTGAACTCCTCGTTGCTCGCGGCGCTCGCGTGGTCGGTGTTGCGGCTGGGCATGTCCTGCCACACCATCAGGCCGAGCTTGTCGGCCCAGTAGTACCAGCGGGCCGGCTCCACCTTGATGTGCTTGCGCACGGCGTTGAAGCCGAGCTGCTTGTGCAGCTGGAGGTCGAACTTCAGCGCGGCGTCCGTCGGCGCGGTGTAGATGCCGTCGGGCCAGAAGCCCTGGTCCAGGGTGGCCAGGAGGAAGGTGGGCTTGCCGTTGAGTTCGATCTTGTTGACCCCGCCGACCTGGGCGACGGAGATGGACCGCATGCCGAAGTAGGAGCCGACGCTGTCGTGCGAGCGGCCGTCGTCGAGGGTGACCTTCAGGTCGTAGAGGAAGGGGTTGTCCGGGCTCCACAGCTTCGGGTCGCGAAGGTGCAGCCGCAGGGCGCTTCCGGCGGTGCCGGTCACCGAGCCGACGCGCTTGTGGCCGTCGTACGCGGTGGCGGTCACCCGGGCCGTGCGCTTGGTCCCGGCGCTCGGGCGGACCGTGACCGACACGGTGTCGTCCTTCAGGTTCGGGGTGAGCACGAGCGAGTCGACGCTCTCCTCGGGCACCGGCTCCATCCACACCGTCTGCCAGATGCCGGAGGTGGGGGTGTACCAGATGCCGCTCGGGTCGGTGGACTGCTTGCCGGTGGCCTGCTGGGAGGAGTCGGTGGTGTCCTTGACCTTCAGCAGCACGGTCTGGTCGCCGTGGCGGGTGACGGCGTCGGTGATGTCCGCCGTGAACGCCTCGTAACCACCGGTGTGGTGGGCGACCTGCTTGCCGTTGACGTAGACCCAGGCCTCGTAGTCCACCGCGCCGAAGTTCAGGTGCAGCCGGTTGCCCGAGCCGACCCGCCAGCCGGCCGGGACCTTGAAGGTGCGCTGGTACAGCGACCAGTCATGGTGCTCGGCGACACCGGACAGCGGCGCCTCCATCGGATACGGCACCAGGATCTTCCCGCTGAGCTTCCCCTCGGGCAGCGGGGAGTCCTGCGCGGTCGCCTGGAACTGCCAGGTGCCGTTGAGGTTGCTCCACTGCTTGCGGGTCTGCTGCGGGCGCGGGTAGTCGGGCAGCGCGTTGGACGGGGAGACGTCCTTGGCCCACTTGGTGGCGAAGTACCAGGTGGAGTCGTTCTGCGCCACGCTGGAGAACACGCCGAGCGGACCGGCGGCGGTGGTCAGCCCGCCCTGGCCGTCGTAGCTGACGCGGACCTCGGACTTCATGGCCGCCGGGGTGTCGGAGGCGGCGGCGGTGAGGACCAGCTTGGAGCGGTCGGAGGGGTCGGTGGTCACGGTCGGGGACCACCGCTGCCCGCCGGCGATCACCGACAGGTGCTTGGTCAGGTCCGCGGGCAACGCGTCCGCCTTGCCCGGGAGTTGCACGACGGCTTTGCGACCCGAGGTGTCGACCGTGCTGTGCAGGTCGAGGGGCGCGTAGCCGTCCGGCAGGTGCAGGGCCGAGTCGGGGACGGGCCGGCGGTCGATGCCGGGGCCCGACCACTCGGTCTGGATGTAGGCGCCGCCGTTGCCCTGGTTGTAGTCGAAGGAGAGCTGGTGCGCTCCGGCCGTCAGGGTGACGGGCTGGGACTGGGTCTGCACGTCCCAGTCGGTCGTCCAGTGGTCGATGACGCTCACGCCGTCCAGCGACATGCGGAAGCCGTTGTCGCCCTTGATGTAGAACGTGTACGAACCGCCCGTCGGCACGTCCAGCATGCCCGTCCAGTGCACGGCGACGTTCAGGGTGGAGCCGGCGCAGCTGCGCAGTGTCGGGATGAGGTCCTTGACGTTCAGGGAGGGCTGGATGCCGCTGCTGGTGTAGGTGGCGAAGTCCAGTGAGGTGCTGTCGGAGCTGAGGTAGCAGTCGCTGCGCAGCCCCTGCGCGGTGGTGCTCTGGGCCGTGGCGCCCTGGGCGGCCTCGGCGGCCGGCGCCGCGTGCGCGAGGGTGGCCGGGGTGAGGAGCGCCGCGCCGAGGAGCAGCGGGGCGAGGGCGGCCAGTGCGCGGGGACGCGGGGTGCGGTTTCTTCCGGGACTCAAAGGGGGTTCACCTTTCGTCGGAGCGGTGGGAGGGCCTGCCGGACGGCTGTGCCGGGGATCGGAGGCGGGCCCTCGGGGGTTCTCCGGCTCGCTCGGGCGCGCGGGCCGTCGGGCTCGGTGCGCCGGGCGTGGTCGCCGGGCGCGCGGGCCGTCACGGGCCGGTGCGCCAGGCCAGCAGGCCGCCGGAGAACCCGGTCTTCAGCTGCGCGGTGACGCGCAGGGCGGTGGTGGTCACGGCGGGGAAGGAGAGCTGGTTGAAGCGGTCGACGGCGGTGCCGTGGTCGGCGTCCTCGGCGGCCGGCCGCCAACTCCCGTCCGCCGCCCGGTACTCCAGCCGCCAGGACTCGGGGACCCGGCAGGCGCCGTGGCCGGTGTCGTCGTACCAGTACACCGACACCGCGCCGACGCGGACGGGTTCGGCGTAGTCGTACCGGATCCACTCCTCGGTGCCGGTGCGGTCCCACCAGGTGAAGCGCGGCACCGACTGGTCGTAGGAACCGGACGGTTCGAGGGAGGCGTTCATGAGCAGCGCCTGCGGGCTGTCGACGCCGCTGAAGGAGGCGGTGACCGCCGCCCACGCGCGTGCCGTGCCCGAGGTGGCGGCGGTCGGGAAGGCGGTGATGCGCAGCCGTGCGGCGGCGGCCGGGATCAGGGTGAGCTGTTCGATGGGCTGCGTGGTGTGCGCGGGGCTCGGCTGGAGCGGGGCGAGGACGTTCTGCTCGTCGGTGGTCCAGCCGGGCAGCCGACGGCCTCTGGCGCGGATGCGCAGCGGGGTTCCCTCGTGGGTGAAGGGGTCGGCGGCACGGGCGCGGGTGCGCTCGACGGCGAGGGACCGGGCGGGGTCGCGCCGGTCCAGTTCGAGCGCGTAGTTCCAGGGCGAGCCGGGGCGCACCTCGTACTCCGGCCAGGCGTCGCTGCCGCCGGAACGCTGCCACTGCTCCTCGATGCGCAGGGAGTAGGCGAGGGGGCCGTGGTGGACGGAGACGGAGTCCTCGTTGGCGCCCCAGGTGCGTACGGTCGTCTCCGTCGGCAGGTGCAGCACGATCCGGTCGCCGTCGTGCCAGCGGCGGTCGAGGACGAGGTGTCCGCCCTCGCGCCGCACGTCCACCGGGCGGCCGGCGAGGCGCACCGAGGGCTGCCGGCACCAGCCGGGGACGCGCAGGCGGAGGGGGAAGGAGACGGGGCGCGGTGTGGACACCTCGAAGGCGACGGTGTCGTCGAAGGGGTACTCGGTGCGCTCGGTGACGGTGACGGTGGTGCCGTCGCCGACCTTCGCGCGGACGCTGGACTCGCCGTACAGCGAGGCGCACAGTCCGCCGTCGAGGCTCGCGAGCCACATCTCCTCGGCGTAGTAGGGCCAGCCCATGCCGTAGTTGTGGGGGCAGCACCGGTACTGGTGGATGCCCGGCATGTACGCCTGCATGGCGAAGGAGTTGTTGAACTGGCCGTGGCTCTTGGCAACGTTGTCCAGCTGGACGCCGTTGGCCGCCGTGACGTAGTGGGTGCCCTTCTGGAGCGGGTCGAAGGCGGCGGGCAGCATGTTGAGAGCGAGGTCCTCGCAGCGGTCGGCCCACACCGTGTCGCCGGTGATGCGGGCCAGCAGCTGGTGGCTGTGCATGAACTCGACGATGCCGCAGGTCTCGAAGCCCTGGCGGGGGTCGTGCCATCCGGGGCGGGCGTTCTCGTCCGCGGCGAAGCCGCCGCCGGGGAACTGCCCGTAGGTGTTCATGACGGTGTCGTAGACGCGGTGGGTGGCGGCGAGGAAGGAGTCGTCGCCGGCGAGGACGCCGTACTGGGCGGGTTCGCGGAAGCCCTGGGCGAGGTTGACGTTGTGCCAGGTCGGGATGGTGTGGGTGTAGTCGGCGCTGTGGGTGTGCATCGTGCGGACCAGGTCGAGCAGCCAGTCGTCGCCGGTGCGGTTGTAGACCCAGTAGGCGGTGTCGATGGTGTCGCCGACGCGGGCCGCGCCCCAGCCCTGTCCGAAGAGCGTGCCGGGCTGGGTGTGCAGGTATTTCAGCCAGCCGGTCAGGGTGGGGACGACCCGGTCGTCGCCGCTGTACTCGTGCCAGGTGCGCAGCGCGTCCAGGACCGGCATGTGCGGCCAGAAGTCGGGTCCGCCGTTCAGCGAGGTACGCAGCCGGGCGGGGCCGAAGAAGCCGTCGGACTGCCGGGTGGCGAGGATGCGGTCGATCCAGGCGCGGGTCAGCTCCAGGACGCGGCTGTCCTGGGTGACGTAGCCGAGGTCGCCGAAGCCCCTGAGCCAGTACGGCAGCTCCTCCCAGCCGTCGTTGGCGGGGACGGACCAGCCGCTGGTCCTGTCGTCGAGGTAGTCGGACACCTCGGGCATGCGCCCGCTCAGGCCGTCCAGTTGCAGGTCCAGCTGGGTGCGCAGCCAGCCCTTGGGGGTGATGCTGCCGGGCGGCAGCCGCAGGAAGGGCTCCTGCCGCAGCGGGGCCCGGTTGGCGGTGTAGTGGGGGCGGCGGGCGGCGGAGGCGGCCGGGTCCGACGGGGTGGCGGCGTGCGCGGGTGTGGTGGCGCCGGCCAGGGTGGCGGCGCCGGCGACCGAGACGGAGCCGGTCAGGAACGTACGGCGTTCCATGGCTGCCCTTCCTGTTCGAGGACCGTGTTCCAGCGGGGGCGGGGTTCGTGGTGGCTTCACGCGAGGGGCACGAGGGGGCGGACGGCGCGTTCCGGTCGTGTCGGGGCACGCTGCTGACGTGCCGTGAGACATGCGTACGCCGGTGCCGGGGCGGATCCGGCGGGTGGCCGCCGCGGGGTGCGGACGGCTCGGCCCGTCCGCGCCGCGGCCCTCGGCGGTGACGGGCACCTAACAACGTTGTAAACGAAAGCAGCCACATGACAGCACAGCCCCGATCGGGGTGTCCACCCCTCTGCACGATTCTTCTCGCGCTCCGTGCCCCGACGTCGGAAATCCTGGAAATTCCGCTGCTCAGAGGGCGTTTGACGGCGCGCGCGGTTCCGCGCGGGAACACCGCGGGGCTCGTGGCGGCCGGCGCCCGGTCGCCGCCCCGACCCGGGAGAACCGCCTCGGGAAAGGTTGCGTACCGCGGGTTGACATCCGGTTTGACGTTCCCTCAATGTCTACAACGTTGAAAAGCCCGCCTGTCGGCACCGCACCCTCGATCGAGGGCCCAGGTGGTCCCCCCGCCTTTTTCACCCCGCCCCTTCGTCTCCACACCGTTGAGGATGTGATCGGCGCGTGAACGTTCAGTCCAAGACCCTCACTGCCGCAGTGCTGGCCGCCGGGCTGTGCCTGGCCGTCACCGGATGCACCAAGTCGGACTCTTCCGACTCCGGCGGCGACTCCAAGTCCTCGGCCGCCGCGAACGACAACGCGGCCGCCTCCCAGCAGGTCGCCTCGCCGTCCGCGGCGGGCCCCGGCTGCACGTACAAGACCTACGGCGGCGGCGTCCCCAAGCTGGACATCACCGACGGCAAGACGGTCGTCGGCTTCTCCCAGTCGGAGTCGACCAGCAACCCGTTCCGGGCGACCGAGACCAAGAGCATCGAGCAGCAGGCGAAGAAGCTGGGCGTCAAGCTCATCCAGCGCAACGCCAACGCCGATGTCAACGCCCAGAACTCGCAGATCGAGGACATGATCGCCCAGGGCGCCAAGGTCCTGATCGTCGCCCCGGAGAACTCCGACGGCCTCGGTCCGGCCCTCGCCAAGGCCAAGTCCGCCAAGATTCCCGTGCTCACCATCGACCGCACGGTCGGCGGCACCGCCTGCACCGACTTCATGGCCTTCATCGGGTCGGACTTCTACCACCAGGCGCAGATCGCGGCCGACGACCTCGCCGGCGCCACCGGCGGCGAGGCCCATGTCGCCATCCTGACCGGCACCCCCGGCAACAACGTCACCACCGACCGGACCAAGGGCTTCGAGGACCAGGCCAAGGCCAAGTACCCGAAGATGAGGATCGTGGCCTCGCAGACCGGCAACTTCGCCCAGACCGACGGCCAGAAGGTCATGGAGCAGCTCCTCCAGTCCCACTCCGACATCAACGCGGTCTACGCGGAGAACGACGAGATGGCGCTCGGCGCGATCCAGGCCATCAGGTCCGCCGGCAAGACACCCGGCAAGGACGTCAAGGTCGTCTCCATCGACGGCATCGAGCAGGCCGTGAAGAACGTCGCCGCCGGACAGATGGTGGCCGACATCGAGACCAACCCCCGCTTCGGCCCGCTCGCCCTCCAGGCGCTGCGGGACTTCTACGGCGACACCGGCGTCCAGCCCAAGGTGATCATCAAGGACGGCCACTTCACCGCCGACAACGCCAAGCAGGCCCTCGACCAGGGCCTCGTGTACTGAGGCGATTCGCAACGGGCGCGCCGGGGCCGGGCCGTGAGGCCGTGACCCCGGCCGGCCCGGCCGACCGGCGGTGACCGCCGGCGGCCCGCATGAGGAGGAAGACGTTGGTCCAGCTGGACCCGGCACCTCGCAGCGACTGGATCGTGGAAGTCGCCGGGGTGGACAAGAGCTTCGCGGGCGTCCACGCCCTGCGCGGGGTGGACTTCCACCTGCGTCCCGGTGAGGTGCACGCGCTCATCGGCGAGAACGGCGCCGGGAAGTCGACACTGATCAAGGTGATGACCGGCGTGTACCGGCCCGACGCGGGCCGGATCCGCTTCGCGGGCGAGGAACGCGCCTTCCGCAACCCGCTGGAGGCGCAGGCTGCCGGCATCTCGACCATCTACCAGGAGGTCAACCTCGTCCCGCTGATGTCGGTGGCCCGCAACCTGTGCCTGGGCCGCGAGCCGCGCCGCTTCGGCCTGGTCGACGTACGGGCGATGAACCGCCTGGCGGCCGAGGCGCTGAAGCGCTACGGCGTGGACGTGGACGTCACCCGCCCACTCGGTTCGCTGGGCCTGGGCGCCCAGCAGATGGTGGCGCTGGCCCGCGCCGTGCAGATCGACGCCCGCGTGGTCGTGATGGACGAGCCGACCTCGTCGCTCGAACCGCGCGAGGTGGAGACCCTGTTCTCGGTGATCCGCGACCTCAAGCGGCAGGGCATCGCCGTCGTCTACGTCAGCCACCGCCTCGACGAGCTGTACGCGATCTGCGACCGGGTCACGGTGATGCGGGACGGGGCGGTCGTGCACACCGGCGACATGGCCGGTCTGGAACGGCTCCAGCTCATCTCGCTCATGCTCGGCCGGGAGATGTCCACCGTCCGGGCCAAGGGCGCCACCGCGTTCGGCGCCGACCAGCACGACCGGCGCGAGGGCGTGCCGGCGCTGCGCGCCACCGGACTGACCGTGCGGCACCGGGTGCACGACGTCGGCCTCGACATCCACCGCGGCGAGGTCGTCGGGCTCGGCGGGCTGCTCGGGGCCGGGCGCAGCGAGACCGCCAAGGCGATCACGGGCGCGCTGGCCACGGACGGCGGCACCGTCGAGGTGGACGGGACCGTACTGGCCCGCCGCAGCCCGGCCGCCGCCATCAAGGCCGGGGTCGTGATGCTCGCCGAGGACCGCAAGACGGAGGGCATCCTGCCCAATCTGTCGGTGAAGGAGAACATCTCGCTCGCCCTGCTGCCGAGGCTCGCCCGGGCGGGTGTGATCTCGCAGGCCAAGCAGGACGAGGTGGTGCGCTTCTTCATGGAGCGGCTGCGCATCAAGGCGTCCGGCCCCGACCAGAAGGTCAGCGACCTGTCCGGCGGCAACCAGCAGAAGGTGCTGCTGGCCCGCTGGCTGTGCCTGGACCCCAAGGTGCTGCTGCTGGACGAGCCCACCCGCGGTATCGACGTGGGCGCCAAGGCGGAGGTGCAGGCGCTCATCGACGAACTCGCCGAGCAGGGACTCGGGGTGCTGCTGATCTCCTCGGACCTGGAGGAACTGATCGAGGGCTCGGACCGGATCGTGGTCCTCAAGGACGGCCGGACCGTCGGCCGGCTCGAGGGCGAGGACGTGACCGAGCGGGCCGTGCTCGACACGCTCGCCTCCGCCGCTCCCGACGACGGCGCGACGACGGGCGACGCGGGACCGGACGACGGCGCGACACCAGCCGACACGACACCAGGCGCCACGGAACCGGACGACAGCGCGACGCCAGGCGCCGCGGAACCAGGCGCCACGGAACCGGACGACGGCGTGAAGACGGCGTACGCGCGACCACGGGACGGCGCGCGGGCGCCCGAGGGCGCAGGGAGGGCCGTACGCGCCGCTGACGGCGCCGTGGACGCCGACGACGAGGACCCGCGGGCGCAGGACCGATCGACCGGCCCGGCCCTGACGAAGGAGGAGCCCCGATGACTCCCACCACCTGGGCCGGCCCGGACCTGCTGGACCGCGCCCGGCTGACCCGACTGCTCCAGGCGTACGGTGTCTACGCGGCGCTGGTCGTCCTGTTCGTCGTGGCCGCCGTCCTGGACAGCTCGTTCCTGTCCGCGGGCAACGTCCGCATCCAGCTCTTCCAGGTCGCGCCGACCCTGATGGTCGCGCTCGGCATGGCCCTGGTCATCGGCACGGAGGGCGTCGACCTGTCGGTCGGCGCGGTCATCGCCGTGGCCGCCTCGGTCGTCCCGCTCTACATCGGCTACGGCGCGCCGCTCGCCGTGCTGATCGCGCTGGTGTTCGGCGCGGTCTCGGGAGCGGTCGGCGGGACCATGGTGGCCTTCGCCCGCATCCAGCCGATCGTCGCCACCCTCTCCCTGATGATCGGCCTGCGCGGCGTCGCCGAGCTGATCAACGGCAACTCGGCCAAGCCGGTCATGGACTCGGGGCTGCTGAGCCTCGGTTCGGACGGCTTCGCGGGCGTGCCGCTCATGGCGTGGATAGCCGGGGTGTGCGCGGTGCTGACCGCGCTGCTGGTGCGCCGTACCACCTTCGGCCGGCAGCTGGTCGCCATCGGCGACAACCGGCAGGCGAGCAAGCTGGCCGGCCTGCCGGTGCGCCGCGTCCTCGTCACCGTCTACGTCCTGTCCGGCGTCCTCGCCGCCTTCGCGGGCGCGATGATCGTCGGGCACGGCGCGGAGGCGGACCCCGCCAACCAGGGCCTCAACATGGAGCTCAACGCCATCACCGCGGTCGTCGTCGGCGGCACCCCGCTGACCGGCGGCCGGGTCCGCGTCCTCGGCACGGTGGCGGGCGCGCTGTTCATGCAGCTGATCACCGCCGTCCTCACCCAGCACAACGTGCACACGTCCTACACCCAACTCGTGGAGGCCGCCATCATCTGCTGCGCGGTCTACGCCTCACAGGAGCGTGGTACTCGATGAGCCCCTCCGCCCTGCGGCCCGCCACGGCGCCGGCGGGAGGCGCGCCCGACGCGGCGCAGCCGGCCGCGCTGCGCGAACGCCTGGCCTCCCACATCCAGCGCCGGGGCGCCCTGGCCGTGCTGGTGCTGATGGTCGCCATCGCCTCCGCGACCTCCGACACCTTCCCGACCTGGTCCAACATCTCCAGCATCCTCGGCAACAACGCCTTCGTGTGGCTGCTGGCGCTCGGGATGACCTTCGTCATCCTCACCGGCGGCATCGACCTGTCGGTCGGCTCCATGTACGCGCTCGGCGGCGTCCTCGGCGCCTACGGCGCGCACAGCGGCGGCACCTGGCTCGCCGTCGTGCTGCCGCTCGCCGTCGGCGCGCTGTGGGGCACGGTGCAGGGCCTGCTCGTCTCCCGGGCCCGGATGGCGCCGTTCATCGTCACCCTCGCCGGACTGCTGGGCGCGCGCGGGCTGTTGCAGGCGCTGACCGACGAGGGGGCCACCACGTATCTCGTCCCGCCCGGCTCGGCGTTCCGGCACCTGGGCGAGGGCACCTGGACACCGGTGCTGATCGTCGCCGCGCTGTTCGCCCTCGGCGCCCTGCTGCTCACCCGCACCCGGTTCGGCGCCACGGTCACCGCGCTCGGCGGCAACGAGAACGCGGCCTCGCTGATGGGCCTGCCCGTGGCCCGCACCAAGGTCCTCGTCTACGTCCTGTCGGCCACCCTCGCGGCGGCGGCGGGCGCGCTCGGCAGCGCCCGCCTGGGCTCGGGCGTCACCACGATCGGCGTCGGCTACGAGCTCACCGCCATCGCCTCCGTGGTGATCGGCGGCACCCTCCTGACCGGCGGCAGCGGCTCGATCGGCGGAACGGCGAGCGGCGTCCTGGTGCTGGCCGTCATCCACAACCTGATCGACCACTACTTCTCCCAGTACGGATCCGCCTTCACCGACACCGTCAACGGCGCCTTCCTGGCTGTCGTGGTCCTGGCCCAGACCCTGCTCAGCCGCTCCCGGCAGCGGACGGACTGACCGCCTGGACCGGGACGCCGTCCCGGGGCCGGCCGACCGTTCGGCGCGTCCGGCGTCCCGGACCGGACCGCGGTCCGCGCCGGCCCGGGACGCCCCCCGCCCGACCAAAGGAGTTCAGTGGGCGTCAGCCTGAAGGACGTCGCACAGCGCGCCGGGGTCTCCGTCAAGACTGTGTCGAACGTCGTGAACAACTATGTCCATGTCTCTCCCCGGACCCGGGCGCGGGTGCAGCGGGCCATCGACGAGCTCGGGTACCGGCCCAACCTCGTCGCCCGCCATCTGCGCAACGGCCGCACCGGCATCATCGCCCTGGCCGTCCCCGAGCTGGGCAACCCCTACTTCTCCGAGGTCGCCGGCGCCGTCATCGACGCGGCGGCCCGGCACGACTACACCGTCCTGCTGGACCACACGGCGGGACTGCGCGAGAAGGAGGTCCTGGTCTGCCAGGGCTTCCGCGCCCAGATCATCGACGGTCTCATCCTCAGCCCGATCCGCATGGAGACCGAGGACCTGCTCTCGCGGACCGACACCTCGCCCCTGGTGCTCCTCGGGGAGCGCGAGTACGAGGCCCCCTTCGACCACATCGCCATCGACAACGTGGCGGCGGCCCGCGCCGCGGTCCAGCACCTGCTCGACACCGGCCGCCGCCGCGTCGCCTTCCTCGGCGCCCGCCGGGAGAGCGCGCGGACACCCGCGCACCTGCGGCTGCGCGGCTGGCGGGAGGCGCACACCTCGGCCGGGCTGAAGCCGCCCGAGGCGCTGATCGTCGCCACCGACGGCTTCGACCGCCAGGACGGCGCGGCGGGCATGGCCGCGCTGCTGGACCGGGGCGAGCGGCCCGACGCCGTGTTCGCCTTCAACGACATGGTCGCCCTCGGGGCGATGCGGGTGCTCGCCGAACGCGGGCTGCGCGTCCCGCAGGACATCGCGGTGGCCGGGTTCGACGACATCGAGGAGGCCCGGTACGCGGCGGTGGCGCTGACCACGGTGGCCCCCGACAAGCAGGCCATCGCGCAGATCGCCGTCGACTGCGTCGTGGAGCGCATCGCCGCCCGCACCCCGCCCGTGCCGCGGCGCATCCTTCCCGGCTTCGAGCTGGTGGTCAGGGAGTCCACCGTCGAGCGGCGACGCTGAGCGGCGGAGGAACCGGTCCCGCCCCCGCCCCCGGGGACCGCACGCCGCGCGCCGCCCGCCGTCCGCGGTACGCCACCGGCGGTACGCCGTCCGCGGTAGGCCGTTCCCGGTCCCCCGGGGCGGTCAGCCGGCCGGGAGCCCGTCGCGGGCGGGGCCCCACAGGTGCGGGAAGGCGAACTCGGTGCGGCTGCGCAGGGGCCGGCCCGGCCGCACCTCGGTGCTCGGATACTCCGGCCGGTTGGGCGAGTCGGGGAAGTGCTGGGTCTCCAGGCACACTCCGGCGTGCCCGGCCAGCGGCCGTCCCACGGAGTCCTTGAGGGTGCCGTCCAGCTGCTGCCCGGTGTACACCTGCAACCCGGGCTCGGTGGTGCGCACCTCCATGACCCGCCCGCTGCCCGGATCCTCCAGCCGCGCCGCGCGGTGCGGGGCCACGGCCCCGTCCGGTGCGTCCCCCAGGGGCCGCGCGCCGCCCTGCGTACGGCTCCACGCGTGGCCGCGCAGCACCCAGCAGTGGTCGTAGCCGCCCGCGGTGGCGAGCTGCGGATGCGGCGCGCCGATGTCCGCGCCCAGCCGGCGCGGCGCGGTGAAGTCGAACGGCGTGCCGCCCACCGGCTTCGGCGGGCCCGGCAGCGGGACGGAGGTGTCGTCGATCGGCAGATAGGCGTCGGCGTCCACCGTCAGCACATGGCCGAGGACGCCGAGTTCGGGCCGGCCGCTGAGGTTGAAGTAGGCGTGGTGCGTCAGGTTGACGACGGTGGGCCGGTCGGTGCGGGCGGTGCAGTCCAGCACGAGGGTCCCGTCCGGGCGCAGGACGTAGTCGACGGTGACGGCCAGCGCGCCGGGGAAACCCTGGTCCCCGTCGGGGCTGTCGAGCCCCATCCGCACACCCGCGGAGCCGTCGGCGTACGTGAGCGGCCGCGCCCGCCACACCCGCCGGTCGAACCCGTCCGTCCCGCCGTGCAGGGCGTTGCCGCGATCGTTCACGGGCACCTGGTGGACGGTTCCGTCGATGCGGAACCGTCCGCCGGCTATGCGATTGGCGTACCGACCGACGACGGCCCCGAGATACGCCCCGTTCCCGGCGTACTCGCGCGGACCCGGCAGGCGCAGCACCACGTCCTCCACGGCGGTGCCGACGGCGTCGGGCACCCGCAGGGACTGCAGCACGGCGCCGAGGGTGAGCACCGACGCCTCGACGCCGCTGGGCGAGCGGAGCGTCCAGCGTTCGACCGGGTCCTCGAAGGCGTCGCCGGGCAGGTCCTCGCGCGTAGCCGTGCACACAGCCATGGTTCTCCTCACAGGAAGCGGAAGAGCGGAACGCAGACGCCCCGGGCGCCACCAGGGCCCCCGGCCGCCGCCCGGACGAAGCCGAGCGCGGGCGAACACGCCGCACTTTACAACGTTGCAAGGAGAGCGGAGAAGAGGCGGACCGCTCGGCCGCGCGCCCCCGTGGGGTGCGGCCGCCGGCGCGGCGCTACCGGTGTCGCCTGCGTGTCGTGTCCGCGCCCCGGACCGGCCGGCGCCGCCCGCCGCCCCGGGCGCCGCGGCGCGACCGGCGCACGGTGCGGGCGAAGGCCACGGCGGAGACGCCGAACAACACGCCCGTGATGGCCAGCCAGCGTCCCAGGTAGACGTCCTCGGACAGCCCGGCGGCGCCGGGGTAGGGGGCGGAGAGGCCGAGGATCAGGGGGAACCAGACGAGCAGGAGCACACCGGAGAGGAACGCGGGAACGCGCAGGTGGTTGATCCACGGCAGTCGCGGCGCGCGGGTGGGCCGGTGGCGCAGCACGTCGAGGACCGCCAGGTCGGCGAGCGAGTAGAGGGGCAGCAGGATCAGGTCGTGGACGACCGCCGCCCCGACGAACCAGACGGCGACGGCGAGGGGCCGTACGGCGAACAGGCGCACCACGGCATAGCCGGTGAGGGCGAAGGAGCACACCACGGCCAGCAGGTGCAGGGGGCTGGAGCCGTACCAGCGGACGAAGCGGCCCATGGTCATGCCGTGAAGGTGAGCCGGTGCACCCACTTGGTGTTGTTCACACCGGGGTTGGCCGGGACGATGACGCGGGCGGGGTAGCCGTGGTCGAGCGAGAGGTCGGCACCGCCCACGCGCAGGGCCAGCAGCGCGCGGGGGTCGTGGATCTGGTTTCCCCGCAGCACCACCGAGCTGTACGGGCCCGGGGGCTGGACGGACTCCACCAGGACGCTGCCGCCGCGGGGCAGCCCCGCCATGGCGGCCAGATCCGTCAGGCGCAGCCCGCTCCAGTGCTGGTCGGCGGTGGACCACCCTTCCACGCACGCGATCGGCAGGGCGGCGGCGTGCTGGGGCAGCGCGAGGAGCTGCGCCCGGGTGAGGACCAGGGACCGGCCGTGACCGCGGAGCTCCAGCCGCCAGTCGGGGCCCACGAGCTCGCGGGTGACGCCGACGGCGGCGGCCGTCTTGTTGATCTGGAATCCGTTGGGGCCGGCGCCCGGGTCGCGGTCGTGCGGAGCGAGGAGCGCGCTTTCGCGCAGGGAGCCGCCGATGCTCTGTCCGGCCGTGACCGCGAGCAGGAGCAGCGACCCCGTGCCCACCATGCCGACCGCGCCGCGACGGGTCATGGTCGGCGCTCGGGGCGCGAGGGGCACCAGGCCGTCGGGATCGGGGGGTTCGGGCCGGGTGTGGGCGAGGTCGGTGCGCAGCTCGCCGGTCAGGCTCCGCGAGCGCAGGGCGCGCGTCATCCGGCCGAGCCTGAGGCCGACGTGGACGACGAAGGCGGCCATGAAGACCCAGGCCCCGTAGAAGTGCAGGGTGTAGAAGGAGCCGGGGAAGACGTAGAGGAGCTGGATGTCGAGGAGCCCGGTGACGAACTCGAAGACGGCCCCGCCGACCAGTGCGAGCAGTGACAGCCGTTCCAGTGCGTGGGCGACGCTCCGCACCGGCGGCCACTCGAACAGTCTGGGGATGACGGACCAGAGTTTGGCCAGCAGCACCGGCACGAGCGTCACGCCGAGTGTGACGTGCACGCCCTGGGTCAGCCGGTACAGCCAGTAGGGGTGCGTGGGCCAGTCGAAGAGGTAGAAGCCGAGGATCCCCTTGTCGGGGGTCTGGTCGTTGAGCGGGCCCAGATCGGGGTTGTAGGCGGCGTACGAGAGGGCCCCGGTGAGGAACATCAGCGGGATGCCGGCCAGCAGGACCAGGCCGAACACGGAGGTGAGCCAGGGCCCGCGGAGGGGACTGCGCCAGAATCCGGGACGGAACGGACCCGGCGGCGGTGGCGTCCGCCGGGCCCGGCGTACGGCGCTCCGGGCACCGTCGGCGACCCGGCCGACGAGGGCGGCCGCGGTGGCGCGTGCCCGCCCAAGGCGCCTGCGCACACGCCCTCCGCGCGCCGTGGTCCGCGGTGCGCGGGGCGGGTGCGAGGGCGGCCGTCCGCCTCGGTCCATCGGCCGTCTCCTCCCTCTTGGGGCACGACTTCGCCGGGCACCGCCCTTCGGGGGGCGCGGGCGGTGCCCGGCACAGCGGCGCGTACAAACTGCCACAGGCCCGGGCGGCCGGCCGCCTCCGGCGCGGTGCGGGTGTGCGCCGTCAGCCGGACGGCGGAGTGGGCGACCGGGCCGACCGGGACCGGACAGGCCGACCGGGCCGGTGAGGGGCCCCGCGGGTCCGGCGTAGCGCCCCGCGTCCATCCGGTCCGTACCGAACAGGCCGACCGGGCCGGTGAGGGGCCCCGCGGGTCCGGCGCGGCGCCCCCGCGTCCATCCGGTCCCTGCGGGGGCCGGCCCGGCCGGCGTCACCGGTCCGTGCCGGGTGGGTGCCCGGCACCGGTGACGTGTGGTCCCGGGCGGTGGCGCCGGGCCGGCAGGGCGCGCAGCACCGCTCCGAGGGCGACGCACACGGCGGCGGTGCCGTACGCCGACGCCTGCACGGGGAAGCCGGGCAGCAGACGGCCGCCGAGGTAGAGGACGGTGCCGGCGAGGGTGACGGTCAGCCACTCCCAGCGGCCGTCGAGGGCGACGAGGCCGACGACGAGCAGCGAGTACCAAGGGTAATTGGGCGAGACCAGCAGCAAGGCGGTGCCGGTCAGCAGCAGGGCGCCGCGCCAGGGGCGGAGCGGGTCCCCGCGCCACCACGCGTATCCGGCCGTCAGGGCGAGCAGCACGGCGGCGGTCGCTTCGGCGGCGGCGTCCGGCAGCAGCAGCCGGAGCAGGGCGAAGCGGTGGACGTCGCCGGGCTGGTACCCCTCCTCCCGCAGGTAGCCGGGCAGGTAGCCCAGCACGCCCGCGCCGGAGGCGATGACATAGGGAAGGTAGACGAGCGCGAACACGGCGAGCAGGGCCGCCACCGTGCGTGCCGCCCGCGCCGGGTTCCGCTCGCCGGAGAGCGCGCCCGGGAGCGCCAGCACGGGCAGCAGCTTCACCGCGGTGGCGGCGCCGAGGAACGCGCCGCGCCGGGCGCCGGCGGTGGCCGTGCCGAGGGCGAGCACGGTGAGCAGGACGCCGAGGGTGTCGACATGGGCGTTGTCGACCGCTTCGAAGGGGACGGCCGGGCACCAGCCCCACAGGGCCGCGCGGGCCGGCGCTCGCCGCGGGTCGCCCCGTCGGCGCCCCACGGCGAGCAGGGCGACGGTGGTGCCGAACGCCAGGACGGCGCCGCCGACCTGGAGCGGCTTGTGGCGGCTTCCCGGGGGTGACAGGAGGTGGACGGTGAGGAACCAGCCCTCGGCGACGGGCGGGTAGATGGTGGGGACGGTGGGACGGTTGATACGGACGCACAGGCCGTCGCGGGTCCGGGTCAGCCCCCAGCCCCGGCACGAACCCCGGTCGGGGAAGAGCCAGTCGTCGCGCAGCCCGGTGAGCTGGGGCGCGGCGGGCGGGTGTGCGTACGGGGAGATCCCGGCGGCCTGCACCCGGCCGTCCCAGGCGTAGCGGTACATGTCGGTACTGGTGCGGGGCGGAGCGGCGAGGCCGGCCACCGCCACGGCGGCCGCGCCGACCAGGACGAGGCCGGTCGCGGCCCGTTCGGGGACCTTGCGCACGGCCCACGCCGCGCCGGCGAACAGCGACCAGGCGATCGCGTATCCGGCCAGCAGGCGGCCCGCGTCGTGCTCGTCGTCGCCCGCCCGGACGGTGTTCACGACGACGGCGGTGAGAGCGGCGAGGAGCACCGCGGTGGCGGCGGCGCCGACGCGTGCCGTCGTGCGCCTCACGGGGGCCGGGACCGGGCCGGCCGGCGGCCGGGGGCGGCGGCGGTGCGGAAAGGCGGTGTCGTTCACGGGAGTTCGGGCCTCCCGGTGGCATCGGGGCGCCGGGCGTGCCGCTCCGGGACCGGGCACCGCAGTTCCAGGAACCGGCGGCCCTGGGCCGTCCACCTGCCGGTGGGGCTCCAGCCCGCGGTCTCGGCGGCCCGGCGCAGTGCGGTGGGACCGAGTCGGGCCCAGGGGAAGGGGCGGCCGTGCCGGCCGTGGGCGTCCTCGACCCGGACGGTGAGGTATTCGTCGACGTCGTCCGGGGCGGCCTCCGCGAGCAGCCGGCCGCCGGGCGCGGCCACGGCCCGCAGACGGGTGAGCAGGGCGACCGGGTCGCCGCCGATCCCCACGTTGCCGTCGATCAGCAGGACGGTGTCCCAGCGGCCTTCCTCCGGCAGCCGGTCGAAGACGGACCGGCGCAGCGCGGCGCCACCGCGCCGCCGGGTCCGCGTCACCGCGGCCGGGCTGACGTCGACGCCGAGCGCCCGCACGCCCCGGGCGGCCAGCGCCGCCACCAGGCGTCCCGGTCCGCAGCCGACGTCCAGGACGGACCCGGCGCAGCGGTCGAGGACACCGCTGTCGGCGGCGTCGGGGGCGGCGCACCAGCGTTCAACGTCCAGCGGCAGCAGCTCCCCCGGCTTCCCGGTTCCGCCGGGAGGGGCCGCGGGTGACAGACGACGCAGATGGAGCGGGCCACGGCCGGTGCGCAGGGCACGGCCGTAGGGATCGTCGATCCACGGCCCGCCGGAGCCGGACCGCGGGGTGGGGACGGCCTGGTCGGACCACCGGACGGGGGCGGTCCGCCGGGCGCGGGCGGCCGCCGGCCGCCCGGAAGCCGCCTCCGAGGCGGAAGCCGCCTGCTGAACGGAAGCCGCCTGCGGGACTGGAGTCGTCTGAGGGACGGGAGTCGTCTGAGGGACGGGAGTCGTCTGAGGGACGGGAGTCGTCTCCCGGAGACTAGCCGCCTGCTGGGCAGGAGCCGCCTCCAGGAGAGAAGCTGCCTGCGGCGCGGGAGTCGCCTGCTGGGCAGGAGCCGCCTGGAGAGAGGCTGCCTGCGGGACCGGAGTCGTCCGCGGGACAGAAGCGGCTTGCGGGGCAGGAGTCGTCCGGTCGGTCGCAGGGGGCTGTCGGCGCTGCTCGGTCAGTCGGGTCACGGACGCCCGTGGGGGCCGGTGGGGGGTGGTCCGGGCCGGCGACGGCGCGGGGGCGGGGTCCGTGCCGTTCCGCATGCCGTTCACCGCCCGGCCCGGGCGAGCGCGGCCACGGTCGCGGCGAACCGTGAGCCGGCGGCGCAGCGGGCGGCCACCTCGGCGGCGTCCGCGGCGGTGTCCACGTCGCGCAGCACCGGCAGGTCGCTCACCCTCAGCCCCGCCTCGGCCAGCCGCCGGCGCTGGATCGCGCCCGTGTCGCGGGTGGACATCGGCACACCGCGCACGAGGGCCGCGGCGCGCGCCGGCTCGGCGATGCCCAGCGCCCAGAAGCCTCCGTCCGCGGCGGGCCCGAACCAGGCGTCGTGGCCGTCACCGCCGACCTCCTCGACGAGCTCCGCGGTCAGTTGGGGCGTGTCCATGCCGACCAGCAGGGCCGGTCCCCGGTCGCAGAGGCCGAACGCGGCGGCGATCCGCTCGTCCAGGCCGCCGGCCCGCTGGGCCGCGACGTCGAAGCCGGGCGGCAGCCAGGGGCCAGGCGCGCCGGCGAGCACCAGGACGCGGCGGCGGGCCGGCACCCGCAGCACCGTGTGCAGGGTGTCGGCGAGGGCCGCCTCGGCCAGGGCGGCGGCTTCCCCCGGTGTGTAGGGCGGGGTGAGCCGGGTCTTGACCCGGCCCGGGACGGGTTCCTTGGCGATGACCAGCAGTGTGGCCAGGGACCCGGCGCTCATCGGAGGGTCCCCGGAGCGGCGTCGGGCGCCGGGTGGGCGCCGGGGCGCTCGGCGAGGACCGCGCGCATGTCCCGTACCGCCTGCCAGGTTCCGCGCCAGGTGCCGGTGACCTTCGAGCGTCCCGTTCGCGGCCGGTACGGCACGTCCGTCTCCGTCACCCGCCAGCCCGCGTCGGCCGCCCGGACCACCGTCTGCAGCGGGTAGCCGGAGCGACGGTCGGTCAGGTCCAGGGCGAGGAGGGGTGCGCGGCGGGCGGCGCGCATCGGGCCGAGGTCGTGCAGCCGCAGTCCGGTGCGCCGGCGGACCAGGCGGGCCAGTTCCATGTTGGCCAGGCGGGCGTGCAGCGGCCAGGCGCGGCGCGTGAGAGGCCTGCGGCGGCCCAGTACGAGGTCGGCGGAGCCGTCGAGGACGGGCCCGGCCACGGCCGGCAGGAGGGCCGGGTCGAGGCTGGCGTCGCAGTCGCAGAAGCAGACGACGTCCGCGGTGGCGGCGGTCAGGCCCGCGTGGCAGGCCGCGCCGAACCCGCGCCGCGGTTCGGGAACCACGTGCGCTCCGAGTGCGCGGGCGATGTCCGCCGAGCCGTCGGTCGAGCCGTTGTCGACGACGATCGCGCGCCATCCGGCGGGGATGCGGTCAAGCACCCACGGCAGGGCCTCGGACTCGTCGAGGCAGGGCAGCACCACGTCCACGGGAGCGGGTGAAGAGGAGGAGGTCTCGATCACTCCACTCACCCTACGAGGACGAACGGGACATAAGGGATTGCGCGATCTTACGGAGTGCTGACGTCGGCCGCCGTCCGCGCCGACGGCCGCACGCCGGTGCGAGACTCGACCGTGTGAAACGCGTACTCGTCGTGGACGACGACCCCACCGTCTCCGAGGTCGTCAGCGGCTATCTGGACCGGGCGGGCTTCGCCGTCGACGTGGCGGCCGACGGCCCCACCGCCACGGCCCGCGCCGCCGCTCGGCCGCCCGACCTGGTGGTGCTCGACCTGATGCTGCCCGGCATGGACGGGCTGGAGGTCTGCCGGCGCATCCGTGCGAACGGCCCGCTCCCCGTGATCATGCTGACGGCCCGCGGCGACGAGGAGGACCGCATCCTCGGTCTGGAGGTCGGAGCGGACGACTACGTCACCAAGCCCTTCAGCCCCCGCGAACTCGTCCTGAGGGTCCAGTCGGTGCTCCGCCGCGCGGGCGCGACGCCCCCGGCCCACTCCGGCCCGGACGCGGCCCGGCTGCGGGCCGGCCCCCTCGCCCTGGACCCGCACGCCCGCCGCGCCACCCGCCATGACACGCAACTTCCTTTGACCATCAGGGAGTTCGACCTGCTGGAGTACTTCCTGCGACACCCGGGCCGGGCGACGAGCCGCGAGGAGCTGATGCGCCGGGTGTGGGGCTGGGAGTTCGGCGACCTGTCGACCGTCACCGTCCACGTCCGCCGGCTGCGTGAGAAGATCGAGGACGACCCGGCGCACCCCGCCCTGATCAGCACCGTCTGGGGCGTGGGATACCGCTTCGACGCCCCACCGGCGCCGGACGGGGGCCGATGACGGTGCGCGACACCCTGCTCATCGTGCTCTACGCGGCTGTCGGGGCGGCGGGAGCGGGCCTGCTCGGCATGGGCGCCCTGCGGCTGCTGCGCCACCGCTCCGTCGCGCTGTCCCTGGCCGTGGTGGCCGCCGTCGCGGTCGCGGCGATGCTCGCCGGAACCCTGCTGGTGTCCTGGGCCATGCTCCTGTCCGACCACGACCTGTGGGTCGTGACGACGGTCTGCTCCATCGCGGCGATCGTCTCGCTCGCGGTGGCGCTGGCGCTCGGCCGCGGTGTCGTCCGCGGCAGCCGGGCACTGGCCGAGGCCACCCGCTCCCTCGGCGACAGCGGCAGCTTCACCCCGCCCGCCGCGGCGCCCACCGCCGAACTCGCCGAGCTGGCCGGCGAACTCGCCGCCACCAGCGCCAAGCTCGCCGCGTCCCGGGAGCGGCAGCGGGCCCTGGAGGACTCCCGGCGCGAACTGGTCGCCTGGATCTCGCACGACCTGCGCACCCCGCTCGCCGGGCTGCAGGCCATGGCGGAGGCGCTGGAGGACGGCGTGGTCGACGATCCTGGCGTCTACCACGCCCGTATCCGCGCCGAGGTCGAGCGCATGGGCGGCATGGTCGGCGACCTCTTCGAGCTCTCCCGCATCCAAGCCGGGGTCCTCGCCCTGAACACCACGCGGATGTCGGTCTACGACCTCGTCGGCGACGCGCTCGCGGGCGCCGACGCCCTGGCCAGGGAGCACGGCGTGCGGATCGTCGGCGACGGGGTCGAACCCGTCCCGGTCGAGGTGGACGGTCGCGAGATGTCCCGGGTCCTGGCCAATCTGCTCGTCAACGCGATCCGCCGGACGCCGTCCGACGGCACGGTCGCGGTCTCCGCCCGCCGGGAGGCGGACAGCGTCGTGGTGTCGGTGACCGACGGCTGCGGCGGCATTCCCCCCGAGGACCTGCCGCGCGTCTTCGACACCGGCTGGCGCGGCACCGACGCGCGAACGCCGCCGGCCGGGGCGGGTCTCGGGCTGGCGATCGTCCGCGGGATCGTCGAGGCCCACCACGGACGCGCGGCCGTCTCCAACGTCCCCGGCGGCTGCCGTTTCGAGGTACGCCTGCCCGCCGCCGCCTGAGACACGTGTGCCCCCGCCCCACACGGCGGCGGGACACACGTGTCCTGGGCTGCCGGTGTGTCAGCCGCCCCGCAGCGCCGCCGTGGCGAACCGCGCCATCCCTTCCGCGAACCCGACCCGCGCCGTCCAGTCCAGTTCCTCGCGCAGCCGGCGTGAGGAGGCGGTGATGTGGCGGACGTCGCCGAGACGGTACCGCCCGGTGACGACGGGCGCCCGCCCGCCGTGCGCCTCGGCCAGTGCGGCGGCCATCTCCCCCACGGTGTGCGGCTCGCCGCTGCCGACGTTGTACGCCCGCGCCGTCCCCTCCGGCAGCGCGGCCAGCCCGTCCAGGGCCGCGCGGTTGGCCCCGGCGACGTCCCGTACGTGGACGAAGTCCCGTCGCTGGCCGCCGTCCTCGAACACCAGCGGCGCCTCACCGCGCTCCAGCGCGGACCGGAACAGCGCGGCGACGCCCGCGTAGAAGGTGTCCCGCGGCATCCCGGGCCCGTACACGTTGTGGTAGCGCAGCGCGGCCACCCGCCCGCCCGTCGCCCGCGCCCACGCGGCGGCGAGGTGTTCCTGCGCGAGCTTGGTGGCGGCGTAGACGTTGCGCGGATCGAGCGGGGCGTCCTCGGTCACCGTGCCGGGCACGAGCGGCTCGCCGCACCTCGGGCAGGGCGGCTCGAACCGTCCCGCCTCCAGATCGGCCACCCGACGCGGGCCGGGCCGTACGGTGCCGTGGGCCGGGCAGTCGTAGCGCCCCTCCCCGTAGACCACCATCGAACTCGCGAGGACCAGCCGCCGCACCCCGGCCCCGGCCATGCCCGCCAGCAGCACGGCGGTACCGAGATCGTTGCAGCCCACGTAGTCGGGAGCGTCACCGAAGTCCTTGCCCAGTCCCACCATCGCCGCCTGGTGGCAGACGGCGTCCACACCTCGCAGGGCCTCGGCCACGGCAGCCGCGTCCCGCACGTCCCCGCGCCTGAAGTCCGCCCCGTCGGCGATCGGCGGGGCGTCGCGGTGCGCGGCGGGCAGCAGCGAATCGAGCACGCGCACCTCGTGCCCCGCGTCGGCGAAAGCGCTCACGACGTGCCGGCCGATGAAGCCCGCACCACCGGTGACCAGGATCAGCATGCACCGACCGTACGGCCGCGAAGCCACCCGGCGGCCGTACGACGCCGGTACGTCAGGAATCGGTAACCCCTGCGGCCCGTGCCGCCCCGGCCGTGACCGGACCGCGCGTCCGAGGCCGGCCGCCGTACCCGGCCCCTACCGTGCCGGGGCCGGCTGGGCCGGCCGGCCGACGGGGCGCAGCACCGTCAGGGCGTCCTCCCGGCGAGCCCGCATCGCGAAGGGGAACCTGTCGGCCTCCAGACACAGGGCGATGTCGTCGGGGTGGACGCCCCGGTATCCGCGGCGCAGCCCCTCGGTGCGCCTCGTCCTCCGAGGCCGCCAGAACTATTCTCTCGGCCCCGCGCGCGAAGGCCCAGGCCGCCACGGTGAAGGCCCGCATCACGTCGACGACGACCGCGACGCGCGGGATGTCGGTCGGCTCCGGTATGCCGACGCGGCGATGATCCATCCCGCCATTGTGGCGGCGCCGGGCGGGGCCCATGCAGTCGGTGGTGGATCGGGCGGCCTCCAGTAGCGTTCGGCTCATGACCGCTCTCGACCACCTGATACGCCTCTGTCCGCCTCCCGTCGATCCGCCGCCCGCGGTGGACTGGCCGGAGGCCGAGGAGGCCCTCGGCACCGCTCTGCCCGCCGACTACAAGCGACTTGTCGAGACGTACGGGGACGGGGTCTTCGACGGGACCATCTGGCTGCTCGTCCCCGACTCGGCGTACGACGACTGCGACCTGCACGCGCAAGCTGTCGAACGCGCCGAGATCCTCGCCGAGTTGTGGGACGCGGGCGAGGAGCGGCCGGCCGGGCTGTCGGAACCGGGCGCGCGGATCCTGCCGTGGGCGTTCGAGGAGGGCACCGGGGCGTTCCTGTACTGGCTGGCGCGGCCGGGGCAGCGGCCCGACGCGTGGACGGTGCTGTACAACGAGGGGCGCGGCCCGCTGTGGGAGCACCACGGCACGGGGTGCGTGGCCTTCCTGCGGGCCGCGCTCACGGGGACGGCGGAGTCGGCGTACTTCGGCGCTGACGACGTGCCGGGGCCGACGGGGCACCGCTTCGACACCGCGGACCGGTTGCTCGGGGAGCCGGAGCGGTGATCCCGCCTACGCACCCGGGCGCTCGGGAGACCGCGGGCGCCGGACCTCCCCTGGCGTGATCGCCCGGTCGCCCGCGAGCGTTCTCCGCACGCTCTTGGGATGACGGTGGAGACGCCGACGTCTTCGGTGAGGACGGGCGGGGGTCAGTGGTCGTCGAGGCCCGCCTCCCACAGGCGGCGCCGGTAGACGTGGGCGCTGAAGAGATGGCGGCCCGCGCGCAGCAGTTCGCCCGCCTCGGGCGCACCGCGCGGCATGTCGGCGGCGGGATGCCAGCCCTGGACCGACTGCTCGGCCCAGGACCGCAGTCGGGGGTCCGGATCCTTGAGCAGCGACACCGACGCCCTCAGCCGTACGAGCCCGCCGCAGGCGTCGAGGAGCCGGAACGCGGCGACCCGCAGGTGCCTCGGCCGGTCAGGGGCCAGCAGCGCGGTGAGTCGGCCGGGGTCCAGGGACCGCGCGGAGGGCAGCAGGGTCGTCGTCGTCTCGCGGACGACGGCGGGCGCCGTGTCGTCCAGCAGCGGCAGCAGTCGCGGCGTGTCGGTCACGTCCAGGGTGCGCAGCCCGGCCACCGCCTGCGCCCGTACGCCGGGGGAGGGGTGGGTGATCAGGGGCCACAGCAGTGCCGCGTCGGAGCGGTCGCCGCATTCCGCCAGCCCGGCCGCCGCACCGGGCGGCAGCGCCGGATCGGCCGACTCGGCGCAGCAGCGCCGGTACCAGGACAGCGGGTCGGCGCCGTGCTGCCGTACGACGTAGCGCGCGCAGGCCCGCACCAGGGCGGAGCGGTCGGCCAGGAACTCCGCGGCACGGTCCGGCCGGCCGGCCCGCCGCAGTGCGGTGACGCCGATCGCGCGCACCCGCGGCGGGCGGGCCCCGAGCAGCGGGGCGAGCACGTCCTCGTCGGGAGCGCCCGCGGACGGCTCGTCGCCGCGGGCGAGGGCGGCCTCCCCGCACAGGGTCTGCACGACGGCGTCCACGTCACGCGCCGCCGCACGGGCCAGCTCCGCCGAGGTCATCAGGCGTCGCTCGACCGCCAGGCGGTACGCGAACCGCCTCACGTCACGGTCGGCGTGCCGCAGGAGCGGCCCGAGGCGCCGGCGGTCCGCTCCGCGCAGGACCTCGCCGAGGAGCCCGACCGCGGCGTCACCCCGATCGCGGCGGCCGACGAGCAGGATCAGCGGGGTGAGGGCCACGGCGGTGTCCACGTCCAGGAGCCGGCGCAGCAGCGCCCGGGCCCGCTCACGGACCGGCTCCGCCCAGTCGGACGCGCGGATCACGATCAACGGCAGCAGAGCGGGATACGCCTCCGCCCGGCGCACGGCCCGCTCGCGGATCCGGCCGTCGCGATGGCACAGGGCCGACGCCAGACGTGACGCGTCGAGCGGCGCGGCGAGGTCGGCGGGCAGCGGGGCGACGCGCTGCGGCCACGGCGCATGGTCCGGCCGGTGCCGGGCGCCGGTGCGCGTACCGGCGTCCCACACGAGCCAGGCTCGGGGGTCGTCGCTGGGAAGGGCGCCCCAGAGCGGCCCGTCGCCCGCCGGCCGGACCGCCGACGCCCCGCCGTCCGTGAAGTCCTCGCCCATGTCCCGCTTCCCCGCCGTCCTGTACCGTGCCCCGCCGCGAGCTCTCGTCGTCGCCTGGGGCGGGGTGGGCGAGATCGTAGCTCGGGTGCGGGCGGACCGGCGCGGGATTTTCGGTCTGCGCGGCCGGGGAACGGGGCGGTCGGCGGGCCGGAATGGACCGCGGGCTTCCGCCGTTCACCGCGGGTTCCCGCACCCCGCCCCCAGGAGCGAGGAGTGGAGCCGCGGGTGTCCGCTCACTGCCCCATGACGTACCGGACGGTCGGACCGGTGGTCCAGCCGCCGTCCACCGCTAGTTCGGCGCCGGTGACGTACGAGGCCGCGTCGGAGAGCAGGTACACGACCGCGCTCGCGATCTCGTGCGGCTCGCCGACCCGGCCCATGGGCGTGTTGGGGTACTTGCCCTCGCCCCGCTCGATGCCCACGGACGCGGTCATCGGGGTGTACGTCATGCCCGGGTGCACCGAGTTCACCCGGATCCGGGCCGTGCCCAGTTCCACCGCGCCGATCTTCGTCAGCCCGCGCACGCCCCACTTGGAGGCGCCGTAGCCGGCCGTCAGCGCGAGGCCCATCAGGCCGGCGGCGGAGGAGACGTTGACGATAGAGCCCCCGCCGTTGTCCCGCATGGCGGGGATCACGGTCCGCATGCCGATGAAAACGCCGGTGAGGTTGACGTCGAGCACCTTGCGGAAGTGCTCCACGGATTCGGCCTCGAGCAACTGGCCGGTGGAGATGCCGGCGTTGTTGACGAGGCCGTGCAGGCCGCCGAACTCGGCGAGCGCGGTGTCGGCGACGTGCCGCCAGTCCTCCTCGGAGGTGACGTCGTGGCGCAGGAAGCGGGCGTTCGCGCCGAGCCGGGCGGCGGTGGCCTCGCCCTCGTCCACCAGGACGTCGGTGATCAGCACGTTGGCTCCGGCCTCGATCGCCTGGCGGGCCGTTTCGGCGCCGAGGCCGCGGGCTCCGCCGGTGATGACGACGGTCCTGCCGGTGAGGTCGTTCATGGTGCGCTCCTTGGGTGTCGGGTCGGTGGGGCGGCGGGCCGGGCCGGGCCGTGTCGTCGCGAAGAGGTCCGGCCCTGTCGTCGCGGACGGGTACGGCCGGACCCGCTCGCGAGCGGGTGTGGTGCCGTCGCGAGCGGGTGCGGCCCGAGGTGTCAGAAGTGGGTGCCGCCGTCGACGCGGATCTCGGTGCCGGTGATGAACCCGCCGTCCTCGCTGCCGAGCATCGCGACCACGGACGCCACCGTCTCGGGGCCGGCGAAGCCCTGGCCGAGCGCCGGGGACAGCTTCGCGAACAGGCTCATGTCGGCGTCCTCGGGCAGCCCCGGGCCCACGCTCTGGCCGCTGGCGCCGCTGCCGTCGGTCATGCCGGAGGAGATGGACCCGGGCTGCACGGCGGTGAAACGTATGCCGCGCTTCGCGTACTCGGCGGCCAGCGCGTGCGTCATGGACTGGATGCCGCCCTTGCTCGCCGCGTACGCCGCCATGTACGGGTGCGCGAACACCGCCGACGTGGAGCTGAAGTTGACGACCGCCGCGCCTCGGCCCTCCAGCAGTGCGGGGACGGCCTCGCGGATCACCAGGAAGGTGCCGATCAGGTTGACCCGGAGGACCTGGGTGAAGGCGTCGAGGCTCGTCTCGTGGGTGTGCGAGGAGCGCAGGATCCCGGCGGCGTTGACCAGTACGTCGAGCCCGCCGAGCGCGGCGACCGCGGCGGCGACCCCCTCGCGCACCGAGGTCTCGTCGGCGACGTCGACGACGAGCGTGGTGAGCCGGCCGGCGTGGGGGCCGGCCTTCTCGACGGTGTCGCGCAGCCCCCGCTCGCTGATGTCGGCGGCCACGACGGCGCCGCCCTCCGCGAGGATCCGCAGCACGGTGGCCTGGCCGATGCCCGAGCCACCGCCCGTGATCAGTGCGCGGCGGCCTTCATAGCGGTTCATGCGTACTCCCAACCAGGCCGGACCGCTTCGTCGCGGAACGGCCGTACGGCGTCGGCCTCTGATGCGCCGACGCTTTCGACGGCCGTCACGTTACGCCCGAGTGGCACGTTTTGCCATTTCGGCATTCCATGTCACTGCCGGGCCACCGGGCGTAGTCTTCTGCGGGTGAGCACCGACGCGTCCCCCTCCCTGACCGAGCGCCGCAAGGCCGCCACGCAGCTCGACATCGCCCTCGCGGCGGCGGAGCTCTTCGCCTCCCGCGGCCCGCACGGCACCACCGCCGAGGAGATCGCGGGGCGGGCGGGAGTCGCGCTGCGGACCTTCTACCGGTACTTCCGGTCCAAGCAGGACGCGGTGAGCCCTCTGCTGGCCACCGGCGCCGACCGCTGGCGGGCGCTGCTGGAGGAGACCGAGCCGGGCACGGCGGTGCCCCGGGCGCTGGAGACCGCGGTCGAACGGGCACTGGCGGCCCCGGACGAGGAGTCCGTCCACGGACTGCTGCGCACACGCGGGCTGCTGCGGGCCGCGGCGGACGACCCCGCGCTGCGGGCGGTCTGGTACCGCGTGAACCAGGAGTCGGAGGAACGGCTCGTCCCCGTGATCGCCCGGCTCGCGGGCGACGGCACGGACCCGCTGGAGGTGCGGCTCGTCGCCGCCGCCGCGACCGACGCGATCCGTATCGCGCTGGAGACCTGGGCCGCCACCGAGGCGGGGGCCGAGGGGCCGGACTCCCCCGCCGTGCTCGCGGTGCGCTGTCTGCGCCGCCTCGTCGGCCCGATGCACGCGTAGCGGACGGCGGGAAACGCGCCGCGCCGACCCTACGGAGGGTGCCGCGCCGACCGTACGGAGCGCGTCAGCCGGCCGTACGGAGCAGGCCGCGCCGACCGTACGCAGCGCGCCGGGCCGCTGGGCCGGCGCGCGCTCCCGGGCGGGCGCGCCCCGGGAGGCGGGAGCCCGAGCGCGGCCGTGCGCCGGGGTCTCCCACCTCCCGACGCCGTGGTGAGCGCCGTGGTGCGTCAGGCACGAGCAGGGCGTGTCAGGGCACGCGCAGGGCCAGGACGGCGACGTCGTCGTACCGGCCGTCACTCATGCGTTCGAGGAGTTCGTCGCGGAAGACGGCGAGCGGTTCGCGGGCGAGCGCGGCGGCGTGCTGGCGCAGCCGGGTCAGGCCGCGGCCGATGTCCTCGCCGGGGCGTTCGATGAGGCCGTCGGTGTACAGGAGCAAGGTGGCGCCCGGCGGCAGGGCCGTGGTCGCGGTGCCGCGGGCGAGGCCGGGGTCGAAGCCCAGGACGGGGGCGTGGCCCTCCACCTCCTCCAGCAGACGGGTGCGGCCGTCGGGCTGGGCGAGCAGCGGCGGGAGGTGGCCGGCGTTGGTCCACTCGATCCGCCAGGGGCCCGCGGCGGGCGTCGTCAGGCGGGCGATGACGGCCGTGACGAGTTCGATCCCGGTGAGGCCCTGCATGACCCGGTCCAGGCGGCGCATGATTCCCGCCGGGTCGTCACCGCTGTCGTAGGCGAGCGCGCGCAGCATGTTGCGCAACTGGCCCATGCGGACGGCGGCGGCCAGGTCGTGACCGACCACGTCGCCGATGGCGAGGATCGTCGAGCCGTCGGGGAGCCGGAAGGCGTCGTACCAGTCGCCGCCGACCTCGGCCCGCTCGACGGCGGCCACGTAGCGGGCGGCGAGCCGGAGGTGCGCGAGCCCGGTCAGGTCGGGCAGCAGGGAGAGCTGCAGTTGCTCGGCGGTGTGCTGCTGGAGCGCGTACAGCCGGGCGTTGTCGAGGGCGAGGCCGGCCCGTTGGCCGAGGTCGGCGGCGAGCGCCTGCTCCTGCTCGTCGAAGGGGGCGGCCGGGGCACGGCGTACGAAGGTGAGCGCGCCCAGTGCCTGCCGCCGTACGCGCATCGGGACGATCAGCGCGGTCTCGGCGCCCAGCGTGCGGTACAGGGCCCACTGGGCGCAGCGGAGGGGGTCGGCCGGGTCGGGCGCGTCGACGCCGGCCACCACCGTGGGGCCCGCGCCGCGCAGCACCTTCGCCAGGGCGGCGGCCGAGTCGTCCGGCCCGGGGAGGAAGCCGCCGGGCACGAGGCGCAGCGCCCGTTCCGGGTCCCGGTCGGTGACCGTGAGCCGGCGTACGCCATCGCTCTCGACCACGTCGACGACGCAGGCGTCGGCCAGTTGGGACACCACCAGCCGGGCCAGCCGGCGCAGCGACTCCTCCGCGTCCAGCCCCGAGGCCAGTGCGCGGCTCGCCTCGGCGAGCAGCCGCAGGCGGGCGGCGGCGACCTCGGGCGGCAGTTCGACGTCGGACGTCTCCGGCGGTGGGGGTTCCCGCTTCATCACCCCCATTGTTGCCCTGGTGGCATGCCCTGCAATCCGCCGTACGGCGGGGAGAGCGAGGGGAGGTGTCCGAGGAGCGGCCTCACCGATCCGGTCGACCGGACTCCGCGCCACGGCACCGGGCCGGCCGCCCGCCCGCCGGGCCACGTCCCGTCGGGCCGACCGGCTGCGGGAGCGGGAGGGGGCGTACGCGGAGGTCGGGGCCTCCCGCGCCCGGGCTGCCGACCGGCGGACAGGCGGACACACGCGCACGGCTGACAGGCGCCGCCAAGGGGCGCACACACGTGCACAGCCGACGGGCCCCGGCGCGTCGGCCCCAGCAACCGGGTGTGCGCCGTCCGCCGCAGTCGGCCACCGCGTGCGGGCCCGTCCACCGCAGTCCGCACCGCGTGCCCACCCGCCCGTCGCGGCCCGCGGCCCCGTCCGCCCGTCCCGGCACCGCTCCCCCGCGACAGGGCCGCGTCCGGCTCGCGCTACCCTGGGTGGGCGGCCACCTGAGGGACCGCACGGCGGTGGGGCTTGCCGTACCCAACCGCGGCGACGGCGCCGCCGACAGTCCCTGCTTGCGATGGAGTGTGTCCCGGCGCGCCCGGGACGACGTGCGAGTAGGAGACCCGCGTGGGAGAGGCCCGATCCCCGGTGCACAGCGAAGCCACCGACCCCGACGTCGATCTGCGGGTACCCGCGCGGCGGCGCGAGCCGCGGCGCGGGCAGTGGCCGGTCATCGCGGCCGTGTCCGCCGGCGGAGTGATCGGGGCGTGCGCCCGTTACGAGGCGGCCCAGCTGTGGCCGACCGCCGCGGGAGCCTTCCCGTGGACCACCTTGTGGGTGAACGTGATCGGTTGCGCGATCATCGGCGTCTTCATGGTGGTCATCACCGATCTGTGGGCGGCGCACCGCCTGGTCAGGCCCTTCTTCGGCACGGGTGTGCTCGGCGGGTTCACCACCTTCTCCACGTACGCCGTGGACATCCAGCGTCTGGCCGACGGCGGGCACGCCAGGACCGGCCTGCTCTACCTCGCCTCCACCATGCTCGCGGCGCTCGCGGCCGTGTGGGCGGCGTCGAACCTCACCCGGCGCGTCATCGAGTGGAGGCAGTCATGACGAGGCTGACCGGCACCGCTCTCCGACTGACGCTCTTCATCGGCGAGAACGACACCTGGCACCACAAGCCCCTCTTCTCGGAGGTCGTGCACCGGGCGCACCGGGCGGGGCTCGCAGGCGCCAGCGTGTTCCGCGGTATCGAGGGTTTCGGGGCGTCGTCGCTGATCCACACCAGCCGGCTGCTGTCGCTGAGCGAGGACCTCCCGGTGGCGATCGTCATCGTCGACACCGAGGACCGGATCCGCGCGTTCCTGCCCGAGCTGGACGAGCTGATCGGCCAGGGGCTGGTGATCCTCGACGAGTGCGAGGTCGTCCGCTACACCGGCCGTGCCGAGAAGGAGGGCACGTGAACTGGCTGCTGGTCATCGTGGGCGCGGCGGTGGGTGCTCCGCTGCGCTACCTGACCGACCGGACCGTGCAGTCCAGGCACGACACCGTCTTCCCGTGGGGCACCTTCAGCGTCAACGTCGTCGGCAGCGTCATCCTGGGCCTGGTCACGGGCGCGGTCGCCGCCGGCGGCATCTCCTCGAACACGCAACTCCTGTTGGGGACCGGACTGTGCGGGGCCCTGACCACGTACTCCACGTTCTCCTACGAGACGTTGCGGCTCGCCGAGGACGGCGCCCGCTTCTTCGCCGCGGCGAACGTGGTCACGAGCATCGTCGCCGGCCTGGGCGCCGCCTTCACCGGGGCGTCACTGGCCCGGGCGTTCTGGGGCTGACCGTTCGGCCCGGGCACGACCGGCCCGTCGCACGCCCGGCCACGACCGCCGGCCGGGCGTGCGACGGGGATCGGCGCCCTACTCCACCACGAGCTCGACCGGGATGTTGCCGCGGGTGGCCTTGGAGTACGGGCACAGCTGGTGGGCGTGCTCCACGAGCGCGCGGCCGGCGGCGTTGTCCAGTTCCTCGGGGAGCTCGGCGCGCAGCACGACCGCCAGGGCGAAGCTCGTCTCGTCCTTCCCAAGGGAGACCTCGGCCGTGATGGAGATGTCGCTGGTGTCGACCTTGTTCTGCCGGCCGACCAGGCTGACGGCGCTGGCGAAGCACGCGGCGTAGCCGGCGGCGAACAGCTGCTCGGGGTTGGTCCCCTGACCGCTTCCGCCCAGCTCCGCCGGGGGCGCCAGTACGACGTCGAGACGGCCGTCGGTGGTGGCGGCGCGGCCTTCGCGACCGGCAGAGCCGGCGGTGGCGACGGCGGTGTAGAGCGCGTCCATGATCTGTCCTCTTCCCTGTTTCACATCGGATCCCGGAACGACCCACAGTGAAGCACACAATTAAATTGGGCACAATCTAATTGCCTCGGAGTACCCTGCCGGTATGACCGCCGTCTCACCTGGCCCCGTCGAGGAGTCCCTCCGGCTCGACCACCAGATCTGCTTCGCCCTGGGCGCCGCCTCACGGGCGTTCGGAAGCGTGTACCGGGTCCTGCTCAAGGACCTGGGCCTCACCTATCCGCAGTACACGGTCATGCTGGTGCTGTGGGAGCACGGCGCTCTGCCGGTGAAGCGGATCGGCGAGTACCTGCGCCTGGACTCCGGCACCCTCTCCCCCCTGCTCAAGCGCCTGGAGGCGAGCGGCCTGGTGGCGCGCGAGCGCTCCGCCGACGACGAGCGGTCCGTGACCGTGCACCTCACCGACGCGGGCGCCGCTCTGCGCGAGGGCGCCCTGGAGGTCCCCCGGCGCATCGCGGCCGCGACCGGCCTCGACCTGGACGAGATCAGGGATTTGCGCGCCCGGCTGGACCGCCTCACCGCCACCCTCGACCGCGCCGACCTGACGGGCGGCGCCCCCGTCCACTGAGGGGCCGGAGCGACCGGCGCCCGGTGGCCGCCCCGCGCGCACCGGCGCGCCACGCCTGGCACCGCCACACCCGGGAACCCCGCGCCCCGGGCCCCGCTCTCCTCGCCCCCGCCTCCCGGCGCGTTCCGGGTGCCGAAGTGCGCCCGCGGGACCGGCCGTTGGCCTTCGACAGGGCCCCGGGGACCGATACCGCCCCCGGGCGTCTCCCAGGTCACAGTGTGCGCCTATCATGCACACAACATTCACGTGTTCGGGGTGTGAACACCCGGACGCCGTGCACGACTTGGGGAACCCGCGTGCCTCTCACCTCTTCGCGCGTCCTTCGCGGCGCGCTCATGGCCGCCCTCGCGGCCGGTCTCGTCGCGACCGCCACCGCCGTGCCCGCCCAGGCCGCCGACGGGTACGACCGCTGCCCCTGGGGCAGCCTGTGCGTCTTCAGCGATCCGCTGGGCAAGGGTCAGATGCTGGTCGTCAAGGGCGGCATGCTGAACCTCGGCTCGTGGGACAACCGCATCAGCTCCTACGCCGACTACACGGACTGGCCGGTGTGCTTCTCCCTCGCCGCCGGGCTCGACCCGCGGCAGGGCGCCACCCACTTCTACACGGGGCACGGTTCTTTCGACGAGAGCCCCGAACCGGAGTACGACAACGCCGTCAGCTCCCTCGACCTGGGCCCCGAAGCGGACGACTTCTGCGGCAGCGAGAGCCGGTACGCGGTCTTCCAGTGGGACGCCGCACCCAAGGCCCGGCCCGCCTCGCTCCCCGCCCAGGGGGCCTTCGGCGACGCGAACGCCGACGGGTACGCCGACCTCTTCTCCCGCAACAAGTTCGGGCAGTTGTGGACGTCCCACGCCTACGACAGCCGTGGCAAGGACCGGCTCGTCGGCGCCGGCTGGAACGCCATGACCCAGCTGACGCGGCACGGGGACTACGACGGGGACGCCAAGGAGGACCTGTACGCCCGCGACAAGTCCGGCGTGCTGTGGTTCTACCCGGGCCGCGGCGACGGCACCTTCGGCGCCCGGACACGGGTCGGCGGCGGCTGGAACACCATGCGCGACCTCGCCGCCGCGGGCGACCTCACCGGTGACGGCCGGGCCGACCTGCTCGCCGCCGACACCGCGGGCACGCTGTGGACGTACCCCGGCGACGGCAAGGGCGCCTTCAAGGCGCGCGAAAAGGTCGGCGGTGGCTGGAAGACCATGAACGAGCTGGTCGGCGCGGGCGACATGAACTCCGACAAGCGGGCCGACCTCGTCGCCCGGGACACCGCCGGCAAGCTGTGGCTGTACCCGGGCGACGGCAAGGGCGCGTTCGCCGCCCGGGGGCTCATCGGCACCGGAGGCTGGAACGCCTTCACCGAGCTCGCCGGCCTCGGCGACGTCACCGGCGACGGGCGGCCGGACCTGGTCGCCCACGCTCCGGGCCAGGCGGCGCTGCGCCTCTACCCCGGCACCGGCGCGGCGAGCGGCGGTCTCAGGGCCCCCAAGACCTTCGCCGGCCTCGAGTCGAACGTCCGCGTCTTCTGAGCGGTGGCGCGTACCGCGGCCCGCCGACTCCCCCACTCAGCCTTCCCGACCGAGATCCGGCCCGATCACCGGGCCGGATCTCTCGGACCGAACGGAGACCGATCCATGCCTCTCACTCCCCTGGGCCGACGAGCCCCGGGCGCACCCTCGCCGCGCGGACGTACCGCCCGGCGCACCCTGGGCATCGCGGCCGCCCTCGCCGCCTCCATGGCCGCCTTCGTGGCCACGGCGCCGCAGGCGGCCGCGGCCGACAACTCGGCCCGCTGCCCTTCGGGAAAGCTGTGCCTCTTCCAGTACGGCGACTACAAGGGCGAGATGAAGACCGTCTCGTCGAGCCTGGCCACCATGGGCGCGTTCAACGACAAGACCTCGTCGCTGGTCAACAACAGCTCCCTGTGGGCCGTCGCGTACACCGGAGCCGACTACACCGGCTACGCCGGCGACGACACGCTCCTCATCAGCCCGCACAACGGAGCCATCGACCTCAGCGGCGGCGCGTTCGACGGCGCGTTCGACAACAAGATCAGCTCCATCCGGGTGGCCACCACCGAGTACGAGGCCGTTCAGGGCGTCCCCTGGATGGACTGGCTGCGCCAGACCGAGGACAAACGGCCGGCCGGGCTGGCCCAGGCCGGCAAGTTCGGCGACCTGGACAACGACGCCCGCCCCGACCTCCTGGAGCGCGCGGACGACGGCCGGCTGTGGTTCCTCTCGGGCATCGGCGACGCCGAGTGGGAGACCAAGGGCAGGCTCGTCGGCGGCGGCTGGAACGCCATGACCCAGCTGACGCGGCACGGCGACTACAACGGGGACGCCAAGGAGGACCTGTACGCCCGCGACAAGTCCGGCGTGCTGTGGTTCTACCCGGGCCGCGGCGACGGCACCTTCGGCGCCCGGACACGGGTCGGCGGCGGCTGGAACACCATGCGTGAGATCAGCGCGGCCGGCGACCTGACCGGCGACGGCCGCAGGGACCTGCTGGCCCGCGACACCGCCGGGAAGCTGTGGCTGTACCCGGGCAACGGCAAGGGCCTCCTCAGCGCCCGCAAGCTCAGCGGCGGCGGCGGCTGGAACGCCATGACGCAGTTGGCCTCGCCCGGCGACATGAACGGCGACGGCAGGAGCGACCTGCTGGCCCGCGACGGATCGCGCGCGCTGTGGCTGTACCCGGGCAACGGCAAGGGCGCGTTCGGCGCGCGCAAGAAACTGCCGTACGCCTGGCCCACCGACGAACCGGTGATCTCGACCGGCGACGTGAACGGCGACGGCCTGTCCGACCTCATGCGGCCCATCGACAGCCAGCTGTTCGTGTACCACGGCAACGGCAAGGGCTCCGTCGGCGGCCCGAACGCGGACATGCTCTGGGACACCGCGTCCCACGTCCGCGTCTTCTGACGCACGGGGGCCGGTCTCGCGGCCCCACCCAGCGGGGCCCGGCCCCTCCACCACGACAGGTGGGGGGCCGGGCTCCCGTCGGCTCACCTGGTCAGCGGGCCGGCGGATCACCGGGCCGGCGGATCAGCCGGCCGAAGCGCCGGCCGAAGCCCCCTTCACGTGGCCGCGGTTCGCCCACTCCTCGCGCAGCATCCCGAAGAGCACCCGGTCGTAGCGCTCGCCCTCCACCAGCACCGCGGCCCGCCGCCGGCCCTCCTCGCGAAAGCCCAGCCGGGTGAAGGCGCGCACCGCGCGTTCGTTGCCGCTCCAGGTGTCCAGCTCCAGCCGGTGCAGGGCGTACGCGCCGAACAGGTGGTCGACGAGCAGCCGCAGCGCCTCGGAACCGTGGCCGCGCCCCCAGAACTCCGGCTCGCCGATGGTGACTCCGAGCGTGGCCACCTGGCCGTACGGGTCCAGGTCCCGGTAGTCGGCCATGCCGATGACCTTGCCGCCGGCCGCCTCCTCGACCGTGAAGACGGCCGACTCCCTGGGGCTCAGGCGCAGCATGGTGTCGAAGCCGAGTCCGACCGCCTCCGCCGTGACCGGGCCGAAGGCCGGGTCGCCGGCGGCGGCCCAGCGGATGACCTGCGGATCGTTGCGCCACCTCAGATGATGCTCGGCGTCCTCGGGACGCAGCGGACGCAACCTTGTCGATATGCCATGTATCACCGCCGCATCGTAGACCGGCCGCGGCCCGTCCCTCCGGCGGCCCGGCGCCCGCCCGCCGCGTGACCGCGCCGACGGGGCCGTCGGTGGCGCCGGGTCCGGGCGGGGCGGGGCGTCAGTAGCGCTGGGCCTTCGTGAGACGAGGCGTCAGTTCGGCCTCCGGGGACTGCCGGCTGAACGCGATGGGCTGCGCCTGCTTGCCCGGGGCGAGGTTCTCCGCGCCGACGAACCTGGTCTCGACGACCTTTCCGGAGGCGTCCAGGAAGTCGACCCGCACGGCGTACGAGGCCTTGTGGCCGGACTTGTTGGTGATGGTGACCAGCGCGGCGAGCAGACCGCCGGTCTGCGCCCGGGGCAGGCCGGTCATGGCCACTTCGTTCAGCGCGTTCCCGCGCCCCGGCACGTTCTTCAGCTCCTTCTCGGCGGCGGCCCCCGCCTGGGCGGCCTGGGCCTCCACGGAGGCCTCGAACTGCGAGGCGCGCGCGGACGCGGAGGAGGCGGCGGCCGAGGCCGAGGCCCGTGCGGACTCGATCGCCGAGGCGGCCGCGGAGGCCAGCGCGGACGGCGGCATCCCCGAGAAGGAGGCCGTGGCCGGGGTCTGGGGGGTCGCCGGGGTGGAGGTGCCGCCGCCCTCGTTGCCGCCGGAGCCGCATCCGGTGAGGGCCCCGGCGCCGGCCAGGCAGCCGAGTGCGGTGGCCAGCACGGCACGGGAACGGAGCGTCACGGGACCGCGGTGGGGTCGGGGCATCCTGTCGTCCTTCGCAGCGCACGGAAGCGATCACGCCCATCGTCCGCGAACCCCACCCCCCCGCGCGACTCACCTTGCTCCATCAGCGCCACCGGCCACCCCCGGGGCCCGCACCGGCACCGTGTCCGGGGGACGAGCGGGTACCCCGAACGGCTGATCCGCTCCGTCCGCCCGGCGGCCTCGCTCACACGGCCCTGTGGCACAGTCCTGCCCCGGTCGCCGCGGCCACGGTGTCCGTGTCGCCGCCCAGGTCGATCGCCGCGCGCACGGCTTCCTCGTAGGACCCGCTCGTGCGCGGCGCCCGCACGGCCGAGACGCGGACCGCCGCACCCGGTCCATGAGGGCGGGCGCGGCGGTGGCGGGGGCGGGCGTCAGCAGCCGGAGTCGGCGAGGACGAAGTAGGCCGGGGAGGTCTCCTTCAGGGTGTGGGTGATGGCCACGTTGTACAGGCCCATGTTCTGGTTGGAGCCGTTGGCGTAGGTGTAGCCGCCGCTCTGGTGGGCGCGTCCGGCCCGGACCTGGTTGTAGTTGTTGTCGGTGTAGCACTTGGGCGCGGGGACGGCCCCGGTGGTCGTCGCGGTGACCGGTGCGGAGGCGGCGCCGACGGCGCCGGCGGCGTCCACGGCGGCGACGGTGTAGCGGTAGGAGGTGCCCGCCGACAGGCCGGTGTCGGTGTACGTGGTCCCGGTCGGGGAACCCACCGCGGCTCCGTCGCGGTACACCTTGTACGACGCGGCGCCGCCGACCGCGTTCCAGGACAGCGTCACACCGGTGTCCGTGGTGGCGGCGACGGTCACCGACGACGGCGCGGGCAGGGCGCCGCCCCCGCCGCTGTCACCGCCGGACCGGTCGAGGCCCCAGAACTTCGCGGTGTGGTAGCTGGAACAGATGGTGTCGAGGTAGTACGCCCCGGTGCTGCCGCACTGGTCGGCGCCGGAGCCCGGGTCGACGGCGAGTCCGTGGGCCATGCCGGAGACCGAGAAGAGGGCGACGGCGGGCTTGCCGGCGGCGTCGGCGTAGATGCTCTCGGTGGTGTTGCCGGTCAGGTTCTGGGTGGCGGTCGCCGTCTGGCCGACGCCCCACACATCGGTCCACTGGTCGCGCAGTTCGGTGCCGTTGACGGGGGCGACGGTGGTGTCGGAGGTGCCCTGCCAGATCGCGACGCGCGGCCACGGGCCGCTGTAGCCGGGGTAGGAGCCGCGCACCTTGTCGCCCCACTGCTTCGGGGTGAGGTTCTGGCCGCTGTACTGGCAGCCGGAGGCGGCGGCCTGGGTGGTGGCGCACTGCGCGGGCAGCCCGGAGTCGACGGCCCCGCCGGCGAACACGTCCGGATAGTCCGCGAGCAGGTCGGCCGTCATGCCGCCGCCCGCGGACAGCCCGGTGACGAAGATCCGAGCGCGGTCGGAGCCGTACTGCGCCGCGGCGTGGTCGACCATCTGCGCGACGGAGGCCGCCTCGCCCTTGCCCCGGGCGTCCTTGGCGGAGTCGAACCAACTGAAGCAGGACAGGCTGTTGTTGGCCGTGCCGGTCTGCGGATAGACCACGGCGAACCCCCACTGGTCGGCGAACTTCTGCCAGCCGGAGTGGGTGTGGTAGTCACTCGCCGACTGGGTGCAGCCGTGCAGGGCGACGACCAGCGGCGCGTTCGCGGGGAGACCGGCCGGCGCGTACTCGTACATCGTCAGGTTGCCGGGGTTGGAGCCGAAGTTCGTGACCTGCTGGAGGGTGCCGGCGGCCTCGGCGGCGGGGGCCAGCGGGGTGAGCGTGACCAGGCCCGCGGCCAGGGCGCCGAGCGCCGCGGCCCAGGCGGCGCGCCTGCCGAACCCGCGCAGTGTGGGCAATCGCATGGAAGGACTCCGTGGGGTCGTGGAGAGGGAGGGGAGGGGGAGGAAGTGCGAGGGGGTGCTGGGGAGTTGTCCGGGGCGTGGGGCCCACGGCGCACACCCTGCGGGCCGGCCGTCCCGTTCGGCCGGTGCGTCGCGCTGGTGCGCCGGCCGGCTGACACGTTCCGGCTCGCTGGGAGCGGACCGTACGGGCGGCCGGAGGGCCCGGGACAGGTGAGGGGCAGCCAGGACGGCGGCGGGAGGCATGGGTGGCACACCCATGGTGCGGCCGGTGCGGCTGTGGGATGGGCCGGCGCCACATGGTGGCCACGACCACCCCGGGGCCGGAAAGTGTGTCACCGGCCCACGTGTCTCGGGCGGGACTCCGTTCCTACCGTGTTCCGCCATGGAGAGCACCGAGAACCCTGCCGGGGGCACCGCCCCGCACGCCGGGCCGAGCCACAGCACTGTGTCCGCCCTGGCCGCCTCCCGGTTCGCGACCGGGCGAAAGGCCCTGGTCACCGGGGCGGCCAGCGGGATCGGCCGGGCCTGCGCCGAGGCCTTCGCCGCCGCCGGCGCCGACGTCTACGTGGTGGACCGGGCCGAGCGGGCCGCCAAGGAGGTCGCGGCGGCGATCGGCGGCACGGCCGTCGTGGTCGACCTCTCCGACCCCGAGGCCGTGGACACGCTGCCCGACGACGCCGACATCGTGGTCAACAACGCCGGCCTGCAGCACGTGGCCCCCGTGCACGACTTCCCGCCGGAGCGCTTCGCGCTGATCCAGCGGGTGATGGTGGAGGCGCCGTTCCGGATCCTGCGCCGCACCCTGCCGCACATGTACGCGCGGGGCTGGGGCCGGGTGGTCAACATCTCCTCGGTGCACGGCCTGCGGGCCAGCGCCTACAAGTCGGCGTACGTCGCCGCGAAGCACGCCCTGGAGGGTTTGAGCAAGGTGGTCGCACTGGAGGGCGCCGCGCACGGCGTGACCAGCAACTGCATCAACCCCGGCTACGTCCGCACCCCGCTCGTCGAGGACCAGATCGCCGGACAGGCGCGCGCCCACGGCATACCGACGGCGGACGTGGTGGACCAGGTGTTCCTGGAGCACACCGCGATCAAACGCCTCATCGAGCCGGCCGAGGTCGCCTCGGCGGCCCTGTGGCTGTGCACCGAGCACACCGGCTACGTCACCGGTGCCTCCCTCCCCCTGGACGGCGGCTGGACGGCCCACTGACCGGACACCCCCACCGACCCCGCACCCACCATCCCGCATGAGCCCCGCACCGGCCCGTCGTCCGGGTGCGGGGCTGAGCGGCGTGCGCGGGGATGCGCGGCGTGCGCGGGGATGCGCGGCCTGCGCGAGGGTGAGCGGCCTGCGCGGGGGTAAGCGGCCTGCGCGGGGGCGAGCGCCGTGGGTGCGAGGGTGGCGGAGGAGGCCGGACGGCCTCCGCACGCTTGCCCAACCAGCCCCTCCTTCCTGATCCCACCGGAGCGCGGCCGAGGCCGGGACGTACGTGTCCGGGCCTCGGCCGGGTGTTGGTCCCTGCGGTCCCTGCGGTCCCTGCGGCGCCTGCGGCGCGCACCACACGTGCGGTGCTTGCCGTGCGGCGGTGTGTGCCGTGCGCGCGTGCCGTGTTCCCGTGAAAACCTGGGCCCGCATCCGCCGACGACCGTCACACCAGGAGGAGTCACGTGGCCAGCCGTGTCACCCTCGTCTCACCCGCCATGAGCCCGTCGCTGCGGCAGACCCGTTTCTACGCCGGCGAGCCGATCGACGACTTAGGCGCGGCCCGCGCCCGTTCGGCGGCGCCGGTGCTGCCCTCGCCGGCCCGTACGGTCACGTCCCCGAGCGTGCGCTGCGAGCAGACGGCGGCGGCGCTCGGCCTGGACGCCGTGGCGTCGCCCGAACTGGCGGGCTCCGACATGGGCCGCTGGCGTGGCCGCACCCTGGACGAGGTGATGGCCGCCGAGCCGGAGTCGGTGGCCCGCTGGCTCGCCGACCCTGGCTGGGCGGGCCATGGCGGTGAGTCGGTCCAGGAGGTGTGCGAGCGGGCCGGAAGCTGGCTGGACGCCACGCGGGAGGCGGACGGCAGGATCCTGGCCGTGGTCGAGCCCGACCTCGTACGGGCCGCCGTCGTCCACGCCCTGGGCCTGCCCGCCGCCGTCTTCTGGCGGCTGGACGTGGTGCCGCTGACGGCCACGGAACTCAGCGGACGGGCCGGGCGGTGGAACCTGCGCCTCGGGCGGCCGCTGGACGGACCGGGGTCATCGGCCACCAACAGCCGTTGAGGGCGACACAGTTCAGGATGTCACGACCGGTGACGGAGCAGCGGGGACGGTGTCCGGTCTCGACGGGAAAGCCCGCGACAGCCCCCGGATGGTTCCGAAGGGCCGTCGCGTGTCCCGATATCGTCAGTTCGGGGCGGAAACCGTACGCCCGGACGCGGCCGTCGCGGGCTTGGGATCGAGCTGCCGTTCGGCCAACTCGCCGAAGAGCAGGCCGAATCCGCCCCACAGCACGGTCTGGACGGCCAGTGCGGACAGGCGGAACCGCCACAGCAGCGCGGCGGGGAAGTCCTGCGGCACCTCGTTGATGACCGGCAGGAACTCGTACGCCGACCCGATCACGACGGCGAACGCGGCCACCGCGACGACCGTCGCCCACCAGTTGCCCAGGACCGGCGCCAGGCGCTTGCCCAGGATGACGGCGGCGACGGCGAGCAGCACACTGAGCACCATCATCAGGAAGTACAGCGTGGTCCGCTTGCCGATGGTGTCGGGTTCGCCGACCGACGGCGGGTTGGCCGGGTACTTGAGGAACGGCACGACGTACACGGCGAGCAGCGCGCAGCCGGACAGCAGCAGCGCGGTCGCCCGCGGGCCGAAGCGGCCGACTCGGCCCATGGCGAAGCAGTAGGCGAGCGCGGCGATGCCGCCGAAGGCGACCCCGTAGACCAGGACGCCGGTGGCGAGGCCGGCGGTGGACTGCAGGGAGCGGGAGACGACCTCCATCTCGTGCTCGTGGGAGTGCGCGTCCTCGAAGCCGATCGCCTTGTCGACGCTCGGTTCACCGAGGAGGTAGGCGACGACGAGGGCGAGCACGCCGGCGGCCAGGCCGGCGAGCATGCCCCGCACGAGGAGATTCCTTACCGTTGCGGAGTTCATGGATGCGCGGCGTCCCTCGCGTCAGTGGCAGGGGAAGCCGAGCAGGTGGCGGGCGTCGTGGACCCACTCGTGGACGTCCGTGCCGCTGAACACGGAGGTGGCGCCCTGCTCGGCGCCGACGAAGTACAGCAGGACCAGCATCAGGATGCCGAAGAAGACCGCCCAGGGAGCTATCGCCTTCAGCGGCAGCTTCGCGGGGATGGCGGGAGTGGTGGCTGTCGGCTGGGCGACGGTCTGCGCCATGGCAGAACCTCCTCCGGGAATTCGCGTCCCATGTCGGTGGTGCACTGGACGACGGCCACGGGTCTGACTCGCGTGACACCCTGTCGGGGCGTCACGCATACAGTGGCGCGACCGTGCCGGATTCCCACCGGCTTCCGTCTCGCCGTCGTCGATATCGGACCGACCTTACCGCGCGCAGCGGACACGGCCAAGACCGCGTCCACCTGGGAAGATCCCACCGCACAGTGGACGGACCGGGCAATGACCGGGCGATGACCGGGCAACGGACCGCGCAGTGGGACGTCCGGTGGTTCGAGCCGTTTCGCGCGCCGGGTCGCTGCCTCTGTGCGCCCCACCCCGTTGCGGCGAAACGACCACCGTTCCCTGGTGTGGCGGCGGTCCGCTGTGGTTGTCTGGGGCCATGACCGTGCTCGTGACCCGCCGCCACGTCGACTACGTGCGTGTCACCACCACGGGTTGTCGCGCCGTGAGCTGAGCCCGTCCCGTTCCTCCGGCCCCTCCGGCCTGTCTTCTCCCACCGCGCACCGCTCACCGCGGCACGTCGAACGCACCCCGATCCGGGCGTCGTTCGCGGCCCCGCGCGGTGTCTCCGTGTTTCCCGTCCCCGCGCCGCGGGCGCCCTCGCCCGCCGCGAGCAGTCCTGTCCTCCGCCCTCCGCACCAGGGAGCAGCCACCATGAGCCAGCCCGTCGACTCCGTCACCGCCGGCCACACCCCCGAGGAAGTGCCTCCCGGCCCCGACACCTCCGCGTGGTCCTTCGAGACCAGGCAGATCCACGCGGGCGCCGCACCCGACCCGGCGACCGGCGCCCGGGCGACGCCCATCTACCAGACGACGTCGTTCGTCTTCCGCGACACCCGGCACGCCGCCGACCTGTTCTCGCTGGCGGAGCCCGGCAACATCTACACCCGCATCCACAATCCCACCCAGGACGTCTTCGAGCAGCGCGTCGCCGCCCTGGAGGGCGGCGTCGCGGCCGTGGCGCTCGCCTCCGGGCAGGCCGCGGAGACCCTGGCGATCCTGACGCTCGCGAGCGCCGGTGACCACATCGTCTCCAGTTCGTCGCTGTACGGCGGCACCTACAACCTGTTCCGGCACACGCTGCCGAAGCTGGGCGTCGAGGTGTCGTTCGTGGACGACGCGGACGACGTCGAGGCCTGGCGGGCGGCGGTCCGGCCGAACACCAAGGCGCTGTTCGCCGAGACCCTGGGCAATCCGCGCGGCGACGTGCTCGACGTGCGGGCGGTCGCGGACGTCGCGCACGCGGCCGGGCTGCCGCTGATCGTGGACAACACCCTCCCGACCCCCTATCTGCTGCGTCCCCTGGAGCACGGGGCGGACATCGTCGTCCACTCGGCGACCAAGTTCCTCGGCGGGCACGGCACGGCGATCGCGGGCGTGGTCGTCGACGGCGGGAGCTTCGACTTCGGGGCGCACGCCGACCGGTTCCCGGACTTCACCGAGCCCGACCCCAGCTACCACGGGCTGCGCTACTGGCCCGCGCTCGGCCCGGGCGCCTACGCCGTCAAGCTGCGGGTGCAGTTGCTGCGCGACCTCGGTCCGGCCCTCTCCCCGCACTCCGCCTTCCTGCTCCTGCAGGGCGTGGAGACGCTGAGCCTGCGCCTGGAACGCCACTCGGCCAACGCCCTGGCCCTGGCCGAGTGGCTGGAGCGGCGCGACGAGGTCGCCGCCGTGCACTATCCGGGGCTGAAGTCCAGCAAGTGGTACGAGGCGGGACGGAAGTACCTGCCCCGGGGCGCGGGCGCGCTGGTCTCCTTCGAGCTGCGCGACGGCGTCGAGGCCGGCAAGCGGTTCGTGGACGTGGTCGAGCTGTTCAGCCACCTCGCCAACATCGGCGACGTGCGCAGCCTGATCATCCACCCGGCGTCCACGACGCACAGCCAGCTCGACGAGGCCCAGTTGGCGGCCACCGGCGCCTCCCCGGGACTGGTGCGCCTGTCGGTCGGGATCGAGAACCTCGCCGACCTCAAGGCCGACCTGGAGGCGGGGTTCCGCGCGGCGAAGGGCGCGTCCTGAGCACCGTGCCGACGCCCTTCGGGGTCCCCCTCCCGCCGGCCTCCGGGGCCTGGCGGGAGGGGGACCCGCCCGGGCGTCGCCGGTGGCACGCGCGGGACGAGCCGCTGCCCCTGGAGGCCGGCGGTGAACTCCCGGGCGTGCGGCTCGCGTACGAGACGTGGGGGCGGCTCGCGCCCGACCGTTCCAACGCGGTGCTCGTGCTGCACGCGCTGACCGGCGACAGCCACGTCGCCGGTCCCGCCGGTCCCGGCCACCCCTCCCCCGGCTGGTGGGACGGGCTCGTCGGCGCGGGGCGCGCCCTCGACACGGACCGCTGGTTCGTCGTGGCCCCGAACGTGCTCGGCGGCTGCCAGGGCAGCACCGGGCCGTCGTCGCTCGCGCCGGACGGACACCGCTGGGGCGGGCGCTTCCCGTTCCTGACACAGCGTGATCAGGTGGCCGCCGAGGCGGACCTGGCGGACGCGCTCGGCATCGACCGATGGGCGTTGGTGGTGGGCGGGTCGATGGGCGGGATGCGGGCGCTGGAGTGGGCCGTGACGCACCCCGGGCGGACCGGGGCACTGCTGCTGCTCGCCACGGCGGCCGCGGCGAGCGCGGAACAGATCGCCTGGGCGAGCATCCAGCTCCACGCGGTGCGCGGCGACCCGCACTGGCGCGGCGGCGACTACCACGACGCGGGCCCCGGCCTGGGCCCGCACGCGGGACTGGGCCTGGCCCGCCGCCTCGCCCATGTCACCTATCGCAGCGAACCGGAGCTGCGGAGCCGTTTCGGCCGTGCGCCGCAGGGCACGGAGGATCCCTGGCGCGGCGGCCGCTACCAGGTCGAGTCCTATCTCGACCACCATGCCGCCAAGCTCGTGCGCCGCTTCGACGCGGGCAGCTACGTCACGCTGACGGAGGCCATGAACAGTCACGACATCGGTCGCGGCCGGGGCGGCGTACGGGCCGCCCTCTCGCGCGTGACGGCCCCCGCTCTCGTCGCCGCGGTCGACTCGGACCGCCTCTACCCGCCCCACCAGCAGGCGGAGTTGGCGGCGGGCATGCCGACGGCGGATCAGGTCCGGGTGATCCACTCCCCTCACGGGCACGACGGCTTCCTCATCGAGGAGGGACAAGTCGCCGCGCTGGTGGGCGAACTCGCCGGGCGGACCGGGGCGACGGTGGCCTCCTGACGGAGGGTCCGTCGAGGGTCCCGGCCCTCGGCGCCCCGGCGCCTGACCGCTTGTGGACCGGTCGCGCCGACGGGCCGCCGCACCCGAGCGGGGGTGGCCTGGCGCGGACACCCGGAGCCCCGGCGAAGGCACCCGGGAAGCCGGTGCCCGTCGCGGGCGAGCCACCGCCCTCGCCGGGCGCCGGCGCGTACGCTCGGGTCCATGGTCGAGCATCGCATGGTCAACGTGAACGGCGTCCGGCTGCACATCGCCGAACAGGGCGAAGGCCCCCTGGTCGTGCTCCTGCACGGCTTTCCCGAGTCCTGGCGTTCCTGGCGCCACCAGTTCGGCCCCCTGGCGGACGCCGGGTTCCGGGTGGTCGCCCCGGACCAGCGGGGTTACGGGCGCAGCGACCGTCCGGACGCCGTCGACGCGTACACCATCCTGCATCTGGTCGGTGACGTCGTCGGTCTGATCCGCGCCCTGGGCGAGGAGCGGGCGTACGTCGTGGGGCACGACTGGGGGGCGCCCGTCGCCTGGCACACCGCGCTGATGCGTCCGGACCTGGTCCTCGGGGTGGCCGGGCTGAGCGTGCCGCCCCCGTTCCGGGGGAAGGAGCCTCCGCTGGCCGCCATGGACAAGGCGTTCGGCGGGCGCTTCTACTGGAACTACTTCGACCGGCCCGGTGTCGCCGACGCCGAGTTCGCCCGGGACACCCGCACCGCGCTGCGGAAGTTCGTGTACTCCGCGTCCGGAGACGTTCCCGGCGAGGTCAAGCAGCCGTTGGTCGACCCCGAGCGGGGCTGGCTCGCGGCCATGCCCGATCCCGAGACCCTGCCGCGGTGGTTCACCGAGGAGGACCTCGACGCGCTCACGGAGAGTTTCTCCGGGGGGTTCACCGGCGCGCTCAACTGGTACCGCAACCTCGACCGCAACTGGGAGCTGACCGCTCCGTGGGCCGGCGCCGTCGTCACCACGCCGGCCCTGTACGTCTACGGCGACCGCGACCCCGTCGCCCTCTTCCCCGGCACGCCCGAACTCATCGAGAGCCTGCCCGACCGGATGCCCGGCCTGCGCCGCGACCCCGTCGCGCTCGCGGGCTGCGGGCACTGGACCCAGCAGGAGCGTCCGGCCGAAGTGACCGCGGCGCTCCTCGACTTCCTCCGCTCCTGCTCCTGAGCCGGCGAGGTGGACGGTCCTCCGTTCCCCTGCCGCTCGGAAGGCCGGCCGGCACACGTGTCCCGGCCGGCCTTCCGGCGATCAACCGGACTGACAGATCGTCGTCGGTGTGGTTACGATGACGGCGATGAAGAACTCCTCCTCGTACGGAATGGGGGAATCGTCCGCGCAAGGTGAGTGCTGATGGCACATCATTTCGTCGCGAATCCGATTCCGACCCGCCTGTTGATGTGGCAGCGCGTACGCGAATACGCCGTGCCACCGTCCATGATCGAGACCTCGGCCGCACGGCGTGCGGTCGGCGACTGGGCGGGCGCCTGTGCCGCCGCCCGGATCGACGTCGATCTCGATCTGCGCGCCGTGCGCGACCGCCACGGCACCGATGTCCTCCACCGTCTCCGCGCTGATCTGCGTCGCCTGGCACCGGATCTGCTGCGCTGGCACATGCCCCGGATCGCACCCGACGGGCGGCTCCGGCCCGGCCTCACCCTCGCCCTGGCCCGCTACCCGCGTTCCGGCGCGCCCCCGTTGCAGCTGGTGGTGCGGACGCCGCCGGCCTGGGCGGACGCCGGGCAGCGGATGTCCCTGGCCCTGTGGGACGGGTCGGGGAACGGCTGCCCCGAGGGCCCCGCGCCTCCACCGCCGCGCTCGCGCCCCCACCCTCATCCGCACCCTCACCCCGACCGCCGTTTCCGGCTCGACCTGCACCGGCACCTCTGGGACGCCGCCAGGAGCGGGGAGCTGGCGTGGCGGTGCGGGGCGGGGGACGCCTCCTTCGGGGCGCCGCCGCGCGGGGTGGCCGACGAGTCCGGCCGGCCGGTCGCGGCCGAGTGGGCGGTGGAACGCTGGGCCGCCGAGGCGGAGTCGCTGCTACGGACCGAGGGATGTCCGCGCGGCGCCTTCACCGTGCGGCTCGGCGCGCGGAGCCGGGCGGTGCTCGAACTCGTCGCGCCCGACGACAGTCACGCCCCGACCTTGCGCCCGCTGCCGGAACCGCTGCCGCCGCAGGAGGTCGCGGCGCTCGCGGTACTGCCGGAGGCCGCGGCCCGCGTCCTGCCGGACCTGGAGCTGCTGCGGGCCGGGCTGGTCGCGGCCGGCCGGTTGCACCCGCTGGTCGCCCCGGCCCTCGCGGCGTACGGCCGGGAAGCGGTGGCCGGGCCGTCCGTCCCCGAGCCGGGCGATCCGCATCGGGTGGAGTGCCGGGGCGAGGTCCACCGGATCGCGCTGCGGGACGGCGTGCTGACGGCCGTCGACCACGACCCGGACCAGCTGCGCCGGGAGGAGCTGCTGATCGCGCTCGGCGGACCGCCGCTGCCCTGCCTGCGGGCGATCGACGCGGTGCATCGCAGCCCCCAGGCGCTGCCCGCCGTGCGGGAGCGGCTCGGCCACGGAGACGTCGCCGGGGCGCTGGCCGTGGTCGAGGGGCTGCTCGGGCCCGCCGCGGTGCTGCGCGACGGTCCGCTGCGCACCGAACTGGAGACCGCCGCGTCCCGCCGAGTCGACCACGGGCTCTTCCGCGCGGGGCTGGTCGCCGTGCATCCCGCCGCCGGCCCGGCGGGGAGCGGCAGCGCCTCGGACGGCGGACGCGCCGACTCGGGGCACCGGCCCCGGCTCGGCCGCCGTACGCCACCGGACCTGCACCGCAAACGCGGCAGCCTGGCCCGGCCGCGCACCGGCATCGGCCGCTGAGAAGCGGCGACAGCTCCACCCGCACTGTGCGTTGGGCACCGCGCGTCCTTGCGCGGCTGCCTCGTTCCCCCTGTCATCCGGGACGCGCCGTCCCGTTCCCTTCTCCCACCTCAGGTGATGCCCATGACCACGAGTACCTTCCCGCCCTCGTCCGCACTCGCTCCGGAGCCGGGCCCGAGGACGACCGCCGACGCGGCTCCGGGTCCGGTTCCGGCCGTCGGTGCGGCGTCCGTCGACGCGGTGTCTGACGGCGCGTCCGGGACCGACGCCCGACTCGCCGTCGCCGAGGACCTGTTGTCGCTGCTGCGGACGACCACCACCGAGCCGCGGCCCGATGAGCAGCTCGAAGCGCTCACCCTGGCCGTCGCCGCCGACCTGCCGGTGCTGCTCTGGGGCGAGCCCGGCATCGGCAAGACGGCGGCCCTCACCCAGCTCGCCGTCTCGCTGGACCTGCCGCTGACGACCGTGATCGCCAGCGTCCACGAACCGTCCGACTTCTCCGGTCTGCCCGTCGTGGGCGAGGACCCGGCGGTCCAGGGTGTGCCGATGGCGCCGCCGCAGTGGGCCGTCGAGCTGGTGCGGGCGGGGCGGGGACTGCTCTTCCTGGACGAGCTGTCCACCGCCACCCCCGCCGTCCAGGCCGCGCTGCTCCGGGTCGTACTGGAGCGGAGGGTCGGAGCGCTGCGGCTGCCGCCGGGAGTGCGGATCGTGGCCGCCGCCAATCCGCGCGCGTCGGCGGCGGACGGCTGGGAACTGAGCCCGCCGCTGGCCAACCGGTTCGTGCACCTGTACTGGGTCCACGACCGGGAGGTGGTGGTGCGCGGGCTGGGCGGAGTATGGCCCCGGGCGGAGCTGCCCCGGCTCGCGCCGCGGCGGCTGACGGAGGCGGTGGCCTTCGCCCGCCGCGCGGTCTGCGGCTTCCTGGAGGTACGGCCGACGCTGATCCACCGGCTGCCGAGCAGCGAGACGCGGCGCGGCGGCGCCTGGCCATCGCCCCGGAGCTGGGAGGCGGCGTTGACGCTGCTGGCCTTCGGCACGGCGGCCGGCGTCTCCCGGGACGTACTGGCGCTGCTGGTGCGGGGCGCGGTGGGTGACGGGCCGGGGCTCGAACTGCTCGCCCATCTGGACCGGATGGACCTGCCGGACCCCGAGACGCTGCTGGCCGATCCGGCGCGCGCCGAGCTGCCGGAGCGCGGTGATCTGCGTCAGGCGGCGCTGGAGGCGGTGGTGGCAGCCGTCGGGGCGCGGCCGGAGCGTGCCAGGTGGGAGGCGGGCTGGGCGGTGCTGGTGCGCGCGCTGGAGACCGGCGCGCCGGATCTGCTGGTCGCCCCGGCGACCGCGCTGGCCGCGCTGCGGCGCGACGACTGGGAGGTGCCGGAGGCCGTGGAGCGGCTGGCCGGGGTGATCGGTCTCGCCCGGCGGGCGGACCGGTCGGTGGGGCGGGCCACGGCGGCGGAGGCCGGGCGCACGACGGGGGCGCGCCGATGACGGGGCCCGCGAAGCGCCCGGGCCCGCCGCAGGCGGTGCGCCGCCCCGCGCCGCAGCAGACGCCGCAGCAGACGGTGCAGCAGACGGTGCGGGAGGCGGCGCCCCGGCCGGTGCCCCGGCCGGTGCCCGGGCCCCCGCCGCAGCGAGCGGCGCCGCAGCCGGCGCCGTCGAACTCGCCGCTCCGCCCCCGCCCTCAGCCGGTGCGGCCACGTCCGGCGCCCCGGGTGCCCCCGGTGCGGGGCGCCGTGGGACGGCCGCCGGACGGCCCGGGCGGCCCGGGCGACGGTCCGCGACTCCGGCTCGACATGGACAAGTTGCTCGCCGCCCGGCTGCACGCCGTGCGGGTGCGCCCCTATCTGGCCGACGCGCTCTTCGCGCTGCACGTGGTCGAGGACCGGTCGGTGCCGACGATGGCGGTGGACGCCCACTGGCGCTGCTACGTCTCCCCCGGCTTCGTGGCGCGCACCCCGGTGGAGGAGCTGGCGGGCGTCTGGGTGCACGAGGTCTCCCATCTGCTCCGCGACCACCACGGGCGCGGTGAGCGGTACGCGCGCGAGCACGAGGAGTACGGGCCGGGCGAGCGGCTGCGGCGGAACATCGCGGCCGACTTCGAGATCAACGACGACATCTACGGCGACGGTCTGCCCCTGCCCGGCGGGGCGGCGGTGCCGTCGCTGCTGCGGCTGACGGACGGGCTGCTGATGGAGGAGTACCTGCGGACGGCGTCGATGTCCGCGCTCGCCGCCGACCTGGCCTGGCTCGACTGCGGCAGCGGGGCCGACGGCCAGGCCCGGCCGTGGGAGCTGGGTCCGGACGGGGCGCACGGACTGACCAGGCAGCAGCGGGACGCGGTCCGTTTCCGGGTGGCCGAGGGGATCAAGGGCCGGCCGGGCGAGGCGCCGGAGGGGTGGCGCCGGTGGGCGGACGAGGCGTTCCACCCGCCGCAGCCGTGGCGGCAGTTGCTCGGGGCGGCGGTCCGCTCGGCGGCGGGTGCGCCGGGCGTGGGCGAGAACCACAGCTACCGGCGTCCCTCCCGGCGCTCGGCCGGTGTGCCCGGGGTGGTGCTGCCGAGCCTGCGCCGTACGCCGCCCCGGGTGTGCGTGGTGATCGACACCTCCGGGTCGGTGAGCGACGCCGAGCTGGGCGGTGCGCTGCTGGAGGTGGCGGCGATCTCCCGGGCGGTGGGCGGGCGGCGGGATCTGGTCTCGGTGATCTCCTGCGACGCGGCGGCCGGCGTCGCCGTCCCGCTGTGCCGCGCCGAGAGCATCGAGCTGGTCGGCGGCGGGGGGACGGACCTGCGCTCCGGCTTCGCGCGGGCGCTCGGTTCCCGGCCGCGCCCGGACGTCATCGTCGCCCTGACGGACGGCCAGACCCCGTGGCCCTCCGCGCAGCCGTCCTGCCGTACGGTCGTGGGGCTCTTCCCGCGCCCCGCGCCGTCCGCGGACGAGAACGACCCCGACTACGTCCCGGACGCCCCGCCGCCGTGGGCCCGGGTGGTCATGATCGGCTGAGGCGAGGGCCGGCCGCTGCCGTCCCCCGTCCGGGTCGGAGAGCTGGGTGGCGAGGCCGTCGAGCAGCCAGCCGAGAACGCGTTCGAAGGACTGGGGCGGTTCGGTGTGCCGCCCCGGGTCGGCGGCCCAGCGGGTGAAGTGGGGGTGGCGGCCCTCGGCCGCGATCCGTTCGAGGTAGGGGGCGGCGGCCTTCTCCAGGTCGCTGTCGGCGCTCACGCCGGCGCGGGCGCGCATGGCCCGTTCCTCCAGCAGGGCGAGCCCGGAGCCGAGGACGTGGCCGAGCACCGTGTTGACGAAGCCCATGCGGGTGGCGGCGTCCCGCCCGAGCGGTTCGAGTTCGGCGAGCGCGTCGTCGTACAGGCGCAGGGCGTCGGGGCCGAGCGGGGGGCGGCTGAAGGCGAGCCGGGCGAACCAGGGGTGGGGCCGTACGGCCTCCCAGCCGGTGCGGCCGAGCCCGGCGAGCGCGGCCCGCCAGCCCTTGCCCCGCTCGACGTGGATCAGGCCGTAGATCTCGTCGGCCATCAGGTCGGCGAGTCCGTCCTTGCTGCCCACGTAGCGGTATCGCCATCGGGCCGCGTACGCCGAGCAGGGCCGGGCCCGGGCCGGAGCCCGACCCGGACGCGTCCGAGCGCTGATCGCGTGGTGCGGGGCAGGACCCCGAGGTCCGCGACGCGGCGACCGGTCCGGACGGGCGACCGGCCGGGCGGACGGCGGCGAGCCGCCCGGTGAACGCGCGGCCGGTGCCGTGCTGTTCGGCCTCTCGCAGGAGGGTCCCGCGCGAACTCGCCGCGTCTGTCCGTCTCTTCGTCTCGTTGCGGTGACCCGTTCGGTGAAACAATCATGGCTGCCATGGACCGACCGAATCAGATCATCGAGTGCGGGGACATCGTCCTGCGACGGTGGCGGCAGGACGATGTCGCCCGGGTGTCCAAGTTGATCGAGGAGTCCTCGGACCACCTGCGTCCGTGGATGCCGTGGGTCGCCGGCCACAGCGAGGAGAGAGCCCGGGAGTTCCTGGCCAAGTCCGAGTCGAACTGGGTGCGCGGCGAGACCTTCAACTACGCGGTGAGCGAGGGCGGCACGCTCGTCGGCATGTGTCAGGCCTACCGCGTCGAGGCCGAACCTCCGGGATGGCGGATGGGGTACTGGCTGCACCCCGCCGCCGTCGGCCGGGGCATCGCCACGAGAGCCACGGCGGCCCTGGTCACCGAGATGTTCACCCTGCCGCAGGTGCGGTACCTCGAGATCACGCACGACGTGGCCAACACCTCCAGTGCCGGCGTCCCGCGTCGGCTGGGGTTCACCGAGATCGGGCACGAAGAGGCGATGCCGCCCGCGGCTCCCTCCTGCCGCGGCGTCGACGTGGTCTGGCGTCTGAACCGCCCCGCACCACCCGTCGGCGGCGCCTGCGCACCCTGAGCCGCGGAAACCCGCCGGGCTCTCTCTTCGGCTCCGGTTCGCCCGTGGGCGTCCCGCTCGCCCGGTGGCGTCTCAGTCGCCGTGCAGGGCCGTCCTGAGGGCGTCGACGGCGAGTTTGCGGGCGACGACGGCTGCGCGGGTGTCGCGCGGGCTGTCCAGCAGCAGGAAGTCGTGGACCATGCCGGCCACCCGTACCGAGGTGACGTCCACCCCGGCCTCGCGCAGCTTGTTGGCGTACTGCTCCCCCTCGTCGCGCAGGACGTCGGCCTCGTCGGTGACGACCAGGTGGTGGGCAGGCCCCGGAGCTGGTCCAGGGACGCCTGGAGCGGGGAGGCGTACACCTCGGCGCGCTGGGCGGGGTCGGTGGTGTAGGCGTCCCAGAACCACTTCATGGCGTCGCGGGTGAGGTAGTAGCCCTCGGCGAACTGGAGGTAGGACGGGGTGTCGAAGGCGGCATCGGTCACCGGGTAGAGCAGGACCTGCGCCTTGAGGTCGAGGCCGCCGCGCTCCTTGTTCATCAGCGCGAACACCGCCGACATGCGGCCGCCGACCGACTCGCCGGTGACCGCGACGCGCGAGACGTCCAGTCCGTGCTCCGCACCGTGCTCGGCGACCCAGCGGCCCACGGCGTAGTTCTGCTCCACCTGGGTGGGGTACTTCGCCTCCGGGGCCCGGTCGTAGACGGGGAAGACGCCCGCCGCGCCCGCGCCGACCGTGAGTTCGCGGAAGAGACGGTCGTGGGTTCGGCGCCGACTTCTGGGCGGACCTCCTGGCCAACCCCCCGCTGGAGATGCTGCGCTGCCGCGCCTGAGGGCCGGCCGCTGCGCCCGGCGCGGGCCGTGCCGGGAGGCGGCCTCGTCGGCCGCCCCACGGTACGGCCGGCGCCGCGACGGGCTCCGCCTCCCGCCGCGACGCCGGTCGTCGCCGGATTCAGCGAAGGCGCAGCGCCTCGCGGATCGTGGTGAAGAGGTCGGTCTGGTCGGTGACGCCGAGGACACGGTAGGCCAGCGGGCCCTGGGCGGCGATCCGGACCTCGGTGCCGGTGTGCTCCTGGGACTGGCCCGGGGTGTTGGTCGAGTAGTTGACCTTCAGCCGCTGGCCCTCGTCGGTGACGAGCGTGGAGGACAGGCCGGGCGGGGTGGCCTCCAGGGGCACGATCTGGCTGGTGTGGCCGTGATCGGCGGTGGTGACGACCAGCGTGTCCGGGTGCTTGGCCGCATAGTCCCGGGCCACCTTCACCGCACGGTCGAAGGCCACGGTCTCACCGATCTGGCCGCAGGGGTCGGCGGAGTGATCCTGCTTGTCGATCGAGGCGCCCTCGATCTGCAGGAAGAAGCCCTGCTGGGAACGGTTCGCCTTCTGCTTGGCCTCCAGCACCTGGATCGCCTTCGCGGCGGAGTCGGCGAGCGTGGGGGTGGTGGACGGGCGGCCCGAGTTGGAGGTGACGCACCGCTGCGGGTCCGTACCGCCGACCGCGGCCGTCCTGCCGGTCCACTCGGTGGGCACGTTGCCCGGGGCGAACAGACCGAGAACCGGCCGGCCCGGCTTGGCCGCCTTCATCGACGCGTCGTCGGTGACGACCTGGTACCCCAGCTTCCGCGCCTTCTCGGTGACCGTCAGTCCCTTGTGCCTGCCGTCGGCGATCTTCTGGTCGAACCGCTGCTTGCCGCCGCCGAAGAGGACGTCGACCTTGTGGTCGACCTCCTGCTCGGCGATCGAGCCCGGCCCGCCGGCGGCGATCGTGTCCTTGGGGCACTTGGCCATGTCGGCCGGGCCCTGGCAGGAGCGGTCGGTGGCGTGGGAGGCGAGGACGGCCGGGGTGGCGTCGGTGAGTTCGGCGGTGGTGACGTCGCCGGTGGCGTAACCGTTGCGCTGGGCCAGCTCCAGCAGGGTCCGTACCGGCTTGTCGCCGCCGGGGGTCTTGGAGATGCGGCCGTTCACCGTCTTCACGCCGGTGGCCCAGCCGGTGCCGCTGGCCGCCGAGTCGGTGACGTAGTCCGGGGTGCCGTCCGCGTGGACCGCGTACGTGGTGTAGGCGCCGGTGAGCGGGAACGCGTCCATGTTCAGCCGCCCGGCCGCGCCCACGGTGTAGTCCCGGGCGAGGGTGATCTCCGAGTCGCCCATGCCGTCGCCGATGAGCAGGATGACGTTCTTCGCCTTCCCGCCCTGGATCGCGTGGATCGCGTGCTCCTTGCCGTCGGTGGCGCCGGCGGCGGTGGTGATCGCGACGGCGGCCGTGGTCGCCGCGACCAGCGCGGTCGCGACCGTGAGGTGGCGGCGGGTGGATCTGCGCATGAAGTGACTCCTTGGGGCGTCCGGTGACCGGATGCGTGGTCCGACGGGAGTCAGATCACCATGCGTTGACAAAGAGGAGGTAAACGAATGGCCGTGTGAACGTAGCCGCGTCATGTCGCGCGATCCACGGCGGCGCGGACCGCGGGAGCGGCAAGGGGCGGCGACGCGCGTGTCGGGTCGGGCGGTGACACCACGGCCGGTCGCCCCGCGGCCTGCGCCGCCGCCGAAGGTCCGCGGCCACGGGCGGCGCCCCTCACCCCGGCAGCACGTACTCCGCCCAGACCGTCTTCCCCGGGCCGTCCGGCCGCGGGTGCCAGTCCCAGCGGGTGGCGAGTCCGGCGACGAGGAGAAGCCCCCGGCCGCCGGTCCCCTCGACGTCCGGCCCGGCGAGCGCGGTGGGGCGGGGCGGTACGTGTTCGGCGCGGGTGTCGGTGACCTCGACCCGGGCGGTGCCGGTGCCCGGCCACGCGGACGGCAGCGCCCGGCGGGTCAGTTCCACCCGCAGGTGGAAGTCACGGCCGGGCACGTGGCCGTGCCGCACGGCGTTGGCGGTGAGTTCGGCGACGATCAGCACGATCGCGTCATGGGACGCGCAGTCGTACGGGATCCCCCACGCGTCCAGGCGCACGGCCGTCAGACGGCGCGCGAGACGGGCGCCGCGCGGCGTGGAGGTGAAGCGCATCGCGAACGCGTGGGCGGGCGGAACCGCGGAAGCGGGCAAGTGGGTGCTGTGGCCGCCGGGTTGCGTGAGGCTGTCGGTTCCGGCGGGATTCGTCGTCATGCCGACAAGGGTCGCGCCGGTCGCGTAGCGTGACCAGTGGTGACGCACCGACGCGGGCCGGTTGTACGCGCGGTGTCGGCAGGGGTACGCGGCGCGCGGCGTGACGACGCCTCCCGTGGGGGCGTTGAGCCGGTGAGGTGGTGGTGATGACCAAGGGTACGGGGACGGACGACGGGTCCGTCGCAGCGGTCGACGGGACGGCGACGGGCCTCGGGGACGGCTGGGAAAGCGAGGACCGGGACGGGCGGAGGCCGGAGGACGGGGCCGCCAAGGGCGTGGTCCTCGCGTTCGGGCAGACCATGAAGGCGCTGCGGCTGCGCAAGGGGCTGGACCGCGAGGAGTTGGGCAGACGGCTCGGCTACTCGGCGTCCACGATCGCGTCGTTCGAACAGGGACGGAGGATCCCGTCGCCCAGGACGATCGACCAGGCCGACGGGGCGCTGGACGCGGACGGGTTGCTGTGCTTGTGGAAGGCGGAGGTGGAGCGGGCCCAGTACCCGGTGTTCTTCCAGGGGATGGCGGTTTTGGAGAAGGAGGCCATGGAACTGCTCTCCTACAGCACCCTCGTGTTGAACGGTCTGGTACAGACCGAGGAGTACATGCGGGCAGTGCTGGGGATGCGGTGTCCGATCCTGGACGAGGAGACCATTGAGCAACGGGTCGCGGCGCGGCTGGCCCGGCAGGACATCTTCGACCGCTGGCCGGCCCCGCTCCTGAGCTTCGTGATCGGGGAGGCGGTGCTGCGGCACCCGTACGGCGGAAAGCCGGTGCTACGAGGGCAGTTGGAGCACCTGCTCCTCGTCGGCCAGAAGCGGAACGTCGCGATTCAGGTCATGCCGCTCGACTGCGAGGTCAATGCGGGCGTGGACGGGCCGTTCACACTGGTCACACGCAAGGACGGCAAGAAGTTCGTCTACGCCGAAGCCCAGGGGACCAGTGCTCTCCAGACCGACCCGGAACAGACGGCTCTCGCTGCTGCCCGCTATGGGATCATCCGGTCACAGGCTCTCACTTCGCGGGAGTCACTGGAGCTCATCGAAGGGTTGCTGGGATCGCTATGAACAACGCTGAGTCCTCGACCGTCGCATCCGGCCTCGCCTGGTTCAAGAGCAGCTACAGCGGAGCCGAGGGCGGCGAATGCGTAGAGGTCGCAACCGGTACGGGAACCGTGCACGTGCGGGACTCGAAGGCTGCCGCAGGGCCCGTGCTCACCGTCTCGCGCACGGCGTGGGCGGGGTTCGTCGGCCTGGCCTCCTCGGCCCGGGGCGCCTGACGGCCGTACGGTCGCGAGGGCCCTGCCGGTCCCTGTCGAACGGCGGGTCCTCGTACCGCGTCGCCGACGGGGTGCCTGGTCAGGCGGTTGCTTCGGTGAGGATGCCCGCGCAACGTCCGATCGTGCCGCCGTACTCCCACCGACCCTCCACCGAGGCCATTCTCGCCGCGGTCCCCGCTCTCGCTCCCTATGCCCGGCCCGCGGTCGTCCTCCATCCGACGGCGGGGACGCCCGGGCCCCGGCCCACCTGGCACCTCACGGACCCGTGGGAGTTCCGCTGCCGGGAGTGCGACACCCCCATGAGACTCCTGTTCACCGTGGCCAGTGACGACACCACCCGTATCACCGTGGGCCGATGGGGAGACCTCCGGGTGTTCAGCTGCCCCGCGGACATCCGGCACGGCTACGAGTTCGACGTGCACTGAGCGGCAGCGGGACGGCGGGAACCACGACGGCCCCTCCCGGGGCGGCGTCAAGTCGCCAGGAGTCCAGTGAAGTTCGGTTCCCGGACGTCCGACCTGTGCTCGAACGATTGACGGCCTTCCGGCGGCTGGCTAGCTTCCCATGAGAGCGCTCTCCGGCGTTCGGCGGTGTGCCCCCACGCATCAGGCAAGGATCAGGAGTCCCCCATGGGCGTGAAGAGATCCGTACGGGCCGCGGTGCTCGCACTGGCTATGACAACGATGTCCACCGGTATCGCCGAGGGCGCCTCCGCGCTCGAGGCGAACGCCGCGATCTGCGACAAGTTCTGCGACACCCGGGATCCGGCGCTGAGCCCACAGGACCGGCAGCCCGTCAGCGCCGCCCTCCAGTCCCGCTCGATCGTGCTGCATTTCGACGACTCCGACGCCATGGGCTGGGCGTCCATCGAGAAGGGCGCGGCCGGCGACGAGGTCTGGCTGGACCGCTCGATGGACGGCGGCCGGACCTGGTCGAGCGGCAGCAAGCTCGGCGACACCAGGGTGCCGGCCGGGAACAGCGGCTGGCGGACGCTCATGTACAACGTCGACGACTGGAACACCGAGGGCGTCGGCGCGCTGCGCGCCTGCGGACAGGTCGCCGGCAGCATCGCGTGCACGGCCTGGGCGCGGACCACCTGGAACGCCGGCGACCGGCGGACGGCCGCCGCCACCGCGTTGATGATGTCGTTCGACCGGGGCACCAAGCTCTTCGGCGGGAACGGCTGGTGGACCTCCGCCAACGCGCTGACCGCGATCATCGACAACATCCGGGTCACCGGCATGGGCAGCTACCGGTACGCGATCGCCGAGACCTACGACGCGAACATCAACGCGCAGGGCGGCAGGTTCACCAACGAGTACCTCGACGACACCGGCTGGTGGGGTCTCGCCTGGGTGGACGCGTACGACCTCACCGGTGACAGCCGCTACCTCGCCACCGCCCGCGCGGACGCCGACCACATGTACGCGAACTGGAACTCCACCTGCGGCGGCGGTGTGCGCTGGAACACGAACGGCAACTACAAGAACGCGATCACCAACGAGCTGTTCCTGTCGCTGACTTCGGCGCTGCACAACCGGATCCCCGGTGACACGGCCTATCTGGGCGAGGCGAAGAACGAATGGGCCTGGTTCCTGAGGAGCGGCATGATCAACGGCGACCACATGATCAACGACGGGCTGAGCGACGCCTGCGTCAACAACGGCCAGCCGACGTGGACGTACAACCAGGGCGTCGTGCTCGGCGGGCTGACCGAACTGTACAAGGCGACCGGCGACGCGAGCCTGCTGGACTCGGCACGCACCCTGGCGGGCGCCTCCACCGTCAGGCTCCAGTCGGGCGGCGTGCTGCGCGAACCCGGCGAGGGCGACGCCTGCACCGGCGACGGTCCGACCTTCAAGGGCGCGTACGTCCGCGGGCTGGGCAAGCTCAACACCCGACTAGGCGACCACCCTTACACCACGACCTTGCGCAGCTGGGCGGACACCGCCTGGAGCAAGGACCGCAACGCCCTCGACCAGTACGGTCCGCACTGGGCCGGTGGCGGCGGCGCCGGCGACTACGGCTGCCAGCAGAGCGCCCTCGACCTCCTCGACGCCTCCGGCTGATCCGGCCTCCACGGCCCCGGCACCAGTACCGGTACCAGGGTCGTGAAGGGGCGCGTACCGACGCCCTCCGCCTGCCGGCCCCACGTGTTCACCGGGGCCGGCGGGAGGCCGGGCCTCAGTCGACGCGGGTGCTCGTGCCCGGGGTCAGCCGATGGTAGAAGGCCGGGACCCCAGGGCCCCGCTCGCCGAGGAAGCCCTCGACCATCGCGGTGCCGACGTCGTTGAGGGCGCCGTCGTGCACGGCGTACGCGTCGCGGGGGGCGACCTCGCGCACGTAGTCGATCAGATCGCCGACGGTGGACCAGGGAGCGTGCACGGGCAACAGCAGTGTGTCGACCGGAGTGCCGGGGACGGTCAGGGCGTCGCCCGGGTGGAAGAGGGTCTCGTCCACCAGGAAACCGATGTTGGGAATGCGCGGGACATCGGGGTGGATGACCGCGTGCCAGGCGCCGTGGACCCGGACGTCGAAGCCGGCGGCGCTGAAGGCGTCCCCGTCCCCGGTGGCGGTCACCTGCGCGCCGAGGCCGTCCAGTCGCTTCGCGACGGACGAGTCGGTCCAGATGCGCAGCTCCGGACGCGCCGCGGCCGCCCGGCGCAGCGTCTCCTCCGAGAAGTGGTCGAAGTGCTCGTGCGTGACGAGCACGGCGTCGGCGCCGTCCAGCGCCCTCGGGTCGCTCAGACCGCCCGGGTCGATGACCAGGCGGCGCCCGTCCTTCTCGAGCCGCACACACGCGTGACCGAACTTGGTGAGCTCCATGGCCGACACACCCTTTCGTTTCTGCATAAACTCTTTTGTACAACCTAACTGTACAACTAGCTTACGCGACCGCGGGTAGGATGACGCCATGGACGAAGACGCACTGGCCGAGGAGCTGCGGCAGACGCTCGGGGAGCTGGTCCGGGCGGTACGAGCGGTGGACGCCATGCCTCCCGGCGAGGCCGCCGTCCTCGGATTCCTCGACCGCGGCGGCCCGTTGACCACGGCGGACCTCGCCCGCCTGCGCGGCGTCACCCACCAGTCGGCCGCCAAGTCGGTCAAAGACCTCACCACGGACGGCCTGGTCCGCGGCGAGCGGCATCCCGACGACGGGCGCAAGCTCCTGCTTCACCTCACCGACGCCGGCCGCTCCCGCCTCCAGCGGGAACGCACCCGCCGTGCGGGCGCCCTGGGCGCCGCCATCCGCGAGACGTTCGACCCCGAGGAGAAGCGGCGGCTGCGCGAGTCCGTCGCCCTCCTGTCCCGCCTGACGGCCCACCTCACCGGAGGCTGACCGCCTCGGCGAGCAGCCACCCGGGCGCGTCACCTGCTCGTCGCGGGCCGCGCTCCTCCCCGCGGCCCGCCCGGTTCACCGGCCAGGCGGCACTCCACCGCACCGGCGCCGTGGGCACGATCTCGGTGTGCAAGCGCGCGGACGGGGCGGACCTCTCCGCCCCGCGACGTCGGCCCGTCCCCGCCCCGCGGTTTCCCTCCGGACGTCACGGACCGACCGGTGCGCGTTCTGACATGATCGCGGCGTGATACCGGACTCCTCCGAACACCCTGCCGTGCCTCCCCGCGCGGTCCGCGTTCCCGCTCCCGGCGGTGGCCGGCTGTGGGCCGAGCGCGGCGGCGCCGGCACCCCGGTGGTGCTCCTGCACGGCGCGGGGATGGACTCCCGCCTGTGGGACGCCGTCGTGCCCGAACTGGCCCGCCGCCACGACGTGATCCGCTACGACGCCCGCGGACTGGGACGTTCCACACCGCCGGGCGAGCCGTTCGGCGACGTCGAGGACCTGCGCGCCGTCCTCGACCACTTCGGGCTGCGTCAGGCCGCGCTCGTCGGGTTGAGCATGGGCGGGGAGACCGCGCTGGACTTCGCCCTCGCCCATCCCGGACGCGTCACCGCGCTGGCCCTGGTCGGCGCCTCGGTCAGCGGCCACGCCTGGCCGCCGGGTCCAGAACTGGCCGCCTACGACGCGGCCCGGCGCGTGGGCGACACGGCCGCCCTGGCCGAGCTGGAACTGACGATCTGGGCAGCCATGGGCCGCACGGCTCCGGGCGGTGAGCTCATCGAGACGATGGTCGCCGAGAACGCCGAGCGGCGTGTGGTGAGCGAACGGCACTGTGTCGTCCCCCCGGCCCGCGACGCGGAACCCCACCTCGGAGAGATCACCGCCCCCACGCTGGTCGTCCACGGCGACCGCGACCACCCGGAGATCGCGGCCATCGCCGGACGACTGGTCACCGGCATCCCCGGCGCCCGCGGCGAGACGATCGCGGACGCCGACCACTACCTGCCGCTCCGCACCCCCGCACGCCTGACCGAACTGCTACGGACACACCTGCCCTGCGTAGGGTCTCCCGTATGACGATCAGCGTGCGCAGATCCCGTCCGGAAGATCACTCGGCGATCCTGTCCCTCATGGACAAGTCCCGCGGCGTGGGCCTCAGCGACGAGGAACGGGCGCGTCGAGGCTTTGTGCAGGGCAGCCTGACGGAGGAACTCCTCAGCCGTTTCGAGGACGGCCCGGGCGTCTTCGTCGCCGACGCCGCGGGGCAACTCGCCGGGTTCGCGGTCACGAGCGAGCCGGGCCGGCTCCCGCCGCAGCACCCGGCTTCGGCGGCCGTCGCGGCGGTCAACGAGGCGGCGGACGGGCGCGACCTGGGCAGGCTCTTCCTCTACGGCCCGGTCGCGGTCGACGAACGTTTCCAAGGGCGCGGAGTGCTGACGCGGCTGCTCACGACGCTCAGCCGCGCCCTGGCGGACGACTACGACCTCGCCGTCGCTTTCGTCGAGACGGCCAACGAGCGCTCCCTGGCCGTGCACCGGCACTACGGGATGACGGAGGCCGCCCCCTTCGAGACGGGCGGACGCACCTACGTGGCCTTCACCTTCTCCCCGGCGGCCTTCGCGCGAGGACAGTCCCGATGACGTCGGCCGACGAGGAGTGACGGACGGCGCCGACGGGCCGGTGGGGACGACCAGTCGCTCCGGGCAGTGACGGGACGACGCGGTCCGGCGGTCGCGGCCCGGTCCCGCGCGGCCGCAGAGGCGCCGCCGCGCCTCAGCCCCGGGGATCCGCCGGTCGTGACCGCGGGCTACGGGAGGGGCGTGCCCACGAACACCGGTCCGACCCGCCCCGGGGCGACCGGATACAGTGCGCGGGACGGCAGCCTGGTTTGTGAGGGGAAGCGTGACCGACACCAGCGACACCCGACCCGCGGACAGTGAGGCGCGAGCGCCACGGCAGAGCCGGCTGCACCGCCTGATGCGCTTCATCCCCCTGATCGCCCCCGTCCTGCTGTGGGCCGTGCCGTACTGGGTGCTCCTGCACACCGGCCAGCACTGGCCGCTGCCCGTCACGCTGGCCGGCACCGCCCTGTTCGCCCTCGGCCTCGTCGGCATGCCGCTCGCCATGACGCGCGGCCACGGCCGGCGTCAGCAGGACCGGGCGGCGATCGTCGGTGACACCCTGCTGGGCACCAGCTGGGTCCTGTTCACCTGGTCCGTCCTGCTCGGCGTCCTGCTGCGGCTCATCCTGACCGTGGCCGGCGTCGGCGAGGGCCAGGACCGGGCCCGCATCGTCACCTGGGCCGTCCTCGGCGTCAGCGCCGCACTGCTCGCCTGGGGGTACGCCGAGGCCCGCCGCGTGCCGCGCGTGCGCCGGCTCGACGTACGACTCCCGCGCCTGGGCGCGGGGTTGGACGGCACCCGCGTCGCTCTCATCACCGACACCCACTACGGCCCCCTCGACCGCGCCCGCTGGTCGGCGCGGGTGTGCGAGACGGTGAACACCCTGGAAGCCGACCTGGTCTGCCACACCGGCGACATCGCGGACGGCACGGCCGAACGCCGCCACGCCCAGGCCGCCCCGCTCGCCACCGTGCGGGCGACCCGTGCCCGTGTCTACGTCACCGGCAACCACGAGTACTACAGCGAGGCCCAGGGCTGGGTCGACCTGATGGGCGAGCTGGGCTGGGAGCCGTTGCGCAACCGCCATCTGCTGCTCGAACGCGGCGGCGACACCCTGGTGGTCGCCGGCGTGGACGACGTCACCGCCGAGTCCTCCGGCCTGACCGGCCATCGCGCCCACCTCGCCGCGGCCCTGGACGGCGCCGACCCCGACTGGCCCGTCCTGCTCCTGGCCCACCAGCCGAAGTTCGTCGACCGGGCGGCAGCCGCCGGCATCGACCTCCAGCTCTCCGGCCACACCCATGGCGGCCAGATCTGGCCCTTCCACCACCTGGTCCGCGTCGACCAGCCCGCCCTCGCCGGCCTCAGCCGCCACGGCGCCCGCACCCTGCTCTACACCAGCCGCGGCACCGGCTTCTGGGGCCCGCCGTTCCGTGTCTTCGCCCCCAGCGAGATCACCCTCCTCGTGCTCCGCTCCCCGGACCGGCCCGACTCGGTGTAGCGCGGCTCCACGCTCGGCCACCGGCCCTCGGCGCCGCCACGGTCGGCTTCTCGGACGGTCGGCGCGGTCGGCGAACGCCCGGCGGGCCTTTCTCGCGCGGCGGCGCGGGCGGGCGAACGGCGCGCCGGCGCGGGCCGGTGTCACGGGTGCAGCACGAGTCGTCCGGTGAGGCGTCCGGTCTCCAGACGGCGGTGGGCTTCCGCCGCCTCGGACAGGGGCAGGCGGTCGGTGATCCGGGGGCGCCACGCCGTGGTGGTGAGCAGGCGTACGACGCCGTCCGCCGCCTCGGCGAGATCCGTGACGGAGGCGTTGCTGATGGCGAAGCCGACGATGCTCGCGTCGCGGGTGTAGAGCCGGCCCACCGGCAGCGCCGGCGTCCTGTTCAGGCCGACCATCGCGACCAACCGGCCACCCCGCGCGAGCAGTTCGACGGCGTCGGCCAACTCGGCGTGCCCGGAGGTGTCCAGGTGGACGTCGAAGCCGTCGGGCGCGGAGCGGCGCAGCCGGTCGGTGAGGTCCGGCGCCCGGTAGTCGAGGACCTCGGTGGCGCCGAGATCCCGGAGGCGGTCGGAATCGTCGGTGCGGGCGGTGGTGACGACGCGGGCACCGGCCGCGGCGGCCAGGGCCACGGCGGCCGAGCCGACGTTGCCGCCACCGCCGCCGACGTACACGCGTTCCCCGGCGCGCAGCCGGCCGTGCCGGAACAGGGCGAGCCAGGCGCTGGCGGCCGGGTGCGCGGCGGCGACGAGGTCGTCGGGGTCGACGTCGGCGGGTGCCGGGTAGAGGCGGTCGGCGGCGACCACGGCGTACTCGGCGAAGGAGCCCTGGCGGCCCGCGTGTCCGAGGCTGGCGCACCACACCGCCTGCCCGGGTGTGTACCCGGCCGCGCCGGGTCCGGCGGCCGCGACCTCGCCGACCAGGTCGCGACCGATCACGAACGGTGTCGGCATCGGGGTGGGATAGGCCCCGGACCGTACGAAGGCGTCCACCGGGTCGGCGGCCACGGCGCGGACGCGGACCAGGACGTCGGTGGGGCCGGGCCGGGGCACGGGCAGGGTGCCCCACCGGATCGATGCGGCGGGGCCGGGTCCCTCGATGTGGGCCGCGTTCATGTGGGTGGGCAGGGTCATGGACGGACTTCCTCGCGCCGGTGGGTCGTCGGGTTCACTCGGTCCATGTCACCAGATCACCGAGGAGTGGCCCCGGCCGCGGCACGTCGTCAGCCGCGAGTCGGCGGCGGCCTGGTGACCGTCGCTCCCGCGGGATGGCCGACCGGGTTCACGGGCTTCGTCCGCCGGCGCGGCGTGCGCCGGCGTCCGGCCCGAGGGAGTCGATGAGCGGGCGCGGGTAGCCGGCGGCGAGCAGTGGTGTACGGACGTCGCGGTCGAGGTCGGGCAGGTAGCCGAACAGGACGTCGGCCGGTCCGGTGATCTCGACCTCGGCGCAGGCCGCGGGCACCAGCAGTGTCTCCGCCCGGCCGAGTTCCTCGTTCCAGCCGCCCGTGCGCACCCGTACCGGCGCCCCGACGTTGGTGAGGATCTGCGCCGTGGCGAAGGAGTGCCGCAACGGCTCCGCGGTCCCGGCGCACCCGCGTTCGAGGGCGAAGTAGGGGCCCGCGTTCAGGAAGACCCGTTCCACTCCGTCGCCGACGGCGATGCCCAGTCCGGGGGTGAAGTCCGGCCTGGTCTCCAGGTCTGCCTGCCGCATCAGCATGTCCAGGTTGGAGGCGAACTCCGCGTCTCCCACCCGCGAGCCGTCCTCCATGTGCCAGCGCATCGCGTGCTGCTGGACGTCGGAGGTCTGCTCGATCTCGTAGACCAGGGTGTCCGGTCCGAAACTGTGCGGGGTGCCGCCGGGGACGTAGAGGGTCTCCCCCGCCCGTACCGGCAGGCGGCGCAGGACGGCGTCGAAGTCCTGCGCCTCGAGCGCGGCGCGCAGCCTGCCGGCCGTCACGCCGTCCTGGACGCCGCATAGGGCGGTCGCGCCGGGGGCGGCGGCCAGGATGTGCCAGGCCTCGGTCTTGCCGTTGCGCTGCCCCTCCCAGCGCCGGGCGGTCTCGTCGTCGGCGTGCAGGTGCACGGGCAGGGTGCCGGTGGCGTCGATGAACTTCGTCAGCACGGGGAAGCACTGACCGGACCATCCGGCGCCCATCAGTGCCTCGGGATGATCGGTGACCACTTGGCGCAGGGACTGTCCGGCGAGCGGCCCGTCGGTCACCACGCCGACGGCGCCGGTGACGTCGCTGCACTCCCAGGTCTCCGCGACGCTCCAGTCCGGGATGCCGGTCTTGCCCAGGCGGCGGGCGATGGCGTGCCCGCCGAACACCAGCGGCTTGGCCGTGACGGTCAGCCGCAGCGGATACAGGCTCGGCACGCGGCCGCTCACCGGACCCGCCGACCGCCGGTGACCGTGACCCGTCGCCTCGCCGGAAAGGCGTCCGAACCCCCGGGGCTCTCCGCGCCGTGATCGGACCGGGGAGCCGTCTCACCCGTGACACCGGGCGGAGACTGCTCCTGACGGGGCTGAGACATACCGCCTCCCCACGATCGCGTCCACCGGATCGGCTCTCCATGGGGCCCTGACCGGCACCGACACGCACCCGGACGGCACCGATGGCCGGCCGCCCCGGCTACCTCACGTCCACGGGCCGAAGGTGCCACACCCCAATGTTCACCCGCCGCCCGGCGGCCCGCCACGGCACGCCGCTGCGGACCGCGGAGGACCACCGTCCGCGACGACGATCGCTTCCGCCTGCGGGTCGGCACACGAAGGTCTCCCGTCTCCCGCGAGACCGACGGGACCAGGGTCTTTCGTTTGGATCAGGGTGTCAGCACGATTCTGCCGAACACCTCGCCCGCGTCCATCCGGCGGCGGGCCGACGGAGGGCCGCGCGGGCCGCCCTTCCCTCCGCTGAGGGAAGGGCGCTGATGCCACGCGGCCAGGACTCCCGGGGTCTTCGGACTCCCGGGTGAGCGGCTGTGCGGGGCGTCAGCGTGCGAACTTCTCGATGGCCGCCGGGGTGACGGGGGTGAAGAAGTTGACGAGGTTGCCGTCGGGGTCGCGGAACAGCAGCGACCGGTTGCCCCAGGGCATCGTGGTGGGCTCGGTGACGAAGTCGGCGACGAAGCCGGTCAGGTTCTGGTGGACGCGGTCCACGTCGTCGACGAGGAACTCGGTGATCACGCTGTGGTTGTCCGCCGGGCGGGCGGAGCCCGGGGCGAACAGCGCGACGGTGCGGGTGCTCGCGATCGCGAGGGTGGCGCTCCCGGTCCGGAGTTCGGCGAAGTCCTCGGTGGCCCACGTCGCCCGCGCTCCGGTGGCTCGCTCGTAGAACTCGACGAGACGCGCGACGTCGCTGGTGATGATGCGGATCGAGACGAAGTCCATGGGAATCTCCTTGGCTGTGCCGGTGGCGTGCACTGCGCAGGCTAGGAGAAATAGTGGACAGAATCGGTCCTGTATCCGCGTTAGGCTGCGCAGCGTGCCTCGACCGACCGCCCGCGTGCTGACCCTCCTGGAACTGCTGCAGTCGGGCGGCATCCGGACGGTGGCCGAGCTCGCCGACCGGCTCGGCGTCGAGGGGCGCACCGTGCGGCGGTACGTGGACCAACTGATCGACCTGGACGTGCCCGTGGAGTCGGTGCGCGGCCGCTACGGCGGGTACCGGCTCGCCCCCGGATACCGCCTGCCTCCGCTCATGCTCAGCGACGACGAGGCGCTGGCCGTACTGCTCGGCCTGGTCGCCGGCCGCCGAGCGGGGTTGACGACGACGGAGCACACGGCGAGCGAGACGGCGGCGGCCAAGATCCGGCGGGTGCTGCCGAAACATGTCGCCCACCGGCTCGACACACTCCTGGAAGCTCTCGCCTTCACGGATCAGCCCGGCGAGTTCGACACCCCGGACGCCGGGATCCTGCTCACCGTCGCCGACGCGGTGCGCCACCGCCGACCGGTCTCGATCCGCTACACCGACCGCGAGGGGCAGCGCAGCGAACGCACGCTGCACGCCTACGGGATCGTCGCCCACGCGGGCCGGTGGTACGTCACGGGCAAGGACGCCCGAAGCGGCGAGGACCGAACCTTCCGGCTCGATCGCGTCGCGGACGCGCGGACCCTGCCCGGCTCGTTCGACGTGCCCGAGGGCCTCGATCCGGCACAGCGCGTGCTGTCTGCGTTCGCCACGGCCGAGTACCGGCACGCGGTGACCTTGCGGATCCACGGGACGGTCGGCCAGATCCGCGCCCGTCTTCCCGCCAGTGTCGCGAGTCTGGAAGACTGCGCGCCCGTGGCGGGCGGGAGTCCGGAGGACCGCGCGCCCGTGGCGGGCGAGGAGCGGCCGGCCGAGCGCTGGCTGCGCGTCGAGCTGCGGGCGGAGCGGCTGGACTGGTTGCCTCCGGTACTCGCCTCACTGGACCGGCCGTTCGTCATCGAACGCCCCGATGAGCTGCGCGACCTCGTCGCCGAGTTCGCCGATCGCCTCACGTCCCACGCCCGCCGGACCTGACAGCGAGGAGGATCGAGCGTCGCGGAGCTCCGCCACCGAACCCGCACCGCTTGCCGGTGGTGCCGGACGACCGCGACGGGTGATCTCGCAGTGCCCCTTCACCACACCCCGCCCCCGCGAGTCGGCCCGCCCGCGCATCACCCCGTCCGGTGGCCGTGTACGTCCTTCGGTGTGATGGTGGTGTGCGGGAGAACATCGGGGTGTCGGTCAAGTGCGTCGACACCAGCGACGCGGACCAGTGGGTCACGCTGACGCCGTGACGCCGTGAGCCGGTCACCGCTCGCGGGCGTACGGCCCGGAGGAGGTCACCCCATGAGTCGTCCCACGCCTCGTCCCAAGCGATCGATCCAGGCACGCGCCGGAGCAGTGGCCGTCACGGCGCTGCTGTCCCTTCCCGCCACCGCGCGTCCCGTGCCCGCCGCCGCGGCCGACGACTGCGCGAGTGCCCAGGCGGCCGCGGACAGGGCGCAGAAGGACTTCGACGAGACCAAGAAGGCCTACGAAGCCCAGATCGCCGCCGGCGGAACGCCGGGCGCCGCCGAACGCCAGGAGCTGGCGGACGCCGATGTACGGCGCAGTGTGTCCCGCGCCGAGGCCGAGCGGACCTGCGACAGTTCCTCCTGACCGCCGCGCGCGTGAGAACGCCCTGCCCTCGTCGGGACGACGTCACCCGTGCGGACCGTGACCCGAGCTCGCGACGCCGGTTGATCAGGGAGCCTGACCTGAGGCCGCCAGGTGCTTGTGTGCCAGCGGACCCGCCGGTCCCCGGCACTCGCATCGAGAGGAACACGGCATGGACACAGGTCAGGGGTTCGTCAGCCGGCGATCCTTCCTGGAGGCGTCTGCCGCGGGCGCTGCCGCGGTGTCCCCCCTGCGGGTGCGCCCCGCCGCGGCGGGGCGCGTGCTGACGTACCGCGAGACGACCGGCGGATCGGTCACCGCCCGGCTCGGCGGGGACTTCGTGGTCGCCGAGGTGCAGGGCGTTCTGTGGCGGATCCCGCGCGTGGGCGGCGACGCCGTACGGCTGACCCGCTGGGAGCTGGAGGCGACCCGGCCCGCGCTCTCCCCGGACGGACGGACCGTGGCCGTGTGCGGTTACCAGGGCGGCGGCTTCCATCTGTGGACGATGCGGCCGGACGGTGGGGGGCTGCGCCGGCTCACCGACGGTCCGTGGGACGACCGGGGCGTGGCGTGGTCGCCGGACGGCACGCGGCTGGCGTTCTCCTCCGAGCGCGGCGGGGATCCGGTGGCCGGGGGCGCCTTCGGCCTGTGGACGCTGGACGTGAGCGACGGCCGGCCGACCCGGCTGACCGGCGGCGACCACGAGGACTACGACCCCGCGTGGTTCCCGGACGGACGGTCGCTGGTGTGCGTGCGCGCCGCCCACACCCCGGACGGCGGTGACGACGGAGGTCTGTCCCTGGTGCGTGTCCCGACCGCGGGCGGCCCGGCGCGGGTGCTGCGCACGGTCGCCGCCGGCCGGCTGCTGTGTCCGGCCGTCTCCCCCGCCGGCCGGATCGCCTATCTGCGGCTGACGGGCACGAGCAGTTCGCCGTCGCTGCCGGCCGCCACGGCGACGCTGATGGTGGACGACCAGGTGATCGCCGAGGGCGAGGACCTGGCGGCGGCCCCGCCGTGCTGGCTGGGCGAGGACCGGCTGCTGTACGTCGCGGACGGGCGCATCCGCGTCCGCCGTGTGGGCGCCCAGGGCGCCGCGGACGTCGAGGAGATCCCCTTCACCGCGCCGATGCCGGTGCCCGGGCCGCACCACCGGCCCGCGCGGAGGGTCCCCGACCCGGCTGTCCCCGTTCCCGTGCGGGGCCTCCACCGTCCGGTGCTGGCCCCGGACGGCCGCAGCGCGGCGTTCGTCGCGCTCAACGCCCTGTGGCTGCTCCCGCTCGAGGACACCGGGCCGGCGGCCGTCCCACGCCGCCTGGTGCGGGCCGCCGACGTGCACTACCTGCAGGCGCCGGCCTGGGCTCCGGACGGTCGCAGCCTGCTGTACTGCACCGACCGCGACGGACTGACCGCCGTGCACCGGCTGCGCCTGGCCGACCTGCATGACGAGCGGGTCACCGGCGACGGACGGCTGTATCCGGCGCTGTCGCCGGACGGCTCGCTCCTGGCCTGCCAGGACGTGACCGGGAACCTGCTGGTGCGCGACCTGGCCACAGGCGAGGAGCGGGTGGCGGCCCGCCCCATGGCGACCGACGGGCCTCCCGGCGCGCCCACCTGGTCCTCGGACGGCCGCCACCTGGCGTTCTGCGACCGTAACCGGCTCAACCGCCGCTTCCGCGAGGGCTACAACCTCATCCGGATCGTGGACGTCCGCACCGGCGCCGAGCGACGCCGGCTGCCCGCCGACCACCAGTCCCTGTCCGACCGGGTCGCCGCCGGACCCGTGTGGTCCCCCGACGGCCGCTGGATGGCGTTCGTCGCCGAGTCGGTGCTGTGGCTGCTGCCCGTCGCCGCCGACGGCACGCCCACGGGCCCCGCCCGCCGGCTCACCGACGAACCGGCCGACCACCCGAGCTGGGCCGGCGACTCCCGCACCCTCCTCTATCTCTCCTGCGGCGCGTTGCGGCTGCTCCGCCTCGACTCCGCACACGTCCCGGGCCGTCCGCGCACCGTCCCGCTCACGCTGACCGCCCGGCGGGCGCCTGGATCGTGGGAGCCGCTGCGCGTCCACGCCGGGCGGCTGTGGGACGGCACCGGCAGCGCGCCGCGCCAGGACATGGACGTCCTGATCCGCGGCGGCCGGATCACCGCCGTCGAGCCGCACCGTGCCCGCAGGCCGGGCCACCGCACCCTGGACGCCTCCGGGCAGACCGTCCTGCCCGGCCTGTTCGACAGCCACACCCACCCTTACACCGCCACTTACGGCGCCCGGCAGAACCTGACCTTCCTCGCCTACGGCATCACCACCACCGCCTGCATGGGCGGGCCGCTGTACGAGACGGTCCGGCTGCGCGAGTCGGCCGCCTCCGGGCACGGACTGGGTCCCAGGTCACTGGCGTGCGCCGAACTGATCGACGGCGCCCGTACCGCGTACGGCATGGGCCGCGCCCACCGCACCGAGCCGGGTGTGCGGGCCACGCTGCGGCGGGCCGCCGCTCTGGACGTGGACTTCGTCAAGACGTATGTCCGCGCGCCGGGAGAGACCATGGCACTGGCGGCGCGGGCCGCGCACCGGCTGGGCGTGCCGTGCGGCAGTCACCTGATCTTCCCCGGCCGGGCCGCCGGCCAGGACCTGACCACGCATCTGCAGGCCACCCAGCGGCTGCCGTACGGCCACGCCACCACGCCGCTCGGAGGCGTCCGCCAGGACCTGGTCGAGCAGTACGCGGACGGCGCCTTCGCGCTGATCGCCACGCCGTTCACCGCGCAGTGCCTGCTGGGCGCGGACCCGGCCCTCGCCGACGACCCGCGGGTGAACGCCCTGATGCCGCCCTGGGACGCCGCCGCCGTCCGCGACCGCGCCGCTACCGCGCCCACCCGGCGGCAACTGGACTCCCTGGCCACGGAGATGGCCGACTACCGGCGGCTGACCGAGCGGGGAGCCGTACTCGTCCTGGGCACGGACTCGCCCCTGGTGCCCGTGGGCCTCTCCCTCCACCTGGCGTTGCGCGCCCTGCACCGGCACGGCTTCAGCGCCGCCCAGGCCCTGCACACCGTCACCGTCGGCCCGGCCCGCCTCTTCGGTCTGGACCGGGACCTCGGCACGGTCGAGGCCGGCAAGCTCGCGGATCTGACCGTGGTCGACGGCGATCCGTTCGACGACTTCGACACCCTCGTCGACACACCCGTGGTGCTGCGCGACGGCATCCCCCACCACCGCGACGACCTGACCGCCCTCGGCCCGGCGGACACTCCCGCCCCTCCCCACACCACCTGGCTCGACGTCGCCCACCGCTTCCAGCACCCCTCCTGCTGCCACTCGGACGAGCTGTTCCGCCGCTCCGAATCGTCGCCGTCCTGACAAGCCCGCTCGGCGAGGTCATCGACCGCTTTCCGAACGGCGCTCCCGAAAAGTCCCGACTGCCGAAAAGTCCCGGCGCCTCGGATCCCCGTCGACGCGCACGTGCTGTCCCTGCTGCGGGCGCTGAACGCGCCCAGGCGTCCGGACCAGCTGACCGCGCCGGACGGGATGCGGTGCAGGTGGTGCTGCGTGACAGCATCGGGCAGCCGCTGGGCGGTGTGCTGTTCGCCTTCGCCGCCGCGGCTCCCTTCCTCCTCGACGGCGCCTCGTTCCTGCTCGGGGTGATGCTGCTGCTGTTCCCGGTCCTGCGAACGCTGCGGACCGCTCCGAGCGGGCCGCGGGCCGGCTGGTGGCCGATGGTCCGCGAGGGCATCGGCCACCTGCGCTCGGACGCGCTGCTGATGCGGCTGGCCCTGGTGCTCGGCGCGCTGAACTTCTTCACCATGAGCCTGGGCGTCCTCATGGTCCTCTACGTCGTCCAGTGGCTGCACCTTCCGGAGAGCGCGTACGGCTTCTTCCTCGCCGCCAACGCGCTCGGCGGGGTCGTCGGCGGGCTGGGCAGCGACTGGGTGCGACGGAGGATCGGCGTCCTCCCCGGCGCCGTGGCCGCCCTCGCCGTCATGGGCGTCGCCTGCCTGCTCCTCGGCGGCACCCGCGTGGCCGTCGTCGCCGCCGTCGCCTTCGGAGCCGTCGGATTCGGCATCGCCACCTGGCAGACACTGATCACCGCGTTCCGGCAGACCACCATCCCGACGGCCATCCTGGGCCGTGTGAACGGGGCCTTCCGTCTGCTGTCGGTGTGCGTCTCGCCGTTCGGCGCGATCACCGCCGGTGTCGTCGCCAAGTACACGCAGGTCAACGTCCCGATCCTGGTGTCCGGTGTCGGCATCCTCGCCCTCACCGCGATCAGCGGCGGCCCCCTGCTGCGCATGGGCGCGGCCCAGCCGGCGGCCTAGGGACCGTCTGACAAACCCCCGCCTGCACCGCGACGGTCCTCGCCGTGGCGGGTGGCCAGGTGTCCCGACCGGGGACGGGGGCTCGCCCGGGGCGACGAGGTCGACGGCCTCGGCGAGCGCGTCCGGGACGCTGCCCGCCACGCCGGAGAACCGGACGCCCCGCCGCGGCACACCGACGCCGGCGACGGGGACAGACTTCTGTCGCGCAAGTGGTCTCGGACGTGCCGTCCCCGAAATAGCGGGGCCGCCAAGGACGTTGATCACGTCATGACGCAAGGACCAGCACCTCGCCCACTGTCCGACGAAGCCCTCTCCAGGCTCCTCGGCCAGCAGCAGTTCGGCACGCTCGCCACCGTCAAGCGCAGCGGCCACCCCCACCTGACCACCATGCTGTACAGCTGGGATCCCGAAGCCCGCACGGTGCGGTTCTCGACGACGGCCGACCGGGTCAAGGTCGGGCATCTGCGGCGTGAACCGCGGGCGGCGCTCCATGTGCAAGGTGGCGACGTGTGGTCGTTCGCCGTCGCCGAAGGCGAAGCCGAGGTCTCCGAGACCACCACCGTTCCCGGTGACGCCGTCGGGCGGGAACTCCTCGAGATGATCCCGCGAGCGGCGAAGCCGGAGGATGAAGGCGCGTTCCTCGAACAGCTGGTCGCCGAGCGCCGGGTGGTCATCCGGTTGAAGGTGGACCGCCTGTACGGCACGGCCCTCGACATCGACGGCTAGGACGTATCAGGATCCGTGCCGTGGCCTACAGCAGCCCCCGCGCCAGGAGCTGTCGTCCGTCAGCAAGGGCCCGGTCCTGCAGACGTTTCGCCAGTCCCTCCGGCTCCGCCGGCCTCGCCGGACGAATTGGGACCCTCTCCACATCGGCCTTCGAGACAGCGGTCCCGGATCTCGACGCCCTCGAACGACGGCAGGTGTGTCTGCCGAGCCGGACCGGTGCTGGAGCCGGCCACGCACTCCCAGTCCCTGGTGCCGTGGCCGCGCGCCGCGGATCCCGCCCGGCCGCGGACCGGACTGCGGCGGCTGCGCCGCAACGGGTTCGCCGTCGACAAGGAGCGCTCATTCCGGAGCGACGCGAAATTCGAATTCGGGACGGTCCCACGGCATGGCGGGCGGGTTCGCCGGCACGGTCCCGGTCCGCACCGCGCCCACGCGGTGGTAGAAGTCCGCGGCGGGAACATGCGACACGACCTTGACGCGGTCGAGTCCGGCGGCACGGGCCTCGGACCGCATGTGCGCGACGAGCAGCCGCCCGATACCCCGTCGTTGCGCTTCGTCGGCGACGAACAGCAGGTCGAGCTCCGGTGGGGAGAGGACGAGCGAGTAGAACCCGAGCACCCGCCCGTCGGGTTCGTCTGCGTCGACGGCCACGAAGACGCGGTGGGCCTCGATGTAATCCGGCCCGACCCGGTAGCCCGCGACCGCGGCCGCGTACTGGCCCGCGTAGGCGCCTGAGCCACGCACGAGCCGCGTGAGCCGTCTGGCGTCCCGCGCCACGGCCCTCCGAATCCTGATCGGCCGGCTGATCGGGGAAGTGCGTGAACTCATCGGGAGAGTATGTCGCACAGAAGCATGCCGACACGCGCCGGGTCGGCTGCTCGGGCGGCACTGCCCGACCTGCCCGCCGGAGCGCTCGTGCGCCCCGCACCGGCCGTCACACACACGACGATGCCCCGACGGCCGTCGCGTCGTTCGAGGCGGTGGACGATGCGGGTGCGGGAGACGAGGTCGACGGTGCCGCCGTCGACCTCGGTGCGTTCCTCTCGTCCCGTCCCGCCGGGCGTGGAGATCCCGGATTCAGTGGGCGCCGGGCTTGGCGGCGATGCGCTCCAGGACCGCGTCGAGGTCGGTGCGGGACCACCAGGAGCCGTCGCGCATCACCCCCACGATCCGGTGCAGGGCGGTGTGCTCCTGCAGCGGGTCGTTGTCCAGGAGCACCAGGTCGGCGGGCATGCCGGGGAGGATCCGGCCGAAGGCGCCTTCCTCGCCCAGGAACCTGGCCGGCTCGGTCGTCGTCATCCGCAGGATGGTCAGCGGGTCCAGCCCGGCCTCGGCGAGGTGGTCGAACTCGTCGTGGAGGGCGAAGCCGGGGATGATGCCCGCCGCTCCGCAGGCGTCGGAGCCCGCAATCATGGGGACTCCGGCGTCGGCGAAGGTCTTGGTCATCCGCAGCTGCGCGGTCCAGTGCCCGCGCAGGGCCTCGCGGGTGGCGTCGGGAAGCTTCGAGAACTTCCTCGCCGACTTGTCCCACGCACGCAGCTCCTCGGGGGCCATGTAGCGGCGTCGGGGGTCCGCGGTGTGTTCCGGGGAGTCGCCGAACTGCTGCGTGTGGACCCGGATCAGCGTCGGGCACTGCCAGGTGGTGTGTTCGACGAACAGGGCGGCCAGTTCCTCCGCCTTGGCCTGGTCGTAGGAGCGGTCGGCCAGCTCGTAGGCGTGGGCTTCCGTTTCGGAGGTGCCTGTCGCGGGGTTCACGGCCATGCCTTTGACCAGCTTCATCGCCAGTTTGTCGGCACCGGGGAACTTCACCTTGGGGATCGGCGGGAGCTTGCGGGCGGCGTTGGCGGCCCGGACCTCGGCCTCGCGGGAGGACGCGGCGGCGAACACCGTGACACCCGGGCCGAGGTGTTCGATCGACCACACCCCGCCGCGCGCGGCCTCCCGGGGGTCGAGGTCCGCCGGCAGGTGACCCCCCAGCAGGATGCCGAGCCGGTTCGCCTCCTCGAGGGCGGCCATGAACGTGGTGCGGGTGGTGGCGCCGGCCTTGACGAAGTCGGCGCCGTCCCGGTGCTGCTCCCGGACGGCCCGCACCGCTCCCTCGACCGTGCTCGCGTTCAACGGGGTCAGCAGGTCGCCGGAGGTCGCCTTGAGCGCGGGTGCGCCGGTCGGCCGGGGCAGCCTGCCTTCGCGCCGCGACTTCAGCAGCGCCTTGTCGCCCGACATCTGGCGGAAGCCGACGACACCGTTGGCGAGCATCAGCGCGTAGGTGCCGTCGACATCCTGCGGGGTGTTCAAGGCGTGCATGTGCATGTCCATGAACCCCGGGACGACGAACCGGCCTCGTCCCTCCACCACGTGTGCGCCGGCGGCCGGCGCGCCGGTCGTCGTCACCGCCTTGATCCGGCCGCCCTCGACGACCACGTCCTGGCCCGGGGTGCGGCTCCCGTCCAGCGGATCGACGACGGTGACGTCCCGCACCACCACGCGCCCGTTGATCGCGGACGGGTTGACGTACCTGCTCATGTCACTCCTTGGTGTCATCACTGGGCTTCGACGGTCGGCTCCGCGCCGGGCCCGGGTCGTCCGTTCCTCCGGCCTGCGTCAGGTCATGCCGGATTCACGGTGAACAGACGGCGTGCGTTGCGGGTGGTGAGGTCCCGCCAGGTGTCGGTGGCGGACGGCTGTACCGCCGCGTCGACGGTCCTGACCTGGGCGAGGGCCGCGTCGGCGGGCGTCCAGCAGTAGTCGCTGCCGTACAGGAGACGCTCGGTGCCGAACGCCGCGTCGAGGGCCGGGATCTGGCGGGGGAAGGGCGTGCCGGCCATGTCGTACCAGAGGCGGCCCAGTTGCTCCACGGCGTTCGGCGCGTCCTCGGGGCCTGTGCCCAGCAGGGTGCGGAACAGTTCCATGCGGTCCGCGAGCAGCGGCAGTGCTCCGCCGCCGTGGGTCAGGACCCAGCGGATGCGCGGGTGACGGGTGAGGACGCCGCGGAAGAGCAGGTCACTCGCGGCGCGGGCGGTGTCGAAGAGGAACTCCAGCATCGGCCGCGGCCGGTTCAGGGAGAGGTCGTCGGCGTGGGGCGGTGAGGTGGGGTGGACGAAGACGACGGCGCCGCGGCGGTCGAGGTCCTCCCACAGTGGTTCGAGGCGGGGGTCGCCGAGGTAGAGGCCGTGGTGGTTGGTCTCCACCGCCACTCCGTCCGCACCGAGCTCGTCGAGGGCGTGTGCGGCTTCGGCGAGCGAACCCTCGACGTCGGGCAGCGGGAGGGAGGCGAAGTGCCCGAACCGCCGTGGATGCTCGCCGCGGACGCGGGCGGCGAACGCGTTGACCTCCCGCGCGAGGGCCCGGGCGGCGCCGTCGTCACCGAAATGGACGCCCGGCGAGGAGATCGACAGGTAGGACTTCTCGATGCCCGAGCGCTCCATCAGGTCGAGATGCCGGTCGACGGTCCATGTGGGCCAGCCGGGCATGCCGTCGGGATGCTCGATGCCCCCGGACCGGGCGGCGGCCACGTAGCCGTCGGTGAGGAAGTGGGCGTGGACGTCGATGAGTCCTGTCGAGGTCATCCGGGGCTCCTGGTGTGCGTGCGCGGTTTCGTACGGGCACCACCGTAGGAAGGGGGGCCGTACAGTGGCAGGGGTGATGCCGATGAATGAAACAGCGGGTTCCGCGGGTGGTGTCCGACCGAGGCGCGGGGGTCGGCCCGCGGAGGGGCAACCGGTCATCGAGCGGGCGTTCGACCTGCTCAACGCCTTCGACAGCGATCACCGTGCGCTGCCGCTCGCGGATCTCGCACGCCGCAGCGGCATACCCCGCAGCAGTGCGCTGAGGCTCGCCCGGTCGCTCGTGCACGTGGGTGCGCTGGAACGTCTCGACGACGGCCGCTTCGTCGTGGGGCTGCGGTTGCTGGAGACCGCTTCCCTGGCGCCCCGTGGTCACGGGCTGCGGTCCGTGGCCATGCCTTTCATGGAGGACCTCTTTCACGTCACCCGCCAGCATGTGCTGCTCGCCGTGCGCGACCAGGAGGAGGCGCTGCTCGTCGAGCGTCTCTCGGCGCTCGACGCCAGTCCCGTGCGGTACCGCGTAGGCGGCCGCCTCCCGCTGACGTCCACCGGTGTGGGACTGATCCTGCTCGCCTTCGCGCCGCCGGCCGTGCAGGACCATGTCATCGCCGGCTACGAGCCCGGCCACGGGGACGACGACATCGGCACTCCGGCCGATCTGCGCCGCACGCTCGCGGAGGTGCGGCGTGGTGACCTGGCCCTCGGCCGCCAGAGCCACCCCTGGCAGCTGAGTACCGTCGCCGCGCCGGTGCGGGACGGGGACGAGGTGGTGGCGGCGCTGTCGGTGGTGGCGCCCAGCCCCGGGTTCCCGGACGCGGGCTACGGCCCTGCCGTGCGGGCGACGGCCCGCGCGGTCTCCCGGCGGCTCTCGCAGGAGGGCCACCGTGCGAGGGGACATGCGCGGCCCTGAGGGCGCGGGCGGGCGTCGCCCGCCCTGTGGGCCGCGCCCTCCGTACCATCCGACGTCGCCGTCGTGGCGGACGGCCGGTGGGGTCGCCGTGCGGACACCGCCTCAGACGTCCCACCAGTCGAAGGCGCGGGTGGGTGTGTGTACGCCGCACGCCCGGTCCAGGCGGACCAGTTGGCCGCGGTGGAAGATCAAGGGCTTGTGGCGTCCGCCCGCCGCGGCCAGACGCCGCGCGATGAACTCTGCCGTCCCGGACACAGGACGAAGGGGCGGCCCGGGTGGGTTGCACCCCAGTCGGAGGTGATGAACCCGGTGAAGCCCAGGTCGTTCTTGAGGACGTTGTTCTGCAGCTGCCCGTTCTCTCAGGCGAAGGTGCCGTTGACGGCCGAGTACGAGCACATGGCCGAGTCGGCGTCGCCCTGCTTCACCGAAGTCTCGAACGCCGGCAGGTAGATCTCCCGCTCGGTGCGGTCGGAGACGATCGCGTTGTCGGTGATGTCGTTGCGGTTGGTCTCCTGGTTGTAGACCGCGTAGTGCTTCACCTGGGCCATCGGCCCCTGGCTCTGGATGCCCTGGATGTCGGCGGGGCCCATTTGTCCGGCGAGGTAGGCATCCTCTCCGAAGGACTCGAAAGCCCTTCCCCACCGCGGGTCGCGCACGATGTCGACGGTCGGGGCCAGCACCACGTTGGTGCCCTTGCCCCAGGGGTGCATCCCCGAACTGGGCAACTCGGACAGTTCGCTTCACCACCCCGCAGGGGCCGTCCCCGTCCCGACGCGCCGAGCGGGCCGCCGCACTCGGTCGAGGACTTCGCTCAGCTGCTGCACGAGGCGTTCGCCGTTCTGTCCAGCGGCGGTGCGTGGCCCGCGGGCCGACATGTCCAGCCGGCACATGCCTCAGATCTACGCATCGCGCCGCAGCCGACACCGGGTGAGCGACGTCCACCGGCACGCCACGCTCGGCAGCATCTGCAGACGCAGCCCGGGTCCGCCAGGGCCTTCCTCCACCACCCCGTTCGCGCTCTCTGCACGGCGCACCGCCTTCGGGCCACATCGCAGGGGGTGGCACGGTCGACGCCCTACCCGCCGCCGCCCGCTTCCGGCCGTGACGCGTCGGGCAGCGGGAGCTCGATGCGGAAGGTGCAGCCCTGCCCGGGGGCGGTGACGAGGGTGAGGCGGCCGTTGTGGGCGGTGACCAGGGCGTGGGCGATGGCGAGGCCGAGGCCCGAGCCGCCGGTGGTGCGGGCGCGGGAGTCGTCGGTGCGGTAGAAGCGGTCGAAGACGCGGTCGCGTTCGGCCGGGGTGAGGCCCGGGCCCTCGTCGGCGACTTCGAGGACGGCCCGGTCGCCCGCGGTGCCGACGCCGATACGGATCGAGGTGCCGGGCGGGGTGTGGGCGACGGCGTTGCCGATGAGATTGGTGACGACCTGACGCAGGCGGGCCTCGTCGGCGACGGCGGGGGCGGTGGCGGGTCTTCCGCCGCCGAGGCCGGTCAGGGTGACGGGGCGGGAGGCGTCCAGGGCACGTACGTCGTGGAGGGCGTCGGCGGCCAGAGTACGCAGGTCCATGGGGGCGAGGTCGAGGGCGAGGGCCGGATCCCGGTCGGAGAGCGCGTCTTCGTCGAGGCGGGCCAGGAGGAACATCTCCTCCACCAGGCGGGTGAGGCGTTCGGACTCGGCGGCGATCCGAGTCATCGTCTGGTCGACGTCCTCGCGGGTGGGGAGGGCGCCCATCCGGTAGAGGTCGGTGTAGCCCTTGATGCCGACGAGTGGGGTGCGGAGTTCATGTCCCGCGTCGGCGAAGAAGCGGTGGGTGCGGGCCTCTGCCTCGGCTCGGGCCCGGAAGGCCGTGTCGATCCGGTCGAGCATCTGGTTGAGGCAGGTGGTCAGGTGCCCCACCTCGGTGTGAGGGGCGGCCAGTTCGGGGACGCGGTGGGAGTGGTCGCCGGCGGTGATGGCGGTCGCCGTCTCCTCGATGCGGGTCAGTGGACGCAGCCCTGAGCGGACGGCGAACCAGCCGGCGACGGTCAGAGCGGCGAGCAGGACGGCGCCCACGGTCAGGGAGAGGTCGCGGGTCTTGGTGACGGTGCGGTCGACCTCGTCGAGGGAGGCGGCCACGACGACGCTGCCTCCGCCCGCGGCCCTGCCGGGCGGGAACATCCGCGTCGGCTGGATCAGGGCGATGACCCGCCACTCGTGGTCGCCGTCCTTCGCGGGGACGGCGAAGGGCCGGCCCCCGTGGGCGACGACGGCCGCCCGGTCCAGGGGCGGGAGTTCGGGGCCGCCGCCCGGGGGCACGGTGCCCGTCTCGAACGTCGCGCGGGTGGCGCCGGCATCGTCCAGATAGGTCACGGTGGTGTCGCCGAGGACGCTGAGGGCCCGCACGCTGGTCGGGACCCCGGTGCCTGCGGGTGGGGCGAGGCGGGCGGCGATCTGCCCGGTGAGGACGAGTCGGTCGTCGACGCGGTCCTGGAGGTAGCCGTGCAGGGCCGCGGTGACGATCACGCCGGTGCCGAGGAGACCGACCGCGACCAGGGCTGTGGTCAGGCACAACAGTCGGGTGCGGAGTGACAGCCGGAGCAGCCGCCGGTGTCCGGGCAGCCGCGGGACACGCCGCTTCACGCCCGGGGCTCGCGGATCACGTAACCGACGCCCCGGACGGTGTGGATCAGCTTGGGCCCGCCCTTGTCGACCTTGCGGCGCAGATAGCTGATGTACGTGTCGACGATGCTGGGGTCGCCGCCGAAGTCGTACTCCCAGACGGCGTCCAGGATCTGGTTCTTCGTCATGGTCCGTTCGGCGTTGGCGACGAGGAAGTGCAGGAGGCGGAACTCCGTCGGGGACAGGCGCACGGTCCGGCCGGCCCGGGCGACGTGGTGGCTGTCGGGTTCCAGCGTCAGGTCGCCGACGGTCATCCGGACGGGCTGCTCGCCCCGGGTGCGGCGCAGTACGGCGTGGATGCGGGCGATCAGTTCTTCGAGATCGAAGGGCTTGGTGACGTAGTCGTCTCCGCCGAGCCGCAGGCCGTTCAGCCGGTCCTGGCGGGCGTCGCGTGCGGTGACGAAGAGGACGGGCACGTCGCCACCGCGGCCGGGCAGGGCCGAGCGGGGCTGGGCCCGTAGGCGGCGGATCACCTCGAAGCCGTCCAGGTCCGGGAGCATCACGTCGAGCAGGACGAGGTCCGGCGTGCGGGCCGCGGCCAGTTCGAGGGCTTCCTGACCGGTTGCGGCGGCGTCGACGTCGAAGCCGGCGTAGCTCAGAGCGGCGCGCAGAAGTTCCCGGACGGTCGGCTCGTCGTCGACGACGAGCAGGTGGTGCCGGCCGGGGCGACCCACGGAGTGTGGGGGAGGTGCGGATGCCGCCATGGTGTGGATCGCTGCCTTCGTGGACTGAGGACTGGGCTGACAGGGGCCTTCTCAGGAGATCACATGGAGCTCACGACACCCTGTCCGACGGGACACGGCGGGCGGGTCGGGCGGCGGCCGACCGTCCACCCGTGGCGCCGCGCAACCGCGGGGTGGGGACCGAACGCCGGGCCCGTCGGCCGTGCAGGCGGCTGCCGGCGTAGGAACCGAGGGCCGCCAGGACGAATCCGGTCAGCGCGGACAGCCCCAGGCCGCCTTCCAGGCCCGCGGTCATGCCGCCCATCTCGTTGCCCATGAGGCTGATGCCGATCCGCAGCGACCCTTGCGCGAGAAAGGGGAGCACCAGAGCTGAGGCACCCACCGCGATGCCTGTGCGCAGGGCGATCTCCGAGTGGCGGTCGAGCAGGGCTTCGGAGTTCTCGCGCGGGGTGCGGGCCGGGGTGCGGGCGGAGGCCACATATCCGGCGATCACCAGGAGGAGCAGCACGAGGGTCATGGCGAGCAGCCACAGCGGCACGCCGGCGCCCGACCAGCCGCCGAGGTCGAGGGACTTGTCCGTGCCCGCCGCGTCCCCCTGACCGGCGCCCGCGCCGCCGAGCATGCCGAGCATCCCGCCACCGCCTTCGGGCTGCAACCGGTGCATGCCGGCCTGCCAGGAGGCGCCGAGGCCGGCGGTGAGCAGGACGGCGATCACGTTGGGGCCGAGGAGCAGCAGCAGGCCCGCCGCCTTCGCCGCCTGGTCCCGGCCGGTCAAGGACGCGGCCGCGGCCAGGAGCGCGACGACCAGGGCCGAGCAGCACAGCACGGTTCCGAAACCGGTCACGGTGGAGGCGACAGCATGCCACTTCAGGCGCAGGCGGCTGAGGGCGAGGGGGCGCGGGAGGGTCGTACGACGGGCGGCGAGGCAGCCGAGGGCGAGGACGGCCCCGACCCACAGAAGACCGAGGAGGACGGTCGCCGCGGTGTCGGTCTCGAACATGACCGACGACAGGCCCTTGGTGAGACCTCCGCCCCCGCCGCCTCCGAACCGGCTGAACGCTCCGGACGAGGCGCCCTTGCCGAAGCGCTCCGTCACGCTCTCCGGCAGCCGGGCCGTGCCCTGGGCCATGCCGGCGAGTATCGGGAGGACCACGGCCGAAGTCACCAGCGCGCCGCCGCACCGGGCCCACAGCAGCGCCGCAGCAGGCCGCTTCCGTCGGCGCAGGGGCCGGTAGAAGGCGGTCGCCAGGACCGCCGTGCCGAGGAACGTCAGCATCAGTGGCGTCACCGCCGCCTCACCGGTCAGGCCGAGGCTCAGACCTCCGCCTCCACCGCCCGGTCCCCCCAGCAGCCCGCCGAGGCCGCCGTCCGAACCGCCCCCGTCGCCGGAGCCGGCGGAGGGCGCCGACTCCAAGGTGACGCCGCCGCCGACGGCCATGCTCACCGTCATCGGCACCAGGCGGGAGACGGGGGCGATCGCCCCGGCGCCGAGGACCATGAGCGCCGTCCATGCGGCGGCTGTCATCGCGAGGACGGCGGTCGCGGCAGAGAGGGCCCCTTCGAGGGCGTGGCGCCAGGGCGAGCCGGGAGGACGGAGGGACGCGGGGACGGAGGGCATGGGGCGGGCTCCTGTGTACGACATGACGGGGTAAGGGGGAGGCCCGGGGCGGCGGGAGGGGGCCGCCCCGTGGACTGGGGCGCGAACCGGGGCGGCTCTCGGACCCCGGTCCCGGGCACGGGCTCAGTGGCCGGTGCCGGTTCTCGCGGGTTCGGCGCCCTTGTCGGAACCTCGGGGTGACGTGTCGGCCAGGGCGTCCCTCTGGTCCCGCTCCAGCCGCTCGCCCTCGACGTCCAGGTCGGGCACGAGCCGGTCCAGCCATCGGGGCAGCCGCCACGCCCGCCGGCCGAGCAGCGCCAGGACCGCGGGGACGAGCGCCATGCGCACGATGAAGGCGTCGAAGAGCACGGCCGCGGCAAGGCCGAAGCCGATGGTTTTGAGCATCTGCTCGTCGCTGCCCATGAAGGACGCGAACACCGAGATCATGATCACGGCCGCCGCGGTCACCACGCGGGCGCTGTGCTCGAAGCCGCTGACCACGGAGTCCTTCGGCGACTGCCCGTGCACGAACGCCTCGCGCATCCGCGTCACGAGGAACACCTCGTAGTCCATCGCGAGTCCGAAGACGACACCCACCATGAAGATCGGCATCATCGACATCACCGGTCCCGGCACCGCGACACCGAACACCGAGGACAACCAGCCCCACTGGAACACCGCGACCACCGCGCCGAGGCCGGCGAGGACGGACGACAGGAAGCCCAGCGCTGCCTTGAGCGGGACGAGGATCGAGCGGAAGACGGCGATGAGCAGCAGGAACGCCAGGCCGACCACGAGCCCCAGGTACGGGAGCAGCGCGCCGGAGAGTTTCCGCGAGACGTCCACGTTCATCGCCGTCGATCCGGCGACCAGGACGTGAGCGTCGCTGTCGCTCGCGAGTGCCGGGTCGCGCAGCGCGTGCACGAGGTCGGCCGTGTCGGTGCTCGACGGCGCGGTCGCCGGGACGACGTCGAGGACGGCGGTGTCGCCGGACTCGCTCAGCCGCGGCTGTCCGACCGCGGCGATGTCCTTCCTGTCACGGACTTCCTCGGCCACGTTCCCGGCGGCGGCCCTGGCGCTGCCGCTTCCCTCTGCCTGGACCACCACGGTGAGCGGGCCGTTGTAGCCAGGGCCGAAGCCGTCGGCGACCAGATCGTACGCGCGGCGCTGCGTGGTCGAGGCGGGCTTGCTCTCGTCGCCCGGGAGCCCCATCTTCAGTGACGCCGCCGGTACCGCGATCACGCCGAGCAGAGCGATGCCGCCCAGGAGGACCGCGACCGGTCGCCTCACGACGAACCGGGCCCAGCGGACACCCATGGACCGCTTCGGACCGCCGTCCCCGCCGCGACGCCGCTTGACGCGGGGCGGACCGATCCGACGGCCGCAGATCCCGAGCAGCGCGGGGATCAGCGTGACGGCGATGAGCACCGCGACGACGACCGTACCGGCCGCGGCGAGTCCCATCCGCGTGAGCAGCGGAATGCCCACCACAGCCAGGCCCGCGAGGGCGATGACCACGGTCAGGCCCGCGAACACGACCGCCGGTCCCGCGGTGCCGACCGCGTGCCCGGCCGCGTCCTCGCGACTGCGGCCACGCACGAGCTCAGCTCGGTAGCGGGAGACGACGAACAGGGCGTAGTCGATGCCGACGGCGAGGCCGATCATGGTGGCGAGCCCGCTCGTGGTCGAACCGAGCCCGAGCGGCTCCGCGAGCACCTTGATGGCCAGTCCGCCGATGCCGACGCCGAGGACGGCGGTGAGCAGCGGGAGTCCGGCGGCGAGCAGTGAGCCGAAGGTGATGACGAGCACCACGGCGGCCACCGCGAGGCCCAGGGCCTCGGAGGAATGGCCGCCGGCGACCGCGTTGACGGCATTGCCGCCGACCTCGACCTGCAGCTCCGTCGAGCCCGCCGTCTCGACGGTGTCCCGCAGCGCCGTGCGCGAGTTCTCCGCCAGCTTCGAGGCGGGCACCTCGTAGGAAACCTGAGCGTAGGCGGTGGAGCCGTCGGCGCTCACCGACCGGGTGGCGTACGGGTCGGTGACCCGTACGACCTGCGGATCGCCACCGAGGTCCCGGACCGTCTCCTGGACGGCCTTCTTCGCCTCCGGAGCGGTGATCTTGCCGTCCCTCGCCCGGAACACGACCCGGGCCGTCGCGCCGTCGGCGTTCAGCTCGGGGAAGCTCTTCTCCAAAAGGTCGTACGCCTGCTGTGCCTCCGTGCCGGGCATCGAGAAGTCGTTGGGCGGCGGGGCGGGAGCCCGTCCGGCCAGCACCCCCGTCCCCACGAGCAGTACCACCCACAGCAACGCGACCAGCCAGTGCCTCCGGAAGGAGAACCGGCCCAGCCCGGAAAGGAATGTGGCCACAGCAGACGCTCCACGTCGGTCGAGGCGTATCGGAACAGGTGCCGAACGCTGTCAGCCGGTCCTGATCACCTCCGGAGAGATCCTGGGAACTTCCTGAGAGTTCCGGGCGTCATCGCGGTGGGCGATGCCCGCAATTCCGGCAGGGCCGCTGTCACCGCGGCCCGATTCACAGGAAGTTCACCGAGTCGCTTCGAGGTGGGTATCGATCCGCAGGAACACCCGGACGAGCGGGGCGATCGGCACGTCCGGGGAGATGACCTGCGAGCCGAAGTGGACGGCGACGAGGCCGAGGCCGGGTGGGACGAAGAGCCGCTGGCCGGGTGGGACCCGTGTGGTGCTCTGGTCCACTTCTTGTGGACTGGTGGGTTACCGTCGAATCTGGGGGCGGTGGAGTGACGGAACCGCTGAATGATCATGAGGTGATGGCATCGCTCGCGAGCGGTCTTCAGCATCTTGATCCGGTTGACATGACCTCCACGACGCCGGAGTTCCAGGGCAGTGCGAGGCCGGCGATGACGGCGTCGGGGTCGCGTTCGAGATGCTGGGCGAAGTGCCGGAGGCTGGGTAGGTCGGTAGTGGAGGTGGCCGCTTCGATCCAGGTCGGCAACTGGTCGCCCTGGAGGTGAGCGACCATGTGGCCGAAGGAACGCTCGTGCTCGGAGGGGTGGGTGCGAGGGCGGCCAAGAGGTCGACGGTCTCGGTGACATACCGGTAGGCGGTGGTGGTTCCGACGCCGCATCCGGCCGCGGGCTGGGCATACGTGTGGCCTATCCGCAGGTGGGCGAGCGCGGGCAGGGCCTGGCGGCCGGCGCTCAGCCGTCGCCGGCGGGAACCGATCGCACGGCGGTGCCGCCGCTGCTGCTGCTGCTGCTGCGTGAGGAAACGGAGGGCAGAGCTGGACACGTCCAGCCCGGACGGGTAGACAAGCACGTGAAGCCCCTGGTGGAGACGGTTCTCTTGGTCGAAAACCCATCTACCAGGGGGCTTCACCACGTTGCCAGCCCAACTGCCCGACTCCATAGGCAGGTTGGAAAGGGTTCACCGCACGGGACGCGCGAGTGGATGGCGCCGGTGTCGGTGAAGCGGTCAGATCGCGGGACTCATCGACTCAGCCGCCGCTCTTGCGCCTGAACGACCGCTGGCTCGCAGCCGGGCCGTGCGCCGAACGCACCTTCGATCCATCGGACTTGGCGGCGATATCGGCGGCGTCCGCCTGCGCACCGCGCTTGCGCGCCAGGGCTTCGCGGAACTTGCGCTTGAGGTCGTAGTTGCCGTCGCCGTCCGGCTCCAGAGGGGACGTCTCAGGGGCATCCGGCTCCGAACCTTCCGTAGATACGGGCTCTGCCGTCATGGTGATCTCCTAGGTTCGGGGGTGGGCAAGCACAGCTTGTCATGCCGGGCGCAGTGCGAGGCGCCGGCAACGTCATCCCGCTCCGTTTCGGCGGGTATCTCTCTCGCGGCCGAAGGCGTTGACTTCGTAGGTGAGGCGCACATGACGGCTTCGGGTCGGGCCGAGGGTTGTCGATCCCGTGGCCAGGCTGCCAGGGCAACGGCTCTCAGCCGTTGCGACGCACGAGGGCGGCCCTGCGGGCCTCGGCGAGCTTGCGGGCCTCGCCCGCCTTCCGGGACTTGCCGCCGGCGCCGCGGGAGGTGCCCTTGCTGGTGCCGAGGCCGCGGAAGGGAGCGTTGGGATTCTTGGGTCGGGGGACGGCGGGCTCGCCGTCGAGCGGGGTCCCGGAGGGAGTCTTGGCGCCGGTGATCCGGCTCAGCTCCGCCTCGCCGGAGCGCACCTTGGTGACGGTCGGCTCGATGCCTGCCCCGGCCATCATTCGGCTCGTCTCGCGGCGCTGTCCCGCCAGCACGAGCGTGACCACGCTGCCGGACTCACCGGCGCGAGCGGTGCGGCCCGCCCGGTGCACATAGTCCTTGGCGTCGGTGGGCGGGTCGACGTTGACCACGAGATCCAGGTCGTCGACGTGCAGGCCACGGGCCGCGACGTTGGTCGCCACCAGAACGGTGATCTGGCCATTCTTGAACTGCGCCAGGGTCCGCGTGCGCTGCGGCTGGGACTTGCCGCTGTGCAGGGCCCCGGCGTGCACCCCGCTGGCCCGCAGATGCCGGGTGAGCTGGTCGACGGCGTGCTTGGTGTCGAGGAACAGCAGTACACGGCCGTCGCGGGCGGCGATCTCCGTGGTGACGGCGTAGCGGTCGGGGCCGTGGACGACCAGAACGTGGTGCTCCATCGTCGTGACTGTGCCCGCGGCCGGATCGACCGAGTGGACGATGGGGTCGTGGAGGTAGCGGCGGACCAGGTGATCGACGTCGCGGTCCAGAGTGGCCGAGAACAGCATCCGCTGACCGTCGGGCTGCACCTGGTCGAGCAGGTCGACCACCTGCGGCAGGAATCCCAGGTCACACATCTGGTCGGCCTCGTCCAGCACGGTGATCCTCACCCGTCCCAGACGGCAGGCGTTGCGCTCGATCAGGTCGTGCAGGCGTCCGGGGGTGGCGACGACCACCTCGGCTCCCTGGCGTAGCGCGGCAATCTGTCGGCCGATCGACATGCCGCCGACGACCGTGGCGATCCGCAGCCGCAGTGCCTCCGCGTACGGCGCCAGCGCCTGGGTGACCTGCTGGGCCAGCTCCCGGGTAGGCACCAGGATCAGAGCAAGGGGCTGCTTCGGTTCCGCGCGCCGCCCGGCCGTCCGTGCGAGCAGCGGCAGGCCGAAGGCGAGCGTCTTGCCCGATCCGGTGCGCCCACGCCCCAGGACATCGCACCCCTTCAGGGCATCGGGCAGCGTGGCGGCCTGGATCGGAAAGGGGTCGCGCACCCCGAGGTCGCTCAGGGTCCGCAGCACCTCCGCCGGCAGTTCCAGACCGGCGAAGGTGACGGCCGGGGGCGACGCCGGGGTCGTTGCCTCGGGCCGGGCGGGACTGCCGTGCGCGATGCCGGAGTCATTGGGATGCTTCATGAACAGCCTTCCGCAAGGGAACGTACCGAGGGAGGCCCGGCAGGTTTGAACAGCCCACGCACAAGCCGAGCGGAACAGGAAGAATCGCCCACCGCGACGACCACGCAAACGCGTGAGACTAACACATGGCACAACCTCGCGCCGGGTCGCTGTTCTCCAGCGGGTACTGAGCGTGTCGGACGCGTGCGCGGAGCAGCCACTGCAGCGGGGTCGTGCCGGTCTGTTCACGGAAGCGGCGGCTGAAAGTGCGGGTGCTCATGGCGCAGCGGGCAGCCATGTCCTCCAGAGTGAGATCCTCGGCGAGGTGGTCCTGGATCCAGGCCAGTGTCGGTTCCAGAAGTGAGCCGCGCGGGCGGTCGGCCCTGCGCAACGACCGCTGTCGCCTCAGGGGCACTGGCCCCGCCGTGTGTCCTGGCGCATGGGCGGAGCCCGATCCACCGTTCGCTCAGGGAGCAGGCATGGGTGCAGGATGACGGGGTAAGCGGCGGCGTGTCGGCCGTTTCTTCGGCAGGCGGCAGCGGTGAGATCGATCGTGGGAGGGTATCAGCATGGCGCCCAGCACGCTGGCAACGCGCACCCGGACGGCCGAGCTGCCCAAGGTCGTCGATCCTTCCCAGGTGGCGCCCAAGGACGCTCGTGAGCTGTCCAAGCTGTTCTTCCGGCAGTTGGCGGTGCTGGAAGAGGGCACGCCGGAGTACAGCTATGCCCGTAACACGCTGATCGAGATGAACATGTCCCTGGTCCGCTTCGCGGCCGGCCGGTTCCGCAGCCGCGGGCCGGAGGAGATGGAGGACATCGTCCAGGTCGGCATGATCGGACTGATCAAGGCCATCGACCGGTTCGAGCTGTCGAGGGAGGCGGAGTTCACCTCCTTCGCCATCCCCTACATCGTCGGCGAGATCAAGCGCTTCTTCCGCGACACCACCTGGGCCGTGCACGTGCCGCGCCGGCTGCAGGAGGCCCGCGTTCAGCTCGCCAAGGCGACGGAGGAGCTGCGCAGCCGTCTCGACCGTGACCCGACGGTCAAGGAGCTGTCGGAGTTGATGAGCCTGTCCGAGGACGAGGTCCGCGAGGCCCGCTTGGCCTCGAACGGTTACAACTCCTCCTCCCTGGACGCCACGCTCAACGGCAGCGAGGACGGCGAGGCGGCCCTCCAGGACTTCATCGGAACCGAGGACGCGGCTCTGGAGCTGGTGGAGGACTTCTACGCCCTCGCCCCCATGATCGCCGAACTCGACGAGCGCGACCGGCAGCTCATTCACATGCGATTCGTGGAGGAGCTCACCCAGGCTCAGATCGGCGAACGTCTGGGTGTCTCGCAGATGCACGTCTCGCGGCTGCTGTCCCGGTGCCTGGCCCGGCTGCGCGAAGGCATGCTCATGACCGGCTGAGTCTCTTCGCGGTACCCCTCTTGATGCCCGCCACGGCTGTGGCGGGCATCAGCATGCTCAGTTCGTCCGGCTGACGGATTCAGGCGGCAAGTGCGTCACGCAGGGTTGGGTGGCAGGGGATGACCTCGGTGAGGCCGACGATCTTGATGGTCTCTAAGACGGCGGGGCTCGGCGCAGCGAGTCGCAGCCGGCCGCCATGGCTCTGCGCGGCATGATGCGCGGCGATAAGAGCGTTGATACCGCTGGAGTCCATGAAGCTGACGCCGGCAAGGCCGCTATCAGGTCGACGTCCACCACCGGGTCGCGACCCAGCCCGCCCCCACCGGCGACCTCTATGTACAGAACGCCGAGCTGCACACCCACCGCGTGGCACACCCGACCAAGCCGTTCCCGGATGCGATCGCCGAACTCACCATTCTCCTCGCACCGGGCGAGGCGCTGCACTGAGGCCCTCGGCCGTGACGGGGCCGTGTCCACGAATGGCTGATCCCGACGCCCGGGGCCGTGATCAAGGACGCGGTGTCCAATTGCCGCTTGCCCGGCTCACCGTCTGACCTGGTCAGTGGTTGCCGTCGGCAGCGAAGTCGGGCAGTTGGGTGGACAGTAGATGTTCGGCGGCACCGTCAAGGAGTTGGGCCATCTTCGTGGAGCGGGGAAACATGGTCTCCTCATAGGCGTGGATGGCGTCGTCGACGGTGTCGTGGTGTGCGAGGGCAAGGGCGAGTTCGCAGGCATCCAGCATGGCCAGGTTGACACCGACGCCGAGCGGGGGCATGAGGTGGGCGGCGTCACCGAGCAGAGTCACTGTGGGGCTGTGCTCCCAGGTGTGCGGGACGGGCAGGGCGAAGATCGGGCGGTCGACGTAGAGGCCGTCGTTGTCGGTGATCAGCTGGCGCAGGCGAGGTGACCAGTTGCGGTAGCGCTCCAGGAGGAGGGCGCGGACACCGTCGGTGTCCTCGGGGGTGAGGCCGCCGGCGGTGATCCAGTCGACCGGGGCCCGCTGGATGATGTAGACGCGGATGTGGTCGCCACTGTTGCGCTGGGCGAACAGGCCGCGGTCGCCATCGGCTGCTGCGGCGCCGCCCTGGCCGACCATTTCAGCGATGTCGGAGTGCCGGGCCTCGACATGGTGGAACCAGGCTTCCAGGAAGCTCACGCCGCTGTACTGGGGGACGGCCGGGGAAATGACGCGGCGGACCTTGGACCAGGCGCCGTCGGCGCCGACGACGAGGTCCGCTTCGGCGGTGGAGCCGTCGGCGAAGTGCAGCTGCCGGGGACCTTCGTCGGGGCCGCTGATGGCCTGCAGGGTATGGCCCCATCGTACGGTGCCGGATTGAAGCGAGTTGAGCAGCAGGTCGCGCAACTGGCCGCGGTCGATCTCCGGCTTGAACCGCTCACCCTCCTCGGGGGCGTGGTGGAAGAGGATCGTGCCGGCCGGGTCCATCTGGCGCATCTCCTGGCCCTCGGGGCGGGCCAGTTGGAAGAACTCCTCCAGAAGACCGGCTTCACGCAGGGCGATCTGGCCGTTGTCGGCGTGCAGGTCGAGGGTGCCGCCCTGGTTGCGGGCGTCGGGGCCGGCGTCACGGTCGTAGACGGTGGCGGTGATGCCGTGCTGCTGGAGGATGCGAGCGCAGGTCAGGCCGCCGGGGCCGGCGCCGATGATGGCGATGCGGGGTGCCGGAGTGGTGTGCATGGTGGTGCTCCGTTCGTTCCGTGCAGCGATGCCGCGACTGCATACGGCTGATGGGATGGCGGGGTCTCGTCGAGAAGCGAGAGGGGCCGGGCAGCGCCTCGCGGCCGTCACACCAGAAAAGCACACCGAACCAATAAGTGCAACGACTCAACCTTTAGAGTCGATTAACCGAAGAGGGTGAGGTGCCGATATGCCCAGCACTACGACCGACACCGCGACGCAGCCGGGCGGGTGTTGCCGGGGTCGCTCGGGTATAGGCAGCGAGCGGGCCGGCCGGCAGCCGTTCTTTGAGGTCTGCCGGGCCGTGGGCCAGGAGCACCAGACCGCTGGACGAGGCGTACAGCGGCAGGCGTACAGCGGCAGGCGTCCGGCGATCCGGGTGTAGTTGATCACCGCGTTCGATGCCGAAAGGCGTTCGAGGAACAGCACCTCGTCACCGTCGAGGACCCCCAGTTGCACGGCGACTGACGGCCGATCGGTCCCGAACGTCCTGGTTCCACGCGGCGTGGTCAGCACCAAGTCAGCACGGGAGAAGCGGGGACAGGTGATGACATGGGCTTTTGGTCAGCACCGAACCAGCACGGGATTTCGTGACGACCTTCCATAGCGTGCCGGAACAGGGCGACTCGGACGCCCCCCTTCACCTCCCTCGGAAGCCGTTTCCTTACCGTTCGCGCGGCTCCCCCACGGCCCCCATGGTGGGCACCCGCACCCCCCGGCCCGAAACTATGGTGTCCCATCACATACGCCTCTCACCTGCCCGTTCCTACGGTGTGGCGACACGTAAACGTCCCCGTCACACGCCAGGAAGTGGTGCCGATGTCGTCGCCCGCAGCCGCTCCGCCAGCTCCGAACCACCTCAAGCGCATCGTCGCCGCCAGCCTCATCGGGACCACCATCGAGTGGTACGACTACTTCCTCTACGGTTCCGCCGCCGCCCTGGTCTTCGGCCATGTGTTCTTCCCCGACTCCGATCCGCTGACCGGGACGCTGCTCTCCTTCCTCACCTACGCCATCGGCTTCGCCGCGCGTCCGCTCGGGGCCGTGGTGTTCGGGCACTACGGCGACCGTGTCGGGCGCAAGAAGCTGCTGGTCATCAGCCTGCTGATGATGGGCGGCTCCACCGCCCTGATCGGCTGTGTGCCCGGTTACGACACGATCGGCGTCGCGGCCCCGCTGCTGCTCACCACGCTGCGTCTGATCCAGGGCTTCGCTCTCGGCGGCGAGTGGGGCGGTGCGGTCCTGCTGGTGTCCGAGCACGGTGACGCCAGGCGGCGCGGGTTCTGGGCGTCCTGGCCGCAGGGCGGCGCGCCCGCCGGCAACCTGATCGCCGTCGGCGTCCTCTCCCTGATGACCGGGACGCTCAGCGACGACGCCTTCAACTCCTGGGGCTGGCGGGTGCCGTTCCTGCTCTCGGCCGTGCTGGTCATGATCGGTCTGTGGATCCGGCTGTCCGTGGACGAGTCGCCGCTGTTCAAGGAGGCGCTGGCCAAGGCCGAGCAGCGCAAGGCGCGGCAGAAGGCCGAGCAGTTGCCGTTCGTCGCCGTTCTGCGCAACCACTGGCGTGACGTCCTGGTCGCCATGGGCGCCCGGATGGCCGAGAACATCTCCTACTACGTGATCACCGCCTTCGTCCTCACCTACTGCGTCGAACACCTCGACATCGGCAAGCAGACGGCGCTCAACGCGGTGCTGATCGGCTCGGCCGTGCAGTTCTGCCTGATCCCGCTGTTCGGCGCCCTCTCCGACAAGGTCGGCCGCAAGCCGGTCTACCTGGTGGGCGCGGTCGGCGTCGGCGCGTGGTCGTGGGCCTTCTTCGGCCTGCTGGACACCAAGTCCTTCCCGGCGCTCGTCCTCGCCGTCACCGTCGGCCTCGTCTTCCACAGCGCCATGTACGCCCCGCAGGCGGCGTTCTTCTCCGAGCTGTTCGCCACCCGGATGCGCTACACCGGCGCGTCCATCGGCGCCCAGCTCTCCTCGGTGGCGGCCGGGGCGCCCGCACCGCTGATCGCCACGGCGCTGCTCGGCTCCTACGGCAGCTCCGTGCCGATCTCGGTGTACGTCGGGCTGTCCGCCGTGATCACCGTGGTCGCCGTGGCCGTCGCCCGGGAGACCCGCGGCAGCGACCTGGCCGCGGTCGAGCCCGCCGGTGAGGGCGCGCCGCGACCGGCCGCCGCCGCCACCGACCAGCAGGCGACCGCGTCCACCTGACGCCCGGCGGCCCGCCCGCCGCGACGAGGGGGCCGGGTCCTCCGGTCCTCCTCCGTCCGCCGCGCGGAGCGGGCCGGCGCCTTCGGACTTCCGGCCGTCCTCCGACCGCCGCGACGAGGGGGCCTGATCCTCCGGGCCCCCTTGGGCGGCTCCCGCTCCCGCCGTCTCCCCCCTCCCCACGCCTGCCCTCTCCCGACTACGGTCCGCCCATGCCCAAGAACACCACCTCCGTCGCCCCTCACCTGCGCCGGCTGCTCGAACTCCTCGCCTCGGACGCCCCGCCGGAGGACTTCGGCGCCGTCACCGCCGAGGCGCGGCGAAGCGGAGCCGATCCGCGGGACATCACGGAGGTCGAGCAGGCCGCCGGTACGGCGCTGCGCGTGCGGAGCACGCTGCGGCAGCACCGGCGGCGGGAGGCGGAGCTGACCGCCCTCTACGACACCGCCGGCGACCTCGCGGCGCTGCGCGACCTCGACGCGGTGCTGCGTTCGATCGTCCGCCGCGCCAGGATGCTGCTCGGCACGGACACGGCCTACCTCACCCTCCCCGACGAGGCGGCCGGGGACACCTACATGCGCGTCACCGACGGCTCGGTGTCCGAACTGTTCCAGAATCTGCGGCTCCAGCTCGGCGAGGGCCTGGGCGGTCTGGTCGCGCAGACGGCGCGGCCCTACGCGTCCCCGGACTACCGCACCGACGAGCGGTTCCACCACACCGGCAGCATCGACGCCGGTGTCCTGGACGAGGGCCTGGTCGCCATCCTGGGTGTGCCGCTGCTGCTGGGCTCGGGAAGCGGCGGCAAGGTCATCGGCGCGCTCTTCGCCGCCGACCGGGCGCCCCGGACCTTCTCCCCCGACGAGGTCGCCCTGCTGTGCTCGCTGGCCGACCACGCCGCCATCGCCATCGACACCGCCAAGGCCATGGCCGACGCGCGTGCCGCGCTGGCGGAGCTGGCCGAGGCGAACGCGGTGATCCGGGAGCACTCCGCCGCCATGCAGCGCGCCGAGGAGTCCCATGACCGGCTCACCGACCTCGTGCTGCGCGGGGGCGACGTGTCGGACGTGGCCGCCGCCGTCGCCGGCCTGCTGGAGGGGGACGTCGCGGTCCACGACAGCGGCGGGCGGCCGCTCACCTCGACCGCCCTCGACGGTGGAACGGGCGTCGGCGCGGGCGCGGATGCCGAAAGTGCGGGGAGCGCCGCGGGCGTCGACGACGCCGCGGCGCTGGTGGCCGCCGCCGAGGAGTCGCGTGCCGCCGCGCACGCGGTGTTCCGCGGCGGGCGCTGGGTGTGCGCGGTGCTGGCCGGGCAGGAGTTGCTGGGCAGCCTGGTCCTGCACGGGCGGCCGGACCTGGACGGGCCCGACCGGCGCCTGTTCGAGCGCAGCGGTGTCGTCACCTCACTGCTGCTCCTGTTGCGGCGCTCGGTCGCCGAGACCGAGAACCGGGTCCGAGGCGACCTGATGACGGATCTGCTCACCGCCCCGGACCGGGACCCCGTCGGCCTGGTGGACCGCGGCCGGCGCCTGGGTGTGGATCTGAACCGGCCCCATGTGCTGCTGGTCGCCGAGGCCGGCGCGGCCGTGCGGGAGCGGCTGGCCGGGGCCGCCGTGCGGTACCTGTTCGGCAGCGGCAGCGTCAGCGCGGAGCACGCGGGCGCCGCGGTGCTGCTGCTGCCCTGGGACGACGGCGGGCCGGGCGCGGCGGCCCGGGCCGCCGCCACGCAGCTCGCCCAGCTGGTCGGCGCCCCGGTCACGGTCGCCGGCGCCGGGCCCGCCGCCGGGCCGAGGGCGATCGCGGACGCGCACGCCGAGGCCTCGCGCTGCCTGCGGGCCATGCGGGTGCTCGGCCGGGACGGCGGCGGGGCCTGCGCCGGCGAACTGGGTTTTCTGGGTGTGCTGTTGGGCGAGGAGCACGATGTGGACGGTTTCGTCGCCGCCACCCTCGGACCGCTGCTGGAGTACGACGCCCAGCGGGGCACCCAGCTGGTCCAGACCCTGCACGCGTACTTCGGCTGCGGCGGGAGCCTGACCCGGGCCAAGGACCGACTGCACGTGCACATCAACACGGTGGTGCAGCGGCTGGACCGGGTCCAGACCCTGCTGGGGCCCGACTGGAACAGCCCGGAACACGCTCTCGAACTCCAACTCGCCCTGCGTCTGCACCTGCTGTCGGGCAGTTGACCTCTCCCCCGCGAGGCAGGCGGGAACTCGTCAGACACGCCCTAGGGTCGGCTGCGGGAGTGGCCGTCCGTGTCGGGCACTCCCGCAGCGGTCAGCAGGTGGCGTGCGACGACGCGGGCGCCGTCGTCGCCGACGAGGATCGTGTAGTGGTTGGTGCCGGGCACGACCTCCGGCCGGACCAGGTGCGGGTCGAGCCGGGCGGCGGCGAGGCGCTGTTCGTCGTACAGGCCCTGGGGCTCGTCCATCAGGCCGCGTTCGGCCCACAGCAGCACGGCGGGGCGGGGCAGCCGGTGGACGGCGCCGAGCACCTGCTCGCCGAGCTGGTCGATGCCGTCGACCCGTACGGCGTCGATGCGGCAGGAGGAGCGCAGCTCGGGCTCCTCGCCCACCAGGTCGCGCTGGATGTACGCGTCCACCCACGGCGACCAGGCCGCGGCGAAGGCGGGGTGGCCCCGCCAGAAGTCGCGGTAGGCGTCCCGGTCGGGGAAGGTCATCGACAGGCGCCGCATGGCCGGGCCGATGACCGCGGTGATCAGCTCGTCGGGGTCGAGGCCGGCGGGGGCGGGGAAGCCCACGCCGCCGTCGACCAGCAGCAGGCCGGACAGCAGACCGGGGTGGCGCACGGCGGTCAGGGCGGCGGTGAAGGCGCCCATGGAGTGACCGGTCAGGACCACCGGGCCGAGTGCGAGGGCGTCCACCACGGTGGCCATGTCGTCGGCGTGCGCGGCGATGCCGTACGGGCCGGGAAGCCCGCCGCTGCCGCCCCGGCCCCTGAGGTCGGGCGCGACCAGGGTGACCCGGCCGGCCAGGTGGTGAGCGACGCGGGCCCAGCTCAGGGCGTTGGCGGTGATGCCGTGCAGCGCCAGCACGACCGGTGCGCCAGGGGCGGCGGCCGGCCAGCGCAGTACGGCCAGTTCACCGCCGGGCACCGGCACCCGCAGTTCCTCGGGCGGGAGCCGGCCGGTCGACTGATGTTGCGTCATGTCTTCGTCGTTCGTGGTGCGGCTCACGGGTGGGACGCCTCCTTGCGGGCCGTGGGGGTGCGGGCGGCTCGCAGTCGCGCCGGCAGCCGGGCCATACCGCCGGGCAGCAGGTATATCACCGCGACGAACAGCGCGCCGAGCAGGAACAGCGGCTGGGACAGCGGCACCCGCAGCACGGCGGGCAGGCCGGCGACGGCACCGGAGTTGGCCAGGTCGCCGAGCCGGTGGTCGGCCCAGGTGTAGAGGATGCCGCCGGCCATGGGGCCCCAGCGGGTGCCGGAGCCGCCGAGCACCACCATCACCAGGAGCGACAGGGTGAAGTCGGAGGTGGTGGTCTGCGGGGTGGCGCCGCCGGTCAGCAGCAGGTAGACGATGCCGCCGAGCGCGGCCAGGGTGCCCGCCAGGGTGAAGGCGGTCAGCTTGAAGCCGTACGGGCGCAGCCCCAGCACCTCCACCCGGCGCTCGTTCTCCTTGATGCCCTCCCACACCCGGCCGGTGGGCGAGCGGACCGCCCAGTGCACGACGAACAGCACCACGACGAGGTAGGCGAGCGCGATCCAGTACAGGCCGGCGGTGTGGTCGATGCCGACCAGTGAGGCGGGCAGCTTGTCGGCGGGGGCGGCCCTGCCCTCTTCGCCGCCGGTGAGGCCGCCCGGGTCGCGCTGGACGAGGATGGAGCCGGCCTGCGCGAAGGCGAGGGTCACCATGGAGAACCCGATGCCGCTCACCCGCAGGCTGACCGCGCCCAGCAGGGCGGACAGCGCGACCCCGGCGAGCAGGCCGAGGAGCGCGGACAGGGCGAACGGCAGGCCCGCCTCCAGCATGACGGTGTTGGTGACGTAGGTGCCCGCGGCGAAGTACAGCGCGTGCCCGAAGGACAGCAGCCCGGTGCGGCCGAGCAGGAGGTCGTAGCCGGTGGCGAGGGCGCCGAAGAGCAGGCACAGGGCGAGGAGTTGGAGGTTGCCCGGGCTGCCGATGGGGCCGTCCAGCAGGCCGGGCAGCGGCAGCGCGCTGTAGGGGGCGGTGAACAGGACCGCCAGCAGCAGGGCCGGCCACCAGCGGGTGACGCGGCGCAGCCGCCCGGCGCGCAGGTCGAAGGGGTGGTCGGCCGTGCGGGTCTCGCCGCGCGGCTGGGTGGCGGTGGTCATGCGAGTCTCCCGGTCAGCCCACGCGGCCGGACGAGCAGCAGGGCGGCGAGCAGGACGACGACGGCGAGGTCGCCGAGTCCGGCGCTGGTGTAGTAGTTGGCGAACTGCTGGACGAGGCCCACGGCGACGGAGGCGAGCGCCGCGCCGGTGAGCGAGCCCATGCCGCCCATGACGACGACCACGAAGGCGAAGATGAGCAGGGAGGTGCCCTGTGCGGGGTCGACCGAGCCGAAGTAGAGGCCGCCGATCGCGCCGCCGAGGGCCGCGGCGGCCCCGCCGATGGCGAAGACCAGGGTGAAGGCCTTGCGCACGTCGATGCCGAGCGCGGTGACCATGGCCCGGTCCTCGACGCCCGCGCGGACGACCAGACCGTGCCGGGTGCGGCCCAGGAACAGCTTGAGCGCGGCGAGGACCACGACGGCGGCGGCGATCAGCACCAACCGGTTGAGAGGTACTTCGGCGCCCAGCAGGCCGAAGGTGCCGGACAGCGCCTCGGGTCCGGGGAAGGGCCGGGCGTCGGCGCCCCAGATCGCGGACAGCAGTGCGGGCACGGCCAGTCCGACGCCTACCGTGGCGAGGATCTGCTCGCGGGGGCGGGTGTAGAGGGGGCGGATGACGGCGAGTTCGAGCAGGACGGCGGCGAGGGTGCCGGCCGCGGTGCCGAACGCGACGGCGAGGACGAAGCCCGCTCCGCCGGAGCCGGCGCCGGGCAGGTGACCGGAGGCCGCCCACCAAGTGCCGTACGCGCCGACGGACATGAGTGCTCCGTGGGCGAAGTTGAGCACGTCCATCAGGCCGAAGATGAGCGAGAGGCCCGAGGCGACCAGGAAGTACAGCGCGCCCAGGCCGAGTCCGGTGAGGGTGAGCAGAACGACGGTGGACATCAGGCGTCCGCCTCCTCGGTCGGTGCGGCGGGGTGCGCCGCGGTGTGGGCTGGTGCGGCGGGGGCCTGGAGGCGGGTGTCCGCATCCCCTCGACTGCGTCGATCCCCTCGCTCGCCTCGGTCCCTCGGGTCTTCCCGGTCCGCCGGAGTTCCCCGGTCGCCTCGGTCGTCGCGGTGTTCTCGGCCGTCGGTCCGGTCGCCCCGGCTCCCGTGTCCGCCGTGGCCGACGCCGAGGAGCCGGCGGGTCGCCTCGGGGTCGGCGAGGAGTTCGGCGGCGGGGCCGCGGTGCGCCGTGCGGCCGTCGGCGAGCACGGCGCAGTGCCGGGCGAGGCGGCGCACCAGGGCGAGGTTCTGCTCCACCAGCAGCACCGGCACGGCCTCGGCGGCGCGCTCCAGCACCTGGGCGACCTCGGTGACCACCTTGGGCGCCAGGCCCTTGGTGGGTTCGTCGGCGATGATCAGTCGGTTGCCGTTGAGCAGGGTGCGGGCGATGGCGACCATCTGCTGCTGGCCGCCGGAGAGGGTGCCGGCGGCCTGCCGGGCGCGTTGCCTGAGTTCCGGGAAGAGTTCGTGCACCAGGTCGTACGCCGGTTCGCCGGCGCCGGGCCGTTCGGCCAGGCGCAGGTTCTCGGCGACGGTGAGGGCGGCGAAGACGCCGCGGTCCTCGGGGGCGTAGCCGATGCCCCGGCGCACCAGGGCGTGGGTGGCCACGCGCACGGTCTCCGCGCCGTCCAGCAGGACGCTGCCGGTGCGGGGGACGAGGCCGAGGATGCCGCGCACGGTGGTGGTCTTGCCGGCGCCGTTGCGGCCCAGCAGGGCGGTGGTGCCGGCGGCCGCCACGTCCAGGTCGACGCCGTGCAGAATGTGCCGGCCGCCGATGACGACGCGCAGTCCGCGCACGGTCAGCAGGGGCGGTGCGGTGGCCGCGGCGCGCGCGGCGGTGGCCGACGGGGGTGGTGCGGGGGTCGGCGGGGGTGGTGCGGGGCTGCTCACAGTTCCTCCCCGAGGTAGGCCTGCTGCACGGTGGGGTCGGCCATCACGGCCTCGGGTGTGTCCAGGGCCAGCAGCGTGCCGTGGTGCATCACGGCGAGCCGGTCGGCCAGGCCCAGCAGTACGTCCATGTGGTGCTCGACCATGAGGACGGTGCGGCCCTCCTCGCGGTGCAGCGAGCGGATGAGCCCGGTCAGCGCGGGCACCTCCTCGGCGCTCACACCCGCCATCGGCTCGTCCAGGAGCATCAGCCGGGGTTCGCCGACGAGCAGCACGGCGAGTTCCAGTTTGCGTTTCTCGCCGTGCGAGAGGGAGTCGGCGGGTGTGTCGGCACGGTGGGCGAGCTCGGTGCGTTCGAGCACGCGGGCGACCTGTTTCACATAGGTGCCGGCGCGGCGCCAGATCCGGTACGAGCCGCCGCCGGCGGCCTGCGCCGCCAGCCGCACATGGTCGGCGACCGTCATGCCCGGCCACAGGCTGGAGGTCTGGAAGGTGCGGCCGAGACCGCGCCGGGCCCGGGCGTAGGCGGCCTCGGTCGTGATGTCGGCGCCGTCCAGCTCGATGGTGCCCCGGGAGACCGGGTTGATGCCGCTGACCAGGTTGAACAGGGATGACTTTCCCGCGCCGTTGGGGCCGATGAAGGCCAGGAACTCGCCTTCGGGGACGTCGAAGGAGACGGAGTCGACGATGGTGGCGCCGCCGACCGTCCAGCCGACGTCGCGCAGGACGAGCACGGGCGCCGGGGAGGTGCCGGCCCCGTCCGCGGCCGAGGCGGCGTCGGCGCTCGGCGCCGCGTTCGAGGAGGTCATCTTCTCAGCCCACCGACTTCTTCACCGGGGGCGCCACCGCCGCCGTGGGGACACTGTCGAGCAGCTGGGGCCGCGCGGCGGTGCCGGCGCCCTTCAGCCTGGCGGTGAACATCGGCTGGAGCAGGGCGTGGTCGGCGGCGCGGATCTGCTCCTTGCCCTTGGGCCCGTCGAAGTTCCAGCCCTCCAGCGCCTTCGCCATGGCGGAGGTGTCGGTGGCGCTGCCGGACTCGATGGCGTGCACGATCATCTGGGCGGCGGTGAAACCGTCGGGGCTGAACAGGTCGGGGGTGCCGCCGGCCTTGGTGATGCCGTCGAGCATCGCCTTCTCCACCGGGTTGCCGCCGCCGGCGCCCGGGAAGTAGTGGGCGAGGAAGGACACCTTGGAGCCGGCCGCGCCGAAGATCGGGTACGAGGCGGTGCCGGCCAGGCCGGTGACCACCTTCCCGGCGTCCAGCACGCCCTGCTGGTCCAGCGCGGTCCACAGCGCGGGGGCGGTGGCGCCCGCCCAGGCGACGAACACCAGGTCCGGCTTGCCCGCCTTGGCCTGCCGGGCGAACGGGGTGAGGTCGGTGGCACTGGGCGGCGCCAGCACGGAGCCGACCTCGGCACCCTTCGCCCCGAGCACGGCCTTGACCGCGGCCACGTTGGCCTGCCCGAACGCGGAGTTCTGGGCGAGCACGGTGACCTTCTTGCCCTTGGGGTCGCCGAGCAGCGAGCCGGCGGTGAGGGTGTCCTGGTAGGACTGGCGGCCGGAGCGGAAGGTGTAGGCGTTGACTCCGGTGACCGCGTCGGTGGCGGCGGGGCCGCTGACGTAGAGCACCTTGTTCTGCGCGGCCAGCGGCGCCATCTGCAGGGCCACGCCGGAGTCGGTGGTCCCCGCGATGATCCTGTAGCCCTTGCCGACGAGGGTCTTGGTCGCGGCGACGGCCTTGGCCGGGTCGCCCGCGTCGTCCTGTTCGGTGACCTCGATCGGGTGGCCGCCGGCCTTGCCGGTGCCGTGGGTGGCGTACGCCAGGCCGGCCTTGAACCCCTCCTCGTACTGCTTGCCGTAGGCGGCGAGCAGTCCGCTGCGGGAGTAGACCAGGCCCACCTTGACCGGGTCCGAGGCCTTGTCGCCGGCGGCGGAGGTGCCCGCGGTGCCGGCCGAGGAGCAGCCGGTGACCAGGGCCCCGGCGGCGAGCAGGGTGAGGAACGGGACGGATCTGCTTCTGATGGTGCCCGTGACGGTGGAACGCATGGTGGCCGGCTCCTGAGGTGTGTCGCCCGTACGCCGCCGCCGGGCGCCGTCTCCCCCTGAGAACGGCGTCCCGCAGCCCGCGGCGGTGGGATCGCGGTGGGTGGTTGCCGGAACGATAGGAGCGCCGCGCCCCGTGCGGCATGTGGCCGGCACCCGCTCCTCGGGGCCCGGTCATGGCATCGGCACACATGGCCGGTGACCGGGCGGTGCCGCGATCGTGAGAACCGCCTGACCTCCGCCACGGACCGGCCACGAGCCGGCGCACCGGGCGTGACGGCTCATGACGCCGACTGCGGCATGAGGGGCGCGTGAGGGCACACGACGGGTAAGGCCGACGACTCGGTGACGTCTCGTCATGTCACGGCCGCTCTCCCGCAGATGACGGCTGTCGGCTCTCGGTGCGCTCGTCAGGCGGCACGGTACGGATCCCGATGGGGAAGGAATCGGCATGGACAAGGTGGTGGAGTCGGCCGCGCAGGCGGTGGCGGACATCCCCGACGGCGCGGTGCTCGCTGTGGGCGGCTTCGGCCTGTGCGGCATCCCCTCGACCCTGATCGGAGCGCTGGCCGAGGCCGGGACGTCCGGTCTGCGGGTGGTGTCCAACAACTGCGGGGTGGACGACTGGGGGCTGGGCCTGCTGCTGCGGGCCGGCCGGATCGTCCGGATGACCTCCTCCTACGTGGGCGAGAACAAGGAGTTCGCCCGCCGGTACCTCTCCGGCGAGCTGGAGGTGGAACTGACGCCGCAGGGCACCCTCGCCGAGCGGCTGCGGGCCGGCGGCGCGGGCATCCCCGCGTTCTACACACCGGCGGGGGTCGGCACGCAGGTCGAGGAGGGCGGCCTGCCCTGGCGTCACGACCCGTACGGCGGCGTCGCGGTGGCCTCGCCGCCCAAGGAGGTACGGGAGTTCGGCGGCCGCCGGCACCTGCTGGAGGAGGCCATCACCGCCGACTTCGGGCTGGTGCGGGCCGCGGTCGCGGACCGGCACGGCAACTGCGTCTTCCACGCGGCGGCGCGGAACTTCAACCCGCTGTGCGCCATGGCGGGGCGGGTCACCGTGGTGGAGGCCGAACGCGTCGTCGAAGCGGGCGAGTTGCCGCCGGACGCCGTCCATCTGCCGGGTGTCTACGTGGACCGGGTGGTCGCCGTCGACACATCGCTGGACAAACGTATCGAGCGCCGTACCGTACGCCCGGCGCGCGGCGATGTCGCCGGCGTGGCCGAGGCCACGACCGCTCGTGCCGCGCGTACCGCCGATACCGCTCGTACCGTCACCGAGGAGAACTGACGATGCCGCTCGACAGGGACCAGCTCGCCGCCCGCGCCGCGCGGGAACTGCGTGACGGCCAGTACGTCAACCTGGGCATCGGCCTGCCCACGCTCATCCCCAACCACCTTCCCGAGGGCGTGCACGTGGTGCTCCATTCGGAGAACGGCATCCTGGGCGTCGGCCCCTACCCGTACGAGGGCGAGGAGCATCCCGACCTGGTCAACGCCGGGAAGGAGACGGTGACCACGGTCCCCGGCACCGCGTACTTCGACTCGGCGTTCTCCTTCGGCATGATCCGCGCCGGCCGGATCGACGTGTCCGTGCTCGGGGGCATGCAGGTCTCGGCGCGGGGCGACCTGGCCAACTGGATGATCCCCGGCAAGATGGTCAAGGGCATGGGCGGGGCGATGGACCTGGTGCACGGCGCCCGTCGGCTGATCGTGGTCATGGAGCACACCGCCAAGGACGGCTCCCCGAAGATCGTCGAGGAGCTGACGCTGCCCGCCACCGGCCGCGGCGTCGTCGACCGGATCATCACCGACCTGGCGGTCATCGACGTCACGCCGCAGGGGCTGCGGCTGGCCGAGACCGCCCCGGGCGTCACGACGGAGCGGGTCAGGGCCGCCACCGACGCGGAACTCCTCGTCGACGAGGGGGTGGTGACCGCCGGCCGGTGACGGGGCGGGCAGGGTCCCCGGGCCTCAGGCCTCAGGCCTCAGGCCTCAGGCCTCAGGCCTCAGGCCTCAGGCCTCAGGTTCTACGGTCCTCCGATCTCAGGTCTCCGGCCCCCCGGCCCGGTCCCCCAGCCCCCCGGCCCCCCGGTCCCCCGGTCCTCCGATCTCGGGTCTCCGGTCTTCCGTCTCAGGTCGTAGGCCTCAAGCCAGTGGGTCGTGGCCCCAGTTCATGAGGGAGTGACGCCACCGGGTGTCCTCCACGTCGCCGGAGGGCCGCTGGGCGAGGTGTCGGCGGATGTAGCCGACGACCTTGCGCATGTGCTGGTAGTCGTCGTCCGAGAGGTCGCCCTTCTTCGCCCGGAGGATCTCCACGATCCGGCGGCCGGAGGCGTGCCCGGTGGACTCCGCCCCGTCCTTGTGCTGGCCGGCGTCCTGGGACTCCTCGGTCGCCAGCCACTCCTCCAGCCGGGCCGGCTTCATGTTGACCAGCTCATGGAAGTTCTCCCAGGCCTCTTCCCGCTCCTCACCGTCCACGCCGCCTCACTTCCCTTTCCGCTCTCTCGGTCCCTTCGGCCCCGTCCCGTCGGGACCGGCCGCATCGGCTTCTCCAGCCAGCGTGCGGGCCGCGCGCCGGGTCCGCAGCTCGCGGGCCGCCGGAACGCGGGCTCGTCGGGGGACGCGGTTCGGCGGGACCGCGGACCGGGCTCGGCGAGGCTGCTCGGACCCCGGCTCGGCGGAATCGCCCGGGCCCGGGCCCGGGCTCGGCAAAACCGCCCGGGTGCGGACTCGGCGGACCTGCCCGGCGCGGGCTCGGCGGAACGGGTGTCCGCACCCCTGTCGCCGGGCCCGCCGATGCTGCGATCATGTGGCTGACGTGGCGGGTGCGGGCCCGCGCGGCTTCGGCGCACCCGTGCGCGCGCACCCCCGTCCGTACCCGTGCGCGCGGCTCCGGGACCGTACCGGCCGGCGCCCGCCCGAAGTCTTCCGAGCCCACAGGAGTTGACATGGCCCTCGACGTCGAAGCGATCCGCGCACGGACGCCCGCGCTGAAATCCGGGTCCGCACGCTTCGACGCGCCCGGCGGCACCCAGACGCCCCAGCCGGTCATCGACGCCGTCGCGGAGGCGCTGACCCGCCCGCTGGCCAACCGGGGCCGCACCACCGAGGGCGAGCGCAACGCGGACGACACCGTCCTCGGGGCCCGCGCCGCGCTGGCCGACCTGCTCGGCGCCGACCCCCGGGGCATCGTGTTCGGGCGCAGCGCCACCCAGCTGGCGTACGACCTGTCCCGGACGCTGGCCAAGGACTGGGGGCCGGGTGACGAGGTGGTCGTGACCCGACTGGACCACGATTCCAACATCCGTCCCTGGATCCAGGCGGCCGAATCGGTGGGGGCCACCGTGCGCTGGGCGGACTTCGACCCGGCCACCGGTGAGCTGTCCCCCGATCACGTGGCGAAGGTGCTCTCGCCGCGCACCCGGCTGGTGGCGGTCACCGCGGCGTCCAACCTGATCGGCACCCGTCCCGACATCCCGGCCATCGCGACCCTGGCGCACGGAGTCGGCGCGCTGCTGCACGTCGACGCGGTGCACTACGCCTCGCACGCGGCCGTGGACCTGTCCGCTCTGGGCGCGGACACGCTGGTGTGCTCGCCGTACAAGTTCCTCGGTCCGCACCTGGGGGTGCTCGCCGCGCGGCCCGAGTTCCTGGAGACGCTGCGCCCGGACAAGCTGCTGCCCTCCAGCGACGCCGTCCCCGAGCGTTTCGAGCTGGGCACTCTGCCTTATGAGCTGCTGGCCGGCGCCCGCGCCGCGGTGGACTTCCTCGCGGATCTGGACCCGCAGGCGCGCGGCGGTCGCCGTGACCGTCTGGTGGCCTCCTTCGCGGCGCTGGAGGCGCACGAGGACGCGCTGCGCGAGCGGATCGAGCGGGGGCTCGCGGACCTCGGCGGGATCACCGTGCACTCGCGGGCCGCGCGGCGCACCCCGACGTTGCTGTTCACCGTGGCCGGCATGCTCCCGGCCGAGGTGTCGCGGCATCTGGCCGGCCACGCCGTCGACGCGCCCGCCGGTTCCTTCTACGCGCTGGAGGCCTCGCGGCGGCTGGGTCTGGGCGACGCCGGGGGCGTACGGGTCGGACTCGCGCCGTACAGCTGCGCCGAGGACGTCGACCGGCTGCTGACGGCCCTGGGCACGCTCGACCGCTGACGGCGCCGCCGACCGGACATCCGTCAACATGTTGACGGCTTGTTTCACCCGTAAGGGTGAGGGTCGGGCGGGTGCGTATCGGAACTTTCGGTCCTTTCCGGGGCGGTGGTCCCGGTCCCGGGGCGTCCCGTCCGTCGCAGTGGGCCCCGAGGGCGGGCCCGGCGATGCGACACGCCGCCCGATTCCCTCGCATACGCCGCTGAAACCGCCCGAATCACATTGACCGAGACATATACGAGGTCGCTGTTCAGCGTCACCCGTCCGAGGTTTGCTGTGGGGCACGCCAGCGCCCGCCGGCCGGAGTTCCCGCACACGCGGCTGGAGCGGAAGGACCGCTGTCCGTCTCCGAAGCCATCCCTACGTTCCGCCTCCGCGGGCCTTCCGCGCCCCCGCGGCGCACCGAACCGTCGAAGGACAGGGGGACCATCATGTCCATCCGCAAGAATCTCGCAATCGTGGCCGGCCCGGCGATGCTGGGAAGCAGCCTCGTCCTGCTCGCCCCGGGGAGCAGCGCCCTCGCCGCGCCGCAGCACACCGTCACACCGGCCACGGCGGCACACCGGGCCCAGCCCGCCGTCGGGCTGGAGTGCGGGCGGAACTGGCCGCACCACCAGTACCGCAAGGGCGGCGTCAGCGGGGCGTACACGGCCTTCCACGTGTGTTGGGACAACCGGCGCAACGCCCGGATCGACTACTCCTCGTCCTACGTCAAGGACACCAGGACGGACCGCAACAAGGCCTACGTCTACGTGAGTTACCAGAAGCTCTTCGAGGGCCGGTGGTACCACAGGTGGACGGGCCCCGAGGCCGGCGCGGGCCCCCGGAAGAACCGGACGAAGCACTTCCAGTGGGGCGACTCCTCCGTGCGCAACGTCGCGGTGGCCGTCTGCGCCGGCACCAGGGCGCCCTGGCAGGCAGGTCACCACTGCAAGCTGGTCTGACCGGCACCGCAAGCCGGCCTGAGCGGCCGACCGAGGGCGGGCGGCGCCGCAGGGCGGGCTCTGCGGCGCCGCCCTGCTCTGTGGCGCGGCCGGTCTCCTGCGCGGCCGGTCTCCGGCCGCCCCGCCGCACCGCGGCGACCGCCTCCGGGAGCGCGGGCACACGTGTGACGGCCGCGCTCGCCGGGGGCCAGGGCATTCGTGTGGTGGCCGCCGACCCGGGTGCGGCGGCGTCACGCGGGGTGCCCGGCATCCGAGACGGGATTGCCGCCCACCGATACATGGTATTTACATGCATCTTATGAGCAGCCCAGAAACCCCGACCGCCGCCGGCGCCGCCCGGAGCGCGGCCGCCCCCGCCCCCGCGGACCGCGCCGCCCGCCGAGCCGTCACCGTCTTCCCCGTCCTCGTGATCGCGGCCGGGGTCGTCGGCCTCCTGCTCCCGGACACGTTCAGCGGATTCGGCCCCGACGTGCCGTACCTCCTGGGCCTCGTCATGTTCTGCATGGGCCTGACCATGTCCCTCGACGACTTCAAGGGCGTGGCCCGCCGGCCGTGGGCGGTGCTGCTCGGCCTCGTGGCCCACTACGTCATCATGCCGGGGCTCGGCTGGCTCGTGGCACACCTGCTGCACCTCACGCCCACCCTCGCGGCCGGTGTCATCCTCGTCGGCTGCGCGCCCAGCGGCACGGCCTCCAACGTGGTCACCTACCTCGCCCGCGGCGACGTGGCCCTGTCCGTCTCCGTGGCCACCGTCTCCACCGTCCTCGCGCCGCTGCTGACGCCGCCGCTGACACTGCTGCTCGCGGGCCAGTACCTTCCCGTCGACGCCGGGTCGATGGTGACCGACATCCTCAAGACCGTGCTGCTGCCGGTCGTCGCCGGGCTCGCCGTGCGCCTGGCCGCCGGACGGTACGTCGGCCGGGTGCTCGGCGCGATGCCGTGGCTGTCCTCGCTGGCGATCGCCGCGATCGTCACCGTGGTCGTCGCGGGCAGCGCGCACGCCCTGAAGTCCGCCGCCCTCACCGTCCTGCTGGCGGTCGTGATCCACAACGGCTGCGGTCTGGCGCTCGGCTACGGCTGCGGACGGCTCGCCCGCCTCGGCCGGCCCTCGTCCCGCGCGATGGCCTTCGAGGTCGGCATGCAGAACTCCGGCCTCGCCGCCTCCCTCGCCACCGCCCACTTCAGCCCGCTGGCCGCCCTGCCCGCCGCGGTCTTCTCCGTGTGGCACAACGTCTCCGGCGCGGTGGTCGCCGCATGGATGGCGCGGCGCGAGACCCGAGGGACCGGCGCCGCGGGAGCGGCCGGTCGCGCCTGACGAGCGGGTCGGCCTGGGTTGAACCGGTCCGCGGCAGGAAACCCGGGGCCGGACGCGCGGGTGCGTCCGGCCCCGGGCCGGCCCGTGCGTCGCCCCGCGGGCGCGGCGCCGTAGCGCCTCAACACCTAGTGCCGGTCTGTGGTCGAGCCGCAATCAGTGATCGCTCCGTCTGCCGAATCCGCGCTGTTCCTCGTCTGCGCCATCGCGTCCGGCGGTGAGTCCGTCGTCCGCGACCTGCTTCGAGCTGCGTCTCGGTGAGGATCTCGCGATCGTCTACACCGCGCACGACGCGGCCGGGATCGAGTGTACTTCCGGCAGACGTTCACGTTCCTGGTGTACACCGACGAGGCGGTCGTGGTGCTCGCCCGACGCGAGCGGAACGGGGGCCGGGGTGTCGCCGCGGAACGAGGGCCCGGGCGCTGCCGCGGAACCGGAGGCCGGGGCGCTGCGGCGGAACCGGGGCCCGGGCGCTGCCGGTGAGCCGCCGCCCGCCGTCCAGCTGCGTTTTTCATCCGCGGGTATTGCATTTCATTCAAGGAAGCGGAACCCTGCATAACAGTATGCAGGCGGTGAGCGCGCTCCTCCTCGCGCCCCTCGCGGCTGCCCGTTCCCCGGGTGTGCCGCGTCCACGGTGTCCAGCGCCTCGAACCGCATCCGACCCGTCGGCCCCGGCCGGCGCTCAGCAGGACGGAGCAGCTTGTGGCGCAGGCCATGGTCGAGCGGCGTTCCATCGACGTCATCCCCGATGAGGAACGCCACGGCACGGCGTTCTCCCAGTTCACTCTCTGGCTGGGCGCCAACCTGCAGATCACGACCGTGGTCACCGGAGCCCTGGCGGTGGTCTTCGGCGGCGACGTGGTCTGGTCGGTGACCGCCCTGCTGATCGGCAATCTGGTGGGCGGCGCGGTCATGGCGCTGCACTCGGCGCAGGGCCCCAGGCTGGGCCTGCCCCAGATGATCTCCTCGCGGGCGCAGTTCGGGGTGCGCGGAGCGGTCGTGCCGCTGGTCCTCGTCGTGGTGATGTACATAGGTTTCTTCGCCAGCGGTTCGGTGCTCGCCGGGCAGGCGGTCGGCAAGCTCACGCATCTCGGCGCGGTGCCGGGCATCATTCTGTTCGCCCTGGTCACCGGGGTGACGGCGACCGTGGGCTATCGCGTCATCCATGTCCTGGGCCGGGTGGCCAGCGTGGTGTGCGCGCTCGCCTTCGTCTATCTGGGCGCCCGTCTCCTGGGCCGGGTGGACCTCTCCGACATGGCGCACCACCACCATTTCTCGCTGCCGATGTTCCTGCTGGCCATGTCGCTGTCGGCGTCCTGGCAGCTGGCGTTCGGCCCCTATGTCGCGGACTACTCCCGCTATCTGCCCCGCACCACGTCCGCCCGCGCCACCTTCGGCTGGACGCTGGGCGGCACCGTGCTCGGCGCCCAGTGGTCGATGACCTTCGGCGTCCTGGTGGCCGCCACCGCCGGAGCGGCCTTCGTGGACGACCAGGTCGGTTACGTGGTGGGTCTGGGCGGCGCCGGGCTGGTCGCCTCCTTCCTGTACTTCGTCATCGCGCTGGGCAAGCTGACGGTGAACGTGCTCAACACCTACGGCGGGTTCATGTCGATCGTGACCAGCGTGAGCGGTTTCCGCGGTCAGCGCGTCCTGTCCCGGCGCGCCCGTACCGCGTACATCGCGGGCATCATGGCCGCGGGCACGGTGGTGGCGCTGGCCGGACGGAACTCCTTCCTGGACTCCTTCGCCGACTTCCTCCTCTTCCTGCTGACCTTCTTCACCCCGTGGTCGGCGATCAACCTGGTGGACTACTACCTGATCTCCCGGGAGCGCTACGACCTCGCCGCCCTGAGCGACCCGGACGGCCGCTACGGCGGCTGGCGCTGGACCGCGCTGCTGGTCTACGGCGTCGGGCTCGCCGTCCAGTTCCCGTTCCTGTCCACCAGCTTCTACACCGGCCCGCTGGTCGGCCCGCTCGGCGGCGCCGACATCTCCTGGATCGTCGGCCTCGTCGTCCCCGCGGTGCTGTACGGCGTGCTGGGCGCCCGCCGGGCACGGACGGCGCCGCCCGTGCCGGACGGACCGGCCGCCGCGCGCTCCGCGCCCGACCTGTGCTCGCCGGGCGCGCCGCTCGGCCCGGACGCCGGGTGACCGCCCGCGCGAGGTGACACGTCGCGGCGCGAGGTGACACCGGCCGCGCGACGCGGCGGCCGGCCCGCGTCGGCGATGTCCGGCCCGGCTCGGCGACGTCCGGACGGGCGGCCGCCCGACGCGGTGAGGGTCAGCCCGCGCTCTCGCAACGGTCGTTCCCGATGACGCGGTCCACACGGTGGGCGTCCGGGACGCAGAGATTGAGGACGGCCGCGGCGACGATCAGGCCGGCGCAGGCCAGGAGCACGGTCCGGTCGTCCCAGGTGTGGGCCGCGAGGGCGGTGAGGAGGTAGCCGAGGGGGATGGCCAGGCGCTCCCCGACGCCGTTCAGGGCGCTCATGCGGCCCTGCTCGGCGACGGGCACGTGCCGCTGGAACGCGGTGGTCCAGGCGACGATCGAGATGTCGAGCCCGATGCCCGCGAGCAGCGCGGCCGCCAGGACCGCGGGCAGCGGCGCTCCGCAGCCCATGGCGGTCAGGGGCAGCGCGAGCGCCCCGCCGGAGGCGATCGCCCAGGCGAGCAGCCGGCGGGGTCTCCAGCGCAGGCACACCAGCGCCCCGGCCAGCAGCCCGCAGGCGATGGCCGCCTGCACCAGGCCCCAGTCGCGGGCCCCGGCGTAGTGCCGCGCGGCGACGACGGGCCCGAGGAGCTGGTAGCCCGTCAGCCAGGCCGCGACGAGCACGGTCCCGGCGGTCGTGTAGGTCCACAGCCAGGTGCGCGACCGGAAACCGGCCCAGCCCGCCCGAAGGTCGCCCAGCACTCCGGTGGCGACGGTGAGCGGTGCGTCCAGCCGCAGGCCGAGGAGCAGGAAGGCCGCGACGGCGAAGCTGACCGCGTCCCAGGCCAGCGCCCACGCCGCGCCGCCGGCGGCGACGACGAGTCCGCCGACGACCGGCGCCAGCACCTTGACCGCGTTGCCCGGCAGCCTCAGCAGCGCGTTGGCCCGTTGCAGATGTTCGGCGGGCACGATCTGGGCGACGGCGCCCTGGGCGGCGGGCACGATGAAGGACGCCGCGGTCCCCGAGACGAAGCCGCACACGGCGATGGACGCGGTCGTCGCCCGGCCGGCGCCCACGGTCACCGCCAGCACGCCCTGCGCGGCGGCGGCCAGCAGGTTGCCGAGGAACAGGATCCGGCTGCGGGAGAGGCGGTCCGCGAAGAGGCCGCCCGCCAGCAGGAACACGATCGTCGGGACGGTGTTCGTGGCGAGCACCAAGCCGAGGGACCCCGCTCCCCCGCCCTGCTCGATGACGGAGTAGGCCAGCGCGAGGGGAGCCATCGCGGACCCGGTCGCGGAGACGAGATTGGCCGACACGAACCGCCGGAAGGCCGCCACGGGAAACGGCGTGCCGCTGATCGCGGGTGACTTTGTGGCGGTCTTCATGATCTCCCTCATGCTCGGCGCAGCGAGCACCCTAGCGCTGCGACCGCCAGGTTCCGGAGCCGTCGGCCGCCGGCGCCGGCATGTGGCCGGAACGCGGGACGGATGGCCAAAAGAGGGCCGACGGTATGCCGGTCATGTGCGTGACGCACCCTTGGCCCGCAGAGAAGCATGTGACATTGTACTGAGCATGGATGAGGTCTTCGACGTGGTGGTCGTCGGCGCCGGGGCCGTCGGCGCCGCGTGCGCGTACTACGCGAGCCGGGCCGGGCTGTCCGTGGCGGTCGTCGACCGCGGCTCGCCGGCCGGCGGCACCACCGGGGCGGGCGAGGGCAATCTGCTGGTCTCGGACAAGGAGCCGGGCCCGGAACTGGAGTTGGCCCTGCTCTCCGCCTCCCTGTGGCGGAAGATCGCCGCGGAACTCGGCGACCGCGTCGAGTACGAGGCGAAGGGCGGCGTGGTGGTGGCCGCCGACCAGGCCGGTCTCACGGCGCTGCGCGAACTCGCCGCACGGCAGGCGGAGTCCGGGGTCCGGATGCGGACCGTTCACGGCGACCGGCTGCGCGAACTGGAACCGGCTCTGGCCCCCGGACTCGCGGGCGCCGTCCACTACCCCGAGGACGCCCAGGTCCAACCCGCCCTGGCGGCGGCAGAGTTGCTGCGCCGGGCACGTGAGGCGGGCGCCCGCTGCCACTGGGGCGAGACGGTGACCGGGATCCGCACGGGTCCCGGGGGCGCGGTGCGCGGCGTACGGACCGACCGCGGACGGCTGTCGGCCGCCGCCGTGGTCAACGCGGCGGGCGTCCTGGGCGGGGAACTCGCCTCGGCCGCGGGCGTGTTCCTGCCGGTGCTGCCCCGCCGGGGCTTCGTCCTGGTGACCGAGCCCGTGCCGCGCGTGGTCCGGCACAAGGTGTACGCCGCCGATTACGTCGCCGATGTCGCCAGCGGCACGGCCGCGTTGCAGACCTCCCCGGTGGTGGAGGGGACCCCGGCCGGACCACTGCTCATCGGCGCCAGCCGGGAACGGGTCGGCTTCGACCGCACCCTGTCCACCGAGGCCGTACGGCGGCTGGCCGCGGGCGCGGTGCGGCTCTTCCCCGTGCTGGCCGGGCTGCGGGCACTGCGCGTCTACTGCGGTTTCCGGCCCTACCTTCCCGATCACCTGCCGGCGATCGGGCCGGACCCGCGGGTCCCGGGACTGCTGCACGCCTGCGGGCACGAGGGCGCCGGCATCGGTCTCGCCCCCGCGACCGGCCTGCTGATCAGCCAGATGCTCATCGGACAGCGGCCGTCCCTCGACCCGGCCCCCTTCCGTCCCGAACGGTTCGCTCCCGCGCCGGCCACCTGACCGGGCCGCACGGATTCCCGCGAGAGCCACCCACCGGTCCCCGAGGAGACTTCCATGGCACACACCCCGGACGACCCCGACGGCACCCCCAGCACCCCCGGCACCCCCGGCACCCCCGGCACCCCCGGCGAACCTGCCGGCGTCTCCACGGCCGACACCACCAGGGCCGGCGACGCCACCGAGGCCGGCGGAGTCGGCGGTGTCACCGGCACCCCGGCGCCCACACCCGGCACGGGTCCGCGGCTGGAGTTCGACGGGCGGACACTGACCGCGCTGCCGGGGCAGAGCGTCGCCGCGGCCCTGTGGGCGGCGGGCGTCATGTCCTGGCGCACCACCCGCCGCACGGGGCGCCCGCGCGGCGCCTTCTGCGGCACGGGCGTCTGCTTCGACTGCCTGATCACCGTCAACGGGCGTCCCAACCAACGGGCCTGCCTGGTCCCGGCCCATGACGGGGACGTCCTCACGACCCAGGAAGGACACGGCCATGCCGACCTCGCCGACTGACCTGCTCGTGATCGGCGCCGGCCCCGCCGGACTCGCCGCCGCCGTCACCGCCGCAGACCACGGCCTCACCGTGGCCCTGGTCGACGCCGGCACCCGCCCCGGCGGCCAGTACTACCGGCATCCCCCTTCCCGGACGGGGCCCGCGACGCGGACCGGCCCCGCGACCGGAACCCGGGCCCCCTGGCATCCCCCGCACGACTGGTCCGCCTTCCTGCACTGGTCCCGCCGGCTCGCCGCCCACCGGCACACCGGCCGGATCCGTCACCTGGCCGACCACCACGTGTGGTCCGTCACCCGGCAGCCGGCCGGAACACCGGCGGCCTTCCGTGTGCACACCACCCCCACGGACGCCGCCCGCCCCGACGGCTCCGCACCTGCCGCCCACATCCCCGCCACCCCCATCGACACCCGCGCCCTGCTCCTCGCCACCGGCGCCCACGAGCGGCAACTTCCCTTCCCCGGCTGGACGTTGCCTGGTGTGGTCGGCGCCGGTGGCGCGCAGGCCATGCTCAAGTCCGGGCTGGTGCTGCCCGGACGCCGTGTCGTCGTGGCCGGCAGCGGCCCGCTCCTGATGGCCGTGGCCGGCTCGCTCGCCGCCGCCGGGGCCCGGGTGCCCGCGGTGGTCGAGGCCGCCGGATACCTGCGCTACGCCCGCCACGGCGGCGTCCTCGCCGGCAACACCGGCAAGCTCGCGGAGGGCGCGCGATACGGCGCGCTGCTGCTGCGCCACCGCGTGCGGGTGCTGACCCGCAGCGCGGTGCTTGAGGCGCACGGCACGGACCGGGTGAGCGCGGTGACCGTGACCGCCGTCGACCGCGAGTGGCGGCCGGTGCCCGGCACCCGCCGGCGTATCGCGTGCGACGCCCTCGCCGTGGGACACGGCCTGGTGCCGCAGCTCGAACTCGCCACCGCGCTCGGCTGCCGCACCCGTACGACACCCGACGGGCCCGCAGCCGTCCAGGTCGACGGCGGCCTGCGCACCAGCGTGTCCGGCGTCTGGGCGGCCGGCGAGACGGCCGGGGTCGGCGGCGCCGAACTCGCTCTGGTCGAGGGCGAACTCGCGGCCCGGACGGCCGCCGCCGAACTCGGCGCCCCGGGCGCGCGGGCCGCCCTCACCGCGCGGGAGGAGGACCTGTGCCGCCGCCGTGACCGGCTGCGCGGCTTCGCCGAGGTCATGGCCCGCGCCCACCGGCCGGGTCCGGGCTGGACCGGCCGGCTCACCGACGACACCGAGGTGTGCCGCTGCGAGGAGGTGCCCGTCGCCCGGATCCGCGAGGCGGTCACCGAGCTGGGCGCGAGCGACGTACGGACGGCCAAGCTGCTCACCCGGGCCGGGATGGGCTGGTGCCAGGGCCGTATGTGCGCGGACGCGGTGGCGGCGCTGACCGCGCCCGACGGCCTCGGCACGCCCGGCGCGGCCCGCCGCCCGCTCTCCTGCCCCGTCACCCTCGGCGAACTGTCCCGCCTGCCCTGAACCTCCCGCTCCGGCCTTGGACCGTTCGCGCCGGCCCTTCGCCGCTGCCGCCAAGTCCCCATATCTGCAGAGGAGTTCACCGACTCATGGCCGCAAGCACCCGTATCCGCCCATGGCACGGCGTCATGGTCGCCACCGCCCTCCCGCTGCGCCCGGACCTCTCCGTCGACCACGACGCGTACGCGGAGCACGTACGCGCGCTCATCGACGCCGGCTGCGACGGCGTCGTGCCCAACGGCTCGCTCGGCGAGTACCAGACGCTCACCGGCCAGGAGAGGCTGCGCGTCGTGCGCACCGCCGTCGAGGCGGCCGGCGACGGGAGCCGTGTCATGCCCGGGGTGTCCGCCTACGGCAGCGGCGAGGCCCGCCACTGGGCCGAGCGGGCCGCCGAGGCCGGGGCCGGGTCGGTCCTGCTGCTGCCGCCCAACGCCTACCGCGCCGACGACGCCGCCGTACGCGCCCACTACCGCGAGGTGGCCGCCGTGGGCGTGCCGGTGGTGGCGTACAACAACCCGCTCGACACACATGTCGACCTCACACCCGCTCTGCTGGCGACCCTGCACGGCGAGGGAAGCATCGTCGCCGTCAAGGAGTTCAGCGGCGACGTGCGCCGCGCGTACCGGATCGCCGAGCGGGCGCCCGGACTGGATCTGCTGATCGGGGCCGACGACGTGGCGCTGGAGCTCGCCCTCGCGGGCGCGGTCGGCTGGGTCGCCGGCTTCCCCAACGCACTGCCCGGGGCCTGCGTCGCCCTGTACCGGGCCGCCACCGGACAGGACCTGGACCTCGCGCTCCCCCTGTACCGGGCGCTGCACCCGCTGCTGCGCTGGGACTCCAGGACCGAGTTCGTCCAGGCCGTCAAGCTGGCCATGGACGTCGCCGGCCGGTACGGCGGCCCGTGCCGTGCGCCCCGTACGCCGCTTTCGCCCGAGCAGGCCGCCGAGGTGCGCGCCGCCACCGAGAAGGCCCTCGCCGAGGGCCTCGGCTGACCGTCCTCCGGCCCTCACTTCCCACAAGGGGGAACGCCCATGCGCAGCCGCCACGTGTTCCACGTCGTGGACTCCCACACCGAAGGCATGCCCACCCGCGTCGTCACCGGCGGGGTGGGCGTCGTCCCGGGGGCCACCATGGCCGAACGCCGCGTCCACTTCATGCGGCACATGGACCACCTGCGGACCCTGCTGATGTACGAGCCGCGCGGCCACGCGGCCATGAGCGGCGCCGTCCTCCAGCCGCCGACCCGGCCGGACGCCGACTGGGGTGTGCTGTTCATCGAGGTGTCCGGCTGTCTGCCGATGTGCGGGCACGGCGCCATCGGCGTGGCCACCGTCCTGGTGGAAACCGGCAGGGTCGCGGTGACGGAGCCGGTCACCACCGTGCGGCTGGACACTCCGGCCGGTCTGGTCGTCGTCTCGGTCGCGGTCCAGGACGGGGCCGCGCGCGAGGTGACCCTGCGCAACGTGCCTGCCTTCGCGGTCGGGCTGGACCGCCGGGTGGACGTGCCCGGGTTCGGCGAGGTCACCTACGATCTCGCGTTCGGCGGCAACTTCTACGCCGTGCTGCCGCTGGACGCGCTGGGGCTGCCCTTCGACCGGGCCCGCAAGGACGACATCCTGCGTGCCGGGCTCGCCGTCATGGACGCCGTCAACGCCACCGATCCGCCCCGCCATCCCGAGGACCCGGCCATCACCGGCTGCCACCACGTCCAGTTGCTCGCCCCCGGGTCGAACGCCGTCCGCTCCCGGCACGCCATGGCGATCCGCCCGGGCTGGTTCGACCGCTCCCCGTGCGGCACCGGCACCAGCGCGCGCATGGCGCAGCTGCACGCCCGCGGCGAACTCCCCCTGGAGCGCGACTTCTTCAACGAGTCCTTCATCGGCACCTCGTTCACCGGCCGGCTGGTGGCGAAGACCCGTGTCGCCGGCCGGCCGGCGGTGATCCCCACCGTCACCGGCCGGGCGTGGCTCACCGGCACCGCCCAGTACTTCCTCGACCCCACCGACCCGTTCCCCGAAGGGTTCCTGCTGTGACCGCCGTCCCCGCCCGGAACGTCCGGCACCCTCACGCCCCGCCCTGAGCACCGTAGACCGCCACCGCACCCCTCCACGGCACAACGTGACATTGTATGCTGGGAGATCACCGGACGGCGGCGCGCACGGAGGAACGAAGATGCCTCATCTGGAACCGCGGGTCATCTCCGTCCAGACGCACCTGCGTGATCAGGTCGCCGACGCGCTGCGCGCCGCCCTCATCGCCGGTGAACTCCGCCCCGGCGTCATCTACTCCGCGCCCACCCTGGCGGCGGAACTGGGCGTCTCGGCGACCCCGGTCCGCGAGGCGATGCTGGACCTGGCCCGGGAGGGCCTGGTCGAGGCGGTCCGCAACAAGGGGTTCCGGATCACCGAGATGACCGACCGGGACCTCGACGAGTTCACGGAGATCCGCACCCTGATCGAGGTGCCGACCGTGGGCCGGGTCACCGCGACGGCCGGCACCGAACAGCTTGAGGCCCTGCGGCCGCTGGCCCAGCAGATCGTGACGGCGGCCCGGAAGGGCGATGTCCTCGGGTACCTGGAGGCCGACCACCGCTTCCACCTGGAGCTGCTGGGCCTGGCCGGCAACGACCGCCTCGTCGAGGTGGTCGCCGACCTGCGCAAGCGGTCGCGCCTGTACGGTCTGGGCAGTCTGAACGAGACGGGACGTCTGGTCGCCTCCGCCCAGGAGCACGTCGACCTCCTCGATCTCATGCTGGCCGGTGAGGCCCGGGAGGCGGAGGACTGCATGCGCCGCCACCTCGCCCACATCCGCACCCTGTGGGCGGACGGCCGTTCGGACACCGACGAGCAGCAGCCGGCCCTCCGCCTGGGCGGCCGCCGGTAGAGCGACGCCGCCCCGACGCGACGACGGTGGTGCGACCGCCGAGGCGCTTCGCGCCGTCCTAGGCCCGGTCCGGCCCGGAGCGGGCGGGACCGGCCCCAGCACCGCGGCACTGTCAAGTCCCCGACGTCACCAGGGCGTTCACCCACCGGTTGTCTCTGTCTCGAACAGAGTCCTTCCCTGCACCATGTGACCTGTGCAATGGTACATGGCACAGGTCGTGCGCACGTCAATGAATGCGGGGCCCCCGCACTCGATGTCCTCGCCTATCGGCCGCGCTCCCGTCCGCCTCCGGACCGGCGCGGCCCACTCCCCCGGACCACGACCCGCACGGCACATCCCATCGGCCACGCAGCCGCGCGGCCCGACCCCACATGGGAGGCATTCGTGAGAACCACACCCGTCCGGCGAAGTCTGGGCGCGGCGCTGCCGCTCGCCCTGGCCTGGGCCATGGGCGCGGGCCTGCTCGCGCAGCCGGCCCAGGCCCGGACGAACTCCGCGGCGGCCGTGGCCCGTTCGGCACCGGCGACGGCTGACCGGAGCACCCGGGACACCCAGAACACCCAGGACGACGTCCGGAACACCCGGGCCGTCGCGAACACCCGGGGCTCGGGGGAAGCGCGCCCCGCCCCCCTGGCGCAGTCCGCCGCTGCCACCGCCACCGAGCACGTCGCCGCCGGCCGCCTGAAGCCGTCCGGACTCCCGCCGCTGTCCGCCGGCAAGGACGCGCTCAAGGAGTCCTACGACCGGTCCGTGACCCCGCCGAGCAGGCCCGCCGACCACCGCGGGAGGGCGACGGAGAAACCGACGGGCAAGCCGACGGGAAGGGTGTCAGCCCCGTCAGCCCTGGCCGCCGCGAAGGCCGCCGCCTGCGACCCGGCCGACTTCACCAGCCGCACCGGCGGTGAACTCGTCCGGCAGATCAGGGCGTCCACGACCGACTGCGTCAACACGCTGTTCGACCTGAACGGCGCCGACGCGTACAACGCCTTCCGCGAGGCGCAGATGACCACCGTCGCCCAAGCGCTGCGTGACAACTCCGCGAGCTATCCCGGCGATCCGAGCACCGGCACCCCGCAGCTGGTGCTGTACCTGCGCGCGGGCTACTACGTCCACTGGTACGACCCCGGCACCGTGGGCGCCTACGGCAGCGCCCTGCGGACCGCGATCCGCTCGGCGCTCGACGCCTTCTTCGCGAGCCCGCACTCGCGCGACGTCACCGACGCCAACGGCGAGACGCTGGCCGAGGCGGTCGTCCTGATCGACAGCGCCGAGGAGAACGCGCGCTACATATACGTCGTCGAACGGCTGCTGGCCGAGTACGACGCCTCCTGGAACTCCTCTCGGTACATGCTCAACGCGGTCAACGACGTCTACACGGTGACCTACCGCGGCCATCAGGTACCCGAGTTCGTCAGCGCCGTCCAGGCCGACCCGGGTCTGCTCGACGCCCTGTACTCCTTCGCCGCCGCGCACACCGGTCTGCTGGGCACCGACCAGGCGTATCTGACCTCCAACGCCGGCCGGGAGCTGGGGCGGTTCCTGCAGCACCCGGGCCTGCTGGCCAAGACCCGTCCCCTGGCCGCCGGACTGCTGGCCAAGAGCGCGATCACCGGCCGCACCGCGCCGCTGTGGGTGGGCGTCGCGGAGATGACGGACTCCTACGACAAGGCGAACTGCTCCTCCTACGGCACCTGCGACCTCCAGGCCCGCCTCAGGAGCGCGGTACTGACGGCCGATCACACCTGCGGCGCGGGCATCCGCGTCCTCGCCCAGCAGATGACCCCGGCCGAGCTGAGCTCCACCTGCGCCGGTCTGCGGAACCAGGACGCCTACTTCCACGGCGTCGTCCGGGACAGCGGCCCCGTGGCGCACGACGCCAACAGCACCATCGAGGTCGTGGTCTACGACTCCAGCACCGACTACCAGACCTACGCCGGCGCGATGTACGGCATCGACACCGACAACGGCGGCATGTACCTGGAGGGCGACCCCGCCGCCGCCGGGAACCAGCCCCGCTTCATCGCGTACGAGGCGGAATGGCTGCGGCCGGACTTCCAGATCTGGAACCTGAACCACGAGTACACCCACTACCTCGACGGCCGCTTCGACATGTACGGCGACTTCGACGCCGGCGTCAGCACCCCGACCGTCTGGTGGATCGAGGGGTTCGCCGAGTACGTCTCCTACTCCTACCGGGGCGTCCCCTACCCCGAGGCGACGGCGGAGGCCGGCCGGCACACCTACGCGCTGAGCACCCTGTTCGGCACCACGTACGGCGACGACACCACACGTGTCTACCGCTGGGGCTACCTCGCCGTGCGGTACATGCTCGAACACCACCGGGCCGACATGGACAAGGTGCTCGGCTCCTACCGGACCGGCGACTGGAACGGCGCCCGCGCCTATCTCACGGGCACCGTCGGCACCCGCTACGACAGCGACTGGTACACGTGGCTGGCGTCCTGCGCGGCCGGCGACTGCGGCGGCCCGACGGTCCCCGAGTGCACCGGCACGGACACCCGGGAGCTGGGCAAGGACTGCCGGCGCGACGGCCAGAGCGCCGGCACCGGGGCCTACGCCTACCTCTACCTCTACGTCCCCGCGGGCACCGGCCGGCTGACGATCACCACCTCCGGCGGCACCGGTGACGCCGACCTGTACTACAGCGGCAGCGGCTGGCCCACCGCCGAGGAGTACACCGACCGCGCCACCGGCCCCGGCAACGCCCACACCCTGACCGTCACCGACCCTCCGGCCGGCGCGAACTACATCAGTCTGCGGGCGGTGGACGGCTTCTCCGGGGTCTCCGTCACCACCGGCTACTGACCGGTTCTGACCGCGCGCGGAGCCCTCACTCCCGTACGCGGAACGGGATCCCGTGGCCCGGAGACCTCCCGCACGCCGAGGTCCCCGGGCCGCACCGCGCCCCCCGATGCGGCAAAAGGGCGCCGTAGAGGCCACAGAAGGAGCCCGCTTCGGCCCGTACCCCAAGTTCTGCTTATGATTCGAGGCGTGTTCGATTCACGGCACATCAGGACCTTCCACGCGGTGGTGAACGCCGGGACGTACTCCGGGGCCGCCTCGGCGCTCGGCTATACGCAGCCGGCGGTCACCCAGCAGATGAAGGCGCTGGAACGCTCCGTGGGCAGCCCGCTGTTCATCCGGGTGGGCCGGCGAATGCGGCTGACCGAGGCCGGCGAGACGCTGGCCCGGCACGCGGCGGCCATCCTCGACAGCCTGTCCGTGGCCGAGGAACAGGTCACGGCGATCACCCGGCTGCACAGCGGCCGGGTGCGGATCTGCGCCTTCCCCAGCGCGAGCGCCACCCTCGTCCCCGAGGCCCTGGCCCGTCTCGCCGCCGACCACCCCGGGATACGGGTGAACCTGCTGGAGGACGAGCCGCCCGACTCGCTCCAGCGGCTCGCGCGCGGCGAGTGCGACATCACGCTGGCCTTCACCTACCCCGGTCCGCGGGAGGCCGTGCCCGACGAGGTGGTGGAGATCCCGCTGCTGGAGGACCAGCTGACGGTGCTGATGCCGATCGGTCACCCGCAGGCCCGGCGACGGGCGGTGCGGCTCGCCGACTTCGCCGACGACCGCTGGATCGCCGGATGCGCGCGCTGCCGCACCCACTTCCTGCACGAGTGCGCCGAACTGGGCTTCGCCCCCGACATCGCCTTCACCACCGATGACGGCCTGGTCGTGCAGTCGCTGGTCGCCGAAGGCCTGGGCGTCGCCATGATGCCGAGCCTCGTGCTGTCCTTCCTCAGGCTCGACCGAGTCGCCGGCCGGGCCCTGGAACCGGCGGTGCGCCGCCGGATCTCGGCCTACGTGCTGCGCGAGCACCTGCGGATCCCGGCGACCGCCCTGGTGGTCGAGACGATCAAGACCGTGGCCGAACGCCGCGTCGGCTGCTGACCCGCCGCACGCCGGCCACGCACCACCGCGGGCGACCGGCGCGCAGAGGCCGCGGCCCGCACCCGCATCCATAAGCGCCGCTTGGGCGGAACCGAAGAAACCGTCGTTGGACGCGAGGTCCCGCGAGGCCGGACGCTGCCAGCATGACCACTTCCAAGGCCCGGACGCGCACGGCGGCGACCACTCGCCTCGACCGTCTCGTCCACGAGGTGAGGGAAACAGTCGGGCGCGGCCTGCCCCACGATCGCACGGCCCGCCTGGTCGGCGAGTGTCTCGCGCCGCACCTCGGCGCCGACGACCTGCTGACCGACCGTCAGCGCGAGGGCGACCCCGGCCACTACCGCCAGCACGTCCTGCACGCCGAGCCGGACGGCAGCTTCTCGATCGTCTCCCTGGTCTGGCTGCCGGGCCAGCGCACCACCGTCCACGACCACGTCTCCTGGTGCGTCACCGGCGTCCATCAGGGCCGCGAACACGAACGCCGCTACGCGCTGGTCCCCGGCCCGGCCGGCGCCCGGCTCATCGCCACCGCCGACGTCGTCAACGAGCAGGGCGACGTGTGCGGCTTCGCACCGCCCGGCGACATCCACCGCGTCCGGAACGCGGGACAGGACAAGGCGATCTCCCTGCACGTCTACGGAGCCGACATCACCCGCCTGGGCACCAGCGTCCGCCGCACCTACGAACCGCCGGCCGGCGAGCGGTGACCGGGCGCGGCCCGACGACCGGGAGCCCGACCCGCACGCGGCAGCAGAGCACCACCCCGACGCACGGCCGGAAGGAGAGCACCGCCCCGGCGGCCCCCCGGACGCCTGAGCGGCGGCCCACGGCCGGCGGCGCCCGCGCCGAGCTCCCCGGCCTGGCGATGGCCGCCCTCGGGGTGGCGCTGGCCTGGACGGCGCACCGGCTGCTGCCCGCCGTGCCCATGCTGACCGCCGCCATCGTGCTCGGCGTCGCCGCCGCTCACCTGCCGCGGCTGCGCGCCGTCGTCCGGGGCGCGGCACGCCCCGGCCTCACCTTCGCCGGCAAGCGCCTCATGCGGGCCGGTGTCGTGCTCCTCGGACTGAGCATCGGCCTCGGCGACGTGGCCGGCCTGGGCTGGGAGACCGTCGCGATGGTGCTGTGCACCGTCGCCGCGACCTTCGGCGGCACGGTGTGGCTCGGCCGTCGTATGAAGCTGCCCGGCGATCTGCCGCTGCTCATCGCGACCGGTTACGCGATCTGCGGCGCCTCGGCCATCGGCGCCATGAGCGACGTGTCGGACAGCGAGGAGGAGGACGTGGCCACCGCGGTGGCGGTGGTGACGCTGTGCGGCACCCTCGCGATCGTCGTCCTGCCGCTGCTGCGGCAGCCGTTGGGCCTCGACGCCACGCAGTTCGGGCGCTGGGTGGGCGCGGGTGTGCACGACGTGGGCCAGGTGGTGGCGACCGCCCAGACCGCCGGGCCGACCGCCCTGCGCGAAGCGGTCCTCGTCAAACTGATCCGGGTGGCGATGCTCGCACCCCTGGTCGCCGCGGTCGGACTGTCCCTGCGCCACCGCCGGGCGGGCGCGGCGGCGGCCGGCGCCCCCACCGCGCCGAGCGGCGCACGCGGCGGCCGACGGGCCCCGATCGTGCCGCTCTTCGTCGCCGGCTTCCTCGCCATGACCGCGCTGCGCTCCACCGGCCTGCTCCCGCGGACCGCCCTCACCGCCGCCCACCAGGTCCAGGAACTCCTGCTCGCCGCCGCCCTCGTGGGCCTCGGCAGCGCCGTCCACCTGCCGTCCCTGGTGCGCGGCGGGGGCCGGGTGGCGGCGCTCGGCCTGTGCTCCTGGGTGGTCATCGCCGGCGTCTCGTACGGCGGCGTGCTGCTGACGGCGTGAGCCGGAACCCTCGGCCGCCGTACGGTCTCACATCCCGGGTGCGGGCCGTACGGCGATGCCGGCCCGTTCCAACAGCGCCGCCGTCACTCCGTCGCCGGGCGTCAGCGCGCCCGTGAACGAGCCGTCGTACACCGCGCCCCGGCCGCACGACGGGCTGCGCGGCATGAGCAACGCCTCGGCGCAGCCCGTCTGCCGGGCCCTCTCGAGCGCGCTGCGGGCCCCGTCCAGGAACCGGGCCGTCACATCGCGTCCGGTGTCGTCCACGACCCGCGCCGCCCCGTCGAGCACGTCGTGCCCGTCGCCGCCCACCAGCTCCGCGGGCCGGCGCGGTGTCGCGAGGCCGCCGGCGACCTCCGGGCAGAAGGGGACGACCTCACGGCCGGCCACCGCCTCCGCGAGCCCCGGCACCGCCTTGTGCCGTCCGTCGAACCGGCACGGCACACCCCGCAGACACGCGCTGACCAGAACCGCTTCCATACCGCCAGCCCAAGGGCGAGGGATCGGAAGCCGGGCCGGTGGGACGGGGCGGTGTCGTCCCGGGTGACATCCGGTGATTCCGCGATGGTCACCGGCGATCCGCGGCGAGAAGCGACAGTCATCCGAAAAGGCGACGGCTCCGCCGCACACCGCGGCGGAGCCGTCCTTCGCACGGGTGACGCCTCGGCGTCACCTCACGCAGCCGGGCTTCGGGAAGGCCGTCGTGGTGGCGGGGTGGCCGCCGCCCTCCATGTCGGTGACGAGCACGGGCGCGGAGCCCGAGGGGCTGACGATACGGGCGACGAAGCCGGCGCTCGCGGGCAGCGCCGGCCTCGCACGGTCGACGACGCCGCCGAAGCGCGTGCCGTCGCCGGCGTCCTCGAAGAAGGCCTGCGGGCCGGTGGGGCCGTTGCTCAGCACGGCGACGGTCCCGGCTCCGACGGGGGCCTCCTTGATGATGGTGCAGCCCCGTGCGTCGGGGGTGCCGGCCTTGGGGAGCGCGTAGGTCGTGGTGCTGCCCGCGGCGGTGCGCACCCCCAGCGCGGGAGCGGATCCGGTGACGCCCGTCAGCTCCAGGGACAGGCCGCCCTGCCGGGCCGTGCGGTGGGTGGAGTCGAGCTTGGCGAGGACGCGGGACATGTACGCGTCGCCCGGCTTCCAGTGCGCCGACTCGGCGCGGATCCACGCTTCCGGGCCGCCCGCCTCGGGGTCGTCGCGCAGGACGGCGACCATGTTCCCGCCGATGGCCACGGCCTTGCCGGCGTAGCGGGCGCCCGGGTCGGTGCCGACCGCGCCGGCGACGGTCCGTGCTGTGGTCCGTGCGGTGGCGGCCGAGGCCGTCGCCGCGGGCACGACGGCGGTGGCCGCGAGGGCGCCGGCGAGCGCCGCAGTGGCGGCGGTCAGGACACTGCGGCGGGCGATGGCGATGGGCATCGAAAGCTCCTGGTGCGTGGCCGTGGAGAAGAGGGGTCTTGATGCCGCCCCTCGTCGAACGCGTCGTGTCCGGTGATCGACGAGGCTGGGGGGTGGCGGCTGAATGGATGTTAAGTAGCCGAAGTCGACGGCCGGTTCCTGAAAGTGTCACAGAAGACCGACCGCAAGCGGAATGCCGATCTCCACGACACGCCGCGTGAAGGCGTGCGTCACCGCCACTCGGGCGCCGCCGCGGATCCGGCCGACGCGGATCGTGCCGCGGAGCGCCTCCGCACACCACCATGGGCGGCCCCTCCCGCGCCCGCAACACGAAAGGCCCGCCCCGTGGGGCGGACCTCGGTGCGGGTGTGGGCGGCCTCCGGAGACGGAGACCGCCCCGCTCGCGGTCAGCGGTCAGCGGCCGGCGAGGAGTTCGAGGGTGTCGATCACACGGTTGGAGAAGCCCCACTCGTTGTCGTACCAGGCGACCACCTTGACGTGACGGCCGTCGACACGGGTGAGGGCCGAGTCGAAGATCGAGGAGGCCGGGTTGCCGGTGATGTCGGACGACACCAGCGGGTCCTCCGAGTACTCGAGGATGCCGGCGAGCGGCCCCCGCGCGGCGGCGCGGTACGCCTCCAGGACGTCGTCGCGCGTGACGTCGCGGGCGACGGTCGTGTTCAGCTCGACGATGGAGCCCACCGGGACCGGCACGCGGATCGAGTCGCCCGACAGCTTGCCGTCCAGGGCGGGCAGCACGAGGCCGATCGCCTTGGCGGCGCCCGTCGTGGTGGGCACGATGTTGACGGCGGCGGCACGGGCGCGGCGGGCGTCGCGGTGCGGACCGTCCTGAAGGTTCTGCTCCTGGGTGTAGGCGTGCACCGTGGTCATGAACCCGTGCTCGATGCCGGCGAGTTCGTCGAGCACCGCGGCGAGCGGCGCGAGCGCGTTGGTCGTGCACGAGGCGTTCGAGACGACCGTGTGCACCGCCGGGTCGTACGCGTCGGTGTTGACGCCGAAGGCGAGGGTGACGTCGGCCCCGTCCGAGGGCGCGCTGACGAGCACCTTGGCCGCGCCCGCGTCGAGGTGGGCGCGGGCGGCCTTGGCCGAGGTGAAGCGGCCGGTCGCCTCCAGGGCGATGTCGACGCCGAGTTCGGCCCACGGCAGCCGCGCCGGGTCGCGCTCGGCGAGCACCGTGATGCGGCGGCCGTCGACGACGAGGGTGTTGCCGTCGACGGTCACCGGGCGTCCGAGCCGGCCGGCGGTCGTGTCGTAGGCGAGCAGCCGGGCGAGGGTCGCGGGCTCGGTGAGGTCGTTGACGGCGACGATCTCCAGGTCGCTGTCGCGCTCCAGCAGGGCGCGCAGCACGTTGCGTCCGATGCGGCCGAATCCGTTGATGGCGATGCGGGTCATGAATGGTGTCCCTTCTGGCTGGTCATCACCAAGATCGCCCCTGTCCGCGGTCCGGGACAGCGGCGTGAGTGCCACGGTCCGCAAGGATCCCGCCACGGGTGCGGGCCCCAGGCCCCTCACTCGCTCCGGGCGAAGGTGCGCCGGTACTCGCTCGGTGTGGTGCCGAGGATGCGCTGGAAGTGCAGCCGCAGGTTGGCGCCGGTGCCCAGACCGACGTCGGCGGCGATCCGCTCGACGCTCCGCTGCGAACGTTCGAGCAGCTCACGGGCCACGTCGATGCGGGCCCGCATGACCCACTGCATCGGCGTGTAGCCCGTGTCCTCGACGAAGCGCCGCGAGAGCGTGCGCGGCGAGACCGCCGCGTGCCGGGCCAGCACGTCGAGGGTGAGCGGCTCGCCGAGCCGGTGCAGCGCCCATTCGCGGGTGGCGGCGAAGCGCTCGCCCAGCGGTTCGGGCACGCTGCGCGGGACGTACTGCGCCTGGCCGCCGCTGCGGTAGGGGGCGGCGACGAGACGCCGTGCCGCGTGGTTGGAGGCGGCCACCCCGAGGTCGCCGCGGAGGATGTGCAGGCACAGGTCGATGCCCGAGGCGGCTCCGGCCGAGGTCAGCACGCTGCCCTCGTCGACGAACAGGACGTTCTCGTCGACCTCGACGAGCGGGTGCTTGGCCGCGAGCGCCGCCGAGTAGTGCCAGTGCGTCGTGGCGCGTCTGCCGTCCAGGAGTCCCGTGGCGGCGAGCGCGAACGCGCCCGTCGAGATGGCGGCGAGCCGCGCGCCCCGCTGATGGGCCGCGATCAGCGCCTCGACGACGGCTCGCGGCGGATCCTCGCGGTCCGGGAACCGGTAGCCGGGGATGAAGACGATGTCCGCCCACTCCAGGGCGGCCGGTCCGTGGGCGACGTGGTACGACAGACCGTCGCCGCCGGTCACCAGGCCGGGCGCCGGCCCGCACACCCGCACTTCGTAGGGCATGCTCGCCCGCGTGGTGAACACCTGCGCCGGGATCCCGACGTCGAGCGGCTTCGCGCCCTCGAGCACGAGGACGGCGACACGGCGCGGAGCGGGGGCTGACACGCCCAACAGGGTACGCGGGCGCCAGGGTCCTTCGTTCGGATCAGGCCAGGTCAGGGAGCGGGGCCCCAGCGTGCCCGGGCGGGGCGGCCGTCCTCGTCGCGGCGGTCGACGATCGGCTGCGACCGTTCGTCGGCCGTCATCGTCGTGGCCGTCAGCGATCGGCTACGACCGCTCGTGCGGCGCGCCGCATGCACACCAGTCGATCCCGCTCGTCCCATGACCGGGTGACGGTGAAGCCGAGTCGTTCGTAGAGGGCGATGGCGGCGGTCCGCCACTCCCACACCGAGAGCCGGACGCTGTCCGCGCCGTCCTCCGCGGCATGAGCGAGCGCGGCGCCGAGCAAGGCGGACGCGATGCCCCGGCCACGGAACCCGGGGTCGGTCCAGAGCCTCTTGATCTCCGACTGCCCGTCGGCCAGGGAGGTCACCACCACACACCCCACAGCGGTGTCCCCATGGAGAGCGAGCAGCACGGTATCGCCGGCGAACGCGGTCCGGGGATCGCTGATCTCCGCCCGGTAGCGATCCGGCAGCCCGTCCACATCGGCCACCGGTTCGCCCTTCTCGGCCTCCGTCCGAAGGTGGTAGGCCGCCAGCAACGCGGCCAGGCCGTCCTCGGCGGGAAGGGTCCGGCCCGGTCGGCGGACGACGGCGATCTCGCGGTGATCAGTCATGGCGCCAGCATCACACGGCGGGGACCGGCGAGGGCCCGGGCGCCGAGGGGCACTTCCTGTGCCCGCCCTCCGGGGCGGCCGGTCCGTCCCCGCACGCTTATTGACAGCCACCACGGCCGACCCCTCACAATATGGGAGCGCTCCCACACCCTGTGTCACGCACACCCCCCTGCCCTCCCGCACCCTCCCACCCCCGCCAGGAGCGCCCGCACGCAGCACACCCCGCCTCGACCTCCACGCGACGAAGGTGAGAACCGCCGTGCACGCTGTCGAACCGCACGTCCGCAGACCGCCGGGCCGGCCGGCCCGCACGCCGCTGCGCGGACCCGGGCCCGTGCGCCGGGCCCTGACCGCCGGGGCGGTGGCCGCCGCGCTGCTGGCCACCGCCGGCCGGCTGCCCGCCGCCGCGGCCGACACCACCGCCGCCGACGCCTCCGCCGCGGTCGACGTCACCGTCAACGCCGACCAGGGCCTCGGCACCATCCCGGACACCGCGTACGGGCTCAACAGCGCGATCTGGGACGCGCACATGAACACCTCCGACACCCAGGACCTGATCAAGGCCGCCGGCATCGGCATGCTCCGCTACCCGGGCGGAAGCTACGGCGACATCTACCACTGGCAGACGCACACCGCTCCCGGCGGCTACGTCGCGCCGGGCACCGACTTCGACTCCTTCATGGGCACCGTCCAGAAGGTGGGCGCCCAGCCGATCCTGATCGCGAACTACGGCTCCGGCACCCCGGACGAGGCGGCCGGCTGGGTGCGGTACGCCAACGTCACCAAGAAGTACGGCGCGAAGTTCTGGGAGGTGGGCAACGAGCTGTACGGCAACGGCCATTACGGCTCCGGCTGGGAGACGGACGAACACGCCGACACCTCCCCGACCGCCTACGCGCACGGCGTGCTGGACTACATCTCCGCGATGAAGGCGGCCGACCCGACGATCAAGGTCGGCGCGGTGCTCACCACTCCGGGCAACTGGCCGGACGGCGTGATGGGCAGCGGGGAGAGCGCGGACTGGAACCACACCGTCGTCCCGATCGTCGCGGGCAAGGCCGACTTCGTGATCGTGCACTGGTACCCGGGCGGCTCCGACGCCGCCGGCATGCTGAACACCCCCGCACAGCTGGCGGGCGAACTCCAGCAGTTGCGGGCCGAACTGGACGCGGCGGGCGCGGCGGACACCCCGATCGCGCTGACCGAGACCAACTCCAACGTGCTGATGGACACCCAGCCCAACGCGCTGTTCGCGGCCGACACCTATCTCACCGCGCTGGCCAACGGGGCGTTCACGGTGGACTGGTGGGACACCCACAACGGTGTCGGCGCGATCTCCACCGCTCCGGACGGGGCCACCGACTACGGCGACATGGGCCTGCTGTCCAGCGGGGGCTGCACGGGCGCGGTCTGCGAGCCTCCCGTCAACACGCCCTTCGCGCCCTACTACGGCATACAGATGCTCAGCCACCTGGGCCGCCCCGGAGACCAGCTGGTCAACGCGGGCACGGACAACGCGCTGGTGGCCGCGCACGCCGTACGGCAGGCCGACGGCGATCTGAGCGTGCTGCTGATCAACAAGGACCCGTCCGCCTCTCACACCGCGCGTCTGCGGCTGAGCGGCTACACGCCGGACGGCTCGCCCGCCGACGTCGCCGTCTTCCGGGACCGGGCCTCGGCCGTCGAGACCTCGACCGGCGACGGCACGTCCCGTACGCTGCCGCCGTACTCGATCACCACCGTCACCCTGCACCCCAAGAGCGGCACCGCCTCCGCGCTGGGCGCGCCGCGCTCCCCGAAGGTCGCCTCGGTCACCGACACCACCGCCACGCTGTCCTGGTCGCCGTCCACCGGCGGCACCCCGGTCCGCTACGAGGTCTACCGGCAGCAGGGCACCACCAGCGAGCTGCTCACCGGCACGACCTCGACCACGGCGACCGTGCGCAACCTGACGCCGGGCACCACGTACACGCTCAACGTCCTGGCCCGGGACGCGGACGGGCGGCTGTCCCGCGCCTCCGCCCCGGTCACCGTCCGCACCACCTCGCCCGCCGAGTCGACCTGCGCGGTGGCGTACCGGCTCACCGGGGGCTGGGGCAGCGGCTTCAACGCCGAGGTCACGGTCACCGACACCGGGCCCGACCCGATCGACGGCTGGACCCTGGCGTTCGCCTTCCCCGACAGCGGGGTCTCGGTGACGGGGTACTGGAACGCGAACGTGAGCCAGTCCGGCCGGAACGTGGTCGCGACACCGGTGTCGTACAACGCCGCTCTGGCCGCGCACGGCGGCAACTCGGTGTCGTTCGGCTTCACCGGGGCCAACTCGGGCGCGTACTCGCCGCCGACGGTGTTCACGCTCAACGGCACGGTGTGCACCACGACATGAGGTGCGTCGGCGCGGGGGGCGCGTGGCCGTGGCCGCGTGCCCCCCGCGCCGCGTCGGCTCAGCCGGCCGGCGTGGAGGCCCCGTCCTTCTCCCCGGTGACGATGCGGCGGATCGTCTCCAGCGGCAGCTTGGGCGAACCGTCGGGAAAGAGCAGGCCGTTGGTCTCCTGGGCGGTGTCCATGAACTGCGTGTAGCAGAAGCCCGCGACGATGCCGCTGTCGCGCAGCGCGGCGAACAGGTCGCCCAGCAACGCGGCGTACTGGGTGTCTGAGCTGGTGCGGGTGTAGGAGAAGTCGTCCTCGTCGGCGCGCAGCGACAGACCGCCGAACTCGGTGATCATCAGAGGGGCGTCGCCCGAGGCGTACCGGTCCCTCTGCCGCCGGGTGACCGCCAGCGCGCGGCCCTGGGGACCGGGGCCTGCCAGCACCGCGTCGAAGGCGGCGGCGTCACCGTAGCGCCGGGTGAGCTCCTCGGGGTCGGCGGAGTAGTCGTGCACGCCGAGGATGTCGCTGTCGGTGTGCTCCCAGCCCTCGTTGGACAGCACCGGCCGGGTGGGGTCGAGGGCCCGGGTGAGGTTCGCCAGGGCGAGGGAGTAGTGGCGCTGCGCGGGGTCGTGCGGGATGTCCGAGGCGCCCCAGCTCTCGTTGATCGGCACCCAGGTGACGACGGACGGGTGGCTGCGGTCGCGCCGCACCAGGTCCAGCCATTCGCGGGTGAGGAGTTCCACGGCCTCGGTGCCGAATTCGTAGGCGGCGGCGGTCTCGCCCCACACCAGCAGGCCGAGCCGGTCCGCCCAGTACAGGAAGCGGGGGTCCTCGGCCTTCTGGTGGACCCGGACCGCGTTGAAGCCCATCGCCTTGATCAGCTCGACCTCGCGGCGCAGTTCCCCGGTGCCGGCGTTGGCGATCAGGGTGTCCGTGCGATAGCCCTGGTTGAGCACCGAACGCACGTAGTAGGGACGGTCGTTGAGCAGGAAGGCACCGTGGCCGACGCCGGCGCTGCGCAGTCCGACGTAGCTGTCGACGGTGTCGAGGACGGCCGAGGCGGCGGCGTCGCGGACGGTGACCCGGGCGTCGATCAGGGTGGGCCGCTCGGGGCTCCACAGCAGGTCCTCGCGGTCGATGCCGTTGCGCAGGGCGGGGATGACGAGGTCGATCCGGCTGCGCGGGGTGCAGACCTCGGTGGTGCTCCGGGCCAGCACCTCGTCGCCGTGGCTGAGCACGACGTCCACCGACAGCGGGGCGGCGGGGACCTCGGCGAGGGTGACCTCGGCGACCACGCCGCGCGCGGGGTCGGGGATCCAGGCCAGGTCGGTGACGTGCTGGGCGGTCACCGTCTCCGTCCACACGGTCTGCCAGATGCCGGTGGTCCGCTCGTACCAGACGGCGTGCGGGCGGTCCTGCCAGTCCTGCTTGCCGCGGGGCTGGGCGAGGTCGGCGGGGTCGTCCTCGGCGCGGACGACGAGCACGTGTTCGTCGGCGCCGGGGCGCAGCGCGCCGGTGACGTCGGCGGTGAAGGGGGTCTGCCCGCCAACGTGTTCGGCCACGAGCCGGCCGTCCAGCCAGACCTTGGCCCGGTGGTCGACGGCGCCGAAGTGCACCAGGGCGCGCTCGCCGCCGGCGGCCGCGAGGGTCTCGTGGGGGATGCGGCGGCGGTACCAGACCACGCGGTGCGGGGCCGTCTCGCCGATCCCGGAGGCGGGGGCCTCGGGCGGGAACGGGACGGTGATGCGCCGGTCGAAGACTCCGGCCCCGTCCCGCGCGAACCACGCGTCGCGCTCACCGGCGCCGTCGTCGTCGTAGGCGAAGTCCCAGACTCCGTCGAGGCTGTGCCACCGCTCCCGTCGCAGGAGCGGCCTCGGATACGTCCCGTCCTGCTCGCTCGCCCTCACGAGTCCTCCTTCTGCCTTCTCCGGCATGCCGGGCATACCGGGTTTCGGCGCTGATCGGCGTTTTCAGAATCGAAGCCCTGCCATCATGAGTGATCATTTGCATCGATGCAAGGCCCGGCCGGAGACGAGACGGGCGCGAGGCGGAGGGCGCGGCTCCATGCCGGGGCCGCGGGTGCGGCAGACTCTGAGAGCCTGTGTGCGGACCCCCGTCCGGAACGCGCCTCGGCCCCGGACGCGGGTGCGCACACAGGCTCCGAGGGCCGACTCGACGGGAAGGGGGCCGCAAGTGGCCAGGGTGCGGATGCGGGATGTGGCCGAGCACGCCGGCGTCTCGGTGCGGACGGTGTCGAACGTGGTCAGCGGCTATCCGCACGTGAGCCCGGACACCCGCGCCAAGGTGCAGCGCTCGCTGGACGAGCTGGGCTACCGGATGGACTACCTGGCACGCGGCCTGCGTTCGGGCCGCACCGGGTTCATCGCGCTGGCGGTGCCCTTCCTCGCCGAGCCGTACTTCGCCGAGCTCGCCCAGGCCGTCATCAGGGCCGCGGGCCGGCGCGGCATCACGGTGCTCGTGGAGGCGACCGCGGGCGACAGCGAGGTGGAGCGGCGCATCCTCGACGGCGGTCTGACCAACGTCGCCGACGGGGTGCTGCTGAGCGCCCTGACCGTGCCGCCGGCCGGCGCCGGGGCACGGAAACCCGACTTCCCGCTGGTCATGCTGGGTGAGCACAGCGTCGGCGACCAGTTCCCGCGGGTCGGGATCGACAATGTGGCCGCGGCCCGCACAGCGGTGGAACACCTGCTGGAACAGGGCTGCCGCAGGATCGTCGCGCTCGGGCAGAACGGCAGCGAGAACGGCCGCCAGCGCACCGAGGGCTACCGGCAGGCGCTGTCGGCGGCCCGGGTGCGGCGGGTGAACTGGCTGGTCGTGCCGGTCGAGGACTGGACCAGGGAGCAGGGCTACGCGGCCGTGCGGGAGCTCCTGGAGGGCGACGGCCCGCTGCCCGACGCGGTCTTCGCCTTCAACGACGCGCTGGCGGTCGGCGCGCTGCGGGCGCTGGACGCCTCCGGGGTGCGGGTGCCCGAGGACGTCGCGGTGGCCGGCATCGACGACATCCAGGAGGCGGCGTACACCCACCCGCCGCTCACCTCGATCGCCCCCGACCTGGACGTCATCGCCGAGCGCGCGCTCGCCCTGCTGGAGGAACAGACGGCAAGGTCCGGGACGCCCGAGGAGTCCGGGGCCGAGGTCACGGCGGCGGCACAGGAGGCCACGCCGTTCCGGCTGGTGGTGCGCGAGTCGTCGCGGTGGCGGTCGGCGGGGCGGTGAGGGGCGCGGGGCGCGTCGTACGCGATGGGCCCGCACCGGCACCGGGTTCCCGTACCGGCGGCGGCCCCGGGCCCCGTACGTCCCGACGCCCGCCCCGCACGCCGTCCGCGCGTGCTCTGCCCGCCGGTCCCGGCCGCCGTCTGTCCGCCGGCCGCCGCCGGGCCCCTGCTCAGAAGGGCTTCCGGCTTCTTGACGGACAACCTATTGCATCGTTGCAAATCGTGTGCCAAGGTCTGCGCCATCGAGTTCACATCGAATCAACGAGGTGAATACCCCCATGAGCGGAGCGATGGCACGCCGTCGATTCCTGGCCCTTGGCGGTGGTCTTGCCCTGACCGGCGGGCTCGCGGCGTGCTCCTCCCCGCTCGCGTCCGGCCTGACGGGCTCACAGCCGAACACCGCGGACGTCATCTTCTGGAACCTGTTCACCGGTGGTGACGGCGCCAACATGGTGCTGATGGAGGACGCCTTCCGCAAGGCCAATCCCGGCACCTCGCTGGAGGCCACCATCCTGGGCTGGGGCAACCCGTACTACACGAAACTGGCGCTGGCCACCGCGAGCGGCACGCCCCCGGACGTCGGCATCACCCACCTGTCCCGGCTGCCGCTGCTGGCCGCCTCCGGCCTGCTGGAGCCGATCGAGCGGACCGGAGCGAGCGAGCTGGGTGTGACCGAGGACCGGTTCACACCCGCGGCCTGGAAGAAGGCCACCGTGAACGGCACCGTGTACGCGGTCCCCCTGGACACCCACCCCTTCGTCCTCTACTACAACGTGGACCTGGCCAGGAAGGCCGGACTGCTGAACACGGCCGGCGACGGCCTGGCCCCGCTCAAGGGCAAGGAGGACTTCCTCGACGCCGTGAAGGCGATGAAGGAGACCGCCGGGGCCCAGTACGGCGCGGTGATGTCGATCACCGCGGACCCGTCCACGGCGTGGCGCTACTTCAGCATGATCTACTCCGGTCTGGCCGGCCCGGTCGTCACGGACTCCGGGACGAAGGTCGACATCGACGGTGAGGCGATGCAGGAGACGATCTCCTTCATGCAGAGCCTCACCGCCGGCGGCCTGATGCCGAGGAACCTCACCGGTTCCGGCGCGAACGCCCTGTTCAGCACGGGCAAGGCCGGCTTCCTCTTCGACGGCGAGTGGCAGATACCCTCCTACCGGCTGGTGAAGGGCCTGCGCTTCGACGTGGTGCCGTTCCCGGCGCTGCTCGGGCCGAAGCCGGTGGCGTACGCCGACTCGCACGCGCTGGTCGTCCCGCGCAGCGCCAAGCGCTCGGACGCCCGCACGCACACCGCGGCGAAGTTCATCAAGAGCCTCCTCGACCACAGTGCCGTATGGGCCGAGGGCGGGCACATCCCCGCCTGGCTGCCCACCCAGCGCGGCAAGGCGTTCCTCGACCAGTCGCCGCAGCGCAACTACGTCCAGGCCGCCTTCGACGCCCAGTACGACCCGGTGGCCTGGTACACCGGCGCGGGCTCGGACTTCCAGAGCGTCGTGGGCGGAACGATCATCGAGGCCCTCGCCGGACGGATCTCGCCCCAGGGCATGGTCTCGAGCATGCGCTCCGACCTGAAGCGGTACACCACGGCCCGACCGCCGGTCACGATGAAGTAGGAGGCAGCCACCATGACGACCGTCGTCCCGACGCGACCGGCACCCGCGGCGTCCGCAACGATCCCGCCCGCCGACCGGCCGCCCCGTTCCGAACGCCGGGCCGGTGCGCTGCTCACCGCCCCCTTCCTCGTGATCTACCTGCTGTTCCTGGTCGGCCCGCTGCTGGTGGGCATGGGCTTGAGCTTCTTCAACACCACCACCGTCAAGAGCGGGCTCGGCGACTTCGTCGGCCTGGCGAACTACCGGGAGGTGGTCACCGACTCCCAGTTCTGGGACGCCATGTGGCACTCGGTGGTCTTCACCCTGCTGACCACGCCCCCGCTGGTGATCCTCGCCCTGGTCGTCGCCGTCCTCGCCTCCCGCATGCGGCGCGGCCGGGTCTTCTACCGGGTGGCCTTCTTCGCGCCGTACGTCGTGCCGTCGTCCGTGGTCGCGCTGATCTTCCTGTGGATGTACACCCCGCAGATCGGGCTGCTGCCGAAGCTGTTCGGCGCGGTCGGACTGCCGGTGCCCGACTTCATCGGCAGCACCGCCGGCGGCTGGACCGCCGTGACGCTGATGACCCTGTGGTGGACGTTCGGCTTCAACTTCGTCCTCTACACCGCCGCCATCCAGGACGTCCCACCGGACGTGTACGAGGCGGCGGCCATCGACGGGGCGAGCCCCTGGCAGCAGATCCGGCACATCACGGTGCCGCTGCTCGGCCGGACCACGAGCCTGGTCCTGATCCTCCAGATCCTGGCCTCCCTGAAGGTCTTCGACCAGATCTACCTGCTGCTGACCGGCGGCCCGAACCAGTCCACCCGCCCGGTCATCGAATACATCTACGACACCGGCTTCACCTCGTACCGGGGTGGCTACGGCGCCGCCGCCACCATGGTCTATTTCGTCGTCATCGTCGCGGTATCGGCGGCCTGGTACGGGCTGCGGCGCCGGCGCGCGAACAGCACCGCGGCCTGAGCGGAGGACCCCATGACCATCATCACCACCCGCCCCACGGCCGCCGCGCGGCAGGGCACGCCGGCCGTCGACGGCGCGAAGCTCTTCAACCGGCTCTGCGCCGTGTGCCTGACCCTGTTCGCCCTGATCTGGCTGGTGCCCTTCGTGTGGGCGCTGGTCACCTCGCTGCGCGCGGACGGGTCGATCACCCAGGACCCGACCTCGCCGTTCGCCGGCGGCTGGTCGCTGCACGCCTACTCCTACGCGTGGGACAACTACCCGATCGGCACCTGGTACCTCAACAGCCTGGTCATCTCGACCCTCGCCGTCGTGTTCACGGTGGCCTTCTGCTCGATGGCGGGCTTCGCGCTGGCCTTCCTGCGCTACCGCGGCCGGGCCGTGGTCATGGCGCTGGTCGCGGCGGGCCTGATGCTGCCGAGCGAGGCTCTGGTGCTGCCGCAGTTCATCGAGTACCGGTCCCTGCACCTGCTCGGCACCTTCTGGGCCCTGATCCTGCCGTCGGTCGCGGCGCCGGTCTCGGTCTTCGTCTTCCAGGCGTTCTTCCGCGGCATCCCCATGCCGCTGATCGAGGCCGCGCGCATCGACGGGGCGAGCTGGTGGAGGGTGTACGCGACGGTGTGCATGCCCATCTGCCGCCCGGCCCTGTCCACGGTCGCGATCCTCACCTTCATCACCTCCTGGAACTCCTTCCTGTGGCCCCTGCTGGTCCTCAACCAGACCAAGTCCCAGACCATCCCCGTCGGCCTGGCCTCCCTGGTGAACAACACCAACATCCAGTACGCCGAGGTCATGGCCTCCTCCGTCCTCGGCCTCCTCCCCCTCATCGCGGTCTTCCTGGTCTTCCAGCGACAGATCACGCAGGGGATCGCCACGACGGGCATCAAGTAGGGCCCCGCCGGGCCGAGGCTCTCCGTCGGCCGGCGTCGTGATCTACTTCCGATCTGTTTCCGATCTGTTTTCGATGACGACGCGGACCGACGGGGGGCCGAGACCATGACCGCGCACAGCGCGCCCGCCACACCCGCCCCGCACTGCTGCGAGGCGATGACCGACCGCGTGAACGCGCGCTGCGACCAGCACGACGACCCTTTCGACTGTCCGGACGCGCTGATCGACTTCTCGGCCGAGTTCCAGGAGTACGGGCTGATCGTCCACGACGGCGGCCGGTCGCACATCACCATCGAGTTCTGCCCCTGGTGCGGACGGCGCCTTCCCGAGTCGCAGCGGGACCGGTGGTTCGACGAGCTGGAGCGCCGCGGGATCGACCCATGGGAGGACGAGGTCCCACCCGAGTTCCAGGACGCCCGCTGGCTCACCTCCCTCCGCCCGCGATGAGGCGACCGGCAGACCCCCCGAATCCCCTGGGAACACACCGCGCCACGCCCCGGCCGACCTTCCGGCCGGCCGACGTGACCGCGCCACGTTCCTCCCCTTCGCAGGGCCGGCCGGCATCGTCACGGACGTGTACCAAGGCTCCGCGTCTCAGCACCGGAGGACCGAAGGACTTCTCTCAGCGGATCGCCCGCTGTCGTGACACCTTGCCGCCGGGCGCTGCGAAGGCCCTGGTGCGGTGTGGCACCAGGGCCTCGAGGCGTTCGGGTCCGGAGGCGTTCGACGCCGTGCGGGCGCCGTTCACCAAAGGTCGCGGAAGGTCACGGGAGGTCGGGCGTGCCGCCGAGCAGCTCCGATGCCGCCTGCAGCGGAGTGGGAGCGGGCGCGGCCTCGGGGTGGGCGTGGCAGGTGAAGCCGAGGCGGGCCATGGCCCGGGTGACCTCGCCGCCGGTGAAGTCACGGCGGTCCTGTCCGGTGATGACCGCGCCCACCTGCTTGACGGGGTAGCGGCGGCGGCCGATGGTCACGGACTCACCCGTGATGGCCTCGGGCTTGACGCCCTTCATGGAAGCGAGCACCCCGGCCGGGGTCAGCTCGAACGGGTACCGGGCGATGACACAGCGCATGGCGCCTCACAGGGAGAAGGGGAGCGGGCGTACCGGGGGCGGGAGCGGATCAGCGGATCGGGCCGGACCGCGGGGACACGGGCGGTGCCGGGCCCCCGGGCCCGGCCCGATCCGAACGAGCGGACTAGGCGGCGGTGTCGGCGCCGCCGGGCCGGCGGCGCGGTCCGCGGCGCGGCGCTTCGCCGGTGGGACGGCCCTTGGCGGCGCCGCCGCGACGGCCGCGGGCCGACGAGGGCTTGGCCCGGCGCGGGGCGCGTTCCGGGGCCGGCTCCGTGATGACCACCGGGACACCGGGGGGCGTCTGGGCGCCCGTGATGCGGTTCAGCTCCGCGTCGCCCGCGCGTACCGGGGTGATCCGCGGGCTGATGCCGGCCGCCGCCATCAGCCGGCTCATCGCGCGGCGCTGGTCGGGGGTCACCAGGGTGACCACGCTGCCGGACTCGCCGGCGCGGGCGGTCCGGCCGCCGCGGTGCAGGTAGTCCTTGTGGTCGCTGGGCGGGTCCACGTTGACGACCAGGTCGAGGTTGTCGACGTGGATGCCGCGCGCCGCGACGTTGGTCGCCACCAGTGCCGTCACCAGTCCGCTCTTGAACTGCGCGAGGGTCCGGGTGCGCTGCGGCTGCGACTTGCCGCCGTGCAGGGCGGCGGCGCGGACGCCGCTGTGCAGCAGGTGCTTGGTCATCCGGTCCACCGCGTGCTTGGTGTCCAGGAACATGATCACTCGGCCGTCCCGGGCCGCGATCTCGGTGGCCGTCTGGTGCTTGTCCGTGTCGTGGACGTGCAGGACGTGGTGTTCCATCGTGGTGACGGCGCCCGCCGAGGGGTCGACGGAGTGGACCACCGGGTCGTTCAGGTAGCGGCGGACCAGCCGGTCGACGTTGCGGTCCAGGGTGGCGGAGAAGAGCATCCGCTGCCCGTCGGGGCGCACCTGGTCGAGCAGCGCGGTGACCTGGGGCATGAAGCCCATGTCGGCCATCTGGTCGGCCTCGTCCAGGACGGTGATGTCGACGTCGTCCAGCCGGCAGTCACCGCGGTCGATGAGGTCCTTGAGCCGGCCCGGGGTCGCGACGACGACCTCGGCGCCCGCCCGCAGCGCACCGGCCTGCCTGCCTATCGACATCCCGCCGACCACGGTGGCCGGCCGCAGCCCCACGGAGCGGGCGTACGGGGTGAGCGCGTCGGTGACCTGCTGGGCCAGCTCGCGCGTGGGGACCAGGACGAGGGCGAGGGGCCGACGGGGTTCGGCGCGCCGGCCCGCCGTACGGGAGAGCACCGCGAGGCCGAAGGCGAGGGTCTTGCCCGAGCCGGTGCGGCCACGGCCGAGTACGTCACGGCCGGCCAGGGAGTCCGGCAGGGTCGCCGCCTGGATCGGGAACGGCGCGGTCACGCCTTCCCGGCCGAGGGTTTCCAGCAGCCGCGCCGGCATGGCGAGCTCGGCGAACGACTCGGCCGCGGGCAGCGCGGGCGTCACCGTCTTCGGCAGCGCGAATTCTCCCTGCGCCGCGACCGGCCTGCGCCCGTTGCCTTTGGACCGGCGTGGGCCGACGGGTCGGCCGGTGCCGGCGGGGTTCGTGGAACGCCCGAATCTGCGTGTTGTGCGTGCGCCGCTCATGCAGCACCTTTCCTGGTGCGGGCGCGTACCGAGAAATTCCCGCAGCACTTGAACGGCGCAGAGAATCGCGAGAACGAGCCGATGACGATGGGGTGTGGGGTCGGGGTGACCTGAAACACGGCTAGCTGGGGCCCGCACCCCAAGGTGCGGGCCCCAGCTGCGAAAGTATGCGTCAGTGCCAGTGGTGTCAGGCGGGGACGATGTTCTCGGCGGTCGGGCCCTTCTGGCCCTGACCGATCTCGAAGGTCACCTTCTGGCCCTCCTGCAGCTCACGGAAGCCCTGGGTGGCGATGTTCGAGTAGTGGGCGAAGACGTCGGGGCCGCCGCCGTCCTGCTCGATGAAGCCGAAGCCCTTTTCCGAGTTGAACCACTTCACGGTGCCGGTAGCCATTTTTTCTCCTTGGGGGACGGTGCTCGGAGTGCGCCCTGTGCGGACTCCGGTCGCCGCGATGATCACCCCGTCGAAAAAACGTTCAGGCAACCACAACTGCAACTGACGTCGACAGTAGCACGTCACCGCTGTCGTCGCGGGACGATAATTCCGTCACGGCGGGCGGCTGAGGAATATTCCGTGTGCGGCATGTCGATTTTCCGTGAACGCGGAAATTGGCGTGCCGAGGGCGTGGCGCCGTCGAGGTGGCCGGGGAACGCGGCCGGCCGGGCCCTCTCGTCCCAGCCGTCGGTGTCAGTCGTTCGCGGGCGGTGTCGACGGCAGGCGGCGGGTGCCCCGGCCGTGGATGGCGCCCCAGGTCCCGCTGATGGCCTCGGTGGCGTGATCGTAGGAGCGTTGGGCTACTCCCACGAACAGGCAGTCCACGAGCGCGAGTTGGGCGATGCGGCTGGCGGTGGCACCGGACCGGTACGGCGTCTCGTGGGCGCGGGTGGTCAGCAGCAGGTCGGCGCTCTCGGCGATCGGCGAGCGGGCGAAGTTCGTCAGGGCGATCGTCGTGGCGCCGCGCCCGGCCGCCACCTGGAGCGGCTCGACCGTGTCGGCCGTGGCGCCCGAGTGGGAGATGCCGATCGCCACGTCCGCCGGGCCGAGCAGTGCGGCGGCCGTCAGGGCGGCGTGGACGTCGGTCCAGATGAACGCCATCAGACCGATCCGGTGCAGCTTCTGGTGCAGGTCCTGGCCGACGAAACCGCTCGCGCCCATGCCGAAGACGTCGATCCGCCGGGCGGCGGCCACGGCGTCGACCGCGCGGCCCAGGGTCTCCACGTCGAGTGAGGCGCCGGTCTCCTCCAGCGAGCGCGCCTCGTTGTAGATGATCTTTTCAACCACCTGTTCGAGGGAGTCGGTGGCGCTGATGTCCGTGCCGAGGGCCGGCCGCCTGCCGCGCAGCGCGTGTTCACGGGCGGCGGCGCCGGCCAGGGCCAGCCGCAGGTGCGGGTAGTTCGGCAGGCCGACGGCGCGGCAGAACCGCATGACGGTGGTCACCGAGGTCCGGGCGCGGGTGGCGAGTGCGCCGATGGACAGCTGCGCCGCCTGTGCGGGGTCGCCGAGCACCGCCTCGGCCACGCGCCTCTCGGCCGGCGCCAGGGTGGGCAGCGCCCTGCGGATGTCCGGCAGGAGGTCGGCCGGGACCGGCGCGGCGGCCGGGTCGGGCGCGGCGGCCGGGTCGGGCGCGGCCGGCTCCGCCGGGTCGGGAGGGGTGGTCCTGCGGGCCATGGGGTCCTCGATGGGGGCGCTCGACGGGAGGGGAGAGGCGGTCGGAAACGGGCGGCCTGTCAAAAAGTAACGCGGAACGCGGGTGCGGGTGTTGCTTATTGACAACCCGTACGGGCTCTTCTGATACTCGACACCTCGCCAGTGACCGGCCACCACCACACCGTGAGCGCCCCCGCCGGCCGCGCACCGTCCCGCACGGCGACACCGCTTCGCCCCCCACCTCCGGCCCTCCCCCCACCGCCTCCGGCCCCTCCCCCACCCCGGATCTCCCCCACCACCTCTGGTCACCCCCGGCTCCGGACGTCCCCACCCCTGACCCCCGCTCCGCCGACGCCGTTCCGCTGCCGACGCCTTCCGCTGAGGAGCAAGTGCCCGTGCGCCATTTCGACCTCGTAGTGATCATCGCCTACCTCATCGCGATCGCCTGGCTGGGCCTGCGTCTGTCCGGGCGGCAGAGATCCGCGACGGAGTACTTCGTCGGCGAGGGCCGGATGCCCTGGTGGACCGTGTGCTTCTCGGTCGTGGCCACGGAGACCAGCGTCCTCACCGTGATCAGCGTGCCCGGCGGCGCCTACGGCACCCAGGCCTTCGGCAACGTCGAACTCGCCCTGGGCTACGTCATCGGACGCATCGTCGTCGCCACGCTGCTGATCCCGCTCTACAAGCGCGGCGGCTTCGTCAGCGCCTACGAGTACCTGGGGGACCGCTTCGGCCCGCGGCTGCAGGGGCTGGCCTCCGTCACCTTCGTCGTCACCCGGCTGCTCGCGGAGGGCGTCCGCCTGTTCGCCTCCGCCATTCCGATCAAACTGCTGCTGGACGAGCTGGGCGTCGGCGCCGACTACCGGACGATCATCATCGCGGTCACCGCCGTCACCGTGCTCTACACCTACCTCGGCGGCATCAAGGCGGTGATCTGGACCGACGCCGTGCAGATGCTGCTCTATCTCGGCGGGGCGGTGCTGGCCATCGCGGTGCTGTCCGGGCACGTCGGGACGGCCGGCCTCGGCGACGCGCTGCACAGCGGCCACCTCAGGGTCTTCGACACCGACTTCTCCCTCCGCCACGTACTGACCAACTCCTTCGCCCTGCCGACGGCGATCCTCGGCGGCGCCGTCTTCGCCATGGCCAGCCACGGCTCGGACCAGCTGATCGTCCAGCGCATCCTGTCCACCCGCAGCCTGCGCGACAGCCAGAAGGCGATGATCGGCTCGGGCGTCTTCATCACCGTCCAGTTCGCGGCGTTCTCCCTCGTCGGCGCGCTCCTGTGGTCGTACAACGACGGCCGCGGCTTCACCGACCTCGGACTGCGCAGCTCGGACGACCTCTATCCGGACTTCATCCTGCACGGACTGCCGGTCGGCGTCTCGGGCCTGCTGGTGGCGGGCATCCTGGGCGCCGCCATGGGCTCGCTGTCCTCGGCGCTCAACTCGATGTCCAACTCGACCGTCTCCGACCTGATCCGCTCGCTGCTGCGGCGCTCCCCCGACGAGGAGACCATGCTGCGGCTGGCGCGGGTGACGACGCTGGTGTGGGCCGTGCTGATGGCGGTCTTCGCCTGCGCCTTCAGCACCAGTACGGGCAACGTCTACCTCACCGGCCTGACCATCGCCGGCTACACCTACGGCGCCCTGCTCGGCGCCTTCCTCCTCGGCCGCCTGGTCAAGCGGGCCAGCGAGGTGGACTCCCTCGTCTCGTTCGTGGTGACGGTCGCGGTGATGACGTACGTCGTCAGGGACGTGAGGATCGACACCGTCGTCGGGGGGAGCACCGTGGCCGCGGGCATCGCCGCGCAGTGGCTCGTGCCGATCGGGGTCCTCCTCACCCTGGCCGTGGGCGGCACGATGAGCCTCTTCCACCGGCCGTCGGCGCCCGCCTCCGCCACGGCCTCCGACGACGGGCCGGGCGCGACCGAGGGGACCCAGCCGCAGGGCGCCCCGTCGCTCTGAGCCGCCCCGTCGGCCACCCCCGCCGGGCCCACCCGTCCCCGCACCGCCCGCCCGCCCGTAGGGAGACAGCATGCGCGTGATCGGTCTCATGTCCGGCACCTCCTACGACGCCATCGAGGCCGCTGCCGCCGAACTGCGCCTTGAGGACGAGGAGTTGGTGATGTCCGTGCTCGGCGCGCACAGCCTGCCCTGGCCCGAGGAGCCGCGCCGCGGCATCGAGGCCGCCCTGCCGCCGGCCGGGACGACCGTGGAGGCCGTCTGCCGCCTGGACACCCTCATCGGGCAGGCGTTCGCCGACGCCGCCGTACGGGCCGTCGAGACCCTGTGTTCCGGCAGCGCCGACCTGGTGGTCTCGCACGGGCAGACCGTCCACCACTGGGTCGAGGACGGCCTGGTCCGCGGCACCCTCCAGCTCGGCCGGCCCGCCTGGATCGCCGAGGCCACCGGCCTGCCCGTGGTGGCCGATCTGCGCAGCCGCGACGTCGCCGCGGGCGGCCAGGGCGCCCCGCTGGTCAGCGTCGTCGACACGCTGCTGCTGCGCGGCCGGCCGGGAGTGCCCGCCGCCCTCAACCTGGGCGGCATGGCCAATGTGACCGTCGTCCCCCGCGACGCCGACCCGGTCGCCTTCGACACCGGCCCCGCCAACGCGCTGATCGACGCCGCCGTACGGCACTTCACCGCGGGCGCCCGCCACTGGGACGAGGACGGCCGCGGCGCGGCGGCCGGCCGGGTCGACACCGCGCTGCTGTCCCTGCTGCTGGACGAGCCGTACTACCGGCGGCCCGCCCCGAAGACCACCGGCAAGGAGCTGTTCCACCTGCCCTACCTGCTGGACGCGCTCGCCGCCCGGCCCGTCCCCGAACCCGACGACGTCCTGGCCACGTTGACGCGGCTCACCGCGGTGACCGTCGCCGACGCCTGCCGCGCCCACGGCGTCACCGAACTCGTCGTCTCCGGCGGCGGCACGCGCAACCCGGTACTGATGCGCATGATCGGCGCGGAGATGCCCGGCATACCGGTTCTGACCAGCGACGACGTGGGGCTGCCGTCCGGCGCCAAGGAGGCGCTCGCCTTCGCCGTCCTGGGATTCCTGACCGTGCACGGGCTGCCCGCCACCGTGCCCTCCTGCACCGGAGCCCGGCACGCCTCCCTGCTCGGCGGCATCACCCCCGGCCGGGCGCCCCTGCGGCTGCCGCCCGCGGCGGCGCTCGCGCCGAACAGGCTGCGGATCGTCCCCGCCGCACCTCGGTGAGCCGGCACGTCAACCACCCACGCCGTATGGAGGACCGTGTGACCCGCAGAAGTCGAACGTCCGCCTGCCGAATCCTGGCCGCCCTCGCGTGCGCCGCCGCCGTCACGCTCGGCGCGGCGTCCCCGGGCGTCGCCTCCGCCGACCAGTCGGCCTTCGCCCACCGGGCGGCCACCGGAGACCGGGCGGCCCCTCCGGTGCCGCTGCGGGTGGCGACGTACAACATCCACGCCGGCGCCGGCGAGGACGACGTCTTCGACCTCGACCGCACCGCGGGGGCGATCCGCGCTCTGAACGCGGACGTGATCGGCCTCCAGGAGGTCGACGTGCACTGGGGCGACCGCAGCGGCTTCACCGACGAGGCGCGCGAACTGGCCCGGCGGCTGCGCATGCGGGCCTTCTTCGCCCCGATCTACGACCTGCCGCCGGCCCCCGGGCACACCCAGCGGCAGCGGTTCGGTGTCGCGGTGCTCAGCCGCCTCCCGGTGGTGAGCGCCGAGAACCACGAGATCACCCGGCTGTCCACCCAGTCCTCCGACCCCGTCCCGGAGCCCGCGCCGGGCTTCGCCGAGGTCACCGTCCGAGACCGGGGCGCCCTGGTGCACATCTACTCGACCCACCTGGACTACCGCCCCGATCCGTCGGTCCGGCGAACCCAGGTCGACGACATGCTCGCCGTCCTGGTCGAGGACCACGGGCCCAAGGTCCTCGTCGGTGACTTCAACGCGGAACCGAGCGCCCCGGAACTGGCCCGCCTGTGGGGGCCGCTCGCCGACGCCGCCCCGGACGCCGGCGACACGTATCCGGCGCTCGCCCCGGTCAAGCGCATCGATCTCGTCACGGTCTCCCCCGAGGTCACCGTCACCCGTGCCCGCACGGTCGACACGGCCGCCTCCGACCACCGGCCGGTCGTCGCCGATCTCCTGGTCCGCCGGCACACCTCCTGAGCCGCCCCACCCGACACGCTCACGGGCTGCCCGGCCGGGACTCGTCCTCCGCCCGGCCGGGCAGCCGTCTTCCCCCGGGCCGGGAAGCGGCCCCCCCCGCCGACAGGGGAACAGCCCTGCCGCCGGCCGGGAAACGGCCCCCGCTCCCGGCCGGGGGCGCCCGCGCACACGGGCCGAAGCACCCTTGCCACACCGGGCGTCGCTGATCCATGCTCAGCGGCGTGTGGACGCCCCCCGAACCCGACGCCGCCCCCGCATCCGCCCCCGGCTCCTTTCCCGCGGCGCTGCCGCCGGGCCGCCCGGCCGACGAACTGCTGGCCGAGCTGCGCGGCCTGCGCGCCGGTGACGCCCCGACCCGGGGCGGCCGTACGTTCGCCTACGTCTACGACGCGGGCCTGCCCGGCCTGGACGACCTGGCCGCCGCCGCGTACGCGACGTACGCGACCGTCAACGGCCTGGACCCGACCGTCTTCCCGAGCGTGGCACGGCTGGAGAACGACCTGGTGCGCGCGGTCTCCGAGATTCTCGGGACACCCGGCGCGCAGGGCGCCTTCACCAGTGGCGGCACGGAGTCGGTCCTGCTCGCGGTGAAGGCCGCCCGCGATCACGCCCGGGCCGAACGCGGTGTCACCCGGCCCCAGTTGGTCCTGCCGTCGACGGCGCACGCCGCCTTCCACAAGGCCGCGCACTATCTGGGCGTGGAGGCGGTGGTGGTGCCGGTCGACCCGGTGAGCTTCCGGGTGCCCGCACCGTCCGTCGAGGCGGCGCTGACCGACCGGACGGCCCTGGTGGTGGCGTCGGCACCGTCCTACGCGCACGGGGTGATGGACCCGGTGGCCGACATCGCCGCGGCCGCCGCCGCGCGCGGGGTGCTGTGCCATGTGGACGCCTGCATCGGCGGCTGGTTCCTGCCCTTCCTGCGCCGCACGGGCCGGGAGGTGGAGCCGTTCGACCTCTCGGTGCCGGGGGTGACCTCGCTCTCGGTGGACCTGCACAAGTACGGCTACGCCGACAAGGGCGCCTCCGTCGTCCTCTACCGGGACGCGGAGCTGCGCCGCCACCAGTACTTCGCGCACGCCGGCTGGCCCGGCTACCCGGTGGTCAACCCGACCGTGCAGGGCACCAAGTCCGCCGGGCTGCTGGCCCAGGCCTGGGCGGTGCTGCGGCACATCGGCGACGACGGCTACACCGCTCTGGCCGCTCGGATCGCGGACGCCGCCGACCGGCTGCTCCCGGCGCTGCGAGCCGTGCCCGGCGTGCGGGTGCTGGGCGAACCGGCGGGCAGTCTGGTGGCGTTCACCGTGACCGGAGCCGACGGCGCCCCGGACCTCGGCGGGGTGCTGCGCCTGGCGGACGAGATGCGCGAGCGCGGCTGGTATCTCCAACCGCAGCTCTCCTTCGGCCCGTTGCCGCCCAACCTGCACCTGACGCTGACACCGGCGACCGGTGACCGTGTGGAGGCGCTGCTGGCCGATCTGACCGAGGCCGTGAAGACGGTCCGCACGGGTCGAGGACCGGCGCCCGACCCCGCGTCGGCCGCTCTCGCGGCCGGGCTGGATCCCGACGGCCTCGGTCCCGAGGAGGTCGCCGCGGTGCTGGCCTTCGCCGGCCTCGGCGGCGAAGGCCCGTTGCCCACACGCATGGCGCCGGTGCTGATGCTGCTGGACGCGCTTCCTGTACGGCTGAAGGAACGGCTGCTGACGGAGTTCATCGGCTCGCTGTTCCGGATCTGACCCGGGCACGACGGCCGCGGTCCCCCGCCGCGGGTGCGCCGTCTACGCTGCCCGCATGAACGCGCACCCCTACCTCTCCGAACTGTTCTCGCTGGACGGCCGGGTCGCCGTGGTGACCGGCGGAAGTTCCGGCATCGGCCGGGCCATCGCCGGGGCACTGGCGCGCGCCGGGGCGGCCGTGGTCGTCGTGGCGCGCAAGCAGGACCAACTGACCGAGACGGTGGACGAGTTGGTCGCCGACGGCTGCCGGGCGGCCTGGGTCAGCGGCGACCTGGGCAGCCGCGAGGGGGTGCGGGCGGCGGCCGAGGAGGCCGCCGCGGTGTTCGGCGAGCCGGACATCCTCGTCAACAGCGCCGGGGTGAACCTGCGTCCGCCGATGGGCGAGCTGGGCGAGGACGTGTGGGACACCACCATGGCGGTGAACCTGGAGGCGCCCTTCCTGCTCGGGCAGCGGTTCGGGCCCGGCATGGCCGAACGGGGCTTCGGCCGGATCATCCACGTCACCTCCCAGCAGGCGCACCGCGCGTTCGTGCAGAGCGGCGCGTACGGCGTCTCCAAGGGGGCGCTGGAATCGCTGGCCCGTTCCCAGGCCGAGGCGTGGTCGCCGTACGGGGTCACCTGCAACACCCTGGTGCCGGGCTTCGTGATGACACCGCTGAACGCGCGGCTGTCCTCCGATCCCGCGAAGGTGGCGGCGCTGGCCGAGCGCACGATGATCGGACGCAACGGTCTGGCCGGGGACTTCGCGGGCGCGGCGGTCTTCCTGGCCGGCCGCGCCTCCGCCTACGTCACCGGACAGTCGCTCTTCGTCGACGGCGGCCTCTCCGTCCACTAGGGCGTGTTTCGAAAGTGGCGCCGTCCGCCCGAAGGGCGGGCCCCGCGGCGTCTGGTGCGTGTGATCGCAAGGCGGAGGGTCGTCCTCGTACCGGGCGTACGTGGACGATCCCGACAACGCGGCGAGCGCGCGTGCCAGGCGTCGCGGGGCAGGCGGGACTTTCGAAACACGCCCTAGGTGTATTGCCCTGTGGCGTTGTTGACACGGCTGATCGGTGGGTGGCCGCGGAGTGCGGTGCGGCAGCGGTGGTGGTCGCAGGTGTGCAGGAAGTCTGCCGGGACGTCGGTGCGTTCGGGGTTGCCGGCCGCACGCCCGCGCGGGTGGGGCCCGGCAGTGACCGGAACGGCCCGCCGAACAGCATCGTGAGACGCTGCCCGGCGTATCCGGACCGTCCCAGTTCCCGGCACAGGCCGTTGGTCCGGAACGCGGTGCGGGAGTTCGGCAGAACCTCAGGGCGGACCGCCGACACCGGTCGCGGCCGGGCGGGTCAGGCGCCGACGTAGGCCGCCAGGTGTTCGCCGGTGAGGGTGGAGCGGGCGGCGACGAGGTCGGCGGGTGTGCCCTCGAAGACGATCCGGCCGCCGTCGTGGCCTGCGCCGGGGCCGAGGTCGACGATCCAGTCGGCGTGCGCCATGACCGCCTGGTGGTGCTCGATGACGACGACCGACTTGCCCGAGTCGACGAGCCGGTCGAGCAGGCCGAGCAGTTGCTCGACGTCGGCGAGGTGCAGTCCGGCCGTCGGCTCGTCCAGGACGTAGACGCCGCCCTTCTCGGCCATGTGCGTGGCGAGCTTGAGCCGCTGCCGCTCGCCACCGGACAGCGTGGTGAGCGGCTGGCCGAGGGTGAGGTAGCCGAGGCCGACGTCCGCGAGCCGGCCCAGGATGCGGTGCGCGGCGGGTGTGCGTGCCTCGCCCGCGCCGAAGAACTTCTCGGCCTCGGCCACCGGCATGGCCAGCACCTCGCTGATGTCGCGCCCGCCGAGGCGGTACTCCAGCACCGACGCCTCGAACCGCTTCCCCTCGCACTCCTCGCAGGTCACGGCGACGCCGGCCATCATCGCCAGATCGGTGTAGACGACGCCGGCGCCGTTGCACGTAGGGCAGGCGCCCTCGGAGTTGGCGCTGAACAGGGCCGGCTTGACGCCGTTGGCCTTGGCGAACGCCTTGCGGATCGGGTCGAGCAGTCCGGTGTACGTCGCCGGGTTGCTGCGCCGGGAGCCGCGGATCGGGCTCTGGTCGACCGTCACCACCTCCGTGCCGGCGGCCCCGCGGCCCAGGGAACCGTGCACGAGGGAGCTCTTGCCGGAGCCCGCCACACCGGTGACCACGCAGAGCACGCCGAGCGGGATGTCCACGTCGACGTCGCGCAGGTTGTGGGTGTTCGCGCCCCGGATCTCCAGCGTGCCGGTGGGTTCGCGCACCGTCTCCTTGAGGGCGGCGCGGTCGTCGAAGTGCCGGCCGGTGACGGTGCCCGCCTCCCGCAGCCCCTCGACGCCGCCCTCGAAGCACACCGTGCCGCCCGCCGTGCCGGCGCCGGGGCCGAGGTCGACGACGTGGTCGGCGATCGCGATGACCTCCGGCTTGTGCTCCACGACGAGCACCGTGTTGCCCTTGTCGCGCAGCCGCAGCAGCAGGTCGTTCATCCGCTGGATGTCATGGGGGTGCAGTCCGGTGGTGGGTTCGTCGAAGACGTACGTGGTGTCGGTGAGCGAGGAGCCGAGGTGGCGGATCATCTTGACACGCTGCGCCTCGCCGCCCGACAGGGTGCCCGCGGGCCGGTCGAGGGAGAGGTAGCCGAGCCCGATCTCCACGAACGAGTCCAGGGTCTGCCGCAGGGTGGCGAGCAGCGGCGCCACGGACGGCTCGTCCAGAGCGCCGACCCATGCGGCCAGATCGCTGATCTGCAGGGCGCAGGCGTCGGCGATGGTGAGGCCGTCGATCCGCGAGGACCGGGCGGCCTCGCTGAGCCGGGTGCCGCCGCAGTCGGGACAGTCGGTGAAGGTGACGGCCCGGTCCACGAACTCCCGGATGTGCGGCTGCATCGCCTCCCGGTCCTTGGCGAGCATCGACTTCTGGATCCGCGGCACCAGCCCCTCGTAGGTCATGTTGATGCCCGCGATCTTCATCCTGGTCGGCTCGCGGTGCAGGAAGTCGTGCAGCTCGGGCCCGGTGAAGTCGCGGATCGGCTTGTCCTGGGGGAAGAGGCCGGACTCGCTGTAGAGGCGGTGGTTCCAGCCGCCCGCCTTGTAGCCGGGGACGGTGAGCGCGCCCTCGGCGAGCGACTTGGAGTCGTCGAAGAGCTGGGTCAGGTCGAGGTCGGTGATCTGGCCCCGGCCCTCGCAGCGCGGGCACATGCCGCCGGTGATGCTGAACTCGCGTCGCTCCTTCACCTTCTTCCCGCCCCGTTCGACGGTGACCGCGCCGGCCCCGCTGATGGAGGGGACGTTGAAGGAGAAGGCCTTGGGCGAGCCGATGTGCGGCTGTCCGAGCCGGCTGAAGAGGATGCGCAGCATCGCGTTGGCGTCGGTGGCGGTGCCGACGGTGGAGCGGGGGTCGGCGCCCATTCGCTGCTGGTCGACGATGATCGCGGTGGTGAGTCCTTCGAGCACGTCGACCTCGGGCCGGGCCAGTGTGGGCATGAAGCCCTGCACGAAGGCGCTGTAGGTCTCGTTGATCAGCCGCTGCGACTCCGCGGCGATCGTGCCGAACACCAGGGAGCTCTTGCCCGAGCCGGAGACCCCGGTGAACACCGTCAGCCGGCGCTTGGGGATCTCGATGCCGACGTCCTTGAGGTTGTTCACGCGGGCGCCGTGCACGCGGATCACGTCGTGGCTGTCGGCGACGTGCCGTCCGGACGGCTGCCCGGGGGTGTGCGGGTCCGTCCTCGTGGCCGTGTTCATCGTGTCTCCATCCGTCGGGGCGGGCCGTCTGCGCGGGCCTGGTCGTCGGCGCCGGACTCGACCCTACTGACCGGAGCCGGACCGCACGCCCGGGTTCTCCGGGCCGGCGTGGTCATGACGCACGGCCCGGGGCCGCGCGGGCGTGGCCGCTCAGCCCGGGGGCGGCGCGGGCGGGAGCCCGGGGGCGGCGCGGGCGGGAGTCCGGGGGCGGCGCGGGCGGGAGCCCGGGGGCCGCGCGGGCGGGAGTCCGGGGGCGGCGCGGGCGGGAGCCCGGGGGCCGCGCGGGCGGGAGTCCGGGACTGCGCGGGCGGGACCGCTCAGTCCGTGGCGGGGACGACGGCGGCGTCGGCGGTGATCTCGTCGAGTTCGCGGAGGGCGGGGGCCTGCGGAGCGCCGCTGGTGATGCCGAGGAGGAAGGCGGTGCGGGTGTCATCGGCCGTGACGACGGTCATCTCCAGATGTGCGGTGGTTCCGTCCGTGGCCGTGATGCGCAGGACCACGGTGTGGGCCGGGCGGCCGTCGACCGTAGTGGGCCGGGAGTCCTCGACCAAGGCGTGGCTGTCCGGGTAGAAGAACTCGGCGTTGGAGCGAGCGGCGGCGTCGGCGGCACGGGCCAGGCCGGCGCGGGGCACCGGCTGCCCGGCGCGGCCGGTCATGACGACGCTGCCCTGGCCGTCCGCTCCCTTCCTCGTCATCTGCGAGGAGAAGCCGTCGACGAGGTCCTCGTCCTTGGCCGCGTCGTGCTCCCAGCCCTCCGGGACGGCGTAGGAGAGACCGGCCTCGGCGTCGGTCACCCGGGGCCTGCCGGCGAGCGGGTCGGCCTGCCCTCGGTTCGTCCACCACACGGTGGCGCCGGCGAGGGCCAGGACCAGGGCCGCCACGAGGCCGATCAGCAGACCGCGACGAGGGCGCGCGGGCGGCGGCTGGGAAGCGGCGCAGGCGGGCGCGGGCGGCGGGAAGCCGGGCGAGGAAGTCGTCATGCCGGTCAGCCTCCCAGCCCGCCCGCTGCCCCGGCTGAGTCGTCGTACTCAAATCCACCCTCAGGCGGCTTCCGCGTACTCACCCACGGGTGTCCGTACGCGAACACCCGGCCCACCGCCGACGAGGGCCGGCTCGAGCTCCCCGGTCCGAGGCACAGGGGCCCATGAGCTCAGGGACCCGCCCAGGAGCTCGGAGAATCGAACCAGGACGCGCTCAGTCGCTCACGGAGCGATCGGCAGCTGCCGCTTGTGCTCGGTGAGCCGGTAGCGGCGGACGATGGCCTCGAAGGCGGCCTCGGTGACCGGCTTGCCCTCCAGGAAGTCGTCGATGTCGTCGTAGGTGACTCCGAGCGCGTCCTCGTCGGGCTTGCCCGGGTCCAGGGTCTCCAGGTCGGCGGTCGGGATCTTGCCCACCAGCCCGGACGGCGCGCCCAGCTCCTGCGCCACGGCCCGTACACGCCGCTTGGTGAGGCCGGTGAGCGGCACCACGTCGGCCGCTCCGTCGCCGAACTTGGTGAAGAACCCGGAGACCGCCTCCGCGGCGTGGTCGGTGCCGACGACCAGTCCGTCCTGCGCGCCCGCCACCGCGTACTGGGCGATCATGCGCTGCCGGGCCTTGATGTTGCCCTGCACGAAGTCCTGGTGGTGCGCGTCCCGGAAGACCGTGCCACCGGCGACCACCGCTTCCAGGGCGGCGTCGGAGGCCGACTTCACGTCGACGGTCAGGACCTGGTCGGGGCGGATGAAGTCCAGCGCCAGCTGCGCGTCCTTCTCGTCCGCCTGGACGCCGTACGGCAGCCGCATCGCGAAGAACGTGGCCTCCCGGCCGGTGGCGCGGACCCGCTCGACGGCGAGCTGGCACAGCCGGCCGGCGGTCGTGGAGTCCACGCCCCCGCTGATTCCCAGGACCAGCGAGCGCAGCCCCGTGGAGATCAGCCGGTCGGCGAGGAAGGCCACTCGGCGCTCGATCTCCTGCCCCGCGTCGAAGGACGCGCTCACCTGGAGATCACGGGCGATCTCCTGCTGCAGGGACATGGACGCCACGTCGGTCACGGGTTGCTCCTCGGTCGGTGCGTAGACGGTGTCGCGAGGCGCCGCCGCTCCGGTGCGGGCACCGGTGCACGGCCGCGGTCGCTCGCCGAGCATGATGCCACCCCTCGCCGCCGGGCCGGACGACGGCCGTAGGCGAGCGGGTGCCACGGCGGGCCTCGTCTACGCATGCCCGCGCCCGCCCCGTCGCATGCGAGCGGTCACAGCAGGCGGCGGATGTCGCCGCGGACCCGGTAGAAGCCGCCGGCCGCCGGGTGCAGGGCGTCGACGACGTAGCGGGCCCCCGGCTCGCGTATCGCACGGGGGAACTGCACGTTCCAGGAGTGGTCGTAACCCTCGGACACCACGTGGACGCGCAGCCGGCCGCTGTACTGGACGCATTCGACGACGATCGCCCCGGCGGGCGCCTGGGCCACGGCGGTCACCGCGGCGACGGTCGTGGCCGGCGCGTAGGCCGGCAGGGCCGCGGCGAGCTTGACGTCCCGGGCCACCGGTACCGTGCCCTGCTGCGCCGCCGCGACGGCGGTCTCGCTCGCGTCCACGCACAGCAGCGCGCCGTCCGTGGTCACCAGGTACAGCCGCTCGTCGTGGTACTGCATCGACAGGGCCGAGCCGCCGCCCGTGGCCAGCTTCCACAGACGGGACCCGTCCTGGTCGAAGCAGTAGACCGACGAGGCCGCGTCACCGGCGAAGACGAACCGGCCGCCGGGCGAGGTGGCGCACGAGTAGACCGCGCTGTCGCAGGCGTAGGTGGCCTCGATCGCCCCGTTCGTCTTGGACAGCCGCTGGACCACGCGGTGCGCCGTCCCCGCGTACAGGGTGTCGTCCTCCTGCCAGCCGAACAGGACTCCGCCCCGGGTCTGGGTGTGCCAAAGCTCCCCGCCGCCGTCGGGCGTGTAGGCGGTCACGCCCCGCTGGTGGCCGTGGTAGACGGCCCGGTCGTCGGCGCGGACCATCCAGGCGTGCTCGCCCTGGCTGCGGCGGGCCCACTGGTGCTCGTCCTCGTGGTCGATGACGGTGATCCGGCCCGCGCGGTCCGAGACGTTCAGCACGCCCTCATGGATGTCCAGCCAGAAGATGTCGACGTCGGCCGAGATGTCGTACGCGGCGAACGGCAGCTTGGAGGACAGGTCGTACACCTTGCCGTCGTCGCAGCCGGCGTAGATCCAGAAGTCGTCGGCGACCAGGCACTTCACGCCGTCGGGGAGGCTGAAGCGGGCGCGGACGCCACCGTCGTGGTCCAGGGTGTAGACGTCGCCCGCCTGATTGCCGACCCAGCAGTGCTCGTCGTCGACGTGGATGCCGAACGCCGCGGAGCCGGTGGCGAAACGCCACAGCACGGGCGCCACGGCGCGCGCGGTGGACGGCGCGGAGGACACCTGCCGGCGGGTCACCGCGCGCGGGGCGCGCTGTCCGGGAACGGCCGGGGCGTATCCCTTGCGGACCTTCTCCCCCACCTTCTTCGCGGCGGCGGCCCGTGCCTTGTCCGCCGAGGGGAACGTCGAGGTCTGGGTCTGCCCGGCGGCTCCTATGCGGCCGTAGCGGACCGTCACCACCTGGCCGTCGACGGAGACTTCGTAGAACTTGTGCGCGCCGCCGCCGTCCTGCGACAGCTCCAGGTACGTCGTCGACACCGCGTTCCCCGCAGACATGGCAGACCCCTCCCCAGGGCACGGGTCCCCCGGCTCTTCCGGCGGATCCCACTGCTCACACGGTAGGGGCGACCACTGACAACGGCCGGAGACGGGCGAGGGGCTTGCCCCGGCACCGCGGTGCCGGGGCAAGCCCCCTTTCTGCCGTTCCTCGCAGCCGCGCTCACACGCGGCGCCGAGGTGTGCCGACCGGTGCCGTCAGTACAGGTCCCGGTAGGTGTTCCAGCCGTTGCCCAGCTTCACCGGGGGCTTGAACTGCCCGCTGCCGCCGGCCGAGTAGCGGAACGCCTCGCCCTTGGAATTGACCGCGACCAGGTCGGCGCGGTTGTCGCCGTCGAGGTCGCCCGGGGAGGCCAGCTTGTTGTACACCTGCCAGCCGTTGCCGACCTTGATCCGCGAGGCGAACGGCGCGGTGGCCGATCCGGTGCCGCGGTACAGGTAGAGCGTGCCCGAGGGCGTGCGCGCGACGATGTCGGTACGGCCGTCGCCGGTGAAGTCGCCACCACCGACGATCTTGTCGTACGCGTTCCAGCCGGAACCGATCCTCAGGCCCGCGGAGAGCGCCGTGCCGTTGCCGTTGCCGCGCTCCAGGTACAGAACGCCGGAGGTGTCGCGGGCGAGCAGGTCGCCCTTGCCGTCGTCGTTCAGGTCGCCCGGACCGAGGAACAGGTTGATCTTGCCCCAGCCGGTGGCCAGGTAGTCGTCGGCGCCGGCGCCGTAGTTGTACAGGACGCCGTCGTACAGCTCCAGCAGGTCGGCGTAGCCGTCCTTGTCGAGCGACGAGGCGTAGGCGACCTTGGCGCCCAGCCAGCCGCCCGTGTCGCTGACCTGGTCGCGCGCGGTGAACTGGCCGTTGTTCTGACCGCCGTACCAGAACAGCGTGCCCTTGGTGTCCAGGCCCATCAGCGACGTCTTGCCGAACCGCGGGGTGGCCCCGCTGCCCACCAGGAGGTCGATGCCGAAGAAGCCGCCGGCGACCTTCTGCCGGGCGACGAACTTCCCGGTCCCGTCCGCCAGGTAGACGTACAGGTCACCGGAGGGCGTGCGGGCGATCACGTCGGCCGTGCCGTCGCCGTTCCAGTCGTAGGCGGCGGCGATCTGGTTGTACGCGTTCCAGCCGCCGCCGAGGCGCACCGCGGCCGCGAGCGGGGCGGTGGTGCTGCCCTTGCCCGCGTAGAAGTACAAGGAGCCGTCGGTGGCGCGGGCGACGACGTCGCCGAGCCCGTCCTTGTTCATGTCGCCGACGCCGACCAGCTGGTCGTAGGCCCCCCAGCCGCCGCCGACCTTGACCCGGGAGCGCCAGGGCGAGCTGTCGCTGCCGGTGCCCTGGTACAGGTACAGGACGCCGTCCGGGGTGCGCGCCAGCAGGTCGGGCCTGCCGTCGCCGGTCACATCGCCGGGGGCGAAGACCTTGTTGTAGATCTGCCAGCCGTTGCCGCTCCAGACGGCGGAACCCGTGCCGCCCGCACCCTCGCTGTGGTACAGGGACAGGGTGCCCGTCATGGACAGGGTCAGGAGCTCCGGACCGCCGGTACCGTCGAGGTTTCCGGGGGTGAGGATGTCCTTGTGGCGCTCGGAGCCGTCACCGTTGCCGATCGTGTACGTGCTGAACGCGCCGTCCGAGCCGCTGAGCCAGACGTGCGTCGTCCCGTCCATGAGCCGGACGAGCGTCTCGTCGATGCCGTCGCCGTCCACGTCGAACTGCGGATCGGAGGCGGCGGCGGTCTTGATGGCGGTGCGCGCCCAAGGCGCCTTCTGGGGCGTCGGGCGGTCGAGCTGGGGCAGCGCGGACTTGGAGGTCGGCACCTTCACGTCCCGGTGCGGCCCGTCGGCCGCGACGGCGGGTGTGCTGAGCAACATGCCCGCCGCCACCGCGAGGGCGGTGCAGCCAAGCAGCCGGGAACGACGTGCTCTGCCGTACAGGCTTGATATGGACAAAAGCCCCCCACTGATTGAATTGACGTCCGGCCGACATCTGAAGATCAGTCAAGGCCGGTGATCGCGGATTGTATGACATACCTGTGAGTGGTGGGAGACGCGGGACTCACGAAGGACGGCCGCCGACACCGCTTCAGTACCCCTTGCGCAGGATACGTGTGACCGACTCGCCGTCGGCCGGAGTGAACGGACCCTGGATTGGATGCCCCAGGGACGCGGCGAGCGCGGACAGGTGCAGGTCTACGCCCGCCTCGACGAGCTGGGCGAGGTTCTCCATGGCGGTACGGCCCCGCCACCAGCCGATCAGCAGCGCGGCGGCGCCGATCAGGGCGGCGGGCCACCAGCGCGGCCCCAGGCCGAGGTAGAGCAGGCCCCAGGCGGCCGTACGGGCGGCGGCGGTGAACGCGGCCTGCGCCTGCGCGAGGGACGCCCGCACGTCCTCCGGCAGGTTCAGCCACAGCCGTGGCCACACCGTGGCGAGGTCGACGTCGTAGGCGGTGCGGACACGTTCGCCGACGGCGAGCATCCGGTCGCCCGTCCAGGTGGGCAGGCGCGGTCTGACCGGCGCGATCCGGTCGCGGGCGGCGGCGAGGGCGGCGGTGTCCGGCAGCTCCCCGGCCGCGGGCGGGCGGCCCCGCGGCCGGCGCAGCAGGCGGGCCTTCTCGCGCAGCGCCTCCTCGTACCGCGAGGCGGCCTCGTCCCAGCGGCGCTGCCTCCTGCGCGTGAGCGGCCTCCCGCAGCGGCCCCAGGGCCCCGTCCACGCCCGGACGACCAGCTGTCCCAGCGCCTGGGCCACCAGTGAGGCGGCGACCGCCGAGGCCACGGCCGCCAGCGCCACGAGGAGGACGGTGCCGTCGCTGTGCGCGGTGGGCGAGGACGCGAACCGGTCGAAACCGGTGCTCAGCAGCCCGAGGTCCGACCAGTGCCGCCGGCCGAGCCGGGCGGCGACCGCCACGACGCCGACGAACACCACTCCCGGCAGCATGAGCGTGGCCAGCCAGCGCTCGGCGAGCCGGCCGCCCAGCGAGGCCACCCAGGCGGTCACGGATGCCGGTCCGTCCGGAAGCGCGGCAACGGGCAGGCCCACACCGCGCACATCGGAGGCCCGGGCGCAGCCGGCCGGGGAACCTCCACCCGGTCGCAGAGGTCGCCCGGGCAGACGTGGACCTCCTCCAGCGGCCGTGCCGGACCGAGGCCGGGCAGCGGCTCGTAGGGCCCGGGCCCGGTTCCCGGGGCGCCGCGTACGACGGCGCCGGCGCCCACCAGCCCGCACCGCCGCAGCAGTTCCTCCAGCTCCGCCAGGGCCGCCCGCACCTGCTCGTCGCCGGCGTCCGGGGCGCGCAGCCGGCCGAGCACCGCGGCGAACTCGGGCCCGATCAGTTCCTCGGCCTCGGTCAAGTCCTCGCACATGCGCGAGAGCTGGGCCGACGTCCGGGCGCTGACACGGACCCGCGGCGCCCGCTCGCGGTGGCTCATTCCTGCTTCCCCTCCTCCGGCTCCCCGGCCCGTTTCGGCGCGGGGCAGCCACGGCACCTTCCTCGCTCGTATCGTCAGCGTAGTGGGCGAGTTACCCGCCTAGGGGGGAACGGGGCGACATGGCAAGGGAGTTCGACTTCGAGACGTTGCGCGCGAGCTACTTCGAGGGCCTGCGCCTGATGGAGGAGTACCAGCACAGCCGCGACGCGGGCCTGCTGGAGAGGGCCGACGCGCTGCTGCGTCTGGCCCGTGACCACGGACCGCGGGAGGGCCGGGCCGCGGTGACACAGAACATCGGCGCCGTCGCCATGCTCCGCTGGGAGCACACCCGCCAGGAAGGCCATCTCGACACCGCCGTGGCCCTGTTCCGCGACGCCCTGTCCGGCAGCGCCGGCGAGCCGGCCGGGCAACTGCTGTGCCTGCAAGGCCTGGCGCGGGCGCTGCGCGGTTACGCCAGGATGCCGGAGATCGACGAGTGCGTGGCGGCCCACCGCCGGCTGGTGCAGGTGGGCGGGGACCGGGATCCCGACCGGGTGGTGCAACTGCGCGAGGCCGCCGAGGCGTTGCGCACCCGCTACCGGCTGACCGGTGAACCGGCGGATCTGGTCGAGGCGTCGGGGCTGTCCGCGCGGGCGGCCCTGCTGCTGCCGTCCCGGGACCGGCGACGTGCCGAGGAGCTGCGCCTGAGGGCCGAATGCCTCGACCGGGTCTGCGAGAAGGAGCCCGCGGACAGCGGCCCCGAGTCGACCGACGAGCATCATCACAGAGTCGCCGGCTCATCGGGCCGGTCGGGCGGCGGTGCCGGGGCGGCCGGTTCGGATGCCGTCCCGGCCGCGTCCGGCGGTACCTGGGCCGACGAGGCCGTGGCGGCGTGGCGGGACGCGCTCGCCGTCCACCCGGACGGCTCACCCGAGGCGCACCTGTGCCGGTCCGGACTGGGCCACGCCCTGCTCCGGCGCCACCAGCGGCAGCACGAGCCGGAGGACCTCGACGAGGCGGTGATCCTGCTGCACGCCGCGCTGCTCGGGACCATGCTCGCCGACGACGAGGCCGTCGTCCGGGTGGCCGCCCTCTGTGACGCGCTCGTCGTCCGCGCCGGACGCAACGGCTGGACCGGCGACCTGGACAACGCGGTGGCGGCGCTGCGCGTGGCGGCCAGGGCCCACGCCCACCAGCCGCACGAGACGGTCGTGCTGAAGCTGAAGACGACGCAGGCGCTGCTCGCCAAGTACCGCATGGCCGGCGGCCAGGACGTCCTGGACGAGGCCGTGACGGAGGCGCGCGGGGCCCTGGCGGCGACCGGCGAGAACGCGGCCGGCCCTGCCAACACGGTCGTCGCCCACGGCCTGCTGGCCGAGGCGCTGCACGCGCGGTACGAGCTGACGGTCCGGCCCGCCGATCTGGACGAGGCGATCGCGCTGCTGGAACGGGCCGCGACGCTGACCGCGGGAGCCAACCGCGTGGCCGTCACCATGACCCTCGCCGACTGTCTGCTCACCCGGGCCGGCGGCACCCGGCACACGAAGGACGTCCGCCAAGCCGTCGAGCTGCTGCGCACGGCACGCGACCAGGCCGGCCCGCACGGCGCCTACCGGGCCACCCTCTCCAACCGTCTCGGCAACGCCCTTCTGCGCCTGTTCGAGCGCACCGGGGACCAGGAGACGCTGAGCCAGGCGAGTGACGCGTATCAGGCCACCCTCCAGGACCTCAGTCCGCGCGACCCGCGGTACCCGCTGGCCGTGGCGAGCCTCGCCGGCATGCTGCGCATCGCCCACGAGCACACGGGCGCCCTGGAGCCACTGGAGTACGCGGTGGGCTGCCACCGCCACGCCCTGGCCCTGTGCGCCCCCGATCACGACGACCGCAGACTGTTCCTCGACGGTCTCGGCTACGTGCTGCGCAAACGCTACGACGCCACCGGCGACCTCGCTGACCTGCGGGAGTGCGTGGAGGTGCTGCGCGAGGCCGTGGCCGGGTTCCCGGCGCAGCACCCGCAGCAGATGGCGACCCGTTACTCACTGGTGCAGGCGTTGCGCGCCGAGCACCTGCGCACCGGCGATCCGGAACGGGTCCGGGAGGCCGCGGAGGTGGCCGCCGCGGCCGGCCTGGTGCGGACCGCCCCGGTCAGCCGCCGCGTCGAGGCCCTGGACGTCCTCGGACACTGCCGGGCGACGCTGGGCGACTGGACGGCGGCGGCCGACGCGCTCGGTGAGGCGGTCGCGCTGCTGCCCCGGCTCGCCTCCCGCAACCGGCTGCGCGTGGACCAGCACCACGACCTGGCCGGGACATCGGGCGTCGCCATGTCGGCGGCGGCGTGCGCACTGAACGCCGGACGGCCACAGCGGGCTCTCGAACTGCTGGAGCAGGGCCGCGGCGTGCTCCTCAGCCGCAGGCTCACGGCCCGCGGCGGACTCGGCCGGCTGTGGGCCGCCGACCCGGGACTCGCACAGGCCTACGAACGGTTGCGGCGCGAGTTCGACGCGCCCGAGCCGGACCGCCTCCCGGACCCGGACCCGCTCACGCGGGGAACCTTCCGGTCACCGGACGCGAGCCGCGACCGGGAGGCGGAGTGGGAGGCGCTGCTCGGCCGGATCCGGGCCCTGCCCGGACTCGACGACTTCCTGCGCCCGGCCACCGCCCGCGAACTGCTCGCCGGAACCGGTACGGAGCCGGTCGTCCTGCTCACGACCACCAAGTACCGCTGTGACGCGCTCATCCTGCGCGCGGGACGCCTCGATGTGCTGCCGCTGCCGGAGCTGACACTCGAGGACGCGATCCACAACGCGACCGCGCTCGGCGCCGCGGCCGCGGAGGCGCACGACCCGAAGGTCCGGGTGCGCGGCCGGATGGCGGCGCAGGAGACGGTCCGGCAGATCCTCGACTGGTTGTGGCGCACCACGGTGGGGCCCGTCCTGGACCGGCTCGGCCATCACGGTCCGCCGCGGCGCGGCGGACCGTGGCCCCGGGTCACCTGGTGCCCCACCGGGCCGATGGCGTTCTTCCCCCTGCACGCGGCGGGTCCGGCGGGTGACGACGGCGCCGGCGCCCCCACAGCTGCCGCTGCGCGCACGGCGGCACCGGGCGCGTGCGCGCTCGACCGGGCGGTGTCGTCCTACTCCCCCACCGTCGAGGCGCTGATCAGGGTCCGGTCCCGGCCGCCGGCCGGCCCGGCGCGGACCAGGGCGTGCGTGGTCGCCATGAGCAGCACGCCCGGCGGACACGCGGTGCTGCCCTCCGCGCTGCCGGAAGCGCGTCTGGCCGCGGACGCCCTGCCCGGGGCGCGTGTCCAGGCCGACGAGGGCGCCACCCGGGAGCGGGTGCTCGCCGCGCTCGCCGAGGTGACGCACGCCCACTTCGTCTGCCACGCGGTCTCCGACCCGTCCGACCCAGCGGCGGGCCGGCTGCTGGTCCACGACCACGTGGACCACCCGCTGACCGTCGCCGACGTCTCGGCTCTCGGCCTGGACCAGGGTGAGCTGGCGTACCTCTCGGCCTGCTCCACGACCCGCAGCACTCCCCGGCTCACCGACGAGGCCGTGCACATCACGGGAGCCTTCCTGCTCGCCGGCTTCCGCAACGTCATCGGCACCCTGTGGGAGACCGACGACCAGGCCGCGCTGGAGATCGCCCGGCGCTACTACGCGACGCCCGCGCCACCGCCGTACGCGCTGCACACGGCGGTCCGCGCACTGCGCGACCGTTACCCCCGCACGCCCAGCCTGTGGGCGGCGCACACGCACACGGGGGCGTGACCGCTCGTCACCGCGCCTCGCGGACCCGGGCGAGGAGAGCACGGACCCATTCGGTGTCCGGGTGGCCGGGGCCGAGGGTGCGTTCGCGGCCGGCCAGACAGGCTCGGGCCTCGCGCTCCGCGCCGGCGCGGTCCCCGACGGCGGCCAGCACCTCCGCCAGCGCGGAGCGCGCCTGGAGGGTGGCGGGGTGGTCGGCTCCATGAGCGCGTTCGTAACCGGCGACCACCTCCTCCAGGGCGCGGGCCGCCTTGCGGGAGCGGCCGCAATGGTCGAGGGCGTCGGCGAGGCCGTGGCGGGCGTGCAGGGTCACCTCGTGATCGGGGCCCAGTGCGCGTTCGGCCTCCCTGAGCAGTGGCCGCGCCTTGCCGAGGGCCTCGCGGGCCCGGCCGAGGCTGATCAGCACGGTGACATGGTTGCTGCGGGCCTGGAGGGTGCGCGGTGACGTCCGGCCCTCGGCCCGTTCGAGTCCGGCCGCCGCGGCGGCGCAGACCCGCTCGGCGTCCTCCAGCCGCCCCAGCGAGCGCAGCGCGCCGACCAGCTTCATCCGGGCCAGCAGCGTCTCCGGCGCGTCCTCGCCCAGCGTCCGGGCCATCCCGTCGGCGACCTTCCGCTGCACCGGCTCCGCCTGGTCCGGCCGGCCCAGGTGGAGCAGGATCTCGCCCAGGTTCGTGCCGCTGGTCAGCGTGTCGGGCTCCTCCTCCCCCAGGACCCGGCACCGTCTGTCGTACACCGTCCGCTGCACGCGCGCGGCCTCGGTGTAGGCGCCCTGGGTGAACAGGGCGAAGGCCAGGCTGTGTTCCGAGGCGAGCGTGTCGGGGTGGTCCGGCCCCAGCGAGGCGCGCCGGGCGGCGGCGATCTGGCGGTACGTCGTGACGGCTTCCGCCACCTCGTTCTGCTCCATCAGGAACCGCGCGTACGCCGTGCCGGTGCGCAGGGTCCGCGAGTCGGTCATCCCGTACTCGCCGATTTCATGACGGTACTTCAGGGCCAGGGACATCGTGGGGCCGAGGGTGATGTCGATGACGGTGGTGCCGTCGGCCCGTGTGGACGAGCTGACGGTGAACGGCTCGTCCTCATCACCACCACCACTGCCGCCGGGGCGGCCGCCACCACCGTCGCCGCCTGACCGCTGTTCCGCGCGACCGGGTCTCCGGCCGATCCACTTCCGTCCGTCGCCGTCCATGGGTGCTCCCTGGCCTGCTGGGGTCTGGACCGGTTCTCCTCTTCTCCGGTCGACGCCCGGGCCTCGCCCTGCGGTTCCCGCCCTCGGCCTTCGCCGTGCTGCCGACCGCCGAGCGCTCTGAGACGGGCCCTGGGCTATTACGGCGTAATAATCGCGTGCCCCGGAACCACCGGACCGCACCTCGGAAACGACCGCTCCCCGGCCGGCTCGGAGAGAGCCGGCCGGGGCCGTCGGAGACGGTGTGCGTTCTCCGTCAGCTCATCGTGGGCTCCACGCTGACATGGTCGACTGTCTCCGAGGAGGCCACAGGGCGCTCGGTGACGACCTGGGCGGGAGCGGCGCGGCGCCTGCCGGGAATCAGCAGGGCCGCGACCGCGGCGAGCGCCACCACCACGGCCCCGACCATGAGCGCGGGCCGCAGACCGTCGACGAAGCTCTGTGCACTCTCGTATCCGCCCTGAGCGGCGAAGATCGAGGACATCACCGCGACGCCGAGCGCTCCGCCGACCTCGCGCAAGGCGTTGTTGGCACCGGAGGCGATGCCCTGCTGCTCCGGCCGGACGCTCGACATGACCAGGTTGGCGGCCGGGGCGAAGTACAACGCCATGCCCACACCACTGATGATCAGGGCGGGCAGCTGGGTGGTGTAGGAGGTGTCCGCGGTCACCACGACCGCCATGTAGCCGAGACCGACCGCCTGCAGGAAGAGCCCCGCGGCGACGACCGGGCGGCCGCCGATCCGGTCGGAGAGGACGCCCGCGACCGGCGCGATGAGCATCGGCATACCGGTCCAGGGCAGCATCCGCAGCCCCGCCTGGGTGGGCGAGTAGCCGAGCACTCCCTGCATGTACTGGCTGAGCAGGAAGATCGAGCCGAACATGCCCAGGAACATCAACAGGCTCGCGGCGTTGATCCCGGAGAAGGCGCGGGAGCGGAACAGCCGCATCGGCAGCATCGGGTTCTGGGCGCGGATGCCGTGCAGCACGAAGCCCGTCAGGAGCGCCGCGCCCGCGAACAGCCCGGTCAGCACCAGGGAGCTGGTCCAGCCGTCGGAGGGGCCGCGGACCAGACCGTAGACGATGCCGAAGAGGCCACCGCTGGCGAGAAGGGTGCCGGGGATGTCGAGGCGCGCACCGGTGCCATGGGACTCGTCCAGGCGCAGACGGGCGAGCGGCATGACGGCGAGACCGAGCGGAACGTTCAGCCAGAAGATCCAGTGCCAGGAGACGTGTTCGGTGAGGCTGCCGCCGATGAGCGGACCGGAGGCGACGGCGAGCCCGTTCACCGCGCCCCATATCCCGTACGCGGTCCCACGCTTGGCCGGTGGCACCGCGGCGGTCAGCAGGGTCAGGGTCAGCGGCATCATCACCGCCGCACCGGCACCCTGGACCGCGCGGGCGGCGATGAGGGAGTCGATGCCCGGCGCCATGGCCGCGGCGGCGGACGCACCGGTGAAGACAGTGAGGCCGACCATGAAGAGCCGTCGGCGGCCGAACCGGTCGCCGAGGGCCGCGCCGAACATCAGCAGGACGGCGAAGGTGAGCGTGTAGGCGCTCACGGTCCACTCCAGGTCGTCCAGCGCTCCCCCGAGGTCCTTGCGGAGGGAGGGCAGAGCGGTGGTGACCACGAGGTTGTCGAGGGCCGCCATGAAACCGGCGACGCTGGTGATGACGAGGGCCCAGGCCATGGCCCCGCGGCGAGGTGAGCTCTGCGATTCCTGTCGGCCGGCACGGCCGGTGCGATCCGTTCGGTTGTTTGCCTTCTGTTGTGCCATCTCTCCCCCAGTGGCGCTGTGACGGTGGTGATCGCGTGTGCGACCTTCACTTAGTTATCGATGACTAACTTTGGCGGGCAGGAGAAGGCCCCCGCGCGCTCACTCGAGTGCTCCTCCCCCTCAGCCCTCGCTACTTCTCCAGTCGGCCATGGACTCGGGCGGACGGGTAGAGCCCTTCCCACACCCGGTGCTGGGGCGGGAACCCCATGGCCACCAACGTATTGATGAGCATGCCGTACGCCAGGAACGTCGTCGTCTCGTTGACGTCCGCACCGAGCGGAAGGTGGACCGCCTCCCACAGCCGCATCCAGCCGGCACGCACGGCCTCGCCGAACTCGTGGTCGCCGTCGGCCTCGGCGGCGGCCACCGCGACGTAGGTCTGCATCTGCATGGTGAGCAGTTCGGGCCGTTCGACAATGACCCTGCTGTACGCGTTGGCCATGGAGTGCAGGGCCTCTTGACCCTCCAGTCCTTCAGCGGCCTCGTGGAAGATGCGGATCACCTCCTCGGTGCAGCGGTCGACCGCCGCGAGGAAGATCGCCTTCTTGCCCGGGAAGAGCCGGAACAGATACGGCTGCGAGACGCCGACCCTCCGGGCGATCGCCTCGGTGGAGGTGCCGTAGTAGCCACCGCGGGCGAACTCGCTCGTCGCCGCGCGGATGACGCTCTCACGCCGTTCCTGCGCGCTCATCCTGACCATGCAAGTAAGTTAGCACTCAATTACTAACGCCCACAAGGCCTTTCGCCGAGCGAGGCGCCCTCCTCGGTCCTCCTGGTCCGGAGAGGCCGGACACTTCTCGGACTTTGAGGCCCTTCAGCCCCTTCGGACCCTGCAGGGCGGGGCTGTCGGAGGGCGGAAGCTATTACGGCGTAATAACCCGCCCTCCGACAAACGGCTCTGCCGGGGCATCAGGCCCCGAGCCCGGGCGTCCTCCAGCCCCGCGTCCCTCGGGCCTCCCGTCCCTCGGGGCCTTTTCCGTCCTTCAGTCCTTGAGTCCCTCAGTCCCTCCGAGCGGACGAACGAAACGGCTCCCGACTGCCCTGCTCTATTACGCCGTAATAGAGCAGGGCCTCAGGAATGCGGGAGGTTCCCTGCTTCTTCCTGCAGTGCACCGGCGGCCACGTACGCCGCATGCGCCTCCTGCGTCCTGGCGGCCGGGAGGCCGCTGAGTTGTTCCTGCTTCCGCAGGGACCGAACGGCGGCCCCGAGATAGCGGTTGAGGCTCAGCATCTGAGTGGGGGTCACACAATCGGGAAGCACCGCGGAGATCTCGTCCAGCCAGTACGCGGCGTCTTCGTCCAGTACCAGCGCGGCTCTCTGTTCGACGAGCCGCCGTGCGACGGGAAGCAGCAGCCGATGAGAGCGTTCCGCGGCTTCCTGCTTGCGGCGCTCCGCCTCCGCCTCCAAGGCCCTGCGCCGCTCCGCTTCGAGAACCGCTTCCGGCGTCCGCCGGACCGGGCGCGCGTCCGCGGTGTCGTCGGTCAGCGTGACGGCCTGCAGACGCTTCGCCTTGTTGTACGCCGCGCTCGGCGCCGCAACCGCCAAGGCCGGGGCCAGTTGGACCCAGGGGACGCCCGCGCTGCGGGCGTCGGTCACCGCACGGAGCTGGTGAAGGTCCGTCTGCTCCCGTAGGTACTCCCACAGTTGGACCCTCTTGAGCGCGGCGGAACGCTGCGCCTCGATGCCTGAGCGCCGGAGGGCGAAGGCGTGCTTCTCGCAGTAGAGGAGCGCCCCAAAGATCTCCTCGTCCCCGGGCATGCGCTCGACATCCGGGTCGCCCGCCGCCTCATGCAGTTGTCTCAACTCGGCGACCACCGCGCCGACATTCAGAGAACCGATCCGGGTCGGGGGCCTGACCAGCGGCTTTGTCGGGTGGGCCGCCGCCTGTCTGCGCTTCGCCATGGAGAAGAGTCTGCCTGAGAACCCCTGTTTCACATAATGTGAAACCCCTGGGAGGAGGGGTCGGCCGAGGGGCGGGGGCCGAGAGCCGACACCTCGGGATTGAGCCTGAGGTGCGGCTATTACGGCGTAATAGTTCCCGCGAGCGCGGGCTCAGCCGTGGCCCGGGGTACAGGCACTACGTCGATGTCGGTCGGGGCCACCCCACGGTCCCTGCCGGCGGAGCACACAAGGACCGAAGGGACCCAAGTGACTCGAATCCCGATTCGGACATTGAGGGACCCCAACCAAGGCGAGGCTCCCTGAGAGCAGGCTCCTGCCGGACAGCTCCCGAGGGGCCAGAAGCCCAGGGACCGAAGCAGAGAGGCCCGAGCTGGGGGACTGAAGCCGAGGGACTCAAGCTCAGGGACTGAAGGCCGAAGACCGCAAGCCAGGGACCGGGATGCAGGGACCGGACCTCAGGGACCGGGACACAGGGCCGGACCTCAGGGACCGAAAAGTGCCCTCTGGAGGAGCCGAGGGACCGGAAGGGACCGGGATCGTGGCGGCCTGGGGCCCGAGGGGCTGAGGAGAAAACAGGGAAAGCCCAGGTCGGCAGGGGCTGTCAGAGACCAGGGACCAAACAGCAGGGCCCGAGAGGGGCTGGGTCCAGCTTCAGTCCCTGGCACGTTTCCGCAGGTCAGAGGCGTTTTACCCAGGGACTGAGGGACTGTAGGGACCCAAGCCGCTATTTATAAGCAGAATCTTTCTTGTGTGTTCATACGCACGCGCGCATACAAACAAGTAGTTGAGCAGCTCATAATTAGCGATTTCAGTCCCTCTGGTCCCTACTAGGGGCTCCATAACCCCTCTGACCTGCGAAAATGCCAGGGACTGAGGCTCAGGGACCAAAGAGCTGCAGCCCCTGTCCCCGCCCTGTGCCGGGCCCCTGAGCTCTTACGGTCCCTGGATGGCCGCCTACTGCCCTGGCAGGCCGAGGCAGCGGCCAGGGACCCAGCGGAGCCCAGGGACCGAGCCCGCCCGCAGGCTCCGCCGCCGTGGGGAGCAGTCGCCCATGAGTCCGAGTTTCGGTCCTTTGGTCCCTTCAGCCCCTGCCCCACGTGCCGCCAGGGACCAGGCCCCCCGGAGCCGGGCTATTACGCCGTAATAGAGCTGGAGAGTCGACGGCGCCCATCACCCCTCAGCCTCCCCCGCCGGGGCACAGCCGAAAACCTTCTGGCCACCCCCCTTTGCATGATCATGCGAGATTCTGCATACTCTTTCTATGTCCAAGGTCCTAACCTCCCTTCCGGCCGGCGAGCGCGTCGGCATCGCCTTCTCGGGCGGCCTCGACACCTCGGTCGCGGTCGCGTGGATGCGTGACAAGGGCGCCATCCCTTGCACCTACACCGCAGACATCGGTCAGTACGACGAGCCGGACATCGCCTCTGTGCCCGGCCGCGCCAAGACCTACGGCGCCGAGGTCGCGCGCCTGGTCGACTGCCGCGCCGCCCTCGTCGAGGAAGGCCTGGCCGCACTCACCTGCGGGGCGTTCCACATCCGCTCGGGCGGGCGGGCCTACTTCAACACCACGCCGCTCGGCCGTGCCGTCACGGGCACCCTTCTGGTGCGGGCGATGCTCGAGGACGACGTCCAGATCTGGGGCGACGGCTCCACCTTCAAGGGCAACGACATCGAGCGGTTCTACCGGTACGGTCTGCTCGCCAACCCGCAGCTGCGGATCTACAAGCCCTGGCTGGACGCGGACTTCGTGACCGAGCTCGGCGGCCGCAAGGAGATGTCGGAGTGGCTCCTGGCCCACGACCTGCCTTACCGCGACAGCACGGAGAAGGCGTACTCCACCGACGCCAACATCTGGGGCGCCACCCACGAGGCCAAGACCCTGGAGCACCTGGACACCGGGGTGGAGACCGTTGAGCCCATCATGGGCGTGCGTTTCTGGGACCCCGAGGTCGAGATCGTCACCGAGGACGTCACGATCGGCTTCGAGCAGGGCCGCCCGGTGACGATCAACGGCAAGGAGTTCGCGTCGGCCGTCGACCTGGTCATGGAGGCGAACGCCATCGGCGGGCGCCACGGCATGGGCATGTCGGACCAGATCGAGAACCGGATCATCGAGGCCAAGAGCCGCGGCATCTACGAAGCGCCCGGCATGGCCCTGCTGCACGCGGCGTACGAACGCCTCGTCAACGCGATCCACAACGAGGACACCCTCGCCCAGTACCACAACGAGGGCCGCCGGCTGGGTCGGCTGATGTACGAGGGCCGCTGGCTCGACCCGCAGGCCCTGATGGTCCGCGAGTCGCTCCAGCGCTGGGTCGGCGCCGCCGTCACCGGTGAGGTCACCCTGCGTCTGCGGCGCGGTGAGGACTACTCGATCCTCGACACCACCGGCCCCGCGTTCAGCTACCACCCGGACAAGCTGTCCATGGAGCGCACCGAGGACTCGGCTTTCGGACCGGTGGACCGGATCGGTCAGCTCACCATGCGCAACCTCGACATCGCCGACTCGCGCGCCAAGCTGGAGCAGTACGCCGCGATCGGCCTGCTCGGCGCCGCCGGTTCCGCGCTCGGCGCCGCCCAGGCGGCCGCCACCGGGTTGATCGGCACCCTGCCGGAGGGCGGCGCCGAGGCCATCGCCTCCCGTGGCGAGGTCTCCGAGGAGGACGAGATGCTGGACCGCGCCGCCATGGAGTCCGGCACCGACTGAGCGGTCAGGTCGAGTGGAACGCTCGACGCCTGAGAGGGCTGCCTCATGGACGGGGGCCTGCTCGACGCCACTGGCGTCGAGCAGGCCCCCGTCCCGTCTCCTGTCGACGTCCGTCTCCCACCGGGGGAGGGGAGGGCCTGCGGTCAGAAGCCGGTGAGGGTGATCTTGCCGATCGCCGTGCCCGACTCCAGGATGCGGTGCGCCTCGCGGAGGCCGGCCGCGTTTGCCGGACCGAGGTCCTTGGCGGCGGTGGTGGTGAGGATGCCCGCGTCCACCAGACGGGCGACCTGGGACAGGATGTGGCCCTGCCTGGCCTGGTCCGGGGTCTGGAAGAGCGAGCGGGTGAACACGAACTCCCAGTGGAACGAGATGCTCTTGGGCTTCAGCACCCCGACCGGCAGGGAGTCGAAGTCGTCGATGGCGACGATGCGGCCGAAGGGAGACAGCGCCTCGGCGTAGTCGGTCAGGTTGCGGTCGGTGCCGGCGGTGCTGAAGACGTGGGTCAGGTTGTCCGGAACGACCTCGGTGAGCTGGGGGACCAGCGGCTTGTGGTGGTCGACGACGTGCTGGACGCCCATACGGGTGGCGAACTCGACGGTCTCCGGGCGGGACGCGGTGCCGATGACGGTCAGGCTGGTCAGGGCGCGCGCCAGCTGGGCCGCGATGGAACCGACACCTCCGGCCGCCGCGGTGATCAGCAGGGCGCCGTCCTGGTTGAGGCCGCCGTTGTCCAGGCCCAGCCGCTCGAACAGGCCCTCCCAGGCGGTGAGTGAGGTCAGGGGGAGGGCGGCTGCCTCGGTGAAGGAGAGGGAGGCGGGTTTGAGGGCGACGAGCCGCTCGTCGACGACGTGGTATTCCGAGTTCGCCCCGGCCCGGTCGAGGGCACCGGCGTAGTACACCTCGTCCCCGGTGCTGAAGCGCCGCACCTCCTCGCCGACCGCGACGACCGTGCCCGCCGCGTCCCAGCCGAGCACCTTCGGCTCCCCACCCGGGTTTTTGCTCTGTCGGATCTTGTAGTCGACGGGGTTGACCGCGACGGCCGCCACCTCCACCAGGAGGTCGTGGGGGCCTGGCTCCGGGAGGGGGAGCTCCAGGTCGATCAGACTGTCCTCGTCGCCGATCGGCAGGCTCTCGCGGTAGCCGACGGCTCGCATGGTGTTGTTGCTCATGGGAGACGGGTGCCCACTGTCGGCGGGCGTGCATACGGTGTCAGAGGCTTTCGCCCAGCCGCTCCAGCAGAGGCGCCGCTGCGGCGAGGGTCCGTAGCTCGGCGGGGGTGAACCGCTCGGTGAGCGCCGTGGCCAGTTGCCGGCCACGAGCCTCGCGCTTGCGTCGCAGTACGTCCTCGCCAGCCTCGGTGAGCGACACGATGATCCGCCTGCCGTCATGAGGGTCGGGTCGGCGCTCGACGAAACCGCGCGCCTCAAGTCCGTTCACGACGGTGCCCATGGCCTGTGCGGTGATCTGTTCGGCCCGCGCCAGTTCGGCCGCCGAGGCCGGTCCGGCACCGGCCAGTCGTGACAGCGCCGAACGCTCGGGCAGCGACAGCTCACCCGGCGCCCTGCTGTGCCGGAGCCGTCGTGCGATCAGACCGATGGAGTCGTACAGGGCACCACCGACGTCGTAGGGATCCGTCTGGTGCGTGGGGTCGTGGCGATCCGCTCGGGCCGCTTCGTCGGCTTCGTTCCCGCCGGATCGGTCCGGACGACCGGGCTGCTGGGTCACGTCTACAGGCTAGGCGCCCCTTAAGAGCTGCGGACAGAAGTGGACACCGCCCGCTGATCGGAACCCACTTCTGTCCGCAGCTCTGAGGGAGCGGGGGCCCCGTTCGGGGGCAGGGGCCTGGTTGGGGGAGGGGCTCGTTCGGAGGAAGGGGCCCGTTGGGGGAGGGGCCCCACCGGGCGGAATTCTCCGGGACAGGACGTGATCATCCTGCGATGATCTTCCGGGGAGAACACCGCATGGGCGATCGCGGATCGTCGGCGGACGTCGGTATCGGCACGAGCACAGGTGGGCGGCGGGGGATGGTTTTCCTACTCGAAGGACCGGTTCTGGAGGGGACGCTCGTGCGTCTGGAGCCCCTTGCCCACCGGCACGTGCCGGACCTCTCGGTGGCGGCCGAGGAGGACCGCAGTTCCTATGGGTTCACCTGGGTGCCCCGTGCGGCCGAGATGGGGGAGTACGTCGCCGCGCGGCTCGCCGTCGCCGCTTCGGGACAGCTGGCTCCGTACGCGCAGGTGGACCGGGCGACGGGGCGGGCGGTCGGGGTCACGGCCTACTGCGGACCGCGGCCGTGGCCGGTGGGGGAGGGGCTGTGCGCGGTCGAGGTCGGCTACACCTGGCTCGCCGCCTCGGCCCAGGGCACCGGAGTGAACACCGAGGCGAAGTACCTGCTGTTCAGGCACGCGTTCGAGACGTGGAAGGTGGCGCGCCTCGACCTGGAGACCGACGCCCGCAACGCCCGCTCCCGGGCGGCCGTCGAAAGGGTCGGCGCACGGTTCGAGGGTGTGCTGCGCAACTGGTCCCGCTCTCGGGTGGCGGGGGAGGAGGGACTGCTCCGGGACTCGGCCCTGTTCTCGGTCACGGCGGCGGAATGGCCGCGACGCCGAGCCGCACTGGAGGCCGCGGTCGCGCGGCGGACCGCCCGGCGGCCGGAGCACCGGCACTCCGGCAGCGCCCTCCCGCCGGCTGAGAGCCCCGCACCGTGCTGACTCGGGCGCGGAGCACACCCGGAGAGCGGGCCCCGCGCGGCGGCGAGCGGGCCGCCCCTGTCCGCGTGCCCGGCCGGCTCAGCGCCGGGTGAAGTGCACGAGTACGCGCCCGGTGTTGGCGTCGCTGATCTCCACCCGGTCGTACAGCCTCCTGATGTGCTTCTGCTCCAGGAAGGCCAGCACCCGGCCGCGGAGCCGGCCCGTCCCCTTGCCGGGAATGATCTCGGCGACGGGCTCGCCCGACTGGTGGGCGCGGAAGATGAACTGCCGCAGCGCCAGTTCTATGTCGCGGTTGTTGCGGAACAGCGGATGCAGATCCAGGCTCAGCACGTCTCTTCTCCTCGGTGCGGGGGTTGGGGCACTCGGCGCGCTCTCACGGCCGTCGCGGCATCGGCTCCGGGTCGGTGGCCAGCCGCGCGTGCAGTTCCACGTCGTGGCGGACGCCGTCGTACTCGAGCTTGTCGCGCTGGAGTCCCTCGACGGCGAAGCCGGCGGCCGTGGCCACGCGGCAGGAGGCCGGGTTGTCCACCCGGTGCCCCAGCTCCAGCCGGAACAGCCCGACGTCGTCGAACGCCCAGCGGGCCAGAGCGCGGCAGGCGCGGGAGGCGACGCCCCGGCCACGCGCCGCTGCCGTCGTCCAGTACGACACCCACCCCGTGCCGTGCCGGCGGTCCACGGGACCCACCGCCACATTGCCCAGCACCGTGTCCGCGTCGTCGACCACGGCGAAAGCGAAACGAGTGCCGGAGTCCCACTGCCCGGCCGCGGCCGTGAGCCAGCGCCGTGCCGCGGCGGGGGAGGAGACCGGCTCGCCGCTCTGCCGGTCCATCAACGGCTCGGCGAACGCCGTCAGCACCGCCGGGGCGTCCGCGGCCGACCAGCGCCGCAGCCTCAGCCCCGGTGCCGCATCCAAGTGATCACGCATCTCCCGGAGTCTGCCGCAGTCGGCGGAACGGCGCGAGTCCCTTCGGCCCCGGCAGCCGGTGCAGGTTCGAGACGCGACGCCGCGCGGAGGGCGGGACCGGGGGAGCGGACGGCATCCGGCGCCTCCCGCTGCCGTACGAGTTGGCCGACGCGGCGAAAGCGCACGGACTCGGCGAGACGGGCCGCGCCGCGGGGGAGTTGGTTCTGACCGTGCGCTGACCTCGGTGGGGCCGCCTGTGCCCGCTGCCGGGGAGACTCCTCCGTCGAGGCCCCGAATTCGGTTGGCGGACGGGTGCGGCAGGAGCCTATGATCATGTGCAAGGCGGGGTCGTAGCACAGAGGTAGTGCGCCGCGACAGCATCTCGGAGGACGCCGGTTCGAATCCGGTCGCCCCGCCCCTTTTCCACCCCCCGGGCTTCGCCCCTCCTCATACGGCCGTCATCGCCACGCCGGACACCTCGCCGATGCGGTCCGTCTTGAGCGCGCTCACGGAAGTCCGCGGACGACGTCACGCGCACGCTCGGGTCCCTGGTGAGGCCACGGAGGACAACCGGAACAAGGCCGTGCGGCGCGCGCCCGCCGCCGGGGGAGTGCCTGAGCGCCGGGGTGCGGGCCGCCTGCGCCGCAAGGCAGGTGCAAGGGCGTGCGTCGGGCGGCATCGGGCCACGAGCTTCGGGCTTCGGTGCTCACCGGTTCCGGCGGGCCGTGCGGGGCGGCGTGAGGTGGCTCAGGGGGTGGAGGACGCCATCGCCACGGGGCCGCGCTGGGAGCGCGGGGTCTTCGCGCCGGGCTTGCCGGGCTCGATGGTGCGCGGGTCGATGGCCTCGCCCGGGGCGCCTTCGCGGTAGAGGCCGTCGGGCAGGCTGTCCCGGTCGTGCGGCAGCAGGAAGAAGACCCTCCGCTTGTACAGGCCGCTGTCGGGGTCGGGGGCGGCCTGGTCGTCGAGCAGGGCGTACCCGACCATGCGGCCGTCACGGGCGTAGGGCGGCTTGGTGTTGCGGCGCTTGGTCTTGTCGAGCGCCTGACGGACGTAGTCGAGCTTTTCCGGGTTCTCCAGCCACACCACCTCTTCCTCGTGGATGAGGTCGCTCTCGGTCAACAGCGAACTCATGGCTGCAGCCCCTCCTTCATCGGCTCGGTCCCCACCGTCGAGGACGTGGCCCGGCATGTGTGCGTGTGCGCGTCACGGTGGCCTGCGCACCGGCCAGTGGCGGCCCGTTGTGTGGCGGTCGCCGTGTGCGGGGCCCGGCCCCCATGGTAGAGCGCATGCGGACGGGGGTGTAGGCCGCATGCCAGGGAGTGCCCGAAAGCGACTGTCATCATGCCTGTTCCACCAGGGCGATACCGGGGTAGTACTTGCGTCCGTTGGACTTGATCATGTCGGCCGGCGAGGCCACTCCGACCTCCTGCCGGACACGGTTGGCGAAGGCGCGCGGTGTGGCGGGCCGGATGCCCTCGCCCGCGTGGCACCAGGAGCTGTACTCCGTGTAGAGCAGACCCTGCTCGACCCGCAGGTCACGGGCGTTCTCACCGCCCCGGGTGCAGCACTCGGCGAGGAAGCGGCCGATGTGGTCCTCGGTCGAGGCGTAGGCGGAGGTGGCGATACGGACCCTGTCGGGGCCCTCCAGCGGGTCCCGGGTCGCCAGATAGCGCTGGGCGCCCTCGATCAGCCACTGCAGGATGCCGGGCCCCTCGTCGCGGACCAGCTCGAAGGCCAGGTTGTCGATCCGGCGCTCGGCCGGCACCGTCCGGGTGAACGGCAGCAGACGGATACGGCGCCAGAAGGCGAAGCCGCCCGTGGACACCTCGGGCCGGTGGTTGCCCAGCAGCCACAGGTGGTGGGTGGGCGTGAAGGAGAAGTAGTCCTGCCGCATCCGGCGCGCCTTGATCTTGTCGCCGCCGGTCAGCAGCCGTACCCGGGCCTCGTCGAACTTGTCGTTGGGCTTCAGCTCGCTGCACACCACCAGCCGCCGCCCGTGCAGTTCGGTCAGTTCCGTGGAGTGCTCGGAGAAGGCGCCGCGGTCCATCAGGAAGCCGGGCGGGGCGGCGTCGGCGTAGTCGCCCAGGATCTGGATCATCGTGTCCAGCAGCACGGACTTGCCGTTCTTGCCCTCGCCGTGCAGGAACGGCAGCACCTGGGCGCCCACGTCGCCGGTGATGGAGTAGCCCAGCATGAGGTGCAGGAAGGCGATCATCTCCCGGCCCTCGGCGTCGTCGCCGAAGGTGTCCGCGAGGAACCGGTGCCAGCGGGGGGTCTCCATGCGCTGGGGGGCGACGCTGGTGGCGCGGGAGTGGAAGTCGCGGGTCGGGTCGGCCTTGCGGATGTGGCCGTTGTGCAGGTCGACGACGCCGGCGGGCGTGCACAGCGCGTAGGGGTCGCCGTCCAGTTCGTCGGGGTCGACGGACAGGTCGGGGGACGCCTTGGCCTGGGTGAGCAGCGCCTTCATGCCGGCCGTCGACAGGGTGCGCCGCTTGTGGTGGGCGATCTCCCGCTCGCTGAACACGCCGCGCGGGTCGCTGTCGGGCATGTCCTCGGCCATCTCGCCCGCCGCCCACAGCGCGGCCTTCTCGCCGCCGCCGCGCTTCCACCGGTAGCCGTCCCACACGAACCAGCCCAGTCCCTCCACGTGCCGGAACTGGTCGCGGTGCAGCCGGACGAACAGCCGTGCGTTGCCGCGGTCGGAGAGGGAGGGCGGCAGGGGGGCCGTCGGGACCGCCGCGCCCAGGGGGCGGGCCGGGGCCGCGGCGGCGTCGGGGTAGGCCTGCGGGGGCACGAGGGCGGGCACGGGCTGTTCGACCGTCTGCTCCAGCATCTGCAGGTCGAGCATCTGCTGAGCGGCGGCCTGTGGGTCGAACCGCGGCGTGCTCTCGGCGCTGCTCATGAACGTCCTTCGAGGTGGAGCGGACGGGCGGACCCCACGGCGAGGGCATCGTCGACGATCGCCTCGTTGCGCGCCTGCTGCCACGGCCGGGCGTGCTCGGCGACCCGTACGAGCCGGTCCCGGACCGTGGCGCGGTCCAGGTGCCCGGCGGCGACCAGCCCGCCCGCGGTGTAGGCGGCCCGGTTGAGCTTCTCCGTGAACGCGGTGCCCTCGCGTGCCTCGGCGCAGCGGGCGACCTGGGCGATCAGCGGATCGAGGACCCGGTGCGCCGCGCCGGTCCGCGGGGCCCGGCGGACCGGCGGCGTGCGACGGGGCCGGGTGGCCCCCTCGGGGGCCGCGGCGTCCGGGACCCCGCTCGTCCCTTCGTGTGCCGGCCCGTCCGGGGGCTCGGAGGGGGCCGGGCCGACGAGGTGGCCGGTGCGGACGAGTTCGTCGCGCAGCCAGTCGGGCAGCGGCGCCGGAGTGCGCGTGGAACCCAGCGCGCGGTACACGCCCTGCGCCGTACGGGTGGTGGGCGCCACGATGTAGCCGCCGTCGGCGCGGACGTCCACCTGCCAGGCCAGGGCGGCCCTGCTGCCCGAACCGGTGGAACAGCGCAGCCGGGTGGCCGGGTCGGGGTTGCGGTACCACACGTGCAGGCCGCCGGAGGGCGTACGGACCCGGAGGGTGTCCTCGTCGCACGCGGGGTCGGGCCGGCCGCGGAAGGCGGCCAGCAGGGCGAGGGTGTCGAAGCCGGACGCCAGCCCGTCCAGGGTCACCTGTTCGGGGATGGGGATGCCGGGCAGCAGCCGGCCGCGGTCGGGTACCTCGGCCGCGTGGGCGTCGATGTCGATGACGACCAGGCGGGCGGGGCCGCAGGCGACGCCCACGCCCGCCGACGGAGTGGCGGTCCACCAGTCGTCGATGCGCCGCGGGTCGGTCGTGGCGGCGTGGAAGCCGTGGCAGGGACGCCCGGCCGGGAGGCAGGGGCAGGCCGCCGGGGCGTGCCGGCGGCTCCGGCAGTCCGGGCAGTTGGCCGCGGGGGTCTTGCGCCCCGGGGCCAGCGGATGGACCGGCCAGCCCTGGGCGGCGCACCACCGCGCGACCGAGCGCGGCGGCACGGGGCCGCCCGCAGCGGTGCGTTCGCTGATCTCACCATGGCGCGGCACGCGAATCGTCCTCGTCACATCTCGTCTTCGGTCACTTCACGGCGGCCCGGCTGGCAGGTGACGCCCGGTCAGGGACCGAAGGGACTGTAATCCAGGAAAAGTGTAGGGCTCATCGTCCCCAGGGATCCCGCAGCCCCTCCGCGTGCCGTTTCTATCAGTTTTCTCGGTCCCTTGAGTCCCTTGGTCCCTGGGTGGGAGTCACCATGCGGGTGAATTGCCCGCACTTCACCCTACTGATGGGTATCCGGCGTACCGCCCCCGGCCCTTCGGGGGCGGTACGGAGCGGCCGACTCCACTTCGGGTCCGGGTCCCTCCGGTCCCTGGATGAGCCGTCCCGGGCCCCTGACCGGCGCTGATGACGCGCGGCCAGCGGCCCTTCGGGCAGGGACGCGGCACGTTCGGTCCCTGGTTCCCCGTCCCTCTCGGGTCAGGCACTGCCCTGACGCACCGCGTCGCGCTGCCGCTGGTGCTCGTTGAGGAGCTCCAGCATCCTGTCGAACGCGCTGTCGGGCATCTTGCGGATCAGATGGTGGGCGAGGAAGACCCCGTCGTCGTACGGGAGCCGGGGCCGGGCGTACGCCTCGGCGCCCGCCTGGTCCCCGCTCTCCTGGTCAGCGTCGGCCTGATCGCCCTCCCCCACGGCCTCGGCGCCCCGTGGCTCGGGGACGCCGTCCAGCGGCGCGCCGTCCACGGGGGCGGCGGTGGGGGCGGCGGCCGGGGCGGAGGGGCTGAGAGCCGGTGACACGGCCGTGGCGGCGGCAGGGACCGGAGCGGGGCGCGTGGGCGCCGCCGGGCGCTGCTGCCCGCCGTCCTGGGGCTCCGGAGGCCCCGGCACGGCGGTGTCACCGTAGGAGGCCACCTGAGCGCCGCCGTACGCGTCTCCGTCGCCGCCCTCGGGAGCCGCGGACTCGGCGGAACCCGGGGACTCGGTGGGACCCTCGGGCTCGCCGGGACCCTCGGACTCGGCCGAGTCCATGGACTCGACCGCGTCCACGGACCGGGCCGGGCTCGCGGGCTCGTCCGGCCCGGCGGGCGAAGGCGATCCGGCGGGCGAAGGCGATGGGGTGGACCCCGCCGTGCCGTCGGCCCCGTCCGGGTCGGCCGCCTCGGGCGTGGCGTCCGGCTCCCCCTCCCCTCCCCCGGGGGAGGAGGCGGGGAAGTCGTCCGTGCGGCCGGGCGTGTCGGCCGGACCGGACGCCTGCCCGGTGGCCGCGGCCTCCCGCTCCCTGCGCCGCTCCGCCTTCTCCGCCTCCGCGCGCGCCTGCTCGCGCTTGAGCGACTCCAGGGCGGCCTCCTGCTCCTCGGCGGGCTTGTTGCCCACGGCGCGCAGCAGGTCGATGCGCTCTTCGCCGATGCGCTCCTGCAGCGCGGGCGCGAGGTTGAGGAGGGCCAGGCGCTGCGAGACCCAGCCCTGCGACTTGTGCAGCCGCTTCGCCAGCCGGGTCTGCGTCCCGTGGATGGCGAGCAGGCGCTGCAGCGCCCGGGCCTCGTCCAGGGGCTCCAGTTCCTGACGGTGCACGTTGGCGACGAGGGCGGACTCGAGGATGGCCTCGGAGTCGGTTCCCTGGTCGTCGTCCACCATCACGTTCAGGTGGGTCAGTCCGGCCTCGCGCGCCGCCGCCAGGCGGCTGCTGCCGTCGACGACGACATGGGTGGCGTCGGCGGACAGTTCGCTCTCGCGTTCGGGGTTGGCCTTGACGTAGGCGTCGCGGTTCATCACCGTGATGGCCTGCTTCTGGCCGTGTTCGCGCAGGCTTCCGGTGAGTTCGGCGAGGTCGCCCAGGCTGGTGCGGGGGTTGTCCGGGTTGGGGCTGATGCGGTCCAGGGGAAGCCGGGTGGGCGGGGCGACGCCTTCCGTGGGGACGCCGGTCGCCGCGCCGATCGCCGCCCGGCGTGCGCTGACCGGTCGTGCGGTGGCGCCGAAACGGCCCGTTCCGAGCTGGTCGGCCTTGCTCATGAGATCTCCCGTGCGAGGGCCCGCATGCCCACCGCCTGCTGCGATGAGGGGGCGTAGGACAGGAGGGGCTGCTTCATGCGTACGGCCTCCTTCTGTTCCTTCAGGTCGCTGATGAGTCCGACCACGCGGGGGTCTTTTATGTCGACCCAGCCCTGCAGGGACGACGTCGCGATGTAACCCCGGCGGCCGTCGTAGAGGTTGACGACGATGCCCAGGTAGTCGAGGTCCAGGGCGAGGTCGCCGCGCAGGTCCTCGATCTGGTTGGTGAGCAGGTCGTAGGCGTCGGCCGAGCTGTCCTCCGCCTGGACCACGATCAGGGCGCCGGACTGGCCGGGCCGCTCCCCCTCGCGGCGCCGGCCGTAGTAGGCGGCGGCGTCCATGCTCAGGCCGAGGCTGGGCGGGCAGTCGACGAGGATGATGTCGTAGTCGCTCTCCAGGGGCAGCAGCGCCCGCTCCAGCGCCGCCTCCCGGGCCCGTACGGCCGACAGGCGCACGTCGAGGAGGAAGGCGTCGTGGCAGGCGGGCAGCAGGTGGAGGCGGCCGCCGAAGGTGTCGTCGTCGATGGAGACGATCAGGTCGCGCAGATCGCCCTTGGGGTCGCCCGCCATGTGGTTGGTGAGGCTGTCGCCGTTCATCGGCAGCGGGGTGGCCCCGAGCTGGTTGGTCAGGTGGCACTGCGGGTCGAAGTCGACCAGGAGCACCCGCAGGCCGAGGCCGGGCAGGCTCTCCACGTCGAGGGGGTCGCTGTCCGCCCCGGTGCCCTCGCCCGCCTGGTCGCTGGCGCGCAGGGCCGCCGAGAGGGCCTTGGCGACCCGGACCGGGTGCAGTGAGCCGGGGTCCTCCGCCAGTGCCTCGCCGACACCGGCCGCGATGGCGGTCTTGCCGACGCCGCCCTTCTGGTTGCAGACGATGATCCGCCGGGTGACGGCCGGCCGCTCGATGTCCGGCGCGGGCGTGTTGTCGAGCCACAACTGGACCGATTGTGCGAGACCCTGGATGAGGGAGACCCGCCGGTCGGCGGCCACGTCGCGGAACCTCTCCCACTGACCCTCGGGAAGGAAGGTGGAGAAGGAGTCGGCCCCGGCGGTGTCGACGGTGGCGGGAGTGGAGGCGAGGGCGATCCACGCGTCGATGCCCTGTTCCACGGCCGTCTGGATCTCGACGCCGTGCTGGGCGGCCCTTACCTTGAGATTCTGCCGGAGCCATCCCGGCAGTTTGGAGACGACCTTCTCGCGGTCGCTGGAAGTGGCTGGCGAACTCATGGGGACACCTTACTAACGCGCATGATCATTCGCTGCAGCGACACGTTAGAAAGCAAAAATTGAGGATGAGTTACTCCTCATTTGTCCTCATTGACCCATCAATGGGCCGCGTCTGAACGCCCGTCAGGCACCAGGGACCCCCGGTGGACAGGTGTCGCCGTCCTCGGGCGGGAGCTTCGCGACGCGGGTCACGGGTCGTGGGTCGGCGGTCGCCGGGCCCGGGTCATGGGTCGTGGGCGGATGCGTACGAGGGTGACAGCCGGCCGTCGGTGGGCCGTGCGGGCGCATACCGGGCCAGGCGGGGTCTGTGTGGAGGGCGGCGTGGGCGCTCCGAGGGTGGTCACTCAGGAGCAGGCACTCTTCGCCACTTTCAACTTATAGCGCGGTGGGGGGCTTGCGGCAAGGCCCCCGTCGTGCCGCACAATCGCTCGCCGAGGCCGCAACCTGCGGAAATATGAGATGCACGGAGTGTGCTGCGCCGATATGACCCCTTTGACCACCAGCGCGTTCGATCTTCCCGACCGGCTCGCCGCCAAGGCCGACCCGGCTCTGATCGGCGGCGACGAGCGGCACTTCGCGGCCGTCACGGAGACCCTCGAGCAGACGATCGCCGAACTGACCGGTCTTCTCGACGCCGAACGCCGGGCGCCCGGCGGTGTGGGCCGGCAGGCGATGGACCGGGACGCCGAGATCCACCGGCTGACCGCCCGCCTGCGCACACTGCGCCGCTTCGGCGCGGACCTGTGCCTGGGACACATGGTCGGCGCGGACGATCCCGAACCGGTGTACGTGGGACGGCTCGGCCTCACCGACAGCGCGGGCCGCCGGCTGCTGGTCGACTGGCGCTCCCCGGCGGCCGAGCCGTTCTTCGGCGCCACCCACGCCAACCCGATGGGGCTGGCGAGCCGCCGCAGGTACCGCTGGACCCGCGGCCGGATCAGCGACTACTGGGACGAGGTGTTCACCGCCGACGGGCTGGAGCGGCGCGCCGCGCTCGACGACCAGTCCGCCTTCATCGCCAGTCTCGGCGCCAACAGGTCGGCACGCATGCGGGACGTGCTCGGCACCATCCAGGCCGACCAGGACGCGATCATCCGGGCGGGATCCCGCGGTGCCCTCGTCGTCGACGGCGGTCCGGGCACCGGCAAGACCGTGGTCGCGCTGCACCGCTCCGCCTACCTCCTGCACTCCGACCCGCGTCTCGGTCACCGCCGGGGCGGCGTGCTGTTCGTCGGTCCGCACCGGCCCTATCTGGCCTACGTCGCCGACGTCCTGCCGAGCCTGGGAGAGGAGGGAGTGCGGACCTGCGTCCTGCGGGACCTGGTCGCCGAGGGCGCCACGGCGGTGGACGAGAGCGACCCGGAGGTCGCCCGGCTGAAGTCGTCCGCGGACCTGGTGCGGGCGATCGAGACCGCCGTCAGGTTCTACGAGGAGCCGCCCACCGAGCCGATGACGGTCACCACCCCCTGGTCCGACGTCCTGCTGAGCGCCGACGACTGGGCCGAGGCGTTCGGGGCGGCCGAACCGGGCACCCCGCACAACGAGGCGCGCGACCAGATCTGGGAGGCCCTGGTCACGATCCTGGCGGACAAGCACGACGGCGACGTGTCCCCCGTCCTGCTGCGCAGGGCGCTGCTGCACGACGAGGAGCTGACCGGGACGCTCGACCGGGCCTGGCCGCTGCTGGAGGCGGCCGACCTCGTCTCGGACCTGTGGTCGGTCCCCGCCTACCTGCGGATGTGCGCTCCCTGGCTGAGCCGCGAGGAGGTGCGCACACTGCGGCGCGCGGACGACCGGGCCTGGACGGTGTCCGACCTGCCGTTGCTGGACGCGGCCCGCCAGCGGCTCGGCGACCCCGCGACCGCGCGCCGCCGGCGCCGGCACGAAGCCTCCCTCGCCGCCGAGCGCGAGCGCATGAGCGCCGTCATCGACGCCGTGCTCGCGGCAGACGACGACGGTGAGGGCGCGGTGACGATGCTGCACGGACAGGACCTGCGGAACAGTCTGGTCGACGAGAGCGCGCTGCCGAGCGCCGAACCCGACCTGCTCGCCGGTCCGTTCGCGCACATCGTGGTGGACGAGGCCCAGGAACTGACCGACGCGGAGTGGCAGATGCTGCTGTCGCGCTGTCCGTCCCGCAGCTTCACCGTCGTCGGGGACCGCGCCCAGGCGAGGCACGGATTTCCCGAGTCGTGGCGCGAACGGCTGGAGCGGATCGGGCTCGACCGGATCGAGGTCGCCTCCTTGAGCGTCAACTACCGGACGCCGCGGGAGGTCATGGCGGAGGCCGAGCCGGTCATCCGGGCCGTGCTGCCGGACGCCAACGTGCCGACGTCCGTCCGCGCCGCCGGCATCCCCGTCGGCCACGGTCCCGCCGCGGAGCTGGAGTCGGTCGTCGACACCTGGCTCGCCGCGAACACCGAAGGCACGGCCTGTGTCATCGGCGCTCCCACGTTCCGGGAGACGTCCCGAGTGCGCTCGCTGACACCGGAGTTGGCGAAGGGGCTCGAGTTCGACCTGGTCGTGCTCGTCGACCCGGAGAAGTTCGGCGACGGCGTCGAGGGAGCGGTGGACCGCTATGTCGCGATGACCAGGGCGACCCGGCGGCTCGTCGTCCTCACCAGCTCCTGACCCCCACGCGGCGACGCGGGCTGCCGTCGCCGGTGCCGGCGGTGCGCCGGGGCGGGAGCCGTGCCTCGTCGGACGGCCCGCGCCCGGCCCCACGGGTGTGCGCGGGCCGTCGCGGCCGGGGGCGGCCGATGGCGACCGGGTGTGGCCGTCGGCGGCCGCGGCCGCGTGTGTCCGTGCCGCCGGGTCAGGCGGCGCCGGCCTGCGCGTCCTCCTGCTCCGGCCCCACCAGGGTGTACATCACCGACCTGCCCTGCTTGTGACGCTGGATGCGTCCCTTGGCGACCAGCGCCTCCAGGGTGTTGCGCACGACCTGGGGGGTGGGCTCGCGGTCCGGGTGCTTGCTCAGCAGTTCCTCGCGCAGTTCGGCCGCCAGGCGCGGCTCGCTGTGCCCGCCGAGCAGGTCCAGAAGGAGGTCGCGGAGCAGGACCTGCGGCTCGTCCTTCTTCGCGGCCGCCTTGCCGGCGCTCCGGCCCGTGCTCTTGCCGGCGCTCTTCGAGGTGGTTCCCTCGGTGCTCTTGACGGTGTTCTTCGTCGCGGTCTTCGCGGTCTTCGCGGTCTTCGCCGTGCTCCTGGCGGTGTTCCTGCCGGTGCCGGCGGCGGTGCTCTTCGCGGTGCGCTTCTTCGCGCCGGCCTTGGGAGCCGCCGTGGGGGCGGTCTTCGGGGCGGCGTCCGGGGTCGTCGCGAGGGCGGTCTCGTCCTTCGCGGGCGCCGGGTGCTCGGCCGGGGCGCTGTCGGTGGCGTCCGGCACGGCGGGAGCGCCGGGCGCGGAGGTGGCGGCCGATACCGCGGGGGCCTCCTCCGTCGCGGGCCGGGGGGTGGGTTCGTTGCGGGCCTGCTGCGGCACGTGTGCCGTGTCGGAGGCGGCGGCCGGGTGTCCCGCGAGGTCGAGGATGTCCAGCAGCAGCGTCTCCTCCTGCCGCAGGGTCTCCAGCTGGCGTGTCAACTCGTTTTGCTGACGGCGGTTCTCGGCCAGATCCGTCGCTGCTTGCTCGGCATACCGCGACCGGACCGTGGCCGTGGCTGATTTGGTGGGCACAGCCGTTCACTCCCTTTGGTGGATGACGCTGCGCATGCTACTGGGGGTGTGCGGGCCGTGCCGAGAGCCGGGGAAGAACGCGGTGAGCGGCGTGGACGCCCATCACCCGCTGTCACAGGGGCCGGCGAGGTGTGTCCGGCGGCTTCCGGGCGGCAGGAGGACCGTCGGAAAACCGCCGTATCGAGTGTCACCGGGTCTTTGACGCAGCCGGTGCCGACGGCCGGCCGTCGGCGACTGGATCTCGCCACGGACGGTGGGCGACGCGGCTCGGTCGGCAAGCCGGCACGGCAGTACCGAGGGGGCGGCGGAGTGGTGGTCCCGAAGCGGTCGACGCGGTGGTCCGGAAGAGATCCCCACGGCACGACTTCCGGCGGTGGGCCGGTGGGCACTCCGGCCCACCGGCCGGGCGCGTAGGGGCTGCGGCTGTTCACCTGCCGGCCCCGCGGCCGTGGGCCGGAGTTCGACGAACGTAGCACCGTTGAAAATTTTGCGAAAGAGCTTGCTACGCCTTCGGTTCACTTGTTGCCTGCTGAACTGCCATTTGTGCGCGAAGGGTTGACCGGCGGTAATACAGCGCCGTACGGTCTCGGCCGCAATCTCTTGCAGCAAGAACCAACGGCGGCAAGGGACGGCACAACGGCCTTCTCCGGCACGGCGCGTTGCCACCGAGGCTGCTGCTCCGGTACACCCCACTTCCACAACTGGAGAAACCATGGCCAGAAAGACCGTGGCCGCTGCACTCGCCGTAGTGGCGGGAGCCGCTGTGGCCGTCACGGCACCGACGCCGGCGCAGGCCAGCGCGCCCGGCGGCAAGGACGTCACCGCGGTGATGTTCGAGTGGAACTTCGCCTCCGTCGCCAAGGCCTGCACCGACGAACTGGGTCCGGACGGGTACGGGTACGTCCAGGTCTCCCCGCCCAACGAGCACATACAGGGCAACACCTGGTGGACGGCCTACCAGCCGGTCAGCTACAAGATCGGCACCAAGCTCGGCGACCGCACCGCCTTCAAGAACATGGTCGACACCTGTCACGCCGCCGGCGTCAAGGTGGTCGCCGATGCAGTGATCAACCACATGGCGAACGCCTCCGGGACGGGCACCGCCGGATCGTCCTTCACCAAGTACGACTACCCCGGCACCTACTCGGCCGCCGACATGGACGACTGCACCTCGACCATCAGCAACTACGCGGACCGCTGGAACGTCCAGCACTGCGAACTGGTCGGCCTGCCCGACCTCGACACCAACGAGGCGTACGTCCGCAAGACCATCGCGGGCTACCTGAACGACCTGCTCTCCCTCGGCGTCGACGGCTTCCGGATCGACGCGGCCAAGCACATCGCCGAGGAGGACCTCGCCGACATCAAGTCCCGGCTCACCAGCCCCGGCGTCTACTGGAAGCAGGAGACGATCGGCGCCGCCGGCGAGGCCGTCCAGCCGTCCGAGTACTACAGCACCGGCGACGTACAGGAGTTCCACTACGCCTATGACCTCAAGCGGGTCTTCAACAACGAGAAGCTCGCGGAGCTGAAGAACTTCGGCGAGGCCTGGGGGTACGTGCCCAGCGACAAGGCGTCGGTGTTCGTCACCAACCACGACACCGAACGCAACGGCACCACCCTCACCTACAAGGACGGCGCCAACTACACCCTCGCCCACGTCTTCATGCTGGCCTGGCCCTACGGCTCGCCCGACGTGCACTCCGGCTATGAGTTCACGAACAATGACGCCGCCGGCCCGAACAACGGTCAGGTCAACGCCTGTTACACCGACGGCTGGAAGTGCCAGCACGCCTGGCGCGAGATCGCGAGCATGGTCAAGTTCCGCAACACCGCCGCCGGGACCGCGGTCACGAACTGGTGGGACAACGGCGGCAACCAGATCGCCTTCGGCCGCGGCGACAAGGCGTACGTCGCCATCAACCACGAGGGCTCCTCGCTCACCCGCACCTTCCAGACCTCCCTGCCCGCCGGCGACTACTGCGACGTGCAGAGCGGCAAGGGCGTCACGGTGAACTCCTCCGGCCAGTTCACCGCCACCCTCGGAGCCAACACGGCCCTCGCCCTGCAGGTGGGCGCGAAGACCTGCGGCGGCGGCTCGGGCGGCGGCGACAACGGCGGCGGCCAGAACACGGCGACCGGCGCGTCGTTCAACGTCAACGCCACCACCCAGTGGGGCCAGAACATCTACGTCACCGGCGACAACGCCGCCCTCGGCAACTGGAACACCGCGGCCGCCCTCAAGCTGGACCCGGCGAGCTACCCCGTGTGGAAGCTCGACGTGTCCCTGCCCGCCGGCACCTCCTTCGCCTACAAGTACATCCGCAAGGACGCCTCCGGCAACGTCACCTGGGAGAGCGGCGCCAACCGCACCGCCACCGTCGGATCGAGCGGGCTGGTCACGCTGAACGACACCTGGCGCACCTGACACCCCACGCCCCGCCCCCTCGCGGACCGGACCGTCCGGCGCCCGGCGCACCCGCGCGGACGCCGGGCGGTCCCGGCCATGCGAGAAGCGGCGCGCGGCGCGACGGCCCGCCTCCTCCCCGCCGCCCCCCACCGATCGGCCTGCCCCCCACCGATCGGCCCGCCCGGTACCCAGCGGTCCGGCACCGATCCGTCCGGTCCCGATCGGCCCGGCTGACACCTGTCACCCGCAGGGCCGGCTCCGTCCGACCCGCCGGAAACGTGAACCGGTGTGCCCGGTGGGGCTGTTGGGACGTAACTTGTGCTCCGGACACTCCAGGCCTCGATCGAAGACGGACGGTACCCATGACCCACCCCGAGACGACGCAAGGGCCGGCGGCGCAGCAGAAGATCGACACGTCGGTGCCGCACTCGGCCCGGATCTGGAACTACTGGCTGGGCGGGAAGGACAACTACCCCGTCGACGAGGAGGCCGGCGACGCGTACACGGCCGTCTTCCCCGGCATCGTCACCATCGCCCGCAGCAGCCGCGCCTTCCTGCGCCGCAACATCACCTACCTGGTGGCCGAGGCGGGCATCCGGCAGTTCCTGGACGTCGGAACCGGCCTGCCGACGGCCGACAACACCCACGAGGTGGCCCAGCGCATCGCCCCGGAGTCCAGGATCGTCTACGTCGACAACGACCCGATGGTCCTGACGCACGCCCGCGTCCTGCTCTACTCCGCCCCCGAGGGCGCCACGGCCTACGTCGACGCCGACGTGCTGGAACCGGACCGCATCCTGGAGGCCGCCGCCCGGACGCTGGACCTCACCCGGCCCGTCGGCCTCATCCTCAGCAACATCCTGGGTCACATCCCCGACTACGACCAGGCGCGCTCCGTCGTCACCCGCCTGATGGGCGCGCTCCCCTCCGGCAGCCATCTCTCCGTCAACGACGGCTCCCGCGGCATCGACCCGGTCTTCGAGCGCGCCCAGGACGCCTACAACGACAGCGGCGCCGCCCCGTACGTCCTGCGCACCGTCGATCAGATCACGTCCTTCTTCGACGGCCTGGAACTCCTGGAACCGGGGGTCGTGTCGGTCCCCCTGTGGCGTCCGGAGGGCGCCTCCTCGGGCCTGGAGCCCATCGGCGAGCACGGCGGTCTCGCCCGCAAGCCGTGACCCCCTGACGGGCGCGCCCCGGCGTGGCGAAGGGGCCCGGATCCCATGAGCGGATCCGGGCCCCTCAGGGGCGTTCCGGCCGGCCGTCGTCGGGGACGGCCGCCGGCCGGGGTTCGCGATAACAACGGGAACGGACGTGGCCATCGCCCGGCCCCGGTTTCCCGCGGGCCCGGTACGTTCCTCGTGGTGGCGTGACCGGGCCGGCCGGGATCAGGCGCAGGTTATGCCGATGCAGATGGTGTTCAGCGCCGTCAGCAGGCCGACGCAGGCACAGGTGCCGCCGTAGGAGGCCTCCATCTCGACGGGCTCCGTCTCGCGCAGGGCGTGCAGCTCCGCCAGCAGTTCAAGGTCCAGGTTCTCCATGGGTGTTCCTTTCCTCGGTGGGGGTTGAGCGGCGAAGGGACCGCGGCTCAGGGGGTGGCGACCGGGTGGAGCGCTTGGTGCGCCACCCGGGGGTCTGTGGGGCTTCGGCGCCCGGCCGGCGGCGGGACCGTCCAGAGCCTGGGGGAGGTGTGGCGCAGCCGCAGGAGGAAGGCCAGGATTCCGGCGGCCCCGTCGCTCCAGCCGGTCGACACGTCCCCGTACTCGTTGGGAAAGACGACGTGGCCGTGCCGATGGGAGCGCTGGGTGAGGATGAGGCGCGCCAGTTCCTCGGCCAGGGCGCGGTGGGCGGTGTCCTGCGTGGCGGCGGCCATGTCGAGCAGGAAGTCGCCGTTGCCCGCCAGGCCGTGGCACTGGGTGAGCGGAGCGCGGGAGGCGTACTCGGCCACGGCACGCGTCGCGCGGTGCGCGAGGTCGCCGAACCGGTCGTCGCCGGTGGCCCGGTACAGCTGGACGAGGAACGTGCCGATGCCGGCGGAACCATGGCACCAGTACGGGGTCGTGGGTTCGTTCGCGGCCTGGGCGGGCCAGTGGGCGGCCTCGCCGATCAGCACGGCGTGGGCCATCAGGTGCTCGCCCGCGTCCAGGGCCAGGTCCAGGAGGTCGGGCCGCCGGGCGGCGGACGCGGTGGACAGAAGGAAGCTGCCGATCCCGGCGACGCCGTGCGCGAAGCCGAGGTAGCGCTTGCCGGCCAGCCGGGAGACGGCCTCGGCGGGCGCCGCCCAGCTCACCCCGGTGGGCTCGGGCTCGGCCGCGACGGCCAGTTCGTCGGCGGCGGCGACGGCCCGCTCCAGGAAGCGCGCGTCGCCGGTCCGGTGCCACAGATGCAGGGCGGCGAGTCCGCTGCCGGCGGTGCCGTGCGTGATGTCGTGGCTCGGCGTGTGGCGCAGCGGCGCGAGGGCGAGTGCGAGGGCGTGGTCGGTGAGCCGGCCGTCGTCGACGGCGCGGCCCGCGTCGTACAGCGCCCAGGCGGTGCCGCGTTCGCCGAAGTGCAGACCGGGGCGGGCCTGACGGGTGTCGGTGTGCCGGGTGATCCAGTGCCCCGCGGTGGAGATCACCTCCGGCAGGCGTGGATCGCCGGTGAGTTCGAAATACCTCGTGAGGGCCGCGAGGACGCCGGCCGCGCCCTGCTGGACCGTGCAGGGGGCGGTCTCCCCCGCGGTGGTCGAGACGGGCCACAGCCGTCCGTCGTCGTCCGGCGTCATGGTGCTCAGGAGGTGGTCGACGATCCCGGCCACCGGGTCCGGGTCGCCGTCCGGTGCGGCGGGAGCGTGTGCCGGGCGGCGCGGCGGGGTGGACGTCGCCTGCGGCGGCGCCAGGGTCCGCAGGGCCTCGCGCGCCCTGTCCAGGTCCCAGCGTGCGGCGGGCTCGTCCCTCATCAGCCCGAGGACCATCGCCACCAGGCCGTCGGCCAGTCCGAGCCGCCCGGCGCAGGCGGTCAGCCACGCGGCGAGCCGCTGTTCCACGGGCCTGGTGGCGGGCTCGTCGTCCAGCAGGGTCGGCACCCGGCCGGCCAGGACGAAGCAGGCGGTGGCCCCGACGCTGTAGAAGTCGGCGGTCCGGGACACGGGCGCGTCGACCAGGCGTTCGGGTGCGCTGAACCCGGGGGTGCCCAGCCGCGTCGGCGGGGCGGACGTCTCGTCGAGGACGGTGAGTTCCAGGTCGATCAGGCACAGCCGGCCGTCCGGACGGACCATGACGTTGCCGGGGGTGAGGTCCCGCAGGACGCAGCCCTGCGCGTGGGCCGCGGCCACCAGGTCCACCAGCCGCACCACCACGTCGAGGGCGTCGGCCCGGTAGCGGTCCGCGCCGACGGTGCGGAAGCGGTCCGACACCCAGGTGCGCAGGGTGACCCCCGGCACCTCCTCCTCGGCGAGGAACAGGTGCCGGCCGTGTTCGAACAGGGCCAGCGGCGCCGGCGCCAGGCCGAGCCCGTCGAGCCGCTCCAGCGCACGGGCCTCGTCGCGCAGCCAGTCCTGTACGCTCCGGCCGTCCGTGTCCTCCTCGACGTGCGGCCGGGCCTCCTTGATCACCACGGGGGCGCCGGTGCGCACGTCGGTGCCCCGGTAGACGCCGCCCTTGTTGGTGTGCCGGATCGCCTCCCGCACGGCGAAGCGGCCGCCCAGGGTCACCGGCCCGCCGGACGGGGCCTGCCGGTCCGGTACGTCGGGAGCGGAGGGGAAGGGCGAGACGGCCCAGGAAGGCGGGTCGTACCGGCCGGTGCGCCGGTCCTCCACCGGGTTGCCGTCGGGGTCCGTGATGTACCACACCATCAGGCCCTCGTCCGAGAGGTGCCGCCGGGCGACGAACGCCCCGTAGCGGTAGTGCACCAAGCTGCCCGGCGCGTACGGCCGGTCGGACAGGATCTGCGGCCCGGCCAGACCGGCCGTGGCCCGGTGCAGCTCCTGCGCCAGACGGGCGGCGGCGATGTCGTCGCGCGGATAGACGGTGATGAACTTCCCGGAGCTTCCCCGGGGTGTGCTGCGGGAGTTGAGGGCGCTCACCTTCTCCCGTGAGCGGGCGAACTTGAACGCGGAGTCCTCCGCCAGGAGTACACCCAGTGCCCGGGAGAGGACCGCGGGGGCGGAGGCGACCGTCGCCGACAGGTGCAGCTTCCAGCCCTGCTCGGGCACCGCCCCGGAGGCCGGCGTGACATGGCACCACGTCTCGTCGCGGGAAGTGCTCCAGCGCGCGCCGGTCGCGCCGGCGCGCAGCGCTTCACCGACGAGGCGCTCGAGGTCGCCTTCCGTGTCGAGGTGCCCGGTCATCTCAGTCCCTTCCGCCGGTCGAAGCCCTGACGTTCCGCCTGTGTCCATCGGTCCGGCAGTCGCCCGCCGTGTCCTTTCGGCGCTCGGTGGCGCCGGGAGGAACGGTGTTCCCGCTCCTGCGGTCAGGACCAAGGTGCCCACAGCGGCGTGCCGTTGGCGCGCGGTGCCGCGCAGACGGGTGACGGCCTCACACGGGAGGCGGACAGCGAGGGGCCGACGGGGTGGCCGGAGGTTTCCGGTGTGCGGTGGTGTGGCGGCGGTGGTGTGCGGCAGTGGCCGGGGCCCCCGCCACCGCTCGCCGACGGTCGGCGCGAGCGGCGCGCACGAAGGGGCGCGGGGAACCGTGCGAGGGCGGCCCGTGCGACTGCGGGTCTGGACGTCTGGGGGCCTGAGGGGGCTGGGGACGCAGCCCCAGGACGGGAAGGGCAGGGGGGCGGCGGCGGTGAAGACACGTGCGGAACCCGGGCGTTGGGCGAGAAAGCGGCACCTGTGGTCGGGACCCGGAGAGCGGTGAGGTGATCGGTTCGGGGCGGGTCGCGTCGCGGCGGCTGGCATGATGAGCGGATGGACGCCCCCATCCCGATCGACGTCGACACGTGGCCGCGCCGACAGCACTTCGAGCACTACCGCCGCCTCGTCCCCTGCGCGTACTCGATCACGGTGGAGCTCGACGTCACGGCGTTCACCGAGGCGCTGCGTCCGTCGCGACGCAAGTCCTACATCGCGCAGGTCTGGGCGCTCGCCACGGTCGTCAACCGGCACGACGAGTTCAGGATGTGCCTCACGGAGTCGGGCGACCCGGCCGTCTGGCCCGTCGTGCACCCGGCCTTCACGGTGTTCAACCCGGAACGCGAGACGTTCGCGTGCGTCTGGGCCCCCTACGATCCCGACTTCGGCGCGTTCCACGACGTGGCCGCCCCGCTGCTCGCTGAGCACGGCCGTGCCACCGAGTTCTTCCCGCAGGGGGCGCCGCCGGACAACCGGTTCGACGTGTCGAGCCTGCCGTGGACGTCCTTCACCGGGTTCCACCTCGACATCGACGACGGCTGGGAACACCTGGCGCCGATCTTCACGCTCGGCCGGTACGCCGAGCGGGACGGCCGGGTGCTCCTCCCCCTCGCCGTACAGGTGCACCACGCGGCAGCGGACGGGTTCCACTCGGCGCGGCTCGTCAACGAGCTCCAGGCACTTCTCGGGGACCCGACCTGGCTGGAAGAGGGCCCGAAGCCGTAGGCCCGGTGACGGGGCCGGAGTTGAGAGGTTCCGGAGTTCTCCTTTCCCGGCCGCCGTCGATTCCCGTGCCGTGCCCGTGGTCGAGGGCCGCGCGGCCGTGGGCGCGGGACCTCGAGCCCAGGCGCCGACGGAGCCGGGCGGGGAGACGCCGGCCCGGACCGACCGGCAGTCCTCCGTGACGGTCGCGCCCGGCGGCTGGTCCCGTCTTCTCGCGTCCAGGCAGCGGCGGACACGGCGTGCTCCCCGTCGGCACCGCCCGGAACCGGACTCTCGGCGACAGGGCGGCGAGCCGCGCGACCCTCGTGCCGCTCGACGCGAACGGCCGTGCACCGCCCGTGCCGCCGCGACGCGAACGGCCGTGCACCGCCCGTGCCGCCGCGACGCGAACCCCGTCCTTCTCGGTCGCGTACCTCCGGCGGGGCCCGGAGGCCTGGCGGCCGTGGCTGAGCCACCGTCGACCGCGCCCTGGTCGCGGACCCCGCCGAATTCGCGGACCATGGGCACGCGCCCTCGGACGGCCGCGGGGCCCGCGCAGCCACCCACCCCACGACGAACGAAGGAAGGCACGTCTATGCATGGCGCCCACCGCCGAGCCCGCCGGACCGCCGCCCTCACCGGCGCGGTCGGCGCGGCCCTGCTCGCCGCCGGACCCGTGATGGTCCTGCGCGGTCGCAGCGGCCGCAAGGAGATCCGTACGGAACTGGCCGCGCAGAGGATCGCGTTCCCCGCCCGCGGACTGCCCGCCCACCTCGCCCGTCTCGCCGGAGAGCGGGTGGAGACCGGACCGCACGCCCACGCCTACGCCGCGCTGATCAAGGACCATGTCGCCCGGGCCACCGGCGGCCGGACCTACGCCGAGATCACCGAGGAACTGCACGCCACGGGTGACGACGAGGAACTCGCCGAGTTGCGGCAGACGGCCTTCATGGGCGAGACACTGCGCGCCTCGCTGCTCTCCGCCTACCAGGCGTGGCACCTGACCACGCTGGTCACCGGCCTGGGCGCCCTCCTGACCGGAGTGGGCGCGACCCTGCTGGCCACCGTCGGACCGCCGGGAGCGGACACCCGCCGCGGCTGAGCTGAGGCACACGGGACGCGGGCGGGCGCGCGGGGAGGAACAGGGCCGATCGGCCCTGGCCCTCCGGCCCCGGTTCGGGGAAGGATGGCCGAGGAGACAGAGGAACATCACGAGGAGTGACCGATGGCGGACCGCGAGCAGGCAGGCCCCGACACCCCGATCAGGGTCTTCCTCCTCGACGACCACGAGGTGGTGCGCCGTGGGGTGCACGACCTGCTGAACGACGAGGCGGACATCGAGGTGATCGGCGAGGCCGGCACCGTCGAACAGGCACTGGTGCGCGTCCCCGCCCTGCGTCCGGACGTCGCGGTGCTCGATGTGCGGCTGCCGGACGGCGACGGCGTGACCGTGTGCCGCGAGCTGCGCTCCCGCCTGCCGGAGCTGGCCTGTCTCATGCTGACCTCGTTCGACGACGAGGAAGCGCTGCTGGACGCGATCATGGCGGGCGCCTCCGGATACGTGCTGAAGCAGATCCAGGGCTCGGACCTGGTGTCGGCGGTGCGCACCGTGGCCCGCGGCCAGTCGCTGCTGGACCCGAGCGCCACCACCAAGCTGATGGCCCGGTTGCGCGGCGGACAGCAGCGGGAGGAGCAGCCGGACGAACTGCCCGGCCTGACCGACCGGGAGCGGGAGATCCTGGCCCTGATCGGTGAGGGCCTCACCAACCGGCAGATCGGCCGGCGGCTCTACCTCGCCGAGAAGACGGTCAAGAACCACATCTCCCGGCTGCTCGCCAAGCTCGGCGTGGAGCGCCGTATCCAGGCCGCCGTGATCGCCACCCAGGCCAAGGACCGCCTGCGCGGCGACAGCCGCTGACCAACCCCGGTCCCGCTGACGAATCCCAGACCTGCCGGGGGGCCACCGGGCCTGAGCCGACAGACCCACGGCCCTGCCCATGGGCCCGGCCCTGCCCACGGCCCCGGCCCCTCGGCAACCCGCCCCGCCCGGTGCCGCGCGCACCCGCCGATCCCGCTGGTGCGCGGTCCCCGTTCGCCATGCCGTTGCCGGGCGGCAGCCACTAGTGTGACCCGTGAGCGGTCCGGTTCTCGGCACGTCGTGGGCATGGAGGAACAGCGGTGGGAAGGTCCGGGGAAGCCGCCCGCGTCCGCCTGCCACAGCTGCGGCTGGACGAGTTGCTGGAGGAACTCCAGGCCCGCCTCGACGCAGCGCGTGGCACCCGGGACCGGGTGCACAGTCTGCTGGAGGCGGTGCTCTCCGTCGGCCGGGAGCTCGACCTCGAACAGGTGCTGCACAGCATCGTCGAGGCGGCGGCGACACTCGTGGACGCCCGGTACGCGGCGCTGGGAGTGATCGGACCCGACGGCACGCGCCTGTCGGCGTTCCACACCATCGGCGTGAGCGAGGAGCGGATCGCCGAGATCGGTCCGTACCCGGAAGGGCACGGGATCCTGGGGGAGTTGATCCGGCATCCGGAGCCGTTGCGGCTGGCGAAGCTGTCGGAGCACCCGGCGTCGTACGGTTTCCCGGCGCACCATCCGCCGATGAACACGTTTCTGGGTGTGCCGATCCGGGTGCGGGGCCAGGTGTTCGGGAACCTGTATCTCACGGAGAAACGTGGTGGTGCGGAGTTCGACGACGAGGACGAGTCGGTCCTGTCGACGTTGGCGGTGGCCGCGGGTGTGGCGATCGACAACGCGCGGCTGTACGAGGAGTCCCGGCTGCGTGAGCGCTGGCTGCGGGCCAACGCGGAGATCACCCGCAGTCTGATGTCCGGCGCCGCCCAGGCGGAGGTCCTGGCGCTGATCGCCGAACGCGCCCGGGAGATCACCGGCTCGGCCCTCGCCGCGATGTCCACGCCGGTGAAGGACACCGACACCCTCACCGTGGAAGTGGCCATCGGACAGCAGGCCGAGGTGCACCGAGGGCTCGTGCTGTCCGTGGAGGGCACCCTGACGGGCGAGGCGTTCGCCGAGGGCGCGCCCGTGTGCAGCCCGGACGTCGAGCACGACGAACGTGTCTCGGCCGGCCCGCCCCGCTTCACCGGTCTGGGCCCCGCCGTGGCCGTCCCCATCGGCGCCGGCGACCACATACGCGGCGTGGTGCTGCTCGCCCGGGTGACCGGCGCCGGCGACTTCTCCGACAAGGAGGTCGAGCCGCTGAAGAGCTTCGCGGGGCAGGCGGCGCTGGCGATGGAGCTGGCCGAGCGGCGTCAGGACGCCGAGCAGATCGCGTTGCTCGAGGACCGGGACCGGATCGCCCGTGACCTGCACGACCTGGCCATCCAGCGGCTGTTCGCCACCGGGATGACCTTGCAGAGCGCGGGCCGGTTCGTCGACCACGCGGGCGCGAAGGAACGCGTGCTGCGGGCCGTGGACGACCTGGACGAGACCATCAAGATCATCCGCTCCACGATCTTCGGACTGCGCGCCCGGGACGGTGACGCGGCTCCCGGTCTGCGGGCCCGGGTGGTGCGTGTGGTCGGCGAGGTGGCGCCCGCGCTGGGTTTCGCCCCGAGCCTGCGCATGGAGGGCCTGCTCGACACCCACGTGGGCAGGGAGACCGCCGACCACGTGGTCGCGGTGCTGTCCGAGGCCCTGACGAACGTGGCCCGGCACGCGCACGCCCGCCGTGTCGAGGTGGTGCTGGAGACGGACGGCAGGACGGTACGCCTCGCCGTGACCGACGACGGCGTGGGCATCCCCGAGGAGGGCCGCCGCAGCGGACTCGCCAACATGGCCGAACGCGCCCGGCAGCTCGGCGGTGACCTGGAGCGGGCCGTCCCGCCGGGCGGGGGCACCGCCCTGGTGTGGCGGGTGCCGCTGAGGGAGCGGTGAGCGGGCCGCCGCACACCGCCGGAGCGCTCACCTCAAGGCCCCTGCCGCCGCCGTGTCACAGCAGGTTGCTCCAGTGGGGCCGGAAGCGGGTCAGGACCTGTGGCAGCTGGTGCGGTTCCCGCACGTCACCGGCGCCGTCCTGTGGGTCGGCGGCCGGCCGGCGCTGTCGCCACGCCCCGCGCCTCCGTCGCCGTCACCGGTCCCGTGACCGGATCCGGCCGGCCGGACGCGGCGCGCGGAGCGGAGCGGCGGACCGGCTGACCCCGGCGGTCCGCACCGGCGGCCGAGGCCCCCGTCCGGTGGCCCCGGCACACCGGGCGGGGCCCGGTCGGTCGTCGGTACACGCACGGACACCGCCACCGGCGTCAGTGGTGCCGGTGGCGGTGTGTCCGGGGTGTGCCTCCGGGTGTGCCTCAGGGGCGGTCAGCCCGCGGTGGTGCGCAGGTCCGTGAGTTCGCGGCCGGTGACCATCGCGGCCTCGATCCTGATGAAGACGTCGTCCTGGATGGGCAGCCACGAGTGGGGGCCCGTCCGCAGCAGATGTTCGTGCTCGGCCGGATCGGTGACGACGAGGGCCCGCCCGGTGACGACCACGCTCCAGCCGGACCGGCTCCCGGCGTCGAACCGGTCCGCCTCGAAGGCGACCACGACACCGTCGACGGCACGCACGAGGTCGGAACCGGCCGAGGTGCGCACCAGCACGGACGAGTCCGGGGCCAGGGCGAAGTTCACCGGCAGCACGGCGGGCAGCGCCTGCCTGGTGTACACCACGCGGCCCACCGGCACCTCGGCCAGCAGACGCAGGCACTCCCGTCGGTCCATCGAGCGAAAGCCGTCGTTCTTCAGCATCCCCCCATCGTCCCCACACCCCGGGCCGATCGTTAGGGCCGATCGGCCCCCGTTCCCGCGCGGGGCGACAGGCCCCGCCGCCTCGGGACGGCCGGTCCCGGGATCGGGACGATCTTCTTCGGGCACGGCGGGTGGGTGGTCCGTGTGCGGGACCGGGCGGCGGGTGCGACGGTGGGGGAATGCACGACGGCCGTGACCCCGCCCCCGAGCGGTCCCCCGTACGCGGGATCGACCACGTCGGCGTCACCGTCCCCGACATCGAGGCCGCCACCGACTTCTTCGTCCGCGCCCTGGGCGCCGAGGTGCTCTACGACACGCTGCGCCGGGCGGACGGGCCGAACAGCGGGCCGGCGATGGAACGGCGGCTCGGGGTGCCGCCGGGCAGCGTCCAGCGGGCGATCCGGATGCTCGCCCTGCCGCACGGTCCCGGCCTCGAACTCTTCGAGTTCGACGCTCCCGGCCGGCGGCCACCGGCACTCCCGTGCGACCTCGGCTGGCAGCACCTGGCCGTCTACGTCGACGATCTCGACGACGCCGTCGCGCGGGTGGAGGAGGCGGGCGGACGCGCCCTGTCCGAGCCCTGCCCGCTGCCCGGCCCGGAGGCGGGCCCGCGCAACCGCATGGCCTACACGCACACCCCGTGGGGCAGCACCCTGGAACTCATCACCTACCCCGACCCCCAGCCCTACGAGAACCGCACCCCGCACCGCCGCCGGCGCCCCTGACCGGACGGGGGGCTTCCCTCCGGACCCGGCACTCGCCCGTCCCGCCGACGCCTCCCCGCCGGAAGAGGCGGACCGGGCCACGGCGCTACGGCAGTTCGGCGGGGCCGTACAGGGCCTCGGGCCGGTCGGTCTGCAGGGCCCAGTAGCGGTCGCCCCAGCTCCAGTGCCACCATTCCGTGCCGTAGTTGACCAGGCCGGCCTCGGACAGGGCGTCGGCGAGGAGTCGGCGGTTGGCCCTGGCCGCCGGGCTGATGTCCAGGGCGTCGGTGTAGCAGGCGCCGTCGCTCTCCTCCGGCGTGGCGTTCAACCGGGTGCCCATGTCCAGCTCGCGGCCCCGCTCGTCCACGAGGGTCAGGTCGACGGCCGCTCCCGCGCTGTGCGGGGCGATCTCCGGCGGCGAGACATAGCGGCCGGCCGCGGTGAGAACACGCTCCGGGGACCAGTCGGGCCGGCTGCGGCCGAGCTCGGCGGCGTACTCCTCGAAGTACCGCCGTTGCAGGACGGGCGGCCGGTAGCCCTCGACGAACAACAGGGCCACTCCCGGGGGGAGTCGGGACTGGGCGTGCGAGAGCCGGTCGAGGAGGCCCTGGCGCAGATGGGCGAAGGAGCCGTCCGCGTCCCGCCTGCGGGCGTCGACGCGGATCGCGCCGTGCGCCCGGACGTCGACCAGCCGCTCGCCGCACTCCCGTACCGGTATCGCCGCCACCCGTGGATCGGACATCAGTACGACGCTCATTCCCGCTCCCAGTCCCAGGTGTCGAAGTAGGCGGCCACACCCGTGCGGCGGGCCTCCATCACCGCGGTCAGCCGCTCGAAGTCCCGTGGCGGCATCAGCGGCCGCCACCGGGGCAGGGACAGGACTCGCACCTCGTCGTGTTCCTCGGGGTCCAGGACGATGCCGCGGATCCGGGCCCCGGTGAGCCGACCGCCGTCGAAGACCATGCCCATCGTGCTGTACGGCCACTCCTCGCCGGGCAGCCCGAAGACCGCCGCGAGCAGGCGCGGCGGGCCCTCCACGGTGATCCCGGTCTCCTCCCGGCACTCCCTGACGGCCGTCTGCCACGGACGCTCCCCGGGGTCCATGGTGCCGCCCGGCAGGTGCCACGGGTGCGTCGCACCGTAGACGGAGCGGAGCTGGACGGGCCGGTCCCGCTCGTCGGTGAACAACACGCAGGCGAAGCCGGTCGCCTTCATCAGGGTCTCGGCGTACTCCTCGGGCGGCAGCCAGACACGGCCGCCCACAGACGTGCGCCGGGCGGCTTCCGCACCGGGCACCGGCACCGGATCACCGACCGCCGCCACGGCTTCACCATCCCCTCCGGCTCGTTCGCACCGCGCAGGCGCGGCGGGCGAGAGCTGCTTCGCGGCGCGCAGGTGCGGCAGACAACAGGCAACAGGCATGAGGAACAACGGATGCCGCCCCGGTCCGTCACGGCTTCCGGCGGGCGGAACGCGGCGAGTCCGGCCGGCGGAGGAGGCGAGCGGCCTCGCGGCTCATGAGTTCGTCCGCGTCCGGGTCCGCGCCGTGCCCGGCCCGCGCCGCCCGGAGACCCGCGGCGGCGCACGCCGGCACCCCGGCGAAAGGCCGCGTCACGCGGTGGCCGGGCGTCAGTCGATCGGCCAGGTGTGGACGGGGGCGTTGAGGTGCATGTACTCGATGTACTGCTCCGTCATCCGGCGCAACGACTCGTGGCGGCCGCAGCGGGCGGAGGCTTCCAGCCGGTGGAACATCTCCTTCTGCCAGACCGCTCCGTTGCGGCCGGTGACGCACCGCTGCTCGATCACGCCGAGCAGCGGTTCCCGCCAGGCGTCGTCCATGCCGGACAGCTCCAGCCCCCGGTGTGCCATCGGCAGCAGCCGCCGCAGGACGAGTTCGGGCACCGGCACCTCGCCCATCCCGGGCCAGTACAGCCGTCCCTCGATGCCGTGCCGTGCCGCCGTGTGCAGGTTGTCCTCGGCGGCCGAGAAGGACATCCGCGACCACACCGGCCGGTCCTCCTCCACCAGGGCCCGGATGATCCCGTAGTAGAAGGCCCCGTTGGCGAGGGTGTCGGCGACGGTCGGGCCGGCGGGCAGCACCCGGTTCTCCACCCTCAGGTGCGGCTTGTCCTGGGCGATGGCGTAGACCGGGCGGTTCCAGCGGTAGATGGTGCCGTTGTGCAGGGTCAGCTCGCCCAGCTCCGGGACGTCGCCGCGGTCCAGGGTCTCCCCGGGGTCCTGGTCGTCGCAGAGCGGGAGGAGGGCCGGAAAGTAGCGCAGGTTCTCCTCGAAGAGGTCGAAGACGCTGTTGATCCACCGCTCCCCGAACCACACCCGGGGCCGCACCCCCTGCACCTTGATCTCCTGCGGGCGGGTGTCGGTGGCCTGTTCGAACAGTGGGATGCGCGTCTCGTGCCACAGCTCCTTGCCGAACAGGAACGGCGAGTTGGCCGCCAGCGCGACCTGCACCCCGGCCACCGCCTGGGCCGCGTTCCAGTAACCGGCGAACTCCTCCGGGGACACCTGGAGATGGAACTGCGTGCTGGTGCACGCGGCCTCCGGGGTGATCGTGTCCGCGTACGTCCGCAGCCGGTCCACGCCGTCCACCTCGATGCGCAGGTCCTCCCCGCGCGCGGCGAAGACCTGGTCGTTGAGCAGCCGGTAGCGCGGGTTCTCCGAGAGCGCCGCGTGGCCGACGTCCTCCTGCCGCAGCGTCGGCAGGATGCCGATCATGATCAGATGCGCGCCGACCGACCTGGCCCGCCGGTCCGCGTGGTTGAGCGCGGCGCGGATCTCGGACTCCCAGGCGTCGGGGCCGCCGGCCGTCAGCCGGCGCGGCGGGATGTTGGTCTCCAGGTTGAACCGGCCCAGTTCCGTGGACCAGGCGGGGTCCGCGATCGCCTCCAGGACGTCGTTGTTGCGCATCGTCGGTTCCGCCCGGTCGTCGACCAGGTTCAGTTCGATCTCGAGTCCGACCTGGGGCCGCTCGGACTCGAACCGTGCGTCGCGCAGCATCTGCGCCAAGGCGTCGAGGCACTCCTGCATCTTGATCCGGTAGCGGCGGCGGTCCTCACGGGTGAACACCAGCGCCGGGACGTCCCGTCCCATCGGGCCTCCCAGGTTGCCTCGCGCGGACATCCTCCACACCTCAGCGTCGCACCACCGGGCGATCTCGACCACGCGACGGGGGAGAGGCCCGGGCGCACGGCCCGGTCACCGGAACCCCGATCGAGAAAGTGAATTCGTCGCCGAAGAGCCCCTGGGCGACGAATTGCGCGGAATCCATGGCACTTGGCGGATGGAATCAGTAGGGTTCCCTCATCGTCGCGCGTCGGGTGCTTCCCGTTCCCGGCCGTATCCCAGAGAGGCGACGCCCATGGACTCCGGCTCCCGGGAACGACGGCTGACCGTCACCGAGCGGACGCGCCACCGCCGGCTGCGCCGGCAGGGCAGCCTCGACCGCGACCGGCTCGACGCGATCCTCGCCGCCGGCTTCGTCTGCCACCTGGGCGTCACCGTCGACGGGAACCAGCTGGTGGTGCCCACCGTCTACGGCTCCGACGGCGACACCCTGTACTTCCACGGTTCGGTCGCCAGCCGCAGCCTGGTCGCGTCGCCGACCGCCACGGTCTGCGTCACGGTCACCCACGTCGACGGCCTCGTCCTGGCCCGCTCGGTCTTCGAGCACGGGGTCAACTACCGCAGCGCCATGATCTTCGGCACGCCCCGCCCGGTCACGGACCCGGAGGAGAAGCTCGCCGGCCTGCGGCGCCTGACCGAGCAGGCCGCGCCCGGTCAATGGGACTACGCCCGTCGTCCCGACGCCAGGGAACTCGCCGCCACGGCCCTGCTCGCCCTCTCGCTGGACGAGGCGTCCGTCAAGATCCGCACTGGTGCTCCGGACGACGGCGACAGCGAGGACGCCCGGCTGGGTCTGTGGGCGGGCGTCCTGCCTTTGCGGACGACGTGGGGCGAGCTGGAGAGCGACCCGCTCCTGCCCGAGGGCGTCGAAGCGCCCGGCCACCTGACGAAGCGGGTCGGCTGCCGCGCCAACTGACCCGGGCCGGGGCCGGCCGTGGCCGGTCGGCCCCGGCCGGAACCGGCCACCTGACGAAGCCGGCCGGAACCGGCCGGTCCGAGCCGGTCAGGTCGGGTTCGGCGTGGCCGGTCGGGTCGGCGCCGGTCAGCCGACCGTGGGCCGGAGGCGTACGGGGAGGGTCCGGTGGCCGTTGCTGATGAGGGACGGACAGGGCGGCAAGTCCTTCGCCGGGACCGTGAGTTCGATCTCCGGGAAGCGGTCGAAGAGCAGCCGGAGGGCGGTGGCCACCTCGATGCGGGCGAGCGGCGCGCCGAGGCAGAAGTGCACGCCGTGGCCGAAGGCGAGGTGGTCCTTCACCGCCCTGGTCGCGTCGAAGACGTCCGCGTTCGGCCCGTGCCACTCAGGGTGCCGGTTGGCGGCGGCGTAGGACGCCAGGATCGCCTCGCCGCGGGCGATGGTCCGCCCGTCGGGCAGCGGGATGTCCACGAGGGCGTAGCGCAGCGGGAGGTGCTTGACGGCGGGTTCGTGCCGCAGCGTCTCCTCCACGACGTCCGACCAGTTCACACGGCCCGCGCGGAGGTGGGCCAGCTGTTCGGGGTCGGTGAGCAGAGCCGTGACGGCCTGGTCGATGACGTTGACGGTGGTCTCGTACCCGGCGCTGATCATCAGCAGCAGGGTGTCGCGCAGTTCGGTGTCGGACAGGGTGCTGCCGTCGCCCTCGTCGTCGCGGGCGGCGATGAGCAGACTCGTCATGTCGTCGCCGGGCGTGCGGCGTTTAGCGGTCACGAGCCGGTCCAGCGCCTCGTAGAGAGCGGCGGTGTTGGCCTCCGCCTCCTCGGCGGTGAGCGTGGTGGTGAAGACGCCGTCGACGAGCGCGCGGAAGTCCTGCCGCTGGTCGTCGGGCATGCCCATCAGTCCGCCGATGACGGCGATCGGCAGTGGGTAGGCCAGGTGTTCCCGCAGGTCGACCGGCTCCCCGGCGGGCAGGGAGTCGAGACGGTCGAGGATCGCCGTCACCGTCGCCTCCACGACGGGACGCATCGCCTCCACGCGACGGATGCCGAAGGCGGGAGCGATCATGCGGCGCAGCCTGCGGTGGTCGGTGCCGTAGGCCGTGAACATGTTCCTGGCCGTCACCCACAGGGCGAGCGGCCAGGTGGTGATGGTCCCGGCGAAGGCCGGCCAGTGCGCGGCGGCGTCCTTGGAGACGTCCGCGCTGGTCAACAAGCGTTTCAGCAGGGTGGGTTCGGTGACGGCCCAGGCGGTCACGCCGAGGATGTCCACTCGGGTGGCCGGGCCGCGGGCGCGCAGTTCCCGGTGTTCGGCGTGGTGGTCGGAGCCGGTGGGATCGAGGACGTACGTCGGCTGCTCGGTCACGAGTGCGGCCTCCTTCAGCGGATGGCCCCAGCATGTCTACCCCGCCGTACCTCCGTGGCAATCGGCTCGCGGGGGCGGGAACCGGCCGATGTGCCGCCGGCCGCGGGGGGCCTCTGGATTTTCGTCAAGCCCGAGCTGGTCATGCGGTGACCGCTTTGGGGAGGCGTGGTTCGTAGAGGGTTCCGTCGCGGAGCATGGCGAAGAGGACGCTGATGCGGTGGCGGGCGAGGCGGAGGAGGGCGCAGGGAGCGGCGGTAGTCGGTGAGGGCTCCAGTCGCCCAGAGCGGTACCAGGCGCGGGAGTTCGGAGCGCGGGACGGTGCCGCGCACACAGCGCAGGCCGAGCTTGGCCAGGGAGTCGGCGGTCTCGTTGAGGGGGTGGCCGACGTGGGCCTTCTCGTGGACGAAGGTCAGGTGCGGGGTGTACTCGGCGAGCATCTGCAGCTTCATCAGGCTGGGCTTGCGGCCCTGGGAGCGCAGGTGGGTGTCGTATCCGTCGGGCATGTCCGCACCGCCCCGCTGCCAGTGATGCAGGTGTTGCAGCGCTTGGAGGTTGTCCACGCGGACCCCGACCGGCCGGCCGGGGTGGGCGCCCAGGACCGTCCTGAGTCCCCAGTACACGGCGCGCAGTTCGGCGACGACCACGCGGGCGTGGGGGTGCGCGAGGTACTTGGGGTAGAGGTGGGCGCGCAGTCCGGTGTGGCCGGTGGTGGCCAGGTAGCCGGAGGCGACCCGGTCCGGGCCGACCGATGCGTCGGTGGCCAGCACGATCGAACCGGCGACGGCCTTGACCTTGTCGTTCACGAACACCTGGCGGCGGGCGGAGGTGGTGGCGCGGGGTGCGTGGGCGAGGGGAGAACGGCGACCCAATTCTCGGCGGCCACCGGGGCGGCCACCGCGGCTCCGAGTGTGATACCGGGGATCGGGACCGCGGTCGCGGTCCTGGGCGGCGGCGCCGCCGATGCTGCCGCGGCACTCAAACTCCAGGTCGACATGTGCATGTGCCTGGTCGAGGTGTACGAGACCGAGCTGAGCGACGAGGACAAGAAGCAGCTCGCCTTCTTGCTCGCGTTGGCGAGTTCGGGGGAACAGATGGCGGCGAAGGGCGGCAAGGCGGCGGTCATGAAGGTCGCCGAGAAGCTGGTCTACCAGTACCTGAGAGGACCCGCCCTGGTCACGATCAAGCAGCTGTTCAAGCGGCTCGACCAACTACGTACTGACGAGGGTGGTGGGCAGGGTCGCCGTAGCCGTCCTGGCCAAGGATGTGAAGTAGCCCCGTTGCTCACCCCGGCAGAACGCGGGTGCCCAGCCGCCCGTGCGACTGGGCCCAACGGCGGTGGTGAAGGTACGGCTCAGACGGTCCGGTCGGCGGCCAGCCGGACGAGCCCGGCCCACGCGTCGGGGGCGACCGTCAGAACCGGTCCGGACCGGACCTTCGAGTCCCGGATGTGTACGGCCCCGGAAGCCTCGGCCACCTCGACGCATTCGCCGCCGTTGCCCGTGCTGTAACTGCTCTTGAACCAAGCGGCTTCCGGCACAGCCGCTCTGCTGCGCTGCACGTTCATGCCTCTCCCATCAGTTGCTCGATGAACGCCGACGACTCGCTCGGGGTCAGCGCCTGTGATCGGAGGATGCCATAGCGTGCTTCGAGCGTCCGTACGTATGAGGTATCGGTGTAGAGACGGCTGTCGTCCTGGACCTCCGCATACGCGATGCGATGCCCCTTGTCGGTGTCGATCAAGGTGAAGGGGCCGCCGAGCGCGGCGTGATCCTCGCGTCCGATCGGCATGACCTGCACTTCCACGTTCCTCGACTGCCCAGTGAGCAAGATCTGTTCCAGAGCCCCGCGCATGGTTTTCGGGCCGCCGAGCCGCCTGCGCAGCACCGCTTCCTCGATGACGAAACTCATCAGAGGGGCTGGGCGGCGGGAGAAGATGCTCTGCCGCACCATACGAGCTTCCAACCGCTGCTCGATCACCTCGTCCTCCAGCAGTGGGCGCTGCATCTGGAAGACGGCCCGTGCGTAGTCCTCCGTCTGCAACAGCCCAGGGATGGCGTACAGGGCATACACATTCAGCGCCGTCGCCCGAGCCTCCAAGCGCGCCGCGTCCCGGAAGAACGCCGGATACTGCGCCCGCCCCACCTCCTCCTTCAGTGCCTTGAGGACGCCCCCGGCGTCCAGCAGCTCGTCGGCGCGGTCGATGAACCTCGGCGAGGGAATGCGCCGCCCCTGCTCGAAGGAGGCGATCGACTGGGCCGCGTAGCCCGTGAGTCTCCCGAACTCCGGCCGTTCCAGGCCCGCCCGCACCCGCAGCAGCTTCAACTGCCGCCCGAACGCCGTCACCACGCCCGATCCCGGTTCGTCCTCCGGCCTCGGCCCCGCGTCCTCCCGCGGCCCCACGACCTCGCCCCGCTCCACCGACTCCATCGGCTCCACCGCCTCCCCGGCCCAGTTCCCTGGCCCAACGCGCCCGCCCCGAGCCGGTCACGCGGCGCGTCCCGTACACCTCCCGCTCCGTCGCGTACAACCGGCACGCGACGGCGCGTCACCACTGGTCACGCTACGCCACTGCGGCAAGTGTCGAGGGCATGAACAACGAGATCGTCACTCCTTCCGGCACCCCTGCCCGTCGTCCACCGCTCCGGCCGTGGCCCGGTAGCAGCGCGGGCCCTGGACGGCGCCCTGGACGGAAGATCGGCACAGCGGCCACACTTGACCCCTGACATGACTGTTGTTCACGCACACCGGGGGCAAGGTGCCGCAGGAGGCGATCTCCGACCGTTACGAACTCCTGGAGGAGCTCAGCCACGGCGGCATGGGTGACGTGTGGCGCGGCTACGACGCCGTGCTCGACCGGCCCGTCGCCGTGAAGCTCATCCGGCAGGCGTCGGTCACCTCCCCGCAGCTGGCCGAGGAGTTCGCCAAGCGCTTCCGCCGCGAGGCCCGCATCACCGCGCGCATCCAGCACCCCGGCGTGCCGCAGGTGTACGACGCGGTGCTCGACGCGTCGTACGAACGGCTGTTCCTGGTGATGGAGCTCGTCGACGGCGTACCGCTGTCCGCCTACCTCGACCCCACCAGGCCGCTGCCGGTCAGCTGGGCGGCCGCCGTCGCCGCCCAGGTCGCGACCGTGCTGTCGTACGCGCACGACGTACCGGTCATCCACCGGGACCTCAAGCCGGGCAACATCCTCGTCGCCCGCGACGGCATCGTGAAGGTCCTCGACTTCGGCATCGCGGCGATGCTGCGCACCGACGTCACCAAGCTGACCGCCACCGGCAGCCCCATCGGCACCCACCAGTACATGTCGCCCGAGCAGGTCCGCGGCGGACGCATCACCCCGCGAACCGACCTGTACGCGCTGGGCTGCGTACTGCACGAACTCCTCAGCGGACGCCTGGCGTTCGAGGCGGAGAGCGAGTACCTGCTGATGTACCAGCACGTCAACGCCGCCCCCACCCCGCTGCGGCGGCTGCGGCCCGACGTCCCCGAGGAGCTGGAGGAGCTGGTCCTGCACCTGCTGCGCAAGGCCCCCGAGGCGCGGCCCGCCGACACGCAGGAGGTGTACGCGCGGCTGCTGCCGTTCCTCCCGCCGCCGGGCGGGGAACCCGGCGCGGCCGACGCCGGGCCGGCCGGCGCGCCCGACCCGACGGGCGTGTTCCGTCGCCCCTTCGCGCCCCGCGCCCGCGCCCAGACACCCGCCCCCGGTGGTCCGGCGCCGACAGCCGTCCTCCCGGGGGCCCAGCCGGTGCCCGTCCCCGCGCGGCTGCGCGAGGACATCAAGGAGGCGTACGCCCACTCCGACGCCCTGTTGGAGGAGGAGCGGTTCGCGCAGGCCGCCGAGGTGCTCGGCGAGGTCATCGCACCCGCGGCCCTCGCCCTCGGCTCCGAGAGCAAGCAGATCCTGGCGCTGCGCCGACGGCGGGCGGCGATCCGCCTCCTCGGCGGGGACTACCGGGCCGCCCTGCGCGAGTTCGACGCCCTCGCCGACGCGTACGCCCTCATCGCCGGACCCACCGGCGATGAGGCCCGCGCCTGCCGCGCCCAGGCGGCCCGGTGCCGCGCCGAACTCGGCCAGGTCACCGACGCGCTCGCCGCGCTCCAGGGCGTGCTGGACGTCGTGCGGGCCGTCGACAGCGACGTGAGCGAGGAAGCCGTGGAGCTGCGGCACAACATCGGGATGCTGCTGCTCGCCCAGGGCCGGGCCGGCGAGGCCCGGCAGGTCCTCGAACCGCTCCACCAGGACATGTGCATGGTGTTCGGACCCGACGACGAGATGACCGCCGAGATCGCCGAGACACTCGCCGTGATCCACCTCGGCCTCGACGGTCCGGCGTCCTGACCGGCCCGGGTCCTCCGGGAGCGGCACCGGCCGAACCCATGCCGCGGGCGCCGAGTCCGGACCCGCGCCGCACCCGCGACCACACCACTTGAGCCGGGCCTGCCGACCGAGCGACAGCCCACGGGCGCACGAGCCCGGCGGGCCGCGGCCCGTGGCTCCTTGGAGTCGGCCATGTGACGTCGCCTCACACTGACCTTGTACAACGGAAATCATACGTGGCTACTTGACCTTGGGCCGGGGGTGTCGCCTTCCAGCAGCGCCTCTCCCAACGTGGTGATCGTGTGGATGACGGTGTTGCGGTGGCGTCTGCTGCTGATCAAGTCCGCTTCTCGTAGGACGGTGACTTGGTTGCTGGCCGTCTGTACCGGCAGGCCCGCGCGCCCGGCGAGTTGGGTGGTGGTGCATGACCCCACGGCGACCAGCTCCAGTACGCGCGCTCGCGTCTTGCCCAGCAGGGCGGCCAGCGCCGAGTGGCGGGTTCGCTGCGTCGATGCGTACCAGTCCACGCTGCGTTCGACCGGATAGACCAGGATCGGGGTCAGTTCCGTGTCGAGGAAGGTGGTCGGGGGTCCCCAGCAGAAGAAGGATGGTTGAAGTATCAGACCACGCCCCTCGAGATGGATGTCGTGATCGGCGGGAAAAGCGAGTCGGAGCTCCGGGTAATTCCATTGAGCAGAGGGGTGCAGGGTGGCAAGAACCGCTTCCCATCCCCTCTCGTCAAGGGTGTTTCTGCGCCAGTCGTGGTCACGGGTGACCTGCAGCTGGATAGCGCGCCAGTACGGTTTCAGCGCTGTCGAGAAGTATCCGGTGACGGAGTCCGCGAGGTGCGTCAGTGCCTCCGGTGAGCCGTCTGCCAGATCGCGTGTCCAGCCGGGAAGCGGGCGGCCGGGGTGCCGGCGGGAGAGCTCCTCGAGATCGTTCCGCAGACGGGTGCGCGTCGTGCCTCGCAGAGCTTCCGTTCCCTCGGCCAGGGTCTGACCTGCGCCGACCGGGGTGAGGAAATCGACTGCGTAGCCAACGGGAGGGGCCAGGGCGGTGAGCGCAAGCGCGTCGGTCGCGAGACGCGGGGTCACCGCGCGCCGCCACTCGCCGAAGAGCACCGTCCCGGCCGAGTGCCGCAGTCGGTAGGAGCTGAGGAGTATCTCCCACATGATGTCGGCGCGAGGAGTCAGCCGGATTCGGGAGAGGTCGTCGCTGGTGAAGTGGATCCGGAGCATACGTCGTCGCCTTCCGTGACAGAAGCGTAGCCGCGCAGCCGTCCGTCGCTGTCCACGGTCTTCCCGTCTGGATGGGAAGACATTGCCCCGACCAGCCGGGGCGGTACAGAGTTGTTCCGGCAATCGAGAGAACAGGAAAGGCCGCTCTGCATTCGTGCAGATGGCGAATTCCGCTCCGTCCGCGTCGGATTGCCGTGGGCGGAAAAGCATCGCATCGTCGACCGGTGTCACGATCCCTAAGGAGTGCATCGTGAAAGTCCGCTTCCGCGCCGCCGCCTCAGCGGCCGCCCTGGCCTTGGCGACCGTGGGTGGTGTCGCCGCATCCGGGCAGGCAACCGCCGCGGCCGCGACTCCGCAGGCTCAGACCTGTGTCTCGGGTTACTACTGCGTCTGGACCTTGTCCGGCTACGAGGGCTCCCGCTACATCTTCAAGGACAGCAACCGCAGCTGGGCCGCCTGGGGCATCTACCACAACGACGAGTCGTCGTGGAACTCCGGCACCTCCGGCATGGGCGTCTACCTCATCGGCGACGGCGGCCGGACCCTCGGCTGCCTGCCCAGGGGGCACGGTTGGACCCTGCACAACCCCGCCAACCGGGGTGAGGGGAACACCTGGACCTGGAACTGCTGAAGACGCGTGAGCAGGCGGCCGACGCCGTCCCGGTCCGCGCCGTCCCCCCGGGGACGGCGCGGGCTCCTGTCCCTGCTGTGGAGGTTCCATGGTGCCCGCACGTCGCCCGAGTCCACCCTGGTCGGGAGCGCCGCTGGCCGCGGCATGCTCGGCTCTCGCCCTGTTGCTCACCACTGCCTGCACCGCCGGCCACCGCGATGCCCCGCTCACCGCTTCCAGCCCGTCGGCTTCGGTGGCCACGACGGATCTGGCCGGCTTGCGGGGAGCCCCGGCGGAGCGCAAGCGGCTGTTCGAAGCGCAGGAACGCGCCATCGCCGCTTGCATGGCCCGGCGCGGGTGGCCCTACCAACCCGTGGCCTGGCAGCCGGCGGACGGCGACGTCACGGCGGCACGGGGACTCGCCCGTGGCGACGACATACCGCTCCACCACAGGCTGGGTTACGGCGTCACCACCGTAGGCACATCGAAGCCGGCCGACCCCAACGAGCGCTACACCGCGTCCTTGTCCTCACGGCGTCAGGAGCGTTACTCCGCGGCTCTCTTCGGCACTCCGGCGCACCGGCTCGACGCCCGCTTGCCCACGGGGGAGGTCACCTTCGTCTACACCGACGGTTGCACGGCCCAGGCGGAGGAGGGGCTCTACGGGGACCTCGAGAAGTGGCTGGTGGCCGACACGACCGTCGTGAACCTGCCCGCGGAGGTGGAAAACCGCGTGCGAGCGGCGCGTGAGCTCGCGGCCACCGAGAAACCCTGGAGCGCGTGCATGGCCTCACACGGCTTCCGGTTCAGCTCCCCGGACGACGCGAGGAATCGGATCGCCCGCGCGGCGAGCGGGCAGCGGACGACGCCCCGTACCGACGTCGAGCGGATGCGTCAGCGGGAGATCTCCCAAGCGACCGTCGACGCCACGTGTGACCGCGCGGTAGGACGCTCCCGCGTGGCGCGCCTGCTCATCAGCAGGGAGACGCGCCGGATCGTAGGTGACCGGACTCCCGAGATCAGCGCCTATCAGACGGCGGTACGCCAGGCGCTGTCCACCCTTCCCCGTCACTGAGGCCGGCGGCCTGCCACGATCCGTCAACGACGTCACCCAGACCCTGGCCCTGGTCGACGGCGTCCCGCCGGTCGCAGGGAAGCCTGTCGGCCCCGCCGACGGTCCGACGCCTTGCTCGGCGGCAAGGGATAGGACAGCGACCCCAACCGGCGCGAGCTGCGCAGACGCCGGATCCTGCCAGTGATCTCCCGCCAGAGCGCCCTGAATACCAGGGGCCCGGGCAGGGACCGCACCGTCCACGCCAACTTCTCATGCCGCCCGAACTCACCGACTGGACCCCGGCCGGTCCGAGGGACACTGTCGTCGTGCATCTCCAAGACGTACCCGCTCTGAACCTGCTGGGTGAGGGTGGCCCGCACTGGGGTTGCTGTGGCCCGCTCGGCACCGGGGGCCGCAACATGACCTGTGAATGCGGTGCCCTTGTCGCCACCCTCGCCGCCGACTGCATGGGTCCGTACGAAGTCCACCTCGATCCCGTACGCGTATGGGCGTTCGACACCGAAGGAGCGGATGGATGAACAGCCGTCCGGTACCGGCGCATGCCGCTGAACTGGAACCGCTCAGGCGTCACCTCCGTGACCCCTCGTCCCTATTCGATGTGGGGCCCGGATGGGTTGCCCTTGTGCTGCGGTGCCACGAGGCGGTCGTCGCGCTGTTTCCCGAGTACGAGCTTCTGGCGGTGAAGCAGAAGTGGGCGGTCCTGTCCTTCCAGGCATTTCCTCGGCCGTGGGAGCGGGGTGGAAACTGGACATCCGACGAGGCGGTCAGGCTCGACGAGTCGGTGGCCGGGTTCACGGCCGCCAGCGAGCACCTCTGCGAGCGCTGCGGCAACGCTGGGTCGCTGCGTGAGACCCGGCGGATCGAGTCGACTCTCTGCGATGTATGCGAGTCCCGCGTGGGACCTGACGGCCGCCTGTAGGCCGGTCCTGCTCCGAGCTGGCGCCAAAAGCCGGCAAGCTCGCCCCCGCCCTGGCCGCCGGCAACACCGTCGTCCTCAAGCCGGCCGAGACCGCCTCGCTGAGCACGCTGCGCCTGGCCGAACTGCTGGCCGCGACCGACCTGCCGGCAGGTGTCGTGAACGTCGTCACCGGCCTGGGCTCCGAGGCGGGCCAGGCGCTGGTCGCGCACCCCGGCGTCGCGAAGATCGCCTTCACCGGGTCGACCGGGACCGGCAAACCGACACGCTCAAGTGACAACGGCTGAGGCGCCCGGCCGTGCGTCGCCGAAGGCGCTGTCGTAAAGCCGCACGCGTCGGGTACTCGCCTCCATGCCGAGAGCCGACCGGCGGGCTTACGGCCCGCCGCGGCCGATCGACGAAACTGGAGGCATCGTTACATGAGCACGGTCAAGGAAACCGTCGAGGTCGACGTCCCGGTCCGCATCGCGTACGACCAGTGGACGCAGTTCGAGTCCTTCCCGAACTTCATGGAGGGGGTCGAGGAGATCAGGCAGTTGGACGACCGCCACAACCACTGGGTCACGAAGGTCTCCGGCGTCACACGGGAGTTCGACACCGAGATCGTCGACCAGCTCCCCGACGAACGCATCACCTGGCGTACCACCAGCGGCGACACCCAGCAGAAGGGCACGGTCCGCTTCGAGCGGGTGGACGACGCGCACACGCGCGTCGAGCTCGTGATGGACATCGAGCCCAGCGGCATGGCGGAGAAGGCCGGTGATCTGCTGGGGGTGACCGGCCGACAGATCAAGGGCGACATGAAACGCTTCAAGCAGTACATCGAGCAGCGCGGCGGCGAGTCCGGCGCCTGGCGCGGACGGATCACGCCGGGGGACGCGGACACCGGCGGGGCTCTCTGAGACGGGGCCGCGCACCGGCGGGGCTCTCTGAGACGGGGCCGCGCACCGGCGGGGCTCTGTGAGACGGGGCCGTTCACCGGCGGGGCTCTGTGAGACGGGGCCGTTCACCGGCGGGGCTTTGTGAGACGGGCCGCTCCGACGGCCGCCATCGGGTCACCGGGTCGTCGCGACGGCCGCCGTCTCGTGCCGTCCTCCGGCGGAAGCGCCGTCCTCAGCGAGGCGTAGACGTCTCGTCCCGCTGCCAGGGGCCGACGCCGAGCTTCCCCGTCGTGCCGAGGTCCAGCTCCGGCGTCACCGTCACGGCGGTGGCGCCGGGCTTCGCCACCACCCTCACATAGGGCGCGTTGACGGGAGCGCTCTCCATGCCGGTGGTGTTGCGCCACACCAGCCCGGCGCGGGCGCCTTCCCCGGGCTTCAGCGTCAGCGGCCGGGGGGTGCCGTCGGCCCCGGTGCCGGTGGCGATGGAATCGCCGCCGTGGAGGATCCGTACGCCTTCGACCGGCTTGTGCTCCTCGTCGAACAACCGCAGCTGCGGATATCCGTCCAGGTCATACGTGTGCGTGCCGCAGTTCTCCAGGTGCAGTCCCACGACGCGCAACCCCATGGCGGCGTCGCCCTTGTCGGCGTACACGCGCACCCCCGAGGGCGGACAGGGCCCTGCCGAGGACGGCGCCTCGGCGGAGGGCACCGACCTGACCCGGATGATCCGCACCTTCGTCGCCGGCCCCATGTCCGCCGGGACGACGCGCAGGTCGTCGCGTGCGTCGTCGGGGGAGTACGCGCGCCGCACCGTCCGGCCGGGCCCGACGGAGGGCACCGTCAGCTCCGCACTCGTCAGGGCCGCCCCCGATTCCGACAGCAGTTGGAAGGTGATCGTGTAGGTGAGGGGGGCGGCCGTGTCGTTGGTGACCTCGAACTCCGGGCAGGCGGCCGGACCGACGCTCCGGACTCCCTCCGTCTCCTGGCCGGCGGGGTCTCCCTCGGGGGCGGTGCCGGGTGTGGCGGAAGCGCCGGGTGTGGTGGAACCGCCGCAGGAGGGGGCGCCGGAGCCGCCCGGGGTGGGGGACACGTGTGCCGTGGCCGAGCCGGGGCTCCGCGCGACGACCTGCTGGGTGCCGCACGCCGTGAGCAGCAGGGCGCCGGTGACGACGGCGGGCAGCGGGAGGGCGAGGGGGCGGGGGAAGCGACGCATGCGGCCAGTGGATCAGGCCCGGTCACCTCCTGCTGTGACGGAGGCCACGCTTCCGGTCACAGGGGTGTCACAGACGGACAAGGCGCGTTACCGGGGCGTACCGCGTTTACATCGGACCTCGGTGTCGCTACCGTGGCGTGATGGGAGCGCTCCCATTCTGCTTTCGTGTGTTTGTCATGCTCTGATCATTCAGGCGCGGAGGGAGAACGTACGGTGACGAGGACGATTCGGCCGCCGGGCAGGCGGGAGTTACGGGCGGCGGCGCTTCTGGCCGTGGTGGGCACGCTGCTGGCGTGCCTCGCGGCGTACGGGCCGCGCGGCGTCGCCCAGGCGGCGGACGACGGGACGGCGTGCCGGGTGTCCTGGACCGTGGACCAGTGGTCCGGGGGCTTCACCGCGCAGGTGGCCGTCACCAACCTCGGCCCCGCGGTGACCGGTTGGGAACTGCGGTGGACGTTCGTCGCCGGTCAGCGGGTCACCTCGGCGTGGAACGCCCGGGTGAGCCAGACCGGCACGGCCGTGACCGCCGCGAACCTCGACTACAACGGGTCGCTGGCGACCGGGAGCACCGCGAACTTCGGCCTTCAAGGCACGTGGTCCGGCGCCGACCCCGTGCCCGGTGACTTCGTGTTCAACGGCGCGGCGTGCGCGGGCGGGTCGGGCCCGGGGCCCGACCCGAGCGGATCCGTGACGCCACCGACGTCCCCGTCCCCGTCCTCGCCTCCGTCCTCTTCCCCCTCGCCGAGCGGTTCACCGAGCGGTTCGCCGCCGCCGTCGGGCGGTCCCGCTCCCGGATGCGCCGACGCGACGGTGTGCTCCGGCTTCGAGGACCAGACCGGGAGCACGCCGTCGGGCGCGTGGACGGTCGTGTCGCCCGACTGCGGCGGCGCGGGCAAGGCGGCGGTCGACACGTCGGTGACCCACACCGGCACCCGCTCGGTGCGGGTGGACGGAGCCGCCGGCTACTGCAACCACGTCTTCGTGGCCACCACGAAGGACGTCTCCACGGTGGGCCCCGTGGTCTACGGGCGTCTGTGGGTGCGCCACACCACCGCGCTGCCCGCCGCGCACGTCGCGATGATCACGCTGGCCGACGCGCGCGACGGCGGGCGGGACTTGAGGATGGGCGGCCAGAACGGCGCGCTCCAGTGGAACCGCCAGTCCGACGACGCGACCCTCCCCGCGCAGAGCCCGGCGGGGGTGGCGCTGAGCGCTCCGCTGCCGACCGGCCGCTGGGTGTGCCTGCGGTTCGCCGTCGACACCACCCGGCAGAGCATGGACACCTGGCTGGACGGCCAGCAGGTCGCCGGACTGCACCTGGACGGCACGCCCACCCAGGACGTCGACGCCCAGTGGCTGAGCCGCACCACGGCCCCCCGGCCCACCACCTTCCGCCTCGGCTGGGAGAGTTACGGCACGGGCGACGACACGCTCTGGTACGACGACGTGGCGCTCGGCTCCACGCCCCAGAGCTGCTGAGTCCGGCGGACCGCCGCGCGGCGCAGCGGCACACCGGCACCGGCCGGCTCCCGAAGCGGGGGCCGGCCGGTGCCGTTCGCCGCCACCCCGCCCCCTACGGGGCCATTCCGCCCTGAACCCGACCCCCTACGGGGATTCCGCCCTGAACCCGCCCCTACGGGGCCACCCCGCCCCCTACGGGCCCCGCCCCCTACGGGCCCCGCCCCCTACGCTCGGGCCGGCGCCGTGGGGCCGCAGCCGGCGGCCTCCTCCGCGCGCTGGATACGGCGCACGGTCTCGACATAGGCGGACAGGGCCTCCCTGCTGCGGACCGGGCACTCGACGCGCCGGTCCATGCGTTCCCGCTCACGCTCCAGCGTGGCGATCGTCTCGGGCGTGACGTCGGAGACGAGGATGTCCCGGGGCTGTTTGAGGCAGGGAAGGAGCTGCTTGATGACCCGGATCGGCAGCCCGGCGTCCAGCAGTCCCCTGACCTGCGGCGACCGGTCCACGCTGCGTTCGCAGCGGCCGGGCAGCGGGTGGTGCCGTCAGGCCGCCTACATGCCGGCGGCGATCGAGGCGAGGGCCGCGGCCACCGTCCTGTGCAGTGCCCCGGCGTCGGCCCCGGCGCGCGAGCGCAGATTCACGCCGTAGGCGAGCAGTGCCAACAGCTCGGCCGACGGACCCAGTTCGGCGTCGCGGGGCAGTTGGTCCCGCGACTGCGCGGACCGGAGCGCGGCGTGCAGGGCGCCCAGCAGGTGCTGGTGGTGCCGCTCCAGGAGGCGGTGCGCCTCCGGGGCATCGTTCCCGGCGCCGGCGGCCTGCGCGTTGGTGATCATGCAACCCCAGTGCGCGTACTCGCCCGAGCAGCGGACGTCGATCAGCGCGTCGAAGAACTCGGTGATGGCCGGCAGGCCGCGTCCGTCCTGGGCCAGGCGCTGGAAGGCCGGCTCGGAGTGGGTCTGGACATAGCGGCGCAGCGCGGCGAGGTAGAGGTCCTGTTTGCCGCCGAACGTGGCGTAGAGGCTGGAGCGGTTGAGGCCGGTGGCCGTCACCACGTCCTGGATCCCGGTCGAGGCCGCACCCCGGCGCCAGAAGAGCCGCACCGCCGTGTCCAGGGCCGTCTGCGGATCGAAGTGCTTGATGTCCGGCATGCCCACCTCCCATCTTGAAACGAGGGTTCCAAGATACTGCGCCGACCGCTAGGCTGCCTGCATCCTGGAACGATCGTTCCGAGATTCGGTTTCCGCTGTCCCGACACCCCCTGGAGGACGCTCCGATGAGCCTCGAAGCCGAACTGCGCGCCTTCTACACGTCCCGCTCTCCCCAGATCCCGGCCGAGGCGCGGGAGACCATGGAGCGGGCCGGGCGGGACCTGGCCGCCTCCGGCCAGGTCGACCGCGCCCTGACCGCCGGCGCCCGGGCCCCGCGGTTCGCCCTGCCGTCCGCGACCGGGCGGACCGTCACCCTGGACGGCCTGCTGGCGAACGGACCGGTCGTGCTCACCTTCTACCGCGGCGCCTGGTGCCCGTACTGCAACCTCGCCCTGAGGGCCCTGCAGCTCCACCACGAGGAGTTCGCCGCGCGCGGAGCCCGCCTGGTGGCCGTCTCGCCGCAGATACCCGACGAGTCCCTGACCCTCACCGAGAAGCACGGCCTCGCCTTCGACGTCCTCAGCGACCTCGGCTCCGACACGGCCAAGCAGTACGGCCTCGCCTTCGACCTGCCCGAGGACCTGGCGGCGGTCTACGACCGGTTCGGCTTCGACCTCCAGCGCGTCAACGGCGGCCACGCGCGTACGCTCCCGCTGCCCGCGACCTACGTCATCGACCGCGCCGGAACCGTCCGCTGGGCCTTCGTCGATCCCGACTACACCAAGCGCGCGGAACCGGCGGACATCCTCGGTGCGCTCGACTCCCTCGGCTGACGCCGCCGCTCAGCGGGCGGCGCCGAAGTCCTGGGTCCAGTAGGAGCCGGGCTGGGCGAGACCGACGCCGATCTCCTTGAACGAGCAGTTGAGGATGTTCTCCTTGTGGCCGGGGCTGGCCATCCAGCCCGCCATGACCTGCTCCGGGGTGGCGTAACCGTAGGCGACGTTCTCGCCGTAGCTGCTCCAGACGTAGCCGGCGCCGGTGATCCGGTCGCCCGGGGCGGACCCGTCGGACCCGGTGTGCGACATGTTCTGGTGGGCCGCCATGTCCTCGCTGTGCGCCTGGGCGGCCTGGGTCAGCTTCGCGTTGACGGTCAGCGGCGAGCAACCCACCTTCGCCCGCTCGGCGTTGACGAGTTCCACGACGCGAGCCGTGTCCCCGGACGCCGTGGCGGCGGGAGCCGGTGCGCTGGACGCGGCGGCGGTCGCGGACGGGGCGGGGGCCGAGGACGGGGCGGCGGGCGCGGTGGCCGCGGCGGTGGCCCCAGGTGTGCCGGGCGAGGTGCTGGTCGCGGGCTCGGGGGCCGTCGTGTGCCGCTGGTGCGACGGCGCGGCGGTCCTGGTCCTGCCCTTGGGCTTGGACTTGGGCTCGGCTTCGGTCTTGGCCTTCGGCGCATGGGGCCGCGGAGCGCCCGCCACGGCGGGGGGAGCCTTCGGCGTGACCGTGGCGACCGGAGCCGTACCGTCCGGCGACACCGTCGTGCCCGGCGTCGTCGGAACGGCCGACGGGGCCGTCGTACCGGCCTCGGCGCCCTCGCCGCCGCTGCCGTCGACGTCCCACGCGGTGGAGTTCCACGGGGCCTGACTCCATGGAGCCACGGCCACCGTCTTCCCGGCGGGGGACGCCTGGTCCTGCCCGCCGCCCTGCCAGTCGCCACAGGCCAGGGCGACTGACGGAACGCCAACGGCGGCCACCGTGGCGGTGGCGATGGCTATCCGCCGGTAGTACTGCTTCTTACGATGCTTGCCCATGCGTGACCTCACTCGGTGGTCGCCGCGCGCTCCTCATACGGCTCGCTCGTATGCAATGCGCTCATGAACTGCGGCGATGCCTTGTGGGTCGTCATTCTTAGGAAGCCTTCACATCGAGCGCAAAGGGTCTGGCTACTACCGCGCCTCGTAGATCCATCCGGCCCTTGCGCGGCCGTGCGGTAAGTGCTGACCGGGTCCCTGATGTCACCGGGCGGCACTGGCTGTCCGTCAGGAAGCCGCCTGGGTTCGCAGATGCGACGAGAACTCCGAGAGGGTGGAACGTCTCGGCGTCGTACGCGGGACGTGACCGGATCAAGACGGACAAGTCCCATATTTCCGCAGAGTGGCGACTACTACTCCGGGGGCATAGGTGTGGCATGCGCTGTGACTCATGTCACGGCAAGGTGTGGATCAGGGCGGCGGATCACCACAGGTGCGGAGCGGCCGGCGGCCGCTGCCCCGCGCGGCCCGCCCGGCCTTGCGGCCCCTGCGGCCCGCCCGGCCTTGCGGCCCCTGCGGCCCGCCCGGCCTCTCGGCCCCGTCCGGCCTCTCGGCCCCGTCCGGCCTCTCGGCCCCGTCCGGCCTCTCGGCCCGTCCGGCCTCTCGGCCCGCCCGGCCTCTCGGCTTCCGGGCCCCGGCGTCCTACGCTGCGAAGCCCACGTCGGGGGCGTACTCGTGCCTGCCTGGCTCACACCCAGGACGCCGACGAGACCGGTCCGCGACTCACCCGTCGCGTGCGGAAGCGCGGCGCCGCCGATCGCACCCGCTCGTCGAACCCCCTCCCACGGCAGCCACACCCCATCCCGCGGATCGGGAGCGGTGGTGTCAGCGCCCGGCGAGGCCCGCCCGGCCGGTGGCCACGGGACCCGCACCGGACACGGCGCCGCCGGCGGGCACGGGACCCGGATCGGTCAGCACGCCAGGACCGGCCACGGAGCCAGGACCCGTCACGGAGCCAGGACCCGTCACAGAGTCAGGACCGGCCACGGTGCCCGGGGCGGAGCCGGCGCCCGGGTCGGTCACCGCCCCGTCCGTCTGCTGGAGTTCGGCGAGCAGTTCGTTGCGCCCCACCAGGAGCTCGGTGAGGATGCGGCGGGCCGCGCGCAACAGTTCGGCGACGTCGCCGCCGGCGAGCGCGTAGCGGACCGTGGACCCCTCCCGGGTGGACACGACGATGCCGGAGCGGCGCAGTACCGCCAACTGCTGCGACAGGCTGGAGGGTTCGATCTCGATGTCGGCGAGCAGGTCCCGCACCGGCACCGGACCGTGCTGGAGCAGCTCCAGCACCCTGATGCGCACCGGGTGTCCGAGCATGCGGAAGAACTCCGCCTTGGCCTGGTAGAGGGGGACTTGCATGAGTGCTCGCTCCCTGCCGCGTCGCGACGGTCCGGATGCGGGGCGACGCCCCGAGGGGCGCCGCCGCCGGATGTGCCCTGCACAGCCCATACTTCTCGTCCCCGGTCCCGGGCATCCACGAATTGGGATCATGCTGATGTGGTGACTTGAAGAAGTCTTCACATCATGGGCGTGCGTGGTCCCGGAACACGGACGGACGCTAGATCTCCAGCTGTTCCTCGACACGCTTGAGCTGGAGGCGGGCCATCGCCAGGTTCGAACGTGCCTTGTCCAGCACGAGGTAGAGGAACAGACCGTTGCCGTTGCGCCCGGTGACCAGGCGGATCAGGTGGTACTGGCCGCCGAGGGTGATCAGCACGTCCTCGATCTGGCTCTTGAGGCCCAGCTGCTCCATGGTGCGCACCTTGGCGCGGATGACATCGGTGTTCCCGGCCGCGGCGATGGTCAGGTCCAGGTCCTTGCCCCCGCCGAGGGTGCCCAGCGCCATCCCGCTGGTGTAGTCGACCACCGCCGCGCCCAGCGCCCCCTCGGCGGCGGTCATCATTTCCTTCAGCGACACTTCCACACTCGCCATGGTGCCTCCCCTTGATCGTCGACTGGTCGGAACGGGACGGGCGGCGCCGTCCTGTCCGGTGACCGCACCGTAGGCGCGTTCGGCCGGCGTTCGAGTGGTGATCTTCGGCAGTGACCTCTGTTGATCCGGGGGTGTCCATAAGGGATCGGTCGGCGACCGTGCTTGATACGGAGTGGAACGGACGATGGAGCTCCGCACTACGCGCGCGGCGTCGCACCCCCCGCCGTCGCGCCGGGCAGGCCCCCGCCGCGGCCCTGCCGTGACTCCCGTAGCCAGGCGGTGCCCGCGCGCACCGCCCAGAAGAAGACCGCGAACGAGGTCGCCGCCACCGCCAGCGAGTCCCACGGCGCCGGAAGCCGCCCGGAGCCGCCGAACGAGCCGAGCCAGGACAGCAGCGTGAGCAGGACCAGGAACACCACCAGCCACCCTCCCGTGCGCAGCTCCGCGGCGAGCGGCCGGCCCGCCATGGCGGTGCGGTGCATGCCGAGGAACACCAGCAGGCCGGCCAGCACCAGGGGCAGCGCGAGGCGCAGGTCGTGCCAGCCCGACCAGTACACGAACTCGGCCGCCACCACGAAGCTCACCGGCGCGATCCAGCGCAGCCCCGGCACCCAGCCCGCCGTGCCGCTGCCCGGATCGGCCAGGAACACCGCCGCCGCCACCGCCGAGGCGGCGTAGATCAGCAGGTACATGTCCCCCATCACGCTCACGATGTCCTGCCAGCCGCCGAACGGCAGCAGGAACACCACGATCACCGCCAGATTCAGCACCAGCGCCCGGCGCGGGATGCCCGAGCGTTCCTCCACCGCCATGAACCAGCGCGGCAACGTGCCGTTCTTCGCCAGCGCGTAGGTGTGCCGGGCGTCCAGCGCGACCCCGACGTACGCCGATCCGCCCGGCGAGACCACGGCGTCCGCGTACAGCAGCGCGGAGAGCCAGTGAAGGTTGAGCAGCAGCGCCAGCTGCCCGAACGGCGAGTCGAAGTCCACGCCCCGCCAGCCGTGCCCGAGCAGGTCCTCCGGCACCGTGAACAGGAACGCGGCCTGCAACGCCAGGTACATCAGCACCGCCAGGCCGATGCCGGTCAGCACCGAGGCCGGTACGGTGCGTCGCGGATCGCGGGTCTCGCCGGAGAAGTCCAGGGGCGCCTGGAAGCCGTTCACCGAGTACACGATGCCCCCGCCGGCCAGCGCCGACAGACAGGCGGCGTACCCGTACGGCGCGAACCCGCCGTGGTCGGTGAGGCGCCCGGAGTGCCAGCCGGACGCCATCAGCGCCACCACCGTGACCACGGGCACCGCGATCTTGAAGACGGACAGCAGGTTGTTCAGCCGTGCGAACAAGCGCACCGCGAACCAGTTCAGCGCCGTCAGCACCACGCTCAGCGCCGTCGCCACCCCGAGTCCGGCCGCCGTCAGCGAGCCGCCGTGGTAGATGCCGGGCAGGTAGTGCCCCGCGTACTGCATGATCGCGCTGATCTCCGCCGCGGTGCCGCCCACCGACAGCAGCACCGACCAGCCCACCAGCGTGCCCACCAGGCGTCCCGAGGCGTACAGCGGCCAGCGCACCGTGCCGCCGCCCTCCGGGCGGGAGGCGCCCAGCTCGATCATCACCAGTGCCACCAGGACGCACAGCAGCCCCGCCGCCACCCACGACAGCAGGGCCGCCGGGCCCGCCGTCTGCGCCGCGTACATCGCGGCGAACAGCCATCCCGAGCCCACGATGTTGGAGAACGCGATCGCCGTCAGCGCCCAGAAGCCCAGGTCCCGGCGCAACCGCCGCTCCTGCGTCTGCGCCGCGGGGATCGCGTCCCCGCCGGCCGGCCGGTCCTGCGGCACGCCACCGCCTCCTCAGCGTCGTCGTACGTCCCGACGAGCCTAGGCCCTGTCGTCGGACTTCCGCCCGTACCGCGACGCCATGCACACTCCCCAAGCTCTTCGAGCAAGGGGGACCCGGGGGACGCTCCCGCGTCGGCCACGGGTTGGAGGTGGTCCGTCCGTTCTCCGGGCCCCGTCCTCGTGGGCCGGAGCGCTCGGGTCAGCCTCCGTCCCGCTCGATGAGCAGGTGGAGCGGGCCGCGCAGAACGGGGCTGCGCCGGTACGGTGGCGGGTCGGCGACGAGCCCGGGCCGGTCGATGCGGCGTACCAGCCCGCTCAGCGCGATCTGGGTCTCCAGGCGGGCGAGCGGGCCTCCGAAACACAGGTGGATGCCGCTGCCGAAGCCGAGGTGCTGGTTGTCGCGCCGGTCGGGGTCGAAGCGGTCGGGCTCGGGGAAGCGGTTCGGATCGCGGCTGCCCGACGCCAGCATGAGCATGATCTGCGAGCCCTTGGGAATCGTCGTGTCGCCGAGCTCGATATCTCCGAACGCCGCCCGCCAGGGAATGATGTGCACGGGGGGTTCGTAGCGCAGCAGCTCCTCGACCAGAGGGACGACCAGGCCCGCATCGTCGCGCAGGCGCCGCATGACCGAGGGGTGGCGCAGCAACGTCAGCATGCCGTTGGTGATGAGGTTGACGGTGGTCTCGTGACCCGCGATCAACAGCAGGTTGGCGGTGGCGACGATCTCTTCGTCGGTCATCCGTCCGTCCGGCCCGTCATCGTTGGCCAGGCGCGACAGGAGGTCCTCGCCCGGGTCGCCGTGGCGCTGTTCGAGCAGCGCGCCGAGGTACTGGCGCAGGTCCTTGCGGGCCTGCACGCCCTTCTCCAGCTTCTCCTTCGGGTCGACCTGGGGGTCGTAGTCGATCGAGTTGATGAGGTCGTTCACCCACACGTGGAACCGCTGCTCGTCCTCGCGAGGCACCCCGAGCAGATGGCAGATCACCGTGACGGGGAACGGGTAGGCGAAGTCGTCGACGAGGTCGATCCGTTCCTTGTCGGCGAAGCCGTCGATCAGACCGTCGACGATGTCGGTCAGGAACGGTTCCAGGCCGGCCACCAGCCCAGGGGTGTGCGGAGGACCGAAGTGGCGCATCGCCATCCGCCGGAGGCGGTCGTGTTCGGGCGGATCGAGATTGATGAACGACGGTGTGGTGCTCTCCTGCATCGCGGGGATCGGCCGTGTCAGATTGCGGACGTCGGAACTCGTGAGCGGGTCGTGCAGCAGTTCCATGATCTCCCGGTACGTGCTGACGACGTAGCTGCCGTCCTCCTGTCGGGCCACCGGCGTCCTGCGCAGCTCGGCGTAGAGCGGATAGGGGTCGGCCCGGGAGGAGTAGTCGAGAATCCGGCGCAGTGTGTCCGGGGTCTCGGTCGTGGTCATCTCGCTCTCCGTCCTACCGGTGGTGCTGCTGCGCGGCCGTGACCCGGCGCTCGCCCGGGTCGTGACCGGTGACGACGACGGTGGCGCCCTGGGCGAGCAGAGTGGGGCCGGGGAAGTCGACCGGTACCGGCTTGGTGTCGGCCGGCCGGTCGGGCGTGGGGCAGGGGGGTGGGAAGGGGGCGGCTGTCTCGATCAGCTTCCGGTAGTGGTCCAGCCACTTCGCGTTGTTGAAACTGACCGCCGCGGTGACACGGCCCCGATAGCCGTAGGCGGCGACGAAACGGTGGTCGGACACGGACCCCTGGGCGACGACGACCTCGTCGGCGAAGGTCGGCACGCCGACGGACTTGATGTTGACACCGAACTGGATCGACCAGAACGCCGGGACAGCCAGGTGCGGCCAGCGGTCCGCCTGGCCGCTGACCATGTTGTGCGCCGCCACCTCGGCCTGCTCCACGGCGTTGGCCCAGTGCTCCAGGGAGATGAGCCGGTACTCGTAGATCGGATTCGGGCAGCGGGCGACGTCGCCGGCGACGAACACGTCGTCGGTGATCAGGCCGTCGAGGGTGAGGGCCCGGCAGCCGGTGTCGCAGGCGATCCCCCAGACGCCCGCCGCCAGTCCGGAGTCCCGCAGCCACTCGGTGTTGCGGATGCCTCCGAGCGCCACCACCGCCACGTCGGCGTCCACGGTGCTGCCGTCGTCGAAGTGGGCACGGCGGAGCCGCCCCCGCTCGTCGCCCTCCAGCCGGGTGACCTTGACCCCGCAGCGCAGGTCGACACCGTGGGCGCGCTGCATGTCCGCGGCGACCTCACCGATCATGGCGCCGAGCGCCCCGACCAGCGGGGCCGGAGCCAGTTCGGCGACGGTCACCGCGATGCCGCGTTCCCGGCACACGGAGGCGATCTCGGAGCCGGTGAATCCCGCGCCGATGACCAGTACGCGTGACGGCCCGGCGGCGAGCGCCCGCTGGAGCCCCTCGGCGTGCTCGCGGGTGCGCACGACGAACACGCCGTCCAGCGCGGCCTCGCTCTCCACGAACCATGGCCGGGCCCGTACCCCGGTGGAGATCAGCACCCGGTCGAAGGGGATCTCCCGTCCGTCGGCGAGCCGCACCTGGTTGGTGGCCAGGTCCAGGCCGGCGGCGGGCACGCCCAGCAGCCATTCGGCGTCGATCTCCCTGCGGCGCGGCAGAGCGGTGCCGTCGGCCGGCACCCACCCGGTCAGCACCTGCTTGGACAGGGGAGGGCGATCGTAGGGCTCGCCCAGTTCGTCACCGATCATGGTCAGCGAACCGGTGAAGCCCTCCTCACGCAGGGCTTCCGCGGCCCGCAGGCCCGCGAGGGACGCCCCGACGATCACGACGCGGCCCTCGCGCTTGAACGCTTGCAGCGTGTCCGCGCTGGTCATGACCTCGACGCCTCCGCCGGACCGTTCCGCCCCTCGAGCCGGTCGACGAGTATCGCCTGGACCGGGCAGGCGGCCGCGGCGCGCAGCACCCGGTCGCGCCCGGCGTCGTCTGGGCTCGGGTCGTACATCAGGGCTTCCTCGCCGTGCATCCGGAACGCGTCCGGGGCCAGGAACGCGCACTGCGCGTACCCCTCGCATCGCGACAGATCAACGATGACTCTCATCCCGACCTCCACAGGGACGTGCGACCCGCGGAGCCTGAAGCCGGCGCTCTACGGCGCGCGAAGGGCGAGAGGGGTCGAACAGGGGAGATCGTCTCCGGCCGTTGCCCACCTCTGCGGAGCACGAGGGATGCACCGCGCCTGTGGGGTCTCCGCAGAAAGAACTGATCGTCGCGCATCAGGCGACTGACGTCCGCGGAATTGCCTGGATATCAGGACGTCACTGATGAAAAGCGTATCTTGGGCGCTCGCCACGCGCACCTCGTGACGAGGAGGTCCCGGCCGGTCGGGGCGGGTCCGCACGCCCTTCGGGCGTGGGGACTTTCGATCGGTCGGCGCAATCTGCTCGCACCCGGCGTGTGAGGCGGACGTCCGGGTGATTCGGTGTCGATAGGCACCGATCGGAACCGCAGACGGTCGTGTGGTCGGCCTCTCGAGAAGGAGAATCGGCGTGAGCGTGACTCAGGGAGCCCCTCGGGGCGTCATACCGGCGCATCTGCTGAAGGGCCAGAAGGCGCTTGTCACCGGGGCGAACTCGGGAATCGGCAAGGCGACGGCCATCGGCCTGGGACGCGCCGGCGCCGACGTGGTCGTGAACTACGTCGCCGGGCGCGAAGAGGCCGAACAGGTGGTCGAGGAGATCTCCGGGTTCGGAGTGCGCGCGGCCGCGTACGAGGCCGATGTGTCCCAGGAGGACCAGGTCGTCGCGATGATCGAACGGATGGTCCAGGAGTTCGGGACCATCGACATCCTCGTGGCCAACGCCGGGCTGCAGCGGGACGCGCCCTTCACCGAGATGACGACGGCTCAGTGGCAGAAGGTGCTGGACGTCAACCTCACCGGCCAGTTCCTGTGCGCCCGGGAGGCGACGAAGGAGTTCCTGAGGAGGGGCATCGTCCCCGAGGTGTCGCGAGCCGCGGGGAAGATCATCTGCATGAGCTCGGTGCACCAGCTCATCCCGTGGGCCGGTCATGTCAACTACGCGGCCTCCAAGGGCGGCGTGCAGATGATGATGGAGACGCTCGCCCAGGAACTCGCGCCCCGCAGGATCAGGGTCAACGCGATCGCTCCCGGAGCCATCAAGACGCCCATCAACAGCGCTGCGTGGGACACTCCCGATGCCGAGAAGGACCTGCTGCGACTGATTCCCTACGGACGGGTCGGGGATCCGGAGGACATCGCCCACGCGGCCGTCGGGCTCGCCTCCGATCTCATGGACTACGTCGTGGGCGCCACTCTCTACGTGGACGGCGGGATGACCCTCTTCCCCGGTTTCGCCACGGGCGGCTGAACACGACGGGACGCCGGCCGCCGGAGCGGGTTCGCGCCGGCGGGCGGGCGTCCGACCACCGGCGAACCGGGAAACTCCCGTGCCGCGCCGGTCCTCAGTCGCGCTGCTGGTCGAGGGCGTCGTCCAGGGTGGTGGCGGCCATGATCAGCGAAAGATGGGTGAAGGCCTGCGGGAAGTTGCCCAACTGCTCGCCGCTGGGGCCGATCTCCTCCGCGAACAGGCCCACGTGGTTGGCGTAGGTCTGCATCTTCTCGAAGGCATAGCGCGCCGGTCGGACCCGGCCGGCGCGAGCGAGGGCGTCCACGTAGAGGAACGTGCAGAGGCTGAAGGTGCCTTCGGAGCCCCGCAGGCCGTCCGGGGAGGCCGCGGGGTCGTACCGGTAGACGAGGCTGTCCGAGACGAGCGTGCGATCCATCGCGTCCAGCGTCTGCAGCCAGCTCAGCGTCCTGCCCGCCAGGAAGCCGACGCGCGGGACGAGCAGCAGTGAGGCGTCGAGGACGTCACTGCCGTAGTGCTGGACGAGTGCCTGCTCCTTCTCGTTCCAGGCCCTCTCCATCACCTGGTCGAGGATCGTGTCCCGAGCCGCGGTCCACCGCGCGGCGTCGGCGGGTCGGCTGTACTCGGCCGCCAGGCGCAGCCCCCGGTCGAAGGCCACCCACGCCATCACCCGGCTGAAGGTGAAATCCTTGCGGCCGCCCCGGGTCTCCCAGACGCCCTCGTCGGGCCGGTCCCAGGAATCGGCGAGCCAGTCGAGTGTCCGGGCGAGGTTCTTCCAGCCGTGGTAGCCGGCGACGGTGGCGATCTCACGTCCCTCCGACACGGCGTAGAGGGCCTCGCCGTAGATGTCCAGTTGCAACTGGTCGGCCGCGGCGTTGCCCGCCCGCACCGGATACGAGCCGCGATAGCCCTCGAGGTGCGGGAGGACCTGCTCCGGCAGCTCGGGGTCGCCGTCGACGCGGTACATGATCTGCAGCGGCTCTCCGTCGACGCCTTCCCGAGCCTGGAGACGGTCGCCCAGCCAGTGCGTGAACCGCGCCGCCTCCTCGGCGAATCCCAGGTCGAGCAGGGCGCGCACGGACAGGGAGCCATCGCGGACCCAGGTGTAGCGGTAGTCCCAGTTGCGTTCGCCCCCGATCTGCTCGGGCAGGCCCATGGTGGCGGCGGCGACGGGAGCGCCGGTCGGCGCGTAGGTGAGGAGCTTGAGCGTGATGGCCGAGCGGTGCACCGGACCCGGCCACCGGCCGTGGTAATGAGAGGAGCGCACCCAGTGCTGCCAGAACTCCACGACGTCCCAGAACCGTCCCAGCGCCGTGTCCACGGTGACGGGGGGCGGAGTGTCGGCGTCGGGTCCGTCGACGGTGAAGACGGCCGCGGCCACCTCCCCCGAACTCAAGGTCACCTCGGCCCGCACGTCGGCGCCGTCCTGTCGCAGCGGGAAGGTGCTCTGCAGATGGGCGGTGACGTTCGGCGTCCTGAACGCGGCGGTGGTGCTGTCCCGCAGGTCGAGACGGTGGGTGGACCGGGCGTAGTCGAAGCGCGGACGGCACTCCAGGGTGAAGCGCACCGTGCCGCGCACCGCCCGCGCGCCGCGGAGCAGCACGTGCTGGTCGGTGGGGACGCCGATGCGGTCCGGTGGCATGCAGTCGAAGATCTCGCCGACCCCGTCCGGTGACATGAACCGCGTGACCAGGACCGCGGTGTCGGGGTAGTAGAGCTGCTTGCAGACGGTGTTCCCGTTCTCCGGCGCGAACCGGAAGTAGCCGCCGCGGTCGTGGTCGAGCAGGGCGGCGAAGACGCTCGGCGAGTCGAACCGGGGCGCCGCGAACCAGTCGACGACGCCCTGGTCCGACACCAGAGCGGCGGTCTGCAGGTCGCCGACGAGGCCGTGGTCAGCGATGGGCGGGTATCGATCCATGAGCATCTCGCTTCCCTGACGTCCCCGCTTCCACTGTCCGTCCTGTGCGGCGGGATCGCACCAGGGGCCGCGGAGCGGGAAGCGAGGCCGTGCGGCGGCCGGTCGCGCGCCGTCGGAGCCGCCGAACGAGACGCTCCCGCTGCGGTGGCGCCGGCCGCCGCGGGTTCACGAACCCGCGGCGGCCCACCCGGTGGTGTCCCTCGACCGGATCGCCTCGGCGGCGCGGTGCAGTGCGGCGAGGACCGTCCGGACGGCCCTGCGCGCGGTGCGCTCGGGACGGTGCAGTACGTCGATGCGGCGCCGGGCGTGCACCCCGCTCAGCGGTCTGAGGACCACGCCGGGGTGGGCGCGGGCGGTCCAGCGGGGCAGCAGCGCGATGCCGCCGCCGGCCGCCACGACCTCGGCGACCACGGAGAACTCGTTGATGCGGTGGACGATGTCGAGCCGGCGGTTGGCGACACAGGCGATCGCTTCGACGGTCGCCATCAGCGGGAAGCCGTCATGGACGGTGATCCAGGGCTGGTCCGCCACGTCCCGCGGCGTCAGCACGGGTTCGCCGGCCAGCGGATGGCCGGCCGGCAGGGCCACGTCGAGCGGCTCGCGCAGCAGGGTCGTGGCGGTCACCGTGCGCGGCCACGGCGGGCCGTGGTCGAGGCGGTGCGCGAGCACGAGGTCGTGGTCGCGGGTGAGGGCGGGGAAGCGGTCCTGGGCGACGTCCTCGTCGGCGAGCGACAGTCGGGGGCTGTCCGGGCCGGACAGTGCGCGCAGCAGCAGCGGGAAGAGCGCGGAGCCCGCGCTGTGGAACGCCGCCACCGACACGTCGCCGTCCGGCCGGCCCGTGAAGTCGGTGAGGGTGTGCCGGGCCCGGGCCAGCGCCGTCTCCACCTCGACGGCGGCGCCGGCCAGCGCCTGCCCTGCCTCGGTCAGCACCACCCGGCGCCCGGCGCGCTCGGTCAGCGGGACGGGGATCGAGCGCTGGAGCAGCCGCAGTTGCTGCGAGATCGCCGAGGGCGTCACCCGGAGCGCGTCGGCGACGGCGGTGACACTGCCGAGCTCGCCCAGCTCCCGCAGAATTCTCAGCTGCCGTTCGTCCATGCCGCCAGTCTAGGAGGACGATGCAGCTCTGCTACAGGGTCGTTTAAGAAGTTGGTGGTGGCCTACAGCGTGCCTGGTGGTGCAGCGTGTGGGCATGCCTCTCGCCCGCCGTACCGATGCGGTACTCCTCCTGGTCGCGCTCGTCTGGGGTTCCAGTTACCTCGCCGCCAAGACGGCGACCGCCGCACTGCCCGTACTCGTGGTGCTGTTCGCCCGGTACGCCGTCTCCGCGCTCGCGTGCGGCGGCCTGGTCGCCGCCCGCCGCCGCAGGCCCGGCTGGACCCGCGCCGAGGTGCGCCTCGGCGCGCTGCTCGGCGTCACACAGGCGGCCGTGCTGGTACTGGAGACCTACGGCGTGGCGCACACCAGCGCCGCGAACGCCGGGCTGATCATCAGCCTGACCATCGTGCTGACGCCGCTGCTGGACCGCACCGGGGGTCGTCCCGGCCTGCCCCCGGCCTTCTTCGGCGCCGCCGGTCTGTGCGTGGTGGCCGTCGGGCTGCTCACCGCCGGCACCGGACTGCACGCCCCACGGCTCGGGGACGCCCTGGTGCTCGCCGCCGCGGTGGTCCGGGCCGGGCACGTCGCGCTCGTCGGGCGGCTCACCGCCTCCCGGCCCGTGGACCCGCTGCACTTGACGACCGTCCAGACCGTCCTGGGGTCGGCGCTGTTCCTGCCGGCCGCCGTCGTCCACGCCTCCGACCTGGTCCACTGCGGTGCCGGCACCTGGGCCCAGCTGGTCCATCTGGCCCTGTTCTGCAGCGTGTTCGCCTTCCTCGCCCAGACCTGGGCCGTGCAGCGCACCTCGGCCAGCCGGGCCAGCCTGCTGCTGGGCACCGAACCGGTCTGGGCGGTCGCGGTGGGGATCGGCCTCGGCGGCGAACGGCTCACCCTGTGGGCCTCGCTCGGGGCCGTGCTGATGGTCGCCGGAACCTACTGGGGTCAGTCGGTCGAACGCGCCCACCGCATCACCACGCCGGACGCCGCCGGGAAGGCGGAGGCGCCGCACCCGGCGACGACACCCGCCGGTGTCTGACCGCCCCGCCGCGCCGGTCAGCGCGCGCCGAGGGCGGGCGCGCTCTTCTTGCGGGCGCGGTAGGCGGCCGCCTTGATCCTGTTGCCGCAGGACTCCATGCCGCACCACTGCCGGCGCATGCCCCGGGAGCGGTCGATGTAGACGCGGGTGCACTCCGGGTCGCCGCACTCCTTGAGCAGCGGCACATCGGGCCCGCCGAGCAGTTCGACGGCCTGCCGGGCGAGGGTGGACAGGGCCTCCTGGGGCGTCGCCCGCGTCCACCGTCCCTCAGCCGTGAGCTGCGGTACCGCGGCGGGCGTACGGGCCGTGCCGTTCAGCAGGCCCAGCGCCCCGGTGTCGTACGCCTCGCCGAGCCGGCGTGCGGTGACCAGCTGGTAGACGGCCTCGCGCAGGGCTTTCGCCCGCTCGACGTCCGCCTCGTCGCTCGGGGCGACCGCGTCCACCACGCCGGACCCCAGGAACCAGGCGTCCAGCCGGTCCGGTGCCGCGAACATCTCGAACCGCTGCGTACGGCGGGCGCGCAGCGTCGCGGCGAAGTCCAGGACCGGGTTTCCGCACACGAAGACATGCTCGAGGTTCATGTCACCATCCTGACAGGTGACTGAAGCGCGCGGCAAGGACCGTCACCTGCCGAACGGGTGAGGAGCGGCGGACGTGTCGGACGACCGGGTCGCGTCCGGTCCGCTCGCGGTCGTCATGCCCGGTCCGCCCGCGCTCACAGGCCCGCGGCCGTGAGGATGCCGAGCATCCGGGCGGGCGGCGGCGCGGGATCGGCGGCGTCGTCGTCGGCGACCTGGGGGTCGGCGTCCGAGAGCAGCCGTTCCCGTGCGCACCGCGGTGTCGGCGTCGCCGTGTGTCAGCAGCGCCTCGACGACGGCGTCCGCCGACCGCCCGGGCCGCAGCGCCATGCCGTGCCGGCCGGCCTGGTGCGCGGCCAGGCGCACCAGGATGTCGTCGGGCGCCGCAGGGTTGCGTGCCGGCCCGGACAGCAGGCGATGAGCGAGGCTCGTCATGCGGTCAGCCCAGTCGGCCCGCACCCGGGCCCCCGGTCCGGTCCCCGGCCGGGTGAGGGACGGCGCCGTCACCGCGCCCTGCCCGCGCCGCGGCCGACGGGCCGAGGCGCAGCTCGCGTCCCGGCCAGCGCCTGCGCAGCCAGCGGTCGTGGCTCGCCAGCACGCCCGCCGGGCGGGTGCCTCGGACGCGGGGCCTGGCCGGTGGGCCGGCGGCTCACACCTCGGGCGCTCCGGTCTCCGTCAGCTCGCCGTCGGCCAGCCGCAGCCAACGGTTCACGCCGATCTCCCTCAGGAACCGCTCGTCATGGCTGACCACCACGAACGCTCCCCGGTAGGAGTGCAGGGCGCTCTCCAGCCGGCCCACGCTCACCAGGTCGAGGTTGTTCGTCGGCTCGTCCAGGAGCAGCAGGTGCGGGGCCGGTTCGGCGCACAGGACGCACGCCAGGGTGGCGCGCAGCCGCTCCCCGCCGGAGAGCACCCCGACGGGGAGGTGGGCGCGGGCGCCCCGGAAGAGGAAGCGGGCGAGCAGGTTCATCCGCTCGGCCTCCGGCCGCTTCGGGGCGTAGGCGGCGAAGTTCTCGGCGACGCTGCGGTCCGCGTCCAGCAGGTCGAGGCGCTGGGAGAGGTAGGCGACGCGCCCCTCGGCCCGCCTGATCTCGCCGTCGTGCGGGGCCAGTTCGCCGCCCAGCAGACGCAGCAGGGTGCTCTTGCCCGCGCCGTTGGGGCCGGTCAGCGCGATGCGCTCCGGGCCCCGGACGGTCAGGCCGACGCCCTCGCCCGCGAACACCTCCCTGCCGCCGAGCCGGATCCGGAGCCGCTCACCGAGGAACAGGGTGCGCCCGGCGGGCACGTCGGTGTCCGGCAGGTCCACGGTGATGCGCTGCTCGTCGCGCAGGGAGCGGCCCGCCTCGTCCAGACGCGCCCTGGCCTCGCCGACCCGGTCGGCGTGCGTCTGGGCCGCCCGCCCGGCGGACTCCTGCGCGCCCCGCTTCATGGTGCCGGCGAAGATGCGGGGCAGGCCCGCGCTCTTCAGGTTGCGGGCGGCGTTGCTCGCCCGGCGCTCGGCGCGCTCGCGGGCCTGCTGCATCTCCCGCTTCTCGCGCTTCAGTTCCTGTGCGGCGTTGCGGACGTTCTTCTCGGCGACCTCGCGCTCGGCCCGTACGGCCTCTTCGTACGCGGTGAAGTCGCCGCCGTACAGGCGCATCTCGCCCCGGTCGAGTTCGGCGACGCACTCCATGCGGTCGAGCAGGGCCCGGTCGTGGCTGACCAGGAGGAGGCAGCCGGTGAAGTCCTCCAGCGCGTCGTAGAGCTTGTGCCGGGCGTCGAGGTCGAGGTTGTTGGTGGGCTCGTCGAGCAGCAGCACGTCGGGTCGCTTGAGCAGCCGGGCCGCGAGGCCCAGGGAGACGACCTGGCCGCCGCTGAGCGTGCTCAGGGTCCGGTCCAGGGCGAGGCCGGCCAGGCCCAGACGGTCCAGCTGGGCCCGGGTGCGCTCCTCGATGTCCCAGTCGTCGCCGATGGTCGTGAAGTGCTCCTCGCTCACGTCCCCGGACTCGACGGCGTCCAGGGCGCGGACGACGGCGGCGACGCCGAGCACCTCGGCCACGGTGAGGTCACCGGTCAGGGGGAGGTCCTGCGGAAGGTGGCCGAGGGTTCCGGCCACGGTCACCGAGCCGGTGGCGGGCCGCAGTTCACCGGCGATCAGCCTGAGCAGCGTGGTCTTGCCGGAGCCGTTGGGCGCGACGAGACCCGTACGGCCGGCGCCGACGGTGAAGGAGAGGTCCTGGAAGACGGGGGTGTCGTCGGGCCAGGAGAAGGACAGGTTCGAGCAGACGACGGACGCGTCGGACATGGAGACGACCTCGCGGAGAGGGGGCAGGAGAGACACCTCTGCCCCGGTGACAGACAGGGGAAGCGGAGACGACAGCGAGGCCACGACGGCAGCGGCGCCTGTACGCGCCGGCCGGTGGCCTGTCGGGTCCGGGTATCACCCGGAGATGTCGTCGTCCACCACCATGTCTGGTCTCCTCCGCAAACGATCAACGTCCCTGCGAGTCTAACAGCCGGCCGCCCACGGCGGTGGGTCCCGGCCGGGACCCACCGCCCTGGACGGCGACGGCCGACGCAGGGGGAGTCGTGGTCCGGCCGTCCGCGCCACGCGCGACACCCGGCGACGCCGGGTATCGGCGAGGCGGCGCCGGAGCTACCGGTGAGACGGCCCGAACAGGTCGATCTGGTCCTTGACCCACGGGTCGAAGACCGCCGACCGCTCGGGGGCCGGGAGCAGACCGAACGTCGCCAGCTGGCCCGCGACCCAGGGATCCGTACGCGGGTCGGCGGCCCGGTGGCGGTGGGCGGCGGGGTGGGCGACGGCGGTCGCGGCAACCGGCGACGAGGTGTGTCCGGACGTCCGGGAGGAGGACGCCGGGGAAGCGGCCGCCGCCGCGGGACCGCCCGCCGAGAACAGCGCGCCCGCGGCTACGGCGGCGCAGACACCTGTGGTCGCGGCGCGCCGGATCAGCTTCTTCATCATCGTTCCTCCTTGCACAGCCCGACTTCCTGCGATCACGGACGGCGCGAGCCGATCCGGACCCAGGTCGGGGCTTCTACCCGGGGCCACTCCCGTCACACACCCACGAATTCCTCGCACTGTCCCAGGGAGCGCGGGCCGTGGGCCGCCACGCCCCTGGCGGTACCACACCCACCGATCCCGCAAGGGCCTTCCGGGCTCCCGCGGGCGGATCAGCGGCTCCTGAAGGCGGCTCGCTCGTGATCAATACAGCTAGGTGCCAGGCGCCGGGAGCCAGGCGCCAGGTGGCTCGCTCGAGCAGGTCCCGCGGGCGCCTTCAGCCGTCCGAGTCCGGCCCCGCGCGGTAGCGCGGGGCCAGTGCCGCGCCGGCCCCGCCGCGCAGGTCGAGCTCCGCTCCGGCCAGCCGCTCCACGGCCCCGGCGTCCTCCAGTCCGGGCACGCACACCACCTCGCCGGCCGTCAGGGCGGCCAGTGACGCGGTCACCACGTCGGCCACGGGCATCCCGCCCTCGTCGTGGACCCGCTGCTCGCCCGGCACCGGCCTCTCGCCCGTGCCGAGGTGGAACTCGGTGGCGGTGAGGCCGGGGCAGACGACCTGGACCCGTACCGGGGTGCCGGCCAGCTCGGCGGCGAGAGTCCTGGTGAACGTCACGACGTATCCCTTGGTGCCGCCGTAGACGGCCCGGTGCGGGAGCGGGACGGGAGGCAGCGCGCCGGCGAAGGCCAGCAGCGAGGCGACGTTGATCACCGCGCCGCGCCCGCGCGCGAGCATCCCGGGGACGGCGGCGCGCGTCAGCACCGTGGGAGCCACGACGTTGACGTCGACCACCTTGGTCAGCAGGGCGGCGTCGACCTCGGTGAAGGGCCCGTACCCGTTGATCCCGGCGTTGTTGACGAGCAGCGACACGTCCGGTGCGCCGACCCGCTCCGCGACGCGGGCCAGGTCGGCCGGCCGGGCGAGATCTGCCTCCATCGTCTCCACCGCCGTCCCGGAGTCCTCGCGCAGGCGTTCGGCCAGTCCGGCGAGCCGGTCGGCACGCCGGGCGACCAGCACCACGTCCCAGCCGCTCCCGGCCAGACGCTCCGCGTACTCGGCGCCGATCCCCGAAGAAGCCCCGGTCACCACGGCCGTGCCGGGCGTCCCGTCCCACGTCATCTCCCGTGTCCCTTCCTCGACGGCCGCACCCCGGACGACGGCATGATCACCGGCCCGGGCTGTCTGGGTTCCCCCTCGACCCGGCGGATCAAACGTCCGGGCGAGGCGCACCCCGCGCTCGCCCCGGGGACGACCGGAGGGCGGGCGCCCGGGAGCGCTCGGGACGCTGGACGCCGGCCTCCCCGGGAGAGTTGCGGGGTCGGTGGAGGGTGGCCTCCCCGGAGAGTTGCGGGGTCGGTGGAGGTGGACTCTCGGGAGCGCTCCCATCGAATGCCGGGCGGGCGGCTCTCCCGGCGTGCGCCGGTGACCTGGGGCTTCGAAATCTCTTCGACGACTCCACCGTTCGCACTCTTGTCAGGAGCATGATCACCTCTCTACAGTCCCACCGAGTCGTGATGGGAGCGCTCCCAACTCGAGAGCGGAACAAGCGGGCGGCGCTTCCCCGGGCTCACGCACCCGCACCGTCCCGTTCCGTCCGGAGAGGACCCGCATGCCCCCGTCCCCGCACCCCGCACGCAGGACGCACGTGCTGCTCGGCGCGCTGCTGACCGTTCTCGCCGCGCTCGCGGCGCTCGTGACCACCACGTCGGCCGCCCAGGCGGACACACAGATCTGCGACGCCTTCGGGTCCACCACGATCCAGGGCCGGTACGTCGTCCAGAACAACCGCTGGGGCACCGACCAGACCCAGTGCGTCACGGCCACGGACTCCGGCTTCCGCGTCACCCAGGCCGACGGCTCGGTGCCCACCAACGGCGCCCCGAAGTCGTACCCCTCGATCTACAACGGCTGTCACTACACCAACTGCTCGCCCGGAACGGCCCTCCCGGCCAAGCTCAGCACCATCTCCAGCGCTCCCACGAGCATTTCCTACAGCTACGTCAGCGGCGCGGTCTTCGACGCCGCGTACGACATCTGGCTCGACCCCACGCCCCGCACCGACGGCGTCAACAAGACCGAGATCATGGTCTGGTTCAACCATGTGGGCTCCGTCCAGCCGGTGGGCTCGCAGGTCGGCACCGCCACCGTGGCCGGCCGCCAGTGGCAGGTGTGGTCCGGCAACAACGGCGGCAACGACGTGCTGTCCTTCGTCGCCCCGTCGGCGATCGGCAGCTGGAACTTCGACGTCATGGACTTCGCCCGGGAGGCGGTCTCCCGCGGTCTGGCCCAGAACGGCTGGTACCTGACCAGTGTCCAGGCCGGCTTCGAGCCGTGGCAGAACGGCGCGGGACTCGCCGTGACGTCCTTCTCCTCGACCGTCAACACCGGTACCGGCGGTGACCCGGGCAATCCCGGCAACCCGGGTGGCCCGGCGGCCTGCAAGGTGGCGTACGGGACGAACGTCTGGCAGGGCGGCTTCACCGCCGACGTCACCGTCACCAACACCGGATCGGCCGCCGTCGACCATTGGCAGCTGGCCTTCACCCTGCCCTCCGGGCAGCGGATCACCAGCGGGTGGAACGCCACCCTCTCCGCCCAGTCGGGCGCCGTCACGGCGGCCGGCCAGTCGTACAACGCGCAGATCGCGCCCGGCGGCACCGCGTCCTTCGGCTTCCAGGGCACCTACAGCGGCACCTTCGCCAAGCCCTCCGGCTTCACCCTGAACGGCACCGCCTGCACCACCGCGTGACCCGGCGGTGCGGCCCGTACGCCGTACGCACGGTGCCGCGCCGGCCAGGCGGCGCACGGCCGGACAGGTCACACCTGCCGGCCGTGCGCCGCCCCGCGCTGCGCGGACGCGAGGTCCGTCGTACCGGCGACCGCCCTCTCCGTCCGCGGCCGTCGTGCTCACCCCGCTCGGTGCGGCGGGGCGGGCGGGCTCAGGGGAGTTCGGGTGCGCAGGTGCGGCACAGGCGGTAGCGGGCGCCGCCGCGCGGGCCGACGCGCTCCTTCACCCACACCGCGGCCTCGCCGGGCTCCAGCATGCGCATGTGCGTCGCCCACTCGGGGTCGAGGCGGCCGCCGTGGGCGAAGCGGGGCAGTGCGTCCCGCTCCCACGCGCGGTCGTCGCCGGCCACGCGCGCGATCGACTGTTCGACCTTCTTGCAGTCGCCGCGATGCAGCGTCTGCTTCTCGGCGGCGTACGCACGGTGGCCGGACTCCTCGAAGCGGCGGCGCTGTGCGAGCGACTCGGCGCGCAGGGCGCCGTATCCGCCGGCGGCCTCGGCGCAGACCCGGCACTCGGGAGCGCAGACCGCTACCGCCGGGGACGGGACCCGGGCGGCGATGTCGTCGGCCGCGCGGGCGGGGGCGGGCACCTCGGCCACGGCGCCGGGCGGCTGCCGGCGCGGGCGGGGCGGCACCGCCGTGGCGAGGCGTACGGCCGCGGCGGCTCGCCGAGCCGCCTCCCGGGCCACGCGCTGCCGTGGAGAAGTACGTCCTCGCTTTGCCATCGGAAGCCGGTCTCCCCTTGTTCGCCGTCGGGCACAGTTCACCGGGGCGCGGCGGCTGCCGGCGGCGATGCCGCGCCCACGGCGGACCAGCATGGCATTCGCCTGCCCGGCGGCCGGCGCGCCGCGCCAGGGAGTCCAGCCGTGTGGAGCAGTGCGCCGTCCCCGAGCGACGGACCTCGCGGAACCCGCCCTCCAGGGTCTCTCGGCGCCAGGGGCCGGTGGCGCTACAGGCCGAGGTCCAGGGCCAGGCAGGAGAAGTGGTTCCAGGAGGCCTCGGGGTCGTAGGAGCCGGACGGGTCCTTCGGGGTGGCCGGCTTCTCCTCGACCATGTCGGCGTAGGCGACGCGCTCGGGAAGTCTGCCGAACTTCGCGTGGCGGATCCGGGCGGCGACGTCCGAAGTGCTGTTGCTTTCCACGGTTCGACCTCCGTTCGACCGGGGCGGATCGCTCCGCGCCCGTTCCGATGGGCAGAGCGTCGCACCCCCTCGCGTCACCTGTCAAGGAGGTGACGCAAGGGGGGGGGCGGCCGGGAGACTCAGTCCTTGAGGGCGAAGAAGCGCATCGGAGAGTTCGGCTCGAAGCCGATGCGCGGATACACGGGCGCCCCGGCCGCGGTCGCGTGCAGGGTGGCGCGGGTCAGACCGGTCGCCCGGGCGCCCTCGTGCAGCGCCTTGCGGGTCACCGCCTCGCCGTACCCCCTGCGCTCCCACTCGGGAAGCGTGGCGACGAGCACGACGAAGAGGCGGCCGTCCGCCGCCACCGTCCCGGCGCAGGTGACCGGAACGCCGTCCCGCAGGCCCAGGTAGGCGTGCACGTCCTCCTTCCACAGGGTCGAGCCGGCGAGCCCGTCGCGGCCCTCCTCCAGGGACAAGCCGTAGGCACGCGCGTTGATGTCCGCGTACGCCCGCAGCTGTTCGTCGGTGCGCACACGGGTGAACGTCAGGTCGGGGTGGACCGGGTCGGGGACGGGGAGCAGGTCCCCGGCCATGCCGGTGCCGGGGAACGCGTGCTGGAGACCGGCCCGTTCGGCTGCTTCCGCCAGCCCCGCGCGCGCCCCGGCGTCGAGCAGGTCCTCGAAGAGCCACAGGAAACCCGGCCGCCTCTTCGAACGCATGATGTCCGCCGCCTGGTTCAGGCGCCGCTCCACCAGGGCGGCGTCCGCCCCGACGTCGGTCAGCGTGACGCAGTTCCAGAACGCGAACCGGCAGTCGGCCCAGCGCACGGCGAGACCGGGCAGGTCCCGCACGTCCGCTTCCGGTTCCCGGTCCAGGACCATCGCCCGCCAGACCGTGGCGAGTTGTTCCATCGATTCGATCGATTCCGCGAGACCCGTCATGAGGAACCCCTTCGGCAGTCGAGTGTGCGGACACCTTCCCCATGTCAACGAACGCGGGGAAGGCCTGTTCTCGTCGAAACGCGCGGGGTGGCCGGGGAGCGACCGTTGCGGGGCCGGGAGACCGGGAGCGGGTCCGGGCGGGGGCCGGATGGGAACCGAATACTTCCGGAGGGCGGGCAGGGACGGAGGTCAGGCGCGGCGGCCCCATGCCGAGACCATCGGGGCGGTGGCGAGATCGAGGCGTCCCGTTGCCACGTTCGCCAGGTGCCGGTCGATCTCCTCGTCGGTGGCCAGCCCCCCGGCCACCAGACGGCCGCGGATCTGCCGTACGGTCGCGGCCTCCAGGACGGTGCACGCCGGCGAGGTGATCGGGAAGTACGCGTCGGCCCGCACCTCGGCGAGACGGGCCTCGCGCAGCAGCCTGGGCAGGGTCCGGCCGTAGGCGAGGTCCGCGCCGCGTTCCGCCATCAGGGCCCGGAAGCCGGACCGCAACCGGTTGGCGAGCCGCTGCTCCTCGCCCGACTCGTCCGGGCACAGCAACGGCTGCAACGCCGGGTCGGCGTCCTCCAGGAGCAGCCAGCCGCCCGGCCGCAGCGCCTGGATCATCCGGCGCAGCGCCTCGGCGCGGTCGGCGACGTGCACCAGGACCAGCCGGGCGTGCACGAGGTCGAAGCCGCCGGACGGCGGCGGGTCGGCCGCCACGTCGTGCTGCCGCGCCTCGATCACGCCGCCGTCGACGTCCCGGAGCCACGACACGTCGATGTCCGTGGCGAGCACCGTTCCGGTGGGGCCGACCCGCTCGGCCAGCCCGAGGGGCACGGACGGGCCGCCGGCGCCGACCTCCCAGCACCGCATGCCGGCCGAGAGGCCGATCTCGTCGACATGCCGGAACGTCACCGGGTCGAACAACTCGCCGAGCGCCTCGAAGCGCGTCCCCGCCTCCGACTGCCGGTTGTCCAGCAGGTAACCGCGATCTGTGTCGTGCTCAGCCATGCGGCGATTGTGGCAGAGCGGCGTCACGCCTCTGAACTGGGCGTTCGCCCCGTCGGCCCCGACCGGACCGGACGGCTGCGGGGACGCGCCAGGGGTGCTCGCCCGACCGCCGAAGAAAGGTGACGTGAACTGTCACCTTTGGCGTGCACGGTGGTGTCATGGAGAAGAACACGGACCCCGACGTCCGCCGGATCACGGGCGTCGACCCCCACCAGAGCACGGGCGAGAACACGGACCGGGACCGCGACGCGGCCGACCCGACGGCACAGGGCCCGAACGCGGCCGGTCCCACGGCCCACGGCCGGAGCACGGACGACATCACTGGCCACGCCACTGACGACACCGCGGACATCGGCGCGGACCAGCGCGCGGGGAGCCGTCCCGCCGGCCGGCCGGGGCCGCTCTCCGGCCGGATCGCGCTCGTCGCCGGGGCCACCCGCGGGGCCGGTCGCGCCCTCGCCGTCGAGCTCGGCCGGGCAGGCGCCGTCGTCTACGTCACCGGCCGCACCACCCGCGAGCACGTCAGCGAGGTCGGCCGGGCCACGGAGACCATCGAGCAGACCGCCGAAGCGGTCACCGAGGCCGGCGGCACCGGCATCGCCGTCCCCACCGACCACCTCGACCAGGACCGCGTGCGCGCCCTCGTGCGGCGCATCGACCACGAGCGGGGACGGCTCGACATCCTCGTCAACGACCTGTGGGGCGGCGAACACCTGACGGCCGAGTCCGTCTTCGGCAAGAAGAGCTGGGAGACGCCGCTCGCCGACGGCCTGCGCATCCTGGAGCTCGGGGTGCGCTCACACGTGATCACCGCGGCGCTCGCCCTCCCGCTCTTGATCCGCTCGCGGGAGCCGCTGCACGTGGAGGTCACCGACGGCACGGCGGCCTTCAACCGCCGCTACCGCGAGAACCTCTACTACGACCTCGCCAAGAACGCCCCGATCCGCATCGCCTTCGGACTGGGCCAGGAACTGGCGGAGTACGGGGGCACGGCGGTCGCCGTCACGCCGGGCTTCCTGCGCTCGGAGCAGATGCTCGCCCACTTCGGCGTCGGCGAGGAGAACTGGCGCGACGCCGTCGCCCGGGACCCGCACTTCGCCGTCGCCGAGTCGCCCTGGTACCTGGCCCGCGCGGTCGCCGCGCTCGCCGCCGACCCGGACCGGGCCGCACGCTGGAACGGGAAGTCCACCTCCAGCGCGGAGCTCGCCGAGGTCTACGGCGTACGGGACGTGGACGGCAGTCGGCCCGACGCCTGGTCGTACTTCGAGGACGTCGTGTACGGCGGCAAGGGCGGCTCGCCGGACGACTACCGCTGACCGCCGCCCGGCTCCGCGCCGTACAGCTCTGCCAGCGACCGGGCGTACGCGCGGAATCGGGCGCGCAGCCCCGCCGGGGCCAGCACCTCCACGTCCGCGCCCAGAGCGGTCAGCTGCCCGAAGGCGACGTCCTCGGACTCCACCGGCACGTCGAGCGTGACCCACCCGGCGGCGTCCGGCGCGGGTGCGGCCTGCGGCACCGAGTCGGCGCCGGCGGGGTCCAGCACGGCGGGCAGGCGGCGCAGGCCGTGCTCGGTCAGCCGCAGGGTGACGGTGATGCGCAGCAGCGTCCGGGCGAACGCGGCGCAGTGCGCCCGCCAGTGCGCGGCCAGGTCGAAGGACGGGTCGCGCACGAAGGGCTCGTCGGCGCCGGGAGCGGGGGAGAGCGCGGTGACGCGGTCGACGCGGTAGGTGCGCCAGCCGCCGCCACCTGGACCGTCGCCCGGAAGGCGGCCGACGACGTACCAGACCCCCGCTTTGAGGACGAGCCCGTACGGTTCCAGGGGACGGGTCACCGTGCGGGGCGGACGGCCGTCACGGCCGGGACGCGCGTAGGACAGTTCGACGATGCGATCGGACCACACGGCGCGGGCCAGCTCCGGCAGCAGCTCCGGAGCCGACGGCTCGCGGAACCACGCCGGGGCGTCGAGGTGGAAGCGGTGGGCCGACGACTCGGCCGCCGCGCGCAGCGAAGGGAGCAGAGTGGCCGCCAGCTTCAGCCGGGCGGTGTCCGCCGCGTCCGACAGGCCGAGGTCGCGCAGGGCGGTGGGCAGACCGGACAGGTACAGCGTCTCCGCCTCGGTGGGGCGGAGTGTGGTGAGCCGGGTCCGGTGGCCCGGCGCCAGCCGGTAGCCGCCCGCCCGTCCGCGTGCGGAGCGGACGGGCACGCCCGCCTCCTGCAGGGCCTGGACGTCACGGATCACGGTGCGCTCGGAGACGTCCAGCTCGCGGGCGAGGCCGGCGGCGGTCAGGCCGGGGCTGGACTGGAGGAGCAGGGCCATGCGGATCAGACGGGCGGCACGCATGGCTCAATGATCCTGTCCCCGCCGCTCCGGCGTGTCCGGTTGGTCGGGCCCGCCGGGTCCGTCACGGGCCGAGCAGCGGCTCCACCCGGGACAGCGTGTCCCGGACGTTGGCCTCGTCGACCGCTTCCCGCGCCGCCCGCGGGGACAGCCACCGCAGCGGCGCGTCCGGGTTCTCCGGCCGTACCGCGTCCGGGACTCCGGTGGCCAGGACGAAACGCAGGTCGGCGTGTTCGTGCGCCTCCTCCCGGCCGCCGGCCGGGACCGGCACGATCACCAGATGCCGTACGTCCGCGTCCGGCCAGGGCGCGAGGTCGGGCAGCCCGGTCTCCTCGCGTCCCTCCCGGAGGGCGACGGCGAGCGGGGAGTCCTCACCCGGATCGGCGTGCCCGCCGACGAGCAGCCACGACCGGTGGCGCGGGTGCCGGCGCAGCAGCACCCGGCCACTGTCCGGATGCACGATCAGCGCCGACGCGGTGATGTGCAGGGGGCTGGACCGGTGCCACGGGTCACCCGCCGCGACGAGCGCCCGCACCCGTTCCGTGTCGGCGCGTTCCGCCGCGGTCGCCGGGCGGTGGCGGGCGAGGACGTCGATGACGGAGCGGTGTGCTGTGGCCATGGGACGGATCCTAGTGACGGGGGACGTGATCCGCCCGGCATTATCGGACGGGCCGTTCCCGACGGCATCGGGCGCGACGAGTACGGGTGCGGGCCTGGGCAAGAGCCGGTGCACCGGGACGTCGGCCCGCACTCAGTGCCGGTCGACGGGCGCCCACCGGCTCGGCGGGGCGGGGGGTCACCAGCGCATGTGGACGTCCTCGGCCCAGCCGAGGAGGCGGTCGACGGCGATCTCGGCGCCGTCGTCGGTGCGGACGCGGCCGCTGTAGTGGCCGAAGCGCTGGTCGGTGCGGTTGGCGATCAGGCCGGCGTCCGTGTTCGTGGACCGGTTGTGGAACGGCGTGAACGTCAGGTCCACCTGGTCGGACGAGGGCGTGCGGACGGTCCAGGGGGCCGACTCGTCCGTGGTGGACCAGCGCCACTGGAGTTCCTCGCCGATCTTGCTGAGCCGGCCGTCCACGCAGAGACCGTTCTCGGTGGAGCCGGTGCCCACCGTCCAGCGGCCGCCGAACTGGAGGCCCACCGTGTGTCCGTCCGTACGTCCCGAGGCGGCGCCCCAGTTCCAGTCCACCGTCCGCGGCCAGCGTCCCCGGCCGTGGTCCAGGACCGCCCAACTGTTCCCGTCCTCACCGAACTTCAGGACGTCGCCGCCGATCCTCACCCGGCCGGCCGCCGGGAGCGCCGTGTGCTTGGAGGTGTATTGGAAGCGCCGCCGGCTCCAGGGCACGACGACGGAGAGCGACTCGTGCCCCTCGGGGTGCGTGACCAGGAGGTCGACCTCCAGGGGCAGCCCGGCGGGCGTCACGGCGCGGGCTCGCAGCCGGGTGCCGCCGTCCTCGTCGCGGATCTCCACGCGCACCTTGCCGCGCGGCGGACGGGCGGGGCCGACCACCACGTCCGCGGACCCGGTGGCTCCGGCGACGGTGTCCGGCAGGCGTACGCCACGGCCGAGCGGGACGATCGCACCGCACTCGAACTCCCGGCCCGAGGGCCCGAACTCCAGCAGGTAGACCGAGTTGAGGGCCAGGAAGTCGAGGTCGCTGACGGTCAGCGCCACCAGATGGGAGGGCGTCGTCACGCACCAGTACTCCCACCGCTTGGTCCGGCCCCAGCCGCGCAGGTTCGCACGGTGCAGGGGCACCCTGGACCAGCCGACCGCCGCCGGGTCGAGGCTGCCGTCGGGGCGGCACAGGTCGACGGGTTCGGTGATCTCGCGCTCGTGCGTCGCCATGGGCGGAGCCTACCGCCGGCTTCCGGGCGGGCTCCGGGTTCGCGCCCCCGGGACGGTGCGCCGAGGGCCGTGCGGCAGCGCTTTCCGCGGCGGGAGAAGTCGGGTCGGGCGTCGGCAGCGGCGTGTGAGTGGTCCGGTGGTGGTGTCGGCCTGTGCGGCTCGTTCGTGACATGCCGGAAGAGGCCGTTGACGCGGCGGCGTGATGGTCCGCGCGCGACCGCGCGTCACACATGCGACCACCTGTCACACAGGGGCCGCGGCTGGTCCGGTTGCGGGCTATGCGTGGCGGCGTAGCGTGGAGTTGACGGGTCCGGTCCCGCCCGACCGATTCTGGAGGTGGGCGATGCTCCATCAATTGCTGCGGCGTCGCAGGCCGCGTCGGCTGGTCCTTCTCGGCAACGGCCGTCTGATCCGAGGTTTCAGCGGCGGATTCTACGACGGTCACGGCTACCAGTCATGACGCCGTCCACGGCGGAGACCTGGAGGATGTGCGGTGACAGCGGACACCGATGCCCTGAGAGCCATGGCAAGGATCCTGTCACCGCACTGCCGCGTCGTCCGGATGTCCTACGGGGTGCTGATCGCCGACTGGAGACGAACGCGCTTTCTCGGGATGACGGAGGACGACGTCCGCAGGTTCGCTGAGGGCAGTTCGCAGGAGCGCGCCGAGCTGGTCGCCGTGCTGGCGCGGGCCGGATGCACGACAGGCCGACGCAAGGCGCGCACAGGCGCCGACGTGTGGCTCTGGCTGCGGGTGGTGCACCTGCTCGTCAAGGCCTTGGGCTTCGGACGTGTCCTCCGGCTGCTGTCCTTGGCCGCCCCGGGTTACAACCGTGGCGACTTGCCGCGCGCGGAACAGGTCGGACGACTGAAACGGGCGGTGCAGACGCACAGCCGCAGGAGCTGGCTCATCAACGGCGACTGCAAGTCCGAGGCCGTGACGGCCTTCGTCCTGCTGCGACGGCACGGTCTGCACGCGGTCCTGCACGTCGGTGTGCGCGAACACCCCTTCGCCATGCACGCCTGGACGACCTCCGGTGGCGTGTGCATCCCGGACGCCGATCCCGGCGGGCACGCCTTCACACCGGTGCTCTCGATCGACTACGGCGGACAGTGACGTGGAGGCGCTCCGCCTCGAGTGGGCCGGCGACGCTCCGAAGGTCCGGACCGACGACGTCATGGCGCGCCGGGGACTCGTGACGGTGGTCTCCTCCCCGGCCGGCACCGCGGCTGTCGTGGGCTGGGCCGGTTCTGTCGGCGACCGGGCGGCCGGCGCGCACGGCCTGCTCGACGTCCTCGGCCGGCGGGGAGCCGGCCCGTCTCTGCCGACGGGCGACTACGCCGCCGTTCTGGTGTGCCGCGACCGAGTCCTCCTCGTCCGCGACGAGCAGGCGCGCATTCCCCTGTTCTTCCGGGAGTCCGGCGGCATCGTGAATGCCGTGAGCACCTCCGCCCGGCGCCTGGGGAGCGCCACGGAGTTGGAACCCCGCTACTTCTGTCGGTACCTCACCGGGAACCTCGCGCAACCGCACACCGACCTCACCCCGTTCGCGGGGGTGCACCGCGTCCTCGGCGGGGAGGTGGTGGAGCTGTCCCTCAGCGGCCGACTGCGCCGCCGTACGACGGGCCCCGTCCGTCGGATCACTGGCCCGCTCGCGCCGACGGCGGACGGACCCGCCCTCGGTGAGGCGGCGCAGGAGCTGCGCCTGGCGCTGGAGAACGCCGTCGGGCGCCGCATGGGCGCAACCACCGTATGCCATGTCTCGGGCGGTACCGACTCCACCAGCGTCGCCCTGCTCGCCGCGCGTCTGCTGGCCGAGGGACGCGGCGGTCGAGGAGACCTCGTCCTGCTCGCAGGGTGCTTCTCCCGCGGGGAGCTGGCTGCCGAGCGGCCGTACCTCGATGTCGCGTTGGAAGCCATTCGCCGGCACACCCTCGCGGCACACCCGGTGATCGTCGATGTCGACGATGTGAGGGACTTCGACGATTTCCAGCACCACGCGGGTGACGCGGACGAGCCTCACGCGCACGCGTTCCGCGCCCCTTTCTGGAGCAGACTCCATTCCGCGGCCGCGGAACTGGGCTGCGACGCCCTCCTGACCGGCTGCGGCGCCGATCCCGTCGTGGACGCCAACCCCTTCCATCTGCACCGGCTCGTCCGCACGGGCCGGCTCTGGCAGATGACCCGGCAGGCACGCGCCTGGGCCGCGGGTACCGAGCGGGGTCTGCGCGACGTCGTCCGCGACTACGTCGTCCAGCCGGCTCTTCCGGTGACGGCCGCAAGGGTCGGCGCACTCGGCCGCGGCGGAACGGTGCTCGGAGGCCTTGGCGCCTACGACCGCCTCCCATGGCTACGACGCGCATTCGCGCGGGCGCACGGCTACCGGGAAGCCAGTGTCGCGGAGAGCCGCTTCGCGTTCGGGCGCAGGCCGGAACAGTCGCTGTACGATGCCGCCAACTACATGGCTGCTCCTGACCTGCTGTCCTGGCACCGGGCCCCGCGAGACGGGTTCTTCCTCTCCCACCCCTTCCTCGACCCGGACGTCATCACCACCATGAGCCGCGTTCCCTTCGCGGTCTCGTTCCAGCCGGGCCGTCCGAAGGCCGTTCTCCGTGAGGCCATGGCGGATCTGCTGCCCGCCCCGATCCGTGGCAGGGCGGTCAAGGTCCCTTTCAACGACCTCTACGCTCGCGGCTTGCGGGCCCACGGCGACGAACTCATCGCCCGGTGCCGCTCCGCCCGGCATCCGCTGATCACCGAGATGTTCGACGTGGAGACGCTGTGCCGGGCCGTTCGGGAGGCTCAGCTGGGCATAGGGGACTCGTACTCCTGGGACCGCGTGAACAGCTCGCTCGCCCTGGTGGTCTGGCTGGAGCGCCTCACTTCTGACTCTTGATGTCCCACAGGGTCCGCTCGACGGGGCCGGCGGCGAGATCGACCAGACCGTACCGGCTCACCAGCTCGCGTGCTTCCTCTCCGGACACCCGGGTACGGTTCTCCTCGCCCTTGCGCGTGACGCTCGACTCCACGGCCGCGCCTTGGGTGCCGAACCGCCAGTAGACGGTGACGAAGCGCGGAGCTCTCGTGTTCTCGTCGATCGCGTTGTTCTCGTGCACGCGGGCTCGGTAGACGAGGGAGTCGAGGTCCCGCTGCGTCTTCACCCATGCCGCGACGTCGCTGCTCTTCCAGGAAGTCGCCACGAACTGCAGCGGTGGATCCAGAACGATCTGATCTCTGCGCGCGAGGCTCGCGGTGGCGTAGAAGGCCAATTGGTCGTAGCGCGTGTCCTTGGGCAGTTGCACCACCAGGCGCGTGGTGAAGGCGTCGTTCGACTCGATCCAGTCGCCAGGCGCGATCCATGGTTTCGCCTCCACCAACTCGCCCGGCTGGTGAATCTCCCTCCGGGAGAGCGGGTTCACTTCCCCCGTGGAGTGCGCCCACCGCTCGGCATCGCTGCGCCACTGCTCGCGGAGCCGGTCCTTCGAGGTCAGCGGCACTTGTTGCCCCATCGTGTGGAATTCGGCGCCGAGCACGTAGAAGCCGACGTCGGCGTGGTTCTGGAGCGTGATGTCGACGGGGACGGCGAATGCCTTGCGGTCCTTGCTCGGCACAGGATCCCCCACGGACAACGTGATGAGAGGCCGGATGTCACGCCGGTAGGGCAGATAGAGGTTCTGGTAGCCGAAATTGGCCACGGCGAAGAGCGTGGAGACGATCAGGGCGGCAGCCACCCGTTTGGGGGCGGGCACCGCGACCAACGTCCGCCACACGGTGAAGACGGCCCATGCCGATCCCGCCGCGAGTACCCCCCACAGCACTGGGAAGGCCAGGAAATCACCGTTCTTCAGTGTCCTGAGGCACAGCAGTGTGTTGGGCAGGAACGCCGCGAAGGCGCCGATCAGCGCGAGCAGACCGGAGTATTGGAAACTGTGCCGGATCCAGTGGTCCACGACCGCCACTGCGCCGAGGAGCGTGGTGAACGCGAAAAGGATCAGGACGGCCCCGGTGAGGCGCCCGGGGAAGGTCAGAGCATGGGCGAAGTCGGCGAGGCCGAACCGGCACAGCAACAGCGTCGTCATGAGGAGGACCAGCAGTGTCCCCGTCATGTCCAGCTTGGCCCGCCGGGTCGTCAGCGAGGGTGGTCGCGGATGCGAGCCGGGGCGAGGTCTGGACGGGGTTCTCATGCGATCGTCTCCTGAGGTCACCGGCCGTCCGCAACGCCATGCCCGCGCCGACGGAGGCGGTCGTCAACGGTTCGCGACCCATGGTCCGTGCGATCCGTCTGATCCACGTGTCGCTGAATGACGGGATCACCGTTTCGTGTGGGTCCCGTGGCCCAGACGACGCAGCCATGAGGGAAGGACGTGACCGGCTCGGCGCACAGGGAAGCTGCGATCCTGGCGCTGGTCCGCGGCCGCCGGAGCCTGGTCCGGCAGAGCGGATGCCAGGTTCCCGGCGGGTCCGTCGCCGGGTGGTTCTGGCGCAGGGCCACGCGTTGTCGGTCAGGGCGGGTTCCGCGGTGATGCTCCGGGCGGCGAACCAGGCGGTGGCCCCGGTGAGCCACCGGGTCGACGCGCCGTCACCCGCGTCGCGCCGCTCACAGGGCTGCCGGTCGAAGGGCGGTGGACACCCGCTGCGGCGAGGAGACGGAGCATGAACTCGGCCAGGGCCGGTGGGCGGTCGCCTCCTCCAGGGTCCCAAGGGATCGAAGGGACTCAAGACCGTCATGTCACTGGCGCAACGGGGCCTCGAGCGACGGGCCATGACGGCGCGGGGCCGGCCGGGCCCGGTGGGCGGACGCCGCCCGGTGACGGCGATGTCACAGCGCATTGGTACGGTCCACTCGTTGAAGTGTGAACTGCAACAACCTCACGTTGCACATCCAGCACTCACCAGGGGTGGAATTTGAGCGCGGACCATCGCAGAGGCCGCAAGAAGAAGAGACTGCTCGTCTACGGGGTGGCCTCGGCCGTCGTGGCGACTGCCACGGCCGGCACTCTGGCCGTGGCCTCGACCGGAGCCTCGGGCTCCGGCGACGCCGCGGCCGACGCCCCGCGGGGCATGCGGCTGCAGGCCGAGTTCGCGGACGCGGCCAAGGAGTTCGACGTCCCGCTGAGCGTGCTGATGGCGGTCTCCTACCGTCAGACCCTGTGGGAGGACCACGACGGGCTGCCGAGCACCACCGGCGCCTACAACGTCATGGGGCTCACCCAGGTCGACCCGGAAAGCCTTCCGACCGGCGACGACGAGCGCGCGCAGCAGCTCGAGCAGATGAACCGCAGCGGCGATCCGGCCGTGGAGAAGCACTTCGACGCCGACAAGGCTCTCAAGAGCCTTCGCCGGAAGTCCGTCGACACGAGCGACCCGCGGCTGCACACCCTCCAGCAGGCGGCCGACCTCATCGACGTCTCCCCGCAGAAGGTGCGCCAGGACGCCGGCGAGAGCGTCCGCGCGGGGGCGGCGCTGCTCGCCAAGTACCAGAAGGACGCCACCGGTTCGCTGCCCGAGGACCCGGGCGCGTGGTACCCGGCCGTGGCGCGCGCCAGCCAGGCCACACAGACCCGGGGAGCGCAGCTCTTCGCCGACCGCGTCTACGAGTCGATCAAGACCGGCGAGCAGCGCGTCACCACGGACGGCGAGTCGCTCACGCTGCCGGCCGACCCGTCGGTCCAGCCCGAGCGGCAGGCGGCCGTCCAGCTCCCCAAGAGCGCCGTCGCGGGTGTCGCGGCCGGCTCCTCCGGGCTGACCGCGCAGTGCCCGTCCTCGCTGAAGTGCGACTTCCGGCCCGCCGCGTACAAGCAGAACAGCGGCCCGGACGACTGGGGCAACTACAACATCGCCAACCGTCCCTCGAACGGCGAAGAGATCAACTACATCGTCATCCACGACACCGAGGGCAGCTACGACGGTTCGCTGCAGGTCTTCCAGAACCCCGCGTTCTACGCCAGCACGAACTACCTGATCCGCGCCTCCGACGGTCTGGTCACCCAGGTCGTGGAGAACAAGGACGAGGCGTGGCACGCGGCCAACAAGAGCATGAACATGCACTCGATCGGCATCGAGCACGAGGGCTACGCGATCAAGAAGGGGAGCTGGTACACCGAGCCCGAGTACGAGTCCTCCGCGACGCTGGTGAAGTACCTGGCCGCCAAGTACGGCATCCCGCTGGACCGTGAGCACATCATCGGCCACGACGAGGTTCCGGGCGTACTGGGCGGCAACGTCGCGACCCAGCACTGGGACCCGGGCCCGTTCTGGGACTGGAACCACTACATGCAGCTGCTGGGCGCACCGACCGGCGCGAGCGGTGCGGGCGGTCTGTACCGGGCCGGGCAGGTGATCCGCGTCGTACCGCCGTTCACCACGGCGAACCAGCCGAAGCTCACCAACGGCAAGGACGCGGTCGACACCCAGCCGGCGAACTTCGTGTACCTGTACACCGCCCCGTCCACCAGCGGGCCCGCCCTGTCCGACCCGTACCTGGGGACGCAGACCGCGACCGAGGGCCCGAACTGGGCCAACAAGGCGGTGGCCGGCGGCGAGTACGTCGTCGCCGACGCGCAGCCGGACTGGACCGCCATCTGGTACGGCGGGCAGAAGGCCTGGTTCCACAACCCGGGCGGCCAGTTCGCCACCGTCGTCGGCACGCCGGACGTCGTCACACCCAAGGCGGGCGCCACCACGATCCCGGTGTACGGGCGCACCTACCCCCGGGACTCGGCGTACGCCGGTACGGGAGTGGATGTCCAGGACAACCCCACACTGGGCAAGAACTCCGATCCGTTGTTCAAGTACAGCGTCCCGTCCGGGCAGAAGTACACGCTGGCCGGACCGGCCGTGGTGGGCTCGTACTACAACGCCGGCCTCATCGACGGCACCGGCACGGCCTCCCGCGTGACGGTCGTGGACACCAACACCTTCTACCCGATCCGCTACAACCACCGGATCGCCTGGGTGAACGCCTCGGACGTCCAGCTCGTCAAGGGCACCGCCGCCGACCCGGGCACCGACCGCTACGACATCCTCGGCCGGGACGCGTCGGGTGTGCTGTGGCAGTACCAGGGCACCGGCAGCGCCACCGCGCCGTTCCTCACCCGCTACCGCGTCGGCGGCGGCTGGGGCGGCTACACCGCGGTGACGTCGATGACGGCGCTGCGCGCGGACGGCACCGGTGACATGGTCGCCCGCGACAAGAGCGGGGTGCTCTGGTACTACAAGGGCAGCGGCAAGCCTTCGGCGCCCTTCCAGTCGCGGATCAAGGTCGGCGGCGGCTGGAACACCTACAACATCCTGACCGGCGCCCGGGACCTGACCGGTGACGGGAAGGCCGATCTGATCGGGCGGGACGCCTCGGGTGTGCTGTGGCTCTACAAGGGCACCGGCAGCACGACGGCGCCGTTCGCCGCGCGGACCAAGATCGGTGCGGGCTGGAACACCTACAAGACCCTGACCGACACCGGGGACCTGACCGGTGACGGGAAGGCCGATCTGATCGGGCGGGACGCCTCGGGTGTGCTGTGGCTCTACAAGGGCACGGGCAGCGCCACCGCGCCGTTCGCCGCGCGGATCAGGATCGGCGGCGGCTGGAACACGTACAACGTGCTGAACGGCCCGAGCGACCTGGACCGCGACGGCAAGGCCGACCTGATCGGCCGGGACGCCTCGGGTGTGCTCTGGTTCTACAAGGGCACGGGCAGCGCCACCGCGCCGTTCGCGGCGCGGACCAGGGTCGGCGGCGGCTGGAACACGTACGACATGTTCGTCTGACACCGCCGACGGGGCGCGCGAGCGCTCCGCCGCACCTCCGCACAGACGTCGAGGGCCGCCTTCCGGGCGGCCCTCGACGGCGTGTGGGCACGGTGGGGTCGTCGACCGGTCCAGGGGCCGGAGCAGGTGAGGGCGGTGGGCGCGACTGAGCCGCCGTTCACGGTGAAGCCGGTGAAGCCGGTTGCGAAGACGTGCGGGAGCTGCGAGGACGTGCGGGGCCCGGGCGCGTGCGGCGGGGCCCGGCCGTGTCGTCGGTCGGGCCCCGCGGTGCGTCCGCGCGGTGTGTAGGGCGCGCGCTGGGGGTTACGCGGGGTTGTCCCCGTGGGTCAGGGTCTCCCAGGCGACGAAGAGGGCGTTGGTGCCGGCCGGGCGGTTCTGCTGGGTGAGCGCCTGGGTGTTGGTCATGGCGATGCCCAGGCGGTTGTGCAGGGCGTTGTAGCCGACCTCCGTGACCGGCCCGAGGCCCCGGTTCACCGAGCCCCCGCACAGCCAGTCGGGCACGGCCGCGCCGAGCTCGTACTTGGACTGGAAGCCGAGGGCCTGCCGCAGCCGCTCCCCGACGTCGGTGCCGTACAGGTCCTGGCCCTGGATCCGGCTCGTCTCGGCGACGTGCGAGATGGCCGAGATGCCGTACCCGGTGTGGGTGAAGTCGCGGCAGGTCTCCTGGGTGAGGCCGGTGACGAAGGTGGACTGGCCCTGCCAGTACGAGACGATCTTGTCGCGGGTGTTCAGGTTCTGGCTCGGCACGGTCTTCGGCAGGGCGCCGTCGGAGTCGAGGTAGACGTAAGCGGCCGTGCGGGTGCGGAACGTGGCCATGGCGGTGTCGTAGGAGGCCTTGTCCTCCAGGAAGACGGAGATGCCGACGGCGGCCTCCGTCATCGAGAGCTCCCAGTTGCCGTTGGAGTTGGAGCCCTTGATGACCACCGGCAGGTAGACGTCGCGCAGCATGGTCGCGAACCGGCCGGCGTTCGGCCAGGCGCCGGTGTACGTGTACTTGATGATCTCGGCGGCCTTGGGCCAGGAGGATCCGGCCCAGCCGGTCTGCAGCGGCGCGTTGCTGTTGGTGTGGCTGCGGATCACGGCCGACCAGGCGTCCATGATCTCGATGGCCTTCTGGGCGTAGCGCGGATCGCGGGAGATGTACCAGGCCAGCGCGTCGGTGTAGGCGGCGATGGCGTCCTGGCGCTCGTCGGTGCACCCGTAGTCGGGGTTGGAGTACGAGCCGCACTCCACGGTCGCGCGGGGCTTGGGGGTGCGGCCGAGGCCGGCGTAGGCGCTCGCCGTCATCTGGTCGTAGGCGCCCTTCCACGGCTGGGCGCCGGCCAGCACCTTGCCGCGGACGAAGTCCAGTTGGGCCCGGGAGACGGTCACTCCCGGGTGGACGAAGACGGCGGGCGCGGCCTCGGCGCGCTGGGCCCGGGGCAGCAGCAGGCCGCCGGTGAGGACGGCGGCCAGGGCGATCAGGAGCACGGCGCGGGTTCTGCGGCGGATGTGTGGGGGAGCGGCAGTCATGCGGCCATCCGTTCTCGTATGTGAACGCTGTGTCGGTCGTTGAACATGCGTGTTGGCCGGTGACCATAGGGACGGGCTCACGGGCCGTCAAGTGCTGGTGCCCCGGCGGGGATACGGCGGGTGGGTCCCGAGGGCGGGTTGGCGACCGTGACGGTCACGCCTCTTGACGCCCGATGGTCCGGACCTTTAACTTCACGGCTTAAACAAAGACCGATGGCGCTGCTCCGTGTTCCGTATGGTGAACGCTCGGAGCAGTGTCGAGGTCCCCCCACCCCCCACGCGAAGGGCCCCGCACATGGCCAGACCCCGCCCTGCCGTCCGCTCCGCGCGGACCGCCGCCACCACCGTCTCCCTGGCGGCGCTCACCCTGTCCGCAGGCCTGCTCACGGCCTCCCCGGCCGCGGCCGCCACCGGCGCCGTCACCGGCCTCGCCGGCAAGTGCCTGGACGTGGCCGGGGCCGGCACCGCCGACGGCACCGCGGTCCAGCTCTACGACTGCAACGGCACCGCCGCCCAGCAGTGGACCGTCGGAGCCGACGGCACGATCCGCGCCCTCGGCAAGTGTCTCGACGTCACCGGCGACTCCACCGCGAACGGCGCCAAGGTCCAGCTGTGGACCTGCACCGGCGGCGCCAACCAGAAGTGGACGGTCACCGCGGCGCACGACATCGTCAACCCCCAGGCCGACAAGTGCCTGGACGTCACCGACAACAACTCCGCCAACGGCTCGCGTGCGCAGATCTGGAGCTGCACCGGCGCGGCGAACCAGAAGTGGAACGCGCCCGCCGCGGACGGCGGCGGCAGCACCCCGGCGGCCCCGATGGCCGTCGCCCCCTACCTCTACAACGGCTGGGGCAGCCCGCCGAGCCCCGCCACGATCACCAACGCCACCGGCGTGAAGTGGTTCACCCTCGCCTTCGTGCTCAGCAACGGCTACTGCAACCCGCAGTGGGACGGCAGCCGACCGCTCACCGGCGGAGTCGACCAGCAGACCGTCAACACCGTCCGCGCGGGCGGCGGCGACGTCATCCCGTCCTTCGGCGGCTACAGCGGCAACAAGCTGGAGAGTTCCTGCTCCAGCGCCGGCGAACTGGCCGCCGCCTACCAGAAGGTGATCGGCGCCTACGGGCTCAAGGCCATCGACATCGACATCGAGGCCGACGCCTACAGCAACCCCACCGTCCAGCAGCGCACCGTGGACGCGCTGAAGACCGTCAAGAACAACAACCCGGGACTGAAGGTCTACGTCACCATCGGCACCGGCCAGAGCGGCCCCGACACCTCCCTGATCAACCGCGCGGCCTCCTCCGGCCTGACCGTCGACGCCTGGACCATCATGCCGTTCGACTTCGGCGGCGCCGGACAGAACATGGGCACTCTCACCCAGCGCGCGGCCGAAGGCCTCAAGACCGCGCTGAAGAACGCCTACCACTACAGCGACGACCAGGCCTACCGCGACATGGGCATCTCCTCCATGAACGGCGTCACCGACAACAACGAGACCGTCACCGTCGCCGACTTCCGCACCATCCTCGCCTACGCCCAGCAGCACCACCTGGCCCGGCTCACCTTCTGGTCCGCCAACCGCGACCGGCCCTGCACCGGCGGCCCCGCCGACAGCTGTTCCGGCGTCAGCCAGCAGAACTGGGACTACACCAAGGTGTTCGCCGCCTACACCGGCTGACCGCCCACCGCTGCTCCGACTCGGCCTGTCCGCACGGGCGTTCAGGCCGAGCGCTCCCGGCACACCGTTCCCTCCCGCCCTGACAGCACGGTGAAACGGAGACCCCCCATGCTCACATCCGCCCGCTCTCTTCGGAGCGGACCGCCGGGCGCGGCCCCGCGCTCCTGGGCCGCCCTCCTCGTCGTCGCCCTGCTCGCCGCCTGCGTGGCCGCCCTGGCGCCGTCCCCGGCACACGCCGACGACCAGCTGCTCTCCCGCGGCCGTCCGGCGACCGCCTCCTCGGTGGAGAACGCGGCGTTCCCGGCGACCGCGGCCGTGGACGGCGACCAGGGCACCCGATGGTCCTCGGCGTTCGGCGACCCCCAGTGGCTCCAGGTCGACCTCGGCTCCGTCCGGCAGCTCAGCCGCGTCACCCTGCGCTGGGAGGCCGCCTACGCCAAGGCCTACCGGATCGAGACCTCCACCGACGCGCGGAACTGGACCACCGCCTACTCCACCACCACCGCCGGCGGCGGCACCGAGAACCTGACGATCGACGGCAGCGGCCGCTACGTCCGCCTCTACGGCACGGCGCGCGCCACCCCGTACGGCTACTCCCTGTGGGAGTTCGAGGTGTACGGCGCCGGCGGCACCACCCAGCCGCCGGACGACTTCTGGGGCGGCACCGCCGACATTCCCGCCGCGCACAACGCCGTCGAGGTGAAGATCCTCAACCGGACCAACGGCAAGTACCCCGACAGCCAGGTCTACTGGACCTTCGACGGCCAGACCCACTCCATCGCCGAACAGCCCTACCTCGACATGCCGGCCAACTCCGCGGGCCGGATGTACTTCCACCTCGGCTCGCCCGACGGCCCCTACTACGACTTCATCGAGTTCACGGTCGGCGGTGACGTGTTCAACGGCAACACCACACGGGTCGACGCGTTCGGCCTCAAACTCGCCATGCGGCTGCACAGCAAGGACGGCTACGACAAGGAGGTCGGCGAGAACCGCCAGACCTTCGCCGAGGACCGCGCCACCACCTTCCAGCGGTTCGGCGACGCCGTGCCCTCCCCGTTCAAGGTGCTCGCCCAGACCCAGGCCCCGTACCGCATCATCGCGCCCGGCAGCGACCCCGGCTTCCGCGCGGGCGGCGCCAACGCGAACTACTTCACCGCCTACGCCCGGTCCGTCGGCGTGGGCGCGGCCACCTCGGACATCTTCGGCTGCGCCGCCTCCCTGGCCGGCGACCCCGACATGTGCGCGGCCCTCAACCGCCACGTGGCCACGCTGCCCGCCTCCCAGCAGGGCGACCCGGCCCAGTACTACATGGCCGCGCCGGCGAACTACTACGCGAAGTTCTGGCACGACAACGCCATCGACCACCTCGCCTACGGCTTCCCCTACGACGACGTGGCCGGCCAGTCCTCCTTCATCTCCCACGGCGCTCCGCAGTGGCTGCTCGTGGCGGTGGGCTGGTAAAAGGTCCGGCGCCCCGCGGCACCGGACCGCGGGGCCGCCCGCCCGGACCGGCCGCCTCCCGGGCGGTCAGTCCGGGCGGGGCGCGTTCAGGCGCACGGCCATCAGCGCCACGTCGTCGCTGCCGTCCGGTGGCAGCCGGTCCAGCAGCCGCTCGCACGCCTCCTCGGGATCGGTCGGCGTCCGGGCGACCACCGCGGCGAGGGTGCCCAGGGAGTCCTGAAGATCCTCGTGGCGGCGCTCGACCAGCCCGTCCGTGACGAGGAGGATGAGCGAACCCGGCTCCACGGTGACCTTCCGGGCGGGCGGGTGCGGAAGGCCGAGGCCCAGGAGCGGACCGTGCTCGTGCACATAGGACGTGCCGCCGTCCGGGGTGCGGATCAGCGGCGGCAGATGACCCGCGTTGGCCACATGGACGGTGTCCGAGTCGAACTCGATCAGGACGACGCACAAGGTCACCGTCGCCCCGGGCTCCACGGACGTCAGCAGGTGGTCGAGGCAGGAGAGGATCACCTGCGGCGGGTGACCCTCGGCCGCGTACGCGCGCAGCGCGTGCCGCACCTGGCCCATCACCATGGCCGCGTCGAGCGAGTGCCCGGCGACGTCGCCGACGGCCACCACCAGGCCGGCGGGCGTGCTGATCGCCTCGTAGAAGTCGCCGCCTATCTCCGTGCGCTCACTGGCGGGCAGATAGCGCACGGCCAGGTCCGCGCGCGACGTCCTCGGCAGGCTCTCGGGCAGGAAGCCGCGCTGCAGGGTGAGGGCCAGGGCGTGCTCCTCGCTGTAGCTGCGCAGCGCCTCCAGCGCCAGGGCGCTCGCCTGGGTGAGCTGGGTCAGCAACTGCTCGTCGTCCGGGGTGGTGACGGCGTCCGCGGAGGCGATGACGACGACCGGCGGACGTTCGGCCTTGGCCCGGCCGACGACGGTGCGCCGACGCGCCGGGTCCTTGAGGTCGGGCGGCAGGCACGGCAGGTCGGTCTCCGTCGCCTTCGCCCTCCCGGGACCGGCGTGGTCGCCGCGCCGCTGCGGCCAGGCCGGCGTGGAGTGCACCTGCGGGCGGCCGGTCCGCTCCGGGCCGTCCTCGTCCTGCCAGGTGTGGGCGACCAGCGGACTGCCCTGGGGCGTGGTGAGCAGGGCGGCCACGCTGCACCGGAAGATGACGGCCGCCGCCTCGGCGGTCACCTCGACCAGTTCGTGGGCGTCGGAGGCGCTGTAGAGGGCCAGGGTGAGGCGGTTGAGCAGGTGCAGGCGCTCGGCCAGGAGCTCGGCGCGGCGCCGGGCGCGGGCGTAGCGCAGCGTCGCGGTGACCGTGGCGAGCAGTTCGTCGGGGGCCACGGGTTCGACGAGGTAGGCGTCGGCTCCGCGGTAGAGCCCCTGGGCCCGGTCGTCGACCGTGATGGCGGCCGCGGAGATGTTGATGACGGGGACGGCGGCGGTGGCCGGGGCGCCCTTGATGTGCTCGCACACCTCGAAGCCGGTCATGTCGGGCAGCCGCACGTCGACGATGGCGATCTCCGGCGCCGGGCCGGGGCCGCCGAGCAGTTCGAGCGCGCCCGTGCCGTCCTCGGCCTCGGTGACCCGGTGCCCGGCCCGGCGCAGCGTGGTGGCCAGGACGTACCGGTTCGCGGGGGTGTCGTCCACCACCAGGATGTGTGCCGGACTGAGGTCCATGTCGGGTCGGCGGGTCATCGGCGCTCCTCGGCCCTGGTCGACATCGGAGGGGTGCGGTCCGGCTCGTGCGCCGCGGCGGGGGCCGGGCGCGGCCGGCTCAGGGCGGCGGCGAGGTCCGCGGCGGCGAGGCGGGACTTGTTCAGCACGGTTTCGACCCCGGGCAGGCGCGCGCGGTCCACGTCGCCGGCCTCCAGCGCGGTCAGGACGACCACGGGCACATGCGCCGTCGCCGGATTCGCGGCCAGCAGCCGGTGCACCTCGTACCCGTCCGGGCCGGGCATGTCGAGGTCGAGGAGGACGGCGTCCGGGCGTTCGCGCTCCACGGTCGCCACGGCCCGGCCGCTGTCGGTGAGGACGGTGACGGAGCCGGCGAGCCCCTCCAGCAGTGGACGCAGCCAGGACAGGAACACCTCGTCGTCGTCCACGACCACCACGGAACCCGCCGAAAGAACCGCGTCGGCGGACGGCGCTTCTGGATGCGACGCCCGCGGCCGGGCGGTGGTGGCCGTGCCGTCCGGCGCCTCACGGGTGGCGGCGTCCTCCGCCGCCTGCCCGGCGGGGTGGGCGGGGATCTCGACGGTCACGACGGTGCCGCGGCCCTCCTCGCTGTCGAGCGTGAGTGTGCCGCCCAGCAGTTCCGTCAGCCTGCGGGCGTAGGGGAGTCCCAGGCCGGTCCCGGCCCGGCCGCGCTGATGCGGCCCCCGCACCTGGTAGAACTCCTCGAAGACACGGGTGAGTTCGCCGGCCGGGATGCCGACGCCGGTGTCCTGGACGCGGAAGGCGAGACGGCCGTCGCGCTCGCCACCGGCGATCTCCAGGGTCACCCGGCCCTCGACCGTGAACTTCAGGGCGTTGGACAGGACGTTGCGCAGGATCCTGGTCAGCATGACCTCGTCGGTGGCCAGGGGCACGGGCTGGACGAGGTCCGGGATGCGCAGCTCCACTCCCGGCTGCGCGGTGCCCTGGAGCATGCCGCGCAACTGGTGCAGCAGCGCCCTCAGATCGACCTCGGCGATGTGCGGCTCCAGCCGGCCGGACTCCGCCTTGGCGATGTCGAGCAGTTCGTCGACGAGGGCCAGCAGCGTGCTGCCGGACGCCTGCACGAGCGCCACCTGCCGGTGCTGTTCGTCGGACAGGGGGTCCGCCGCGCCGTCCAGCAGCAGCCGGGCCAGGGCGATGACGGAGTTCACCGGGGAGCGCAGCTCGTGGCTGACGTTGGCCCAGAACCGGCTCTTGTCCTCGTGGGCGAGCTCCAGCTGGCGGGTTTTGTCCTCCAGTTCGGCGTAGAGGGCGACGACACCGCTGTTCGTCTCCTCCAACTCGCTCGCCAGCTCGGAGTACAGGGCGACGACCCCGGCGTTGGTCTCCTCCAGCTCGGCGTTCAGCCGCTGCAGTTCCTCCTGCTGGCCCTGCGACTCCTCGAGCGCGGCCAGCAGTTGGCGGTTCTGCGTGCGCAGGGTGTCGATCAGGTCGGCCGCCGTGTCGGCGCCGGCGAGCCTGCCGCGTACGTCGGAGGCCAGCTCCGCCGCGGAGGCGGGCGCCGCCGGGACGCGCTGGGCGAGGACGAGTCCGTGGCGGCCGTCGCCGTCCGCGGGCAGCAGACGGCTGTCGTCGAGCAGGCGGGCGGCGGCGGTCAGCAACGTCGCGGGCGGCCGGCGCGCCTCCCGCCAGCCGAAGCGGACGACCAGGACCACGCCGCCGTCCTCCTCCAGACCGAGCCGCGCCGTCAGGTCCGAGGCGCCCAGCAGGTGCTCGCCGGCCTCGCTGACGACGGTCGTCAGCCGGACCAGGGGACTGCCCTTGAGACCGAGGGCCCGGCACGCCGACTGCGTGCACCGGCGCAGGACGACCACGTCACCCCCTTCCCGCAGGGCGATCGTGACGAGCTCATGGACGGACGGCACCGTGTTCACGACCGCCCGTGCACGGCCACGACGATCCCGGCGTCGTCCCTGCGGACCGCGGCCTGGCTGAGGACCTGCGCGGCCACCAGGGCGGGATCGTTGGCGAACAGGCCGGGGAAGTCCGCCGGCTTCCAGCGGTCGCTGAGACCGTCGGAGTGCATCACGAGGGCGCAACCGGGCGGGAACGGGGCCTCGAAGGTGCGCACGCGGGGCAGCTGCGCACCGACGATGCCCGGCATGGACAGCAGTCCGGTACGGGTCTGACCGGCCGTGACCAGCGCCGCGATGTTGCCGACGCCGCTCAGCCGCACCCGCTGCCCGGGGACGTCGATCAGTGCGATCGCCATGGCCGCGCCCCGGGTTCCGCGCAGACCCCGGTGGACGTCCTCCAGCACGGCCGCGGGGCTCGTGTGGCGGCTGTCGCGGAAGGCCTGCCGGGCCAGATCGGCGACCCGGGCCGCCAGCGGCCCGTGCCCGAGCCCGTCGCACATCATCAGCAGCAGCGCCTCCGGGCCGTCACCGCCGACCGTGCGCACGGCCCAGCTGTCGCCGCACACCTGCTCACCGCCGATCGGGCGGGTCAGCCCGCCGGTCTCCACCGTACGGGGCTCCGGCACCCGGCCGTCCGCCCAGAAACGCGCGTAGACCGCCGTGCCGCGCCCGGGCAGGGAGTGGACGCCGAAGACGTCCGCGAGCCGTCCGATGGCCCCCATGCCGATGCCCAGGCTGCCGACGGCGGACGTGCCGTCGCGCAGCGCCCGGCGGATGTCGTCCATGCCGGGACCGCTGTCCAGGGACAGGCACTCGACGGCCGCGCGGTCGCGGGCGCGCACGACCCGCAGGACCAGGGAGCCGTCCTCGGCGTGCTTGAGGAGATTGGTCGCCATCTCCGTCACGCACAGTTCGAGGCGTGCCACCCGCTCCTCGGGCAGGCAGATGCCGCGGGCCAGCTGCCCCGCCTGCCTGCGTGCCGCCGCCGCGAGGGCGACGTCCGAGCGCAGCCAGCACACGTCGCCGGCCTCGGCGACGAGGGCGCCCTTCACCGGCCCCACTTCACGATGCGCACGGTGGTGCCTTCCGGTCCGGACCGGATCTCGAACTCGTCGACGAGCCGTTTGGCGCCGCTGAGTCCGAGCCCCATTCCGCTGCCGGAGGTCCAGCCGTCCGTCAAGGCCAGTTCGATGTCCGCTATGCCGGGTCCCTGGTCCTCGAACTCGACGTAGATGCCGGAGCGTCCGGCTTCGGTGACGGTCACCGCGCGCACGACGCCCCCGCCGCCGTAGACCAGCATGTTGCGGCCGAGTTCGCTGGCCGCCGTGACGAGCTTGGTCTGGTGGACCAGCGACATGCCGCCGCGCTGGGCGAGGGTGCGCACCATCTGCCGTGCGGAGACGACGTCGCTGCTGTCGGCGACGGACACGGTGTCGGCCGAGGCCCGTGCGGCGCCGTAGTCCCTCATGCGCGGTCCGCGCTGAGACGACGCAGGAGTTTCAGCCCGCGCTCCAGGTTGAGGGCGGTACGGACGCCCTGAAGGGACAGTCCGAGCTCCACGAGCGTCATGGCCACGGCGGGCCGCATGCCGACGACGATGGTCTCCGCGCCGAGGACGCGTGAGATGGAGGCGTTGGTCGCCAGCATGCGCCCGACGAAGGAGTCGACGATCTCCAGGGCCGAGATGTCGATGACGACGCCCTTGGCGCCGGTCTCGACGATCCGGTTCGACAGGTCCTCCTGGAGGTCCATCACCATCTGGTCCTCCAGGTCCACCTGGATGGGGACCAGAAGGGTCTCGCCGATCTTGAGGATGGGCACGCGGTCGGTCACAGCAGCCCCCGCACGTCGTCGGCGGCGTCCTGGGCGACTTCCTTCAGCGCCTGGCGCAGCGCGTCGGACAGGGACGCGTTGGTGGGGATGTCGCCGAACTCGATGCCGAGCGCCACGATGGTCTGGGCTATCTGCGGGCGGATGCCCGAGATGGTGCACTGCGCGCCCATCATGCGGGCCGCGACGACCGTCTTCAGCAGGTGCTGGGCGACCTGGGTGTCCACGGTCGGGACGCCCGTGATGTCGATGATGGCGTGCGTGGAGTCGGTGTCGACGAGCGTCTGCAGCAGCTTCTCCATGACGACCTGGGTACGGGCCGAGTCGAGCGTGCCCACCAGCGGCACACCGACGACGCCGTTCCACAGCTTCACCACCGGCGTGGAGAGTTCGAGCAACTGCTCGGCCTGGGCGGAGATGATCTCCTCGCGGGTGCGGACGTACGCCTCGGTCGTCAGCAGGCCGAGCTCGTCCAGCAGCCGGGCGAACTGCAGATACAGCCGCGCGCCCTTCTCGTCGCCGGCGAGGGAGGACTCCAGCACCTCCTTGAGCGCGAAGACGCTGCGGGCGGTCTCGGTGGGCGTGAAGCCCTGCCGGGCCCGGCTGCGGGAGAGCTCGATCAGCAGACTGCGGGTCTCGCCGAAGTGCTCCCCGCGGCCGTCCAGGTCGCCGGCGGCCAGGGCGCGGAGCAGGGCCTCGTACAACTCTCCCAGTTCGCGGCCCAGTTCCGCCACGCTCAGACGGCCCTGCAGCTCCTCGCCGACCGTTCTGGTCCACTGGGTGAGGAACACGTCACGCTGTGCGGTGAGTGTCTCGACCAGGAGGGCCGCGTTGCTTTCCGTCGTCACGTCTTCCCACCAAAGCATTGATCGAATATGCCAAGAAGACGATACGGCAAGCGGGTGTGCGCCCATCGGACACTCCTCGGGGCCGGCCACGCGCCCCGGACCGCGGCGGCCGGTGGCCCCACGTCCCGCCCGCCGGGGCCGCTGCCCGAGAGGCCGGACGACACACCGGGCCGGGCCACGAGCAGGACGCCCGTCAGGGCCTGTTCACGGTCCGTCCAGCACGGTGACCGGATCGCCCAGCCGGACCGTGCCGGGCTCCAGCACGTCCAGGTACACCCCGAGGCACGCCAGTCGGCCCAGGTCGAGGACCGGGACGCGGTGCTCGCGGGCGACCGCGCGCATGACACCGGGGTCGGGCGGCAGTTCGTCGTGGGCGAGGGTGGGGACCACACAGCGGGGAGTGGGCACCAGGACACGGAACAGCGCCCCGCCCGCCCGCAGCCGCCGGCCGGGCCACGCGTCCTCCGCGAAGCCCGCCTCGTCCCCGGTGTCGACGACCAGGTTCGGCCGGAAACGGCGCGGATCGAAGTCGCCGGCGGGATGCACGGCCTTGAGCCTCCTCAGGGAGCCCGCGGTGAGGAGATGGATCCTGCCGAAGTCGAAGAACGTCCCCGCGGCCGTCCCGCCGACGGTGATCCGCTCTCCCGTGCCGTCCACGGACGCCGTCGCCCGCACGGCGTCCGGGACACCGCCCGCGTACTCGGGCACCGCGCGCTCCAGCCGGGCCCGCTGCGGCGCGGCGGCCGAGACGGACACCCGGCGGCTCGTCAACTCGGTCAGCCGCTGGTCCAGTTCGGGATCGCCCGCCATGAGGTGAGTCCCGTCGGGCAGTTCGACCCGGACGGCGCCGTCGCCGGCCGACCGGCTCCGGCAGTCCAGCAACCGCCCCCACTTGCGTGGGTGCTTGGCGCTCCCGATCGCGCCCGACTCGTCGAGCACGGCGTGGGTCCGGTCGCCGCGCAGGCCGTCGGGGGTGACGTCCACGGACGTCAGGGCCTCGCCGAGCATGGACTTCACCGGATACCGGCGCAACGCCGTCACGGACCCCGTGGAGGTCAGCAACCGGAGCGCTCCTGACCGGAGTTCGAGTCCGTCTTCGAGCGCTGCGCCGCCGCGAGGAACCGCTCCCGCTCGACGATCGCCCGGTCGATCTCGCCCGTGGCGACGAGGCGTCCGGAGTCGTCGACGGCCCGTACGGCGAAGGTGAGCCGTCCGTCGACCGGGGCGGCGGGCGGCTCCGCGACCACCTCGACGCCGCCGCCCACCGGGGTGGCGCGGAGGTGCTCGACCCGGATCGCCGTTCCCACGGTCGTCCGGTCCCCGTCCGTGAACGCGGCGGCGGCCCGTACGGTCGCCGCCTCCATCCACGCGATCAGCCGCGGGGTGGCCAGCACGGGCACGTCACCGCTGCCCAGGGCCACCGAGGTATCGGCATCGGTCACATCGCATCGCATGCCACCACGCTAACCCCTGAGCGCCCGGCCGCCGCCGGGCCGCCGGGCGCGCGCGTCAGTCGGACGGCGGGTACGTCAGACGTCCGTCGTGCACTCGCGCGTGCTCGTTCAGGACGGCCGGCTTCACCGTCGTGCCCGACATGATGTGCGTCACCTCCGCGCCGGCGACGATCAGGGCGTCGGTGATCAGTCTGCGGTGGCACCGCCACGGCACGGCCTCGCTGCACATGATCGCCGGGCGTTCGTGTGCGGCCAGTTCGAGCAGTTCTCGCAGGCCTTGCGCGAACTCGTCGGTGGCCATGTAGTCGGCGTAGTCGCGGAAGGCCTTGACCCGCCATGCGCCGTTCACGGTCGGTGTGCCCTTGGGCGTGTGCCGGCGGCCGCCCAGCCGGGGGATCCAGCGATACGTGATGTCGGGGGGCAGGGCTTCGACGATCGCCGACTGGTTCCACTGCGGGTACTTCCTCGACGAGGGGAAGGAGCGGACGTCCACCAGACAGGTGACGTCGTTGTCGCGCAGCAGCGCCAGCATCTCGTCGAAGTCGCGCGTGGAGTGCCCGACCGTGCGGATGCGGTTCATACCTGGAGTGTCGGCAACACCCGCCCCGCGCGCACGGCGGCGGACCGGAGGACCGACGGCGTCCCTGGCGAGGCCCTAGCGGTACACGGCCCCGAGTGAAGCGAGGAGCAGCACCCCGGCGAGGGAGAGGCCCAGGGCGCGGTAGGGGCGCCAGAGGGTGAGGACCAGGGCGGCGGCCCACACCGCACCCGCCAGGACGGCCGGCCACGGACCGATCGTGGTCCGAGCGGCGACGAGGACGAACGGCGCCAGGAGCAGCGTCGGCGGGACCACCGCGAGCCGCGGGCGGATGCCCAGCAGCCGGTACGCCACGATCAGCACGACGAGGGCGATGGCGAGCGAGGCGGGGATCGAGAGCAACGGCGCCAGCGTCATGCAGAAGTCCGACGCCTTGGCGCAGGTGCGGTCGTCGTAGCGGTTCGCCCAGTCCACGAGCGCGAACGACAGGTACGAGAGGAGGGCGCCGGTCACGGCGGCGCCCACGACGCGCCGGGCGACGGCCGCGCGGGAAGGAGCCGCCTGTTCGCCGGACCGCTCTGAGGAGGCAGTGTTCATGACAGCATGGTTTCCCATCGAGGCCGCCGGGGCCTGAGTACGGGTACTCAGGCCCCGGCGTGGGCCGGGGGAGGCCGGCTCGCGGCTTCCCCCGGCACCCGCGGTTTCTTTACTTGAGTTTCTTCTCCAGCACGTTGGCGTACAGACGCGCGCCGGCGATCTTCGGGTGGAGGGACGCCATACCGGTCGCCAGCGTCCCGGTGTTGTCCGCCTGCGAGAAGCCGGTGAGGACGATGCCGTTCACGTCCTCCGGGTCACCGCACGCCGCCTTGCCGTCGAACTCGTCGCGCGGGTCGGCGAACGTCACGAGGGCCGTGCCGGAGACCGCGTTGACGTCGGAGGCGGCGCCGTCCATCTCGTCGTCCAGGGTGTCCGCGACCGAGTTGAGCCACGGGGCCTCCTCGGTGCCGATGCCGGGGACGCACTGTCCGCCGCCCGACAGCAGGCGCGGATAGCCCATGAGGACGATCTTCGCGTGCGGCGCGAGGGCGTGGATCCTGGTCATGACGTTCGCGATGCGCGGGCGCACCTGGTCGTGCAGCCACTTCGGGGCCCAGTCCTTCAGCGGCCCGGTGTCTCCCGACACGTCGTCACCGGTGTCCGGGTCCTTGTTCCCGATCGACGTGTTCTGGCACAGGTCCAGGATGACCTTGTACGTGCACTGCTTGAACACGTCCGAGAAGCGGGCGTCGTTGCCGCCCACCGACAGGGTCACCAGGGTCGTGTTGGCGTCGAGGTAGCCGGCGTCGATCTGCGGCACCTCGTGGGACTGCCCCTCGGTGAGCATGTTGTAGGTGCGAGCGCCCGAGCAGGCGACGAAGTGGTAGTCCATGCTCGGGTCGAGGCCGTCGGCCAGCGCACCGATCGACTTGGAGTCGCCCGGCAGGGACGCCTGTCGCGACCAGGCCAGGGTGGAGCGGTGGCACTTGTCGATCAGCTCGTCGTTCAGCTTGTCGGGGTGGTCCGTCTCCGGGAAGAAGTCACCGCCGCCGGGGGCGCTGGCGCCCTCGCCCGAGGAGTAGGAGTCGCCCATGGCGACGACCATGTTCTTCGGCTTGGCGTCGAGCGGCTGGAAGGCGACGGCGCCCCAGGCGATGTCCTCGTCCGCCGTGCCGTCGGCCGTGGCGCTGGACAGGGACACCGTCGGCGTGCCGGTGAAGTGGAAGACGCCGAGGCTGGCCCAGCCTCCCGCCCGCTGGAGGAGCACCCGCTTGGGGCTGGTGCTGTCCGAGCCGCCCACCACGTAGGAGGCCTGGCGGGTCTGGGCGCCGGTGTCGGGCAACTGGACCAGGACGCGTGCCCAGCCCAGGCTCTTGTTGAGCGTCCACTTGCCGTCGATCGTCATCTCCCCGCCGGGACCGCCGAGGCGGTCGGCGTTACGGGTGTGCGTGTACCAGTAGTGGCCTCCGTAGCCGCCGCCGACCGAGTGCAGGTCCGCCTTGGCCTCGTAGTGGGTTCCCAGGGTGCTCGCGTTGAACGTGAACTGGAAGCTGCCCGAGGAGGACACCACCCCGCAGTTGCTCCAGCTGTTCGTCCCGTCGGGCACCGAGGCGACGACCCAGGGGGACGGAGCGCCGGTGCAGACCGGGGTGCCGTGCTGCAGCCGGTAGCCGCGGCCCGGTTCGGAGACCAGGGTGGCGTACTTGATGTTCTCGTGTCCGCAACTGGTGTCGCAGTCGTTCTTCCAGGTGGCGTTGGGCTTGTTCCACCAGTACTGCGCGTAGCACTCCTCGGTGCCGCAGTTCGGGGGCGACTGCGAGTCGCAGTTGTTGTTGCTGTTGCAGAAGGTGTCCAGGTCCGGCGAGACCCGGCTCCGGTAGGCGGTGCTGGTCCACCAGGCGGGACGGAAGCCGGCCGAGGAGAAGCCCGACTCGCCGGGCCAGTCCTGACGGCCGTCGGTGGAGTAGGAGAAGCCGGTGTCCATGGACCAGGCGGCCCAGCCCATCACCTTCTCCTCGTACGGCCAGTCCTGCGGGTGCGCCGCGTCGTGGTTGGCCTCGGTGCCGTCCACGTCGGTGTCCATGAACGGGTGGTGCCAGCTGTTCTTGAAGACCGGGTTGGCCGGGTTGTTGTACCAGCCGAGACCCCAGTGCCCGTCGTGCTTGGACGCCTCCGAGGGCGGGTTGAAGCCGAGGTTGTAGTTCCACGCGGCGGTGAACCAGTTCTCCACGCGGGAGGGGTCGTCGTTGTTGACGGTGACCGTCTGCCCGGCGGTGTGGACCTCGTTCCACTTGTCCGCGAGGATCTTCATGGACGCCGCGATGTTCGTCGCGTAGTCCACGGCGACGGCCTTCTGCAGGGCGGGGGACAGGCTCGTCTCCCCCGGCTTCTCGTGCCCCGGCAGGCGCATGCCGTCGGTGACCTGTCCGACGCCGTAACCGCAGTCGGACTTGTCCCAGTTGATGTTCCAGTAGGCGTTCGGGTTGCCCGGGTCCAGCTGGTGGCCGTAGTAACCGTCCACCGCGGCCAGGGGGTTTCCCATCTGGCCGGGGATGGACCCGGACTCGGCCTGCCACAGGTTGGATTCCTGGGCCATGATGCCGAGCATGACGTTGGCGGGGATACGCCCGCCGCCGATCAGCGTGGGCGGCGGGAACAGGCCCTGCGGGTCGACCGTGCCGAGACCCGTCTGGGTGGTGCGGTAGCCCTCCTGCCGCAGGTACTGCGAGCGCAGGTTGCCGCGGACGGCCATGTCGACGGCCCACTCGACCTGGTTCGGGGTGGGCTGCAGCGCCTGGGCGTTCATGTCGTTGCGGGAGATCGAGCACCAGCGGTCGGGGTCCGTGGGCTCGTGCGAGACGATGCCCGCCGCGACGCCCTTGGGCCGCGCGCCCGTGCCGGAGGCCGGCTTGCCCACGCCCGCCAGGGCCGGCGAGAGGTGCTCGGTGCCGTGCGGCGCCGTGGTCTGCGTGACCGTCTGGCTGAGCTTCGTCCCGGTGGCGGTGGCGGTGGACGTCACGGTGACCGGGGCGTCGGGAGTCACGGTGGCCGGCGCCTGCGCGGTGCCGTCCTGCGGTGTCGCCTTCGCCTTGTCGAAGCCCTTGCCGACGCCGGCGATGTGCGCCAGGCCCGCCCGGATGCCGGGGGTGAGGACGGTGTCGACGGCGAGCCGGCCGTCGGAGGAGACGTCCGCCTCGGACGGCGCGTCGATCCGGGTGATCCCGCTGCCGGCGGTGTGCGAGGTGCCGGTCGGGTGACCGGTCAGGAAGACCTTCTCGGCCCCGCCGCGCTTGAGTTCGAGGTCGCCGAGCGGGCCCGTGGCGACCGTGGTCGCCGTGCCGCCCGACTTCCACACCCGGGCCCGCGCCTTGTCGCTGCCGTTGCGCTCGACGAAGGCGACCTTTCCGCCCCTGACCGGGTGGATGTCGAAGGGCACCCCGCCCGCGGTGAGCAGGTCCTTGACCTTGCCCGAGCGGTCGAGGCGGATCAGGTGGCTGCCCAGGGCGCCCACGACGCCGTTGCCGGCGGGAACGGCGCTGGTGATCTCGCCCTTCGCCGCGGCCGTGCCGAGGGTCTTGCCGGCGGAGTCCACGGTGATGACGCGCGTCATGGTCTTCGCCGGGTCGTTCATGTCGCGGAAGGCGGTGAACGCGGCGGTGTGCGTGGTCGTGTCGCAGGAGGGGTCGAAGTACGCCAGTGACGCGGTGAACGGCAGCTTGGTCACCCGGCCGGTGGCGAGGTCGACGATGGCCGCGAACGCGCCTCCCTGCATCAGGTCGGGCTTGTTGGTGAAGGTGCGCGGCGCGTACACGGCGGCGACGTGGTCGTGGTCCATGACGCACTGGTTGCCGAGCCAGGAGTCGGCCGGCATGCCGGGCTCCGAGAGCACGGCCGCGGTCTTCCACTCGTACGCCTTGGCGCTGTCGGCGACGAGGATGCGCAGGCCGTTCACGTCGGCCGCGGCGGTGACGGCGCGGTCCTGGGACGTCTTCCAGCCCCGCCCGAGCTTGCGCGCGGGGTCGCTGACCCTGGCCGGCGGGGCGGGCGCCTTCTTCGCGGCGCCGGATGTCGCGGTGCGTGCGGCGGTGGCGGGCGCGGCGGTGGCGGGCACGGCCTGCAGCAGGCCGCCGGCCAGTGCGGCGCACGTCACCGCCGCGGCCACGGCCGCGCGTGTTCGTCTTGCGGGTCTCAAGTGAGAGCTCCCTGTCTCGCGTCGAGTCGGCTCACCGTCCCCGGTCCCGGGCACGGCGTGTTCCACCCGCCCCCGCCGACGGGACCGGCGGGCAGGCAGGGGGGCTTGGAGGGGTGGTCGGCCACGGGGGAGCCGGGGACGGCACGCAGGACGGTCTGCGCGATGTCCGCTCCGGGTGCGGCCGTTCGCGTGCAGGGGCGGCGACAGCGTTGTCGCCGCGGCACGCGGTGAGCCGGCTCACCGGGGCGGTGCGGATCGTGGCCGGTCGGGCGACCGGGGGCGCCCGGTCGGCACGGTGGCGGAGGTCTCAGGGGAGCGCGGGCGCTCCGCGGGATCCGGCGGCAGGGGCGGTGTCCGTGGCCGGGGACGGGGCCGCGGACCGGCGCGCCGCCTCGCACCACGTGAGGGGGGAGGGCGCGCCGTGGCTCGTCAGGGCGGAGTCGCCGGAGCGGCGGCGGCCTTACCGCTTTCCCCGAAACGCATGAGCCCCCCTTGCTGCGATGTATGCAGACGGAGGCAGCGCGGCAAGTGCCGTGCGAGACGCCCCCGTTGACGTGCACGCGCCTTCGGTGCGCCGGATTGGTCTGTTCCGGACCGAGGCGTGATCATCGTAGGCGAGGCATGGACACGTCACGCAAGGGCGGAGCCCGCAGATGGCGCGAATTCCTCCCCGGCCCCCCGGTGCCGCAGAGTCCTCCAGGAAATTCCAACTGACCGCCGTGACTGTGGACTTGATATGCGTTCAATGTGCGGCGCACGGCCCCCGGAGACCGTCCGGCGTGGCCTGTTCTCGCGGGACCGGCGCAAGCGTGCGCCCCACCGGCCGTCCCTCGGCCAGCGACCGGCCGTCGACCGGTCGTCCACCGCCGGACGGGCCCGATCTGCCCTCGGCAGAAGCCCCTTGGCGTGCTCCGTGACCGCTGATTGGCTTCCCCCATGGAACGCATGGAGATTCTGGTCCTCGGCGGTACGGCCTGGCTGGGCCGGGAGGTGTCCCGGCAGGCCCTCGAACGCGGCCACCGCGTCACCTGCCTGGCCCGTGGCGAGAGCGGCTCGGTGGCGGAGGGCGCGCACCTGGTCGCCGCCGACCGGCGCGAAGCCGACGCGTACGCGGCCCTGGCCGGCCGGGACTGGGACGCCGTGTTCGAGCTGTCCTGGCAACCCGGCTTCGTACGGCGCGCGGTGGCGGCCCTGGGCGCGCGGGCACGCCACTGGACCTATGTCTCCTCGGTCAGCGCGTACGCCTCCCACGGCGAGCCCGGCGCGGACGAGTCGGCCGCGCTCCTGCCCGCCACGGACCGTGAGGAGGCCGGCCGGGAGCAGTACGGCGAGGCCAAGTCGGCCTGCGAGGCGCTCACCCGGGCCGCCCTGGCCGACCGCCTCCTGATCGCACGCCCCGGGCTCATCGGCGGACCCGGCGACCACAGCGACCGCACGGGCTACTGGGTGGCCCGCGCCGCCCGTGCGCCCGAGGAGCCGCTGCTCGTCCCCGACACCCCCGACGCCCCCACGCAGACCGTCGACGTACGCGATCTGACGGCCTGGCTCCTCGACACCGCCGAGCGGCGCACCACGGGCGTCTACAACGCGCTCGGCCCGACGGTGCCCTTCGCCGAGTGGATCGAACTCTCCCGCCGCGTCGGCGGACACACCGGACCGGTCGTCACGGTGCCGTCCCAGGAACTCCTCGCGCGCGGAGTGGGCGAGTACATGGGCCCCGGCTCACTGCCCCTGTGGCTCGTCGAACCGGGCTGGGAGGGCTGGGCGGCCCGCGACGGCTCCGCAGCCACCGCGGCGGGCCTGCGCCACCGCCCCCGCGCCGACCTCCTGGCCGACACCCTCCGCTGGGAACGCGAACAGGGCCTGCACCGCCCCCGCAGGGCGGGTATCGCCCAGGACAGGGAACGCGAACTCCTGGCCTCCCTGGGATAGAGACCCAGCGCTCCCCGGGGCCCGCCCGCGCGTGACCGGCCGGCCCCGCGGAGCGGACTTTGCCATCCCTTTACAACCCCGGCCGGCACCGCGTCGTCTCTCCGTCCGATTCCGCACCGGACAGCCGCCCGGCGCTCCGCGCAGGAGACGACCGGGCCGATCGAGGGAGACTTCTCATGCGTGCACGGACCTTCTTCGCAGCCGTCGGCTGCGCCGCGGCCCTGGCCGCCGCCGGGGCCGGAACGGCCCTCGCCGACAGCGGCGGCTCCCACCCCACGCCGGTGCCGTCGGCGCCCGCCGAGACGGGCGGCGCCGGCGGGGGCGCCGCCACCCCCGAGCCGGTCCCGAGCCCGGCCGGCCCGACCACGGCGGACAGCCGGGGCGGCGCGGCCCCCACCGCCGTGAAGCCCGTCCCGAGCCCCGCCGAGGCGGGCACCGGCGGCCAGGTCGGCGTGGTGCCCGCGGGCGCCCCGGACACCGGGGTACCGCCCCAGGCGTCCGAGACGACCGGGACGACGACCACCACCGGCGCGGCGGCCGGCGCCGGAGCGCTCGTCCTCGGCGCGGGCGCGCTCGTGCTGCGCCGCAGGCTCAAGGCCCGGGGCTGACCCGTGCGGGCGTCCCGGACGACCGCGCTGCCGACGGTCCTCGCCACGATCTGCCTGACGGCGTACGCGGTCGCCGGCTGCGAGGCCGCACAGAAAGCCTCGCCCGCGGCCGCGCCGTCGTCCGCGCCCGCGCGGCCGACCGGAGGCATGGCGGCCGCGCGGCCCCCGGCCGCCGCCGGCACGGCCGCGCCCGCCCCGATCGCACGGTCGGTCCCGGTACGCCTGCGCATCCCGGACATCGGGGTCGACACCCCGGTCACCCGACTCGGCCTGGAACCCGACGGTACGGTCCAGGTCCCGCCGGTCGGACCCCGTTCCCCGGCCGGCTGGTACGGCGGCTCACCCACCCCCGGCCAACTGGGGCCGTCGGTGATCCTCGGTCATGTGACCGTCGGCCGGTACGGGGACGGGGTCTTCCTCAGGCTGTCGCGGCTGAGGCCGGGCGCGCGCGCCGTCGTCCGGCTCCAGGACGGCACCTCGGCCACCTTCACGGTGGACGCCGTGCGGACCGTGGCCAAGGACCGGTTCCCGTCCCGTGCGGTCTACGGCGACACCGACCATCCGGAACTGCGCCTCATCACCTGCGGCGGTCCGCGGACCGGCGCCGGCTACCGCGACAACGTGATCGTGTTCGCCTCACTGACCGCCGTGCGGCACGCGGCCTAGGGTCCTTCGTACGGATCGGGCCGGACGAGGGGGCGGTGCCACAGCACGCGCGCGGCAAGATCCGAACGAGAGGCCCTGGCCACGGCCCCCTTCACCTTCCGAGCACATGGAGAGAGTTGAGCCGGTCCAAGGACAGGGCAGCCGCCGAGCTGTTCGCCGACCTCTACCCCCGCCTCGCCGGCTGGTGCCGCCGTCTGGTCGACGACGACGGCACCGCCCACGAGATCGCCTCCGAGGCGTTCACCCGCCTGTGGACACGCTGGACCGCCGTGGAGGAGCCCCGCGGCTTCCTCTACGTCACGGCGGCCAACCTGGTGCGCGACCACTGGCGCAAGCTGGAGCGCGAACGCCGGGCGGTGCGGCGGGCCGGCACCGAAGCGGCGCTGGCCCGCCCGCAGGAGGGCGCGGAGACCTCGGTCCCGGTACGGCTGCTGGTGCAGTCGCTGCCCGAGCGGCTGCGCACCGTCGTTCTGCTGTACTACTACGCCGACCTGCCGGTCCGGAAGATCGCCCTGCTGACGGAGCGAAGGGAAGGCACCGTCAAGGCCGATCTGCACGCCGCCCGGGAGTACCTGCGCGCCCGACTGGGAGGACACCTTGATCACACCCATTGAGCCCTGGGACGAGGACGGCGACGGAGAACTGGCCGCGCTGCTGCGCCAGGGCCCGGCGGTGCTGGCGCCGCCCCCCGGCGCCTTCGAGGGGATCCGCCGCCGCGCCGCCCGCCGCCGGGGACTGCGCGCCGCGGCCGCGGGCGGCGCGACCACGGCGGTGATCGCCGCGGCGGCCCTGCTGTGGCCCGCCGCGGACCCGACCGGCCCGGCCCCCGTGTCCCCGCTCGCCCCGCCGGCCGGCGTCTCCGCCCCGGCGACCGCGCCCGTGGACCCCCCCACCTCCACCCCCGGGCCCACTCATGGCACGCCCCTGCCGAGCGTCCCGGTGCCGACACCGTCCCGTTCCTCGCCGTCCGAACCCACCACCGCCGTCGGGGGCAGCGGCTCCGGCGGCCCGGCCGGCACGGGAGGCGGCCCGGTCGCCATCCCGACCGGGAAGGGGCCGGGGAACTGAGGTGCCTTCGCGTATCGGAACACGGCAAGGGCGGGTCCGCGTTGATGGCGGGCCCGCCCTTGGTGTCGTGGGCCGGGGTCAGGCGGTGGGGAGGGTGGTTCCCTGGACGGCCTGG
>NZ_JBISAL010000014.1:0-103521 GCF_044391765.1 Streptomyces sp. NPDC018610
GGGGCTGTCTTCCCGGTCCGTTGGGCCGTTCCGACGAGTGAGACTTTAGCGGATTCCGTGTCCCCGTGCGAATCGGGGCTGCGTTCTCGCGAACGTGGATTCCTCATTCCGTAAATGCACGCGCCAATGAAACAACGGCAGACGCATTGCACGACTGTCGTCGAGTAGAGGTGGTGACTTGCGGAGTGGCTGCCCGGGGACCGACCGGAGTCGGCTCTCACGCCGGACAACCCGAAGGACCTTACGGATCGCGGCAAGGCATGTCAACTCGCTGCGGCCCCGAAGCGACGCACCTCCGGCTGCGGCCCACCCTCGACCATGGAGCAGTGCGGGCCGGTGTCAGTGCGTTCGCTTGCGGTGCCATGCGCCCAGGGCCGTGGCGAGGGTGAGTATCGCGAGGACGATCGCCGCTGCCTCGTAGTGGCCCGGGGTGGCCCAGGACGGGCCCGGCCAGACCGACACGGCCACCTCGGCGGTGTCGTCGGCGGGCGTGCCGTCATGGCTGGGGCGGTCGGCATCGCCGTCGGAGACGGTGACGCGCCCGGCCTGGTGGGGGGCGTCCTCGTCGATGCGGAGGGTGAAGGGGAAGGTCGTCGTGGTTCCGGCCGCTCCCGCTCTCGCCGTACACACGTAGCGGCGCGCCCTGGGCTGTCTCGCGGACGGATTGGTCCGAGGCGTGCCGTCCGGGGCGAGAGCACGGCAGTCCTGGTCGATCACTTCCTCCTCCCTTTCGGCGTCGTAGGGGGAGGACACGACGGTGGTGCCCGGCGGTGCCGTGAACTCGACCCGGACCGCGGCGGGCAGCGCCCCGGGGCCGTCGTTGCGTACGCCGACGCGCACGGTGGCCAGGCTGCCGATCGGTCCCCTGGCGGTACCGGCCACGGCGACCAAGTCGGCTTTGTTGTGCACCGTCACCTTCAGTTCCGACAGTTCCGACGACTTCCCGTCCGGCGTGTCCCCGGTCCGGACGCCGACGGGTATCAGTCGGAGTGCGGAGCCGTCGCCGGGCTCGTACTGCGAAGCCAGTCGGTCCGGAGGTATGTAGTCGGTTCCCAGGGCGGCGGCCTGGAACGAGACGCCGGGATACACGGCGTCACGGTCGGCCCTGAGGATCTCTCGTGCGGCGAGGCGGTAGGACCCGCCAGGGGGGATGACGACATCGGCTGCCGGCAGGCGGCACCATGTCGTCGTGCCGCCCTTGTAACGGCAGTTGCTGTGCTTGGCGGTCGGCGCGAGGCCGTCGTGTGTGTCCATGAAGAGGGACACTCCGCGGGCGGGTACGTCGCCGGTGTTGCGTATGGTCAGGGAGACGGCGAGGCTGCCGCCCGGGTCGACGTCGAGACGGTCGGGGTGCGCGTCGACCGCCAACGTCGGCCTGCCGATCATGATGAGGGAGCTTCCGGTGACGGTGGGCAGACCGGGCGAGGTCACTCGGTAGCGCAGCACCGCCGAGTCGCCGGCCTTGGTGCCCCGCGCCGGGCTCAGGTGGAAGTACTGGTGGTTCCCTCCGCGGGCGGGGCCGCCGTCCTGCCCCTCGCATTGGAAGACCGGCAGATGGACAGGGCAGGCGTCCAGCGCCGGTTCGATGATCGCGACGTCCTTCAGGTCGGCGGCGTCGAAGGTGACCGTGACCCGGGCGGCCTGCTTCTCCTCGATGTGCAGGTCGGTCGTGCTGTGGGGGTCGCGAGCGACGTAGAGGACCGACGGCGCGACGAGCTCGGGCCCGGAGGACGGCGCGCAGCCGACGAGGCCCGACAGCACCGCGGTCAGGACAAGGAGCGGCCCGACTGCCGTACGGAACAGCCGGATCGGGGCGGTGGCTCCCTTTCGTCCCGTCCTGGAACGGCGCTCGGCTGCCTCACACGTGTCCATCCTGATCACCTTGCCAGGAGGACATCACGTCCGTGCATCAGTACGGTCACGCGCGCCCCTGCCGTGGGGGGGGTGCTGGTCGCCGCGTCGCTCGTTTGGTCGCTCCTTCTGTGCCGGACGCCTCTACACGGTGTCGGACGTGGCACCGAGCGGCCGCTCCCGGGCGGCCGCTCCCGGGCGACCGGCGCCGCCGGCCGGGGCGTCCGGGTCTGCGACACGGCCCTGATTCACCGTGATCTCTCGCGGGCGGGCGGACCTGGCCGTGCCGGGCGCCGCAATCTCCCCGACCGGCCGTCTGGGCGCCGGGGCCGGGGTGCGGCCGGTCCGCGGCGTCCGGCGCCGCCTGGCACCGCGAGCCGCTGGACCGGCTGTGGGCCGTACCCGTCGCCGAGCAGGTGGCCCGGCCTCCGGCCCGGGAGCTGACGGCTACGACCCCGCCTGCGCCACGGCCCCGGCGTCGGCTGTCACCGCGAACGATCGCGCGCGGCCAGGACGAGCCATCCGCCCAGCGCGCCGACCACGTACCAGAACAGGTCCGGCGCGTTGAAGGCGGAACCTAGGATCAGCCGGGCGGCAGCGCTGTGCCGGGAGAGGTCCGCCGGCACAGAACTGAGCTGCAGGAACTCGACTCCCCAACTGACCGCCAGCGCCAGTGCGCCGGCCCTCCACGCCGTCAGCCTCGGCGCCGCCAGGACGGCGAGGGCGACGATCAGCAGGGTGTAAAGGGCGTCCCCGCCGTACTTGGCCACATCTCCCGCAGCCACGGCCCGCAGGCCCAGTCCCGCGCCGACGACCAGCAGTGCGGCCGCGGTCGCCGAAAGACGCGTCCGACGCGTGCCGTGGTCAACGCTGTTACCGGTTCCCGAAGATGAGGCCATGGGGCCATTCTGCGGGCCGGCCCGGGTCCCGGTGCGGGACCCGGGCCGGCCCGCAGAATGGCCCGCCCGAGTGACCTCGCTTCCACGGGTCGGTGAAGGACCGGCCGGGCACCGGCTTGGCGATGAGCGCCACGGCATCGAACGTGTCGCCATCACCGTCTCCTCCAGCTCGTCACACTGCTTGCACCGTCTGACGGATCGCGACGAAGAAGTGTGACGGCGGCGCGGAAGGTTCCCTGTCCGCCTCTCCCCGGTCCGTCCTATCGGGGTGTGACGGCATCGACCCAGTCGTCGACGGTGAGCACGTCCGCCCATCGCGGGAACAGCCGCTCGGTGAGGAAGCGGTGCACCTCGGGCTCGAGGTCCAGGCAGGCGTCGGCGAGGACGGTGAGGCCGAAGTCCAGGTCGTTCGCCTGGCACAGGGTGTGCAGCACCACGGCGCTGGTGGCGATGCCGGTGAGCACGAGGCTGTCGATGCCGCGCGCCCTGAGGACCACGTCGAGATCGCTGCCCGAGAACGCGCTCGCCCGTCTCTTGGTGACCACCACCTCGCCAGGCCGGGGCGCGATGTCGGGGTGGATCTCCGTGCCGGGGTCGCCCTCGACGTGCAGCCCGGCTCGCGCGACGGCGGCGAGTGCCCTGTTGCTGGCGCCGACCTCCGGGAAACCCGGGCGCAAGGCGATGACCACGTAGATGACGGGGATGCCCGCCGCCCGGGCGGCGTCGATCGCGCCGCGCAGGCGTGGCAGGTATCCGGAACCGTCGTCGGCGATGTCCACGACGGCTCGTTGGACATCCATCACGAGAAGCGCGCTGCTCATGCCACCACCTCCAGGAACGAGATCAGCTCGGCGTCGAAATCGACGGGTTTCTCCATGTTCGGGTAGTGCGCGGCCTCCGGCACCGAGGCGGTTCGCCCGTCGGGGACGAGGCTCACCAGGCGGTCGGCCATGGCGAGGTGGTCCGGGGCGTCCAGGGCGCCGTTGATCGCGCACACCGGGACGCCGATCCCGGGCGCGCGCTCCCAGGTGGCCGTGACCGGCACCCGGTGGTCCGGCTCGCCGGGCGCGTGTTTGCCGAGCGTGCCGAGCGCCATCTCCCGTACGCGGCGCACCACCTCGGGGTCGACGTCGGCCGGGTCTCGGTGGGGGCCGGCGGTGAACCGCTGGAACGCGTCGACCCAGCCGTCCAGGTCGCCGGCGGCCAGCGCCCGTCCCTGCGCGGCGAACACGGCCGACGCCCACGGGTCCTCGAAGAGGGGCTCACTGGTGCCGACGCCGCTGACGACGACCGCGCGGACCAGTTCCGGGTGTTCGAGCGCGCAGTCGACGGCGGTGGCCCCGCCCATCGACACACCGACGAGCACGGCCGGAGCCGCGTCCAGGGCCCTGATCAGTGCGGCGGCGTCGTCGGCGGGCCGGAAGGGGCCGGTCGCGTTGTCGGAGCTTCCGTGTCCGAGGGCGTCGAAGGCGATGACCCGGTGGTGCGGGGCGAAGGTCCGTAACTGTTCCTGCCACATGCGGTGGTCGAGGAAGCCCGCGTGCAGGAACACCAGAGGCCGCCCTGATCCGGTCTCACGGTAGGCGAGGCGGCCGCCCGCGGTCCGCAGGGTGCGGATCGGGAGGGATGCGAGATCGTCACTCATGACGGTCAAGGTGTCATCCTGGGCGGCGACTTGACAACCGGAGTGTCATGATGGGTGCATGACGGACGAACGGGTCGAGGGCCCTTCCACGTCCCTGGCCGACGAGCGCGCCGAACGCCTCATGGAGGTCTTCGACCTGGTCGGCCCGCTCTACCGGCGGGTCCACCGCAAGGTGGAGCAGGGTATGCCGGCCGAGGGCCTGTCGGTCGGTGTACGCGCCGTCCTCGATCTGCTGCGTGCCCAGGGGCCGATGACCGTGCCGCAGATGGGGCGGGCGCGAGCGCTCAGCCGGCAGTTCGTGCAGCGCATGGTGAACGACGCGGCGCGACACGGCCTGGTGGTGGACGTCGCCAATCCGGCGCACCGTCGCTCGTCGCTCATCCGGCTCACCGAGGAAGGCCGCGCCGCGATCGGCGCCGTACGCGCCCGGGAACTCGCGCTGCTGCGCCAGGTGGACGGCGGTCTGACCATGACCGACGTCGACGCGTGTCTCCGGGTGCTCGGCGCGCTGCACACGCTGTTCCACGACATCGACGTGCCGTGAGTCAGGTCAGTGGACGACAAGGGAGCGGCAAGCCCGCGCTGGAACACTTCACGCAGTCAGTGATCCGTCCCCCCTTGCCGCCCGACGCCCGTGGACCAGCCGTCGGAGCGCTCACGGCGACCGGGAGGCATGCGATCTTTGCTCCCCCTGCGACCAGAGGAGTGCTCCATGGACGTGTTGGAAGTCCTGCGGCGCCGGCCCAGCCTCAATCTCTTCCCCATCGAGAACAGGCTCTCCCCGCGGGCCCGGGAGGCGCTGTCCAGCGACGCCAACAACCGCTACCCGTACGTCGAGGGGCCCGTGTCCCACTACGGGGACGTCATGGGCCTGGACGAGGTCTACACCTACTGTGTCGACCTGGCGAAGGAGTTCTACGGCGCCCGGTACGGGTGTGTGCACTTCCTGTCGGGCCTGCACACCATGCACACCGTCATCACCGCCCTGGCGCCGTCCGGCAGCCGTGTCATGGTGCTGCATCCGGAGGACGGCGGGCACTACGCCACGATCACGATCTGCGAGGGCCTCGGGCACTCCGTCTCCCGGCTGCCCTTCGACCGGAAGACCCTGCTCATCGACTACGAGGAGCTGGCCGTACGGCTCGCGGAGAACCCCGTGGACGTCATCTACCTCGACGCGTCCAGCATGCTGCGCCTGCCCGACGCCCGGCTGCTGCGGCAAGCGGCGCCGGACACCCTGATCTGCCTGGACGCCTCACACCTGATGGGCATCCTGCCGGCGGCTCCGCGGACCCTGGTCCTCGACGGGGGCTTCGACACGATCTCCGGCAGCACGCACAAGACGCTGCCCGGCCCGCAGAAGGGCCTGCTGGTCACGAACGACGAGGCCCTCGCCCAGAAGGTCGTGGACCGGGTGCCGTTCACGGCGTCCAGTTCGCACGCGGGAAACGTCGGCGCGCTCGCGGTCACGCTGGAGGAACTGCTTCCCTGCCGGGTGGAGCATGCCGAGCAGATCGTCTCCAACGCGCGGGCGCTGGCCTCGCAGTTGGCGCTGCGCGGATTCGGCGTGGCCGGCGAGGAGTTCGGCTGGACGGAGACCCACCAGGTCTGGGTGGACATCCCCGAGGAGCAGGGGCCGCACGGCTGGGGGCGGGTGCTGACCCGGGCGAACGTCCGCAGCACGACGGTTCCCCTGCCCAGCAGCGACGGTCTGCCGGCACTGCGGCTGGGGACGCAGGAGCTGACGCGCAGCGGCATGAAGGAGGCTCACATGGCGGAGGTGGCCGACATCCTGGAGCGGCTGCTGCTGCGCGGTGAGGCCCCCGAGCGGGTGGCGGGCACGGTGCGCGACCTGGCGTTGCGCTTCCCGGGGGTCGCCTACATAGGCTCCGCGGAGGGCACGTCCGCCGACTGACCCGGGCCGCGGGTGTGCCGGCCCGTTCCACGAAGGCGCCGCTTCCCGGATGCGGGGAGCGGCGCCTCGGCGCACGTGGTGCGGCAGGCGGTCAGTTGTCCACCAGGTCCATGAGGAACGGTCCGTAGCGTTCGCCGTGCACCGCTCCCGGGGGCACCGCCGCCTCGATCTCCCTCAGGTCCCGCTCGGTGAGCGTGACACAGGCCGCGGCCAGGTTCTCGTCGAGGTGGTCCCGGCGGGCCGTTCCAGGGATGGTGACGACGTCGTCACCCTGGTGGTGGAGCCAGGCCAGGGCGAGCTGGGCGAGCGTGAGGTCCAGTCGGCGGGCGACGGTGCGCAGAGCGCCGACGAGGGCCAGGTTGCGGCTGATGTTCTCCCCGGTGAACCGGGGAAGGCCGCGCCGGAAGTCCGCCTCCCGCAGCCCGGCCGCCGAGGTGACGTCGCCGGTGAGGAAGCCGCGGCCGAGCGGGCAGCTCGCGATGACGCCGATCCCCAGCTCGCGGCAGGTGGGCAGGACGTCCCGCTCGATGCCGCGCGTCCACAGGGACCATTCGCTCTGCACGGCGGTGACCGGGTGCACCGCGTGGGCCCGGCGGACGGTCTCGGCGGAGACCTCCGACAGGCACACGTGGCGCACCTTGCCCTCGGCCACGAGTTCGGCCATGGCTTCCATGGCCTCCTCGATGTGTTCGCCGGGGGCGGCCCAGTGCTTGGTGTAGAGGTCCAGGTGGTCCACGCCGAGCCGTCGCAGCGAGCCCTCGCAGCGCTGCCGTATGTAGGCGCGGTCGCCGCGTACGCCCAGGAACTCGCCGCGCGCCGAGCGTTCCAGACCCACCTTCGTGGCGATCATGACGCGGTCGCGCCGTCCGGCGACGGCGGCGCCGAGCAGCCGCTCGCCCTCGCCGAGGCCCTGCACGTCGGCGGTGTCGAGCAGGACCACGCCCCGGTCCACCGCGCGGTGGACGGTCGCGATCGCCTCGTCCGGGTCCGAGAGCCCGTAGAAGGAACTCATGCTCAGGCAGCCCAGTCCCTGGGCCGGGACCTTCAGCGTCCCCAGTCTGCTGACGGGCAGCGGCGCCCCGGCGGGGTCATCCCATGAGTTCGGCACAGCACTCCTCGATGACGTCGACGGCGTCGGTCAGCAGGGGCGCGGGGATGACGAGCGGGGGCAGGAAACGCAGTACGTTGCCATGGGTGCCGGCGGTCAGCAGGAGGACGCCCCGGGCCTGGCAGGCCTTCGCGAGCCGCTGCGCCAGACCGGGATCGGGCCGCTTGCCGCCCGGCTCGACGATCTCGACGCCCACCATCGCCCCGCGCCCCCGTACCTCGCCGACGGCCGGGTGCCGTTCGGCGAGGGTGTTCAGGCGGGCGGTCAGGGCGTCGCCGATGGCCCGGGCCCGGTCCGCGAGCTGGTGGGTGCGCATCACGTCGATCGCCGCCAGGGCGGCGGCGCAGGCCACCGGGTTGCCGCCGTAGGTGCCGCCGAAGCCGCCGAGCTGCACGGCGTCCATGACCTCGGCGCGCCCGGTCACGGCGGACAGGGGCAGCCCGCCGGCCAGCGCCTTGGCCGTGATGACCAGGTCCGGTACGACGTCCTCGTGCTCGCAGGCGAACCAGGCCCCGGTGCGGCAGAAGCCGGACTGGATCTCGTCGGCGACGAAGAGGGCGCCGTGTTCCCGGCACCATCGTGCGAGGGCGGGCAGAAAGCCGGGGGCCGGCACGATGAACCCGCCCTCGCCCTGGACCGGCTCGACGACGACGGCGGCGACGTTCTCCCCGCCGACCTGCCGCTCCAGTGCCTCCAGGGCGCGCTCGGCGGCTTGTTCGCCGGTCATGCCGTCCGGGTCGCGGTACGGGTACGAGGTGGGGATCCGGTGGATGTCGGGGGCGAAGGGGCCGAAGCCCTGCTTGAAGGGCGCGTTCTTGGCCGTCATCCCGAGGGCCAGGTTGGTGCGGCCGTGATAGGCGTGGTCCAGCACCACGACGGCGCTGCGGCCGGTGGCGGCCCGGGCGACCTTGACGGCGTTCTCCACCGCCTCGGCACCGGTGCTCAGCAGCACACTGCGCTTGGCGTGTGTTCCCGGGGTGAGGCTCGACAGCTCCTCGCAGACCTCGACGTATCCCGCGTAGGGGCTGGTCAGGAAGCAGGTGTGGGTGAACAGGCCGGCCTGTTCCCGTACCGCGTCGACGACCCGGGGGGCCGCGTTGCCCACGGCCGTCACACCGAGGCCGGAGGCAAGGTCGATGAGCGCGTTGCCGTCGACGTCGTGCAGCAGGCCGGGCTCGGCCGCGGCCGCGTAGACCGGCAGCGCGCTGCCGACGCCTCGGGCGACCGCGGCGCGGCGCCGCTCCTCGAAGGCGGTGGAACGCGGTCCGGGTAACTCGGTCGCGAGATGGCGTCGGGCCGGCCGTACGGAGGGAATGGAAGTGGTCAAGGGACTTCTCCTGTCCGTTCATTCGGTGGCTGCCGTGGCGACGGAGGCAGGAGCCGCCGTCATGCGTCGGCGTGGGTGAGGAAAAGACCGATCGAGGGGACCCGCTGCGGGCGCCGCGCCGCGCCCGCGGCGGGGTCGTGTTCGACACTAGCCGCCCGCATCGGTGCGGAACACCGCCGATCGCGCCGCGGCGCCGGTGCGCAAGAGAGCGTCAAGGAACCGTCGGGAGCCGGAGTGCGGGCGGAAGCGGGTGCGGCCGTGTCCTCTCGGGTGTGCGCCGGGGGGAAGGCGACGGCGTTCTCCAAGGCGCGTTCAAGGATGCCGTCAAGCTTCCCGCACACCTGCGGTGACTCCCGCTCTCAGGCGCGGGGTGTCGAAGCACGGGGCGGGCAGTTCCCGTCGGAGGGTCTCGCCGCGGGAGGGCGTCGGCGCGCACGGTTCGCCGTCCGGGCAGCCGGAACAGCCGACGGCCGTCAGGCGGGCCATCCGGGCCTGCAGGGCGCGGTCGGCACACGCGGCTTCCCTCTTGAGGGGGCGGGTGCGCAGGACGGCGGACGCCTGTGCGAGCCACATCCACGCGTCGCCCCGCCGGTTCAGCCGTTCGGCCCGGTCGGCCAGGGCGACCATCGGGCGCAGCGCCTGGTGCGGGTCCAGGGCCATGGCCGCCTGGGCGCAGTGGTGGCTGAGCTCCGGGCCGGCGACCGACAGGGCCCCGTGGGCCGTACGGTCGGCGAGCGCCTGGGCGATGCTCAGGTGCAGCTGTGCCTTGAGGACGGTGTCCAGCCCGGCGAGCAGGTGGTCGCGCACCAGGTACTGGCTGAACCGGAGGTCGCCGGGGTCGGCGGGGTTGCGGGTGAGGAGGCCGGTCTGGAGTGCGTCGGCGACGGTGCCCGTCATCTGCCGCTGCGCCAGTACGGCGGTCAGCAGGCAGTGGTCGATGGCGGGGCCGAGGACCGCGCACACCTCGAGTACGGCGATCACCTCGGGCGGGTACTCCGCGAGCCGGCTGTGGAGCACGGTCCTCATGCCGAAGGGCAGGGCGCCGAGCAGGTCGTGGTGGACGCCGGTGAGGTCGGCGCACTCGGCGAGCCCGGTGAGCAGGTACGGGTTTCCTCCGGTGGCGCGGTGGAGGAAGGACACGTGGTGCCAGGAGACGGGCGCGCCGTGGAGTTCGTGGATCAGGGCGTGCGTCTCGACCGGGGAGAGCGGCGTCAGGTGGAGGTTGCCGACGCTGTCCGCGCGCAGCAGGTCGGCCATCGCCCGTCGCAGGTCGGGACGGAGGGCGAGCCGGTGTTCCTGGACCGTCGCGATCACGACGAGGGGGGCGTCGTGGACCTCCATGGTGAGCAGGTGGAGCAGTTCCAGGGTGTAGGCATCCGCGAGGTGGAGATCCTCCAGCATGATCACCAGCGGCTCGTCGGCGGCGGCGGTCAGGAGCAGCTGCACGACGGCGTGCTGGTAGTCGAGGTCGTCGAGCCGGGCCAGGGCGGTGTCGCCGTCCGCGGGCCGGTGGTGCTCGTGACCGGGAGGGCAGGCCCGTAAGCCGGCCGGCACCCGGGCCGGCCCACGGCCCCGTGCCTTCCAGACCTTCTGGACGACCTGGTGCCATGTCCGGCGTGTGGGTTCGCGCGGTCCGGTGCAGTGGGCCCAGACGACCTCGGCGGGTGTGTCCGCCAGTTCCTGTTCGAGTTCCCTGAGCAGGCGGGTCTTGCCGATCCCCTGGTCGCCGGTGATGAGGACGGTGCGTTTGGGGAAGTCCCCGGTCACCAGGGACCGGAGTTGTTCCCTCTCGCGTTCCCGACCGACGAGGCGGCCCAGCGGGGGCGAGGGCCTGGCCGGCCGGACGGGCCGGGCCGTCCCGGCCGTCCGGACCGGTCGGGGCGTCCGGACGGGCCGGTCGGCGCGGCCGGGCGGTGCGGCGACGGCCGCGGGGACCGGAGCGTCGGGCAGCCGCGTGGTCCGGCTCTCGGGAAGCGGCTGGGAACGGGAGGGCGGCAGGTCCTCCTGGCGCAGGATGGACCGGTGGATCTCCTGCAGCTCCTTGCTGGTGTCGGCGCCGAGCTCGGCGGAGACGTGGGAGCGGATCCGTTCGTAGGTCATCAGGGCTTCTGCCGGGGACCCGCTGTGGTACTGCGCGAGCATCAGCTGGCTGCCCAGCCGTTCCAGCATGGGGTTGAGCCGGATCTCCTTGCCCAGGGCCCAGACCACCTCGTCGTAGGAACCGAGGCCCAGGCAGGCGTCGGCCCATACCTGGAGTCCCTGCAGGCGCAGTTGGTCGAGGCGGGCCGCCTCCAGCGTCGCGAAGTCGTAGGAGGCCAGTTCGCTGTAGGGGGTGTCGGTCCACAGCTCCATGGCCCGGCCCAGGGTGCGACGGGCCGAGGCGAGGTCCCCGGCGGTGAACCGGTCCCGGCCGAATTCCACCAGTTTTTCGAACCGGTTGACGTCGGTGCCCTCCGGGGAGATGTCCAGCTGATATCCGGGCACCGTGTGCCGCATGCTGACGAGGATGTCATGATGGGCCGGCGCGGCCTCGGAGAATGCCTTGCGCAGCCGGGAGACGTATGAGTGCAGCGTTCCCATCACGGCCGAGGAAGGAGACGGCCCCCACAGGGAGTTGACGATGTCGTGCACAGGCACCGTCCTGCCGACGTTGATCAGGAGCAGTGCGAACAGGGCACGTTGCTTCGGAGAGCCCAGGGAGACGTCACGCTGACCGAAACGGACTCTCATGTGACCGAATACCGTGATGGACGGGGCGGTTTGGTCGGCGAAGTTGGGGACAACGTTGTCTGCCGGTAACATGAATGCCCTTCCGTTCACATGTGGCAGCGCCCGGGGTCCGGTGCCACATCGTCAACCCCCGTCGTGCACAAGCAGATTCGGCCACCGCACGGTTGAGGCACGACAGGGGGTCTCCGCGTCCGCACACACCGCCTCACCGTCCGGACGGCCGCCAGGGAGGAGTCGCTACGGTCATGCGCGAACTCCGTCCGTCATGCGGGGTGGGGCGCGGCCGAGAACGGCCGCCGCCTCACCCGAAATCACGCGGAGAAATACCGGCCGGGACGCGTCAGGATCACGGAACGGAAGTTCGGTGCTGCGACTTTGGCCATTTTCCAGTCCTTCGCTGGCGCGTTTCCCGGCTCCGGACTCGAAGCCCATTCAAGAAAAGGCCAGGTCACGTCGTGCCGTCAAGTAGCGCTTTCGGCAGTTGAGGAGGATCGTGCGGCATCAAGCCAACGTGATCCGCTGCGGGGACTTCTCCAGACCGACCTAAACGGGATCATTCGGGCCGCCCGATCGGGGCGTGAATGTCATGGTCGTAAGGTTTCCCGGGCGCACGGGAGAGGAGAAGCGTGCAGCCGCAAGGCCGCTGGGACTCCACCCGCCATTCACAGCGGGCAGGCCATTCAATTGCCGAAAACAACGCGTCGGATATCGCCGCGCGCTTACGATGATTCTCTGTGTGACCGGCGCACCGTCGGGCGGGCCGGAGACGCCGCCCCGACGCGCCGTCGGGCGGTAGTGCCGCGCGGTGGCTCCGCGCCGCCCCGGCCGCACGCGGACCGTCCCGGCGGCCGGTGCGCAGTCACCGGCCGCCGCCGGCTTCCCGCACCGGTCACCGGGATCCGCGTTCCGGGACCGTCACACCGTCTACCAGGTGTCGAGGTGCAGGATCTGGTCGAGCGGCTGTCGGGGGGCGGGCTTGAAGTCGGTGCCGATGGAGAAGGCCGTCGGGATCAGCGCCGACTGGATGACGCCGTCGGGGATTCCCAGCAGTTCGGCGATCTCCTTCTCGTACATCAGGTGCAGGGTGGTCCAGGCGGTGCCCAGTCGCCGGGCCCGCGCGGCGAGCATGTAGCTCCAGCCGGCCTGGACGATCGACCCCCACATGCCGGCCTCGTTGTACTCCGGGGCCTCGTTCACGTCCAGGCAGGGGATGACGAGCACGGGCACCTCGCCCATCCTCTCCCCGAGATGGGCGACGCTGTCGCCCACGCGCCGCTGCACCGCGTGACGGGCCGGGTCCTCCGGGTAGAGCGTCCCGCAGGAACCCTCGGACTCCAGGTACGTCTTCACCGCGCGCCGGTAGTACTGGCCGACCTCCGCGCGCTGTCCGGCGTCCGTGACGACCAGCCAGTGCCAGGTCTGGCGATTGCTCCCGGTGGGAGCCTGCAGGGCGATCTCGATGCACTCCTTGACGAGGTCCAGCGGCACCGGGCGGGTCAGGTCGAGCCGCTTGCGCACGGACCGGGTGGTGGTCAGCAGTTCGTCCGGGGTCAGGTCCAGAAGAGGAAGAGACATGGGGATTCCTGGGGGTCGGCGGTCCGGTGGACCGGGTGTGACGGACGGGCACGTGCGCGCTGTCGCGGCACGCTGTTCTTCTCCGCCTGCACTCGTCCCGGGGCGCAACGTCGAGCGACCCGCGAGGTGCCGGCAGTCGGTGGGGGGAGGTATCCCGGTCAAGGGCTGGGGAAGCGGGGTCAGGGCTGGAGAAGCGGGTCCGGGTCCTGCACGGGGTCGCGGCGCAGGCGGGCCAGGACGACGTGGACGGCGGCGGCCACCACGGCCAGCGCCACGCAGGCGTTCCAGACCGCGGCGGTGCCGGAGGCCTCGATCAGCTGGCTGCTGAGCAGCGGCGCGAGGGCCACGGACGAGCTCCACACCAGCAGCAGCCGCCCCTGGTAGCCGCCCTGGGCGTGCGGCGGCGCCAGGAGGGCCACCAGTGCCATGCACCGCGGCCACACCACGATCTCCCCCAGGCTCCACAGCACCACGGTCGCCGCGTATCCGGGCAGGGTGTGGACCACTCCGGTCAGGCCGAAGCCGATTCCGGAGAGCAGGGTGGCCGCGGCCAGCGCGGTCTCCGGGCGGAACCGGTCCGCCAGCCGGCTCAGCGGAAGCTGGAAGACGGCGATCACCAGGCCGTTCACCATCATGGCGGTGCCGTACTCCGCCGGTGAGCGGCCCTGTTCCGTCATCGCCAGGGGCAGTGCCACCAGCGGCTGCTGGAACATCAGGCCCAGCAGGAGCACCGAACCGAGCAGCACCAGGAACGGCCGGTCCCGGCGGACCCCCGGCGCCCGCCGGCCGGCCGGTTCCCGGCGGGGGCGGGCCGCGTCCGGGCGGGTCTCGGGGATGTAGCGGTAGGCGACGACGCCCGCGGCCACGTTGGCGGTCGCGTTGACCAGGAACAGCAGGAAGAAGCCCTGTTCGGCGGCGGCGCCGGCGCTGACGGCCGCCACGGAGAAGCCCATGTTGGTGGCCCAGTAGAGCAGGGAGTAGGCGCGCGGCCGGTCCGCCTCGTCCACCAGGTCGGCGACGGCCGCCGCCCGGGCGGGCCGGGTGGCGTTGAGGCCCACCCCGACGACCAGGGTGCCGGCGACCACGAGGGCCTTGGTGTCGGCGAATCCGAGCCCCACCATGCCGATGACGGACAGCGCCTCGCTCGCCAGCAGCACCGCCCGGCGGCCGAGTCGGTCCGCGAGGACGCCTCCGACGAAGGAGGCGAGGCCGCTGCCGATGCCGAACACGGTCATGACCAGCCCGGTGAAGGCCACCGAGTAGTCCCGCACGGTGGTCAGGTAGATCGCGAGGTACGGCACGACGAAGCCGCCCGCGGAGGTGATGAGCGTTCCGCCCCAGAGCCACCAGAACGTACGCGGCAGGCCGCCCCGGGACGCGGCACGCCGCTTCGCCGGCCGGCCGGCCCGCGGCGTGGCGCGCCGCCTCACGAGCCGGCCGCCCGCGCCAGGCCGGCGCGCGGCGCCGGCCGGGTCACCCCTGCTCCTCGTACTCGATGTGCAGCGTCCGCGCGAGGTGGTCGCGGAACCGGACGGCCTCGGCGTCCGACTCGTGGTGGGACAGCACGATCGCCGGGTAGGCGGACCACGCCGGGTAGGGGCGGAGCACCGTGCCGGGGAGGACGGCCTGCGCCACGTGGTCGACGCGGGGATCGACGCGCACCTCGTCGAGGCCGCGCAGCCGGCGGAACGTCCCTCCGGTGCCGACCGGGACGAGGTAGGCAGCCGCGTGGCCGGCCGCCTCCGGTTCCCGCGTCCAGCACAGCGGCTCACGGCCCAGGTGGACGCGGACCGTCTCGGCGGCGAAGTCGATGCCGCTGCTGCCCTGGACCAGATGGTGCATGAAGCCCCCGCCGCCGATGCGGGCGCCCATCTCCAGCAGGACCGGCCGTACCCCGCCGACCAGCCGCAACTCGGTGTGGGTGGCGCCCTCGTCGATCCCGAAGGCGTGGTGGGCGGCGACGACCTCCGCCTCGACGGCGGCCAGGATCTCGGAGGGCAGCCGGGCGGGCGCCCGGAGTGTGGTCTCCTCGAAGTAGGGACCGGTGAGTTCGCCCTTCCAGGAGACGGCGCACACCCGCACCCGCCCCCGGTGCACCAGGGACTCGGCGGAGATCTCCGGCCCGTCCAGGTACTCCTCGACCAGGACGCCGCTGCCGCCGCCCGTCTCGGCGGGCTTCCCCGCGCGGGCCCGTACCAGCTCCCAGGTGCTGGTGACGGCCTCTTCGAGCTGCTCCTTGTCGTCGACCCGGACGACTCCCAGACTGGAGAATCCGCGCGCCGGCTTCACCACGACCGGGAAGCGCAGGGTCAGCGCGTCGGTCCAGTCCTCCTGGCGCTCCAGGACGGTGAAGCGCGGGGCCGCGAGACCCGCCTCGGTCAACCGTTGCCGCATGCTGCGCTTGTCGCGTACGACCGCCGCGGCCTCCTCGGCCAGGCCGGGGAGGCCGAGGGTCCGTGCGGCGCGCGCGGTGAAGGGGACCACCAGTTCGTTGCCCGCCATGATCCCGTCGAAGGGGTCCGTGCGGTGGCGCTCGACGAGGGCCGCCAGCGCGCCGTCCGGGTCCGTCTCGACGTCCAGGGGCAGGACTTCGGTGACCGCGATGGCCCGCCGTGCCGCGTCCATGTCGGTTCCCGTCCAGGGGACGAGCACCACGTCGACGCCGACGCGCTGGGCGGCGTCGAACACCCACGGGGCGGTGACGAGCTGGCCGACGAGAACCATCTTCGGGCGTTGCGGCATGGCGATCTCCGTAGGAACGTGTGGCTGAGGGGTGTGCCATTCGGTGGGGGCGGGCCCGGGCCGACCACGACGGCCCACAACGCAGCCTGTCCTACGGGTCTTGACGCGCTCTTGCAGGCGACGTGGCGCACGCCTGCCCCGGACCCTCACAGCCGTCGGCCGAGGGGGCGGGGCAGGCATGGGTCAGCACCGTGCCGCCGGGTGTCCGGGCCGGGACGGGTACGAGATGGCCTGTGCCGCCGCCCGGTGTGCGGGCCGGACCGAGCACGGGACGGCCTGAACCGCCCGGCGTCCGGGCCGGGCCCGGTACGGGGTGGCCCGGCGTGAAGCCGCGCGGGGTGCGGTTACGGGTGCTCGGGAGGAGTGGGGCGGCCGGCGGAGCGGTAGGCCTCCAGGTCCGCGCGGCCCCCCGCGCCCAGGACGTCGGCGTCGGCGATCGGGAGCGTCGGGGACTGGCGGCGCAGTTCCCGACGCGCGAGGCGGCTGACGACGGCCGGGAACACGGGGCGCAAGGGCTGGCCCCAGCGCAGCCACGGGGGTGCGTAGACGTGGCGGGCCCGGCGCGCGATGCCGAGGGCCAGCCAGTCGGCGACCTGTGCGGCGCTGTGCACTTCGCGGGTGAACCGGGGCTGGTTGCGCCGCAGGGCCCGCAGGACGGGATGGTCGTCGATGCCCGTGACCATGTCGGTGTCGGTCCAGTGCAGGTAGGCGATGCCGACGCTGATCCCGTCGGGTTCGACCTCGCCGCGCAGCGCCTGGGCGAAGGACTCCACGCCGGCCTTGGACGCGCAGTAGGCGCTCATCATCGGGGCCGAGCCGAAGGCGGCGGTCGAGGCGATCTGGAGGAAGTAGCCGCGAGTGCGGGCGAGGTGGGGCAGGAAGGCCCGGGCGGTGTTGGCGGATCCGGTGAGGTTGACGTCGATGACCCGCTGCCACAGGTCCGCCGGGGTGTGAGCGAAGGGGCCGGCCGCGGCGATACCGGCGTTGGCCACGACCACACTCGCCCGGCCCAGTGTGTCGCCGATCCGGTGGGCGGCGCGCTCCAGTGCGGCGTAGTCGGTGACGTCGGCCTCCACGCACACGGTCCGGCCGGGCAGGGAGTCGGCCGCCCGGCGCAGGGTCTCCTCCTCGCGGCCCACCAGCGCGACGAGCATCCCGGCGTCGGACAGGCGCCGCGCCAGGGCCTCGCCCACGCCGCGCGCCGCGCCGGTCACGACGGCGACCCGTCCCCTCAGCGGTGATTCGGGGGCGCCAGGTCGGGGGCCGGCTCCGGGAATGACGCGCATACGCTCTCGTTCCTTCACGGCCGCCCGCCCCGCCGGCGGCGCTCCTACCGGTATGGCTCGCGGTGACGCCAGGCGTCGACACGCGGTGGTGCGTCGTGTGGACGCGGTGGTGCGTCGTGTCGAAGGGCGCCGTCCGCTGTGGGTTCGTGTCGGCGTTCTCACTGATCGGTTCGCGGGGCTCCCAGCAGCATGTGCCCGCCGGCCTGCCGCTGTCGACGACGCGCGCCGTGCGGGGAGCCGCAACCAGCCGGGCGGCTCAGGCCCGCCGTGTGCGGGGACCGGCTCGGGCGCGCCGCTCGCGCGGACCGTTCGAGCCGGGGTCGCGCCGCGCGAGCTGCGAAGACGCCCGCGACGCTGTTGACTGCCGGGTATGGGAAGGTTCCGGATCCCCACCCCCGGGGACGACCGCCCCAAGGCCGCGTGGTCGAGGGGGCTGCTCGACAGACGCCGTGCCTGGGGCAGGCGCCTTTCGGCGGGTACGGCGGGGCGACTGCGGCGGCGTCTCGGCGCGGCGGACGTCTTCGGCCACGCGTTCCAGCTGGCGGCGCTCGCCTTCCTCTGCTTCTTCCCCTTCCTGATCCTCCTGACCACGGCGGTCGGCCAGGACACGGCCGAGGTCCTGACCGGCTGGCTGGGGCTCGACCAGAAGGCGGGCCGGGCGGTGGCCGCGCTGTTCAGATCCGGTTCCGGCTCCAGCACCCTGACCTTCGTGAGCGCCGTGCTGCTGATCGCCGGGGTGGCCGCCGTGGCCGGCACCCTGCAGAGCTGGTACCAGTTCCTGTTCGACGTCCGTCCACGCCGGTGGCCCGACCTCGGGGCGCAGCTGGCTTGGCTGACCCTGCTGGTGGCGTACAGCGCGGTACAGACCCGGGTCGACGCGGCACTCCCGGCGCTGCCCCTGAAGGGGTTGTGCGGCTTCGTCCTGGCGCTCTTCTTCTGGTGGGGAACCCTGTGGCTGCTGCTCGCCGGCTCGGTCGCCTGGCGGTTCCTGCTGCCCGCGGCCGTGGCCACGGACATCTGCTGGACGGGTCTCGGGCTGTTCTCCTCCCGGTTCTTCTCCGCGACCGTCGTGGCCAACAGCCAGAAGTACGGGCCTGTGGGCGTGGTCATGGTCATCCTGTCGTGGCTGGTGGCGGTGGGAGTCGTCGTCCAGCTCGGAGCCGTCGTCGGCCGGGAGTACGCCGAACGCCGTGCCGGCGCCCCAGCGCGTTGACGACCGTTCCACGGGCACGACCGAGGACGTACTGCCTGGTCACGGGCGCGTCGGCCGGGTGCGGCGCGCGGGCGGGCGGAAAAGCTGTCAGGGTGAGGTGGAGGGCGAGCCCTGTGGGTGGTGAGCGTGGTGACAGCGAACGACGAGAACCCGGAGAGCTTTCCCGTCCCGAGCGTCGATCCGATGGGCGATCCGTTCCTGCGCACGAGATTCGCCGTGCCGGCCAGGCCCGGGACGTTCCTGCGCCGGGAGCGCCTGGCCGAACTCCTCGACCGGGCGCCGCGGGCACCGCTGGTGATGGTCGACGGGCCGGCCGGCGCGGGCAAGACCCTGCTGGTCGCCGACTGGGCCGCGGGACTCGGGAGGCCGGTCGCCTGGCTCACCCTGGACGCGTCCATCGGGGAGCCGCACATGTTCTGGCCCCATGTGGCACGGGCCCTGCACACCAGCGGCCCGCGGCTGCCTCTCGGCCTCGGCCGCCCCGCCGCCGGGCACCGGGCGGGTCACTCGCTGCTGAACCGGCTCGCCGCCCGGCTCAGCGGCGAGGAGGGCGAGGAGGGGCCCGTGACCCTGGTGATCGACGACTACGACCGCGCCACCGCGGACGTCTCGGAGCAGCTGGCCTACCTCTTGCGCCATGCCCGGCCGGGACTGCGGCTGGTCCTGGTCACCCGCACCGAACCGCTGCTGCCGCTGCACACGTACCGGGCGGCCGGTGAGATGTCCGAGATCAGGGCCGCCGACCTGGCCTTCACCCCGGGAGAGGCCGTAGCGCTGCTGGAGCTGCACGGTCTCGACCTCGGCGTCGGCGCGGCCCACGCGCTGGTGGAGCGGACCCGGGGCTGGGCGGCCGGCCTGCGGCTGTGCGCCCTGGCCGCGCGGGAGAGCCCCGATCCACGGGCGTATCTGAAGGAGTTCGAGGCGGGTCACAGCACCGTCGCGGACTTCCTGCTGGCCGAGGTGCTCGGCCGGCAGTCGTCCCGGACCCAGGACCTCCTGCTCCGCGTCAGCGTGCTGGAGCGCTTCTGTCCCGATCTGGCGAACGCGCTGACCGGGCGGACGGACGCCGCGGCCGTCCTCGCCGCGCTGCACCGGGAGAACGCGTTCGTCGAGGACCTCGGGCACGCCTGGTACCGCCTCCATCCGCTGTTCCGGGAGATCCTCCACGCGCATCTGCTGGAGCGCCGCCCCGGCCTGGAGCCGGATCTGCACCGCCGGGCCGCGCACTGGCTGCGGCGGTCCGGGACGCTCGCGGAGATGCTCGCCCACGGGGCCGCCGCGGGCGACTGGGAGTTCATCGCCGGGGCGCTGGTCGAGGACCTCGCGATAGGACAGCTGATGAACGGTCTGCGCCTCGGCGACGTGCCCGAACCGTTCGCCGTCGTGGAGACCGGAACGACCGGTCCCGCCACGGAGCTGGTGCGGGCCGCCCGTCATCTCGCCGAACAGGACGTCGCCCGCGGTCAGGTTCACCTGCGCCGCGCCGGGCAGCGGCTCGCCGCCGACGACAGCGGTCCGGCGGCGGCCCGGCTGAGCGGCGCTCTGCTGGAGGCACTCGCCGCCCGCCTGTCGGGATCCCCAGCACGGGCGGAACGAGCCGCGAGGGCGGGCCGGGAACTCGAGCGGGAGGTGCCCGCGCAACTGCTCGACCGGCACCCGGAGGTCCCCGCCCTCCTGCTGACCCACGTCGGCGCGACCCGCGTGTGGGCCGGTGACTTCGACGGGGCCCGGGCCGCCCTGGCCCCGGTCGCCGACGGCCGTGCCCGGGCCGCCACGGCGGTGCCGCGCCAGGACGCGCTGGCCCTTCTGGCTCTGATCGACTGCCTCGACGGCCGGCCGGGCGGGGCGGAGCGCGCCGCGCTGGCCGCGCTGGCCGAGACCGACCGCTTCAGCCTGCCCCGCTCCCCCGGGCGCGCCCTGGCGCAGCTCGTCCTGGCCGCCGTGGCCGTCGACCGGGACGAGCTGCGCCGGGCCCAGGACCTGATCGGCCCGGCGTCCGGCCCGGTGGTGCGGGACCCGGTGGCGGCCGCCGGCAGATCCCTCGCCGTGTCCCGGCTGCTCCTCGCCCGGGGCCGCCCGGATGCCGCGCTCCGCGCCACCGCCGCCGCGGCCGCGGTGCCGACCGACGTCGCCTCGCCCTGGGCGCGGTGCGAGGCCGCGCTGGTCGTCTCCGCCGTCCGCCTGGGCGAAGGCGACCCGGACGCGGCCGTCGAGGCGCTGCGGGAGGCGGCCGACGGGCACCCGGCGGGCGCGGTGGGCGAGGCACGGGCGCGCCTCGCCGCGGGTGACCGGCGCGCGGCCCTCGCGATGCTCGACATGGCGGTCGCCGACCGGCGGGCCGGCCCTGCCGTGCGGGTCCGCGCCGCACTGGTGCGGGCTCGGGCGGCGTACGGGGAAGGGGACGACGCCGCCACCCGCCGACTGCTCGCCGACGCCCTCCGGGGAGCCCGTCGCGACCGCCTGCGCCGCCCGTTCCGGGAGGCCGGCCCGTGGATCGAGCCGTTCCTCGCGTCGTCGGCGCTGCGCTGTCTGGCGGTCGGCTGGCTGGTCCCGGACGGCCAGGGGCCGGCCCCTGAGGCCGCGGCCGAGCCGGTGATGACGGAGCGGCTCAGCGGCCGGGAGCACGACGTCCTGACGCGGCTCGCCCAGGTGATGTCGACCGATGAGATCGCGGCTGATCTGTACGTGTCGGTCAACACCGTGAAGACGCATCTCAAGAGCGTGTACCGGAAGCTGGGGGTGAACCGCAGGCAGGACGCGGTGCGGCGGGCCCGCCGCCTCGGCCTGCTGTGAGCGTCCCGGACCGATGACCGGCACAGGACCCCTGAACCCCCGGTCCGGGCCCTGGACGCATGCCCCCCCGCCACGGGTGAGGCGCCGCGTGACCGTCTCAGGTGCGATGGAGGGCACGGAACGGACGGCGGGGGGACCGACGAGGCGGGCCGGGCCGTCCGCGCCTCAGCGATGCTGGGGCGCGAGCAATGCGCCATGGACCACCGACTGGAGAGCAGCGCATGCGCTACGAGATCCGCGTCGAGGGACACCTGTCGGAGACGCTGGCCAAGGTCTTCCCGGAACTGGACCACGTGGTGATCGACGATCAGACGCTGCTGTACGGACCAGTGGTCGACGAGGCGCACCTGTTCGGCCTGCTGGCCCGCCTCCGGGCGGTGGGCCTCCGGGTGATCGAGATGAGGCAACTGCCCGGATGACCCGTGACCGGACGGACGAGGTCCGTCCCGGGTCCCGCCCGCGTCCGCGTCGTCCCCGGTCCCGGCGAGCGCGTCCGCTTCGGACCTCGCGAGCGCGTCCACTTCGGACCTCGCGAGCGCGTCCGCTTCGGACTTCACCCGTCCCGGGTGAGGGCGGTCGTCCCATGGCGTGGGCACGCTGAGAGCGACCGGTGTCGGTGGCTGGGCACTCGCCCGGAACGGAGCAGAGATGAACACCGAGACGTACCTCGCCTACGACTATCCGCTGCTGAGCATGTTCTGGACGCTCCTGTGGTTCTTCCTGTGGATCATGTGGTTCGTCCTGCTCTTCCGCGTCATCGCCGACATCTTCCGCGACGACACTCTGAGCGGCTGGGGCAAGACCGGGTGGCTGATCTTCGTCATCGTGCTGCCCTTCCTCGGCGTCTTCGTCTACCTCATCGCCCGTGGCAAGGACATGGGCCACCGCGAGATAGCGCACGCCCGTGCCCAGCAGGCGGAACTGGACGCCTACATCAAGCGGACGGCGGAAGGGGGCAGCCGGCCCACGAGCGCCGACGAACTGGCCAAACTCTCCGGCATGCGCGCACGCGGAGACATCACGGAAGAGGAGTTCCGGCGCGCCAAGGAGCTCGTCCTGAGCGGCGAGGGCCCGGCGGCCGGCGGCGCCTCCTCGGCGTCCTCCTCGACCTGAACCGGAACAGGGAAGCCGGGTGCGCCGCGCACCGGGAAGACGGGTGCGCCGCACGCCCACCGCCCCCGCGGTCCGTCCCGCGCGACGGACCGCAGGCGCACGCCCGGACTTCGCGGGCCGGGGGCGGGGCGCGGGCAGCCCTCCCGTGCGGCGGCCCGTCCGGTCACCCCGGCCGGTGTCGCGGAGGCGGAGCCGCACGGGCGGAGTCATACGGGCGGAGTCATACGGGCGGAGTCATACGGCACCTGGCGGCGCCTCGGTAGCCTTCGGCCTCATGACACGCGCTTGGATCGTCCCCGTATCGCTGGTGCTCTGCGGCTCGGTCGTCGCTGCCGGACCGCTGTCCGGCGGGAGGCCGGGCGTGGCCGCGGCGCTGCTGCTGGTGTTCGTGCTGCTCGCGGTCGTGAACTCGCCCCTGGCCTTCCCCAGGTCGATCAGCGCGCCGGAGGCGCAGCGGCGCAGCGCGGTGGACGGACGGCCGGTCGTCTTCTGGCGGCCGGGGTGCACGTACTGCATCCGGCTGCGCGTCCGGCTGGGCCGCAGCGCCCGCCGGCTGCACTGGGTCGACATCTGGCGCGACCCCGACGGAGCGGCGGTGGTGAGGGCGGCCAACGGCGGTGACGAGACCGTGCCGACCGTCGTCGTGGCGGGCCGGCCGCACGTCAACCCCGATCCCGGATGGGTGCGCGAACAGCTCTCCCGCTCCCGGTGAGCGCGAGCGACGGCATGAGGCGGCGGAGGGGCTTCGACCGGTCCCGCCGGCGACCCGCCGGCAGCCGGGCCACATGCGCAGGAATGTTTGCGCAGTCCAGACTGCGCAAGTTACTCTGCATTCATGAAGGAGACGAAGCAGGGCCCGGAGGGCGTGTCCGCGTCGGCCGCGCACGCGGCTCACGAGGTCCGCGTGGTGTTCAGCCGGTTGAGGCGCCGCCTGCGGGAGACCTACGGCCGCAGCGACCTCACCCCCTCCCAGACGTCCGTGCTCAGCCGGCTCGACAAGGACGGCGAGGCGTCGGTCAGCGACCTGGCGGCCGCTGAGGGCGTACGGCACCAGTCCGTGGCCGTCGTCGTCGGCGTCCTGGCCGAGCGCGGTCTGGTCGACCGCCGCCCGGACCCCGAGGACGGCCGTCGTCAGCTGGTGTTCGTCACCGACAGCGGACACGCCTTCCTCGAGGACCGCCGCAGGGCCGGGGAGGGCTGGCTCGCCCGCGCCCTGGAAGACCGGTGCACGGAGGAGGAGCGCCGCGTCCTCCTGGAGGCGACGGCCGTGCTGGAGCGGATCGTGCGCTCGTGAGCGCGGGTCTGGCGCGCGTCCTCCAGCGCCTGCGGCCCGACAAGGGCGGCGGTTCCGCGGGCGGGTTCGACCGGCGCCTGCTGGCCCCGATGATGACGGGCGCCGCGCTCAACCCGGTCAACTCCTCCATCATCTCCGTCTCGCTGGTGCCGATCGGCGCCGCATTCGGCGCCCCGCCCTCCCGGACGGCATGGCTCATCTCGGCCCTGTACCTGGCCACCGCCATAGGCCAGCCCGTCATGGGGCGGCTGATCGACCTCTTCGGGCCCCGCCGTCTGTTCCTGACCGGGACCGCGCTGACCGGGATCGCCGGCGTCGTGGGCATGCTCGCACCCGACCTGGGAGTGCTCATCGCGGCTCGGGTGCTGCTCGGCTTCGGCACCTGCTCCGGCTATCCGGCCGCCATGTTCCTCATCCGCAGCGAAGCCCGGCGCACCGGACAGGAGAGCCCCGCCGGGGTGCTGACCGCGCTCGCACTGACCACCCAGACCATCGCCGTCGTCGGCCCCAGCCTCGGCGGTCTGCTGATCGGCGTCGGCGGCTGGCGCGCCACCCTGGCCGTGAACGTCCCGCTCGCCCTCGTCGGGCTGTACCTCGGCGCCCGGCGTCTTCCGGCGACCCCGGGAACGCGCCGCGAGGACGGCCGCCGTCCGGTGAGGGACCTGGACCTGCCGGGGATGGGCCTGTTCGCCGTGGCGCTCGTGTGCCTGCTGCTGTTCCTGATGGACATCGGCGCCGGCGCCTGGTACCTGCCGGTCCTGACCCTCGCGGCGGGCGCCGGCTTCACCTGGCGCGAGCTGCGCACCCCGAGGCCCTTCATCGACGTGCGGGTGCTCGGCGGCAACCTGCCGCTCGTCGCCACCTACGGCAGGGCCCTGCTCTGCTACGTCGTCAGCTACGCCTTCCTGTACGGCTACACCCAGTGGACGGAGCAGGGGCGCGGCCTGTCCGCCTCGCAGGCCGGCCTGGTGCAGCTGCCCCTGTTCACCACGGCGATCGTCGTCTCCGCCCTCACCGGACGGCGCAAGGCGGTGCGCGGCAAGCTCCTGGTCGGCGCCGTCGGCCAGATCGTCGCGTGCGCCCTGCTGCTGCTCCTGCGGGGCGACAGCCCGCTGTGGATGCTGTTGGCCGTGGTGATCGTCCTCGGTGTCCCGCAGGGCCTGAACAGCCTCGCCCTGCAGAACTGCGTCTACCACCAGGCCGACGCGGAGCGCATGGGTTCCTCCGCCGGGCTGCTGCGGACCTTCGGCTACCTCGGCGCCATCGCGGCGTCCTCGGCCGACGGCGCCTTCTACGGGCAGCGCGCCGACACCGGCGGGCTGCACCATCTCGCCTGGTTCATGCTCGCCGCCGGCGTCCTGTTCCTGGCGGTGACCGTCGCCGACCCCTCCCTGCGCCGCATCGGACGCGAGGACGCCACCGCCGAAGCCGAGCCCCGGGCCGCCGGCCGCTGACCGCACCGGTCCGGCCCCGGAGAGCACACCCCGCGGCGCACCACCGCGCCCGGCCGCTCGTTCCGCCCCACGCCATCGGCACACCCCGCACCGTCGACGCCTGGGCCCCCGGTCTCACCTGACATCGCCCGCCCCCCTGACGGGGCCTCGCCCTCCCGCGCGACGGCGAGGCGCCCATGGTGTCGTCCCGTCGCCCGGGCCGAGAGATCGGCCGTGTCGACGCCCGGCGCCCGATCGGGCCAGTACTGCTCGCTCCATCCGGGCCGGGCTCGTTGACTGGCCTCCGAGGGCACGGCACGAGGGCCTTCGAGGGCACCGAACGAGGAAGGGGGCGGCATGACGTGGACGGGGCGGCTGAAGCGTCTGCGGACCACCGCCGAACAGCGCTTCCCCGTCGTGACCGAGCTGACGAACCGGCTGCTGTCCGCGAACCTGCTGGACGCCGGCACCCGGCTGGCCGCCCAGGCGTTCCTGGCCTCGGTGCCCCTCCTGTTCGCCTTGTCCGCGTTCGCTCCACAGGGCGTGCGCGACCAGCTCCTGAATTCACTGCGCTCCATGTTCGGGCTCGGCGGCAAGGCCGACGAGCAACTGCAACAGGTCCTTGCCGACCCCGCCGGCAAGAGCCTGCGCGAGACCACCGGAATCATCGGCCTGCTGATCGCCCTGCTCTCCGCGACCAGCTTCAGCCGCGCCATGGCCCGGGTCTGCGAGCGCGCCTGGCGGCTGCCCAGGGCGGCTACCCGGATCGCGGCCTGGCGCTGGGTGGTCTGGCTGCTGATCATGGTCCTCGTGGTCTTCTTGCAGGGACCGGTCCGGGACGGCTTCGGTGTCGGTCTCTGGCTCGGTACTCCGCTGCTCTTCCTGGTGGGGACAGGGGTGTGGCTGCTGACACAGCACCTGCTGCTGGCCGCCCGGGTGCCCTGGCCGCCGCTGCTGCCCGGGGCGCTGCTCACCGCGGCGGCCACGACCGCGCTGAGCCTGACCGCCCGGCTCTACATACCCGGTGCGCTCGACCGCGCGGTGGCCGAGTACGGCTCACTCGGCATGGTCCTGGCGATGCTGTCCTGGCTGATCGTGGTCTGCGTCACGATCTCCTTCACGGTGACCATCGGCGCGGTGCTGGCCGAGGGACCGCCGCTCCACCGCTACCTGCGCGGAAGCTGACGGCGACCTCCCGCGCGCACCGCCGGCCTGCTCGGCCGGCGCCGGAGTCCGCACGCCCTCCCCCGGTGGGCGGCACGGCCGACGCCGGCACGCCCCGGCACCCCGCGGTCCCACGCCCTGCGGGACTCCGGACCCGCAGGTCTGCGGCCGGGTCCTCGCCCCGCGGTCACTCATAAGAGGCAGTCGGTGCGGCGCGTGCACGCGTGGGCGTGCGCGCACGACGGATCGTCCCCATGGTGGGAATCACGGAACCGCACGGCGGAGAGCGAACATGACCGTACTGATGGTGTCGATGCCGGAGGGGACCGTCACTCGCCCCGATCTGGCGGAGGCCCGTGAACGCCTGGCCGTGTCCGACTTCCTGCTCGTCGACGTACAGACCTCCGGCGAGCAGCCGTCGATCACCGAACGACTCGGCCTGGAAGCCGAGTGCCCCCGCTGGTTCGGCGGTCTCGACGCCCAGGCCAGGGCCGATTTCCTCGGGGACAGAGCGGCGTTCGCCGTACCCGCGTTCGAGGACGACCGGATCACGCACATCCACGCCCTGGCGACCGAGCGGCACCTGGTCACGCTGCACCGAGGAGCTGCCGCTCCTCTGGACAATCTCGTGGCGCGGCTGGGGGCCGAGGCGCCGCCCGACATCGTGGCCGTGCTCTTCCTGCTGTTCCACGAGGCCCTGGACACCTTTCGCCGAGCCGCCGTGGCGGGGCTTCTGACGGCGGAGGACCTCGAGGACGAGATGTTCGAGAGGCGGCGCCCGGAGCAGGTCTACCGGCTGGCACAGTTGCGGCGGCGCGCCGCGCTGCTGCACCACACCCTCCTGCCGTATCTCCAGGTGACGGACGAGGTCTTCACGAGGCGGATGCTGAACCGCGATTTCCCCGAGGAACGACAGCGCATGGCCAGGGAGTTCCAGCACGCCGGCAGACTGGTGCTCGCGGACGTGGAGGCCTTCCAGGACGCGACCCGCCGGGCCTTCGCCAGCTACTCGTCGCTGGCCTCCGGTGAGCAGAACGGCGTGATCAACCGGTTGGCCATCGTGTCGACGATCTTCCTGCCTCTGACGTTCTTCACCGGCTACTTCGGCATGAACTTCAGTTACCTCACGGACGAGATGGAGAGCAGGGCCGTCTTCTGGCTGCTCGCGGTCGGGCTGCAGGTCGGTGTCCTCGTCATGGCGCTCTACGTGCTGCACCGCACGCGCATCTGGCGGAGGCTGCACGGGGACGAGGACCTGGAGGACCGGTGAGCCCGGCGGCCCACTCCTCCTCCACGGTCCGTGCCGCGACTCCCGCGGTCCGGACTCAGCCGGCCGTGGGAGTCGCCTCCGCTCTCGGACCGGGGGCCGGCGGAGCGGCGGGCGCGGGCGGCTCGTCGAGGAACTCGACCAGCGCCATCGCGCACAGCAGCACCAGCGCGATGACGAGCACCACCCACCCCGTGGGGTAGCTCCACAGAAGGTACGTCACGACGGCCGCCGCGACCAGGATCCAGGTGATCCATGTGCGGAAGCGGTGGACGAAGGGGCCGGCCGGGCCCGTACGGAAGCCCGTGCGGTCCGCCGCTCCGCGCACCGCGCGGATGCCCGACCGCCACGCCTCGCGCAGGAAGGTCGCCCGCCGTCCCCCGCCGGTCAGCCAGGCGGCCAGCGCGATGACCACGGCCAGCGCCACGATCCTGCGTACGGACGTGCGCAGGAACCGGACCAGGATGTCGTAGACCGCCCCGGCCGCCGGCTGCGAGACGGTGTCCGGCAGGGCGTTCAGGTAGACCTCGCGGAAGACCGTGAGGCCGAGGCCGAGGATCAGCATCGCGAACGCGGCGCCGAGGACCGCCGCCACGAGGACGCGCCGACGGTGGACGGAGAGCAGCACGCCCGCGGCGATGAGCAGCGCCGCCAGCACCGGCAGCCAGAACCCTGCGAGCCTGAGCAGCCGCAGCCAGGTCTTCAGCTTGCCCAGATGGTCGGAGCGCAGCACGGTGATGTCGGTGTGGACCTGCGGGATCCGCGCGGCGACCGCCAGCCCCTCGTCGACGAGACGCTGCTTGACCCGGTCCACGACCGGAGCCAGGTCGACGGTCACGGACTGGTTGTTGACCCTGACCGCGCCGCCGCCTCCGGTGAGCGCCTTGTCCACCGCGCCGTGGATCCCGCGGTTGGCGTCGACCCACACGCGTTGGAAGAAGTCGGAGGCGATGACGTCCTGGGCCTTGCCGTGGACGAAGCCGCGGACGGCGTTCTCCAGCGGGTTCCCCAGCGCGCCGAGTGCCTTCTCCAACCGCGGCCTGTCGGCGGGGGCGGCGTCCGCGAGCAGATCCGGCAGGTGCAGGTGCCCCATCACCGCGTCGGTGACCCGGTTCGCCGCGGCCGCCTGGACCGCGGGATCGGAGGCGAGGGGCGCCACCGTGGCGACGTACCGGTCGGTGTCGTCGACCTCGGACGCCGTCCAGGCTGCCACGGCGGCGAGCGGGGCGAGGACGCAGCCGACGATCACGAGCAGCGCCGACAGGAAGGACCTCCAACGGTGGTGTGTGGGCCGAGTGGCCCCGCCGGCCTCCAACGCGGCGACGCGTGCCCTCAGTTGCTCCAGTTCGGAGCGTTCTTCGGACGGATCCGGCGATCGCTGCGCGTCGGCGGCCATGGTGTCCTCCTCCGGCGTGTGATCTGCGGGTCGCGACCGCGGCGCCGGCCGCCCGGAGGCGCCGGGCGGTCGCGGGGCCGTGGCGGAACGTGGAGGCGTGCCGGTGACCGGCCGTGTGCCGGCGGCTCAGGAGTCACACAATCACCACGGGCGGGCTACGGCATTCCGCAGGGGACCCGGTTGCGCCGCACGACCCCGGATGTTCACCCGGTCGGAGGAGGTGTGACACCGCTCGCCGCGGCGACGTCGCGGGACCTCCGCGAGACGTCCGCGCCGCCCCGGACGGCGGCACCCGCTCCCGGCCGTGTCAGCCGGGATGCTCGTCGTGGCCGTCCCGCCCCGCCGCGGATCGGGTGGCCGGCGGCGTCGCGCGGCCGGCCGGCAGCAACTGGACGGTCACGAAGCCGGCCACGGCCGCGAGGAGCACCAGGGGGATCATCTCGGTGCTGCCGAGGAGCAGGACGACGAACAGCGCACCGCTGACCGGGAGGCGCATGGCGGCCGCCGAGGCGGCGGTCATCCCTGCCGCGAGACCCGGGACGACGCCGAGGCCCGGCAGCGGGGCGAACAGCACGCCGGCCGCGGCGCCGAGGAACAGCGCGGGGAAGATGGGGCCGCCCCGCAGGCTGCCGAGGCACAGCGCGTAGCCCGCCGCCTTGCACAGCAGTACGGCGACCAGCGCGCCGATCCCCCAGGCGTGGGGATCGGCGGCCAGTCGCTCCAGCACGGCCTGGCCGGAGGAGGCCACGTCCTCCGGAGACCGGCCGGTGGCCCACGCGTAGATCGCGGCGCACACCCCCGCGGCGAGGGCGAAGGCCGCCGTGCGGGTGACCGGCCGCCGTACCCGCACCTGGGCCGCGACCAGCCGCCCCGCGCACAGCATCAGGTGGACGACGGCGGCGACGGCGACGGCCATGACCAGCGTCCAGAGCACGTCCCCGGCGTCGAGACGCGGCACCGGGACGCCCAGCTTCAGCGAGAGGCCGCCCGTCGACAGGCCGGTCCAGCGGCCGAACCCGGTGAAGACGAGGGAGCCGATCCCACTGGCGAGCAGTGCCGGCAGCATGACCGCGAACAGTCGCGAGCCGCCCGCACCGGCCACTTCGACGAGGAACACCGCGCCGACCAGCGCGTTCCCGAAGAGAGCGCAGAGGGCCGCCGCGGCGCCGGACGCACCGAGCAGCGCGGTGCCCCCGGCCGTCGCCGGGGCACGGACCAGGTTCCGGAAGAGCAGCGCCAGGCCGCCGCCGAGCGCCATCAGCGGGGCCTCCGGGCCGAGTACGGCGCCGAACGGGAGACTCGCCACGGCGGCCAGGACCACCCCCGGCAGCGTGGCCGGACCGGCCCCCGCGGTGTGCAGTCCCGCGGCGGGTACGTGTCCGCCGGCTCCCGGCAGACGGGTGATGACGAGCCCGGCAGCGGTGCCTCCCAGTGCCAGCAGCGGCAGCGGCCACCACCACGGCGGGGCGTGCCAGCCCAGGGTGTGCGGCAGCTCGGACCACAGCGCGTGCTGCAGCTGGTGGATCCCGGCGAGGAACCAGAAGGCCACGAAGGCCACCGGGGCACCGACGGCCGCCGACAGCGCGAGGGTCCTGCGGTATGCGGGAGTGCACAGCAGTTCCCTTAAGCGGTCCGCCTCCTCCGGTTGCGTACGGGCGGTGGGCGCAGCGGTCGGGCCCGGCTCCGTCACGGCGTCCTTCCTCACGTGTCGGCCGAGGGTTCGGCCCTTCGGGGTCTCGCAGTCCTCATCGGTGCGCAGGCGTCCGGCCTTGAGTTCGGACGGTCCCTCCGGACGTTGCGGCACTCGGCCGGGGCCCGCACACCCGGCAGGGAAGGTCGCGTAGCGCCGGGGCCGAGGACGGCGGAGACTCGGTGCGGCCGTGCCTCGTCCTCCCGGGATCCTCCGCGGGCTGCTCGTACACTGCCGACGCGACGGTCCCGGGCCGCGATCGCGCGCGGCGGTGACCGCCGGGGAGCACCACACCGGACGCCTCGCACACACGGCCACGGCGGGGAGCACCCGCCCGCCGATCGGAAGGGGCACACGATGAGCGGCTCATCACCTCCCGATGCCCGCGGCCCCGCCGGTGAAGGGCGCCCGGCGCACGAGGGCCGGCGGTCTCGCGCCGGGCGACGGGAGGCCGTCGTGGTCGTCTCCCGTGCCCTGTCGGTGGCCACCGGGCTCGTCGTCGTGTATTACCTGCTGCCTCTGGAAGGGCACTACACGGACCGCACGTCGGCCGTGCTGGCGCTCGGCCTGGCGGCCACCGCGGCGCTGTTCGGGTGGGAGGTGGCGGTCATCCGGCGCTCCTCCCGGCCCCGTCTCAGGGCGGTCGAGGCCCTGGCGGTGACCCTGCCGCTCTTCCTGCTGCTCTTCGCCGTCGCCTACTTCCTCCTGGACCGCTCGGCGCCGGGCTCCTTCAACGAGTCGCTGACCAGGACGGACGCCCTGTACTTCGCCATGACAACGTTCACCACGGTCGGGTACGGCGACATCGTCCCCCGCTCGCAGACGGGACGTGTGCTGGCCATGTTCCAGATGACGGGCGGCCTGCTGCTCGTGGGTGTGGCGGCGCGGGTGCTGACGGAAGCGATCCAGGCGGGACTGCGTCGCCGGGACCGCGAACGGCCGCCCGGGTAGGACGGCGGCGATCGGGCGGTGTGCTTCCGCCGCGGGCCGGGGTGATCGTCAGTGACTCGATCGCCGGGGGCGGATCACGGGGCCTCAGGTACGCACACGTGTATCGGCGTACGGCGTCGCGGTGCGGGACGACCGAATGTCGCCGGCCCGACTGTCGCAGGCGTACCTGACCGCGCTGTTCCACGGCGTCGACCTCGAGAACGGCACGACGGTGGTCGGCTCGCGCACGGCAGGCCGTCCGTGCTCGCGGTGCTCGGCGTCGGCAACGCGCCGGACGGCGCCGCCGGGTCCTCCCGTGCGGCACGACGGCCGGGGCGTCCGAGGTCGCCGGGATCGGCGCGCCGGCCCCGGCGTGGCGGGGCCGGCGCGCGGGTCACTCCTTGGGGGGCTTGACGGCGATGTCGAGGTAGAAGGCGTCGATGCTGCGGACCGCCGCCTCGAACTCCTCCAGGTTCACCGGCTTGGTGACGTAGGCGTTGGCGTGGTGGTGGTAGGCGCCGGTGACGTCGTCGGGGGCGGCAGAGGTGGTCAGGACGACGACCGGGATGGTGCGCAGGTCGGCGTCCTCCTTCACCACGGCGAGGAACTCGCGCCCGTTCATGCGCGGCATGTTGAGGTCGAGGACGATGAGGTCGGGGCGCTCGTTGCCGGGGTCGCGCAGGTAGTCGAGGGCGGCTATGCCGTCGGGGACCTGGGTGAGGTTGCGGGTGCCGCGCTCGGCCAGGGCGTCCTGGATGAGCATGGCGTCGGCGACGTCGTCTTCGACCAGCAGCACGTCGTAGGGGCGGGTTGCGGCGGCAGCCATGTTTCACGAGCTCCGGGGTGTGGGATGGGAGGCGGGGCGGTGTGTGCCGTTGGTGATCAGCCCGGGCCAGCGGCGTCGGGCTCCTTGCCGGCTCATGCTCACGGCCTGGCCGATCTCGGGGTAACCGGCGCCGTTCGCGGCGGCGGTGTGGGCGGCCTGGTCCTCCAGGTGCCGGACCGCCTCCTTGACGCCTGCCAGGACGCGCAGGCGCACGAGCGCGCGGCGACGGGCGTCGTCGGTCCCGTCACGGGACTCCGGCGGCGGGCGGAGGGCGTCCGGCGTCAGAAGCCGGGCCAGTTCGTCCACCACCTGTGTCACCAGCGCGGCCGTCTCTGCGCCGGCGGCGCGCGGGGTGGAAGGCGGACCAGGCATGTCTGCACCCTACGGCGTCGATCCGGTCCGAGACAACATACGTTGTCAGGCCGCGGGTACAGTGGGGTTGCCGCGCGCCGCGCCGCGGCCCGGACGAAGGAGAGACGCGAACCCCGATGGACAGCAAGCCGCCCGGCCCCAACGGTATGTTCTCCCAGTGGACCACCCGGCGCTGGCTGCGGGTGGGGGTCGCCACCACGCTGCTCGTCCTGGCGGTGGTGGGATCACTGGGCGGCTGGGCCATGTGGCGTACGTCGCAGATCACGGACGAGCTGGTGAGCCGGCGGTCCCCCGCCCTGATCGACGCGATACGGGTGCAGGAGGCCCTGGTCAATCAGGAGACCGGCATCCGCGGCTACGGACTGTCCGGTCACGCCGACTTCCTCCAGCCCTACGCGCAGGGCGTGGCGGACGAGAGGGCCGCCCTGCGGCGGCTTCACTCCCTGACCGACGGCGACGCCCGGACCCGTGCGGACCTGGCCGAGGTGGAGCGGCTGAGCGGCGCCTGGCAGGAGCGCATAGCCCGCCCCATCGCCTCGGCCCCCGCGAAGCAGGCCGTGGAGCTGGCCACACAGCGGGCCACGGAGGGCAAGAACATCTTCGACTCGCTGCGCGGGGCGATGGGGCGCCAGCAGTCGCACCTGGAGAGCGAGCGGACGGCCGCCGGCCACGACCTGCGGCGGGCGGAGACGCTGCGGAACTGGATGTTCTCCGTCATCGCCGGCGTCATCCTCCTGGTGGCGTTTCTCGTCTCCGAGGGGCTGCGGCGCGGCATCACCGGCCCGCTCGGCCGGCTCGGCTCGGCCGCCCGGGACGTCGCCGAGGGCCGTTTCGACCGCAGCCTGCCCGGCACCGGCCCCGCCGACCTGCGCCGGCTGGCCTCCGACGTGGAGTCGATGCGCCGGCGGCTGGTGGAGGAGCTGCAGTTCAGCGAGGACTCCCGCGGGCTGCTGGACGAGCAGGCGGCCGACCTGAAGCGGTCGAACGCGGAACTCGAGCAGTTCGCCTACGTCGCCTCGCACGACCTGCAGGAGCCCCTGCGCAAGGTGTCGAGTTTCACCCAGCTCCTGCAGCGTCGGTACGGCGGACAGCTCGACGACCGGGCCGACCAGTACATCGGCTTCGCCGTCGACGGGGCCAACCGCATGCAGGTCCTCATCAACGATCTGCTGGCCTTCTCCCGGGTCGGCCGCGTGCACAACGACCACCAGACCGTGGATCTGGAGCAGGTGCTGGCCCGCTCCCTGGACAACCTCAGTGTGGCGATCGAGGAGAGCGGTGCGGAGATCACCCACGGCCCGCTGCCGGACGTCGTCGGCGACACCACCCAGCTGAGCATGCTCTGGCAGAACCTGCTGTCGAACGCCGTCAAGTTCCGCAGCCCCGACCGGCCCCCGCGCATCCGCATCAGCGCGGTCCGTCAGGACGGCCAGTGGGAGTTCGCGGTCGTCGACAACGGCATCGGCATCGCGCCGGAGTTCCAGGAGAAGGTGTTCATCCTCTTCCAGCGGCTGCACACCAAGGACGCGTACCCGGGCACGGGCATCGGTCTGGCGATGTGCAAGAAGGTCGTGGAGTTCCACGGCGGGACGATCGCCATCGACCCCGGCCACGAGCCCGGCACGCGGGTCGTCTTCACCCTGCCCGCCGCCGACGGCTCGCCCACGGCGCCGGAGAGAAAGTCCCAGCCGTGACCGAACACGCCGTGAACCGCCCCGGGCAGTACCACATCCTGCTGGTCGAGGACGACGACGGGGACGCCCTCCTGGTCGAGGAGCTCCTCTACGACACCGACCTCCCGCACACCCTGACGCGGTGCCGCACGGCCGCGGACGCGCGTGAGGCGCTCGCCGCGCACCCCGTGCACTGCGTGCTGCTCGACCTTCACCTGCCCGACGCCTCCGGGGTGGAGACGGTCCAGGCGATACAGACGGACACCGGAGCCGCCATCATCGTCCTGACCGGGCTGGACGAACCCCGGGCGGGAGTGGAGGCGCTCGCCGCCGGCGCGCAGGACTACCTCGTCAAGGGCAAGGTCGAACCGGACCTGCTCCAGCGGGCCGTGCGCTACGCCCTCCAGCGCAAGCAGGCCGAGCGCGCCAACGCCGCCCTCCAGATCGGGCGGCTCAGGGCCGAGGAGAACGCGCGCCTGGAGCGCGGGCTGCTGCCCGAGCCCCTGCTGTCCTCCGCCGTCGTCACCGCCTCCAGCCGCTACTACCCCGGCCGGGCGCAGGCCCTGCTGGGCGGCGACTTCCTCGATGTCGTGCAGACCGACGACGGGCAGGTGCACGCCATCATCGGCGACGTCAGCGGCCACGGCCCGGACGCGGCCGCACTCGGCGTCTGCCTGCGCATCGCCTGGCGCGCCCTGACGCTGGGCGGCCACCGCAACGAGCAGCTGCTGCACCTGCTGGAGCAGATCCACATAGCCGAGCGCACCGGCAACGACCTGTTCACCACCTGCACCCTGATCACCGTGGACCCGCGGGCACAGACCGCCACGCTGCACCTGGCCGGCCACCACGAGCCCCTCCTCCTCACCCCTCAGGGCGCCCAGGAGGTCACCGCGGCCCACGGCGTGGCCCTCGGCATCGTCCCCGGTCTGGGCAAGTGGCCGGCGACCACCCTCGCCCTGCCCCCGCGCGGCGCCCTCGTCGCCTACACCGACGGTCTCATCGAGGGCTTCGCGAACAGCACCGGCGACCGGCTCGGGGTGGACGGCCTGCTGCGGATCATCGACACGATCCACACGCCGGATCCCGGCGCCCACCTCGACGAGCTGATCGCCCGTACCCGCACCCTCAACGCCGACCGGCACAGCGACGACCTCGCCGTGCTGCGACTGGACTGGAGCACCGGTACGGCCGCGCGTACGGCGAGCGCCTGGCGCACCGCGCCGTGACGGCCGCCGTACCGGGGCGCGTCGCGACGTGACCACGGGCGCCGGCGCGCTTCGGCGCGGCGGGCCCCGCAGCCGGGCCGGTCCTGTCCGGCGCATGGCCGAGCGGCGTACGGGTCGTGGCGATTCATGCGCGCGGCAGGCCGATTCCGCCCGTTCGTGTGGACGGCTCCGCTTCGTGCGCCGCGGTGCTCGCGCCGGCCGGATAGTGGAGCAGCCGCCGGATCACGGGTCCGGTGGCCGTCCGGCCCCGTCGACGGCGTGGGCCGCCAGACCGGAAGGAAGGTGAGGCGCCGTGCGTACCACTGAGGCGACCGACCGTGTCCAGCTCGTCTTCTCCTTGTTCGACGCCGACGGAAACGGCTACCTGGAGTCCGACGACTTCGACCTGATGGGCGGCCGGGTGGTCGCGGCGGCGCCCGCGGCCGGCGACGCCGCGAAGGACGCGCTGCTGGCCGCCTTCCGCCGGTACTGGACGACGCTCGTCACCGAGCTCGACGCCAACGGCGACGGGCGGGTCAGCCGGGAGGAGTTCGAGGCCTGCGTGTTGTCGCCGGAGCGGTTCGAGTCGACGGTCCACGAGTTCGCCGAAGCGCTCGCCTCGCTCGGCGACCCCAAGGGCGTCGGCTTCGTGGAGCGGTCCGACTTCGTGGCGCTGATGACGGCCATCGGCTTCCGGCGGCCCAACATCGAGACGCTGTTCGACGCCTTCGGTCCCGTGGACGGCGACCGTATCCCGGTGGCCACCTGGGCCGAGGGCATCCGGGAGTACTACCGCCCCGAGAAGGCCGGTATCGCCGGGGACCACCTGGTCGGCGACGGCACGCACTGACGAGGCCCGCTCGCCCCGGCGGCGCGGCAGGCGGAGGGCACGCCGCCGAGGGGACGGGCCGAGGGGTGCGTGCCGTGCGGGGTCACTCCACGTCGATGCCGAAGTCGCGGACGAGTTCCTCCAGTCCGCCGGTGTACCCCCTGCCGCCGAGGACGAAGTCCCAGTCGCCGTTCGTCCGGCGCCGGAAGGAGCCGAGGACCAGGGCGGTCTCGCCCGGCCGGCCGTCGGAGACCTCGAGCCGTCCCAGTTCGGCCAGACCCGGGTCGAGGAGACGGATGTGTGCGTCGGTGAAGCCCGAGAGGTCGGCGTCCGGGTTGACCTCAGGGTCGACGGCGGCCACGAGGACGAAGCGGTCGGCCTCGTCGGGCAGCGCGTCGAAGGCGACGCAGATCGCGGCCTTGTCGGGTGCGGTCGCGGGGACGGCGCGCACGGAGCCGTCCGGCGTGCCCGGGTTGTTGAAGAAGACGAAGTGGTCGTCGCTGAGGATCCGGTCGCCGCGGCAGACCAGGGCGCACACGTCCAGGGCGACGCCACCCGTCCAGGACATGCCGAGGACGTTGTGGTCGTCGGGCAGCCGGGGCTCCGCGGCCGCGGGCTCCGGCTGTGCCGCGCGGCGGCGGGCGCCGTCGCCCAGGCGCCCGCGCAGTCCGTGCCGGTGCAGCAGGTCGACGAGTTCGGCGCCCCGGATCAGTTCGAGCGGCTTGCCGTTGGCGAAGGTGTGCGATCCGGGCCCGAACTTCGACGTGGTCACGAGGACGCCCTTGTTGGCGCCGGTGTCCTGCACGGTTCCGTACAGGTCGCGCACGGCGGTGGGGGGCACCGTGTTGCGGTAGCGCTTCACCTGCACGACGATCTTGCCGCCGCGGATGGGGGTGGGGTCCAGCGCGTCGACGTCCACCCCGCCGTCGTTGGAGCGCTGGGTGGTGACCGCCTGCATGCCCATGGCCCGGAAGAGATCGGCGACGAGGTTCTCGAAGGCGATCGGGTCCATCTCGTACAGGTCGGGGTCCTCGTCGCCGCCGTGGGTGACCACACGGTCGCCGACGTCCTCGGGCCGCCTGCCGGGCCGGACGGGTGTGAGCTGGTCGGGGCGGGCCGAGAGCTGCCCGCGCAGCGCGTCGGCCAGGCAGCTCCCGGCGTCCACCTGCGCCAGGTGCAGGTCGCAGAATGTCGATCGCGCGGCCATGACGGTGGCCAGGTGGATGTGGCCCGGGCGGCCCGTCGTGGGGTCATGGCCGTCGACGAACCCGTTCAGGGTCACCGACTCCAGCGCGTCCAGCTCGTCGGCGGCGAAGAGTTCGTGCAGGACGAGCAGCATGCACTGGGCGAGGACCTCCCGGTACAGCGCCCGGCGTTGGCTCACCGGCCGGGCGGTCTCCTTGTCCTGGTCCGTGCCGGAGACGTACCGGACGGACTTGGTCGCGGGGACGACGTCGTAGGCGGGCAGTTCCCAGTCGAGCACCAGCTGCCGGGCCGCCGGGTCGTAGGCGACCGTCACCTGGCGGGGGAAGCCCTCCGGCCAGGCGGTGGAGGCGTAGAGGGCGGCGGAGAAGTACTCGACCACGCAGTCGGGGTCGCCGCGCCCGACTCCTTCGGTGAGTTCGACGACGCCCGCGTTGTGCCGCCGCAGTTCGGCCAGTCGGCCGTCGGCCCACCGCTGGTACTCCCGCTGGTAGGCGGCGAGTTGCTGCTGCCGCTGCGCCTCCGCCGCCTGGGCGGCGTGCCAGTCCCGCTCGAAGTGCTCGCGGGCTTCGGCCTGAGCCTGCGCCCGCCGGTTGGCGGTCCACCCGCCCTGGGTGCGGTAGTGCTCGAAGTCCGGCACGGGCACGGGCTGGGCCAGGGCACCCGGGGCGAAGGGCTCGATCTCCTCCGTCCGCATGAGGGAGGAGGCCCGGAAGGCGGGGGCCCGGCAGCCCGCGGCGAGGAGCCCCCGCAACGACGCCACCCGTGCGTCCAGTTCCTCGGTCCGGCGCTGTGCCTCGGCCTGCCGGTACTCGCGGTAGCCCTGGGCGGCCTGACGTTGCCGCGCGCGGGCCTGCTGCGCCTCCTGTCTGCGCCGTCTGGCCTCGGCCTCCGTCCGGCGCTGCTGCTGCCTCTGCATCTCGGCCCAGACACCGGCCGGACCGGTAGAGCGACGACTCATGTGCTGCAAGCCCTCCCCGAGGTGCCCTGGTTGTCCCCACAACCAGTCGTAACGGGACGACTCTATCCAGCGGGGGCCGTACCGCATATCCGCCCGGCACGGCCAACCGGCGTCCGCGGCACGTCCGGTGGGTGACGTGCGTGTGCACGGCAGGGGACGCGCGGGCCCGGCGGCCGTGGGCGGTGGCGGCCCGCGGACGCCGGGTCCCGGGTGTGCGGCGGCCGGCAGGTGCCGGGGAACGGCGAACGGCCGGCGCGGCTAGTGCTGTGGCCGGAAAGATTCACCGGCTCGCGGCGCCCGGCACGGCGCTAGAGGGTGCGTTCCATCCTGTCGGCCACCAGCTTCACGAACCGTCCGGCGTCCTTGGGCTGTCCGCCCTCGGCGAGGAGCGCGAGGCCGTACAGGAGGTCGGCGGTCTCGGTGAGTTCCGAGAGGTCCTCGCCCTGCCGGGCGTGGGCCCGCCGGATGCCCTTGACGAGCTGGTGGTCGGGGTTGAGTTCGAGGATGCGCTTGGTCGGCGGCACCTCCTGGCCCATCGCCCGGTACATGTTCTCCAGCGCGGGCGTGAGGTCGGCGGCGTCCGAGACGACGCAGGCCGGCGAGACGGTGAGGCGGGAGGAGAGGCGGACCTCCTTGACGTCCTCGGCCAGGTGCTCCGTCATCCAGCCGAGCAGGCCGGCGTACTCCTCGGTGTGCTTCTCCTTCTCGGCGGCCTTCTCCTCGTCCTGGTCGCCGCCGAGGTCGATCTCGCCCTTGACGACCGAGCGGAACCGCTTGCCGCCGTACTCCCCCACCGTGTCGACCCACACCTCGTCGACCGGGTCGGTCAGCAGCAGCACCTCGACGCCCCTGGCGGCGAACGCCTCCATGTGCGGCGAGTTCTCGACGCTCTGCCGGGACTGGCCGGTGATGTAGTAGATGTCCTCCTGGCCGTCCTTCATCCGCTCGACGTACTCCTCGAGCGTCGTCGGCTCGTCGGCGTCGTGCGTGGTCGCGAAGGACGCGGCGGCGAGGAGGGCGTCGCGGTTGTCGGGGTCGGTGACCAGGCCCTCCTTCAGCACCGCGCCGAACTCCCGCCAGAAGGTGCGGTAGCGCTCCGGTGCGGCGGAGCGCATGTCCTTGACCGTGGCGAGGACCTTCTTCGTCAGGCGGCGCCGCATCAGCCGGATGTGGCGGTCCTGCTGGAGGATCTCGCGGGACACGTTGAGCGAGAGGTCCTGGGCGTCGACGACGCCCTTGACGAAGCGCAGGTAGGACGGAAGCAGTTCCTCGCAGTCGTCCATGATGAAGACGCGCTTGACGAAGAGCTGGAGTCCGTGCCGGTGGCCCTGGGTGAACAGGTCGTGCGGGGCGTGGGCGGGCAGGAAGAGCAGCGCCTGGTACTCGAAGGTGCCCTCGGCCTGGAGGCGGACGGTCTCCAGCGGATCGCGCCAGTCGTGGCCGATGTGCTTGTACAGCTCGTGGTAGTCCTCGTCGGACACCTCCTCGCGCGGGCGTGCCCACAGCGCCTTCATGGAGTTGAGCGTTTCGGGCCCGGGGGCGTCCTCCCCGTCGCGGGCCCCGGGGACCAGGCGGACCGGCCAGGTGATGAAGTCCGAGTACCGCTTGACGATCTCCCTGATCTTCCAGGCGGAGGTGTAGTCGTGCAGCTGGTCGTCGGCGTCCGCGGGCTTGAGGTGGAGGGTGACGGAGGTGCCCTGCGGGGCCTCGTCGACGGCCTCCAGCGTGTACGTGCCCTCGCCGTGCGAGGACCAGCGGGTGCCCCGGGGCCGGCCGGCCCGCCGGGTGACCAGGGTGACCTCGTCGGCGACCATGAAGGCGGAGTAGAAGCCGACGCCGAACCGGCCGATCAGCCCGTCGTCCCCGGCGCCCTCCTGCGCCGCGCGCAGCTCCTCGGCGAAGGCGGCGGTGCCGGAGTTGGCGATGGTGCCGATGAGCTCTGTGACCTCGTCGTACGACATGCCGATGCCGTTGTCCCGCACGGTGAGGGTGCGGGCCTCCGGGTCGGCCTCGATCTCGATGTGCAGGTCGGACGTGTCGGCGTCGAGCGCGTCGTCCCGCAGGGCCTCCAGGCGCAGCTTGTCCAGCGCGTCGGAGGCGTTGGAGACGAGTTCCCTGAGGAAGACGTCCTTGTTCGAGTAGACCGAGTGGATCATCAGCTGCAGCAGCTGACGGGCTTCAACCTGGAACTCAAACGTTTCGGTCGGCATGGTTCGCGAGTACCTCACAGGTGCGCTGTCGCCTGAAATGGGGATACCACTTTACCGGCCCGGGCACCGCCGGTTGATCGGATGACCGCCGGTGCAACGGGCCGGCGTCGGCACTCCGCAACCCCGGCGCGCCGCCCGGGCGGCGGCGTCGTCCCGGGTACTCGCTCCTTGCCCGTCCGTCGGTGTCTCCCGACGGTCACGCCGTGGAAGCACAGCCGCTCACGCAGCACGACGAGATGATCGGAAAGGCGCAGGCGCCGGCCCGGCTGCCGCGGCGCGGGCCGGCCGAGCGGGCGACGCGGGCCGTGCCGGCCACCCTGGCCGAACGGCTGCCGTCCGGACTGGCCGGCCATGTCGCCGCCCGGCTGCCGCCGGAGCCGGCCGCCGCCCTCCGCCAGGCCTCGGACGCCTCCTACGAGGACGGCGCGAAGGCGTCGGGGAGCGCTTCGGCCTGACCACCTGCGTCGCCCCAATCGCCGCCCGCGTCGGCACGGACGAGGACACGGCCCTGCGCGACGCCGCGGCCGTGCCGGCGGTGCTCGACGCCGCCCTGCCCCCGGAGCTGACGGAGAAGCCGGCCGGGGCGCCGCCCGCGGGCGTCCGTGAACTGCTTCCGCTGGGCCGCGCCGCCGAGGACACGGAGTGACACGACCGCGGTGACAGTTCGCTCCGGCGGAAACCCCACGGTTCAGCCCGCGGACGGCCGCGCGGAAACGGGGGTTCTCGCCGGTGCGGGGGCACGCGGTGTCCGATCAGGGGGCTTGCACCCGCCGACTCCGGGGCACTCGGCAGTGCACCGACACGGATCTCGCCGCGGCACGGCCCCGGCGAGCGGCAGGCCGCCGAGCCTGCCGGAAGACGAGTGAGAAGACGCGGCGGAGGCGTGACCGTGCCGGGCCCGGCCGTCCGGGCCGAGCCCCCCGCGTCGCGACCTAGGAGAGTCCTGCCGTCATGCCCCGCACGTTCCCGCCCCCGTTCCCGTCGTCCTCGCCCCGGGCCGCCGCCGCGCGCACGGGCGGCCGCGCAGCGCGGCGGCCGAAGCCGCCCGAGCGGTCCGCCGGGAAGCCACCTGAGCGGTCCGCCGGAAGGAGGCCCCTCTGATGTGCGGTCTCAGCGGCGAGGTCCGCTTCGACGGCGGGCGGCCCGACGTGGCCGCCGTGGAACGCATGACCGACCGGCTGGCCCCGCGGGGCCCCGACGGCCGGGGACTGTGGTCCCAGGGCCCGGTCGCCCTCGGCCACCGCAGACTCAAGATCATCGACCTGTCGGAGAGCGGCTCCCAGCCGATGACCGATCCCCGGGCCCGGCTGACCGGCGTCTTCAACGGCTGCGTCTACAACTACCGCGAGCTGCGCGAGGAGCTGCGCGGGCTCGGCCACCACTTCTTCTCCGAGTCCGACACCGAGGTGGTCCTCAAGGCCTACCTGGAGTGGGGGTCGGCGTGCGTCGAGCGCTTCCACGGCATGTTCGCCTTCGTCGTCGTCGAGCAGGCCACCGGGCGGGTGGTCATGGCCCGCGACCGGCTCGGCGTCAAGCCGCTGTACCTGGCGGAGACGCCGGAGCGGCTCCGGTTCGCCTCGTCCCTGCCGGCCCTGCTGGCCGCCGGGGACGTGGACACCTCGCTGGACCCGGTCGCCCTGCACCAGTACCTGAGCTGGCACGCCACCGTCGCCGCGCCACGGACCGTCCTCAACGGCGTGCGCAAGCTCCCGCCGGCCACCGTCCGGGTGATCGAACCTGACGGCGCCCAGCGTGACCACTGCTACTGGCAGCCCGCGTACACGCGCCGCCCCGAGTTCGCCGGCCTGAGCGCCGACGACTGGACGGACGCCGTCCTGGAGGCGCTGCGCACCGCCGTGCGCCGCCGCATGGTGGCCGACGTGCCGGTCGGCGTGCTGCTGTCGGGAGGCCTGGACTCCAGCCTCATCGTGGCGCTGCTGGCCGAGCAGGGACAGCGGCAGCTGGCCACGTTCAGCGTCGGCTTCGAGTCGGAGGGCGGCGACGACGGGGACGAGTTCGAGTACTCGGACCTGGTGGCACGGCGCTTCAGCACCGACCACCACCAGTTGCTGGTCCCCTCCGACCGGGTGTCCCACGCGCTGGACGACGCGGTCGCGGCCATGAGCGAACCCATGATGAGCCACGACGTGGTCGCCTTCCACCTGCTGTCCGAGCAGGTCGCCAAGGAGGTCAAGGTCGTCCAGAGCGGGCAGGGCGCGGACGAGGTGTTCGCGGGCTACCACTGGTACGAGGCCATGGCGGCCGCGCCGCGGCAGGACGCGGCCGAGGCGTACATAGACGCCTACTTCGACCGCTCGCACACCGACCTCGCCCGCATGCTGGAACCCGGGATGCTGCCGGACCACGACGCCTCCGCGGACTTCGTCCGCGCCCACATGGCGGCCCCGGGGGCCGAGAGCGCGCTGGACGCGGACCTGAGGCTGGACACGCACGTCATGATGATCGACGACCCGGTCAAACGCGTCGACAACATGACCATGGACTGGGGGCTGGAGGCCCGCGTGCCGTTCCTCGACCACGAGCTGGTCGAACTGGCCGCCGCCTGCCCGCCCGAACTCAAGCTCGCCGACGGCGGCAAGGGCGTCCTCAAGGCGGCCGGACGACGGGTGCTGCCGCACCGGGTCGTGGACCGCCCCAAGGGCTACTTCCCGGTGCCGGCGATCACCCACATGGCCGGACCGGTGCTGGAGCGCGTACGCGAAGCGGTCACCGCTCCCGAGGCCAGGGCCCGAGGCGTCTTCCGCCGGGAGTACGTCGCCGAGCTGCTGGCGGCGCCCGACGCGCACCGAACCCACCGGGGGGCGAACACGCTGTGGCAGGTAGCTCTGCTGGAGATATGGCTGCAAACGCACGGGATCAGCTGACCGGCGGCCCGGTCCCCCGCTCGTCCGTGTCCCGGGCACGGGGCGTCGCGGAGGGCGACGCCCGCCCGGCTCCGGACCCGGGGGGCCCGACGCCCGCCCCGACGCCTGCTCCGCCGGCCCCTGCTCCGGGCCTGTCGGATCCGGCGGAGCAGGCGGATCCGACGGGTCCCACGGGTGCGAGGTGGACGGCTTCGGACCTCACGGAAGCGGCTCCGGGCCGCGCGGGGGCCGTCGCCGAGCGGGCGTGGTCCTCGCCCGGGGCCGCGGCGGGGGGCGCGGCGGCCGGGGCGCTCCTCAGGCCCGGCGGGCCCGGGGCCACCGGGCTCGGACGGGAGGCGGCCGACCGGTGGCCGGGCCCGGCGGACGGCACGCCGTCCCCGTCGTCGCGCACGCCGCTGGCCGCGCCCGCGCCGCTGACGCTGCCGGACGTCGCCGCCGCCCACGACCTGCCCCAGCCGGTGACGGCCCACGGCTGCTGGTACCCCTCGGTGGACCCCAGCGGCCGGCAGGTCGCCTTCATCTGTGACCGGGGCGGCGTTCCGCAGCTGTGGACGGGGCCGGTCGACGGCGACACGGTCCACCTCCTCGACGGCGACCCCGACCCGGTCACCGAGGTGTCCTGGTCGCCGGACGGCCGGTGGATCGCGTACACCACCGCCCCGGGGGGCGGGGAGCTCACCCGGGTCCTGTGCGTGCGCCCCGACGGCACCGATCGGCGCGTCCTCGCCGGCGCCGAACCGGGCAGCTCGGCCCACCTCGGCTGCTGGCGGCACGACGGTACGGCCCTCGCGGTCACCGTGGCCGAGCCGTCCGCCGGCGCGGAACCGGGCACGGTGGAGGCCGCCCCCGTGCGCGCGCAGGCCGGGTCGCACGTCCCGCCGCACCCGCCCGGCTGGGCCGCGCGCGGCGGGCACGCCGTGCTGCTCGGCGGCCCGTCCCCGGCCGCGCCGCGGGCGTACGCGCCCGTGCTCGGCGGGCCCGCCGCGCCCGGCGGCGGTGCGGGGAGCCCGGACGGGCCGGTGCCCCTGACGCTGTCCGCCTACCTCGTCGATCCCGAGGGCGTGGCCGCCCCCGTGTTCCTGGCGAGCGAGCGCGGGGCCGCCACCCTGCGCGTGTGCGACCTGAGCCGGGACGGCCGGCTGGCCCTGCTGCGGCGGGGACCGCGAGCCCGCCGCGAGGCCCTCGTGGTCCGGCTGCGCGACCTGAAGGTCACCTGTACCGTGCCGGTGGCCGACGACGATCCCTGGATCGGCGGTTTCGCGCCGGACGGCCTGACGGTGTGGCTGCGCAGCGACCACGAGCGCGAGTTCGCCGCCCTGTTCGCGCTGCGGCTCGACCCACGAGGGCAGCGCCGGGGACTCGCTGTCGCCGCCGGACGCCCTGATCGCGGCCTGGAGTTGCTGGCCCTGGACCGGACCGGGCGCGGTGCCCTGCTCTCCTGGAACGCGCGCGGCCTCAGCGAGCTGCAGATCGCCGCCCTCGACCCCGCCGCCGCGGCCGGACCGACGGCGGACGCCCCCTCTTCGGACACCGCGGCGGTGGGCGCCACGCCGGACACCGCGCCCGAACCCGCACCGGCGGCGCCGTCCGCACCACCCGCCGCGGGCGGCGGCGCCACGGGCGTCGTACCGCTCGGCACGGAGGTGGACGCCTGGGACGTGCCGCTCCCCCACGAGGTGGTCACCCGCCTGGTGCCCACGCCGGATCCGGACGCGCCCGTCGTGGCGCTGTCCGGGTCGCAGCGCCGCCCCGGCGTGTGGTGGTTGCCGCAGGGGACGGCGCTGCGCACCCCGTGGTCCTCGCGCGACGAGGACGCGGCCCCGGGCGGGCGGACGCCCGTCCGGCCGGTGCCGATGCGGCCCGTCGCCCGGGACGGACTCCCTCTCGGAGGCTGGTACTACCGCGCCCCGGGCCGCTCGCCGGGCGAGCCCGCCCCCTGCGTCGTCCACCTGCACGGCGGCCCCGAGGAACAGGAACGCCCCGTGTTCGACCCCCTGTACCACGAACTGCTCGGCCGGGGGCTGGACGTCTTCGCCCCCGACGTGCGCGGCTCCGGCGGCCACGGGCGGTCCTTCGTCGACGCGGACCTGGGCACGGGCCGGTTCGCCGCCATCGACGACGTCGCCGACTGCGCGGCCCACGCGGTGCTGGCCGGGCCGGCCGACCCGCAGCGGCTGGCGGTCATGGGCCGCTCGTACGGCGGCTATCTGGTGATGGCCTCCCTGGTATGGCATCCGGAGCTGTTCCGGACCGGTGTGGCGGTGTGCGGGATGTCGGACCTCACGACCTTCTTCGCGGGCACCGAGCCGTGGATCGCGCAGTCGGCGGCCCACAAGTACGGGCATCCGGAGCGCGACCGCGACCTGCTGCGCGCGCTGTCGCCGATGAGCCGGATCGACGCCCTGCGCGTCCCGGTGCTGGCCGTCCACGGCGAGCACGACACCAATGTGCCGCCGGGCGAGTCCGAGCAGTTCGTCCGGGCGGCCCGGGAGCGGGGGCTGGAAGCGGCGCTCCTCCTCCTGCGCAGCGAGGGCCACGACTTCCAGCGCGCCGACAACCGCCGTCTGTTCCGCCGGACCGCCGCGCAGTGGATCCAGCGCCGTCTGACGGGCTGACGCCGGCGTCGGCCGGGCCGGCGACGAGGGCGCCGGGGAGCGGGGCAGGGCGCCGGCCGGCGCGAGGGGCCGCGGCGCGGAGGTCCCGGCCGGGGCGCCGCCATCGCCTCGTCCCGTTCACCCGGCCGTGGCGGGCTGTGGCGGTACGTCGCCGGGCCGGGGCCTGACCGGGCTCCGCGCGGGACGCGGCCGTGATCCGCCCGCCGGGGAGGGGCCCGCGCCGCCTCGTGGAGCGTGTGCGGCGCGCGGTCGCGGTGGAATAGTGGGAGAAGGCCCCGGCTCCGCCCGGTGCCTGGCAACCACCGAGGCCGGGCCCCGGTCCGACGGCGGGCAGGGTGGTACCGATGTGCGATGACTCCACTGCGGACGGTGTTCCCGCCGCGGGGCGCCCCGCGGTCGCGGCGGGCCGCGGTGAGCTGCGGGAGCTGGGTGTCTGCCTGACCGGCGTGGTGTCGGGGCTGGGCGCGTACGGCGGCGGCGTGTACCTCCTCGACCCGGGCGGAGAGGCCTTGGAGCTGGCCGTCTTCACCGGGCTGCCGCCGCAGTTCGCCGGCCCCTGGCGGCGGATCCGGCTGGACGCCCCGGTCGGGGTCGCCGAGGCGGTGCGCGAACGGGAGCTCGTCTGGGTGGGCGACACCCAGGAGATGGCCCGCCGGTATCCGCGCACCGCGCTGATCCTGCCGTACCGGCTGGCCTTCGCGTGCCTGCCCCTGGCGACGGACGGGCGGGCGCACGGCGCGCTGTTCGTGAACTGGGCCGGCTCACGCCCGCGGCTGCTGGACGCGGACGAGCGCGAGGGTCTGCGGGCCGCCGCGTCGGCCCTGGGCCGCGTCCTTACGCACGCGGCGGACACCGGACGGCCGATGCGGCCGGCGGCGGAGCCCCTGGTGCTGCCGGGGCTCCCGCACGGCGGGGACCGGACGCCGGACGGTTCGGCGCTCGCCCGGCTGCCGGAGGGGCTGTGCGTGCTGGGTGTCGACGGCAGGGTCGCCCTCACCACGCCCGTGGCCGGAGTCATGCTCGGCACGGCGCCGGACGCGCTGCTGGGCCAGTCGCTGTGGGAGGCGCTGCCGTGGCTGGCCCATCCCGTCTACGAGGAGCGCTACCGCGCGGCGGCGATGAGCCGGCAGCCGACCGCGTTCACGGTGCTGCGGCCGCCGGACCGGTGGCTCTCCTTCCAGCTGTATCCGGACGCCTCCGGGATCACCGTGCGCATCACCGAGGCCGGGCCGAAGGCCGCCGGGCCCCGGCTGCCCGGCGGCGAGGGCGCGCCGGAGGGGCCGGCGCGACTGGACGGCGTCTACCACGTCCTGCACCTGGTCGGCGCCCTCGCCCGGGCCACCGGTGTGCGGGACATCGTGCGGCTCATCGCCGACGAGATGCTGCCCGTCTTCGGCGCCGCCCGCGCGGTGCTCCTGGCCGTGGAGGCGGACGGGCGGCTGCGGGTGATCGGCGCGCACGGCTACCGGCCCGGCGTCCTGGAGCGCATCGACCGCCCTGCCCGGGGAGCCGAGACCCCCGGCACCTCGGCCCTGTCGACGGGCGCCCCGCTCTTCCTGGAGGACCGCCTGGAGCTGCTGCGCCGCTACCCCCGGCACGCCGCGCTCGCCAACGGCTCGGCCTGGGCGGTCCTGCCGCTGCTGACGCCCGAACGCGGCGTCGGCGCGTGCCTCCTGTCGTACGACCGTCCCCACCGGTTCCTCGCCGAGGAGCGGGCCACCCTCACCGCGCTGGCCGGCCTCATCGCCCAAGCGCTGGTGCGCGCACGCCAGTACGACGCGGCCAGCGGCCTCGCGCGCGACCTGCAGGACGCGCTGCTGCCCCACCGCCTGCCGCGCATCCCGGGCCTGGAGACCGCGGTCCGCTATCTGCCCGCGGCCGAGGGCCTGTCCGTCGGCGGCGACTTCTACGACCTCATCGCCCTGGACCACCACCGGGTGGCCGCCGTCATCGGCGACATCCAGGGCCACAACGCCCCGGCCGCCGCGCTGATGGGCCAGATCCGCACCGCGGTGCGCGCCCACGCGAGCGGCGGGGCCGACCCCCGGCGGGTACTGGCCCTCACCAACCGGCTCCTGACCGCCCTGGACACCGAGCTGCTGGCCAGCGCCGCGTACGTGCGCCTCGATCCGCGCAGTCACCGCGCGCTGCTGGCGCGGGCCGGGCATCCGCACCCGCTGCTGCGCCACGCCGACGGCCGTGTCGAGGCCCTGAAGTCCGCGGGCGGGATACTGCTCGGCATCGACCCGAGGGCCGCCTACCCGCACACCCGGCTGTGCCTGCCCGCGGGCGCGACCCTCGCCCTGTACACCGACGGTCTCACCGACGTGCCGGGCACCGACCCCGATCACGCCCTGACCGCGCTCGCCCGCCGCCTGTCCGAGGCGGGCGGGCCGGGCGCGCCGCTGGACGAGGTCGCCGACGCCCTGCTGCGGGACCACCCCGCCGGGACCGACGACACCACCCTGCTTCTGCTGCGCACCACGGCGCCGGTGTCCGGGGCGTCTGAGTAGGCGCACCCGGTCCCTCTGAGCACGCGCGCTCATGTCGGCCGGGCCGGGCGCACGTGTACTGGTGACGTACTCGACACGGAAGCCCGGAAGGACACCATGCGCGGCGACACCCGTTCCCGGTCCGGCGGCCTGCTCGCGCGGTTGCGCGCGCACTGGCTGAGCGCGGTGTATCTGCTGGTGACCGCGGCCGTCTGCGTGTGGGTGGCGGTCGACTGGGAGCTGGTGGCGCACCAGGACGCCTCGTTCGCGGCCGTCTGGCCGTTGGCGCTGACGGCTCCCGTCAGTCTCCTGCTCCTGCTCGTGCCGGGCGACTCGGTGTTCGTGTACGCGGCGTGCGTCGTGCTGGGGGTGGGTGTCAACGCCTGGCTGCTGCAGCGGATGGAGCCGGGGTCCAGGGCGTCGGAGCGCTGAGGGCCCGCGGCGGGCGCACACCTGGGTGCGCCCGCCGGCGCGCGCCGCCCCGGTGACGTGCCGGCCGTGCCCGGCCCGGTGTCCTGTTCAGGCCGCCGCGGTGCCCGGCGGTGTCGACAGGGCGGCGGGCGGGTGTCCGGTCGGCGGTGCCTCGCCCGCCGCGGCCGCCGTGTCGCCCTCGGGAACCGGGTGCCGGAGCCGGGCGAGCCGGGGGAAGGAGCGGGAGGCGGCCAGGAAGGTCAGCGTCGTCAGGACGAACGGCCAGGTCAGGGCGTGTCCTCCGGAGGGCGCCAGGAAGGCTTCGAGGGCCGGCGTGACCAGGGTGGCGGTGACCGCCCCCGACACGGCGTACGGCACGGCCGCCTTGCCCGCCCGGAGGAACACCCCGCACAGCGCGAGCGCCACCAGGACCGCGTTGCAGCCCAGGCTGCCGTCGGCGATCCGCTGCGCGGGCGCGCCCAGCGCCCACGCCGTCGCGACCGCCGTGGCGCTGCCCGCGCAGGCCGCCAGTCCCGCCGTCCGGCTCGCCAGGAACACGCCCGCCAGCAGCAGCGCGCCGGTGAGCCACCCGTCGAGGAAGAAGACCTGCGCCACGTTGCCGAGGAAACCCCGCGTCAGCTCGGCCGCCGTCGGCGCGTCGGCCCCGGCCGCCGCCCGGGGCAGCGCCGCCGGGCCGTGCGCGGACGGCCGCACATGGGTGAAGGCCGGGGCGGCGAGCGTCGTCGCGGTCGCCAGCAGGCAGTACGGCAGGGTCAGGGCCGGCAGCTCCCACCCGCGCAGCAGCCGGGTGACCGCCGCCGTGACGACGGTGACCAGCACGGCGCCCAGGCAGGCGAGCAGCGCGGTCGAGACCCGTGCGGGGCCGAGGAGGACGGCGCAGCACAGGGCGAACAGGCAGGAGTTGAACCCCTCCGCGCCCGACTCGACCCGGTCCCGGGCGACGCCCAGCAGCCGGGCCGTCGCGGTTCCGACGGCGGCGCCGGCCAGCGCGTACGTCCCGAACTCCCAGCCCGCCGCGAACAGCGCCGCGACGAACACCGCGCCCGCCGCCGCGTGCCCGAGCAGCATGACCTGGCCGTGTCCCCGCAGGACGTGCGCCGCGCAGCCGATCGCGGCCGTCGTCCACCGTTCCCGAGCACCGTTCGCCCCGCGCATGGGCAGCCTCCAGACCTTCGCCTCCGCAGTGCGCGCCCACACCTGGCGTCCGGCACTGTAGCGGTGAGCGGTCGGGGGCGGCCCCCGTGTCCGTGGTGCGGACATCGCGAAGCGGCGGGCCGGCCGACCGGCCCGTCGGTCAGGTCCTGCCGGGCCGTCAGGTGCGACCGGGTCCGGTGTGCCGCGTGGGGTGGTGTCCCCGGCGGCCGGTCAGGCCCAGCGTCGGCCGGAGCGCCAGAACTCAGCGAGCGCGGCGGCGAGTTGCTCGGGCGCCTCCTCCGCCATGTGATGCCCGGAGTCGATCGGCCCGCCTTCCAGGTGTCCGGCCGCCCAGTCGCGCCAGACGCCCGGCACGTCGCCGTAGAGGTCGCCCATGTCGTCGTCGGCGGCCCACAGCACCTGGAGCGGGCAGGCGATGCGCCGTCCCTCTCGCCGGTCGGCCTCGTCGTGTTCGCGGTCGATGCCGAGGCCTGCCCGGTAGTCCTCGCACATGGCGTGCACGGTCGCGGGGTCGTGGACGGCGCGCCGGAAGTCGTCGTACGCCTCGGCTCCCATGTGCTCGGGCGTGGCCCTGTACCAGGCGTCGGGGTCGGCGTCGATGACCCGTTCGGCGGGCTTGTCGGTCTGCCCGAGGAAGAACCAGTGCCACCAGCGCGCGGCGAACGTCGCGTCGCAGCGGCGCAGCGCCTCCGCGATGGGCACGGCGTCCAGCACGCTCAGCGCGGCCACCGCCTCCGGGTGGTCCAGTGCCAGGCGGGAGGCCACGTAGGCGCCCCGGTCGTGGCCCACGACGGCGAACCGTTCGTGTCCCAGGCCCCGCATCAGCGTCAGGCAGTCGCCGGCCATGGCGCGCTTGGAGTAGGGACGGTGGCGAGGGTCGGTCGGGGGTTTGGCGGACCGGCCGTAGCCCCGCAGGTCGGGGCAGACCACCGTGTGACCGGCCGCGGCCAGCAGGGGTGCGACACGGTGCCAGGTGACGTGGGTGCGCGGATGCCCGTGCAGGAGCAGCACGGCCGGGCCGTCGCCGCCACGGCGTACCCGGAGCCGGACCCCGTCCCCCTCGCACCACATCAGTTCGAAGCCGTCGAACACGAAGCCTCCTTCTGGCTCATGGACCACGACTCCGGTGCCCCGCGGCGCTCGTTCCACGCCCGCCTCGGCCGCCACGCGGGTGGGACCCCGTCGCGGGCGCGGTTCCTTGTCGGGCGCCGCCCGTCGCAGCCGCAGTCCCTCGCGGACGCCGTCCGTTCGGGACCCCCGCCCGTCACCGGCGCGAGCCGTCGCGGGCGTGGTGCCGGGTCAGGCCACGCGGGTCCATCGCCGGGCCGTGCGCTCGGCCGGGCGGTCGGCCGGTCGTTCGGTCGTGCGCGGGTCCGTGCGCCGGGTCGCGGCCGGGGTGCGCGCGGACCGGACGCGGTAGGTCGTTCTGTTGGCGTCGACGAGCGGATCGCCGAGCGTTATCCGCCCCTTCTCGCGCAGCAGGTCGCATTCGGCGGTGGCCAGGGCGACGTAGCAGCCGCCCTGGCCGGTCCGCGGGTCCAGCGGCTGCCAGTATCCGTACCTGCGGCGCCCGTCCGCGTGCACGGTGAGGAAGACGGGGTGGCGGGAGTCGCAGACGATGCGCAGGATGTCGGCGCCGGGCGGGGCGGCGGAGCGACCGCCCGGGGACACCTGCCCCGGGTGCCGTGAGCCGGATCGCGCGGCAGTGCCCGCTCCGGCGGGTGTCCGCGCGTCCTCCGTCCGCTGCCGACGGGCGGTCAACGACACTACGTGGGCCTGTGCCTGGCCAGGGACGGGCTGCATCAGTGGTGGCCTTCCTGAAGACGGAGACTGAGGATCGCTTACCCGGTGCAGGCGATGTTGATCTCGTTTCTTCGTGGACGGCATTGTGCAGCACGGCACTGACACAGCCGGCCGGCGCCGAGCGAGGCCGGCCGGCTGTGCCGGTCGGTGCGGAAGCGGCCGTCAGCGGCCCGGGGCGGCGGGCGTCACACCGATCCGAGGTCGGAGGACAGCCAGCGCTCCGGCCGCATGCGGACGACGACCTGCTCGCCGTGGCTCTTCCAGGCGAGGTCGACATAGCCGTCGACCTTGTCGGCCGGAAGGTAGCGGGCCGACATCTCGCGCAGCTGCTCGACGGTGGCGGGCGAGGTGTCGGTGACCGGTCCCTCCACCGACACGTAGCGCACCGTGGGTTCCAGCCGGTCGACCATCAGCGAGAACCGGCCCGCCTCGCTGATGAGCGCGTTCTTGCGGGAGTGGAGCCCCGTCATGATCCACACGGTGCCGCCCTGCGCGTACTGGTACCAGATCGGCACGGTCAGTGGGGCTCGTCCCGGCCCCGCGTCCACCGCCAGGGCGGCGATGTGCGGCTCGGCGAGGAAGCTCTCGCGCTCTTGGGGGGTCAGGGCCATGTCGCTGTCCTCCAGGGGTTCGGACGGGACGTCCGTGTCATAGTGCCCCGCCCCGGGGACTTCCGCACCGGTGGGACGCGGCCGCCGCCGCGCGACGACGCCGCCGCGCGGGATCGACCTCGAGGTCGGCGTACGGGATCGACGTACGAGGTCGGCGTGCGCGGCCCCGCGAGCCCGCGCACGGTCCGGCGCACGCGGTCTGGTCAGAGTGACGGCTGTGCGCTATACCTTCCCTCGCATGCTTGATTGTGCTCGATTCAGCGCTGTATCAAGCAGGTTCAAGCATCGAGGCACCACGGCAGGTTCAGTCCGGGGCCCTGGTTCGGCCGGGCCCGCACCGCTCGACGTGTGCGAAGGGATCGACATGACCGCTCCACCCCGCAGACGCAAGGCCTCGCGTTCCCGAGGGGCAGTCCTGGCCGCCGCGGCCGTGTTCGCGGTGCTCGGGGCGACCGCCGCCGGGCCGGCCGCCCCGGCCGCCGCCGCGACGTCCGGCAGCGCCGCGGCCGACACCGTCATCGGGGCGGTCACCGGCTTCTCGCGGTCCGGCGCCGCCTACACCTTCACCGCGGGAACGGCCAGGGCCAGGGTCACCTTCGTCTCGGCCGACACCTTCCGCATCGAGGCGGCCCCCGACGGGACCTTCACCGACCCGGTCGGCGACGACATCGTGCTTCCGCGGGGCAAGCCGCCCGCCACCCGCTGGGCCGACCGCGGTGACCGATACGAACTGTCCACGGACAAGGTGACGTTGCGGGTGTACAAGTCCGCGCTGCGGTTCGCCCTGTACCGGGCCGACGGCACCCGTCTGTGGGAGGAGGCCCGCGGCATCAGCTGGAACGGCGCCTCCACCACCCAGACCCTCGCGCGCGGCGCCGACGAGCAGTTCTACGGCACGGGCGAGCAGAACGGCAGCGGCAACACCTCGCAGCGCGGCAGGACGCTCGAGGTCGGCGTCGACTACGACTGGGACGAGGGCGGCCATCCCAACTCGGTGCCGTTCTACCTGTCCTCGGCCGGTTACGGCGTCTACCGCAACACCTACTCCCCCGGCACCTACGCCTTCACCGACCCGGTCACCACCACCGAGCGGGAGAACCGGTTCGACGCCTACTACTTCGCCGGGAACACCGCCAAGGACGTCATAGGCCGGTACACCGAGCTCACCGGGCGGCCCATGCTGCCGCCCGTCTACGGCCTGGAGATCGGCGACTCCGACTGCTACCTGCACAACGCCAACCGCGGCGAGCGGCACACCCTGGACGCCCTCGAGGTCGCCGACGACTACGTCAAGAACGACATGCCGCTGGGCTGGATGCTCGTCAACGACGGCTACGGCTGCGGTTACGAGGACCTCGCCGAGACCGCCGAGGGTCTCAACTCCCGCAAGACGCAGATGGGTCTGTGGACCGAGAACGGCCTGGACAAGCTGGCCGACCAGGTCAAGGCGGGCCAGCGGGTGGCCAAGCTGGACGTGGCCTGGGTGGGCGACGGCTACAAGTTCGCGCTGGACGGCTGCAAGGCGGCGTACCAGGGCATCGAGGACAACAGCGACGCCCGCGGCTTCACCTGGGCCCCGGAGAGCTGGGCGGGTGCGCAGCGCTGCGGCGTGCAGTGGAGCGGCGACCAGTCGGGCGGCTGGGACTACATCCGCTGGCAGATCCCGACGTACGCCGGCGCCACGATGTCGGGCCTGGCCTACACCTCCGGTGACGTCGACGGCATCTTCGGCGGCAGCGCCAAGACCTACACCCGCGACCTGGAGTGGAAGTCGTTCCTGCCGGCCGTGATGACCATGGACGGCTGGGCCGCCCAGGACAAGCAGCCCTACCGGTACGGCGAACCGTACACCGGCATCAACCGCAAGTACCTCAAGCTCAAGGAATCCCTGCTGCCGTACATGTACACGTACGCGGCCGAGGCGCACCGCACCGGTGTCGGCGCCGTGCGCCCGCTGGCGCTGGAGTACCCCGACGACGCGACGGCGGCGAGCGACGCGGCCGAGTACGAGTTCCTGACCGGCCGGGACTTCCTGGTGGCGCCCGTCTACAGCGACACCGCCGTGCGCGACGGCATCTACCTGCCCAAGGGCGACTGGATCGACTACTGGACCGGCCGGACGTACCACGGCCCGACCACCGTCGACGGCTACCAGGCCCCGCTGGACACCCTGCCGCTGTTCGTCAGGGCGGGCGCGACCGTGCCGATGTGGCCGGGCGTCAACTCCTACCAGGACCGCACCGCCGACTCCCCGCTCGCCTGGGACGTGTACCCGCAGGGCCGCAGCTCCTTCACCCTGTACGAGGACGACGGCGTGACGCGGCGCCACCGCTCGGGCGAGTACGCCGAGCAGCCGGTGACCGTCACCGCCCCGCGCAGCGGCGCGGGCGCGGTGCGCATCGCCGTCGGAGCCGAGAAGGGCGACTTCACCGGCAAGCAGAAGAGCCGGCCGTACGCGTTCACGGTGCACACCGGGTCGGCGCCCGGGCGCGTCTCACTGGACGGCCGCGCCCTGCCCCGGTTCACCTCGAAGGCCGCCTTCGACGCCGCCGGCCAGGGCTGGTGGTACGACCCCGCGGACCGGGCCGGGGTGGTCCAGGTCAAGACCCGCTCGCTGAGCACCGCCCGCGGGTTCCGGATCGACCTGGACGGGGCGAGCGCGGTGGGCGGCAAGGTCCCCGCCGCCACCGGCGCCGTCTCCCTGACCCCGCCCGAGGAACTCGGCGCGGGGGTGTCCGGCCAGGTCACGGTGGACTTCACCGCGGGCCGCACCGGCAGCTCGGCCACCCGGCTGTCGGTGACCGCGCCCGCCGGGTGGACGGTCTCGCCGGGGCGCGACCTCGGCAGGCTCACGCCGGGTCAGCGGGTGAGCGCGGACTTCACCGTGACAGCGCCGGCCGACGCCTCCGCGGGCGAGGCCGTGCTGACCGGGACCGCGCGCTACCGGGCGGCGGGTGAGGACCATGTCACCACGGAGCGGACCGCGGTGCACACCATGCCCGCCCCGCCCCGGGGCGACAGCTGGGCCAGTGATCTGACCTGGCTGAACTCCACCAACGGCTACGGGCCGGCCGAACGGGACCACAGCAACGGGGAGTCGGCCGCCGGCGACGGCCGCACCCTCACCCTGAACGGCGCCGCCTACGCCAAGGGCATCGGTGTGCACGCCGACTCCGCCATCGAGTTCTGGCTCGGCGGCCAGTGCTCCTCCTTCACCGCGACCGCCGGGATCGACGACGAGATCAACGGCTATGGCGGCGTGTCCTTCTCGGTCGTCGCCGACGGGAAGAAGGTCTGGTCCTCCCCGACCGTGAGCGGCACGTCCGATCCGCTGCCGGTGGACGTGCCGCTGGCCGGCGCCCGCCATGTCCGTCTGGTGGTCACCGACACCGACGGCACGAAGTCCGGCGACCACGGCGACTGGGCGCAGGCGCGGTTCCACTGCGCGGCCCGGCCCCCGGCCCCCTGACCGTGTGACCTCTGACCGCGCCGCCGTCCCGGCCGTCCCTCCGGGCGGACCGGCGGCGCGGTCGGCCGCTCCGGGCCCCCTGTCATCCGCTCCGGGCGCTGTCGCCCCGTCCCGGGCCATGTCACCCGACCCGGGCCATGTCATCGAGGGCCGCCGCCGTCCGGCGCGGGCCCGCACCGAGTGAGGAGAACCCCTTGCCGATCCAGCGCAAGCAACTGGCCGCGGCGCTCGTCGCCACGGCGCTGGCCCTGGCCGGCGCCGTGACGCCGGCCGCCCTCGCGGCGCCGGCGGCCGCCGCGGACCCGCCCTCCTACACCGTCACCGTCGACGGCAAGGGCAGCTGGACCCAGCCCGACGACACCCCGGCCGCGCCGTACATCGACAAGGACGGCACCTTCCACTTCCAGCAGGCCCACTCCCTGTACGGCGCGGCCGACAGCCGCGAGTGGAACTTCTTCACGGGCGAGGACTTCGACAGCGCCACCCGTGACGCCGCCCTCAGCGGCGCGGTGAACCCGGCCGACCCCGCCGACCGCAACGACGACACCACCTGGCGCTGCAACAACAGCCCCACCGGCCTCACGGCCAGCTACGCGCCCGCCGGTTCCGGCTACGCCCAGAAGAACTACTGCGACCTGGCGGGTGTGTGGGTCGACCCGGACACCGGCGACTGGTACGGGCTCGTGCACAACGAGTTCACCCCGCAGCCCTTCGGCGACGGTCTGCACTACGACGCCGTCGACTACGCCGTCTCCGAGGACCAGGGCAGGACGTGGACCGTCGAGGACCACGTCATCACCTCGCCGTACAGCACCGAGCGCGGTGACACGGCGGCCTTCCCGCAGCAGACGTTCGACTACGGCGACGGGGACCCGCGCCTGTTCGCGGACGCCGCCTCCGGTTACTTCTACGTCTACTACGGCTCGCGGATCGTGGACAAGGGCGGCAGCTGGAAGGCCTTCCACGCCCATGTGGCCCGCGCCCCGATGTCCGCGAAGATGGCGCCCGGCTCGTGGCGGAAGTGGTACGACGGGGCCTGGTCGCAGCCCGGCGCGGGCGGCCGGGAGAGCAACCTGGTGCCGGTCGACGCCGCGCACCCCACCGGCTACACCCCGGTGGACGACGAGTACGACCCGGCGAACAGCGGCACGGTGAGCCAGCAGGTCGCGGCGGGCACGATACCCGCGACCTCTCCCCTGTTCGTCATGGACATCACCTACAACGCCCACCTGGGCCTGTACGTCGGCGAACCGCAGGGCGTGGACCAGAGCGGCGACGCGCCGCAGCGGTTCTACGCCACCGCCGACCTGGCCTCGCCGAAGTGGCGGCTGATCGGCGACACCGGCAGCCTGACCAACGCGTCCTGGTACCGCTGGTTCCTCGACCCCGCGAACAGGACCAGCTCGAACATCGTCGGCAAGTCGTTCCGCTCGTACTGCTCCTTCGGCTGTTCGAACGGCTCGTCCGGCGAGTACGCGAACGTCACCATCGGCACCTCGGCGCCCGCCGCCCCCGTCGACACCAGCCGGACCTACCGCGTCTCCAGCGGCGGCGGCCGTGTCCTCGCCCAGGCGTCCCACGGCTCCGCGACCACCTCGGACGCCCGCGCGAACGGCTCCGCCCGGCAGTCGTGGATCTTCACCGCCGACGGTGACGGCTCGTACCGCATCACCAACGCGGCCACCGGCGGCCTGCTGGGCGTCGACTCCTCCAGCACCGCCCAGCGCGCCTGGGGCACCCGGCCGACCGTCACCGCGGCCGGGCCCGGCGGCGCCGGTGTCGGCCGGCAGTGGTGGGTCGTCCCCGACACCTCCGCCGGCGGCATCCCCAAGGGCGCCTACCGGCTGGTCAACCGCTACAGCGGCCTGGTGATCGGGCTCCGCGCCGACGGGAAGCGGCGGGCGGAGACCACACCGGTCCGCTTCTGGCGGGACGCCCGCGGGCACGGCGTCGGCGGTGGGCGCACCGCGGCCGAGCAGACGCTGGCCCTCACTCCCACCGGCCCGGCGCCGTCCTGAGAGGCGGGGGCCGGGGCCGCCTCCGGCCGGTCGCCGGGCGCGCCGAGCGGATGCCCCCTGCTCCGCTTACGCTGGCCTGGTGGAGTCCTACCCAACTCCTCCGGGCGGTCACGGCAACCGGGAGCCGCCGGTCGCCGGTGTACGCCCGGAGATCCTCGCCTCCTGGCAGCGCTCGCACTCGCTCGGCATCGACCAGGAAGGCGTGGTCCTGCCGGTCGAGAGCGATCTGAACCCGGACTCCCGACTGGTCAGGGCCGCCGCTCCGGTGCTCGACCGGTTGCGCGAACGGTTCTCCGGTCTGCCGGTGACCATCGCGCTGGCCGACTCGCACGCGCGCCTGGTGGACCGGCGGGGCGATCCGGCGGGCCTGGACCTCATGGACGCCGCCTCGCTGGTGCAGGGGGCCAACGTCGACGAGCGGTTCATGGGGACCAGCAGCGTCAGCATGGTGCTGAGCACCCGGGCGCCGTTCGTCGTCGTCGGCCAGGAGCACTTCCTGCACAACCTGAAGGAACTGACCTGCATGGCCTCGCCGGTGCGCGACCCGCTGGGCGGCACCGTGCAGGGCGCGGTCAACCTGTCGGTGCCGCGGGTGCTGGGCGAACCCGGGATGGCGTTGGTGCTGCAGGACGCCACCGAGCGCATCGGCGAGCGCCTGATGGAGCTGAGCACGGCCCGCGAACGCGAGCTGATGCGTTCATTCCGCCTGGCGCGGCGGACCGGCGGGCAGGTCCACCTCGACATCGGCTCCGGAGAGCTGCTGCGGCCCGGCGGGCCGGCGCCCAGGCTGAGCGCGCAGGAACGGATGGTGCTGCTGGAGCGGGCCATCGAGCTGCTCTCCTCGCGGGGAGAGCCGTACGCCGAGGTGCCGCTGGCGGGCGGGCGCCTGGCTCTGCTGCGCCGCCGGGAGCTGCGGCACGGCGAGGCGGGCGGCGCGGCGGTCGAGGTCGGGTTCGCCGATCCCCGCGGCGCGGCGGCTCCCCGCCCCGTCACGGTCACCGCGACCGCTCCCGACGGCCGTGAGGTGCCGCTCCTGGGCGCTCCCGGTCCGGCGGCGGGCCCGGGCGCGGGCGCGGACGTGGCCCGGGCGGCGGCCGGCACGGAGGCGCCCGTGACGGCGATCGTCCCGCCCGCTGCCGCATCGTCCGCGACGGGACCGGAGGCGGGCGGACCGTCCGGAACCCGGCCGTCCGCGGCGCGACCCTCCGGGGCCGAGCCGGACACGGCCGCTCCGCCCGCGGCCCGACCGACCGGAGAGGGAGGCTCCCGTCCGGCCGGCGCGGGACCCGGGGAAACCGGTCCGGCCGGCGCGGGACCCGAGGAAGGGGAAGCCGGGGAGGCCCACATGCGCCCCGGTGAGGCCGGACCGGCCGGCGGTGGACAGCCCGAGGCCGAACCGGCCGACGCCTGGCTGCTGCTGGTGGGCGATCCGGGCGTCGGCCGGCTCGCCGCGGAGGCGCGGGGCCGGCTGTCGCTGCTGAACGAGGCGGGCATCCGGCTCGGCACCTCCCTGGACATGCGGCGCACCGCCGAGGAGCTGGCGAGGATCGCCGTGCCGGGGTTCGCCGATCTGGTCGTCGTCGACCTCGTCGAGAGCGCGTCGGCGGGCGAGGAGTCCACGCTCGGCCGGCCGTGCCCCGAGAAGACGCTGCGCCGCGTGGCCGTCTGGGCGGGCGAGGAGCGCGGCGACGTCCCGGCCGACCACCTGGACGAGGCGGTCGCCTACCCGGCCGGAACGCCCCAGGCCCGGTGCCTGGACACCGAGCAACCGGTCGCCGACTCGGTGCCGACCGCCGCGCTGGCCGGGCTCGCCGACCGGAGCGCTCATCCGGTGGAGCTGCTCGGCGAGGGCGTGCACTACTACCTGGGCGCCCCGTTGTGCGCCCGGGGCTGTGTGCTGGGCCTGGCGGGCTTCTACCGCCGCGGCGGTGAGCGGCCCTTCGAACAGGACGACCTGACGCTGGCGGGCGAGCTCGCGGCCCGGGCCGCGATCAGCGTGGACAACGCCCGCCACTACCGCCGGGAGCACCAGGCCTCCCTCACCTTGCAGCGCAGTCTGCTGCCTCGCGCGCTGCCCCGGCTGAGCGCCGTCGACCTCGCCTCCCGGTATCTGCCCGCGGACGCGCGGGCCGGTGTGGGCGGGGACTGGTTCGACGCGATCCCGCTGTCCGGGATGCGGGTGGCGCTGGTCGTCGGGGACGTGCCCGGCAACGGCCTGCAGGCGGCGGCGACCATGGGCCGCCTGCGGACGGCGGTACGGACGCTGGCCGGGCAGGATCTGCTGCCGGAGGAAGTGCTGAGCCACCTGGACGATCTGGTCAGTCACACCGTGGACGAGCCGGCCGGCGGCCCGGACGGCGACGAGGACCCCGCGACCGGGGCGACCTGCCTGTACGCCGTGTACGACCCGGTGTCCTGCCGCTGCACGGCGGCGCGCGCCGGTCACCCGCCGCCCGCCCTGCGGCCCCCGGACGGCGGGGCGCGGCTGGTCGATCTGCCGGCGGGTCCACCACTCGGACTCGGCGGGATCCAGCCGTACGAGTCGGCCACCGTCCCCGTGCCGGCGGGCAGCCTGCTGGCCCTGTACACCGACGGCCTGTTCAAGGAGGACCGCGGTTACGGGGACACCGACGCGCGCCTGGCGAGCCTGCTGGCCTCGCTGGACGAGGGCGGCCCGGCGCTCGGCGACGTCTGCGACCGGGTGACCGGGACCCTGCTGCCCGACGGCCCGCGCGACGACGTCGCCCTGCTGCTGGCCCGCGTCCACGCGCTGCCCGAGGACCGGGTGGCGTCCTGGGAGTTCACGTCCGACCCGTCGGTCGTGGCGCGGGCCAGGGCCTTGACCTCCGCCCAGCTGGCGGCGTGGGGGATGTCGGACCTGGACGCCGGCACGAGCCTGGTGGTCAGCGAGCTGGTCACCAACGCCGTGCGGTACGGCGGCCAGGGTCCCGTGGGGCTGCGGCTGCTGCGGGGCGACTCGCTGATCTGCGAGGTCTCCGACCGCAGCAACACCTCTCCGCGCATCCGGCGGGCGGCCACGACCGAGGAGGGCGGGCGCGGGCTGTTCCTGGTGGCGCAGTTCACCAAGAACTGGGGCGCGCGCTACATGCCGCAGGGCAAAACGGTCTGGGCCGAGCAGGTTCCGCACGGCGGGCAGCCCGCGCCGGAGATCGACGAGCAGGCGCTGCTGGACATGTTCGACGACCAGGGGTGACCGCCGGGCGGGCGGGTTCCGGTCAGCCGAGTCCGAGGACGCTCAGGGTCCGTTCCGCCATGCGCCGCTCGCCCAGGGCGTTGGGGTGGACGGGGACGACGTTGGTGCCGAACAGGAGCGGTTCGATCCACCGGGTGCCCTCGGGCCGGCAGGCGTCGTGGCCCTCGGAGGCCTGGGCGAAGTCCACGTAGGTCGCGCCGGTCTCCTCGGCGGCACGTTCGACGACGGCGTTCAGGTGTGCCTGGATGCCGCGCAGGTAGGCGACGTCACCGGAGGCGACGGGCAGTTTCACGAAGCAGGAGGGGTCGGGGGCGGCCGGGGTGATCCAGGGGTAACCGAGGACCGCCACGCGGGCGTTCGGCGCCTTGTCGCGGACGGCGCGCAGGGCCGCCTTGAGCGCGGGGTAGGTGTTCGCGTCGATCTGGTCGTCGAAGAGGGTGCCGTTCTCGTCCTTGCAGGGGCTGCCGGTCCCGCCGCTGAGGACGCCCGCGGAGGCGCAGGCGGTCAGGGCGTTGATGAAGGTGCCGTTGTCGTTGCCGCCGATGGTCAGGGTGACGAGGTCGGTCTCCGCGCCGAGCGCCTGGACCTGGGGGGCGACTCCCGTGTACTGGGCCTCGGTGAAGTCCTTGGTCTGGGCCCCGCCGCAGGTCACGTCCTTGAGGCGGGCGCCCGTCCGGGAGGCGAGGACGTGGGGGTAGTTCGCCGTGGAGCGCAGACAGAGCAGGTTGGTGAGGTCGACGGGCAGGACGCCGGATCCGGCGCTGTAACTGTCGCCGAGGGCGACGTAGTCCAGGGAGGTGGCGGCCTGGGCGGTGGCGCCGGAGAAGGCGAGGGTCAGCGCCCCGAGGGCAGCTGTTGTCGCGACCATGACATGACGCAGAAAGCGTTTCGGCATGTGTGCTCTCTCTTCTCGGAGACGGACGCGGGACGGCGGGCAGGGCGACGCCCCTGAGGGGCCGGGCGCACGGGAGCGGTCGGGCAGGAGGAAACCGGCGACCGCCGCGCACGCGGGAGCGCGCACGCCGGCGGCCACGGAGGGGACCACAGGGCTACCGGTAGGTACTACCGATAGGTAATGTGCAGCCGCCCGAGAGCGGGGTCAACATTGCGGACCGAAGTTCTTGAAATGCTCACGACCCGCCCAGGCAAGCGCCGACCGCCCGCGCGCGGCAGGCCGCGCAACCGCTTCCCACCCCTCGGCCGCCACGGCGGTAAGCGTCAGGTACGCGCCAAAGTGGCCCCGGCCGGACCAGCGGATTCCGGCGGTCCCGTACACCGTGCGCCCCACCAAGCCACCCTGTCACCGTGCGAATACCCTGCGTGTTCGCACCTCGCACACCTGACCTCACGGCTTCACCACGCCGCCTCCACGTGACGCACACCTTCAGCCAGCCGGATGCCGGGCGGCACGCGCGGGGCAGACGGGCCGCCCGTCGCTTCCCTAGCCTCCCGGGCCATGCGATCACCTCTGATGCGGCGCTTCGGCCTCGCCACCGTCCTCGGTCTCGTCCTCGCCGTCTTCGGCCTCGCCCCCAGCGCGAGCGCGGACCCGGCGCCGGCCGCCCTGACGTTCACCACCGACACCGCGACCACCACTCCCGGCGGCACGGTCCAGCTGTCCATGACGCTGACCAACAACAGGACCTATGACATCTGGTTCGTCTACCAGACGATCGACCCGACCTGGCTGACCACCCAGCGGCCGGACCTGAAGTACAGCTTCACCGGCTGCAGCCTGGCCACGGCCGCCGGCAGCACCCCCTGTTCGGGCACCGGCCCGGCGAACCTCGGAGCCGACTACGGCGCGACCGTCCCGCCCGGCCAGAGCCGCACCGTCACCCTGACCCTGCAGGTGGCCGCCGACTCGGGCTGCAACGGCAACATCGGCTTCTACTCGTACTACTACGCCGAGTTCAGCGACAGCACCAACACCAGCGGCGGTCCCGTGTACACGCCGGAGACCCGCGTGCTCTGCGCCTGAGGTCCCGGCGCCGTCCGCCGTGACCTGATTTCGGCCTGAGGCCGCGGGCGTGGCACGGACGGCGACGACGGCACTCCCACCGGCGGACCGGGGACGGTCCGCCGGTGCTCGCACAGGTTCCGACCTGCGCAGGCGGCCCGCCCGGCCCCTCTCGCGCCGCGGATCGCACCCGCCCTCCGCAAGCGCGTTCCCGGGCGGCGGCCGTCACCGTGGTCACCTGCGTTTTTCCGTCAGGACTCGCAACACGGCCACAAAGGTCACACAAAGCCATCACCATATGACGCGACGGATGCGCGACGACCGGTCTCGAGGGGATGCCGGCGTCGCGCGCGGGGGTGCGTCCGCTCCTTGGGAGCCGTGCTCACCCCTGCTCCGGGGGGAGAGGACCTCACCGCAATGAAGCGGACCATTCGCACCACCGCGCTCACGGTGGGCGCGCTCGTCGCCGCGCTGGGACTGCCCGCGGGCGCCGCGCAGGCCGACGGCACCGCGCCCCGCGTCGACCTGCGGACGCTGATCGTCAGCGACGGCGGGCCGGCGACCGACGCGATCGCCGCCGAGCTCGACACCGCGGGAACGCCCTACACCGAGGTCGACCTGACACAGTCCGGGAGACCCGTGATCGACGCCGGCTTCCTGGCGGACACGGTGGACGGCCGCCCGCGGGCCAAGTTCCAGGCCGTCGTGCTGCCCAACGACAACCCGTTCCCGGCGGGCTCGGCCGAGATGACGGCCCTCGCGGCCTACGAGAGCGCCTACGGCATCCCGCAGGTCGACGCCTACACCTACGCCCGCCCCGAGGCCGGCCTGCAGTACCCGACCGCCGGCGGCTACTCCGGCAGCATCGACGGCGTCCGGGCCGAGGTGACGGCGGCGGGCAAGGCGGGTCCCTTCGGGTATCTGGACGGAGCCGTGCCCTTCGAGGACAACTCGCCCACCGTCGGCGAGAGTTACGCCTACCTCTCACACCCGGCGGCGGGCGCGGACTTCACCCCGTACGTCGAGGCGCCCATCCCGGGCCGGTCCACCCGCGGCTCGCTGGTCGGCGAGTACCGGCACGACGGACGGCGTGAACTCGTCGTCACCTTCGTCTACAACCAGTACCAGCAGCAGTTCCGCCTGCTGGCCCGCGGCATCGTGGAGTGGATGACCGGCGGTGTGCACCTGGGCGCCACCCGGAACTACTTCGCCGTGCACGTCGACGACGTGTTCGCCGCCGACGACCGCTGGGACAGCCGGCTCAACTGCACACCCGGCGACGTCGACTGCCCCGTCGGCGAGGGCACACCCGACCCCATCCGCATGTCCCCGGCCGACGTCGACCACGCCACCGCGTGGGAGCGGGAGCACGGTCTCACCCTCGACCTGGTCTACAACGGCGCCGGCAGCGTCGACCAGCGCTCGGACAACAACGGCGTGGACGCGCTCGCCGACAGGCTGATCGCCGACCGCGACGACTTCCGCTGGGTCAACCACACCTACACGCACGCCTTCCTCGGCTGTCAGCAGGACGTCACCGTGGTGCCCTGGAAGTGCGACACCAACGCCGACGGCAGCACCAAGTGGGTCAGCCGGAAGGACATCTCCGACGAGATCGCGCTCAACCGGGTCTGGGGGCAGAGCGCCGGACTTCCCCTGCAGAACGACGAGTTGGTCACCGGCGAGCACTCCGGGCTGAGGATCCTGCCGCAGCAGCCGGACGACAACCCCAACCTGGCCCTGGCGCTCGCCGACAACGGCGTCGCCTGGCTCGCCTCGGACAACTCCCGTGACCCCGCGCAGCGCCAGGTCGGCCCCGCCACCACCGTCTCCCGCTACCCGATGAACGTCTTCTACAACGCCGGGCGGTCCGACGAGCAGGTCGACGAGTACAACTGGATCTACACCAGCCGTGCCCAGGGAGGCAGCGGCATCTGCGAGGACAACCCCGCCACCACCACCTGTCTGCCCGCCCCGCTGGACACCGCGACCGGCTACGCCGACCACATCGTGCCGCTGGAGACCCGCATCGCCCTCGGGCACGTCCTGGCCGGCGACCCCAAGCCGCACTTCATCCACCAGTCCAACCTCGCCGAGGACCGCATCGCCTACCCGATCCTCGACGGCGTACTGGACGGCTACCACGCGCTGTTCGCCGACGACACTCCCCTGGTGAACCTGCGGATGAAGGACATCGGCGCCGAGCTGAAGCGGCGCGCCGCCTGGCAGAGCGCCGTACGGGCCGGGCAGGTCACCGCGTACCGCGTCGGCGGCACGGTCACGGTGTCGGCCCCGGGCGGCGTGGCGGTCACCGCCACCATGCCCGTCGGAACCACCCTGGGCGGCGGCTCGTTCGGCACGGCCTACGCGGGCGCCGTCTCCGGCTGGACCTCGTCGGCCGGGCGGCCGCTCACCCTCACCGTGCCCTCGTCCGCCCCGGCGACCGCCGCCACCCCGGGCTCCGCCGCGCACGGCCCGGTGACCGCGCCCGCGCCCGGCACCCGGATCCCCGCGGGTGTGAGCCGGCCGGTCGCGACGAGCTGAACGGCGCACCGACCACCACCGGTCCCGGCCGCCACCCCGCGGCCGGGACCGGCACGACCACCCCACACCTCGGCCGTGGAGCACCTCGATGCACGTTCACCACGGCGCGCGACACACCGACCGGGCGCGCGTCACCCTGCTCACCGAAGGCACCTATCCGCACAGTCACGGCGGCGTCAGCGTCTGGTGCGACCAGCTCGTCCAGGGCATGCCCGATCTGGAGTTCGACGTCCTCGCCGTCACCGGAACCGGCCGCGAGCCCGTCGTGTGGGACCTGCCCGCACACGTGTCCCGTGTGCTGTCCCTGCCGATGTGGGGCGCCCCGCCCGAGGGCCGTCCGCCGCGCGGGCGCGCCCGCAACCGGCTCACCGCCGCCTACGAGCGGTTCCTGACCGCACTGCTCGATCCGTGCGCCGAGGACGACTTCGCCCCCGCGCTGTACACGATGGCGCGGGCCGCCGCCGACGGCGCCCTCAGTCCCTTCCTGCGCGGCGACCGGGCCGTCTCCGTGCTGAGCGCCGTGTGGAACCGGCCCGGGCTGGTGGTGCGCGAGGCCCGGCCGACCCTGCACGACGCGCTGACCGCGACCGGGCTGCTGGAGCACGCGCTGCGGCCGCTGGCCGCGCCGCCGCCGAACGGCGGCGTGGCCCACGCGGTCAGCGGCGGAGTCGCCGTGCTGCCGGGGCTGGCCGCGCTCGAACAGCACGGTGTGCCGCTGCTGCTGACCGAGCACGGCGTCTATCTGCGCGAGCGCTACCTCGGTTACCGCACCGCGCCGTACCGCTGGCCGGTGAAGGCGGTCGTCCTCGGCTTCTTCCGGCTGCTGGCCGAGGAGAGCTACCGCAGGGCGGCGCTGATCACCCCCGGCAACCGCTACAACCGGCTGTGGGAGGAGGAGGGCGGCGCCGACCCGCGGGCGATCCGCACCGTCTACAACGGTGTGGACCCCGCCGCGTTCCCGCCGGCCGGGCCCGAGCCGCGGACGCCCACGCTCAGCTGGGCGGGCCGGGTCGACCCGATCAAGGACCTGGAGACCCTGATCCGCGCCTTCGCGCTGGTGCGGGCCGAACTGCCCGAGGCGCGGCTGCGGCTGTTCGGCGGCACGCCGCGCGGCGGGGAAGGCTACCGGGAGCGCTGCGAGGCGCTGGCCGCCGAACTCGGGCAGGCGGACGCCGTCCGGTTCGAGGGCCGGGTCGAGGACATCAAGGACGCCTACGCCGCCGGGAACGTGGTGATGCTGTCCAGCATCAGCGAGGGGTTCCCCTTCACCCTGATCGAGGCCATGTCGTGCGGACGGGCGACCGTCTCCACCGACGTGGGCGGGGTGCGGGAGGCCGTGGGCGACACCGGTCTCGTGGTGCCGCCGCGCGATCCCGCCGCCATGGCCGCCGCCGCGCTGCGGCTGCTGGGCGATGCCGGACGCCGCCGGGCGATGGGCGAGGCGGCCCGGCTGCGGGTGATCGAGCAGTTCACGCTGCGGCAGACCATCGACACCTTCCGCTCCATCTATCTGGAACTGTCGGCAGGGCGGCGGCCGGCACCGGCGGCCGTGCCGGCGCCGCCCTCCCGGGCCGACGCGCTCACCGCGCCCGCGGGACCGGCCCGCGGCGCGCCGGACGCGTACACGGGCGGGGCAACGGGCCTGCGGGCGGCACCGGACACTCGTCGTCCTGAGCCACCGGGGCACGTCACGGCACTCACACCCGGCCCGGCGGACACGGGGACGCCCACGTCGTCGGCCGGACCGGTCGCGGGGAGCGTGGCCATATGAGCGGGCCCATGTCGCTGGAGCCGGGCGGGGCGGAACAGGACACGCTGGCGCTCCGGCTCGCCGCACCCCGGCGGATCCGGCCGCGCCGGACGGACGACAGCACCCTCGCCCTGCGCCTGTCCCGGCAGGGTCCCGACGAGGCGGAGGTCAGCCGGCTCGCCGCCGAGACCGCCGACCGCGTCGGCCCCGCGGTCCACCCCTACGAGGTCGCCGCGCTGCTGGAGGCGGAGGGCCTGTCCGCCGACGTCATCCGGCACCGGTACGGGCACCCCGACCTGTTCTCCCTGGCCTCGGCGCTCTACGAGCGGGTCCCCCGCACCTTCCCCGAGCCCGCGCCGACGACGGATCCATGGCGCCCGGACCACGTGCGCTGTCTGCTGCGCGGTGTCCTGTTCGCGCTGCCCGGGCTCGCCTACCTGCTCGCCGGACCGCTGTGGCACCCCGGCCCACACGTGTCCGCGCTCGTCGTGGCGGGCGTCGTCTCCTGGGCGTGGGGACAGGCCCTCGGCCACCGCGCTCACCTGCGCATGGTCACCGGACGGCGGGAGGCCGGGCGCACCCTGCTGACCGGCGCCCCGCTGGGTGCGGTGCTGGCCACGGCAGCCGCGGCCCCGCTCACCGGCGGCACGACGGACCTGTGGGTGGTGGCGGCGCAGTCGGCGTACCTGGCCGCCGCGGGAGTGCTGCTGGTGCTGGCCCGGGAGCGGTGGCTGCTGGCCGCGCTCAGTCCCCTGGCCGCCGGCGCCGCGGCGCTGCCGTGGTGGGAGCCGGGACCGCTGCCGCGGGCGGGCCTGCCGCTGCTCGCGCTGCTGACCACGTTCGCCGTGACGGCCCGGGCGCTGCGCGCCGTCCTGTCGGCTCCGGCCGGCACCGGCGGCCCGCGTCCGCGCCTCGCGGTGTCCCTGCCTTACGGTCTGTTCGGCCTGTCCGCGGCGCTCCTGGTGCTGCTGGAGGGCCGACGGCACCCGTACGCGGTGATCGCGCTGACGGTGAGCATGGGATGGGCCGAGTGGCTGCTGTACCGCTTCCGCGGTTGGTCGGTGGCCGCGCTGCGCCGGGCCGCGACACCCGGCGGCTTCCTGCTGCGCTCGGCCGGGGTCCTCGGCCTGTGTCTGCTCGCCTATCTGGCGCCACTGCTGCCCGCGGCGCTGCTCACCGGGGCGCCGCCGGCGGAACTGCTGCTTCTGGCGGCCACGTTGTGGACGGCGCTGCTGCTCCAGGCGTTCGGCGTCGCCTGGCCGCCGGCCGCCGTGTGCGTCCTGGCCGCGGCCTGCGCGGGCGCGGTCACGCTGCTGCGGCTGCCACCGGGGGCGGCCGCGCTCCCGCTGTGCTGCGGCGCGGGCGCGCTGTGTCTGTCGGCCTGCGTGCTGCGGCTGCTCGGCCGTCCCGCCCCACACCTGTGACCGGGCCGACGGCGCCGGGTCCTGGGCCGACGGCGCGGCTGCTTCCGCGGACACGGGACACGTCATGTCCGTCCACCCGGCCGGAGAAACCGAGCGCGACGCCCCGGAGAGAGCCGGCGGCACACCCGCGCCACAACGCTCGAACACACCTTCGTGAACATCCGTGAACACCGCCGAGGGCGGCCGTGAGGACACACCTCGCGACATGTCCCGGGAGAACCCCTTGAAGGGAGCACGAGTTGACATCCGCACCGCTCGCCGCCGTCACCGGGGCCGAGGGCTTCATCGGCTCACACCTGACCGAGGCACTCGTCGCCTCGGGGCACCGGGTCAGGGCCATGGCCCAGTACAACTCCTTCTCCTCCTACGGCTGGCTGGAGACCCTGTCCGCCGACGTCCTGGACCAGGTGGAGATCGTCCTCGGCGACGTCCGCGACCCCGGCTCCGTCCGCGGGCTGCTCGAAGGGGCCGACTGCGCCTACCACCTGGCGGCCCTGATCGCGATCCCCTACTCCTACCAGGCGCCGCACAGCTATGTGGACACCAATGTGACCGGCACCCTCAACGTGCTGGAGGCGGTCCGCGCCCTCGGCACACCGCGCCTGGTGCACACCTCCACCAGCGAGACGTACGGCACCGCGCGAACGGTGCCGATCACCGAGGACCACCCCATCAACACCCAGTCCCCGTACGCCGCCTCGAAGGCGGGCGGGGACCGGCTCGCCGACAGCTACCACGCCAGTTTCGGCACCCCGGTGGTCACCCTGCGGCCCTTCAACACCTTCGGGCCGCGCCAGTCGATGCGCGCCGTGATCCCCACCGTCATCGGTCAGGTGGCGGCCGGGCAGCGCACCATCACCCTCGGCGACCTGCGCCCCACCCGCGACTTCACCTACGTCAAGGACACCGCGCGGGCGTTCCTCGCGGTGGGCGCCGCCGAGGCCGAACGGGTCGTGGGGCGCACCTTCAACGCCGGGACAGGCGGGGAGATCTCGGTCGGCGACCTCGTCGCGCTGATCGGCAAGGTGATGGACACCCCCCTGGACGTGCGAGAGGACGCCGAGCGGCTGCGCCCGGCGAACTCGGAGGTGATGCGGCTGGTCGCGGACGCCTCGCGACTGGCCGAGGCGACCGGCTGGCAACCCGCGCACACCTTGGAGCAGGGACTCGCGCACACCGTGGAGTTCTTCCGCGACCCGGCCAACCTGGCCCGCTACAAGACCGGCATCTACAACATCTGACCCGTCCGGCACGTCCACGAAGGAGAGGCCCATGCACGCAGTGATCCTGGCCGGCGGAAAGGGTGTCCGGCTGCGGCCCTACACCACGGCGCTGCCCAAGCCGCTCGTCCCCATCGGCGACCAGCACGCCATCCTGGAGATCGTGCTGCGCCAGCTCTCCGCGGCCGGCTTCGCCGGCTGCACCATCGCCATCGGCCACCTGGGCGAGATCATCCGCGCCTACGTCGGGGACGGCTCCCAGTGGGGGATGCGCGTCGACTACTCCACCGAGGAGAGCCCGCTGGGCACGATGGGCCCGCTGCTGACCATGCGGGACCGGCTGCCGGAGACGTTCCTGGTGATGAACGGCGACGTCCTCACCGACCTCGACTACGCCGACGTACTGCGCCGGCACCGCGCCTCGCAGGCCCCGCTGACCATCGCGACGTACGCCCGTCAGGTGAACATCGACTTCGGGGTGCTGACCACGGACGCCGGCAAGGTGGTCGCCTTCACCGAGAAGCCCCGAATGGACTATCGCGTCTCCATGGGCGTCTACGGGCTGTCCCGGTCGACGCTCGACGGCTACACGACCGGCCTGCCGCTGGGCTTCGACGAACTCGTCCTGGACCTGCTCGCCGCCGGACGTCCGCCGCACGCCTACGAGTTCGACGGATACTGGCTGGACATCGGCCGCCCCGACGACTACGACCGGGCCAACGCCGAGTTCACCACCCGCAAGTCGCTTCTGCTCAAGGGAGCCTGAGCACCGTATGCGCATTCTCGTCCTGGGCGTCACCGGATACCTCGGGCGCCACGTCGCCGCACACCTGCGGGCCCTGCCCGGCGCCCGGGTGTCCGGCGCCGGGCGCTCCCCCGGCGCCGGCGTCCGCGTCGATCTGGGCTGCGACCCGCCGGAGCGGGTGGCCGAGCTCGTGGCTCCGGTGGCCCCGGACGCCGTCGTCAACTGCGCGGGCGCCACCGGCGGTGACGCCGTCGCCCTCGCGGAGGTCAACGCCCGCGGCCCCGCCGTGCTCGCCGCCGCGCTCCGCGAGGCGGCGCCCGCGGCCCGGCTGGTGCACCTCGGCTCGGCCGCCGAGTACGGTCCCGGCACTCCGGGGACGAAGGTGACCGAGTCGGCGGCGACCTGCCCGCTCGGCCCGTACGGGGCGACCAAGCTCGCGGGCACGGCCGCGGTGACCGGCTCCGGGCTGGACGCCGTGGTGCTGCGGGTGGGCAACCCGGTGGGGCCCGGGGCGCCGGTCACCTCCCTGCCCGGCCGGATCTCCGCGCTGCTGCGCGACGCCGGCGCCGATCCCGGGGCGGTGCTGCGGCTCGGCGACCTGTCCGCGTACCGCGACTTCGTGGACGTGCGCGACGTCGCCCGGGCGGTGGGGCTCGCGGTCACGGCCGCCGGGCCGCTGCCGCCGGTGCTCAACATCGGCGGCGGCGAGGCGGTCCGCGTGCGCGAGCTGGTGCGGCGGCTGGCGGACACGGCGGGTTTCGCGGGGCGCGTCGAGGAGGCCGGGGGCGGCTCGGTCCGCTCGGCACGGGTGTCCTGGCAGTGCTCCGACGTCACCGCGGCCGGCGCCGCCCTCGGCTGGCGGCCGGAGCACTCCCTCGACGCGTCGCTGGCCGCGCTGTGGGCGGCCGTGCGAGGGCGGCCGCGCGGCCCGGAGGGAGGCGACGGCACACCATGAGTCTGCTGATTCCGCTGTACGTCCACCCGGCCGAGGACCCGGGCGCCTGGCACCGGCTGATCAGGGCGGCGGCGCACACGTACGCGGTGGTGCTGAACCCGGCGAGCGGACCGGGCGCCGCCCCCGACCCGGCGTTCACCGCCGTGGCGGGCGCCCTGCGGGAGGCCGGCGCCCGGCTGCTCGGCTACGTCGACACCGACTACGGGGCGCGGGACGCCGCCGAGGTCGCCGACGAGGTGCGCCGGCACCGCGAGTGGTACGCGGCCGACGGCTGTTTCCTGGACCGGGTGACCGCGGCCCCGGACGGGCTGGCCGCCTGCCGGAGGCTGGTCCGCTCCGCCCGCCGCCTGGGCGCGGGGACGGTGGTGCTGAACCCGGGGGTGCACCCGGCGCCCGGCTATGCCCGGCTCGCCGATCTGACGGTCACCTTCGAGGGCCACTGGTCGACATACGTGTCGGCGTTCAGCCGCCCGTCGTGGGCGGCCCGGCAGCAGCCCGGGCGGCTCTGCCACCTCGTCTACGGCGTGCCCGAGGCGCTGGTGCCGCTGGCCGTGCGCACCGCGCGCGAGCGCGGTGCGGGGGTCTGCGGCCCGGTGACGGGCGAACCCCCCAATCCCTGGGTCGAGTTGACCCCCGCACTGACCGGGGCGGAGCGATGAGGAGAACGGCACTGACGGGGGCGGCCGTGCTGGCGGTGGTGGCGGCCTCGGCGCTGTCCGGGTGTTCCGGGGCGGACCGGGGCGAGGGCGCCCACCGGCCGTCCGGCCCGGGCGGCACGACGCGGGCGCCTCTCCGGCCCTCGGCGTCCGGTCCGGCGCACCCGCCCTCGACCGGCCGCCCCTCCCCCACCACCGCGTCCGGCTCCCCCTCCGCGTCCGGCGGCCTCCGCGGGGCACGGTGGCGTCCGCGGCCGGGCCTGGCCTGGCAGTGGCAGCTCGACGGGAAGGTCGACCCGTCGGTCGAGGTGCCCGTCTACGACATCGACGGCTTCGAGAACTCCGCCGCGGACGTGGCCCGTCTGCACCGCGCCGGCCGCAAGGTGATCTGCTACGTCAACGTGGGCGCCTGGGAGGACTTCCGGCCCGACGAGGACGACTTCCCCCGGTCGGTGCTCGGCGGGGCCAACGGATGGCGGGGCGAGCGCTGGCTCGACATCCGCCGCACGGCGGTGCTGCGACCGATCATGGAGCGGCGGTTCGACATGTGCCGGGACAAGGGGTTCGACGCGGTCGAGCCCGACCTCGTGGAGGGTTACGGCAACCGCACCGGCTTCCCGCTCACCTCGCGCGACCAGCTCCGCTACAACCGTATGATCGCCGCGATCGCGCACGAGCGGGGCCTGTCGGTGGGGCTCAAGAACGATCTGCCGCAGATCCCCCAGCTCGTGGGGGACTTCGACTTCGCCGTCAACGAGGAGTGCGCGCAGTACGGGGAGTGCGAGCGGCTCACCCCGTTCGTGAAGGCCGGCAAGGCCGTGTTCCACGTGGAGTACGCGGAACCTACCAGCGGTTTCTGTCCCGAGTCCCGGAAGCTGAACCTGTCGTCCATGCTGAAGAAGCCGGAACTCGGGGTGTGGCGCAAGGCGTGCTGAGCGTCCGCCGCCTCCCGCACCGGAACGGCGACACGGTGCCCGAGCCGTGTCGCCGTCGTGCTGGTGCTGGGGCCGGAAAGGTCTGCCCGGTCACAGCACCAGTGCCGCGGCAGGCAACGTTTGCCCGTCGAGGAGCGGCGCCCGGTGCGTGCTCTCGCCGTGCCGGCCGGAAGCCCTCGTACTGGACGTACTCGGGCTTTCGGCCGGTGCGGCGAGTGGGGGTCCCCCCTGCTCGAAGAGCTTGGGGGAGGCGTGCCGGGCGTCGCGACGGGGCGAACGTCGCCTGTTGCGGCACTAGCGGCCGAAGCGCACGGGCAGGCTGCGCGGGCCGCGGATCATCATGCCCTGGCGCCAGGAGATCGCCGCCGGGTGGATGTCCAGGGCCAGGTCGGGGCAGCGCTCCAGCAGTGTCGTGACGGCGATGCGGGCCTCCAGGCGGGCCAGCGGCGCGCCCAGGCAGTAGTGGATGCCGTGGCCGAAGGCCACATGGCCGCGGGCGTCGCGGCGGATGTCGAAGCGGTCGGGCTCGGGAAAGCGCGCGGGATCGCGGTCGGCGTCGGCGATGGCGATCAGGACGAGTTCGCCGCCGCCCGGGACGGGGGTGCCGGCGATCGTCACCGGGTCGGTGGTGAAGCGGTAGGTCGGGGTCTCCACTGGGCCGTCGTAGCGCAGCATCTCCTCGACCGCCGCGTCGATGAGGGTGAGGTCGGCGCGCAGGGCGGCCAGTTGCCCGGGGTGGGTGAGGAGGGCCAGGACCCCGTTGGAGATGAGGTTCACGGTGGTCTCATGGCCTGCGACGAGCAACAGCCAGGCCATGCCGACGAGTTCTTCGTGGGTGAGGGCGTCGCCGTCGTCGTCCGAGCCGTGGATCAGGCCGCTGAGGAGGTCGTCGCCGGGGTTGCCGCGCTTGGCCGCCACGAGGTCCTCGATGTACCGCGCCATCGAGGCGGAGGCGGCCTTGCGCCGGCCCGGATCGGTGGCGTCGAGGGCGTCGTTGGAGCAGGTCCGGAAGGTCTCGCGGTCGAGATCGGGAACGCCGAGGAGTTCGCAGATGACGGAGATGGGCAGCGGGAAGGACAGCGCCTCGACGAGGTCGGCGCGTCCGTCGGGCGCGGCGAGCATCGCGTCCAGGAGCGCGTCGGCGGTCTTCTGGACGCGCGGGGCGAGTTCGTCCACCCGGCGGGGGGTGAACTCGCGGGAGACCAGCCCGCGCAGCCGGGTGTGGTCCGGCGGATCGGCCCTGAGCATGTGGGGGCCGGAGGAGACGGCGCCGAGCGGCAGCGAGGGGGACGCCTTGCTCCAGTCCTTGGTGAGCCTGGTGTCGGCGAGTGCGGCGCGCCCGGCCTCGTGGCCGACGACGAGCCAGGCCTCGGCACCGCCCTCCGGCATCCTGATGCGGTGCACCGGGCCCTCGGCCCGTAACCGGGCGTAGACAGGGTAGGGGTCGCGGGTGAACGACTCGCCGAGCGCGGCGAGGTCGACGACGGTCACGGGCTGCCACCTCACTGATCGGGTCGGGATCCGCCGGTCGGCTGGCCTCGGGAGGACGCGTCGGCCTCCGACCGCCTCCCGACTCTAGCCCCGGCGGCCGCCGGCCGGCCCCGGTTCGCCGGGATCCCGTGACGGCGCCCCGTCCGGTCCGGACGGGGCGCGGTCGGTGCGGCCGGAACGGCCGGTCACGTGCGCAGCCGGGCCTCCACCCGGTCGTCGACGATTCGGGTGTCGAACGCGGGCTGGGGGGCGGTGGCCGGTCCCTGGACGTTCCAGCCGTCGGAGAGGCGGAAGACGCTGCCGTGCCAGGGGCAGCGCAGGCATCCGTTCTCGACCGTGCCCTCGGAGAGAGGGCCGGCCATGTGGCTGCAGCGTTCGGCGAGGACGTACACGGTGCGAGGTCCCTGCCGGACCACGACGACGGCGATGCCGTCGATCTCGCGCTGCACGGGGCTGCCGTCGGGCAGGTCGGCGAGGTCGGCGACCGGGTGCCAGCCCGGGGAGACCAGGTGCGACACATGTTCGGCGTGGTTGGCCCCCGAGGCCTGCCGGTAGGCCAGGTGGCCGCCGAGCGCGCCGCCGGCGGCGACCGCGCCCAGTCCGGCCAGGCCCAGCAGCTTGCCGCGTCCTTCCCTGCCGCGCAGCCGTGCGGTGAGCGATCCGGTGTACAGGGCGAGGGCCGCCATGTTGGCGGCGGCGTGCACCGCGCCGACGCGCATCTGCTGCCGGTGCAGCTCGGCCCAGTCGACCAGGCCCGCCACGGCGGCCGGTGTGGCGGACAGCAGCCCGGTGGCGATCAGGGTGCGGACGGCGCGGCGCTGCCCCGGGATGAAGTCGAGGACGGCCGCCGACAGCCAGCTGCCGATGGGGAGCTGCACCATGAGGGGGTGGACGGGATGCCCCAGCCACCGCCCGTGCAGGCCGTCCCGGGCCGGGCCCAGGGGCACGCCTCGCACGGCGTCGCGGATCCGGTCGAGCATCCGGTCGGCTCCGGTGAACCGCTCGATCCTGTCGACGCCGCGCAGGATGCGGCCGGGGCCGGCGTCGTCGGGCAGGAGACGGCCGGCTGCCTCCGTGGCGCGGCGGGCGCGCGTGTTGTGTGTCATGGGTGCCGAGTAGCCGCCCTGGGCGCGGGCAATCGGTCCGGGCTGGGGGCACCGCGCCATGGGGGTCGGCGGCGCGGTGCCGTGAAGTGGGCGGGCGGGCCCGTCTCAGGCCTGCGGCGCCGCCGCGTCCGGGGCGGGTGCGTGGCCGTCGGGCGCCGTGCGCAGGGCGCTGACGAATCCGGCGGTGGGGACATCCGCGCCCGCACGGGCTTCGTCCAGAGCCATGTGTCCACGTCGGTCCAGCGGCTGCGGGAGCGCGGCCTCCTGGAGGCGGCCCAGGACCCGGCCGACGGCCGCCGCACCCTGCTGACCCTGACCGAGAGGGCGCGCCGCGCCGTCCACGAGCGCGCCACCCGGCCCGCCGAGGAGGCTCTCGCGGCCGCCCTGACCGATCCCCGGCAGGCCCGCCGGGTCGTGGAGCTCTGGACGAACTGGCGGATCACCTGCTGCCCCGAGGGACCACCGCAGGCGCCGCTTCGCGGGTGGTCCCGGTCAGAAGGCGTAGCGCAGGGTGAGCCAGGGGGCGTGGGCCGCCATCAGTTCCCGCAGCCGGCGTACGGCGGGGCCCTTCACGCCGGTGCGGTAGCGGACGTTGGCGGCGCCGTTCTGCGACTGCTTGGCCTGCTGCAGGTCCGGGCGCCACAGCGTCTCCTCGGCGCGCGGGTGCCAGCCGAGGTTGACCTCGTGCAGCGCGCGGTTGTGGGTGAGCAGGATGACCTCGGCGGCGGCCTGCGCCTTCACGGCCGGCGGCAGCACGTCGTCCAGGTGGCGCAGCAGCTCGGCCCAGTCCTCTTCCCAGCCGGGCCGCAGCACCACCGGCGACAGGTTGAAGTGGACCTCGTACCCAGCCTCCAGGAAGTCCCCCGCGGCGGCGATCCGCTCGGCGACCGGGCTGCAGCGGATGTCCAGCAGCCGGGAGTCCTTCGGAGGCATGACCGAGAACCGCACGCGCGTGCGTCCGCGGGGATCGAGACCCAGCAGGTCGCGGTTGACGAACTTGGTGGCGAAGCTCGCCTTGGCGGTCGGCCAGGCGCGGAAGGCGTGGATCAGGTCGGCGGTGTTGTCGCAGATCAGCGCGTCGACCGAGCAGTCGCCGTTCTCGCCGACGTCGTACACCCAGGCTTCGGGGTCGCACTGGTTGGGCTCGGGCTTGGGTCCCTGGCGGGCGATGTGCCGTTCCAGGTGGGCGATGATCGCGTCGACGTTGGTGAAGACGGTGATCGGATTGGCGTAGCCCTTGCGGCGCGGCACGTAGCAGTAGGCGCACGCCATGGCGCAGCCGTTGGAGGCCCCGGGGGCGATCCAGTCGGCGGAGCGGCCGTTGGGCCGGGTGGTGAGGGTCTTGCGGACCCCGAGGACCAGGGTCTCGGTCTTCACCCGCACCCATCGCTCGACGTTGCCCTCGTTGCCGTGCAGGTGCGGGATGCGCCAGTGCGAGTCCACCTCGACCAGGCGGGCGTGCGGGAAGCGGGCCAGGATCTGCCGTCCGCGCGGGGAGGCCGCCGCCTCGGGCTCGGCGTGGATCTCGCGCACGTCCAGGAGACGGGCGGCTTCCGGGGACAGGGCGGCGGGCTCCGGCACGTCGCCGGACCGGGCGGTGTGCGAGGAGGCGGGGGTGTGCCCGGGGTGCAGGGCGTCGAGCGGGAAGAGGCTCTCCTGCCGCGAGCTGTGCGGGCCGGGCCGGTCCGACGGGTGCATACGTGTTCCGGAGGTATGGGGGAGCGTGCGGTGTGCTCCTCCATTGTCCCGCGCCGGTGCGCGTACGGATCCCGCCGCCCGTCGGGATCCGTACCGCTCCTCCCGTCCTACTTCTTCCGCTTGAGGGCCGACGGCTTGTGCACGGCCGAGCGGCCGGACTTGTCGCTGCGCACCTCGTACTGGGGTTCGTCGGGCGAGGCGTCGACGGTGCGGCCCGCGGCCTCGGTCCGTTCGGTGATCTTCCGCTTCACCGTCCCCGTGGTCTCGCTGCCGTGACTGCGCCAGGAGACCTTGTCGCCCTTGGCCGGCTCCTTCTTCCCGGAGGTGTCCTTCGCCATGGGGGTGCTCCTTCCGGACACGGTACGGGCGTGTCCGCGTTCCACCCTGCTCGCTCCCGCCCCGTCCCGCACGCCGGGGCGTGCCGCCGGGCGCGGCGGATCACCGCGCACGGGCGGTGCGGGCCGGTGTGCGCGGTGGTCAGGGCACGAGCAGGGCGTCCTGCTCCGTGGACGGCTCTCCCCCGTGCCACGGCAGGGCCTTGCCGAAGCGGACCAGCTCGCCGTAGAGGGCCGGGTCGGCCCCCTCGGCGAACACCAGGTCCAGCACCGCCTCGGCCGCGCGGGCCGGGGTCTGGGCCTGGCTGTAGTCGCTGAACCAGGGCCGGGAGGCGCGGGTGTCGACCATGCCGGGGCAGACGGCGGCGATCAGGGTGCCGTCAGCGAGGTCGCGGTCGCGCCGCTCGGCGGCCACCGCGCGCACCGCGGCCACCTGGGCGACCTTCGAGGGCACGTTGACCCACAGCGGCCAGCCCGCCTCCCGCGCGGTCCCGGAGTGCACGGCGCTGCGCCAGGACTCCACGGCGTACTCGACCTGGTCGAGACTCGCGCCGTCGAACAGGGGGCGCAGCCGGGGGTCGAGGCGGCCGAGCGTGCCCAGGCTGCTGGCCACGACGAGCAGCCGGCCGCCGGGGTTCAGCACCGGGCCGAACGAGCGCAGGACGCTATGGGTGGCGCCGTTGGCGACGTCGATGAACCGGTCGGCCTGTTCGGCCTGCGACCTGTCGGGCAGCAGCGGGGCGACGGCGTTGGAGATCACCACGTCCACTCCGCCGTGCCGCTCGCCGAGTTCCGCGGCCAGGGCGGAGACGGCCCCGGCGTCGGTGACGTCCAGGACCCGCCCCTCCACCCGGCCGCGGGCGGCGGGCGACCGCGCGATCTCTCCGACGGCGTCGCGGACACGGCCGGCGTCACGGCCGGTGAGCAGGACCAGGTCGTCCGGCCCCATCCGGGCGGCCAGTCCCTCGACGAGGGCCCGGCCGAGCCCCTGGTTGGCCCCGGTCACCAGCGCGATACGTGATGTCTTCATGAACTCCACGGTATGAGGCGGCAGTTGATGCGTCCAACGAGAGTTGCGCACGGCTAGTATGCGTGATCGTCATGGACTTCACCGATGTGTCGCTGACCGCGCTGCGCGTCTTCCGCGCCGTGGCCGAGCGCGGGACCTTCACCGCGGCGGCGGAGTCGCTGGGCTACACCCAGTCGGCGGTGTCCCGGCAGATCGCCTCGATCGAACGGGCCGCGGGCACGGAGTTGCTGGAGCGGCGGCGCGAGGGCGTTCGGCTGACCCCCGCGGGCCGCGTCGTGCTGCGCCGGGCCACGGTCGTGCTCGACCAGATCGACGCGACCGCGCGGGAGCTGTCCGGGCTGCCCGCCGAGGGCGGCGTCGTGCGGGTGGGCTGGTTCCCCAGCGCCGGCGGCGTCCTGCTGCCCAGGGCGCTGGCCGCCCTGCGCCGCACGGACCCGGCCGTCCGGGTGGTCGGCCGGGAGGGCGCCACGCCCGAACTCGTGCGGGCCCTGCGCGCGGGCAGCCTGGATCTCGCGGTGCTGGCGTCGGTGCCGCCGTTCCGTCCCCCGGACGCCGAGTCGCCCCCACTGGTGCTGCGGACGCTCACCGAGCGCGCCCTGTGTGTCGCGGTGCCCGCCGCCGATCCGCTGGCCCGCGGCGACTTCGTCGACGTCGCCGACCTGCGCGGCCGGCGCTGGATCGCCGCTCCCCCGTCGGACGAGGACCGGCTGATGGGGGTGTGGCCGGGGCTGGACGAGCGGCCCGACATCGCCCACACCGCCCGGGACTGGCTGGCCAAACTGCATCTCGTGGCCGCCGGCTGCGGTCTGACCACGCTGCCCGCCTCGCTCGCCGGGGCCGCGCCCCCGGGCGTACGCGTCCTGCCGGTCCGGGGCGGGCCCCAGGAGCAGCGGCGCCTGCTGCTGGCACGGCTGCCGCACCCGCCGGCCGAGCCCGTCGTCCGGGTCGCCGCCGCACTGCGCGCCGCGGCCGTGGAGATCGGCGCGCCGACGTAGCCCGCACGGGCGGTGCTGCGCCCGGACACGCGGTCGCGGCCGGGCTCGGGCGCGCTTCACCGTGGCGCGGCGGCCTTGCCAGGCCGGGCGGTCCCGGTGAGCCGTGCGGGTCGTGACCCGCCGTAGGCTCGTGGCCGACGGCATGGGCGTCCGTTCGCGTCCTCGCCCCGAGGCGGCCGCCGGCCGGGTCAGCGCGGGGTGGTGGCGGCCTTCCGTTCGGTCTCGGTCAGCGGGGGCTGCTCAAGGTGCGGCCTCCTCGGGCCCAGCAGCATCGGGACGAGCATGTCGGCGGAGAACAGCCGCGTGGCCGGCTTCTCCAGGCTCATGACGTCCAGCAGCGCGCCCATCGCACGCGGGTTGCGCGCCCCGGTGGCCACCGCCCGGTCGACGAACCGGGCGAGGAGGCGCTCCACGGCGGTGGGCGGCGTGTCGGCGGCGCCCGGGTAGAAGGCGTCCTGGCCGACGGCGAGGTCCCAGGCGCCGGCGACGGGACGGGACGCGGCGCGCTGGAGGCGGCGCGCGGTGCCGGGGGCGGTGAGGGCGGTGGTGCGCAGGACGTCGCGGACGGCGAGGGCGCACTGCGCGGCGACGGTGAGGCCGTGCCCGTAGACGGGGTTGTACGCGGCGACGGCGTCGCCGACGACGAGGTAGCCGTCGGGCCAGTACCTGGCCTTCTCGTAGTAGCGGCGGTGGTTGGCGGTGCTGCGGGAGAGGGTGACGTCCTCCAGCGGTTCGGCGTCCTCGAGCAGCTCGCCGATGACGGGGTCGCCGAGGCTGAGCGCGAAGTCCACGAAGGCGTCCGGGTCGGCGGTCGGTTCGGCGCCCCGGGTGCCGGCGAGGGTGACGATCCACCGGCCGCCCTCGACGGGCAGGATGATGCCGCCCCGGCCGGGGCCCTTGGCCGGGTTGGCCTGCACGTTGATCAGGGGGAAGTCGATGTCCGCCGTGGTGCCGGGGGCGCGGTGCAGGCGTGTGGCGTAGGTGACGCCGGCGTCGACGCGCCGTTCGGTGACGCGCGGCAGGCCGAGCTCCTCGAGCCACTGCGGGGAGCGGGAGCCACGGCCGGAGGCGTCGACGACCAGGTCGGCGGCGAGGGTCTGCTCGCTCCCGCCCGTGCGCACCCGCAGCCCGGTGACGCGGCCGGCGTCGCCCGTCGGACCCAGCGCGGTGGTGTCCTGGCGGAGCGTGACGCGCTCGTGGGCGAGGACGCGCTCGCGCAGTACGTGGTCGAGCAGGTCGCGGGAGCTGACCAGATTGCGGTGGTGGGTGGCCAGGAAGCGCCGGAACCAGACCTCGTTCGGCGCCCTGGAGACCATGTCGCCCATGATGTGGACCAGTCGGCCGCCCCGGGCGACGACGTCGTCGGTCACTGCGGGCAGCAGTTCCTCGAAGGCCTGTACGCCACCGCTCCAGACGAGGTGGGCGTGCCGGGCCTGGGGCACGCCGCGGCGCGGCTCGGCTCCGTCGGGCAGGGTGTCGCGTTCGACGACCGTGACGTCGGCGAACTCGGTGAGCGCGGCGGCGGCGAAGAGGCCCGCCGCGCTCGCGCCTATGACGATCGCGGTGGGCCGGCCGGTGGTGGCTCTGTCAGACATGGACGTTCAGGCTTTCTGTGCTGGTCGCCCGCCGGCGGATGCCGTCGACGGTGCGAGGGTGGCGCAGGGCGAGGGAGACGGCGTCGATGTGGTCGCTCAGGTCGGCGCCGGTCCCGGTCGGCCGGGCGGCGGGTCCGGCCTCGTCCGCCCTTGCGTCCGCGCCCGTGTCCCCGGCACGGTAGGCGTCGACGGCGGCCAGAACGGCGACGGCTCCGGCCAGGCCGTGCGCCTCGGCCTCGCCGCGCGTGGCCGCCGCCGTGCGGTGGGCGCGTTCGTACAAGCCGTGGTCGAGACGGCTGGCGAGCACGCGCAGCGCGTCGTGGATGCGCTGGCGCCGTTGCAGCAGGCGCAGGTCCAGCGGTGACCAGAAGCCGATGCGGGCCTTGGCCGCCGCGGGCGCCAGGACCTTGACCGTCCGCCACAGCGGTCCCAGCCGGCGGTACTCGGCCCGGTCGCGCGCCCAGTGCGTCAGGGCGGGACCCGCCTGGGGGACGATGAATCCGACGGCCAGCAGGGTCGCCTGGGCGAGGGCGAAGGGCGGCGCGGCGCGGGTGCTCAGGGCGTCCCAGTCCGTCCCGGTCCAGCGGGCCGTCACCGCGGTCAGTTTTGCCGCGTCGAAGACCAGGCCCGCGGCGTAGCCCAGCTGGAGGAAGACGACTCCGGTCTTCAGCCAGGGGTTCGCGATCTGGGTGAACCACTTCCACAGCAGGCGGGTCGAGATGAAGCACGAGGCGAGGTGCGCGAGCAGGTAGAGCAGGATGTGTTCGCGCATCCAGGGCGTGGTGGCGTAGTAGGTGTCCAGGTCGTAGATGCGCGGCACGGGCGCGTCGGCGAGCCAGAAGGTGGTCCACAGGGCGGCGACGACACCGGCGTACGCCCCGTACAGGCGGCGGATGGTGCGACGGCGTCGCCGGGAGGGCGGCTCCCGCCAGCGGATGATCATGGCCAGGCCGGTGGCGCAGGACGCGGTCAGGAAGGAGTAGGCCCAGGGCGACGCGATGTTCGGGACGCCCGTCAGCCGGTTGAGCCGGTCGATGTTGACCGGGGTGATCACGACGAGGACGGCCGTGGCGCACAGCAGCAGCAGGGTGGTCGCCCGTACCTCGGCGTCGCGCCAGGCGCGCAGGAACGTCGGCACCCTGAAGGCCACCGCGACCGCCAGGAGAAGGGTCGGGATGGCGTAGGGGATGTGGAAGTGGGAGTTCATCCCAGGATGCGACCCCCGCGGTTGAGGAGCGACAGGTTGATGCGGCCTTCCACGGTCGCCGGGCTGACCGGGCCCTCGGCGTACCGGCCCGTCATCCAGGTGCGGACCTCGCGGCCGAAGAGCAGGCCGAAGGTCTCGGCCTCCGCCTCGTGGTCGTCGGCCGAGTCGGCCCGGGCGGCCGCCGTCACCAGGGCCTCGCGGGGGACCTCGGCGCCGGACAGGATCCGCTCCGCGGCGCGGCGCAGCGCCTCGGGCGACTGGACGGCCGACGGCGCGCGGGCCGCCGCGGGCGCTCCGACGCCGTGCCCGGCACGGTGACCGCACTCCTCGTGCCACAACTCGTGTCCCAGGATGACGAGTTGCGCCTCGGGCACGGTGCCGTCCTCGACGACGATGATCGAACGGTCGCCGCAGTCCAGACGCAGGCCCGACACGGGGATGTCCGTGGGGAAGGCGCGGAAGGCCAACTGGACGGGGTGGCCCGCGCGCACGCTCATGGCCCGGCAGAACTCCCGCATGACCGCCTTGGGTTCCGCCGGCCGCCGCAGGGACTTCGACGCTTCCCGGGCCAGGGCGGTGAGCAGCGACTTCATCGCCTTGGTGGTCATCGGTCGGTGTCTCCTTCCGGGGCGGCACCGACCTCGGAACTCACGCCGTATCGGTTCATCGAAATGCATCTCGCACCTTACGGGCCGTACACCACCGACGACGATCGTTTCCTAGCCAAAAACGATCGGGAGATGACGGATGCGTCCGGTGACCGCTCCCCTCCCGGGAGCGAGACGACTGCCGGGACGGTGGAGGCGGCGGATCATCTCGATCCGCGCTCTGGCCCCGGGTACATACCGAGCGGTATACATGCCCCGTCGAACGCGTGAACGGCCGGATGCCGGCGCCGCGCGGTGACGGGTTTCAGCCGTGTCCAGGTTCAAGGGGGGCGTTCAGATGGGGAACGAGGCGCGTTCGGGCCGGATGGCGAAAGGCCGCCGATGGCGGGCCGCCGTGGGGGTCGCGCTCGGCGGCTGCGCGCTCTTCGCCTCCTCGGCGGCACCGGCCGCCGCGCACGGCGGGCCCGCCGGCCGCGCCACGGAGTACGTCTCCCTCGGCGACTCGTACACCTCGGGGCCTCTCATCCCCCGGCAGGTCGACGCGAACTGCGCCCGCTCCGACCACAACTACCCCTCGATCGTGGCCGAGCGGCGCAATGCGTCCGTGTTCCGGGACGTGAGCTGCTCGGGCGCGACGACCGAGGAGATGTGGCGGGCCCAGGGCGCCAACGGCGCCCAGCTCGACGCGCTGCGCCGGGACACCGCCCTGGTGACGGTCCAGATCGGGGGCAACGACGTCGGCTTCGGGTCCATCATCGCCACCTGCGCCCGTCTCGGCGCCCAGGAACCGGCGGGCGACCCGTGCCGGCGGTCCTACACCTCCTCGGGCGTCGACCGGTTGGCGGTGGACATCGCGCGCACCGCGCCGAAGGTGGACCGGGTCCTGCGGGCCGTGCGCGCCCGCTCCCCGCACGCCAGGGTGCTCGTCGTCGGCTATCCGGACCTGCTGCCCGACGACGGCAGCGGCTGCTTTCCCTCGGTGCCGTTCGCCGCGAAGGACTTCCCCTATCTGCGCGACACCGAGAAGCGGCTGAACCTGATGCTGCGCCTGGTGGCGGCGGTCGACGGCGCGCGGTACGTCGACACCTACGGACCCACCCGCGGCCACGACATGTGCAAGGCCCCGGCCGACCGCTGGATCGAGCCCCTGCAGCCCGCATCGCCCGCGGCCCCCGCACACCCCAACGCCCGGGGCGAGCAGGCCATGGCGGACGCCGTGCTGCGGGCCCTCGGCGAGGAGCACGGGCGCCGCTGACGCCTTCGGCGGCCACTCGGACGCGGGTGTGCGGCGGGCCGATGGATTCGGCCCGCCGCACACCCTCACGTCCTTCCGCGGGTCAGGTGTTCCGGATCAGGGGAACAGGGTCACCTTCGACGGCACGGTGTCCGTCCCCGAGGTGGGCGCGCCGGTGTCGTTGACGACGTGGGCGTACTGGCCCTTGCCGCCCAGGGAGATCACCTGGATGTCGTGCAGCTTGACGCCGGACTTCACCGGCACCTGGAAGCCGTGGTGCTGGACGATCGAGGGATCGGCCGTGAAGTTGCAGTAGCTGCCCAGGCCCCAGGCCTCGTGCTGGTTGACGGTGTCGGCGACCTTGTAGGCCGCGTAGCCGACGATGCCGTCGTGGGTGACGGCCGCGGCGTTCGGGACGTCGTAGGCCTTCTCGTTCTGGAAGAAGATCGTCTTGCCGCGCTCGCCGGCCCAGTAGACGTCGTACTTGTTGAAGTGCTCGACGAACAGGCCGGTGGCCAGGACGTCGTTGCCGTTGACGCGCAGGCCGTAGTCGGCCCGGTTGGTCTCCCAGCCGACGCCGTCGCCGTGGTCGGCGCGCCACAGCCAGGTGTGGTCGATGATCACGTTGTTGCTGTTGACGACGACCGAGTTGGTGGCGAGGCCGGGGCCCGCGCCGCCGATGCGCACGAAGACGTCCTGCATGGTGGTCGGGTTGGCCGAGTGGTCGGCCGAGGAGCCCGGCGCGCCGATCTGCAGGAGCGTGTCGGAGTTGGTGGCGCCCGCGTCGATCAGGAAGCCGGCCAGCTTGACACCGTCCACGTCGGCGACGTGCATCGCGTCCACGCCGTGGTCGGGCACGATCGTGGCGAGGCCGAGACCGAGCACCACGGTGTTGGCGCGGGTGACGTCGATCGTCCGGTCGAGGTGGTAGACGCCCGGGGTGAACAGCAGGTTGAGGCCCTGGGAGAGCGCCTGGTTGATGGTGGCGGCGGTCGATCCCGGCTTGACGACGTAGAACTGGTCGAGCGGCAGGGAGGTGCCGGCGTTCGCCGGCCAGGACACGCCGCGCGCGTTGGTGCGCTTGGCGGGCACGAACACCTTGTAGGTGTTGCCGTCCAGGTAGAGGAACGGCTTCTCCCGCGAGACGGGGGTGTTGTCCAGCGTGGTGTACGGGCCGGAGTCGAAGTTGGTCGCCGGAGCGCCCTGGACGCCGGAGAACGTCATGTTCCACACGCCGTTGGTCCAGCCGCCGACCGAGCTGTCGCGGGTGTACCACTGCTGCTGGGAGTACGGGCCGACGGTGCCGTCGATCCTGGAGTCGGCGATGTAGCCGCCGGAGGCCCAGCCGTAGCCGTTCGGGGCGAGGTTGAGGCCGCCCTTGACGTGGATGCGGCGGAACGGCGCGGCCTGGGCGACGGCCCAGCGGTCGGTGCCGTTGGACGGGGTGATGGCGAGGTTCTCCGCCGAACGCCAGAAGTTCTGCGTGGCGTTGCCGTTGAACCAGCCCGCGTCGACGGTGACGTCACCGTTGATCTGGGTGTCGTCCGGGTTGAGGCCCAGGCCGGAGATGGAGGTGTAGAAGCCGATCTGGGCGTTGATGCCGTTGTAGGTGCCGGGCTTGAGCAGGAACTGGTAGCGGCCCGAGCCGAACTGGTTGGACTCCTGCTGGGCGAAGACCTGGTCGAACTTCTGCTGGAGGTTGGGCGTCGACGGGTCGACCACGATCACGTTGGGACCGAGGTCGCCGCCGCCCTGGACCGGGCCGGTGGTGCCGGACGAGGTCGTGTGCACGGCGACCTCCCACAGCGAGTAGCCGTAGCCGGTGGCGCGGGCGGTGCCGTTGACGCGCACGTAGCGGCCCGAACCGCTGACGTCGTAGGAGGCGTTCCCGCCGGTGGCGCCGGTGACGCTCTTCAGCGTGGTCCAGCTGTTGCCGTCCGCGGAGGCCTGGATCTGGAAGTCCTTGGCGTAGGCGGCCTCCCAGTTGAGATCCACCTTGCACAGGTTCTGCACCGATCCCAGGTCCACCTGCACCCACTGCGGGTCCGAGGCGGCGCTCGACCAGCGGGTGCCGGTGTCGCCGTCGAAGGCGGCGGAGGCGGGGGTGCCCGCGTTCTCCGTCGAGGAGGCGGAGGCCGGCTTGCCCTTGGCCGCGTCGGCGCTGTCGCAGGATCCGGTGGAGCCGCCTCCGTCGCCGCCGCCGGCCGTGCCGAAGACCTGGAACTCCCAGAGGGAGTAGCCGTACTGGGTGGCCCGGTGGACGCCGTACATCCTGACGTAGCGGCCCTGGCCGGAGACGTCGAGGGTGTCGGTGCCCCCGTCGCCGCCGGTGACGCTCTTCAGGTCGGTCCAGCTGTTGCCGTCCGAGGAGATCTGGACCTTGTAGTCCTTGCCGTACGCGGCCTCCCAGTCGAGGACGACCTTGGTGACCGAGGCCGAGGCGCCGAGGTCCACCTGGAGCCACTGGCTGTCCGTGGCGGCCGAGGACCAGCGGGTGCCGGTGTCGCCGTCGACGGCGAAGGCGGCGGGGGTGCCGCCGTTCTCGTTCGAGGACGAGGTGGCGGTCTTTCCCTGGGACAGCGGGGTCTCGGCTGCCGCCGCGGACGGGGCGTGTGCGGGGAGGGTGATGAGCGCTGCCAGTGCGGCCAGCGCGACACCCAGGGCTCTTGGTCTCATGGGGGTCCCTGCGATCGAAGAGGGGTCGGCGACGAGCGTGAAACGGGGGGAGGTACGTGCGACTCGACGACTCGCGCCCGCCGCTTAGTTCACGTCTTGATTTAACTGATGAGACCACTGGTGCGGCAAGCCTTGTGACACGGGAATCTTTCAAGCCTTGACGAAACGGGTCCCGGACCTGGGCGTGGAAGCGTTCAAAAGGTGACGTGAGGCGCGAAGCGAATGAGTAGGGGTACTCATGACATCGGCCGCCGAGGCGGGAACGATCACGGCATGACGAAGCTCAGAAGGACCCGGGCCGCTGCCGGGGCGCTGCCCGCGGCGGTGGCGGTTGTCGCCGTGCTGGCGGCGGGATGCGGGACCCAGCGGCCGGACGACGACGCCGGCGGCCTCCCCGGCGCCGCGCGGACCGGTGGCGCTGCGGCCACGTCGACCGCCACGGCCGTCCCGAGCAAGCCCTCCGACTTCCCGTGCCCGGGTGAGAGCCCCACGCCGACGCCGTCGCCGACCGCCTCGCACGCCGCCGAGCAGCCCCCGGACCACTACGCCGAGAACCACGGCTTCAGGGTGCCGATCCCCCTGCACGGCCAGAGTCGCTGCGACGGACTCGCGGCCGTGGCCCGCATCGAAAAGGCCCTCGAACCGCTGCGCCGGCGCGGCGACTTCGCCCCGGAGAGCACCCGCAAGGCGCTCACCGGCCTCGGCTACGCGGACGGGAAGGTGCAGTCCTACCAGAACGGCAACCCGGGCGTCGGCTTCCTGATCGTCGACTCTCCGCTGTGTCTGGAAGGCACGATGTACCGCAACGCCACCCGGGCGGACGCGTTCGCCGGTTACCCCGACGGCAGCGACTGCCAGCCGCCCAGCGGCGGCCACTGACGGCGGGGGCGCGCACCCGGACGCACGGATCGTGAGCGCGGAAAGGGGTGGGGGCCGGCCCCCACCGGCCGGCCCCCACCCTCTTGTGCGATCAGGCCAGGTCGAACCGGTCCAGGTTCATGACCTTGGTCCAGGCCGCGACGAAGTCGGTCACGAACTTCTCCTTGGCGTCGTCGCTCGCGTAGACCTCCGCGATCGCGCGCAGCTCGGAGTTGGACCCGAAGACCAGGTCGGCGCGGCTGCCGGCCCACTTGACCTCGCCGGTGGCGGCGTCGCGGCCCTCGAAGGTGGTCGCGTCCCCGGAGGTGGCCTTCCACTCCGTGCCGAGGTCGAGCAGGTTGACGAAGAAATCGTTGGTGAGCACGCCGGGCGTCGTGGTGAGGACGCCGAGCTGCGACCGCTGGTGGGTCGCGCCGAGGACGCGCAGACCGCCGACGAGGACCGTCGTCTCGGGGGCGCTGAGGGTGAGCAGGTTGGCCCGGTCGAGCAGCAGGTACTCGGCCGGCAGCCGGTTGCCCTTGCCGAGGTAGTTGCGGAATCCGTCGGCGGTCGGCTCCATCGCGGCGAAGGACTCGACGTCCGTCTCTTCCTGCGCGGCGTCGACGCGGCCCGGCGTGAAGGGCACCTCGATCTCGAAGCCCGCCTCCTTGGCCGCCTTCTCCACGCCCACGCCGCCGGCGAGGACGATCAGGTCGGCGAGCGAGACCCGCTTGCCGCCGCTTCGGTCCGCGTCGAAGGACTCCCGCACGCCCTCCAGGGTGCGCAGCACCGTGGCCAGCTGGTCGGGGTCGTTGGCCTCCCAGCCGCGCTGCGGCTCCAGGCGGATGCGGGCGCCGTTGGCCCCGCCGCGCTTGTCGCTGCCGCGGAAGGAGGCGGCCGACGCCCACGCGGTGGACACCAGCTCGGCCACCGACAGGTCCGTGGCGAGGATCTCGGCCTTGAGGGCGGCGACGTCCTCGGCGTCGATCAGCTCGTACGTCCGCTCGGGCAGCGGGTCCTGCCACAGCAGCGTCTCTGCGGGGACCTCGGGGCCCAGGTAGCGGGCGACCGGGCCCATGTCGCGGTGGGTCAGCTTGAACCAGGCGCGGGCGAAGGCGTCCGCGAACTCCTCGGGGTTCTCCAGGAAGCGCCGAGAGATCTGCTCGTAGACCGGGTCGAAGCGGAGCGAGAGGTCGGTCGTCAGCATCGTCGGGGCGTGCCGCTTGGCCGGGTCGTGGGCGTCGGGGACGGTGCCCGCGCCGGCGCCGTCCTTGGGCCGCCACTGGTTCGCTCCGGCGGGGCTCTTGAACAGCTCCCACTCGTAGGCGAACAGGGTCTCGAAGAAGGTGTTGTCCCACTGGGTCGGGGTGGGCGTCCACGTCACCTCGAGGCCGCTGGTGATCGCGTCGCCGCCCTTGCCGGTGCCGTAGGTGTTGCGCCAGCCGAGGCCCTGCTCCTCCAGCCCGGCGGCCTCGGGGTCGGGGCCCACGTTGTCGGCGGGGCCGGCGCCGTGGGTCTTGCCGAAGGTGTGGCCGCCCGCGATCAGGGCGACCGTCTCCTCGTCGTTCATCGCCATCCGGCGGAACGTCTCGCGGATGTCGCGGGCCGCGGCGATCGGGTCCGGATTGCCGTTGGGGCCCTCCGGGTTGACGTAGATGAGGCCCATCTGGACCGCGCCGAGGGGGCTCTCCAGCTCCCGGTCGCCGGTGTAGCGCTCGTCGCCCAGCCAGGTCGTCTCGGGACCCCAGTAGACGTCCTCCTCGGGCTCCCACACGTCTTCGCGGCCGCCGGCGTAGCCGAAGGTCTCGAAGCCCATCGACTCCAGGGCGACGTTGCCCGCCAGGATCAGCAGGTCGGCCCAGGACAGGGCGCGGCCGTACTTCTTCTTGACCGGCCACAGCAGGCGGCGGGCCTTGTCGAGGTTGGCGTTGTCCGGCCAGCTGTTGAGGGGGGCGAAGCGCTGCTGGCCCGCGCCGGCGCCGCCTCGGCCGTCGCTGATGCGGTAGGTGCCGGCGCTGTGCCAGGCCATGCGGACGATCAGCGGCCCGTAGTGGCCGAAGTCGGCCGGCCACCAGTCCTGCGAGGTGGTCAGCACCTCGGCGATGTCCCGTTTCACGGCCGGGAGGTCGAGGGACCGGAAGGCCTCGGCGTAGTCGAAGCCGTCACCGTAGGGGTTGGCCACCGCCGGGTTCTTGGCGAGGATCTTCAGGTTGAGCCGCTCCGGCCACCACTGGCGGTTTCCGCCGCCCTGGGTCGGGTGCGGGGCGCGGCCGTGCGCGACCGGGCAGCCGCCCGTTCCCTCCGTCTTGGCGTCGGTGACGATTGCGTCGTGGTTCTCGGACATGCGCATCCTTCCAAGCTGGGCGGATCACGGTGCTGAGGAACTGCGGGCGGTGACACAGGCGGGGCACAGGCCCCAGTAGATGACCTCGGCCTCGTCGACGGCGAAGCCTCGGTCGTCGGCCGCGGTGAGGCAGGGCGCGTCGCCGGCCGCGCAGTCCACGTCGGCGACGGCGCCGCACGACCGGCACACGAGATGGTGATGGTTGTCCCCGACGCGCCCCTCGTACCGGGCCGGACTGCCGGCCGGTTCGATGCGGCGGACGAGTTTGGCCGCGGTGAGCGCGTGCAGGGCCTCGTACACGGCCTGCAGGGAGACGTGTCCGACGCGGTCGCGCACTCCGGTGGCGATGGCCTCGACACCGAGGTGGTCACCCTGGCGGACGGTCTCCAGGAGGGCGACGCGGGCGGCCGTCACCCGCAGGCCCGCACCGCGCAACTCCTGTGCGGTGGCAGAGCTCTGGGCTGCCGTCATGAGCCCAGAACCTACCGCCTCAAACACGAATCGTTCAAGAAAACGAATGGTCAAAGTCTGCGGGGCGGACGCGCCGGGGGCGGCGCGGCGTCGACGAGGTGTCGGAGAGGAGGCGGAGGGGCGGCGGCCCGGTGCCGGCGGGAGGTCGGCGAGGTGCTGACGGGGCGCGGCCCGGGCGCGTACGAGACACCGGAGAGGGGGTGGCCGCGACGGCTCGGTGACGGGCGAGGCCGGGCGCAGCTACGCGGGGGCGGCGAGGAGACGGCCGGAAGGTCCCGCCCGGCGGTGGGGCGACCGGGAGGTCCCGCCCGGTGGCGAGCGCGCCGGCTCGGTGACGGGGGGCGTCAGAAGACCGACGGACGGGAACCGCTCGGTGGCGAGGAAGGCGCCGGCGAAGCGGTGGGCGGGCGATGCCCCGGCGCGGGCCGGGGCATCGGCGCAAGGGGCGTCCGGGCGGCGCCCCCCACCGGGGCCGGCCGGGGCCGACCACCTGGCCCCGGTCGGCCCCGGGAGGGCGGTCCCGGCTCAGCCGCCGAGCGCCGCCAGCACCACCTGCTTGGCCTCGTCCTGGACCTGGCCGAGGTGGTCGGGTCCGTGGAACGACTCGGCGTAGATCTTGTAGACGTCCTCCGTGCCCGAAGGGCGGGCCGCGAACCAGGCGTTCTCGGTGACGACCTTGATGCCGCCGATCGCGGCGCCGTTGCCCGGCGCCTCGGTGAGCACGGTGGTGACCGGCTCCCCGGCGAGGGTGTCGGCGGTGACCTGCGCCGGGGACAGCTTGGCGAGGCGGGCCTTCTCCTCACGCGAGGCGGGGGCGTCGATGCGGGCGTAGGCGGGCTCGCCGAAGCGCGCGGTGAGCTGGGCGTAGTGCTGGGACGGCGTCTTCCCGGTGACGGCCGTGATCTCGGAGGCGAGCAGGGCCAGGATGATGCCGTCCTTGTCGGTGGTCCACACCGAGCCGTCGCGGCGCAGGAACGACGCCCCCGCGGACTCCTCGCCGCCGAAGCCGAGCGAGCCGTCGACCAGTCCGTCGACGAACCACTTGAAACCGACGGGGACTTCGACGAGCCGGCGGCCGAGGTCGGCGGCGACCCGGTCGATCATGCCGGAGGAGACGAGGGTCTTGCCGACGCCGGCCTCGGCGGGCCACCGGGTGCGGTGGGCGTAGAGGTAGGCGATGGCGGTGGCGAGGTAGTGGTTGGGGTTCATCAGGCCGCCGTCCGGGGTGACGATGCCGTGCCGGTCGGCGTCGGCGTCGTTGCCGGTGGCGATCTGGAAGCGGTCGCGCTGTTCGATGAGCGAGGCCATCGCGTACGGCGAGGAGCAGTCCATGCGGATCTTGCCGTCCCAGTCCAGCGTCATGAACCGCCAGGTGGGGTCGGTCAGCGGGTTGACCACGGTCAGGTCGAGGCGGTGCTGCTCGGCGATACGGCCCCAGTAGGCCACGGAGGCCCCGCCCAGCGGATCCGCGCCGATGCGCACGCCGGCGTCGCGGACCGCGTCCAGGTCGAGCACGTTCGGCAGGTCGGTGACGTAGGCGCCGAGGTAGTCGTGACGACCGGTGCCGGGGGCGGCCAGCGCCCTGCTGTACGGGATGCGGCGGACGTCCTTCAGGCCGGCCGCGATGATCTCGTTGGCCCGGTCCTGGATCCAGGAGGTGGCGTCCGAGCCGGCCGGGCCGCCGCTCGGCGGGTTGTACTTGAAGCCGCCGTCGGCGGGCGGGTTGTGCGAGGGGGTGACCACGACGCCGTCGGCGAGGCCCGAGGCGCGCCCCCGGTTGTGGGCGAGGATCGCGTGCGAGACGGCCGGCGTGGGGGTGTAGCCGTCCGCGCTGTCGACGAGCACGGTCACGTCGTTGGCGGCGAACACCTCCAGCGCGGTGACCTTCGCGGGCTCGGACAGGGCGTGGGTGTCCGCGCCGAGGAAGAGCGGCCCGTCGGTGCCCTGCCCGGCGCGGTACTCGCAGATGGCCTGGCTGGTCGCGGCGATGTGGTCCTCGTTGAACGCCGCCGCCAGGGACGATCCGCGGTGCCCGGAGGTGCCGAACGCCACGCGCTGGCCCGGTTCGGCCGGATCCGGGTGGAGCGCGTAGTACGCGGTCACCAGCCGGGCCACGTCGATCAGGTCCTCGGGCCCGGCCGGCTTGCCCGCTCGCTCGTGCTGCATGACACCCACTCCTCGACATTCGATCGTGTATCCGCTCGCGATCTCATCTTCCCCCGGCCGCAGACGGCAGGCGCACCGGCAAGGCGACGCGAGCGCCGGACACGGACGGTTTCCGGCCGCCGCACCGGCGGAGCCGGACGGCTCCCGGCCCCCGTCCCGGGCGGGGGACCCTCCCTTTCCCAACGCACCGGCCCGGGCATCCCGCCGGTACTGTCCCTGAGCGGTGCGCCCGCGGCCACAGCCGCCATGCCCCGCCGACACGCCGCCCGGCGGCGAGTCGTCCGTGTCCGGGGCTTCGGTCCGGGGCGCACGCCCAGGGCTCGCCCCACACGTCGCGTGTTCATCCGACTGCTCGGGGTAGGGGCACCGCAGACACACCGTCGTCCACCGGTCACCGAAGGAGCCGTCCCGTGAGCTCGCTGTCCGAACGTCGGCTGCTCCCGCCGATCCCGGCACCCCGCCGCGTGACGGACTCGCCCGAGACCACGGACTCGCCCGGGACCACGGAGCTGCCGGGGGCCACGGATCTGCCGGGAGCCAGGAGCCTTCCAGGACCTCCGCACCTTCCCGGAGCGGTGGATCTGTCGCGAGCGGCGGAGACGGACGCGACCGGGACCGGTGCGGTGCCGCCGCAGTCACGCAACCGGGTGCTCGCGCACACCGCGGTGGCCGCGGCCCAGCATGTGCTGCTGGAGCGCTACCGGCTGGCCTCCCCGGAAGAGGCGTTCGCGCTCCTGCGGCAGGCGTCGCAGACCCACAACGTCAAGCTGCACACGCTCGCCGACGCGCTGGCCGGCAGTCCGCCGCCGCCTCCCGGGGCGGCGCGGTGGTTCCCCGGCCGCGCCCGGCACGGCTCGCCGCCGCTGCCGGGCCTGGACCTGGACCGGCACGCGCGCACCCAGCACGGCGCGGTGCTCAGGGCCGCCCTGCACAAGGCGCTGCACGTCGCCGGCACGTCGATGGGCAACCTCCAGCTCGCCGAGGGCGGCGTCCTGCGCCTGGAGAAGCACTCCGGTCTGCCGCGCCGTTTCACCGACTTCTTCGCCTTCGTCGAGGACTCGACCACCTCGTGCGCCCTGGCCGCCCGCCGGCACGACCAGGTGACGGTACGCGACGTGGCGACCGCGACGGTCTTCGACGAGGCGTCCCGGCAGGTGATCCTCGACGCCGGCAGCCGCGCCTGCCACAGCGTGCCCCTGCTGACCGAGGAAGGCCGGCTCGCCGGCGTCGTCTCCACGCACCACGCCCGGCCCCTGTCCGACCTGTCCCAGGTCCAGTACGACGCTCTGGACAAGCTGGGCCGCGTCGTGGGCCGGTGGCTGTCCTGGCACCGGCGCACCCTGGTCCTCGACGCCCTCGAACACCTCCACGCCTCGGGCATCGCCGCCGCGGGCGCCTGAGCGGCCCCGCCCCGCAGGCCGGGACCCCGCCCCACGGGCCGGGACCGTGGGTCGTCGCCGAGGCATGTCCGCGGCCGGCCCGCACCGGAGTTTTCCCCGAGTGCCGACGGGTACGCGGCGGGCATGATCCCCCCTCCGGCTCCGGGGAACGGTCCCGAGGCCGCCACCGTCACCGTCCGGCCGTACGGCAATCCCCTGCCGCTGGGCTTCTTCTCCTTCGGCATCGGCATGGCGTTGCTCTCCGGGACCGCGCTCGGTGTGATCAGTGGCGACCAGGTCCGCCCCATGGGCATCCTGCTGGCGGTCTTCGTGTTCCCGCTGCAGTTCCTCGCCGCGGTGATGGCCTTCCTGACCCGGGACACCGCCGCCGCGGCGGCGCTCGGACTGTTCGCCACGTCGTGGGCGGCACAGGGCGTGCTGCACATCGTCGCGCCGCGGCAGCAGACCAGCGTCGCCCTGGGCATGTACCTGAGCGCCTTCGCCCTGATGCTGCTGCCGCTGGCGGTGACGGGTTTCCTGGGCAAGACGCTGCTGGGCGCGGTGCTGAGCGTCTCCACGGTGCGCGCCGCGCTGGCGGCGGCCTACCAGCTGGGCGCGCCGCACACGCTCGAACTCGCCAACGGGGCCGCGGCGTCGCTGCTGGTGGCGCTGGCCCTGTACGCGGGCACCGCCTTCCTCGTCGAGGACCTGCGGCAGCGTACGGTCCTGCCGATCCGGCGTCGCGGGGAGGCGAAGCGGGCCATCGAGAGCGACCTGGGCGACCAGCACTCCCGACTGCCGCGGGAGCCCGGCATCCGCAAACAGCTCTGAGCCCGGCGAAGACGTCCGCGAGCGACCCGAGGCGCCCGAACACGCCCGCCGGGCGGTCACGGGCCGTCCGTAAGCAGCCCCGAGCGGCCGTAGGGCCGCCGCACGGAGGCATCCGGGAGCGGCTGTGGAGCGTCCGGCGGCTCCCCCGCGTCAGGACTGGGTGACCGCGACGGCAAGGAGCGCGGCCGCCGCGACGACGGCCAGCGCGGCGACGAGGAAGGCGAGGCAGCGGGCGCGCAAGTGGCGATAGCGCTCCTCGTACTCACCGCGCAGTGCCCGGCAGCGGTCCGCGACGCGCTGGAGGTCCGCCCGCGCCCGGTTCAGGCAGTCGCGGACGTAGTGCTCCTCGATCTCCTCGCGCTGGGCGGTGGTCAGCCACTCCAGCGGTTCGGTGAAGGCGCGGGCCCGCTCCTGCGCCTCGGCGACCCGGGCCTGCCACAGCAGGTAGCCCTCCACCTGGTTGACCACGTCGCCGGGCTGCCCGGAGTCCCGGCCGGTGCGGCCCGCCGCGTCCGTCATGCCGGCAGGCCCAGGTTCTCCCGCTTGTCCGTGAGCGAGACCTCGGGGTGGTTCAGGTCGAACGCCGGGGACTCGCTGCGGATCATGGGCAGGGTCACGAAGTTGTGCCGGGGCGGCGGGCAGGAGGTGGCCCACTCCAGCGAGCGGCCGTAGCCCCACGGGTCGTCGACCCCGACCTTCTGGCCGTACTTGGCCGTCTTCCACACGTTGTAGAAGAACGGCAGCAGGGACATGCCGAGCAGGAAGGAGCCGATGGTGGAGACCATGTTCAGAGCGGTGAATCCGTCGGCGGCCAGGTAGTCGGCATACCGTCGGGGCATGCCCTCGGCGCCCAGCCAGTGCTGGACCAGGAAGGTGGTGTGGAACCCGACGAACAGTGTCCAGAAGGTCACCTTGCCCAGCCGTTCGTCCAGCATCTTGCCGGTCCACTTGGGCCACCAGAAGTGGAAGCCGGCGAACATCGCGAAGACGACCGTGCCGAACACCACGTAGTGGAAGTGGGCGACCACGAAGTAGCTGTCGGTGACGTGGAAGTCCAGCGGCGGCGAGGCCAGCAGGACGCCGGTGAGACCGCCGAAGAGGAAGGTCACCAGAAACCCGGTGGCCCACAGCATCGGCGTTTCGAAGGACAACGACCCCTTCCACATCGTCCCGATCCAGTTGAAGAACTTCACTCCGGTCGGCACCGCGATCAGGAAGCTCATGAAGGAGAAGAACGGCAGCAGCACCGCTCCGGTGGGAAACATGTGGTGCGCCCACACCGTCACCGACAGGCCCGAGATCGCGATCGTCGCACCGACAAGGCCCATGTAGCCGAAGATGGGCTTGCGGGCGAAGACGGGGATGATCTCCGTGACGATGCCGAAGAACGGCAGGGCGATGATGTAGACCTCCGGATGGCCGAAGAACCAGAACAGATGCTGCCAGAGGATCGCGCCGCCGTTGGCGGGGGCGAACACCTGGGCACCGAACTTCCGGTCCGCCTCCAGCACGAGCAGCGCCGCGGCCAGGACAGGGAAGGCGAACAGCACCAGGACGCTGGTGAGCATCACGTTCCAGGTGAAGATCGGCATGCGGAACATCGTCATCCCGGGCGCGCGCATGCTCACGATCGTGGTGATGAAGTTGACCGCGCCGAGAATCGTGCCGAATCCGGACAGAGCCAGACCCATGATCCACAGGTCACCGCCGATGTCGGGCGAGTGATGCGAGTCGTTCAGCGGCGAGTACGCGAACCACCCGAAGTCGGCCGAGCCGTTCGGCGTCAGGAAGCCGCTCACCGCGATCAGCGAGCCGAACAGGTACAGCCAGTAGGCGAGCATGTTCAGCCGCGGGAAGGCCACGTCCGGGGCGCCGATCTGCAGCGGCATGATCCAGTTCGTGAAGCCGGAGAACAACGGCGTCGCGAACATCAGCAGCATGACCGTGCCGTGCATCGTGAACAGCTGGTTGAACTGCTCGGTCGACAGGATCTGCAGGCCCGGGCGGCCCAGTTCCGCGCGCATCAGCAGCGCCATGATGCCGCCGACCACGAAGAAGGTGAAGGAGGTGATCAGGTAGAGGGAGCCGATCGTCTTGTGATCGGTGGTGGTCACCCATTTCACCACCACGGCTCCGGGCCGCAGGCGACGACGGGGAGGACCGGCGGTTTCCCGCGTGGAGTGCTGCTGAACGTCTGTCATGCGGCCCGTGACACGCTTTCTCTCAAGCTCTCAAGACATGGATGCGTGAGTTCCGCGGGATCGCCCGCAGGGCTCCGCACCATCCTCGCGTCACGCGCCCGTGAAACGGCGTCGCGCTGTCGCCGAGATGGCCCAACGGCCTGGCGGAATGCACCCGGTCGGCCTACTCCTGACGTGCCCTCGACCGGGCCGTGACGTGGTCCGGGTGCTGCGGATCGACCGCGTAGGGCGGCAGTTGGGCGGGGCTGACCCGCTCCCCCAGCACCTCGGCCATGAACTGGACCAGCCAGCGCTGGGCGGGGCTGCGCGAGGCCTCGTGCCGGGCGTAGAGGGCGACCTCGACCGGTTCGGTCTCGAACGGCAGCCGGACCAGGCGCAGGTGGTGGGAGGCGGTGAAGACCTCGCCGACGTACTCCGGGACGATGGCGATCAAATCCGTCTGCTCCAGCAGGTAGGGCAGCATCGAGAAGCGGGTGGCGTCGACCGCCACCCGGTCCAGGAGGTCGTGCGCGGCCAGCACGGCGCGCGGCACGACGTGGCCGCTGGGCCCGAAGACCGTGGCGTGGTGCTCGGCCGCCAGCTCGGCGAGGGTGACCGAGTCGCCCCGCACACGGGGGTGGTCGGCGGCGACCATGGCGACGTAGCGCTCGTGGAAGAGCGGGATCCGCTCGGTCCGGTGGGAGGTCAGCACCGGCGTGGCCACGAAGGCGTCGAGGTCGCCCCGGCGCAGCTGGTGCTCGGCCTCGTCGACGTCCAGCGGCCGGACGCTGAAGGAGACCTTCGGCGCGCGCTCGCGCACGGCCGCCAGGAGGCGGGGCAGCAGGGTCGCCTCGCCCAGGTCGGACAGGGCCAGCGTGAAGCGGCCCGGCATCGTCCCGGGGTCGAAGGCGTCGGCCTGGCGGATCGTGCCGTCGATCTCGGCGAGCGCGCGCCGCAGCGGCTCGTACAGCCGGCGGGCGCCCGCGGTGGGCGTCAGACCGCGGCCGGTGCGCCGGAACAGCTCGTCGTCGAAGTGGCGGCGCAGCTTGCCCAGGCTGTAACTGACGGTTGGCTGCGTGACGTGGAGCGTCTCGGCGGTGGCCGTCACGCTGCCGGTCTCATACAGCAGCACGAAGACGCGGGCGAGGTTGAGATCGAAACTGCCCATATCGAAGGAGTCTATATCGCAGCCCCGGAACATTTATTGGTGCCCATGTCGGGGACTGCCTAGCGTGCGTTGCGTCACTTGGAAAGGAACGTCTGTGCCATCCGTACGTCGTGTTTCCCACGAGTTCCTGGAGCGCCGGGGGCTGACCACCGTCTTCGGCAACCCGGGCTCCAACGAGCTGCCCTTCCTCGCCGATCTGCCCGGCGGTTTCCGCTACGTCCTCGGTCTGCACGAGGGAGCCGTCGTCGGCATGGCCGACGGGTACGCCCAGGCGAGCGGCCGGCCGGTGCTGGTGAACCTGCACGCCGCCTCCGGCTCCGGGAACGCGATGGGCGCGCTGACGAACGCCGTGGCCTCGCGCACGCCCCTGGTGGTGGTGGCCGGCCAGCAGGTGCGCCCGGCCGTCGGCCCGGAGGCCAATCTGGCCAGCGTCGACGCCCCGGCGCTGATGAAGCCGCTGGTCGGCTGGGCCGCGGAGCCGGCCTGCGCCCAGGACGTCCCGCGCGCGCTGGCGCAGGCGGTCTTCGAGGCGGAGCTGCAGCGCCGGCCGACCTATCTCTCCGTCCCGTACGACGACTGGGCGGCCGAGGCCGACGAGAACAGCCTGGCGGTGCTGGACCGGCGGGTCGAGCGTGCGTCGGTGCCCGGCGAGAAGCAGGGCCGCCGGCTCGCCGAGCGGGTCGCCGCCGCGCGGCGGCCCGCGCTGGTGCTGGGCGGCGACATGGACTCGGCCGGGTTGTTCGACGCCGGCGTGCGGCTGGCCGAGCGGCTGGGCTGCCCGGTATGGGCCGCGCCCTCGCTGTTCCGGCTGCCCTTCCCCAACCGCCACCCGCTCTTCCGCGGGGTGCTGCCGGCCGGTATCGCACCGGTCTGCGAGGCCTTCGAGGGCCACGACCTCGTGCTCGTGCTGGGCGCGCCGGTGTTCCGCTACCACGAGTACCTTCCGGGCCGGTACCTGCCGCGGGGCACGGAACTCATCCAGGTGACCGAGGACGCCTCCGCCGCCGCGCGGGCGCCGATGGGCGAGGCGCTGGTCGCCGACCCCGGAGCCGTCGTCGACCTGCTGCTCGAGCGGCTCGGCTCGGCCGCCGCGCCCGCCGGGCCGTACCGGCCGGTGCCCGCCCCGGCCGCCGCCGAGGGCGACCGCCTCCACCCCGAGCAGGTGTTCGCCGCGCTGCGCGACGAGCTGCCCGAGGACACCGCGTACGTGGTCGAGTCGACCTCGACGAACGCGGCCTGGTGGCGTCAGATGGACCTGCGCCGGTCCGGTTCGTACTACTTCCCGGCGGCCGGCGGGCTCGGCTTCGGGCTGCCCGGCGCGGTCGGGGTGGCGATGGCGCAGCCGGACCGGCCGGTCGTCGGCGTCATCGGCGACGGTTCCGCCAACTACGGCGTCACGGCCCTGTGGACGGCGGCCCAGCAGCGGATCCCGCTGACGATCGTGCTGCTGCGCAACGGGACGTACGGGGCGCTGCGCTGGTTCGGCGGGCTGCTCGGGGTGCCCGACGCCCCCGGCCTGGACATCCCGGGGCTGGACTTCACCAAGATCGCGCAGGGCTACGGCGTCCGCTCCGTGCACGCCGGCGACGCGGACGAGCTGCGGGCCGTGCTCGCCGAGCCCGCGGACGGGCCGCGGCTCGTCCAGGTGGACACCGCGCTCACCACCCCCTCCTGACGGACCTCCCCCGAGAAAGGCACCTGTGATGGCATTCCTGGACAGCGACGTCTGGGCCAAGAAGTTCTTCAGCGACGGCTGGCGGGACAGCGCCACCGAGCATCCGGTGGTCGAGCCCGCGACGGGCGACCGGATCGGCGCGGTCGGCCTGGCCACGGCCGAGGACGCGGGGCGCGCCGCCGCCCGGGCGGCCGAGGCGCAGCGGGCGTGGGCGGCGACGGCACCGCAGGAGCGGGCGGCCGTGCTGCGCCGGGCCGGCGAGCTGTTCGCAGAGCACGCCGGCGAGATCGAGGACTGGCTGGTACGCGAGGCGGGGTCGGTGCGGGCCAAGGCGTCCTTCGAGGCGGGTCTCGCGGTGGGCGAGTGCTTCGAGTGCGCGGGACTGCCGACACATCCGCAGGGCGAGGTGCTGACCTCCGAGGAGGCCCGCTGGTCGCTGGCCCGGCGCCGGCCCGCCGGTGTGGTGAGCGTCATCGCGCCGTTCAACTTCCCGCTCCTGCTCGGGCTGCGCTCGGTGGCGCCCGCGCTCGCCCTGGGCAACGCGGTGCTGCTGAAGCCTGACCCGCGCACCGCGGTGAGCGGCGGTGTCGTCATCGCGCGCGTCTTCGAGGAGGCGGGGCTGCCCGCCGGCATCCTGCACATGCTTCCGGGTGACGGCTCGGTCGGGCAGGCGGTCGTCGAGGCTCCTGAGGTCCGGGTGATCTCCTTCACCGGCTCCACGCCGGTGGGACGGGCGATCGGCGAGCGTGCGGGCCGGCTGCTGAAGCGGGCGCACCTGGAGCTGGGCGGGAACAACGCGCTGGTGGTGCTGCCCGGCGCGGACGTGGCGAAGGCGGCCTCGGCCGGCGCCTTCGGCTCCTATCTGCACCAGGGCCAGATCTGCATGACGACCGGCCGGCACCTCGTGCACGAGTCGCTGCTGGAGGAGTACACCGCCGCGCTCGCCGCGAAGGCGAAGGCGCTGCCGGTCGGCGACCCGGCCCGTGAGGAGGTGGCGCTGGGCCCGATCATCGACCGGCGTCAGCTGGAGCGGATCCACGGCATCGTCACCGAGTCCGTCGCGGCGGGCGCCACCGTCGCCGCGGGCGGCGAGATCGTGGGCGCCGGCTACCGGGCGACCGTGCTGACCGGGCTGACCACGGACATGCCGGCCTGGCGCGAGGAGATCTTCGGCCCCGTCGCCCCGGTCATCGGTTTCTCGACGCTGGAGGAGGCCGCGCGGATCATCGACGACTGCGAGTACGGGCTGTCCGTCGGCATCCTCGGGGACGTCGGCACGGCGATGAAGCTCGCCGACCGGATCGAGTCCGGCAAGGTCCACATCAACGAGCAGACCGTCGGCGACGAGCCCAACGCCCCGTTCGGCGGGGTCAAGGCCTCCGGCACCGGCTCCCGGTTCGGCGGCGCCGCCGCCAACGTGGAGGCCTTCACCGAGACCCAGTGGGTCACGGTCCGCCCGGACATCGCCGACTACCCGTTCTGACGGCCCGCTCCCCCTCCTGCCTCCCCCCACGTCCCCCCGCGCGCATCCCCGTCCCCGCACCCGCCCCCCAGGGAGGTATGTCCATGACATCCACCGCCCCGTCCCCCGCTCCCGCCACGGCGCAGGCCCCCTCCACCGGGCGCAGCGCCTGGACGGTGGTCCTGTGCTGGATCACCGTCATGCTGGAGGGTTACGACCTCGTCGTCCTCGGAGCGATCATCCCGACCCTGCTCAGGACCCATCACCTGGGCATGACCGCCGGCGACGCCACGACGATCGCGACGTTGTCGCTGGTCGGCGTGGCGATCGGCGCCGTCTGTGTCGGACCGCTGGCCGACCGGCTGGGGCGGCGGCGGCTGCTCATCGGCTCGGTGGCGCTGTTCTCCGTCTTCACCCTGCTGGTGCCGCTGGCCGGCTCGGTGACCGTGTTCGCCCTGCTGCGCCTGGTGGCCGGGCTGGGCCTGGGCGCCTGCATGCCGGTGTCGCTCACGATGATGGCCGAGCACATGCCGGAGAGCCGGCGGGCACGGGCCAGCACGCTGACGATGACCGGCTACCACACCGGCGCCGTGATCACCTCGCTGCTGGCGCTGCAGGTGACCGACGACTGGAAGATCCTCTTCTACGTCCTCGGCGTCGCCGGTCTCGTCATCGCCGTGATCCAGTGGTTCCGGCTGCCGGAGTCGGAGGCCTTCGTCCGGGCCGAGAAGACGCCCGCCGTCGAGCGGGTGCCGTTCACCGAGCTGCTCAAGCCGGCCTATCTGCGCGCGGGCATCGGCGTCTGGGTCGCCTCGTTCATGGGCCTGCTGCTGGTCTACGGCCTCAACACCTGGCTGCCGAAGCTGATGAACGACGCCGGCTACCCCGTCCCCACGGCCGTCACCCAGCTGCTGGTGCTCAACGTGGGCGGTGTCGTCGGCCTGGTCGTCGGCGGCGTCGTCGCCGACCGGCGGGGCATCAAGGGCACCACGCTCGTCTGGTTCGCCGTCTCGGTGCTGATGCTGGCGTGCCTGAGCGTCAGGATGGACAGCGACCTGCTGCTCGACGTCGTCGTCTTCCTCACCGGCGTGTTCGTCTTCTCCGCGCAGGTGCTCGTCTACGCCTATGTGACGCAGTTCTACCCGGCCGCCGTGCGGGGCACCGCCCTCGGCTCGGCCTCCGGCATCGGCCGCATCGGCTCGATCGTCGGTCCGTCGATCACCGGCGCCCTGGTCACGGCCGGCATCGGCCACCCCTGGGGGTTCTACTTCTTCGCCGCGGTCGCGGTGCTCGGCTTCGCTGCCGTGCTGACCCTGCCACGCCGGGCGGAGAACGCGATGGCCTAGTGCCGCAACAGGTGACGTTCGCCCCGTCGCGGGCCGAGATGGGGGGGGGCGGGTGGGCCGGGGGCCGCCCCGACAGCCCGGGCCGGGTGGGCCCCGGGGCCGGTGGGGGGGCGCCCCCGGCGTGGCACGC
>NZ_JBISAL010000014.1:103531-148346 GCF_044391765.1 Streptomyces sp. NPDC018610
CCCGCGCGTGGCTCTTGGCCCCAAAGGTTCCGCGGGCCCCCCGGGGGGCGGGGGGGGGGCCCCCCCCCCCCCCCGCGCGGTGCGGGCCCACCCACCCCCGCCGCGGCACTAGAGTCGCTCGTCCGGATCGCCCGGGCTCGACCCTGACTCCGTGTCAGGGTCGGGCCCGGGCTCGTTTCGGGGTCCGCACAGGGATGTCACGGATAGTGACTGGACGGTCGCGTACGGCACGCTGTCGTCATGCGGAACTCATGCCCCGGCCGCCGAGCGCTGCCGACCCCTGGCCGAAGCCCCCGACCGGCGGCCCGGCCCCCATGGACGGGGCGGGAACTCCCTGTCCCACGACGCGGCCGGCCCGCCGCGCGCCCCCGCTCGGCCTGCCGCTCCCCGTCCCGACCGCAACCACTTGTGCCTTTACGCAGTTGCTTCCCTGTACCCCCTCTGCAACGGAGGCTTCCCTTGCGTATCACCGACATCCAGCGCTGCGAGGTCCGGCCCGGACGCCTCGTCGAGTGGACACTCGATCCGGCGGCCGTCGAGGCGGCGACCGGCCTGCCGGACGATTCACGGCCGCCCGCGTACATCCAGGAGTCCCACATCCGCACCGCCAGGACCGTGCGGGAGGACGGCCTGTTCGTGCCGACCTGGCTGGGCGCGGCGTTCGACATCCCGGGCAGAGTGGATCTCGACGTGCTCGGCGAGGCGCTGCGCGCCTGGATGCTCCGCCATGAGACGCTGCGCAGCGGTTTCCGCTGGTCCGGCGACGACATGCGCCGTTTCACGCTCGACGCGCGGGACGTGTCGCTGCACCGGGAGACCGTCGGCGACTTCGACGACGCGCAGGTGCTGGTGCGGCACCTGCAGGATCGCTTCGACGTGACGGCGGACGCGCTGCGGTGGCCGAACTTCCTCTTCGCCGCCGTCGTCAGGGACGACGGGGCGAGCGTGTACATGGCGTTCGACCACAGCAACGTGGACGCCTACTCCGTCTACCGCATCCCGGCCGAGATCCACGAGCTGTACACCGCGGGTCTCGAGGGCGGCAGCGCCGAACGCGGCCCGGTCGGCAGTTACGTCGACTTCTGCCGGACCGAGCGGGCCAGCGCCGACGAGATGGACGCCACGGACGCGATCGTGGGCCGCTGGCGGGAGTTCATCGGCCGCTGCGACGGCAGGCTGCCGAGCTTCCCCGTCGACCTCGGGCTGGACCCGTCCGGCGAGCTGCCCCGCCAGAAGCTCATGCACGAGATGCTGGTGGGCCCCGACGACGCGGCCGCGTTCGAGGCGTACTGCCGGCCCTTCGGCGGGAGCCTGGTCGGGATCCTGGCGGCCACCGGCATGATCGTCCACGAGATCGGCGGCCAGCCGGTCTACCGGACGGTCGTCCCGTTCCACACCAGGAGGAAGTCCCAGTGGATGGAGTCGGTGGGCTGGTACGTCGGCGGCGCCCCCGTCGAGATCGAGACCTCCCGGGCTCCCGACTTCCAGAGTCTGCTGCGGATGGTGAGCGACCAGCTACGGGCCAACCGGACACTGTCCCGGATGCCGCTGGCCCGGGTGCTGCGCCTGCTGGGCGCGGACTTCCGCCCGACCTCGCCCGACCTGTACTCGATCGTCTCGTTCGTCGACGCGCGCGCGGTGCCCGGTTCCGAACGCTGGGCCGAGCTCAAGGCGTACGGCCTGATCAGGGTGTCGTACGGCGACCAGGTGTGCGCGTGGATCAACCGGCTGCACGAGGGACTGCAGTTCGCGAGCCGGTACCCGGACACCGAGATCGCCTACAAGAACATGCTGCTCTACGTCGAGCGGCTGCGGGAGGTGATCGTCTCGGTGGCCCGCTCCTGATCAGCTCTTCCCGTCCATCGCCTCGTCGAGTTCCAGCAGGGCGTCGAGGCCCGGGAACACCGGGTCCACCGCGCCGGCGGCGCCGGGCAGGGCCAGTTCGGCCCAGATCACCTTGCCCTCGGCGGTGTAGCGGGTGCCCCAGCGCTCGGCCATGCGCGCCACCAGGAACAGGCCCCGGCCGCCCTCCTCGGTGGTGGCCGCGTAGCGAAGGTGCGGGGAGGTGCTGCTGCCGTCGGACACCTCGCAGATGAGCGTGCGGTCGTGGATCAGGCGGACGTGGATCGGCGCGGAGCCGTAGCGGATGGCGTTGGTGACGAGTTCACTCAGGACGAGCTCGATGCTGAAGGCCAGCTCCGACAGGCCCCACTCGTCGAGCTTCGCGCAGGCCGCGGCGCGGGTGCCGCCGACGGCGGCCGGGTCCGGCGACACGTCCCAGTCGGCGATCCGGTCGGCCGGCAGCGCCTGGGTGCGGGCGACGAGCAGGGCCACGTCGTCCTTGGGCCGGGCGGGCAGCAGCGCGTCCAGCACGGCCTGGCAGCTCTGCTCCGGCGGCCGGCCGGGGTGGCCGGCGAGGGCCTGGCGCAGCAGCTCCATGCCTTCGTCCAGGTCGCGGCTGCGGTCCTCGATGAGGCCGTCGGTGTAGAGGACGAGCTGGGTGCCCTCCTCCAGTTCGAATTCGGCGGTGCGGAAGGGCAGGCCGCCCAGGCCGAGCGGGGGGCCGAAGGGCAGGTCGGGGAAGGTGACGTCGCCGTGGGGGCCGACCAGTGCGGGGGCGAGGTGTCCGGCGCGGGCCATGGCGCAGCGGCGGGTGACGGGGTCGTAGACCGCGTACAGGCAGGTGGCTCCGACGACGGCGGCGGCGGCCTCGGTGCTCGCCTCGTCCTGGTCGATGCGGCCGGCGAGGTCGTCGAGGTGGCTCAGCAGTTCGTCGGGTGGCAGGTCCAGGGTGGAGAAGTTGTGCACGGCGGTGCGCAGCCGGCCCATCGTGGCGGCCGCGTGCAGACCGTGGCCGACCACGTCTCCGACGACCAGCGCGACCCGGCTGCCCGGCAGCGGGATCACGTCGAACCAGTCGCCGCTGACGCCGGACTGGGCGGGCAGATAGCGGTAGCCGGCCTCGATGGCGCTCTGTTCGGGCAGGGCCCGGGGCAGCAGGCTGCGCTGGAGGGTGACCGCGAGGGCGTGCTCGCGGGTGTAGCGGCGGGCGTTGTCGATGCTGACGGCGGCACGCGCCACGAGTTCCTCGGCGAGCGAGAGCTCCTCGTCGTCGAAGGAGCCGTGCTCCTTGGAGCGCCAGAAGTTGGCCATGCCGAGCACGACGCCGCGGGCCTTGATCGGAGCGGAGATGAGCGAGTGGATGCCGTAGTCGATGATCTCCTGGGAGCGTTCGGGGTCCTGTGCCTGCCAGCCAAGGGCCGACGACAGGTCGGGCACCAGCTCCAGGTGGCCGGTGCCGTAGCCGCGGGCCTGGGGCGTGGAGGGCAGGAAGTCGATCAGCCGGCCCTTCTCGTAGAGCGGATGGTCGTCGCGGACGCCGTGCACGGCGATGCGGCGCATGCCCGTGGCCGTCGAGGCCGGCTCCTCGCCGTGCAGCACGGGGTCGGCGAGGTCGACGGTGACGAAGTCGGCGAAGCGGGGGACGGCGACCTGTGCGAGTTCGTCGGCGGTGCGGGCCACGTCCAGGGTGGTGCCGATGCCGAGGCCGGCGTCGTACAGGAGCTTGAGGCGTTCCCGGGCGACCTCGGCCCGGCCGGAGACGGCCTGCAGTTCGGTGGAGTCGCGCAGGGTGACGACGGTGCCCTCGGGGCCTCCGTGGCGGTCGGTGGGCCGCTGGTTGACGGCGAGCAGCAGGCCGCCGGCCAGGTGCACCTCGTCGGTGGCCTCGCGGCCCGAGGTGAGCAGGGCGACGATCTCGGGTTCCAGGTCCGGCAGTTGTTCCACGTGCCGGCCCTCGGCGTCCGCGGGCAGGTCCAGGAGCCGTTTGGCCTCGTCGTTCGCCAGCAGCAGCAGACCGTCGCCGCCCACGATGAGGACGCCCTCGCGCACGGAGTGCAGCACCGCGTCGTGGTGGTCGTACATGCGGGTCATCTCGTCCGGGGCGAGGCTGTGGGTCTGGCGGCGCAGCCGCCTGCCCACCAGCGCCGTCACGGCGGTGGCCACGCCGAGCGCTCCGGCGCCGGCGGTGAGGATGATCGGTATCTGCCGGTCCACCTGGCTGGTCACGTTCCGGACCTTGAGGCCCGCGGAGACGAGGGCGACGACGCGCCCGGCCGGGTCCTTGACGGGGACGACGGCCTGCACTTCCTCGCCGAGCGGCCCGTGGACGCTTTCGGTGTAGGTCTTCCCGGCCAGGGACGGCGCGATGGTGCCGACGAAGCGCTTGCCGATGCGGTCGGGCATGGGGTGCGTGTAGCGGATGCCGTGGGTGTCCATGACCACGATGAAGTCGACGCCCGCGGTCTTGCGGCCCGCCTCGGTCAGCGGCTGGAGCACGGTCGACGGGGCGGGCGTCCGAAGCGCGGTGAGAATGCCCGGGGAGTGCGCGAAGGTCTGGGCGACGGCTATGGAGCGGCGCTTGGCCTCGTCACTGGTGTCCCGCTCGGACTGCAGGAGGAGGGCGAAGACCGCGCAGGCCACGAGCAGCACCACGAGGGCCACCTGGAGGACGAACACCTGTCCGGCGACGCTCCGCGGGCTCTTTCCCACCAGCGACCGCCCCGATATCCGTCGAAGACGGTCAAAACGGTCTGCCATCAGGCCTTTCTAGCATCCATATACCCGAATCGTCACGACCTCGGTGAATGTTCCCTGGCGGGGCCACGGCCCCGGGAGCGTGCCGTGAAGCACCGTCTCCCCTGCTCAGGGGGCCAGAGACCGTCCGGACGGAGAAGGCTTCGAAGGCGTCCTCGCCGTCGGGTCCGGGGGCGAGGCCGCCCGCGAGGAAGCGGTGCCGGGCTCTTCGCACGGCTCACGGCCGGCGACCTGGCGCGCGGGTCCGCCACGGGTCAGGACGCGGACCCGACCATGCCGCGCAGCATGGCGTCGAGGCGGTCCAGGACCCAGGCCCACGTCTCCTGCGAGTCGGGGGCGCTGTGGCTGAAGCCGCCGGCCAGTTCCAGGCTGACGTAGCCGTGGAAGACGCTGCCCAGCATCCGTACGGCGTGGGTCTCGTCGGGTTCGGTCAGGTCGTAGCCGCGCAGGAGTGCCCGCGTCATCTGCGCGTGCCGCACTCCGGCGCTCGCGGCGGCCGTCGGCGGGTCGAGCCTGAGCCGGGCCGCGGCATAGCGGCCGGGGTGCTCGCGGGCGTAGTCGCGGTAGACGTCCGCGTAGGCGGCCAGGGCGTCCTTCCCGGCCCGTCCGGCCAGGGCGTCGGCGGCGCGGTCGGCGAGCTCCTCCAGGGCGAGCAGGGCGATCCCGGTCCGCAGTTCCTCGGAGTTCTTCAGGTGTGAGTACAGGCTCGCGACCTTGACGTCGAACCGCCGGGCGAGGGCCGAGACGGTCACATGCTCGAAGCCGACCTCGTCGGCCAGCTCCGCTCCGGCCCGGACCAGGCGTTCGGCGGTGAGTCCAGCACGTGGCACGGCGATCCCTTCAGTTGCCTGAAGGGATTGTGTGCCTCCCTAAAGGGCTTAGGCAAGCCCGTCCAGTCCGGTCCGGCGAGCTCAGCCGGACGGCGGCGTCGGCCGCCTAGGCCCAGGTGACGCGACAGGACGCCCCCACCGGCACGACCCCCTCGACCCGGTCGCACAGTCGCGCAACCACCGCCCGCCCGTCGGTCGCAGCGCGCGGCGGAACCACATTCCCTATGTTGACATACCTATATCGTCATATGTAATCTTGAAGGCGTGTCCAGAACCCCCACGCCCGCCGATCGCGCCGCCGCGGACCTCGCGGTCGCCGTGCCGGCGCTGCACCGGGCCCTGGACCACCGCATCCGCGCGGACTTCCCGCACGACAAGCTCCCCGACGGCCAGCTCGCCCTGCTGCGGCTCGTGGCCGAGCACGAGGGCGTCACCGTGCGGGAGGCGGCCGAGGCGCTGCTGATGAAGCCGAACAACGTCAGCGCCCTCGTCTCCCAGCTGACCGGCCACGCGCTGCTGGAGCGCCGCTCCGACCCGGCCGACAGGCGCGTCGCCCATCTGCACTGCACGGACCTCGCCCGGGAGCGTCTCGCCGAGGCGGACGCCCTCGCCGAGCGCCACCTCGCCGCCGCCATGCGCCATCTCGGCGAGGGCGAGAAGGCCGCGCTGGGGTCGGCCCTGGGCGCGCTGCGCTCCCTCACCGCGCATCTGCGGCCCACGACCGGCCAGGACTGAACCGCGCCCCTCGGCGCGCCCCGGCCCGTCCTGCCCGCCCGCTCCTCCCCGGCCCTCACCCGCTTCCGCACCGCCGTCGGCCACCGTCCGCCGGCGGTGCGGCGCGCCTGCCGTGCGGGCCCCTCCCCCGTCCCGATCCTCACCACAAGGCAGCCTTCCTCATGTCCTCGCCCCCTGCGACCCTGCCCGCCGCCCGGCCCGAGCCCGCCGTCGGCCGCCGCGCCAATCCCTGGCTGACCCTGATCGCCGTGGCGTTCGGCCTGTTCATGGTCGGGCTCGACGGCTCGGTCGTCTCCATCGCCAACCCCGAGATCGGCCGGGACCTCGACGCCACGACGGCCGACCTGCAGTGGGTGACCAACGCCTATCTGCTGGCGCTCGCCGCCGCCCTCATCCTCGGCGGCAAGCTCGGCGACCGCTTCGGGCGCCGCACCGTCTACCTGGTCGGCGTCGCCGGCTTCACCCTGGCCTCCGTCGCGATCGGCCTGTCCGGCGCCATCGCCCCCGTCATCGCCTTCCGTGCCGTGCAGGGCTTCTTCGGCGCCCTGCTCATGCCCAACACCCTCGGGCTGCTGCGCGCGGTCTTCCCGCCGAGGAAGTTCGGCATGGCGGTCGGCATCTGGGCCATGGTCTCCTCTGTCTCCACCGCGCTCGGCCCGATCGTCGGCGGACTGCTCGTCGAGCACGTCGACTGGCAGTCCGTCTTCTACGTCAACGCCCCGATCGGCGTCCTCGCGCTGATCGTCAGCGCCCTGGTGCTGCCGCGGAGCCGCAACGAGGCCGCCCGCACGGAGAGGTTCGACATCCCGGGCGTGGTGCTGCTCGCCGCCGGCGCGCTCCTTGTCGTCCTCGGCGTCGTCAAGGGCGAGACGTGGGGCTGGACCTCGGCCGGCACGCTCGGCTCGATCGCCGCCGGCGTCGTCGTGCTGCTGCTCTTCGGCCGGTACGAGACGCGGGTGAGCGCTCCGCTGCTGCCGATGCGGCTGTTCCGCAGCCGCGCGCTGACGATCGGCACGGTGATCACCGGGCTGAACTTCTTCGTCCTGCTGGGCTCGATCTTCTTCGTGATGCTCTACCTGCAGAACGTCCGCGGCTTCTCCCCGGTGGAGGCGGGCGTGCGGACGCTGCCGCTGAGCCTCGCCTCCGTCGTCGCCTCGCCGCTCGGCGCCGCGCTGACCGAGCGCTTCTCGGCCCGGCTGACGATGCCGCTGGGCATGGTGCTCCAGGCCGCCGCCTCGTTCCTGATGCTCACCTGGAGCGCCGACTGCGGGTACGGGGCGCTGTGGCCGCCGTTCATCGCGCTGGGCCTGGGTGTCGGCATGGTGATGTCGGCCTCCTCCGACACGATCGTCGGCAATGCCCCGGTCGCGGACGCCGGCGTCGCGGGCGGACTGCAGGCCACCTCGCTCCAGGTCGGCGGTGCGCTCGGCACCTCCGTGCTGGTGTCCCTGATCGGCTCCCGCGTCGGCGCCACGCTCGGCCCGGCCCTCACCTCGGCCGGCGTTCCGGAGCGGACGGCCCGTCAACTCGAGGCCGCGAAGGACGCCGTCTCCATGGGCGTCGCACCGGTCTCCACCGGCATGCCGGCCCAGCTCCGGGAAGCCGTCACGGCGGGCAGCGGCCACGCGTTCATGAACGGTCTGCACGCCGCCGCCCTGACCACCGGCGTGCTGTGCGCGGCGGGCGCGCTCACCGCCGTCCTCGGTCTGCGCGGCCGCCGGGACGGCTGACCCGCCGTACACGGAAGAAGGCCTGTCCGTCGTGGACTTCGTCCACGACGGACAGGCCTTCACGCCACGGACGGCTAGCGGTCCGTGGCGGCGGGGGAGCCGACGACAGGTGGTGCGGTCATCAGCTTCCCGAACAGGGCCATGCAGGTGGAACAGTGGCCGGCCCGCTGTGCGCTCGCCCCGTCGACGCGTTGGCCGAGCCGCTGGCCGCACAACGTCGTGGCCGTGTTCTTGGCCATGACGTGCCACACCAGCGCGCCGCCGGGTTTCTCGACTCCAGCACACATTTCATACATGATCGGCTCCCTTGATGGACGCCTCTCTGACTCCAGGAGACACCCGGTCAGCCGTACCCACGCTGCCACGGACGGCCATTCGGGTGACGACGCGCCGACGGGGGCGACGACCGGATGGCCCGAACACGGTGGAATCATGGGGGCCATGCGGAAAAGCGGTGCGATGCGGAGGGCGGCCTTGATGGCCGTGTGCGGTGCGGTGACGATGTCCCTGACGGGCTGCGGCGGTTCCGGGCACGCGAACGCGGGCGCGGCGGGCAGTGGCGCGGGCACGGACGACGCGGCGCCACCGGCCGCCGCCTGGAAGCAGGTGCCCGGGATCGGCGACCGGCTGTGGCAGCGCGTCCCGGCCGGCACCCGGCAGATCGTCGCCGTCTACGGCGCCGGCCCCGACTCCCCCGACTCCACCGCCGAACTCTTCGTCAAGCAGGGCTCCACCTGGAAGCGGACCGCGTCCTGGGCGGCGCACAACGGGCAGCGGGGCTGGACGACGCACCACCACGAGGACGACAAGCGCAGCCCCGTGGGAGTGTTCACGCTCAGCGACGCGGGCGGGGTGCTGGCCGATCCCGGCGCCAAGCTGCCGTACACCCACTCCGCCGCGTTCCAGGCGCCGCACTACTGGAGCAAGTCGTACTGGCACGACTTCGACTACGTCATCGCCATCGACTACAACCGGGTCAAGGGCACCCCGCCCGACGACCCGACCCGGCCCCTGGGGCAGACCAAGGGCGGGAACATCTGGCTGCACATGGACCACGGCAGCGGCACCTCGGCCTGCGTCTCCCTGCCCAAGTCGGCGATGCGGACGCTGCTGCGCACCCTCGACCCGCGCGAGCACCCGGTCGTGGTGATGGGCGACCGGCGCGACCTCGCGGCCTGACGACCTTTCCGCAAGCGGGCCCGGCCCCGACCGTCACCGCGCCGGACCCGCACCGCGCCGGACCGCCGGGACCGGCCGGTCGTGACCGGCCGCCGGGAGGCCCTAGCGGGAGCCCTTCCTGCCCGTGCCGCCGTCCGCTTCGTCCAGGAGCGCGATGCGGGCGATGACGCGCTTGCCCACCGGCTCCCGCCGCACCTCGAAGCCCTGGACGACGGCCATCACGATCTCCAGGCCGTGCTGGCCGACCCGGCCCGGATCCGCGGCCCGGGCCACCGGCAGCACCGGGTCGCTGTCCCAGACCGCGACCTCCACCGCGTCGCCGTCGACCGCCAGGTCCAGGAGGATGGGCCCCGAGGCGTACTTGCGGGCGTTGGTGACCAGTTCGCTGACCACCAACTGGGTCAGGTCCATCGCCCGGTCCGGGACCGGCAGAGCGTGCTCGTCCCGCACCCGGGTCAGAAATCCGGCCGCGAGACGACGGGCTTCGGCGATGCACGTGCCGTCCCCGTCGAGGGCCGCTGCCGTCCGTATCACGTCAGCATCCGCAGCCCTTCTCCCACCGCCGAGGAGGACGGATCGCATGTCCACCGCATTCACCACCCTGTTCACGGGGCTGCATATACCCCTGTTCGGTGAACCCACGCCCCCTCACTTCCTGTCAGCTACGTCACACCCGCCCCACGGTGTCCGGCCGGGCGGGGTCCGGTTTTCGCCGCGTCGACGGCGTCCCGGGGGGTAGACGCGCTCCAGCCGCAGACGACAGAGAGGGCTCACAGTGGACGAGACGTCGCTCCGGGCGGTGGGCTGGGCACGCTCACTGCCGATGGAAAGCGAGGTGAAAGCGGCCCGGGACTGGGCGCGCGGCCACCTGGAGACGCTGGGCTGGACCACCGACGCCCCCGAGACGGTGGACGCCGTCCTGCTGACCGTCTCGGAGCTGGTCACCAACGCGCACCGGCACGCCCACAGCAGCGCCCAGCTGGTGCTCACCTGGGACGACCGCTGCCTGCACATCGCCGTCCACGACGCCTCCAGCGAACTGCCGGCGCCGCGGGAACCGAGCACCGAACGCCTGGGCGGGCGGGGGATGTTCCTCGTCGACGCCCTCGCCGACTCCTGGGAGACCCGCAGCTGCCCGCACGGCAAGACGGTCGTCGCCTGCTTCCGGCCCACCTAGTGAGCCGCGCCGGGCCCCGCCGGGCGAGCCCCGCCGGTCCCACCGGGCGAGCCGCGCCCGTCCCTGCGGACGGCCCCAGACCGCCCCGGATGATCCCCGACCTCGCTGGGTGACTTCCGACCGCCGCGGGTGAACCCCCGCCCCCGGTCCGCCCCGCGTCCACCAGCCGGACGGCACGACGACCGGTCGGCGGACGCATCTAACGTCTGCCGTGCCGGACGGACGAGCGGCCGGTACGTCGAAGGGAGCGCGGGAGATGACCGGGAGGACGACGGAGCACGGGCCGGCGGAACCCGAGGCCGTCGTGGCGCTCCGGGAGGTGGGCGTCCGCCGGTTCACGACCGACCAGGTGATCCTGGACGGCGTCGACTGGACGGTCCGGCCCGGCGAGCACTGGGCCCTCCTCGGCGCCAACGGCGCGGGCAAGACCACGCTCCTGCGGCTGCTGGGCGCGCTCATGCACCCCACCTCCGGCACCGTGGAGGTGCTGGGCGGCCGGCTCGGCCGGATCGACGTGCGCGAGCTGCGCTCCCGCATCGGGCACGTCACCTCGGCCCAGCGCGTGCCCCAGGACCTCGACGCGCACACGGTGGTGCTCACGGGTCACACGGGCACGGTGCAGCCGCTGTGGAAGTCCTACGACGACGAGGTGCGCCGGCGGGCCCACGAACTCCTGGCCGAACTGGACGTCAAGGAGCTGGCCGACCGACCCTACGGCGTCTGCTCGGGCGGCCAGCGCGCCCGTGTGCTGATCGCCAGGGCCCTGATGGCAGAGCCCGCGCTGCTGCTGCTCGACGAGCCGTTCAACGCCCTGGACCTGCCCTCCCGCGAGGATCTGGTGGAGGCCATGCACCGGCTGGCCGAGGGCCGTCCGCGGCTGGCCACCGTGACGGTCACCCATCATCTGGAGGAGCTGTCCCCCGCCGTCACGCACGCCCTGCTGCTGCGCGAGGGGCGGATCCTGACCGGCGGGCCGGTGGCGGAGGTGCTGACCGGTCCGTGGCTGACCGCCTGCTTCGGCCGCCCCATCGCCGTGAACCGGCACGAGGGCCGCTGGTGGGCGTACTCCGCGCCGCGGGGCTGACGCCGGCCGGGAAGTGGCGCAGCGTGGCCGATAACGGTTTTCCACTACCGGCAGTAACCTGATCAACTTTGGCGTGAGGTGCTCCCGACAACCGGGTCGAGCGCCTCGTCTGCCGTTCGATCACCCCCGTGCGAGGAATCCCATGCCGTCTCAGAGCGATGCTCTGCAGCAAGCGCATACCGACTACCAACACCACATGCACACGTGCCGCCAGTGCCACGCCGACGGCGTGCCGTGCGCCGTGGCCAAGCATCTGATGCGGGTCTTCAACAACGCCCGCAGAAGCGCCGCCCGCGCCGGCTGACGGCCCGTCGGCGGCGGGACCCGCGGCGCCTCGGGTCCCGCCGACCGGGTGATCCCGCCTCGCGGGCGAAGGCTCGCCGCGGGAATTTGGCCGCCCGGATCACCGGACGCGCCGCCTCGGTTCTCCCACATATCGTCTTAAAACGTGTGTTATTCAGTCATGCACACACATACGCGGCGCACCTTGCTCAGTGCCTCGATCTTGGCTGCCGGTTCGGGACTCCTGGGCGCCTGCTCCGGGTCCGGCTCCCCCTCGGAGCCGGGTCCGCGTCCGGGCGCCACGGAGGGGCCGGGTTCCACTTCCGGCCCCGGCACCGCCGACCGCGCCACCCGCCGCTTCGTGCCCAAAGGACCCAAGGGGTACGTGAACCCCTCCGACCCCGAGGTCCTGGCCGCCGAGAAGGAGCGCGGCGCCGGACCGGTGCGCACGTACCGGTTCACCGCCACCGAGACCTCGCTGGACCTCGGCGGACGCACGATCAGAAGCTGGGCGTACGGGGACGTGGCGCCCGGCCGGGCGGTCCGGGTCACCAAGGGCGACGTGCTCGCCCTCACGCTCGCCAACCACCTGCCCGTGCCGACGACCCTGCACTCGCACGGTGTGCGGCTGCGCTGCGACATGGACGGCGTGCCCGGTCTCACCCAGGAGGGGATCAAGCCGGGGGCCGAGTTCACCTACCGCTTCGCGGTGTCGTACCCGGGGACGTACCTGCTCCATTCGCACGAGGGCATGCAACTGGACCGCGGCCTGTACGCGCCCCTGATCGTGGAGGACCCCAAGGAGCCGCTGAAGTACGACAAGGAGTGGGTCGTCGTCCTGGACGACTGGGTGGACGGGGTGGACGGCTCCGACCCGGACGCGGTGCTGTCCCAGTTGCACGGCGGCAAGCGCCCGCCGATGAGCATGGACATGGGCGGCGCCGACCAGCACGGCGGCGCTCACGGCTCCTCCGGCAAGCGGGCGCCGGCGCGCGCCGCCTCCGGCGGCCCCTCGCGCGTCCTGCGCACCTCGCACAGCGACCTGCTGCGCGGCATGGGCGGCAACGTCGATTTCCCCTACTACCTGGTGAACGGCCGTCTCCCGCAGGCCCCTTCGGTATTCCGGGCCAAGCCGGGCGAGCGCGTCCGGCTGCGGATCATCAACGCCGGCGCGGACACCGCCTTCCGGGTGGCCCTGGGCGGCCACCGGATGACGGTGACGCACACCGACGGCTACCCGGTCGAGCACCACGACACGGACGCCCTGCTGATCGCGATGGCCGAGCGCTACGACGTCGTCGTCACCGTCAAGGACGGCACGTTCCCCCTGGTGGCGCTGGCCGAAGGAAAGGGGAAGAAGGCCCGGGCGCTGGCGGTGCTGCGCACCGACAACGGCAAGAGCCTGCCCTCGCCCTCCGCCCACCCCGCCGAACTGGACGGAATGCTCGTGCCGGCCAAGCGGCTGGCGCCGGCGGAGTCGGTGGCCTTCGCCGACCGCCGCCCGGACCGGGAGATCCGGATCCGGGCCAGCGGCAACATGAAGCAGTTCAACTGGCAGTTCGACCACCAGTCCTACTCCACCGAACACCGCCACCCGGTCCGCCAGGGCGAGCGGGTCCGGCTGACGGTCATCAACGGCACCGACATGTGGCACCCCATCCACCTGCACGGCCACACCTTCGCGCTGACCGGCATCGACGACGTCGGCACCCGCAAGGACACCGCCATCGTGCTGCCGCACCGCAAGCTGGTGTGCGACTTCTACGCCGACAACCCCGGCCTGTGGATGCTCCACTGCCACAACCAGTACCACTCCGAGTCCGGCATGATGACCATCCTCGGCTACCGCAAGTGACGAACGCGGTCAGGAGCGCGGCGACGAAGGCGGCCACGGACCCGGTGGCCGGACCGCCCCGCCCGGCCCCGCGCCGTGCCTCTCACGGCGGGACGCGGCCGCGCGACGGGCACGGCCCGTCACCCCTTCGGCGGGGTCCGGCGAGCGGACGGGCCGCCGCGCCTCCGATGCTGGCGTGGGGGGAGATGACCACCGTCCCAGGACGCCCGCCGACGGGCGGTCGCCGGGGACCTGGCCGCTGAAGGGCGGATCGCGCCGATGAGGCTTGTCGTCGATCTCAACAGGTGTCAGGGGTACGCGCAGTGCGCCTTCCTCGCGCCGGAGGTGTTCACCATGCACGGCGAGGAATCGCTCGTCTACGACCCCCTGGCCGACGACGCGCACCGGGAGAAGGTGGCACGCGCCCTCGCCGCCTGCCCGGTGCAGGCGATCACCGCGGACGGGCCGGACGGCGTGCCTGGTGGGTCCGGCTCGGCGGGGCGGGCGGCGTCCGATGCCCGCTGAACAGTTCCACGAGTGGCTCAGGCGCGAGGGCCGCATCGTCGTCGTGGGCGCCTCGCTGGCCGGCCTGCGGGCCGCCGAGACGCTGCGCGAGGAGGGTTTCGCCGGCTCGCTGACGATGATCGGCGACGAGCCCCACCCGCCGTACGACCGGCCGCCGCTGTCCAAGGCGGTGCTGCTCGGCAAGGCGGCGCCGGACCGCACCGATCTGCCCCGGCGCCGCGACATCGGCGCGACGTGGCGTCTGGGCGTCGCCGCCACCGGGCTCGACCTCGCGGGCCGCCGGGTGCGGCTGGCCGACGGCGACGAGGTGCCCTACGACCGGCTGCTCATCGCGACGGGGGTGCGCGCCCGGCCCTGGCCGAAGGAGGAGGAGGCCCAGCTCGACGGGGTCTTCACGCTGCGCACCAGGGACGACGCGGTGCGGCTGCACCGGCGGCTCAAGGCCGGGCCGCGCCGGGTGTTCGTCGTCGGCGCCGGGTTCACCGGGTCCGAGATCGCCTCCGCCTGCCGGGACCAGGGCATCGCGGTGACCGTGGCCGAACGCGCCGACGCCCCGCTGGTGGGCGCGCTGGGCGGGGTGATCGGCGCGGTGGCCGCGGAGCTGCACCGGGACAACGGGGTGGACCTGCGCACCGGTGTCATGGTCACCGGGCTGGAGGGCGACTCGGTCGGCCGGGTGCGGGCCGCCCATCTGTCCGACGGCTCCGTCGTCGACACGGACGTCGTGGTGGTCTCGCTGGGCGCGACCCGCAACACCGACTGGCTGGCCGGGTCCGGGCTCGGCGCGGGACCGCGGGGCATCGCCTGCGACGCGGGCTGCCGGGCCTTCGACTTCCGCGGCATCGTCACCGACGACGTATACGTGGCCGGCGACGTCGCCCGCTCCCCGCATCCGCTGTTCGGCTACCAGTTCCTGTCGCTGGAGCACTGGGGCAACGCGGTGGCGCAGGCCGAGGTGGCCGCGCACAACATGATCAGCGCCAGTGCCGACCGGCGTCCGCACATGTGGGTGCCCGCCTTCTGGTCCTCCCAGTTCGGCGTGAACATCAAGTCGGTGGGCGTGCCGACCATGGGCGAGGAGATCATGATCACGCAGGGGTCTCTCGCCGAGCGCCGGTTCGTCGGGGTGTACGGCTACCAGGGCCGGGTGATCGCCGCCGTGAGCTTCGACAACACGCGGTGGCTGGACTTCTACGAGGGGCAGATCGAGCGGGGCGCGCCCTTCCCGCTCGAGTACCCGACGATGGACCGCCGGCCCGAGGGCCGCAAGCCGGTGCCGTCCGACTTCCCCGACCCGTCCCTGCCGACCCACGGTCCGACCGTGACCCTGAGCGGTTACTCCCCGGCCGACCGGCGCCTCGTCTTCACGCCGGCCCGCCACTGACCGGCCCCTCCCCCGCCGCACCTGCCGCGGTCCGTCCCCTTCTCCGTCGCCGGCCGCAGCGGCTCGGCCTCCCGTACGCCCGCACCGCCGCCCCGCCGGCCCCGACTCCACCACGCCCGAGGGACCCGTCATGACGCAAGCCTCGCTCCTGCGCCGGATCACCGACTACTCCAGCCGCGCCGACCCGTACCCGCTGTACGAGGAACTCCGCAGGACTCCGGTGCTGCACGAGGAGGAGGGCGGCCCGTACGTCATCAGCTCGTACCACGACATCAAGGGGCTGCTGCACGATCCGCGGATCAGCTCCGACGCGGCCAACGCCACCGCCGCCGACGACGAGTTCTCGGCGCCGGAGGCCACGGGGCTGCCGCCGAGCTTCCTGCGGCTCGACCCGCCCGAGCACGACCGGCTGCGCAGGATCACCAACAGCTCCTTCGGGCCGCCGCACTGCCCCGACCGGATCGACTCCCTGCGCGGCGAGCTGGGCGTGATCGTCTCCGATCTCCTCGACGGCCTCGCCGGCGCGGAACGGATCGACGTCGTCGACCAGTTCGCCTACCCGTTCCCGGTGACGGTCATCTGCCGACTGCTCGGCGTGCCGCGCGAGGACGAGCCGCGCTTCCGCGCCTGGGTCGACCCGATCGTGGCAGGCCTGGACCCCGGCGACGGCGAGGGTTCCGACGCCCCGGGCCCGCGCGCCGCGCAGGAGGCCCGGGTCCAGCTGGGCATGTACCTGGCCGGGCTGGTCGAGGAACGCACCCGCGACCCCCGTGGCGACATGCTGTCCGACCTGGTGGCCGGGCACGGCCCGGACGGGGCGATGTCGATGATGGAGGTGCTCAGCACGTCCGTGCTGCTGCTGATCGCCGGGCACGAGACGACGGTCAACCTGATCACCAACGGCATGCTCACCCTGCTGCGCCACCCGGAGTACCTGGAGCGGCTGCGGACCGACCCCGGGCTGTCCGTCAGGATCGTCGAGGAACTGCTGCGCTACGAACCGCCGGTGCAGTTCGTACCGCAGCGCACCTGCATCACGGACATCGAGCTGCGCGGGGTGACCATCCCCAAGGGCTCGCGGATCTGGCTCGTCCTCGCCGCGGGCAACCGGGACCCGGAGCGCTTCAAGGATCCCGACCGGTTCGACCCGGACCGCGAGGACATCCAGCACCTCGGTTTCGGCAGCGGCATCCACAGCTGCTTCGGCGCGCCGCTGGCCCGGCTGGAGGCGCAGATCGCGCTCGCCGAGCTCGCCCGCCGGCTGGACAACCCGCGCCTGGCCGAGGACCCGCCGCCCTACCGCCGCAACGCGGTGCTGCGCGGACCGCGCCATCTGAACGTCGACGTCGACGGCGTGCTTCCTTGACGGGCCTGGCCCGGGAGCAGGATCGGCGCGGCCGGGGTGCTCCCTGCCGGACCGCTCGGCCGGGCCGCTCCCCTGCCGGACCGCTCGGCCGGTCGCGGAGCGTACGGATGCGACTACGTCACAGAATTTTCTAGACATCTTAGAAAAATCAGACAAAATGGTGTGCATCCCCACCGCGACTTCGAGGAGCCGCCTCCGCATGGCGTACGGAGCCCACCACAGCCCCACCCCGCCTCCCCGCCCCGATCTGGGCCTGGCCCGCGACTGCGACCACTGCCTGGGCTGGGGAACCGTCGTCACCCGCGACGGGAACCACGAGCTGTGCGACACCTGCCAGTCGGACACGGACGGTGACGAACCTCCGCCGGGGCCGGTCTGACACCGGCGCCGCTCCCGGCCGGGAGCGGCGCTGCTCCGGTCGAGTGGTGCATCGCCCCGCCCGGCCGTAGCGTCGATACAGAGTCAGACGTCGTCGGCCGGGAGTGAACATGCGCAAACACACAGTGAGCACAGCGGTCACACTCGGTGCCACCGTCCTGCTCGGCGCGGGCGGCCTGGGAACGGCATCCGCCGCACCCGGGGCACCGGCTTCACCGGCGGTAACAGACCCGGCGCACCGACCCCCCGGACAGTCCGTGCTCGTGGACTGCTCCATGAAGTCCCAGGTGCGCCCCGACACGTTCATCCTCGCCTGCGGTGACGGCAACAGCCGGCTGGTCTCGCTGCACTGGACGAAGTGGACCGGCCGGACCGCGGTGGCCAGAGGCGTCAACGCCGTCAACGACTGCAAGCCCTACTGCGCGGCCGGCACCTTCCGCTCGTACCCGGTCGTCGTACGGCTGGAGAACCCGCAGCCCTTGAAGAAGAACCCCCAGCTGCGGCAGTTCACCCGCCTCAGCCTCGTCTTCCAGGGAGCCAGGCCCGAGGGGTACCAGCGGGTCGTGACGTACCGGCTGGGCGACTCGGCGATCGTGGCTCCCCAGCGGGGCAACTGAGCCGTCGAGCGGGTGCCCGCGAGGAACGCGGGCACCCGTCGGCGTGAACGGCCCCACCACCGCCGCACCTCGACCAAGGGAGCGTCCGGTATGCACTCGATCACCAAAGGCCTGCTGGCGGGCGCCGCGGGCACCCTCGCACTCGACGTGGTCACCTACGGCGACATGCTGCTGCGCGGCCGGCCGTCCAGCGGCATCCCGGCACAGGTCGCGGACCGGCTCGCGCAGCGCGCCGGAGTGCCGCTCGGCGGCGGCGAGGTACGGGACGCGCGCACCCAGGCCGCCGGCGCGCTCATGGGCTACGGCACCGGGGTCGCGGCCGGAGCCGCGTACGGGCTGCTGCGGCGGGGGCGGCGGCCGCTGCCGAACGCGGTGGCCGGGCCGCTGCTCGGCGCGGCCGTCATGGCGGGCGCCAACGTCCCGGCCACGCGGCTGCGGCTGACCGACCCCACCTCTTGGGACGTCGGGTCGTGGCTGTCCGACATCGTCCCGCACCTGGTGTACGGCCTGACGACGGCCGCCGTGTACCGGGCGCTGGACTGAGCGGGTGACGCCATGCAGCGCATAGGGGCCGAGGAGGAGTTCCACCTGCTGGACGCGGAGAGCGGGCTGCTGGTGCCGCGCGCCCGCGCCGCGCTCGCCCTGCTGCCCGGTCCCGGGTTCACCCGCGAGCTCCACCGTTCGGTCGTGGAGAGCAACAGCGGCGTGCACGACACCCTGGAGGGCCTGTACGCGGACCTGGCCGCGTCCCGGCGGCGGCTGGACGCGGCGGTCTCCTCGCTCGGACTCGCGGCCGCGGCGGCCGGCACCGTCCCGCTGGCCTGCGTCGCCCACGGCGACGTCACCCCCGAGCCGCGCTACCGGCACATGACCGACGAGTACCGTCAGGTCGCCGACGAGCAGCTGATCTGCAGCGCCCAGGTGCACGTGGACGTGCCGGACCGGGACACCGCCGTGCGCGCCATGTGCCTGGTGGCGCCCTGGCTGCCGCCGCTCCTGGCGCTGTCGGCCAGCTCGCCGTTCTGGCTCGGCACGGACACCGGGTACGCGAGCTGGCGGACGATGCTGTGGCAGCGCTGGCCCACCGCCGGCCCGGCCGGCTGCCACCGCGACGCCGCCGAGTACGACGCGACGATCGAGGAACTGGTCCGCTCGGGCGTCATCACCGACGCCGGGATGGTCTACTACGACGTCCGGCCCTCGGCGCACCAGGACACGCTGGAGCTGCGGATCTGCGACGCCTGTCCGCGCGCGGAGACGGTCGTGCTGATCGCCGGCCTCTTCCGGGCACTGGTGCAGGAGGCCTGCGTCCGGCTGGCCCGGCGCGAGGCCCCCGCGTGCGACGGCCACCACGAGTGGCTTCGGGCCGCCGCCTGGCGGGCCGCCCGCTCCGGTCTCGAGGGCCCTCTGGTCGACCCGGTGACGCGGCGTGCCGTCCCCGCCCGGGCGGCCCTGCACGGCATGCTGGCCCGGCTGCGTCCGGCGCTGGAGGCCTGCGGCGACTGGGAGACCGTGCTCGAACTGCTGGACCGGGCCCTGTCCGAGGGCAGCGCCGCGCACCGGCTGCGCCGGGCGGCCGAGGACGGGGGCCTGTCGGCCGCCGTCCGCCTGATGGTGGCCGACACCCGCGGCGCCGGGTCCGGCGGGCGCGTTTCACGGCCGCCGGAGCGGGCAACTCCCGAGTCCTCGTCAGCAGCACGTCCGGGAAGTGAGCGCGGTGAGCATGTGGAAGCGCAGGAAGCGGGGCCGGGGACGCCCACGGCCCGTTGAGCCGCTGCCGTTGGAGCTGTGCGACCTGTGCGCCGCGACCTTCCCGGCGGACCGGGCGGTGCGCGGGTACGTCGCCGACTCCTCCGCCGTCCATCCGACCGACGACTGGCTCGACGGGCTGCGGCCCGTCACCGCGTGCACCGACGCGCACTTCGCCGTGATCCGGGACCGCTACCGGCACCGGCCCTTCGTGCAGGAGGAGCTGTGGGCCGCGAAGATCGAACGGGCGCTGACCGGCGGCACGCCGGTCCTGACGATGGTGCAGCTCGGCTGTCGTACCGGACTGCACGAGCCGGAGATCCGGCGGGCCATCGCCTGGCACAACGCGCAGCGCGGGCACGGCGCACCGCCGTGATCCCGCACGCCCGCCGTCCTCGCGCCGGCGCTCAGCGCAGGGCGTCCAGCAGCGTCCGGCAGGCCTGGGCGCAGCGGCGGCAGGCCTCGGCGCACACCGCGCAGTGTCCGTGGCGCCGCTCGTGCCGGGCGCACTGTCCGGCGCATGCCTCGCAGGCCGCCGCGCAGGCCGCCAGGACGTCCCGGGCGGTGTCGACGCCGTAGCCGGTGTGGCGGGAGAGGATGCGGGCGGTGGCGTCGCAGATGTCCGCGCAGTCCAGGCAGGCGCGGATGCAGGCGCGCAGTTCGGTGACCGTGTCCTGCGCCAGGCAGGCGTCGGCGCAGGCCGAGCAGGCCTGGAAGCAGTCCAGGCACCGGTCTATGCAGTCGGCCAGCGTCTCGCGGTCGGCCGCGCCGAGGTCGGCGGGGCAGGTCCGGAGCATGTCCGAGGTGACGGTCATCCACCACTCCTTCGTTCGGGGTCGGATCGCGCCTCCCTGGGGGGCCGCGTCGGCGCTCCGGGGGGTTTCCGTGCCGACGGCGCCGAAACGGCGGGCCCCGGGCGTTCACCCGCGTGGCCGCGGCCCCGCGCCGGACACCTCCGAAAGGCGGGCGCCGTCTCCCGGCGGCGGGCGGGGCCGTCCCGCCGCCGCGGCTCGCCCCCGCGGTCGCGCGCGAGGGGACGGTCCGTCGGCCCGTCGGCGCGGTTTCGGGCGCGCGCCCGCCGGGCACTCGTGCCAGGCTCGTCGACGAGCACCGGGCGCGGGCGTCCGGTGCGGCGGCGAGGACGGGCGGGCACGGTGTGGCGGACGCCGCGGGTCCGCGTCACGGGCGCGGACGGGCCGTGGACGGTTCAGGAGCCGAGCTGGGAGGTCGGGACATGGCCGAGAGCGACACGGCGGCGCACACGCGGGGCGGGGATCCGCCGCCCCCGTCGCGCAACCTGCTGTCCGGGCCGCAGCCGGACGTCGCACGGGCCGCCGGATACACCGACCCGCCGCCGCGGATGGGCTTCTTCACCGACACGTCGGTGTGCATCGGCTGCAAGGCGTGCGAGGTGGCCTGCAAGGAGTGGAACTCCGTGCCGGAGGACGGTCTCGAACTGACCGGCATGTCCTACGACAACACCCAGGGGCTGGGCGCGGACACCTGGCGGCACGTGGCGTTCATCGAGCAGCGCAAGCCGTTCGGCGGCCAGGAGCCCGGCGTGGGCCGCGAGGGCTTCGACGTGTTCGAGGCCGCCCGGAACCTGGGCCGCTCCCCCGCCTCTCCCGGCCCGGGCGCCACCGCGCCGTCGCCCGGGGCGGCCCCCGCGGGCGCTCCCGCCGGGGAGATCTCGCCCCTGTCGCCGGACGGGCGGACCGAGCTGCGCTGGCTGATGGCGTCCGACGTGTGCAAGCACTGCACGCACGCGGCCTGTCTCGACGTGTGTCCCACCGGGGCGCTGTTCCGCACCGAGTTCGGCACGGTCGTCGTGCAGGAGGACGTGTGCAACGGCTGCGGGTACTGCGTGCCCGCCTGCCCGTACGGCGTCATCGACCAGCGCGAGGACGACGGCCGGGTCTGGAAGTGCACGCTGTGCTACGACCGGCTCGGGGTCGGGATGGAGCCGGCCTGCGCCAAGGCGTGCCCCACCGACTCCATCCAGTTCGGCCCGCTGGAGGAACTGCGCGAGCGCGCGGCGGCCCGGGTGTCGCAGCTGCGCGCGGCCGGGGTCCCCGACGCCCGGCTGTACGGCGAGAGCCCGGACGACGGGGTCGGCGGCGACGGCGCGTTCTTCCTGCTGCTCGACGAGCCCGAGGTCTACGGTCTGCCGCCGGACCCGCAGGTCACCACGCGGGACCTGCCCGCGATGTGGAAGCACGCCGCGACGGCCGCCCTCGCGCTCGCCGCGCTGGGCGTCGCCGGCTTCGCCGGGAGGTCCCGATGAGCGGATCGGACGTCGGCCGCGAAGGGGTGCGGGGGGCGCGTCCGGGACGGGAGGCTCCGACGGGCGCCCATGCCGGACGGCGGCGCCGGCGGCGCGGGCGCGGCGAGCGGCAGATGGTTCCCGACGTCCGCTTCTCGTCGTACTACGGCAAGCCGGTCCTGAACAAGCCGACCTGGAAGGCCCTCGACATCGCCGGCTACCTGTACCTCGGCGGGCTGGCCGGGGCGTCGTCGCTGCTGGCGGCCGGCGGCCACGCCACCGGACGGCCGGATCTGGCCCGGGTGGCGAAACTGGGCGCGGCGGGCGCCATCACCGTTTCGCTGGGCGCGCTCGTGCACGACCTCGGGCGGCCGGCGCGCTTCGTCAACATGCTCCGCGTCTTCAAGCCCACCTCTCCGATGAACCTGGGCTCGTGGCTGCTGGCCGGGTACGCGCCGCTGACGATGGCGGCGGCGGCCGCCGACGTCGCGGGCCGCTTCCGTCTCCTCGGCGCGGCCGCCACGGGGGCGGCCGCGGCGCTGGGCCCCGCGGTCGCCACCTACACGGCCGTGCTGCTCTCCGACACGGCGGTGCCCTCCTGGCACGAGGGATACCGGGAGCTGCCGTTCGTCTTCGCGGGGTCGGCGGCGAGCACCGCGGCCGGTCTGGCGCTGGTCTGCGCGCCGGCGACACAGACGGGCCCGGCGCGCCGGACGGCGGTGCTCGGCGCGGCACTGGAGACGGGTGCGTTCACGCTGATGAAGCGCCGGATGGGGCTGGCCGCCGAGCCGTTCGAACAGGGTGCGGCGCACCGGCTGCTGCGCGCCGCCGAGTTGCTCACGGCGGGCGGCGCGGCGCTGGCGGCGTGCGCGGGGCCACGGCGCGGCCGGGGGCTCGCGGTGGCCGCCGGAGCGGCGCTGCTCACCGGTTCGGCCGCCCTGCGGTTCGGCGTGTTCCGTGCCGGGGTGGCCTCGGCCGAGGATCCCAAGTACACGGTCGTTCCGCAGCGCGAGCGGCTGCGGGCGCGCGCCGGCTGACCCGCACGGGCGCCGGGGCCCGGGTCTCACCTGAGGACGACCGAGTGGGACCCGCGCGGCAGGAGTTCGCCGATCACCGGTGCGCCGGGGACCTCGCCGGCGACGAGAAGGCCGCCGGAGGTCTGGGCGTCGGCCAGCAGGAGCCGGGTGTCGGTGTCCGTGCGCCCGAAGTCGGTGAACGGTGCCACCCATGCGAGGTTCCGGCGGGTGCCGCCGCTGACGTAGCCGTCCCGTACGGCCTGCCGGGCGCCGTCGAGGTAGGGCACGGCGGCGGTGTCCACCACGGCGGTCACGTTCGAGGCGCGGGCGAGTTTGTGCAGGTGACCGAGGAGGCCGAAGCCCGTCACGTCGGTCGCGCAGGTGGCCCCCGCGGCCAGGGCCGCCTGTGACGCGTCCCGGTTGAGGGCGACCATGGTCGCCACGGCCTGTTCGAAACGTTCGCCGGTGGCCTTGTGCCGGTTGTTCAGAACGCCGAGGCCGAGCGGCTTGGTCAGGGACAGGGGCAGGCCCGCCCGGCCGGCGTCGTTGCGCAGCAGCCGCGCCGGGTCGGCGAGCCCGGTGACGGCCATGCCGTACTTGGGTTCGGGGTCGTCCACGCTGTGGCCGCCGCCGACATGGCAGCCGGCCTCGGTGGCGATCTCCAGCCCGCCGCGCAGCACTTCGCGGGCCAGGTCGAAGGACAGCACCTCGCGCGGCCAGGCCAGGAGGTTGACGGCGAGGACCGGGCGGCCGCCCATGGCGTACACGTCGGACAGGGCGTTGGCCGCGGCGATGCGCCCCCAGTCGAACGGGTCGTCGACGACCGGGGTGAAGAAGTCGGCGGTGGACACCATCGCCTGCGCGGGAGATCCGCCGGACGTGGGCAGGGCGACCACGGCCGCGTCGTCGCCGGTGGCCAGCCCGACCAGCAGCGGCGTGTCGGCCGGGGCCGGGAGCGGCGCCGTCAGCGATCCGAGCACGTCCTCCAGTTCGCCGGGCGGGATCTTGCAGGCGCAGCCGCCGCCGTGGGCGAACTGGGTGAGCCGGACGGGGGTTTCGGGGGTGGTGGTCATGCCGTCTCCCTGGGTTTTCGGGGGCGTGGGGGCGGGTTTCCGGGTGGGGCTCGGACGGCCTTCGGTGCGCGGCGTGTTCGGCGTGCTGTCCGCGTCCTCCCGCCCGCTGTCCGCGTCCTCGGGTGCGCGGGCCAGGTCTCGCCGCCGTCGGGGCGCGTCCGGGTGCCGGTGGTGACGGGGCCGTCCGGTAGCCTGGCGGGCGGTGGAGGCGTGTGGGTGCCTGGTGGCCCTCCCGGTCTTCAAAACCGAGGTGCCCGAGGATCTCGGGCAGGCGGGTTCGATTCCCGTCCGCCTCCGTCCTCCTTCTCCGCCCGGCAACGTCTGCGCTGGTCGTCCACGCGTTCGGTGAGACCGCGGGCATCGAGGAACTCCAGCAGCGGCACGGCGACCCGGCGGGTGGTGTCGAGGGCCTTGCGGGCCTCGCTCAGGGTGAAGGGTTGCGGCAGGCCGCGGAGCACGGCGGCGGCGCGGTGGTCCGCTCCCGGGAGCAGTACGACGGCGTCGTTGACGCGCAGCAGTGCGCCGGCCGTGACGGCGGCGGCCAACGCCTTGCGGTGCAGGCCGAGTTCGGCGAGGCGGTCGGCCTCGGGAGCGCGGAACGGCGCGGTCTCCAACTCCTGGCGGACGGCGTCCACGGCCGCGCGCAAGGGCGGTGGCAGGGTGGGGCCGGTGCGGCCGGGTCCGTACAACCTGCCCTGTCTGCTGAGGAGCTCGGGCTCTCCCGGGGTGTGGGCGAGGGCGTCGACGAGAATCCGGTCGGGCAGGTCCAGCAGCCGGCGGGCCGCCTCGGTGGGCAGGCCGGGTTCCATGGGGTGCGCCCGCGCGTGCCCCTCCACCTCGTCCGCCAGGCGTGCGCGCAGCCGCTTCCAGTGCTCCGGGTCGGCGAGCCAGTCGCCGGCGACGGGCTCGCCGGAGGCGGAAACGCCCATCGCCGTCAGCTCGGTGCGGCGGACCAGTCGACGGCGGCGCAGTTCGGCCGCCGCGTCGGGGCGGCCGGTCATCGTGGCCAGTTCGGCCGCCCTGGCCCGGCCCGCGCCGCGCCGGGCCAGCCGGGGCGGGCGCACGTCGAGCACGGTCACCGCGCGGGGCGGGCGTCCGCCGCCCGGTTCGCGCAGGACCGCCCGGTCCCCGACGCGCAGCGGCAGCGGCCGGCCGAGGGTGAGCCGTGCGGTGTCCTCGCCCAGGGGCCGCACGGTCACCGGGACGGCGGCCGTGCCGATGTGCAGGCTCACCTCGCGGGGCAGGTCGGCGGCGGGCTCGCCGGTGACGCGGACGTCGGCGAGCGTGGTGAGCAGCCAGCGGTCGGGGGACAGCAGCACGTCCCCGCGGCGCAGTCGGCCGTCCGGGGCGCCGTGCACGTTGACGGCAACCCGCGCCACCGCGCTCACCGCTGTCCGCTCCCGCTTCAGGCACTGCAGGGCGCGCACCCGCAGCACCGCGGAGCCGTCCCCGGTCACGAGCCGGTCCCCGACGCGCAGGGCGCCCGCGGCGAGGGTGCCGGTCACGACGGTGCCGTGGCCGCGCACGGTGAAGGCGCGGTCCAGCCACAGCCGTACGTCGGCGTCGGTGTCCGGCGTGGGCAGCGAGCGGGCCAGCCGGGCCAACTCGCCCCGCAACGCGCCGAGTCCGGTCCCGGTCACGGCGCTCACCGCGACCGCCGGAACGGTCCCCAGCGAGGTGTCGGCGAGGCGTCGCAGGGCGTCGGCGCGCACCGGCTCGGGGTCGGCCAGGTCGCTGCGGGTCACGGCGAGCACGGCGTGCCGCACCCCGAGCGCCTCCAGGACGGCGAGGTGCTCCTGCGACTGGGGCTGCCAGCCCTGGTCGGCGGCCACCACGAACAGCACGGCCGGCACGGGGCCGACGCCGGCCAGCATGGTGGCGACGAACTTCTCGTGGCCCGGCACGTCCACGAAGGCGAGGTGCTCGCCGTCGGCGTCGGGCCCCGTCCACACGAACCCGAGGTCGAGGGTGAGCCCGCGGCGCCGCTCCTCCTCGTGACGGTCGGGCTCCATCCCGGTCAGGGCCCGGACCAGGGCGGACTTGCCGTGGTCGACGTGTCCCGCGGTGGCCAGCACCCGCATGCCGCTCACCTCGGCCCACCCTCCGCCGCCCGTACGGCCCCGGCGAGCCGTTCGTCGTCCTCGGCCGGCACCGCGCGCAGGTCCAGCAGGCACCGCCCGGCCTCCAGGCGCCCCACCACGGGAACCTCTCCGGTGCGCAGCGCGACGGCGTAGGGCTCCGGCAGGGAGAGCGCGGCGCTGGGCAGGGTCACCCCGGGCGCTCCGCCGCCGCCGACCGTGGCGGCGCTGGGGACGGACCGTGCGTCGATTCCGGCGGTGCTCAGCGCGGCGGCGAGGCGTTCGGCGCGGCGCGTGAGGTCGCGCGGGTCGGCGGTCAGGGCCTCGGCGGTCGGAGTGGCGGGGCCGGTGAGGGTGGCCTCCAGGGCGGCCAGGGTGAGCTTGTCCACCCGCAGTGCCCGGGCCAGCGGGTGGCGGGCCAGGGCGCGCACGAGGTCCCCGTCGCCCAGGAGCAGTCCGCACTGGGGTCCGCCGAGGAGCTTGTCGCCGCTCGCGGTCACCAGCGACGCGCCCGCCCGCAGTTCGGTCGCGGCGTCGGGCTCGTCGGGCAGCAGGGGGTGCGGGGCGAGCAGTCCGGAACCGATGTCGACGACCAACGGCACGCCCAGTGAGGCCAGTTCCGCCGTCGCGGGGGCGCGGGTGAAGCCGGTGACGCGGAAGTTGGAGGGGTGCACCTTCAGGACGAAACCGGTGTCGGGGCCGACGGCGTCGGCGTAGTCCGCGGCGCTCGTACGGTTGGTGGTGCCGACCTCGCGGAGCCGGGCGCCGGTGGACACCAGCAGGTCGGGCAGCCGGAAGCCGTCGCCGATCTCCACCATCTCGCCCCGGCTGATGACGATCTCGCGGCCGCCGGCGAGCGCGGTGGCGGCCAGGACGAGGGCGGCGGCGCCGTTGTTGACGACGTGCGCCGCGGCGGCGGACGGCACCCTGGCGCGCAGCGCGTCCAGGGCGCTGCGGCCGCGGCGGGCCCGGGCGCCGGTCGGGAGGTCCAGTTCTACGTCGGTCGGCCCGGCGGCGTCCTGTACCGCCTGCCGGGCCGCCGCGGACAGGGGCGCCCGGCCGAGGTTGGTGTGCAGCAGGACGCCGGTGGCGTTGATCACCGGCCGCAGTCCGCCCGCCGTGCGCGGCAGCAGCGCCACCGCCTCGTCGGCCACCCGTTCGGGGTCGAGCACTCCGTGACGGGCCCGTTCCTGGGCCTGCCGGACGGCGGCCTTGACCGGGCCGGGCCCGAGCCGTCCGACCGCCGCTGCCAGGCGCGGATCCCGCAGGACGGCGTCGGTGCGGGGGACGCGCCGACGGGCGTCGGGTGCGGGCGGGGCGGGCACCGGGGTACGGGCGTCACCGCCGGTCACGGTCGGGCCGGCGAGGGCGGAGGGGCCGGCGACCGTGGACGGGCCGCCGGACGCGGACCGGCCGTCGGCCGCGGCGGGGCCGCCGGTCAGGGACGGGGCGTCGGACGCGGGCCCGGGACCCGGTCCGGTCATGTCTCCGGTTTCCGCCGTGCCGCCCGCTGCGGGCGCCCCTGTGCCGGGCCTCCCCCCGGTCGTCCGGCCCGCGACCCGCTGGTCCACGCAGTTCCTCCGTTCCGCGCCCCGCGCCGTGGCCGCCGGGCACCGCCCCATGGTCGTCTCGCGGCGCCCGCGGCCGTCCGCACGACACGCCGGTACCCCGGCGGCGCCGCCCGATGCCTGCCATGTGACACACCCGCCGTTTCGCGGCGGCGGGGCCGGGAACCCGCGCGGGTGCCGTCCGGCGCGCCGTCAGTCCGGTCCGGGGGCGGCGACCGTGACCGACGGAACGGAAGAGGTGCCGGGGTGGACAGTGACCGCCGGCCGCCGGGACCGTCCGGCGCGGCCCGCCGGACTCGTACGCGCTGGGTCTTCGACGGCTTCATCGCGGGCATCGGCACCGCGTCCGGTACGCGGCTGGTGCTGGGCCACTGGACGGACTCGCCGTTCGGGCCGGTCAGCGACGTGATGCTGGAACACGGCGACGGGCACCGTGTGCTGCTCGCCCCCGATCCACGCACGGCCGACTTCATCGCCGGCACCTACTGCTTCGACGAGGTGCGGGTCGAGCCGGTCGTGGTGCGGTCCGACGCGAACTGCTGGACCGTCACCTCGTATTCACTGAGCCTGCGCTTCGCCACCGGCCGGCGCGGGCCGCTCGGCCTCCTGTTGCGGGCCGTCCCCGCGGCTCTCGCGGTACGTCCGCTCTGGATCGCGGCGGTGGACCGGCCGGCCCGCGCGCTGCGTGGCGTGCGTACCCGCGGCACGGCGGGCGGCGGCCGTCACGAGTGGTACGGCGCACGGGATCTGCGCCCGGTCGTCTCCGCGACGGCCGCCTACGAGGGCGTCGACCTCGGCCCGCCGGCCCCGGTCGCGCCCCCGGTGCGCTTCGGCTTCGGTTCCACCCCGCGCACCCCCTGCCTCGTCCGGGTCACCACCACGGTGGAGGGCCCGAGGACGGCGGGGGCGGCGGGCGGCGGTCAGTTGCTGAGCAGGCGGTTGAAGAAGGACCGGTAGCGGCGCAGCGCCATGCGCAGGTCCTCGGTGTCCGCCCGCTCGCCCTGGCTCCACTGGCCTTCCAGGGTCTGCTTGTGCTGGGCGAAGGTGGCGGCCAGCGTGCGTATGACGTCGGCGACCAGGGTGTCGGCACTGTGCACGGCCTCGCGCGGGTCGTCCACGAACTTGCTCTGGGTCTCCCGCCAGCGGTCACGGAAGCGCTGCTCGTCGTCCGCGTCCAGCAGGCGGGGGGTCTCCTCGTCGGCGTCCGCCGTGCCCCTGGCGTCCCGCGTGCCCGCCGTGCCGGTGGTCCGTCCCGCCTCGGTGACGTCCGCGCCGGTGCCGCGTCCGGTGTCTGTGACGTCCGCGCTGGTCGCGCGTCCCGTACCGGTGACGCCCGCGGGACCCGTGACGTCCCGTGTGCCGGTGACGTCCCGTGTGCCGGTGACGTCCCGTGTGCCGGCGGCGGTCTCCGCGGTGCGTGACGGGTCGGCCGTGCCGGTGGCGCCCGCCGTCCGCGCGGTGTCCGCCGGTGCGGACGGCGGCGCCGCGGTGGTCGCGGACCGTTCCGCCGGGGGCCGGGCCGTCGTCGGCCCGCCGGTGCTCTCGCCCGGGTAGACGGGCACCTCGGGGCCGGCCGCTCCCGGTTCCCGGGCGTCGCGGCCCGGGCCGCTGGGCGGCTGGTGTGCGAGGTCTTCCGGGGTCAGGTCGCCGGCGAAGCGGCTCGGTTCCTTCTTGCTGTGCATGGCGTTCCTCCCTGCCGGGACGGCGACGTCGCCGGCGAGTGCGGCGGGACGGCGGGCCGGTGTCAGGACGGTGCGTGCTGGGGCCTGCCGCCGTCGGAGATCAGTTCGTCGAAGATCGTGCGGTAGTGCACCATCGCGCCGCGGAGCTGTTCCGTCGTGGCCTTGCTGCGGGTGGTGAGCGACTCGATCTCGTGCGCGGCGCGGTAGTGCTCGAGGGTGCTGCCGTGCTCGACGGAGAGGTCCGCGGCCTGCTGCTCGAACCCGTCGGTCGGGTAGCCCCGCTCGTGCATCAGCGAGGTCACCAGCCGGTCCGCGTCGTGCACCGCCTCCTCGGGGCGGTCCACGAACTCCTCCTGGACGCTGCTCCACTCGTGTGTGTAGCGGTCCCGGGAGGCGGCGGGCAGCGGTTTGATGTCCAGCGCGTCGTGCCGCTTTTCGCGGTCCCTGAGCTCGCGCTCGGCGGCCCTCCGGTTCCCGGCGTCCGCGACCGTCCGTTCGTACTCGGGCCCGAAGCGCTCACGCAGACGGCGACGACGCATCAGCAGTGACACCCCGACCGCCACCAGGGCGAGTACGACGACGACTGGGATGATGATCGCGAGAAGTGTTCCCGTGGACATGTGACACACCCCCTTGGGCACTGCTTCGCCTGCCCGTCGCGGGCCGCTTCATGCGCCTCGACGCCTTCCGGCCCGTGCGTGTCCGCGTCGTTCGTTCCGGCCGTCTCGGCGCTCCGTCCCAAGAGGCCGCGGACCGCCGCGGGGGACTTTCCCGGCCGCGTCCTCACCCTGCGATTCCCTGCCGCGGAAATTGTGTTGCCCCGGGCGACCGCTCAAGATGCCGACCGGCGAAGCGGCGACTAGCGTCTACCAGTGGAAGCCGCAACCGGGGCACGCCCCGTCCGGCGAGGTCTCCACCGAGGGGCCCGTAGCCGCAGCGCCGATCCGTGGAACCGTACGCGGGTGGCGTGGACGGTGTCGGAGACCGGGACGTGTTCCCCACCCACAGCGGCCCAGACCGCGCCGCACAATCCGATCCGGCGAGCGCGGCCATCATTCTCGCGCCGATCCTGTCGCGCGAGACGATGGAAAGAAAGGTATACCCATGCGAGCACAGCGCGTTAGGCGTCTCTTCGCCGTGTCCGCGGCCGGCATCGTGATGGCCGGCGGCGCCGCGATCGGCGCAGCGGGGACCGCATCGGCCCATGAGTCGGGTTTCGACTCCAACCACCACTCCGGCTACAGCCGTGACTGCGACCGCGGCTGGTGGGACGACTGCGGCTACGGAGGCTACGGCGACCACGGCGGACGTGGAGACCACGGCGGCTTCGGCGGCTACGGCGGCTACGGCGACCACGGCGGCTTCGGCGGCTACGGCGGCCACGGCGGCGGCTTCGGCGGCGGCCACGGTGGCGGCGGCTTCGGCGGCGGCCACGGCGGTGGCGGCCACGGCGGCGGCGGCCATGGCGGAGGAGGCCATGGAGGTCGCTGAGGCCCCTGACCAGACTCACTGAATCCACGGCGTGCGGCCCGGTCACCGGTCCGCACGCCGTGACGTGCGCGTCCGCTGGCCTCGCGCGGCTCGCGCCCGGTGCGCGGGCGGAGCCGGTCAGCCGGCCGCGTTGTCCACGCGGATGCGCACCTCTTCCTCCAGTCGGCGCAGGCTGCTGTCGAGGGCGTCGCACGCGGCCCGCTCGCCCGGGTCGTGGCTGTCGTCGAAGAACGACAGGTGGACGGTGACCTCGCTGGCGCCGGTGCCGATGCCCGCGACCTGGAGCCAGCCGGCGTAGCCGCCCTGCTCGCGGGTGCCCCACTCGATCCGCATCTGGTCGCGCTCGGCGCGCATCAGGGCGGAGGTGTCCTGGCCGGTGTCGTCCTCGTGGACGGTCACGGCGGGCGGCTCCTCGGCGCGCACGTGCAGGGCGTCCGGCAGCCAGGCGTCCATCCTGCCGACGTCCGCGGCCTGGTCGAAGACCTGCTCGGGCTGGGCGGGCATCGTGCGTGAGCGTTCGTACTCGGACATGGCGGCACCGTTCCTCACACTCGGGGTCGTATCAGGAACGCGTGCCCCATCTTCCTCCGCCGAAAAGCCCCCGTGTCACCGCGGACCGGAGCGCAGGGCGCTCAGCACGGCCCAGGCGACCGAGACGAACGGGACCGCCACGACTGCGCCGATCACGCCGGCGACGATGCTGCCGGCGATGACCGAGACGGCCACGACCAGCGGGTGCAGACGGACCGCCCAGCTCATCACCAAGGGGTGCAGTACGTGGCCTTCGAGCTGGCCGATCACGACGATGAGGACGATCACGGCCAGCGCCGTGAGCGGGCCGCGTCCGGCGAGGGCGACCACCGTGGCCACGGCGAGCGCGACCGGCGACCCGACCAGCGGCACGAAGGCGGCGAAGAACTCCAGCAGGGTCAGCGGCAGTGCGAGCGGCACCCGCAGCAGGGACAGGGCCACGCCGACGAGCACCGCGTTGGTCGCGGCCACGATGATGATGCCGCGCGTGTACCCGGAGAACGCGTGCCAGGCGGCGGCGCCGGCCCGGTCCCAGCCCGGCCGGGCGCCGGCGGGCAGGAACTGGTCGCGCGTCCAGTGCCAGAGCCGCTCGCCGGAGTGGAGGAAGAAGACCGAGGAGAAGAGCGCGAGCACCCCGGCGGTGACCAGTTCGACGAGCCGGCCGACGCCGCTGAGGGCGCTGTCGACGAGGTCGGCCCGATGTGCGGAGAGGTACACCAGGATCTGGTTCTGCAGATGGGAGAGCCTGCCGGGGCTGATCCGGAACGGCGGACGTTCGAGCCACTGTTCGATGCGGTGGACTCCGCCTCGCAGCTCGTTCGCGAGTTGCGCGGACTCCCCCGCCACCGCGTCGCCGACAAGGGCGAGCAGCGCCATCAGGAACAGCAGACTGCCCACCAGCGCGACGGCGACGCACAGCGGCCTGGGCAGGAACCGGTTCAGCAGGTCGGCGAGGGGCCGCAGGACCGAGGTGATCACCAGGGCGATGAACAGGGCGACGGCGATGAGCTGGAAACGGCCCAGGACCGTGAAGACGCCGTAGACGGCGATGCCGACGAGGACGAGTCGCCAGGCGTAGGCGGCGGCCACGCGCAGCCATGGCACGGTGCGCTCGGCGAGCGGGTGTTCGGCGGCCGGGGCCGCCGGGAGGAAGCGGGCGCGCGAGGGGAGGGAGGAGGAGTGCGCCGGCCGGCTGCCCAGCACCACGCCGCCCGTCCGGCGCCCGCGCCCCCGTCCGGCCGCCGGGCCGCCCGCATCCGCCACCGTGCCTCCCGTTGCCGACCGCCGGTCACCCCGTAAGCACGGTACGGGCCGGGCGCGCGCGGCCCGGGTGCAACGCGCCCGGTCAGGGGGCATCCGTGGGCCGCGGCTGCCCGTCCGGCGCATGGCCCCGACCGGGACCCGGCGGTCTTCGGGAGCCGGCGGCCGCCGAAGGCCCGCCGGCCCGGTCCCGTGGGCGCGCGGGCCGTCAGGGCGCCGGTTCCTCCGGCTCCTCCAGCAGCTGCGGGCCGTTGTGGTGGACGTCGTTGACCGCCGGGGAGACGGGGCGCGCGGCCAGTCGGCCCTCGGCCGGGGGGCTCAGCAGCCGTCGCAGCTCACCGGGGTCCCGGCGGCGGGGGTCGAGCCAGCTGTCGTAGTGCTCCGGGCCGAGGGCGAGGGGCATGCGGGGGTGGACCCGGCCGGCCGCGTCGGTGGCGTCCGTGGTGATGACGGTGCAGGTGCTCAGCCAGGCGTCGGGGTCGTCGTCACGCAGGACCGCCGGGTCGCGCCAGTACTCGTACAGCCCGGCGAGCGCCATGATGCCGCCGTCCTCGGGGTGGACGTAGTACGGCTGCTTGCGCGTTCTGCCGGCGCCCTCGGCCTTGACCCGCTGCCACTCGTAGAACCCGTCGGCGGGCAGCAGGCAGCGGCGTCTGGCGAAGGCCCGGCGGAAGGCCGGCTTCTCGTGCACGGTCTCCACCCGGGCGTTGATCATCCGGGCGCCGATCTTCACGTCCTTCGCCCAGGGCGGTACGAGCCCCCAGCGCAGCGGCCGCAGTTCGCGGCGTACCGCGCCCGGGCCCCGCTCCTCGCGCGGGGCGCGCTCCAGTACGGCCCACACCTCGTCGGTCGGAGCGACGTTCCAGCTCGGCGCCGGCGCCTCCCGCCCGTGGCACTCGACCGCGCCGAAGTGCCGGGCCAGGTCCTCGGGGCTGCGGGTGGAGACGTAACGGCCGCACATGGGGTCAGGGTGCCACGGCCCGGCGGCCCGTCGCGCGAGGGCGGCGCGCGTCGTGACCTTTCCCGAGAGGGGACCGACGGCCCCGGGCGACGGCGGGCGCAGGAGGCCCCGACGCAGGGCGCGGCCCTCGGCCGGGCGCGGGGCCGACCGGACGCGGCACGCCCGTACGAGTCGGGCGCGGGCGGACGCGACGTCGGTCCGGACGGCCCCGCAGCGTGCCGCCGGAGGCGTGAGCACGCTCCGTCCGGCACCCGAGCCCGCCGCGCCCGAGGCGATACCGTCCCCGGCACGCCCGGCACGCCCGGCACGCCCGGCACGCCCGCCCCGGCGCGGCCGGAGCGGGACCGGCGTCACGGTGGCTGCCGCTCCGAGCGGTCCTGCCCGCCGCGGCGGCACGGGCCGGGCCGTATCGGACATTCCTCACCCGAACCTTCACGCGGGGCACACATGTTCGCTAGGTTGACGTCCAGGCCGCACGATCGCCTCCGGCGAATCGCGTCGGGTCGTGCGCCCTCCGCCCAATCCGGTCCGCGGGGCACGTCCTCCGGGCGCCGTCCGCCCGAACCCGACAGCCGACCCGTGGGTCGGCCGCGCAGGCGGCCGATGGAAGGAGCACGTCTTCCTTGGCGCCGGAACGACCCCCACGCCCGCAGGACACCGGCCTCCCGGGCCCGCGCGGCTCCGCCCGTCCGGCGGCCGCCGGCGCCGACGGCCCCAGCCGCGCCGAGGTGCAGCGGCGGATCAGCAGTCTCTACGACCGGGCCGAGACCGCGACGGGGAACTACAACGCGACCCGCGCGATGAGCGGGGCGGGGCGAGCCGCCCGGTCCGGCTCGGCCTCGGGCGACGCCGCCGGGCGGTCCGATCCGGCGCTGGACGCCATGGCCAGGCAGTGGTTCGAGGCGGCCCGCGCCCGCCTGGGGCCGTCCGTACCGGCGGCCCTGCCGGCCGATCGTCTGCCGCGACCGGCCGACGCGGGCGCGGCTCGGCCGGTGAGGGACGCGGCTCGGCCGGTGAGGGGTGGGGGTGCGGGTGACACGCCGGCGCCGGACGCCCCGGGGGCCCGCGACGCGCTGGGCGCCATGGCCGTGCTCGGCCGTCGGGACGCGGCACAGGCCCTGCCGGAGCCGCCCGCCGGCCCGACCGCCGCGCCGCTTCCCGAGTTGACGGCCGGTCCGACGCCCGGCCCGGCGACCGCCGCTGCCCCCGCGTTCCCTGCGGACCCGGTCCGCCCGGAACCGGCCACCGGGCCGTCGGACGGACCCGCGGACGGCGGGCCCGCGACCGGCGGAGCGCCCGTCCGTGGGCGGGGAACGGCCTCCGGGCCGGCATTCGCCTACGGCCCGGAGGGTGACGGCCCGGTCGTCGAGGGGCGGGGAACGAACGGTCCGGCTGCCTACGGATCACCTTCCTACGGATCGCCTTCCTACGGCCCGGGACCGAACGGTCCGGGGTCCGGCGGCCGGCCGGCCCTCGACTCCGCGCTGGAAGGCTCGTCGCCGCTCGATCCGACGAGCGGAGGCCTGGTGACCGCCGGCCCGGGGTACGGCGCCCCGCTGGACTTCGGTCCCGCGTCCGAAGCAACGGCGGCGCCCGATCCGACGCACGCCCGCACGGGGGGCACCGGGCCGTGGAGCAGCGCTCCGCCCGCCTTCGGCCCCGCACTCGAAGGAGGGGCGACGCTCGGCGGAACCGGCGACGGCCCGGTGGCCGCCGGTCCGGTGGCCGGCGCCTCTTCGAACTTCGGCCCCGCGCTCGACGAACCGCCGGCACTCGGCCGGACGTACGACGGCCCGGTGAGCGCCGGCCCCTCCAGCGGCGCGCTGCCGGTCATCGGTCCGGCGTCCGACGGCCCGACGGGCCCGGGCCCTGGCCCGGGAGTGGCCGGTGGGACGCCCACCGGCGCGGTGGCGCGGCCCGGGCAGCCGGTGTCGGGGAACGCCAAGGAACGTTCGCGGCGGAAGCTGTACCAGGCGCGTGACCTGCTGTCCCGGCACGCCACGCCGCACACACCGCCACCGGACAGCTTCCGCGCCCTGCCGCCGCGCGAGTTCCGGCTCCCGGCCGGCGGGGAGCCGGAGGCCGCCGTCGCCGTCGGCGGCGAAGCCGCCGTGGCCGCCGCCCCGGGCACCGGGTACGGGACGAAGGCCGTGCAGGCGCTCGGCTTCGCCCGCGCGCAGATCGGCAAGCCGTGCGTGTGGGGGGCCGGCGGACCGGGTTCGTACGACTGCTCGGGCCTCACCCTGGCCGCCTGGCGGGTCGCCGGGGTGGCCCTGCCGCGCACCGCGCACGAGCAGGCCGGCTGCGGCGCGGCGGTTCCGCTCGCCGAACTGGAGCCCGGGGACCTGGTGTTCTTCCACGCCGACGCCGGCCATGTCGGGCTCTACGCGGGCAACGGCACGATGGTGCACGCGCCGGGCCCGGGAGCGGCGGTGTGCGAGGAGTCGGTCTTCTTCGCCGGCGCCCAGGCCATCCACAGCGCGCGACGGCCCGGCTGAGGACCACGGTCACCGGAGCCGGGAGGGACGGAAGGCGGGCCCGGGAGCCGGCGCCTTCCGTCTCCGTTCAAGCGCTCTTGCGGCCGACGCCCGCGTACACCCAGTACTGGGACGGGTTCTCCGGGACCTCCTCGGTCCGGTCGGGGCGCCACAACGGGACGTGGACCAGGCCGGGTTCGACCAGGTCGAATCCGTCGAACAAGGCTTCGATCCCGTCGCGGGGGCGGGCGGTGACCGGGGAGGTGGCGCGGTCGCGGTACAGCTGCCCGACGGCGGCGGCCGTGTCCGGCCGGTCCTCGTCCGTGGCATGGGTCAGGGCCAGCCAGCTGTCGGCGGGCAGCGCCTCGCGGAAGGCGCCCACGATGCCGGCCGGGTCCTCCTCCTGGGTGACGAAGTGCAGAATCGTGATCATCAGGACGGCGACCGGCTGCCGGAAGTCGATCAGGTGCCGCAGGCGCGGCGCGGAGAGTATGCGGGCGGGGTCGCGTATGTCACCGGCGACGATCGTCGCGTCCGGATTGTCGGCGAGCAGCGCCTCGCTGTGCGCGACGGCCACCGGGTCGTTGTCGACGTACACCACCCGGGCGCCGGGGCAGGCGGCCTGGGCGACCTCGTGGACGTTGCCCTGGGTCGGGATGCCGGAGCCGAGGTCGATGAACTGACGTACGCCCGCCTCGACCAGGAAGCGCACCGCGCGCCCGAGGAAGGCGCGGTTGGCGCGGGCCAGGGTGCGCACCTGCGGGTCGATCGCCGTGAAGGCCGCCACCGCCTCCCGGTCTATCGCGAAGTTGTGCTCTCCGCCCAGCATGGCGTCGTACATGCGGGCCACACTCGCCTTGCCCGGATCCACACCCCGCGGCAGACCGACCCCGTCCGGCATGACAACTCCCCCAGAACTCCGGCGACCTTGACTGTGACTGGGCATCATATAGTTGCCCCTGGCACACGCCACCGCCTCTCCCGAACGCCCCGACCTCCCCCCTCCGCGCCCCCCTCTCCGCCGCTACCGGCCCCACCCGGAAGGCAACGACCCTGCGGAACACAGAACGCGGTGAGCCGAGCGAGCCGCCCGCCCCGCGCGCCACCGACGCGCCGTCGGACGCCGTCCGTCTCATGGCGCCGCCGCTCCGCGGCCGCGGGCACTTCTCCCCCGCGGCCGACGCCATCGGCTCCGAGCTGGATCTGGAGCTGACCGGCCGTCATGTCGCGCACGCGCTGGCGCCGGCCTTCTGCGACGCCGCATCGGTGTACCTGCTGCAGCGCTGGCTCCTGGAGGAACAGGCGCACAGGGCGGCCGATCCGCCGCAGATCGAGGCGCGCCGGCTCGCCCTGCGCATAGGGTCGGACGCCGCCGAGGACTGGGAGCCCCTGCTGCCGGTCGGCGAGGTCCTGGTCTTCCCGCGCGAGACGCCCTACGCGCGGGCCCTGGCGACCGGGCAGACCCAGCTCCTGGACCGCATGGACGGACACACCTTCGAACGGCTGCGCAGGAGCGGTCCGGAGGACAGCGGGGTGAACGCCCTGCTGCGCAGCGCGTCGTTCCTGATCGTCCCGCTGCGGCTGCGCGGCACCGCCGTCGGTTTCGTCGCCTGCACGCGCGGCCCGGACAAGGAACCCTTCACGCGCCGCGAGGCCCTGGCGGTGGAGTCGCTCGGCGCCCGGGCCTGCGTCGCCCTCGACAACGCGCGGCGCTACGAACGCGAGCGCCGCACGGCGCTGGCCATCCGCCGCAGCCTGCTGCCCGAGACCGGTCAGACGTTCGAGGGCTGCCGGGTCGCCCACGGCTACCGGCCCGCCGGGCAGGACAACGTCATCGGCGGCGACTGGTACGACGTGCTGCCCCGGCCGGGCCGCCGCCTCGGGATGATCGTCGGCGACGCGATGGGGCACGGGCCGGAGTCGGCCGTCGCGATGATCCAGCTGCGCACCGCGGTACGCACCCTGGCGACGCTGGAGACCGGCCCGGCCGAGCTGATGCGGCGACTGGACGCCGTCGCCGGCGACACCCCGGGCGCCTCGTTCGCCACCTGCATGTACGCGGAGTGGGACGCGGAATCGCGCACCTGCACCTTCGTCGGGGCGGGCCACCCGCCGCCGCTGGTCCGCGGGCCCGGCGGCCCGGCGGTGCCGGTCGTCCTCGCCACCGCCGGTCTGCCCCTCGGGCTGGGCCCGGGCCGCTACGAGCCGACCGTGCTGCACCTGTCCGAGCCGACGCTCGTCCTGCTCTACAGCGACGGCCTGGTCGAATCCCGCGCCAGTGACATCGATCAGGGCATCGGCCGGCTGTCCCTCGCCCTGGACGCCGGCGCCGACGATCTGCCGGACCCCGGGCGGCCGGACGCCCTGTCGTCGCTGTGTCGGCGACTGCTGAGCGAGTGCGGGCCGGACGACGTCCGTGACGACCGGACGCTGCTGCTGGCCGAACTGACACCCGGGAAGAACTGAGAAAAGGGCCGCGCCGGAGGGCGCGGGGGGGCCGGCCGGTGGACGCCGCGAGCGCGGGGGGCGCCGGTCCGTGGGCACCGCGGGTCGCTCGTTCGCGGTCCGCGTGCCCCCGGCTCAGCCGTCCCCGTCGCCCTGTCCGACGCGGTGCGGTGGGCCGCGCCGCGGTCTGTTCGTCGCATGAGCGGCAGCGTCCGTTCGGGCGGTGTCCTCACCTGATGCGGTGAGGGGCGGGGCACCAGGCGTACGGAGGGGGCGCAGTCGCCGTTGCTCCGGCATGGACAGCACTTCTCGGGCCGTACCACCGTCCTCGTCCGGGCGTCCGCGCGGGGACCGGCCCTTCGGGACGCCGGTCGGCGGGCACCCGAACCCGTCAGCGGCCCCGGACACCGGCTCGCCCCCGCCGCCCGCCCCGGCGGGGACGGATCCCGGCGCGCCGCTGCTGCGGCCGTGGGGCGCGGGGACGGGCGAGTTCCCGCCGCCGGCCGGGACGGCGCGGACGGCGGGTCCCGTCCCGGCGGTGCCGGTGCCCCGAGGGATCTCCGTCCCGTGAGGCCGGTCGCGGTGATCGCCGGGCCGGGCGCGCGGTCGTGGCCGTCGCGGGCCGCCCGGGGGCCGGGGGTGTCGGCCTCGCGGTGGCGGACGCGGTCCTGGCCGCCCCGGCGGCTGCCGGGCGCGGCGAAGGCGGGGCCGGGGGCGGGGCCGAGCGGGGACGCTCGTGCGCGATCCCGGGGCGCGGGGGCGCCTGCCTGGCTGGAGCGCGCGTACCTGGTCGTGCTGTCCGTGGCGGTGCTCACCGCGGTGGCCGCGCTCGTGGCGGCGGTGACGGTGAGGCCGGGCTGAGCGGCGAGTCGGCGTCCCACCGCGCCGTCACCCCGCCGCACCCGGTGCCCCGCCGTGTCAGCCTGCCGCCACAGTGATCTCCCGCCGGGCCGCTGCCCCGCCTCAGCGGGGTCCCGCCGGGGCCGGTGAGCCGCCTGGCGGCCGATGTGCCACCCACCCGACCGGCGTCCCGCCCACCCACCGGACCGAGTGCTTCTGCTTCCGCCGTCCCCGTCCTCACGAACCCCTGCCATCATGGGCACCGGTCCACTGGCCCTGGCCAGGTGTTCACGAGAAGTGAGGGAAGAGTGGCGGAGACCGAGGGAGCGGCGGTGCCCGACCGGCTGCTGATCACCCGTACGACGGCCGAGGACGGCACCCGCGTCGTGACGCTCGTGGGCGAGGCCGACCTCGACAGCAGCACGCGGCTGCGCGACACCCTGCTTACCTGCCTGGCGTCCGCGCCCGCAACGGTGGCCGATCTCAGCGGGCTGACGTTCATGGACTCCAGCGGCATCAACGCCCTCATCTCCGCCCATCAGGCGGCGCAGGCGGCCGGGGCGCGGCTGTCTCTGGCGGCGCCCCGGGAGGCGGTCCTGAGGGTGCTGCAGCTCGTCGGCGTCGACACCCTCATCCCCTGCTACCCCAGCGTGGAGGCGGCGCTCACAGCCTGAGGGCAGGCTGTCGGCGAGGGCGTGCGCACGCTCGCGCGGGGCCGCCGGACCGTGAGGTCACGGCGGCACCGCGCACCGTCACCGGCGCCCTGCCCGCCGGCCGGAGGCGTCGCCCGTCAGTCGGTCTTCCCGCGGCCCGACAGCGCGTCCCTGATCCGGTCGACCATTCCGGCGCCGGGAGCCAGCAGCTTGTTCGCGGGCGGGGTGTCCGGGGCGGAGGGGTGCGGCCGCGTCGGCGCCGTCTTCTTCGCCGTGCGCACCTTCTCGCCGAGCTTCTCCAGTTCCTCCGGGCTCGCGGCCTGCCGCAGCCGGGGGAAGAGGTTCTCCTCCTCGTCCGTGACGTGCTCACGGATCTCCCGCATCAGCCGCCCCATGAACTCGTCGAACCGGGGGTCGTCGGCCTGACAGCCCTCCAGCTCCTTCATGGTCCGCTCGGCCTCGGAGTGGTCACGGACCTCCCGGTCGGCGATCGCGTCGCCGTCGGGGAGGAAGTGGCGCACCGCCGGGTACAGATACATCTCCTCGGCCACGGAGTGGCGGACCAGTTCGATGGTGGCCTGGTCCGCCAGGTCCTTGCGCCGCTTGTCCCCCACCGGGAGCGCCTCGATCTGCGCGAAGATCTCGTCCACCTCACGGTGGTCGGTGGTCAGTTCGTTGATGACGTCTCCGCCGTGTCCCATGGCAGGGCTCCTCGCTGTTCGTCGTCGTCTGTCACCGGTGGACCGCGGTGCGTCACCGGTGGGCCGCCACCGGGCGGGTTCCCCCGGCGGACCGCGGCACACCGGCCAGTACGGGAAGGGGTGAACCGGGGGTTCAGCGGCCGGGGCTCGTACCCACCGCCGCCGCGGCCGGCCGCCCGCGGTGCTCCGGCGCGCGTACGCCGGTGATCACGAAGCCGCTGCGCGGTCGTGCGGGGACACGGCGCAGCGGGATCCGCAGGTCCTGCTCGGGGACGTCGTACCGGAGGCGGGCCAGGCGGATCGCCAGGGTCTCCAGCAGCCCGAGGGTGACGCCCTCGCCGGGGCAGCGGTGGCCGGAGCGCGGATCGCCGCCGCCCTGCGGGATCAGTTCGTCGCGTTCGGCCGGGTGCTCCAGGAAGCGCTGCGGGCGGAAGGCGTACGGGTCGCCCCAGAGGTCCGTGTCGTGGTTCTGGCCGTAGACGTCCAGGATCACCATCCCGCCCTCGGGCACCGACTGCCCGTGCCAGGACAGGTCCCGGACGGCCAGGCCGCCGAGGAACGGGGCGAACGGGTAGAACCTGCGCACCTCGTGGGCGAACGCGGTGGCGAACTCCGTGTCGCCCTCGCGCAGCCGGTCCCGCAGTTCAGGCCGACGGTGCAGGGCGTGCGCGGCGAAGGCGACGAACCAGCTGACGGCGACCGTCGGGCGGACGATGTTGAGCAGTTCCACGGCGGCCGTCCCGGGCGGCAGCGGCTCGCCCGTGGCGTCCCGGTGCTCGGCGACCCGCTCCAGCAGGGAGCCGGGAGCGGCCGGGGCCCGGCCGGAGCGCGCCTCGCACACCAGACGCGCCAGCCGCTCCTCCTGCCGGCCCCGGGCACGTCGGGCGCGCCAGTGGCGTGGCCCGGGGGTGGCGAAGCCGTCGACCATCGCGATCAGGTCGCGGGCCGCCTCCTCGGTCTCGGCGTCCGCGAGAGGGACGCCGGCCCAGCGGTGCGCGCCGCGGGTGAGCACCACGGCGGCCTCGTCGAACAGGACGGTCCGCGGGCTGCGGGCCCACCCGGCGACGGCCTCGTCCCAGGCCGCGCCGACCTCCTCGACGACGCCGGCGACGCGGTCGGCCTGCAGCAGGGGCAGGAACAGCTTCTTGCGCGCGCGGTGGGCCGTGCCGTCCAGGGTGTGCACCGCGCCGTGGCCGAAGAGCGTGGCCCGCACGGGGCCCGGGATCGCTCCGTGGCGGCGGACGTTGCGCTCGTCGTAGAAGAACCGCACGGCGTCCGGGCCGCGCACGGCGAGGGCGGGCTTGCCCATCAGGCGGGTGCGGACCGCGGGTCCGCCGCTCTCCCGCATGCGGGACGGCAGCCATGCGTAACCGCCGGCGAGCACGGCGAGCGTCTGGTCGGTCAGGGGGTGCGGAGGGCGTGGGGGGCGTCGATCGGCGTCCATGCGGGGGCGAGTGCCCCGGGCCCGGAGGCCGGAACCTGCCGCGCCGGGCCCTGACCCGGCGGGCTCCCGTCGCCTTCCTCGCCGCCGTCGCCGCCGTCGCAGCCGTCGCAGCCGTCGCAGCCGTCGCAGCCGTCGCAGCCGAGGATGCCGACCGTTCGGTGCCGACCGTCCGTGGCCGTTCACCCGTACGGCTCGATTGCATCCGGTCGGCCCGGGAACCCGGCGAACGCCGCACCCCCCTCACATCTGGAGAGGACCATGAGTCTGCTGCGCCTGGCCGGTCGTCCCCTGCTGGCCTCGATGTTCGTCGCCGGAGGCATGAGCTCCGTACGCAGCCCCGAGGCTGTGGCCCCGCTCGCCGAGCCCGTCGTCCGGCCGATCAAGGAGCGGGTGCCGATCCTGCCGGACCGCACCGAGCAGGTCGTGCGGCTGAGTGGCGGCGTCCAGGTCGTCGCCGGTGTCATGCTCGGTCTGGGGCGCATGCCGAGGCTCGCCGCCCTGGCCCTGGCGGCGACCCTGGTGCCCACCACGCTGGCCGGGCACCGCTACTGGGAGGCCGAGGACGCGGGCGACCGCGCCCAGCAGCGCATCCACTTCCTGAAGAACCTCTCCATGCTCGGCGGTCTGCTGATCGCGGCCGACGACACCGGCGCCGCGCCGTCGCTGCTGTGGCGCGGCCGGCACTCGGCCCATGAACTGCAGCGACAGGCCGCCGTCATGAGGCGCTCCGTCCGCGCGACGGCCCGGCCGGCCGCCGTGGCCGGCGGTATCCGGGCCAAGCTGCCCGGCTGACCGACCCGACAGCCCGGGCGACCGGCCGGCCGGGTCGACGGTCGGCCGGCCGGGGAGCCCGCCGACGCGCCCCGCGCCGTCCCGGCGGGCCGCCCGGCGACCGGCGACGGCGTCCGGTCACCTCCAAGGACACCGCGGCGACCGGTGGCGCCCGGCCGTGCGCCACCGACGGAGAAGGACACCCACACCCATGAACGACCAAGGACGCTCGGGCACCCTGGTGCCCGGGTTCGCAGGTCCGAGCGGGCACACCCTGCTCGGCATCTACCTCAACGACCACCTGGCGGGCGCCACCGTGGGGACGGAGCGCTCCCGCCACCTCGCGGCGACCTGCCGGGGCTCGGAGGTCGGCGACGCGATCGCACCGGTGGCCGCCGAGATCGCCGAGGACCGGATGGCCCTGCTCCAGATCATGCGCGGTCTCGACGTGCCGGTACGGCGCTACAAGGTGTACGCCGGGCGGCTGGGCGAGCGGGCCGGACGGCTCAAGAGCAACGGCGCCCTGGTCCGGCGCTCCCCGCTCAGCACCCTGGAGGAACTGGAGCTCCTGCAGCTCGGAGTGCAGGGCAAGGCGTGCGCCTGGGAGGTGCTGCGGGGGCTCGCCGGGCACGACGGGCGCCTCGACGCGACGCGGCTGGACGACCTGCTGGAGCGGGCCCGCGGGCAGCTGCGCACGATCGGCGACCTGCGTCTGCGCCAGGCCGAGCGGACCTTCGGCGCTCCGTGATCCGCCCGGCCGCCGCACAGGGACGCGGGCACGGACACGGACGGCGGGCGGAGCGATGGACCGGACGTGGGCACGGAAAACCCTAAGTGCGTGTGGCCCACAGCTATTGCCCGCTCTTGGTTCCGCAGTCCAGACTGATAAACCTATCGTTATTACGTGGACGTCGAAGAAGCCGTGAGGGCGCGCTCGGCGCGGGCGCCGGGCCCCGGGTACAAGTGGGTGGCCCTGTCCAACACCACGCTCGGGGTGCTGATCGCCACGATGGACGCGTCCATCGTGATCATCTCACTGCCCGCGATCTTCCGGGGCATCGGCCTCGACCCCCTCGCTCCGGGCAACATCGGCTACCTGCTGTGGATGATCCTGGGCTACCTTCTGGTCTCGGCGGTCCTGGTCGTGGTGCTGGGCCGGCTGGGCGACATGTTCGGCCGGGTGCGCATCTACAACCTGGGCTTCCTGGTCTTCGCCTGCGCCTCCGCTGCTCGCCGCAGTCGACTGGCGCGCGGTGTTCTGGCTGAGCGTCCCGATCAGCGTGACCGGCACCGTCCGGTCGTATCTCAGCCTGCGGGAGACCTCGACGGGGCGGCGCGGGCGGATCGACTGGCTGGGCAACGCCCAGAACTCCGGCACCGCCCTGTCCATCGGCGTGTTCTTCTCCCTGATGATCTCGGGGATCGCCGCCTCCCTGCCCGCGGCCCTGGGCTATGGGCTGCGGGCCCACGGGGTCCCGGCCGGCGCCGCCGGGCAGGCCGCCTCGCTGCCGCCGGTGAGCACGCTGTTCGCCACCTTCCTCGGCGACAACCCGATCGAGCACCTGCTCGCCGCCGGCGGGACGCTCGACCACCTGTCCGCGCAGCAGCGGCGGACGCTGACCGGGCACGCCTTCTTCCCGCAGCTGGTCTCCGGCCCCTTCCACCACGGGCTGACCGTCGTCTTCGGCGTCGCCGCGGGCATGGCCCTGATCGCGGCGTCCGCCTCCGCGCTGCGCGGCCGCCACCGGCTGCCCGACGAACCGGACCGCGGCCGCGCCCCGCTGCCCGGGGGCGCCACCGCCGGCGCCCCCTCCGTACCCACGAGCACGCCGCCGGCGAACGCGCCCGCCGGACCGGCGTCTTCCGCAAGGACACCGGCCGCCCAGCGGGCGGTACCCGGGAGGACGCCCCCGCGGGAACCGCCCGGCAGGACGCCGACGGGGCCCCCGCTCGACGAACGGGGGCCCCGGTGAGGCTCTGCCGCCGCGGGGGGGCGGCCCGCGGGGGCCCCCCCGCGGGGGCCCCCCCGCCGTACGACGTGGTAGCGGGCGTGTGGTTGGGGTGGGTGTTTACCTAGGGGAGAGGGGGGGGGCCC
>NZ_JBISAL010000014.1:148356-202768 GCF_044391765.1 Streptomyces sp. NPDC018610
GCCCCCCCGGCGGCCCCCCCGGGGCCCCCCCCCCGGGGGCCCCCCCCCCCCCCGGGGGGGGCGGGGGGGGGGCCCCCCCCCCCGGGGCCCGCGGGGGGGGCCCCCCCCCCCCCCCCCGCCGCGCAAGGCTTCAGGCTTCCTCAGGACTTGAAGGTGTCCTTGGTCTTCTCCTTGGCCTGACGGGCGTCGCCCTTCGACTTCTCGGCCTGGCCCTCGGCCGTCATGCGCTCGTTGCCCAGCGTCCGGCCGACCGTCTCCTTGGCCTTGCCCTTCATCTGTTCCTTCTTGGCCTTGCCCTTTTCGTCACCAGCCACTGTCGCTCACTCCAAGCCGCAATCGACGTCGGTGTCCACGGCCTCGGGTGTCCGGCCCGGCGGCCGGCAAACCCGCGCGCCGGCCGTCGTTGCCCGCGCGGCGCCCCTGGGTACCCGGCGCCCAGCAACAGGAGAGGAGCGTCGCCATGCCCGAGATCCTGACCGTCGACGCCCGCGAGCACGGCCTGGCCGGCGACGGGGTGACCAACGATCAGCCGGCCTTCCAGCGCCTGGTGGACGCGCTGGGCGCCGCCCGCGCCGCCGACGGTCGGCCGCGGGTCCTGCGCGTGCCCGCCGGGCGCTATCTCCTGCGCGACCGGCCCACCCTCTGGCGCAGCGGCGTCTCCCTGCTCGGCGCGGGACGGGGCGCCACCTGTTTCGTGCTGGCCAACCCGGGCGCCCCCACGACGCCCGTGCCCCTGGCGTGGTTCACCACCGCGCAGCACGGCGCCGGCCGGGACGACCACCTCGCGGACCTCACCTTCGCCCACTTCGAGATCGACGGCTCGGGCGTGGTCACCGAGGAGTACGACCCGCTGGCCAAGGGGCTCGGGCTCCAGTACGTGCTGCGCGGCCGGTTCAGCGACCTGTACATCCACGACACCGCGGCCACCGGCCTCGGCTGCGACTTCCTCCAGGACACGGTCGTGGAGGGCGTACTGGCCGAGCGGTGCGGGCGGCAGGACAGCGGCGAGCAGATGGGCGGCGCGGGGATCGGCATCGGCATCGGCGGCTGGGGCCGCGTCGAACGGCTCACCGTCACCGCCTGCACCGCCGTCGGCAACGGCACCAACGGGATCTTCCTGGAGCTGCAGAGCGACGACTGGCCGCTGCCCAGCGGCATCCGGATCACCGCCTGTCACGCCGAGGACAACCGGTTCGGCATCTCCGACTGGGGCGCCGACGGCCTGCTGGTCACCTCCTCCACCATGATCGGCAACCATGAGGCGGGGTTCGACGTGTCCTCGCAGGGGACCTCGAAGACCGGCGGCCGGGGCGGCATCGTGACCGGCTGCGTCATCGACGGGAACATCCGCGACGGCGTGGGGCTGGGCAACACCCCCGGCCCCTACGCCCTGCGCGGCAACCGGATCAGCGGCAACGGGCGGCACGGCTACTGGCAGCACGACCTGGCCGGCGGGGACCACGGGCCGGCCGCGGACGTCGTGCTGGAGGCCAACGACATCCGGGACAACGCCCTCGACGGTGTGCGCGTGGACGCCGCCCTGCGGGACTGCGCCATCGTGGGCAACCGGATCCGGGAGAACGGCCGGCGCGGCGCGGACGCCGCGTCGGGCGGCGGCGACGGGGTGCGCTGCGCCTCGCTGTCCCTGACCGACGAGGGCGCCGACTGGCCTTCGGACGGGCACCGGGGCAAGGAGGTGACCGTGGGGGCCCAGGCGGCCGTGGTGACCCGCAACACCGCGACCGAGCTGACCTTGGCCCCTCACCGGCCCGGTGCGGACACCGCCTGGCCGGACGGCGTCCCCGCGCCCGGGTCGCGCTATCGGCTGCCTGCCGCCCCGGACATGCGCGCCGGACTGGCCGTCGGCGCCGCCGTGACACGGGCGGAGATGCACGGCAACACGATCGGCGACGGCCGGGCCGCCCCGACGCAGACCCACGGCATGGGCGTCACGGCGGACGGCGCCTGGACCGACGGCCGGGTCTGCGACAACGATCTCCGCGGGAACGCGGTCGCGGCCACCCTGTTCGAGACACCGCCCTCGGGCGGCCGGTGGCGCGACAACGACGAGTGACGCGGTGCGTCGGCCCGCCCAGGGAAAGCCCCTGGCCCCTCGCGGGCGGAGGCGGGTCACCCCGGCCGGTCTCACTCCCGGCCGGTCTCACCCCCGCCCGGGGGCCCGGCAGGCCGGTGCGGGCTCGTCGGCGGGGCGCCGCGGATGCCCCGACGGCCGGCCGACGTGGTCGTGGCGCCAGTCGGCGACCGCCACCGCCAGGGCCGCCAGCATGGCCACCAGGGCGGCGCCCACCGACAGCGCCACCGCCTCGCGGTAGTCGCGGCCGGTGGCGGCGAGCACCGTGTAGAACAGGCCCGGCAGGGCCGCCGTGCCGATCGCGCCGCCCAGGCGCTGCCCGGTCTGCAGCGCGCCGCCCGCCGCTCCGGCCATCCGCACCGGCACGTCGCGCAGGGTCATGGTCACGTTCGGGGAGATCACGCAGCCGCTGCCCAGGCCACCGACGAACAGGGCGGGCGCGGCCAGCCAGGTCATGACGCCGGTGGGCGCGGACCACAGGATCCACGCCGACACGCCCAGGCCCGCGATCACGCCCACCAGCCCGCACAGGGTCAGCAGCCGCCCCGACCGCTCGACCAGCCGCCCGGACAGCACCGCGCCGAGGGCCGAGCCGATCGCGAACGGCGTCACCGCCAGTCCGGAGCGCAGCGGCTCGTAGCCGAGGCCGTTCTGGAAGAACAGCGCGAACACCAGCCAGACCCCGCTGAACCCCACGAAGTACAGGGCGCCCAGCGCCGTGCCGGCGGCGTAGCCGCGCGTGCTGGTGAGCAGCCGCGGATCCAGCAGCGGCCGGCCGTCGCGGGCCGCGACCCGCGTCTCCCAGCGGGCGAAGACGACCAGCAGTGCCAGACCGACGGGGAAGAGCCACCACAGCCGGCTCAGTCCCCCGCTCTCGGCGAACACCAGGGGCAGCATCAGGGCGAGCACCCCCGCGCCGAGCAGGGCCACGCCCGGCAGGTCGAGCCGTTCCCGGCGGCCGGGGGCCACCCGGGGCAGCAGCCGCAGCCCCAGCACGAGGGCGAGGGCCCCGACGGGCACGTTGACGTAGAAGATCCAGCGCCAGCCCTGGGCGCCGTGCGCGAGGGCCAGGATCAGGCCGCCGGTGACGGGGCCCACCGCACTGGAGACGCCCACCGTCGCACCGAACAGGCCGAAGGCCCGGCCGCGCTCGGCGCCGCGGAACATCTGCTGGATCAGGGCGGAGTTCTGCGGCGCCAGGCATCCCGCGCAGGCGCCCTGTGCGAGCCGGGCGGCCACCAGCCATCCGATCGTGGGCGCCGCGCCGGCCGCGGCGCTGCAGATCACGAAGCCCGCCAGGGCGCACAGGAAGATCCGGCGGCGGCCCACCGCGTCGCCGAGCCGGCCGGCCGGCACGAGGACCAGGGCGAACGCCAGGGCGTACCCGGACACCACCCACTGCACGGCGGACGCCGAGGCGCCGAGGTCGTGCTGCATCGACGGCAGGGCCACGGCCACGATCGTCACGTCGAGCAGGCTCATGAAACCGGTCGCCAGGGTGACCCACAGGGCCTTCCAGCGCCTGGGGTCGGGGCCGCCGCCGGGTCCGCTCGGCCGCGCTTTGCTGTTCACGAACGCTCCTCCTGGTCGCGTCCCGAGCACGCACCGGCCGTCGTGGCTGTGCGCCGAAGTGGCGCGTTCCCCCGTGGCGGCGGGCGGAACACCTCATCCACACGATCGCCGCATCCGGCGGCCGGGGCCACTTCGGCCGCCGTCCGGGGCCTTCCGGGTCGGGCCGGCTTCGGACGCGGAACACCGGGTAGCCGTAGCCAGGTCGGAGAGCACGAACCAAGACGAGCGGTGCAAAACGGTACTCCTATGATCACCCACCTGGGCAAGAAGGCGCCGGACGAGCGGGAGCGGAACAGCCCCGCCGCCGCGCTGCGCTACGGCGCGGCGTGGGTCGCCGGGGCCACTCGCACCGCCGACGCGCGGCGGGCCGTGCACGCCTTCCTCGCCCTGGCCGTCCGGACCGCCCAGGCCCGCGTCCCCCAGCGTGCCGAGCAGGACGCGCAACTCGTGGTGAGCGAGCTGGTCGCCAACGCCACGCGGCACGCGCCGGGGCCGTGCGGCCTGATGCTGGAGCTGTCCGCGGACCGCGCGCGGCTCGGCATCACCGTCTGGGACACCTCCCCCGCGCTGCCGCGGGTGCACGAGCGGGACGGGGCGCGCGTCGGCGGGCACGGCCTGTACCTGGTGCGGGCGTGCAGCCGGGCCGTGCGCGCCGTCGCCGGGCCGGGCGGCAAGCGGATCACCGCCGAGGTGGCCCTGTAGGCGAAGACGGGGCGCGGGCCGCGTATGCGCGTCCCCCGACCGGGGTACTCCGCACGGGTCCGGACTCCGCACGGCCTCCTCGTGTCACGGGGCGCGATCCCCCGGACGGACCCGATGCCGCCCCGCCCGGAACACGGCGCGGCGCCACCGGCCCGGACAGCCCGGTCCGGCACCCCTGCGGCACAGTCCCCGAAGAGCAAAGACGGGCCCCGTCCCGTCGGGCAAGGATCCCCATGGCCGCCTTCGACGACGACGTCATCGACCTGCATTTCCTCGGCACCGCGACGGTCCTGCTGCGGTACGGCGACCTCACCCTGCTGACGGATCCGAACTTCCTGCACCGCGGCGAGGCGGCCCATCTCGGGTACGGGCTGGTGAGCCGGCGCGTCACGGAGCCGGCGCTGGACGTCGCCGAGCTGCCGCGCCTGGACGCCGTGGTCCTCTCCCACCTGCACGGCGACCACTGGGACCGGCGGGCCCGGCGGGGCATGGACCGTTCGGTGCCGATCGTCACCACCCCGCACGCCGCCCGGCGGCTGAGCGGCTGGCAGGGCTTCCGGCACGCCGGCGGTCTGCGCACCTGGGAGAGCGGCGTCTTCCGGCGCGGCGCGTCGCAGGTGCGGGTGACGGCACTGCCCGGCCGGCACTCGCTGCATCCGGTGCTGCGCCGGATGCTGCCGCCGGTGATGGGCAGCATGCTGGAGTTCGGCCCGACCGGCGGGCCGGTGCGGCAGCGGCTGTACCTGTCGGGCGACACGTTGCTGTACGACGGCCTGGACGAGATCGCCCGCCGCTTCCCCACCGCCGACCTGGCCGTGCTCCACCTGGGCGGCACCCGGCTGCCGGGCGGTTTCGTGGTCACCATGGACGGCGCGCAGGGCGCGGAACTCGCCCGCCGCCTGGGACCGCGGCGCATCATGCCGGTGCATTACGACGACTATCCCGTCTTCCGCTCCCCGCTCGGCGACTTCCTGACCGAGGCGCGCCGGCTCGGCCTCGCCGAGCGGCTCGTCCACTGCCCCCGCGGACAGCACGCCCGGCTGCTCCCGCACGCCGACCGCGCCACGGTGCACTGACCCGGGCCCTGGCGGACGAGAGGCCCCGGGCGGCCGCCCGAGGTCCCCGACCGGACAGGCAGCGGCTGCCGGACCGCCGCCGAGGTGTTTTCCTCGTGGGGTGAGGGCAACTCGGCCCGCGCCTTGGCCCCGCACCGTCCCCGCAGCCGCTCCCCGGCCCCACGCAACCGGAGTCCCGGATGACCACTTCACCGCACCGGCCGCCCCGCTCACGGGCCCCGCGCATCGGCCTGCTGGGCTCCTACGGCGGCTACAACGTCGGCGACGAAGCCATCCTGCAGTGCGTCCTGGGCTGTCTGCGCGGTCACCGGCCCGGGGCGCGCCTGATCGTCTTCAGCCGCGACGCCGAGCACACCCGCGCGCACCAGCCGATGGCCGACGAGGTGGTGGCCTGGGAGGGCGTCCCGCAGAAGCAGGTCACCGACGTGCTGGCCGGTCTGGACCTGCTGGTGCTCGGCGGGGGCGGCATCCTCTACGACGGCGAGGCGCGCCGCTACCTGAAACTCGTCCGGGCGGCCCAGCTGCGCGGGGTGCGCACGTTCGCCTACGCGGTCGGCGCGGGCCCGCTGCACGAGAGCGACGACCGGGAGGCGGTGCGCACCGTGCTGGCGGACATGGACGAGGTGGTCGTGCGCGACCAGGAGTCGCGGCTCGTCCTGGAGGAGGTCGGCGTCGAGCGGGACCTCGTCGTCACCGCCGACCCGGCGCTGCTGCTGCCGCCCGAGCCCTTCACCGTGGAGATGATGCGCCAGGAAGGCGTGCCGGCCCACGCCCGGCTGGTGGGGATGTCGGTGCGCGAGCCGGGCCGGGCCGCGGAGAAGCTGGACGAGGGCGACTACCACGCGCTGCTCGCCGACGTGGCCGACTTCCTGGTGCGCCGCCTGGACGCGCATGTGGTGTTCATGCCGATGGAGCGCCACGACGTGCGCCACGCCCATGCCGTGCTGTCCCGGATGACCGCGCCGGACCGGGGCCGGATCCTGCACAGCGCCTACACGCCCGGGCAGGTGCTCGGTCTGATGAGCCATCTGGACCTGGTGGTCGGCATGCGTCTGCACTTCCTGATCTTCGCGGCCGTCTCCGGGCTGCCGGTCCTGCCGCTGCCGTACGCGGGCAAGGTCTTCGACTTCGCCCGCCGGCTGGGGGCGCCGGCGCTGGTCGGTGTGGCCCGCGAGCAGGTCGGGCTGCTGCTGGCGGAGGTGGACCGGCTGTGGGACGAGTTCCCGCAGCGCCGGGTGGACCTCGGAGCGCGGGTGCGCGAGCTGAGGGAACTGGCCGGGGAGACCTGCGCGCGGTGCGGACTCCTGCTGGACGACATGGACCGGCGGGCGGACCGCGCCGGCGATCCCCGGACCGAGGCCGCGCAGGGCGAGGGTGCGACGGCGGCGGTCGAGGGCGAGGACCCTGCCGGGCCGGCGGAGGGCGCGAGCCCGGCCGGTGCGGCGCAGGCCGCTCCCGGGCCCGGTGACCCGGGAGGATCCGACGCTCCCCGGGGGCCGGCCGAGGACGCCGCCGTGCCGGCCCCGCACGGTCTGCATCTGCTGGAAGCGGGGCCCGAGGACGGCGCGGTACGCAGCGGCGGCGCCGGACAGGAGGCGTGATGCCGGTCCTGCGCCGTCCCGAGCAGCCGCTGACCGTCGACCTGCCGCCGCGCACGGCCCGGCACGCGGGGCGCACGGACGTCCTGGTGGTGGGCGGCGGCCCGGCCGGGACCGCGGCGGCCTGCGCGGCGGCCGAGGCCGGCGCCGAGGTGATCCTGGTCGAGCGCTACGCGTTCCTCGGCGGCAACGCCACGGTCGCGCTGGTGATGCCGCTGATGTCGTTCCACAACGAGCACAAGCAGGCCGTGTTCGGAAAGGACGCGGCCCGGGAGCGGCTGCTGCCCACCGACCACGGCGAGGGCGAGCCGGTGGTCGCCGGCTTCCTGTGGCGGCTGCTGGACCGGCTCACCGCGTGCGGCGGCTGCATTCCGCCGTCCCTGCTGACGGGCTACACCGTGCCGTTCGACCCGGAGCTGTTCAAGCTGGTCCTGCTGGACCTGATGGACGAGGCCGGGGTGCGGCTGCTGTTCCACTCCTTCGCCTCGGGCGCGCTGCCGCTGGAGGACGGCTGGCGGGTCGTCTTCGAGACGAAGTCCGGCCCGGTGGTGATCGACGCGGGGGTCGTCGTGGACGGCACCGGCGACGGTGACGTGGCCGCCGCGTGCGGGGCGCCGTTCGAGGTGGGGCGCTCGGAGGACGGGCGGGTCCAGCCGATGACGCTGATGTTCCGGATGGCCGATTTCGCCCAGGAGCGCTTCAGCGGGTACGTCCGCGACCACCCCGACCAGTGGCGGGGCGTGCACGGGCTGTGGGACCTGGTGCAGGAGGCAGCCGAGGCGGGCGAGCTGAGGCTGCCGCGCGAGGACATCCTGTTCTTCGGCACCCCGCACCCGCGCGAGGTCGCCGTCAACAGCACCCGGGTGACCGGCGCGCTCGGCATCGACGTGTGGGACCTGAGCCGGGCCGAATGGACGGCGCGGCGCCAGCTGGCCGAGATCGACCGGTTCCTGCGCTCGCGGGTGCCGGGGTTCGAGGAGGCGTACGCGGTGCAGAGCGGCACCCAGATCGGGGTGCGCGAGACCCGCCGGGTGATGGGCGACTACCGGCTGACCGGCTACGACATCCTCGACGCCCGTTCCTTCCCGGACGTGGTCGCGCACGGCGCCTATCCCATCGACATCCACAACCCGGAGGGCACCGGTACGGTGATCAGGCGCGTCCCGCGGGGCCGCTTCTACGACATCCCGCTGCGCTGCCTGCTGCCGGCCGGGACCGACCGGCTGCTGGTCGCGGGACGGTGCATCTCGGGTTCGCACGTGGCGCACTCGTCGTACCGGGTGATGCCGATCGCCATGGCCACCGGCCAGGCGGCGGGGGTCTGCGCCGCGCTGGCCGGCCGCCTGGGGCGTTCCCCCCGCGAGGTGCCGTACGGCCTGGTGCAGCAGGAGCTGGCCCGTCAGGGCGCCCGGCTGCGGCTGCCCGAGGCCGGCCCCGGGGCCGCTCAGACCGTGTAGGCGTCGGTGTCCAGGTCGCGCCGTCCGCCGCGCAGCTCGTAGCGGGCGCGCAGGACGGCGGCGGCCTTCTCGCGGGGCACCGCGAGAAGCCCGAAGTGCTGACGGGCGTACTCCAGGACGTCGTCGACGGTGACCCGCCCGCGCGGTTCGCGCTCGCCGGGACCGGACCGCGGGGTGTTCTGCGCTCCGGCCAGGGCGCGGCGCCGGGCCGTGATGGCGATGTCGGCGGCGACCCCCAGTTGCGCCCGCACGTGCCGGGCCCGCTGTGCCGCCCGCTCGCGCGGCGACCGGCCGCCCAGACGATGGACCAGACGTCTCATCCCAACCCCCTGTCCTCGCGGCGCCGCGCCCCGGCCCGGGACGCGGCGCGATGATCACGTGCCGGGCCCCGGCTACCCCCGGGCGCGCCGATCAGGCTTCGTGGCGTGCATCACACGGACCGCTGGAGAAATAATGGGTGTGAGGTTTCGCGAGGGGGGTAGACGCTGCGGAGCCCGCCCGTGATCACGGGGCGGTCTTGGCAGGAAACACGTATCAGTCGGCGAAGGAGGACCGCACGATGGCGGTGACCACAGAGGTGAAGGCGACTCGGGCTCGGACGGAGCTGCCGGAGGTGGCCGACCCCTCCCAGGTCGCGCCGACCGACGCGCGGGCTCTGTCGCGGGTGTTCTTCGACCGGCTGGCGAGCCTGGAAGAGGGCACGCACGAGTACCAGTACGCCCGCAACACGCTGATCGAGATGAACATGTCCCTGGTCCGCTACGCGGCCGGCCGGTTCCGCAGCCGGGGCCCGCAGGAGATGGAGGACATCGTCCAGGTCGGCATGATCGGACTGATCAAGGCGATCGACCGGTTCGAGCTGGCCCGCGAGGTGGAGTTCACCTCCTTCGCGGTGCCGTACATCGTCGGCGAGATCAAGCGTTTCTTCCGCGACACGTCGTGGGCGGTGCACGTGCCGCGGCGGCTGCAGGAGGCCCGGGTCGAGCTGGCCAAGGCGACCGAGGAGCTGAGCAGCCGGCTGGGCCGCAAGCCCAGCACCAAGGAGCTGGCCGAGCTGATGAACCTCCCGGAGCCGGAGGTCGTCGACGCGATGGTGGCCTCCAACGGCTACACCTCCGCCTCGCTGGACGCCGCGGTGGGCGGCAGCGAGGACGGCGAGAGCGTCCTGGCCGACTTCATCGGCGCCGAGGACATGTCGATGGAGCTGGTGGAGGACCTCCACAGCCTGGCGCCGCTGCTGGCCGAGCTCGACGAGCGGGACCGGCAGATCATCCACATGCGGTTCGTGGAGGAGCTGACCCAGGCGCAGATCGGCGAGCGGCTCGGCATCTCCCAGATGCACGTCTCCCGTCTGCTCAACCGTCTGCTGGCGCGGCTGCGGCAGGGTCTGCTGACCACGCGCTGAGCCCCGGTTCGAGGGCCGGACGCCGCCGTCCTGGGGAGGTGGGCGGCGTCCGGCCCTTTCGCGTGCCGTCCGCGCCGGTCAGCGGGTGACGACGTGCCGTTCGTCGGGGACGCAGTGGGTCATGGTGAGGCCCTCGACGTCGCGCGGCGGGTTCTTGCCGAGGTTGGACAGGCGCTTGCGGTCCTCGTCCGTGAGGTCCTGTCCGGCCAGCGGCTCGAGCCCGGCGACGTCCTCGGGAGAGATGCCCAGGCGCTCGCCGACCTTCAGGCCGAGGTCGTTCTCGACCAGCAGGAAGTGCCACACCATGCGCTCCTGCACCGGCCGGTCGCACCGGGAGAGCAGGGCGACGAAGTTCCTCACCAGGTCGTCGCGCTCCCACTCCTCCAGCAGCAGGTAGCGCTGGCCGGCCTGGAGGTAGTCGTTGGCGCGCGGGATGCGCTTGCGGGTGAGCCGGCCGCGGATCTCGGGTCCCTGCTCGTCGTGGCGCGGGAGCGGGGCCTCATGGAGGCCGCCGGTGATCGACGGTTCGTAGTTGACGATGGGGTTGGCCCCGCCGCCGTCGACGTGGTACGTCATCTGCCCGTCGCGCTGGTTGGTGCGCACCTGGGCGTTCTTCGGCTGGTTGACCGGGAGCTGGAGATAGTTGGGGCCGACCCGGTAGCGCTGGGTGTCGCTGTAGGAGAAGGTCCGGCCGACGAGCATCTTGTCGTCGGAGAAGTCGAGGCCGTCGACGAGCACGCCGGTGCCGAAGGAGATCTGCTCGTTCTCCGCGAAGTAGTCCTGCGGCATCCGGTCGAGCACCATCCGGCCGACCGGTTTCGGCGGGAAGTCCTGCTCGGGCCAGGTCTTGGTGTCGTCCAGCGGATCGAAGTCCAGCTCCGGGTGGTCGTGGTCGTCCATCATCTGCACGAGCAGTTCCCACTCTGGGTACTCGCCCCGCTCGATCGCCTCGTACAGGTCCTTGGTGGCGTGGCCGAGGGAGTCCGCCTGGACGTTGGCGGCGTCCTCCTCGGTCATGCTGTGCACGCCCTGCTTGGGCATCCAGTGGTACTTCACCAGGACGGTGCGGCCCTCCTCGTCCACCCACTTGTAGGTGTTGACGCCGAAGCCCTGCATGTGCCGGTAGTCGGCGGGGATGCCGCGCGGGCTGAACAGATTCACCAGCATGTGCATGGACTCCGGGGTCTGCGACATGAAGTCGAAGATCCTGCGGGGCTGCTGCTCGAAGGTGACCGGGTCGGGCTTGAGGGCGTGGATGACGTCGGGGAACTTGATGGCGTCCCGGATGAAGAAGACGCCGAGGTTGTTGCCGACGAGGTCCCAGTTGCCGTCCTCGGTGTAGAACTTCACCGCGAAGCCGCGCGGGTCGCGGGCGGCCTCGGAGGAGTCCCGGCCGCCGATCACCGTGGAGAAACGGACCGCGACGTCGGTGCGCTTGCCGCGCTCCTGGAAGAGCTTGGCCCTGGTGTAGCGGCTGACGGGCTCGTCGCCCCAGGCGCCGTACGCCTCGAAGTAGCCGTACGCCGTCACGCCCCGGGCGTGCACGACGCGCTCCGGGATGCGTTCGCGGTCGAAGTGGCTGATCTTCTCCAGGAACTGGTAGTTCTCCAGCGTGGCCGGGCCACGGGCGCCGACGGTGCGCTGGTTCTGGTTGTCGTGGACGGGGTGGCCCTGCCGGTTGGTGAGGACCTTGCGGTCGCCGCCCGGGGCGGACCCCTTGCTGGATACGTCCGTCATGCCCGTGGACTCCTTCGACTTCGACTCGTCTCGTCCCTGCGGTTGCGGCGCGGACGCGGGCCGCGCGGCACTCGCCGTCCGGCGCGGCGCGGCGGGCCGGACACCCTCGGGGCCCGGCTTGCCCTGTCTCACGCGGATACGGCCACCTTCGCACCCCCGGGGCGGTTCCAGCGGCCGGGGTTAGGCCGAACGGCGCGGGTGCCGCGGCCCAGGGTGCTCCGTCCACAGCCGCCAGGCCGACCACAGCCACAGGGCGCCGAAGGACGCCAGCAGGGCGAGCAGGACGAGGACCTGCCGTACGTCGGCGTCATGGCCGAGCACCGCCGCGAAGAGCGCAAGGGTCCACAGGCCCGTGCCGGCCGCGTACACGTCGTACAGCCGGCGCAGCCGGTCCGCGGCCGTCGCGCCGGACGGGGAGGGAGCCACCGTAGGAGTCATGGGCTGCCGGTTACCCCGCGCCGCCGTTCGTATGACCGTGTGACCGCCAACAGCTGTGGGCGCGGGGTCAGTCGGAGGTGCGGACGGCCGGCTCGTCGCCGGCCAGGGTCTCCTGGGCGTGCGGGACGACACGGGTCAGGCGCAGGACCCCCCACAGGATGAGTCCGGTGCCCAGGAGTTCGGGCACGAGCCAGACGCCGGTGCGGATGTGCTCGCCGAAGAGCAGGACGCCCAGCAGCAGGCTCACCGTCGCGTCGCCGATGGTCAGCGCGGGCTGGGAGGCCGCCAGCGAACCGGCCTGCAGCGCGTTCTCGAGCAGCAGCAGCGAGCTGACGCCGAGGACGGCGAACCCGTACGTCTGCCAGGTGGTGAGGAAGGCGACGAAGCCCTCGGTCTCCAGGGTGGCGCTCGCGGACTTCAGCATCGCGGCGGTCAGCGCGTTGCCGGTCGCGGCGGCGGCCGCCAGTACGGCGGCCTTGAACAGCGACGACCGCGTCGCACGGGCGAGGGCGACCGCTGTCACCATCGCCCCGAGGCACAGGGCCAGTGCGGGCAGCCACCGCACCATGGGCGCCTGGTCGTGGGAGCCGGAGGGGGCGGCCGCGACCAGCACCAGCGCCAGGCCCCCCACCATGCCGCCCACGGCCCACCAGCCGGCGGCCGGCAGCTTCTTGCGCATGAGCAGCCCCGCGATGAACAGGGCGAACGGCAGCTCCATGATGAACAGCGGCTGCACCAGCGCCATCGGCCCGTTGACCAGCGCAAGCGCCTGGAACATGGCGGAGCACACCACCCCGGCGATGCCGGCCAGCCAGACCGGGTGCCGGGCGAGTGTCATCATCAGCCGCAGTCCGCCGCCGGAGGGTACGGTGGCGGCGGCCTTGCGCTGGCAGGCCGTGCCCACGGCGTTGCTGGCGGCTCCCAGGAGGGCGAAGCAGGCGGCCAGTCCGATCACAGACTCCACCATGCCCGACCGGAGGCGTCCCGTCCTGCCGCGGCGCTCCTCGCCGCGCGTTCACGATCATTACCGCGGCTTTGATCAGGCATAACCGTGCCTTATGACCTCATAGACGGGACCCGCGTACCAAGTTAGGCATGCCTCAGTTTAGGGTTGCCGACGAGTCCGCCCATCCCCGCTCGAAGGGAACCTGATCATGCCGCGCCCACTGCGGGTAGCCATCGTCGGAGCCGGCCCCGCCGGCATCTACGCCGCCGACGCCCTGCTCAAGTCCGGCGTGGCCGCCGAGCCGGGCGTGTCCATCGACCTCTTCGAGAGGATGCCGGCCCCGTTCGGCCTGATCCGCTACGGCGTCGCCCCCGACCATCCTCGGATCAAGGGCATCGTCACCGCGCTCCACCAGGTGCTCGACAAGCCCCAGATCCGGCTGTTCGGCAACGTCGACTACCCGAACGACATCGGCCTGGACGACCTGCGCGCCTTCTACGACGCGGTGATCTTCTCCACCGGCGCCACGGCCGACCGGGCGCTGCCGATACCCGGCGTCGACCTCGACGGCTCCTACGGGGCCGCCGACTTCGTCTCCTGGTACGACGGCCACCCGGACGTGCCGCGCACCTGGCCGCTGGAGGCCGAGAAGGTCGCCGTGCTCGGCGTCGGCAACGTGGCCCTCGACGTGGCCCGGATCCTGGCCAAGACGGCCGACGAACTGCTGCCCACCGAGATCCCGCCGAACGTGTACGACGGCCTGAAGGCCAACAAGGCGCTGGAGATCCACGTGTTCGGCCGGCGCGGTCCCGCGCAGGCGAAGTTCAGCCCGATGGAGCTGCGGGAGCTGGATCACTCCCCCAACATCGAGGTCATCGTCGACCCCGAGGACATCGACTACGACGAGGGCTCGATCGCCACCCGGCGCGGCAACAAGCAGGCCGACATGGTCGCCAAGACCCTGGAGAACTGGGCGATCCGCGACATCGGCGACCGTCCGCACAAGCTGTTCCTGCACTTCTTCGAGTCGCCGGCGGAGATCCTCGGCGAGGACGGCAAGGTGGCCGGGCTGCGCACCGAGCGCACCGAGCTCGACGGCACCGGCAACGTCAAGGGCACCGGCGCCTTCAAGGACTGGGACGTCACCGCGGTCTACCGAGCCGTCGGCTACCTCTCCGACCGGCTGCCGAAGCTGCCGTGGGACGAGGCCTCGGGCACGGTTCCCGACGAGGGCGGCCGGGTCGTCGGCGAGACCGGCGAGCACGTCCGGTCGACGTATGTCACCGGCTGGATCCGGCGCGGCCCCATCGGTCTCATCGGCCACACCAAGGGCGACGCCAACGAGACGGTCGCCAACCTGCTGGACGACCACGCGAACGGGCGGCTGCACACGCCCGCCTCGCCCGCCCCGGAGGCCGTCGACGCCTTCCTCACCGAGCGCCAGGTCCGCTTCACCACCTGGGAGGGCTGGTACCGGCTGGACGCCGCCGAGAAGGCCCTGGGCGAACCGCAGGGCCGCGAACGCGTGAAGATCGTCGAGCGCGAGGACATGCTGCGGGAGAGCGGCGCGTAGGGCGACGGCTGTTCGCCTGACGGGCGGTCGCCGACCCGGGCCGCCCCACCCCACAGCGGCCCGGGCCGCCGCCCCGGCCCGCCACGGCCGGGGCGGCGGCCGTCCGTCCGCTCCGGCTCGGCCCTCACGGGCCGCGGGGCGGTGCGCCGCCGTCCCGGCGGAACACACGCGGGCCCGCCACGCGTGTTTGCGGGCTGTGCGGACACCCGGACAGCATGAACCGTCTGCACCTTCCCGGTCGCCGGGACCACTCCACCGGCAAGGACGCCCGACAGCACGACGGGCGGGCCGTGCGCGACGAGGACGACGGGCGGAAGAGCGACCGCGGCTCGCGGCGGCCGCCCGACGCCGCGGGGGCGTCGCCCGACGCGGCGGACAGGTCGCCCGACGCGTTCGGGCCGGACGCCGCGGCCGAGCGGGACGCGCCCGACTCGCCCACGGAGCTGCCCGGCCGTTCCTGGCTCGCGGTGCTGCGGCGGGTCCTCGCGGAGTTCAAGGACGACGAGCTGACCGACCGCGCCGCGGCGCTCACGTACTACGGGGTGCTGGCGCTGTTCCCGGCGCTGCTCGTGCTGGTCTCCCTGCTCGGCATCGCCGGTCACTCGGCCACCGAGCGGGTGCTGGACAACCTGCAGAAACTGGCGCCGGGTCCCGCGCGGGACATCATCGTCAACGCGGTGCACCAGTTGCAGAACAGCGCCGGGCTGGGCTCGGTGCTGGCGGTGGTGGGCGTGCTCGGCGCGGTGTGGTCGGCGTCCGGCTACGTCGCCGCGTTCATCCGGGCGGCCAACGCCGTGTACGACGTCCCGGAGGGCCGCCCGGTGTGGAAGGTGCTGCCGCTCAGGGTGGTGCTGACCGTCTCGCTGATGCTGCTCGCCGTGGCCAGCGCGCTGATCGTGGTGTTCACCGGCAGCCTGGCCCGTCAGGCGGGGACCGCGGTGGGCCTCGGCGACGCGGGGATGACCGTGTGGTCCATCGCGAAGTGGCCGGTCCTGGTCGTCCTGGTCACAATGATGATCGCGCTGCTGTACTGGGCCACCCCCAACGCCAAGGTCCGGGGCTTCAGGTGGATCACCCCCGGCAGTGTGCTCGCCCTGCTGATCTGGCTGGCTGCCTCGGCCGGCTTCGCCTTCTACGTCGCCAACTTCGGCTCGTACAACAAGACGTACGGTGCGCTGGCCGGAGTCATCGTCTTCCTCGTGTGGCTGTGGGTCACCAATCTGGCCATCCTGCTGGGGCTGGAGTTCGACGCGGAGATGGCGCGGCAGCGTGTGATCGACGGCGGGCACCCGGCGGACGAGGAGCCCTATGTGGAGCCCCGGGACACGCGTGCCTGGGACGAGCAGGACCAGCGCCGCATGGACGAGGGCTGCTGAGCCCGCACGGCCGCCGGTCCCGCGGGGCCTGCCCGGCGGCGCCTCCCCGTAGGAGCGGGACCGTCGCGGGCGGAGGGTTTCGCCACGAGGACGCCGAGGAGCGGTCGTGCCGCGGTCCCGGATCCCCCGGTACCGCGAGCGCGGGTCGCCCGCGCACGAGCCGTGCCCCGGACAGGGGCACGGCTCGTCGCGTCGGCTGCCCCCGGGCTCCTGCGCCCGCCGGTGCGGGCGTGAGCGGGCCCGGACGGGGAAGCCGAAGCGGACCGAGCACACACCGACGAACCCCTGTGGGAGGAGAGAACTGTGTCGCGAGCACGGATCGCAACCGCCGTCGCCACGCTGAGCCTGGTGTTAGGGGTGAGCGCCTGCGGCAACGGCTCCGGGAACGGGGCGGGCAAGGGCGCTTCCACCGGAGCGGGGGCGAGCACGACCCCCAGGGCCGAGGCCGTCCAGGACGCGTACCGCAAGACCGTGGCCGCCGACAGCGCGCGGATGACGCTCACCAGCGAGGCCGTCACCGAGGGGCAGAAGGTCACCGCGCACGGCGACGGCGTGGTGGACCTGAAGGACCGCGCCAGCCGCATGACCCTCACCTCGCAGGGCAGCACGGTCGAGCAGCGCGTCGTCCACGACACCGTGTACCAGAAGCCGTCCGACACGAAGCGGACCGGCCTGCCCGCCGGCAAGACCTGGACGAGCATCGACCTGAAGCGCCTGGTCCGCTCCGGGTCCGCGAGCAGTTCCCGGGCGAGCGACCCGGCCGAACCGCTCGGCTACATCGAGCACGTCCGCCCGCAGGACGTCACCCACGTCGGCGAAGACACGGTGGACGGCGCGTCCACCGCCCACTACCGGGTCGACGTGCCGGTGTCGACGCTGGCCAAGGGCAACGCCGCACAGGCCGACGAGCTGCGCCGGCAGCTCGGCGCCACGTCGCTGCCCGTGGACCTGTGGCTGGACGACGAGGGCCGGCTGCGGCAGGAGAGCGTGCGGATGACCCTGCGGCCCCTGAAGCAGCGGACGCCGGGCCGGGAGAACACGCGGCTGACGAGCACCACGGTGCTGAAGTTCTCCGACTTCGGCACCGACGCCGACGTGACGCCGCCGCCCGCCCGGGACACCGCGGACGTCACCGACAAGCTGATCAAGAGCGACGGGTCCGCGGCGCTGCGGGACTGACCTCGGCGGCGGCCCTGAGGACGGGAGCGCCGGGGGCCGGGGCCGCGCCCGACGCGCCGGGCGCGCGGGCCCCGGGCGACCGATCATGATCCGCTACCGTGATACTGGCAGTCGTACGCCGTCCCCGCCCGCAGATTGGCCCATGTCGAACTCTTCCTCACCCCGTCCCCCGGCGCCGCCCACGGTGTGGTCGGCGCGCGGCCGCCACACCGGTCCGGCCGCGGCGGACGCCGTACGGCGCCATCTGGAGCGGCTCAAGGCCGGGCACGTCATCCTCAGTCACCTGGAACCGGACGACGCCCAGTCCGAAAGCGAGCAGGTGTTCGAGGCGCGCTGGCTGGCACCCGGCGAGGTGACCGTGCGCGCCCGGCTGGCCCTGTCGCCGCACCGCGGTTCCGCCACGGACCGGCAGTGGGTGCTGGTGGCGGAGGCGGAACAGCCCTGGGACGTCCGGTGGCCGTCCCCCGCGGCGATGTTCTGGCCCCAGGAGCCCGGCTCCGGCTGGGACCACGAGGCCGGCACCGGTCTGCGCCTGGGGGACGCGAACGACCTCCCCGAGGACGACAAGGAACTCCGGCGGGTCCTGCGGCACGCGGTGCGCGACACCTGGTGCGTGCACCTCGTCGTGCACGAGGCCATGACGCCCGACGAACGCGGCCGGGCCGCCCTGGTGCGGCTGCTGCCCGAAGGGCTGCGGCACCGGGTCGTGGAGCACCGCGCCGCGCCGCACCGCCTCCGGGCCGTCAACTGGGTGCTGGACGACTTCGGCACCCGGGTGCCCCGGGGCGGCGCGGTCGTCCTGCCCGGCGCCTCGGCCGCGGCCGGACACGACGCGCAGGAGTTCTCCGTACGCAGCGTCTTCCTGGACGGCGAGGAGCCGACGGAGGTGCTCGACGCGGTCACCCGGTTCGCCGCGCTGCCGCTGCCCCTGCCGGACGGCGCTCGGACGGCGCTGACCGCGCTGCGCGAGCAGTGGCACCTGATGACGCTGGAGGAGGAGCTGGTCCGCGCGCGGGAGCTGGTCGCCATGTACGCCGAGGCGCTGGACGCGATGACGAAGTCCCGGGACCTGTACCGCGAGGCGGCGGAGCGGGCCAACGAGGCCCTCGCCGTCTACCGCGAGGCCGCCGGCGCCCAGGGCGCGCTGCCCGCGCAGAAGCCGGTCCGCGCGTCGGCCGGTTCGCCGTTCCGGCAGCTGGCGCGCGGCTTCGGACGGCTCAGGGGGACGGCCCTGTCGCTGCGGCCCGGGCCCGCCGGGGAGGCCACGCCGGCCGGCGCCGGTGCGCCGCCGCGCGCCTCCTCCCCGCAGGCTCCCCCGCTCGGCGGCGCCGACGGTCCGGCGAAGGACGCCGCCTCGCCGGCGGACGCCCCCGCCCCTCGCCCGGCCGGGGACTGAGTCCGGCTCCCGGCGCGCTCCGGCGTGCCGGGACGTGTCAGCGGCCGCAGGCTGGATACGCGGTCCTGCACACACGGCGGCACGGCACGCCGGGGAAGGTCATCCACGCCATGGGCAGTGAAACTCACCGTTCCGCAACGACACTCCGGGTCAACGGCAAACCCCACACGCTCGTCCTGGACAACCGGCGCGTCCTGCTGGACGTGCTGCGCGACGATCTGGACCTCACCGGGGCCAAGAAGGGCTGCGACCACGGCCAGTGCGGCGCGTGCACGGTCCTGGTCGACGGGCGCCGGCTCAACAGCTGCCTGCAGCTCGCCGTCGCCCTGGACGGCTGCGAGGTGACCACGGTCGAAGGCCTGGCGGGCGACGGCGAGGAGCTGCACCCACTGCAGAAGGCCTTCCTGGAGCGGGACGCCTTCCAGTGCGGCTACTGCACGCCGGGCCAGATCTGCTCGGCCGTGGGAGCGCTCGCGGAGGCCGCCGCCGGGCATCCCTCGCACGTCACCGACCCCGCCGCGCCGTCCGGCCGGCCCGTCCCGCTGGACCCGGACGAGATCCGCGAGCGGCTCAGCGGCAACCTGTGCCGCTGCGGCGCGTATCCGCGCATCGTCGAGGCCGTCGAGGACGTGGCCCGGTGAACCCGCTGGGATACGTCCGCGCCACCACCGTCGAGGAGGCCGCCGAGGCCTGCGCCGCGCACCCCGGCGCCCGCTACCTCGGCGGCGGCACCAACCTCGTGGACCTGATGAAACTGGGCGTGGAAGAGCCCACCCTGCTCGTGGACGTCAACCGGCTGCCGCTGGACACGGTGGAGGAGCTGCCGGACGGTTCGCTGCGGGTGGGCGCCCTGGTCCGCAACAGCGACCTCGCGGCGCACCCCCTGGTCCGCGACCGCTACCCGGCGCTGTCGCAGGCGCTGCTCGCGGGCGCCTCCGGCCAGCTGCGCAACGCGGCCACGACCGGCGGCAACCTGCTCCAGCGCACCCGCTGCACGTACTTCCAGGACCTGTCCAAGCCCTGCAACAAGCGGGAGCCCGGCAGCGGCTGCGGCGCCCGGGAGGGCGTGCACCGCGACCACGCGGTCCTCGGGTACTCCGAGCAGTGCATCGCCACCCACCCCTCGGACATGGCCGTCGCCCTGGCCGCCCTGGGCGCGACGGTGGAGCTGTACGGCGAGCGGGGCGCCCGCGGCGTCCCGGCGGACGAGTTCCACCGGCTGCCCGGGGACCGTCCGGAGCGGGACACCGAGATCCTGCCCGGCGAGCTGATCACCGGCGTGGTCCTCCCGGCGGCCTCCGCCGGACTGCCCTCGGCCTACCGCAAGGCCCGCGACCGGGCGTCGTACGCGTTCGCCCTGGCCTCGGTCGCGGTGGTGCTGCGGGTGTCGGACGGCACGGTCGAGCACGTCGGCCTCGCCTTCGGCGCGCTGGCCCACCGGCCCTGGCGGGCGAGGGAGGCCGAGCGGGCGCTGCTGGGCGGCCCCGCCGACCCGGCCGCTTTCGGACACGCCGTCGATCTGGAACTCGCCGCGGCCCGGCCGCTGCGCGACAACGCCTACAAGGTGCCTCTCGCCCGCAACCTCGCCGTGGACGTCCTGACCCGGCTCGCGGCGGACGCCGGAGCCTGATACCGGAACGCCCGCGTCCGCCTTGCCGCCGGCCCGAACCGTCATGTCACAGGAGGACTCATGGTCGCCACCGCCACCGCGCTGGGCGCCCCCGCCGAGCGCCGCGAGGGGCGCCTGAAGGTCACCGGCGTCGCGCGCTACGCCGCCGAGCACCCGCTGCCGGACCGGGCGCAGGCCTGGCCGGTGCCGGCCGCCGTCGCCCGGGGCCGGGTGACGGCGGTCGACACCACCGCGGCCCTGGCCGTGCCGGGCGTGCTCGCCGTGCTCACCCACGAGAACGCCCCCCGGCTCACCGAGCCCGAGGACCCCGTGCTGGCCGTCCTGCAGAACCCGGACGTGCCGCACCGGGGCTGGTTCGTCGCCCTCGTCGTGGCGGACTCCCTGGAGACCGCGCGCGCCGCCGCGGCGCAGGTCCGGATCGAGTACGCCGAGGAGCCGCACGACGTCACGCTGACGCCGGACCACCCGGACGCCTACGAGCCGGAGACCGCCAACGGCGGCTTCCCGGGCCGCCGCGAGCACGGGCATCCCGACAGCTCCTTCGGCGCCGCCGACGTCCGTGTGGACGTCGCCTACCGCGTCCCGCCGCTGCACAACCACCCCATGGAGCCGCACACCAGTACGGCTCGGTGGGAGGCGGACCGTCTGACGGTGTACACCTCCAGCCAGGGCGGCAGCGATGTGCGCGACACCCTCGCCGCGCTGTTCGAACTGCCCGCGGAGCGGATCACGGTCGTCTCCGAGCACGTCGGCGGCGGTTTCGGTTCCAAGGGGACCGCGCGCCCGGACGTGGTGCTCGCCGTGATGGCCGCGCGGGAGACCGGCCGCCCCGTCACCGTGGCCCTCCCCCGCCGCTGCCTGCCCGCCGTGGTCGGGCACCGCGCGCCCACCCTGCACCGGCTGCGGCTGGGCGCCGGGTCCGACGGCCGTCTGACGTCCCTGACCCACGAGGTCCTCACGCACACCTCGCGCATCAAGGAGTTCGTGGAGCAGGCGGCGGTCCCGGCCCGCGTCATGTACGCCGTGCCGAACAGCCTCACCGCCCACCGGGTGGCCCGCCTCGACGTGCCCACCCCCTCCTGGATGCGGGCGCCGGGCGAGTGTCCCGGCATGTACGCGCTGGAGTCGGCCATGGACGAGCTGGCCACCGCGCTCGGTATGGACCCGGTCGAGCTGCGCGTCGTCAACGAGCCGGAGCGGGAGCCGGACAGCGGGAAGCCGTTCAGCAGCCGGCACCTCGTGGAATGCCTGCGGGAGGGGGCGCGGCGGTTCGGCTGGGCGCGGCGCGATCCGCGGCCCCGGTCCCGTCCGGAGGGCCGCCTGCTCGTCGGCACGGGGGTGGCCGCGGCCACCTACCCGGTGCTGGTGCAGCCCTCCACCGCCCAGGCGCGGACGCTGCCGGACGGCACCTTCGAGGTGCGGGTCAACGCCACCGACATCGGCACCGGGGCGCGTACCGTGCTGGCCCAGGTGGCGGCGGACGCGCTCGGCGTGCCGCTGGAGCGGGTGCGCGCCGAGGTGGGCAACAGCGACCTGCCGGCCGCGTCGCTGGCCGGCGGTTCCTCCGGGACGGCGTCGTGGGGCTGGGCCGTGCACGAGGCGTGCACCCGGCTGGCGGCGCGGCTCGCCGACCACGCCGGACCGCCGCCCGGCGCCGGGCTCAGCGCCCGCGCGGACACGGCGGGCCAGGCCGACGCGGAGAGTTCCTACGCGCGCCACGCGTTCGGGGCGCACTTCGCCGAGGTGGCCGTGGACACCGTGACCGGCGAGGTGCGGGTGCGCCGGATGCTGGGCGTCTTCGCCGCGGGACGGATCCTCAACGCCCGTACCGCGCGGTCCCAGTTCGTCGGCGGCATGATCATGGGTCTCGGCATGGCGCTGACCGAGGGCAGCACGATGGACGCCGTGTTCGGCGACTTCGTCGAGTCGGACCTGGCGTCGTACCACGTGCCCGCGCACGCCGACGTGCCGGCCGTCGAGGCGCACTGGATCGACGAGGTGGACACCCACCTGAACCCGATGGGGAGCAAGGGGATCGGCGAGATCGGCATCGTGGGCAGCGCCGCCGCCGTCGGCAACGCCGTCCACCACGCCACCGGCGTGCGCTTCAGGGAACTGCCGCTGACGCCGGACAAGGTGCTCGAAGGTCTGGCCGGCTGACGTACGTCCGCCCCGGCCGGCCGACGGTGCGTCCGTCGGCCGGCCGGGGCGGGTCGTGCGCGGTCCGCCGTGTTCAGTCGCAGCCCCGGGGCTCCGGGTGCCGCTCGGCGACGTGGACCATCAGGAGCAGGGAGAGCGCGGCGAGCGAGGCCAGCGAGGCGCACACCGCGGTGAGGCCGGCGCTCGTCGGCGGGGCGACCGTGATCGACAGCGCGTGGGACAATTCCCGCGGCGCGAACCGTCCTTCGACGTAACCGAGGCCCGCCAGCACCGCCGGCACGACCGATCCGGCGACCAGTGCGGCCACCCCGGCCCGCAGGACCAGCGCGACGGCCAGGGACCCGCACAGCGCGGACGCGGCGAGGGCGAGGCCGTAGACGAGCGGGGGCGCGCCCTCGTGGCGCAGCGGGAAGTGGGCGGCGGCGCACACCACCAACGCGGCGGCGGCGACCCAGCCGGGCCAGAAGACGAGCCGCGCGGCCCTCCCGCCGGACCCGGCGGCGCCGCAGGACGGCTCACCCGCCTCCTCCGGCGTGGCCTCCTCCAGCGTCCCGGCCGGGCCGCCGGGGCCGTCCTGGCCGAAGCGGTCGTCGCACGCGTCCGTACCGGCGCGGCCGTCGGAGCCGGACGCCCGGGCATGCCCGCCGAAGCCGGCCGTGCCGGAGTGCCCGCCGGGGCCGACGCAGGTGTGCTCGCCGGAAGCGGCCGCGGCCCCGGCGGACCCGTCGGGCGGCGTCGTGGCGCGGGCCCGCTCGTCGAGGGCGGTCGCGGCGGCGTGTCCGCCGGGGACGGGCGGGCCGGTCATCGGCTCCTCGCCCGGGGGGTACGGTTCCCGCCGGTGCGGGTGCGGCCCGCCGGGCCGGTACGGGTCCCGTGCCAGCCGTCCGATCAGCTCCACGAGGTCGTCGGCGCTGCGGGCGCCGAGGGCCGCGCGGGCGGCCGTGCGGCCGCAGTGCGGCCGCTGCGGCGCCCGGTGCAGCAACGCGACCAGACGGGTGACGTCCTCGACCGAGCGGTGCTCGACGGCGGCGCGGATCGTGTCGTCGGCGCGGTCGGCGGGGCCCGGCGGCCGGGTCAGCTCGGCGACCAGGCGGGCCACGTCCTCCACGGGGCGTTCCAGGGCGGCCGCGCGCAGGACCGGTCCGGCGGCCCGCGCGTACTGCGGGGACTGCTCCAGGAGGGTGACGAGCCGGAGGACGTCCTCGATCGGCCGGTCGCCCGCGGCGGCCCGCAGCGGGCCGGGACCGGGGGCCGGATCGCCGTCCGCCTGCTCGCCGTCCCCGCCGCCCGCCGGTTCACCGGGCGTGCCGGCCCAGGGGACCTCGTCGGTGAGGGCGATGACGGACTGGTTCGGCTGGGTTGGTGAAGAGCGGGTGGTCATCTGGGCTCCAGGGCAGGGATGCGGCCGCTCCTGCGCCCCCGAAGTGCGGCACGCGACTTACCCTGACCATTACTAGGGCGGGCCGTGCCGCACCGCCACCCGGACGGGGTGCGGGAGTGACCGGCCGAGGGGCGGCAAGAAGCAGGGGGACGGAAGCCGTACGGACGACAAGGGGGCGGGTCTTGGACTCCACCTCGAAGGTGCTCCTCCTCGCCGCCGTCCTGGCGGCCCTCGTGCTCGCCGTGGCCGCGGCGCTGCTGGTGCGGCTGGTGCGCGCCCGGCGGGACCTGCGGCGCGCCGGGCTGCCGACCGGGCCGCGCTGGGTGTTCTGGGGGGCCGTCCTCTATTTCGTCCTGCCGTTCGACGTGTTGCCCGACCCGGTGTACCTGGACGACATCGGCGTCCTGCTCCTGGCGCTGCGCACGCTGCACGGCGCCGTCGGCCACGAGGCGACGCCGCCCGTGCGCCGGCCGGGCCGCTTCGGGATCCGAAGGCAGCACCGGGCCGATGACTACGCTCCGTAAGGAAACCATTCACCCGTTCGATTCGTATAAGTCTCGGGAACCCGAAACAAAGTCAGCGGGCCAAGCGACGCCGCAAGGACGACCACCGCTTGATCGCGGCTGCACCGACAGGGGAGAGACGATGCAACCGTTCGCGCTCAACTACGCACGGCCGACCGTGGAGAGCGAGGCCGTGCTCCCGTACGTCTACGACTCCGGACTGCAGTTGAACGTGCTCCTGGACGGGCGGATCGCCGCCTCGGACGCCGCGCTGCTCAGGGAACTGGGCACCACGACCTCCACGGCGGGTTCCAAGACTCACTTCGACGACTGAACACGGCCGGCGACGATGACCGTACTGATCCTCACCGGCGAGGAGGACGTGACGGCGGACATGGTGGTGGTCCACCTGAACGCCGCATCGGTGCCCGTGGTCCGGCTCGACCCGGCCGACCTGACCGCGGGCGTCGCCCTGTCGGGCGAGTACGTGCACGGCTCCTTCCGCGGCCACCTGTCCGCCGGGGGGCGGCTGGTGGGCGTCGACGGCCTGCGTTCCGTCTGGGTGCGCAGGCCCGGAGCGCCGGCGTCCCGGGCGGCACGGCCCTCGGCCTGGCTCACCGAGGAGGCCGCACAGGCCCTCTACGGCATGCTGCGCGGCGCGGACGCGCGCTGGATGAACCATCCCGACGCGGCGCAGCGGGCCCGGCACAAGCCCTGGCAGCTGCGGCTCGCCCAGCGTTGCGGGCTGCCGGTGCCCGCCACGATCGTGACCACGTTCCCGCAGGCCGCCCGGGACTTCGCGGCGCGCTTCCCGGACCTGGTGGTCAAACCGGTCTCCGGCGCGCATCCGCAGGAGCCGCCGCGGGCCGTCCCCACCAGCAGGGTCGCGCCGGACACGGACTTCGGCGCGGTGGCCTACGGCCCCACGCTGCTGCAACGGCGGGTCGCCAAGCGGGCGGACATCCGTCTGACGGTGGTGGGCGAGACGCTGCTGGCCGCCCGCAAGGAGACTTCGGCGGACGCCGATCCCGACGAGGTGGACGTGCGCTTCGCCTCCTCCACCACACCGTGGCTGCCGGCCGAGGTCCCGCCTCGGGTGGCCACGTCGGTGCACGCCTATCTACGGGCCGCCGAACTGGCTTACGGCGCTTTCGACTTCGCGGAGGACGCCGACGGGACCTGGTGGTTCCTGGAATGCAACCAGTCGGGGCAGTTCGGATTCGTCGAGGTGGAGACGGGGCTGCCGGTGGCCCGCACCATCGCCGAGTGGCTCGCCCGGCCCGTGCCGCGGGAGCCCGGGTGCACGGACGAGCGGCGCGTCACGGCGCCCTGAACCGTGCGACGTTGCGACGGCCGGGCGGGGCGACGTCCGTGGCCGGAAGCGGGGCCCTCGGCCGGCCGTCGCCCCGGCACGCGGTGCCAACGCCGCCGTCAAACCGCCCCGCCGCCCGGCCCGTGGGTTCAGACCGCCAGCGACAGTCCGTTGTCGCCGTCGGCGTCCGCGGCGGCGCCCGCCGTGCGGCCGGCCGCGAGGAGCAGCGCGTCGGCCCGGGCGATGGCGTCATGGACGCTGGTGGCGCCCATCATGACGCACAGCGTGTAACTGACGTCCTCCAGCTCCCGGGCCGTCTCGGCCCGCTCCCTCTCCGCCTGAGCGATCTTCAGCGATGCGTACCGAGTCAGCAACGTCCTGACGACCTTCGGGTCCGGTACCAGCACGGAGCGCCCCTCTCTCGAATTTTTTCTGCGTATGCCCCAGGCACGCCGTGCCATGCACGCCGACCGCCCCACGGCAGGTGATTGACCGGTTTCAGTCGGTTTCCGGTGGGTCCGTAGCGGTTCCGCGCCGAAGCTCGCGCACGCCGGCCGTCACCGGCGGGTGCCGCCGGAGCCGCTGGGCGCCGCGGCGCGGCGCTCCCTTGCCGTCATCCCGCCCCAGACGCCGTCGTACTCACTGTTGCGCAGGGCGAACGCCCGGCACTCGCGCAGCACGGGGCACCGCAGACACACGGCACGGGCCCGCTCTATCTGGCGCAGCGACAGCACACCCTCCCCCAGCGGGAAGAACAGTTCCGGATCCTCCGACCGGCACGCGCCGCGCTCGCGCCAGTTCACGGCCGCCTCCCGGCCGCGACGGACACGGGCACCGCCCGGGAGGCGTGGACCGTCGCGGGACGGTGCCGCCCGCCGGGCTGGATTCGCTGGGTGACGCTCACCGGAACCTCCGCTGAACACTCGGCCGCACATGCCCGGGCAGCCCCCGTGCGCGGCGACAGGGCGCCGCACGACCCGGCAGAGGTATCCGCAATATAGGTGCTTTTCGGGCCTTCGGCCAAGATTGGACGTACGGCGCGCAGGGCGAGGACCGCAGAACACGGCGTCAGAGGCCGCCCGCGACGGACGGCTTCCGCCGGCCAAGGGGTCCTGGCAGTGAAATCTTCGTACGCGTGGCCGTATTCGTACGGTTCGGTCACCGCCGCCCGGGCCGCACCCCGGCGCGGTCCCGGCGGCGGTGGCCGCCCTCTCTGCAGCGACGCCTGCGGCGGTGCCGCTCCCGTCGGCGCGGGACGGGCACCATGCCGCCCTCTTCCGCCTCGCGACGCTCCCCCACTGCCTGAACGGCCTGGGGCGCCACCACCCGACCCCGCCTGCCGCCCCGGCCGAACTCAGACGAAAGGCCCTGAGGGCTGTCCCGAAGGGGCCGGAAGGCCATGCGGGCTGTCCCGAAGGGGCCGGAAGGCCATGCGGGCTGTCCCGAAGGGGCCGGAAGGCCATGCGGGTCCGGCTCATTCGGCGAGCGCGTCGGCCAGTTCGGTCGTGGCGCGTGCGAGTTCTCCGTCAGGCTCCGCCATCAGCGTGCGCAGGGCGCCGCGCCGGGCACGGACCGCCTGACGGGCCCGGCACTCCCACACCGCCGGGTTCTCACGGTGATTGAGGAGTTTGGGGTAGACCGCGGCGACGGACTCCCACTGCCGGGCGTCGGCGATGCTCTTGAGCAGCTGGATGATCTGCGGCCGACAGGTGACGTGCGGCAGCTGGGCGAGTTCCCACAGGAACGGGACGGTGGCGGCGGTCGCCTGCTCGACGACGAAGCCGTACTGGCAGACGCGCCTGCGCAGTTCCTCCAGCGCGGCCCGGGCGGAGGCGGCGTCGCCGCGGGCCACACGGCGCAGCAGCTGCGGGATGGCGGCGGCCGAGCCGGTGGAGTCCCTGATGTCGCTCCAGGGCACCTGTCCCAGCGCCGCGAGGGGCGCGCCGGCGCTCGCGCCGGTCGATGGGGTCGCGCGGTCGGTGCGCTGTGTGCTCGGCTGCTCCGTCGGTGCGGTGGGCATGGCGTCGGGCCTTTCCGCGGCGGTCATATGGGGGGACGGCGATTCAGTGGGGCGGGCGACGGGGCCGGATGCGATCCTGCGGTCCGCCGTACGGAGCCGGCGGGCGCCTTCCGCATCCGACGGGGTGCGGGGCGGAGCGGGGTGACGCGTGTGCCGCGGTCCCGGCGGGCGGGCCGCCGGATCCGTCCGCCCGCGGCGGAGCCGGCCCGACCGCGCCGGGTGGCGGGTGCGACGGCTTCGCCGATGAGAGCACGGCATCTCCCTGCTGACCTGATGCGATGTCATCGTGCTGCGCCTACCGAGGGGTTGACGCCCTCGCTATTATCCACCCTGTCAGCGTCCACGTGCAATTGCACGCGAAATTTCTCGTGAAAGTGCGCGGAATCAGCCACGGACCGGTCGGGCGCGGGCGGACCGGGGCACGAGGCCGGGCGGCCTCACGACGGGCAGGGTTCCTCGTCCGGATCAGGCCTGATCCGGACGAGGAACCCTCAGGGAACAGCAAGGAGAGTGCGGTGCCACCAGTGCGCAACGGAGTGCGGGCCAGTTCGTTGGACGCCCGCTGGATCAAGAGCAGGCACAGCAACGCCGAAGGCAACTGCGTGGAGGTCGCGACCCTGGCCGGCGGAGACATCGCGGTCCGCAACTCCCGCGACCCGGACGGCCCCGCGCTGGTCTACACCCCGGCGGAGGTGGCCGCGTTCCTGGCGGGCGCCAAGGACGGTGAGTTCGACCACCTGCTGTGAGGCGGCCGGCGGCCCGCCCCCGGCCGCCGTGAAGCGGAGGAGAATGTGCCGACTTCAACCAACAGGTGCCCGTCATCGGGAGGCTGTGCGATAGTCTGGGCCTCAAGTCTGCCGGTCCACTGGGGAGTCAGGATGTCCGCCGAGTCGCATCGCCTCTCCCGCCTCGAACCCTATCTCGACCGTTCGGAGCCGGCTCCGACGCTGCTGAAGATGCTGGTCGGAGTCCAGCTGGCCGGCTTCCGCGAGGACGCCGGCATGTCGCAGGAGCAGGCGGCGCGCGAACTCGGTTTCAGCGCCGCCAAGTTGTCGCGCATGGAGTCGGGCAAGGGCCGCCGTCCCCCGGCGGAGGGCGACGTCCAGGCACTGCTGCGACTGTACGGCACCGACGAGTACGAGACCTCGGTCCTGCTCAGGCTGCTGCGGCGCGCGGGCGAGCCCGGCTGGCGGCAGCGCTACGACAAGCGGCTGATGCCCGAGTGGTTCGACCGGCTGGTCGGGCTGCAGGAGGCGGCCGCCGCGATCCGCACCTTCGAGATCCAGTACGTCCCCGGACTCCTGCAGACCCCCGCCTACACCCGGGCGGTGGTGGAGCGCGGCCTGCCGGCCGCCACCGCCGGCGAGGTGCAGCGACGCGTCGAACTGCGCACGCGGCGCACGAAGTTGCTCGACCGGACGGACGCCCCGCAGCTGTGGGCGGTCGTCGACGAGTCGGTGCTGCTGCGGGTGCTGGGCAGCCGCGAGGTGATGCGGGAGCAGCTCGCCCGGCTGATCGAGATGGCCCAGCGTTCCAACGTGACCGTGCAGATCGTGCCGTTGGACGCGACGATGGCGTCCGCGCCCGCCATACCGGTCACCTATCTGCGCTTCGGCGGACTCGATCTGCCGGACGTCGTCTACCTGGAGCACATCAGGAGCGCCAACTTCCTGGAGGACCGGGACGAGACGGAGGAGTACCGGATCGCCCTGGACCGGCTGGCCGACGAGGCGCTGACGCCCACCGAGTCCCTGGCGCTGCTGCGCAGGACCATGGAGGAGCGCTACCCGGCGTCCTGAGCCAGGGCCCTGGGCGCGCCCCGGAGCGTCCCCCGGCGGGAGGGATCACCGTCGGCGGCCCTCGGGGGCGTGGCGGTCGCCATGGCCCGAAACGTCACCGGAGCAGTCCCACGCCCCCGAACTCCACCCACTCATGGGTGAGCTGGCGCGGTGCGACCTCGGTGTCGGGACGCCAGGTGGACACCTCCACCAGCCCCGGGTCCAGGAGCTCGAGGCCCTCGAACCACTCGGCGACGTCCTTCTCCTGCCGGACCCGGCCCCAGTGTCCCTCGGTGGCCCGGGCCATGAAGTCGGTGACGAAGTCACGCACTTCGGCTTCCTCGCTGACCAGCTGGCACATCAGCATGACGCTGCCGGGCGCGAGCCGCGCGCGGACCCGCTCGACCACGGCGAGCGGTCCGTCGGTGTCGCTGTCCGGGATGCAGTGGAACACCGAGTTGAACAGCACGGCCACCGGCTGCGAGAAGTCGATCAGCCGCTGGGTGTCCGGGTGCCCGAGGATCTCGTCGGTCTGCCGCATGTCGGCGTGGATGACCGCCGTGCGCTCGTCCTGCTGCAGCAGGGCCCGTCCGTGGACCAGCACCATGGGGTCGTTGTCCACGTAGACCACGTGGGTGTCCGGGGCGATGCGCTGGGCGACCTGGTGGACGTTGTCCTGGGTGGGCAGGCCGGAGCCGTGGTCGAGGAACTGCCGTATGCCGAATTCCTGGGTGAGCGTCCGGACGGCGCGCTGGAGGAAGCGCCGGTTGTTCAGGGCGAGCCGGCGGGTGCTGGGGACGACCTTGTCGAGTTCCTCGCACGCGGCGCGGTCGGCGGCGTAGTTGTCCTTGCCGCCCAGATAATGGTCGTACATGCGTGCGGCGGTCGGCACATTCTGGTCGATGGTCCTGGACAACTGGTTCTCCGCTGGCATCTTTCCCCCAGATTAGCCGAATCCACCGCGCCGACCACGGGCGGTTCCGATTGAGATTACATCCTATGGAACCTGCTTTTGCCCGAACCAGACCATAAGCAGCGGCAGTTGGCGGCTTCACGCCGGACGGCCACGATCGACACCGATTCTCCACTTTCCCGGGCCCATCAACGGCGCGGTTCGGAGCACCCGCCGTCCGAGTCGGACAAGGGGGCGTCGTGGTGATCGTCGCTGTTCTGCTGCTGCCGCTCGTCTCCGTGCTGCTTCTGGTCATGGACCGCATCGAGGAGCGCGTGTTCGAGCCCGCCCAGGAGCGGGGCCGGCACGCCGGCCGCCGCAGGCATCTGCGGCTGGTCCCGGGCGGCCGCCGGGCCGCCGGGGCGGGCCCGGGGCGCACGGAGGCCCCGAAGAACCCGCCGAAGGAGCGGCGGGCCGCCTGAGCCGCCGACGGTGGACACGGCATGCGGCCGGGCCGACGAACACGGCCCGGCCGCATGCCGTGAGGGGCGCCCGGAACGGGCGCCCCTCACGGCATGTTCATGTCACTCAGGCGTGGCGGTGGGAACTGCGGTTGCCCGTGACGAGGCGGTACAGCACGAGGAGGATCAGCGAGCCGACGATCGCCGCGATCCAGGTGGAGAGATCGAAGAAGCCGTCGATCGAGTCGACGCCGAATATCACCTTGCCCAGCCAGCCGCCGAGAAGTCCGCCCACGATGCCGATCAGCATCGTGACGATGATGCCGCCCGGGTCCTTGCCCGGAAGGAGCAGCTTGGCGATGGCGCCGGCGAGCAGACCGATCAGGATCCAGGCGATGATGCCCACTTTTCCTCCACAATCCATCGGAAGTATGTGCCTTTACCGGATGCGCGCATCGGGCGACGGTAAACCCTTCGTCCGCGAGTCCGGTCGAAGGGCGGGCCGTTCCGCCCCGCCCCGGCGGAGCCGGGCCGACCGTGATCGCACCCCGCCCGGGGCGCCGGATCGCGAGAGGCGGACTGCGGCGGCGCGTGCCCGGCGTGCGGGACGGGGGACGTCGTAGCAGCGTGGTGGGTGTGCTGAAGCTGCCTGTCCTGGTGCCGCGCCGGGATCCGCACCGGCGGGGCTGGCTGCGGGGCGCTCCGCCGCCCCGCTGGGTGCGGGTGCTGCCGGTCTTGCTGGTCGCCGCCGTGTGCGTGGCGACGCTGCTCAGCCCCGACCGGCTCGACATCGGCTTCCTGCTGGGCGCCATCCCGCCGCTGGCCGTGCTGTCGTACGGGCCGATCGCGACCGCGCTGCTGGGCTGTGTCGTGGTGGTTTTGCTGAGCGTGCCGGTCTTCGGACTGGACCATCCGGGCAATACGGATCTGGAGACGGTCGCTTTCGTGGCCGTGCTGAGCGTGTTCCTGTCCTTCGTGCGCAGTCGCCGCGACGAGCAGCTGGACCTCGAGCGCACGGTCGCCGAGGCCGCGCAGCGGGCCGTCGTCCCGCCGCTGCCCGAGCGGGTCGGTCCGGTGCGCTGCGCGGGCCTGTACCGGGCCGCGCAGCGCGGGACGCTGGTCGGCGGGGACTTCTTCGACGTGCGTCAGGGGCCACGGGGCGTACGGGCGGTCATGGGCGACGTCCAGGGGCACGGGCTGGCAGCGGTGTCCACGGTCGCCGCGTTGCTGGGCAGCTTCCGGGAGGCGGTGCTCGACCGCCCGGACCTGACGGCGGTCGCGGACGCCCTGGACCGACGGCTCGTGGTGGACTCGGCGGAGGTGCGGCACGCGGAGCTGTTCGCGACGGCGGTGCTGCTGGAGTTCTCCGGCGACGCCCGGTCGGTGCGGCTGGTGACGTGCGGCCATCCGCCCCCGATCCTGCTGCGCGACGGGACGGCCACGGAGATCGAGGTCGCGCCGTGGACCCCGCTGGGTCTCGGCCTCTGCGACGGCGTTCCGCACCAGGACGGGCACATCGTGCCGCTGCTCCCCGGTGACGTGCTGTTCCTGGCCTCCGACGGCGTCACCGAGGCCCGCGGCCCCGACGGGCGGTTCTATCCCCTGCTGGACCGGCTGCCGGGCCTCGCCGACCGCGACCCCGCCGTCCTGTCCGAGCTCGTCCTGGCCGACCTCCTCGCGCACTGCGGGGTCGTCCGCGACGACGTGACGATGCTCGTCCTGACGCCGTGTCCGTCCGACGGCCGCTGACCACCGGACGCGGCCTGCCGGGGCCGGCCGGTCCGGTCCCGTCGGCCGGCCTCCCGCCCGTGGTAGCCGGAACACGCGCGAGCGGCCGGGACGGCGGGTGCCGTCCCGGCCGCTCGGGCGGGCGGCGCGGTACGCCCGGGTGGTGCCGGTGGTGCGTACGCGCGGGTGGTGCAGGCGGTGCGGTTCGCGGTGGTGACGCAGGCGGTGCGGGGGTCGTGCGGGCGGTGCTGGACGCGCCGGGGTGAGCGGCGCGGATCAGGCCACCGGGACGCACCCCGCGGCGCAGAGCTCGCCGTGCCCGGGGGTCCGGCAGGCGGCGGGTGCGGCGGGCGCCTCGCGGCCGCCGGACAACGGCGCGTAGGTCACGGTGACCGGCTCCGGCAGGCCCGTGCCCCTGCCCTCGTCCACGACGGGGGCGCGGCGTGTGCGGCGGTCGTGCAGGACGGCGCCGGCGGTGATCGAGCCGGCGATGAGGACGCCGCCGGCCACCAGGGCGCCCCGGGCGCCCGCCGTCTGCATCAGCAGGCCCAGCAGCGGAGGGCCGACCAGACTCCAGCCGGTGCCGGCCGTGCGCCACACCCCGAGGACGCGGCCCCGCAGGTGCGGCGGCGGGTCGGTCTGCAGGACCGTCGTCCCCGCGGTGTCGGAGACGGACTCCACCACGGCCATCGGCGCGACGAGCAGCAGCAGGACCCACACGCTCGGGGAGAGTCCGGCGGCGATCTGCAGCACGGCCCCGGTGGCGGCGAGGGCGCCGACCATGCGCACGGACGGGCTGCGCAGACGGCCGGCCAGCACCGCGCCGGCCACACCGCCCACGGCCAGGACGGTCGACACCGTCCCGAAGGCCCCCGCCGCGCCGCCCAGCGGTCCGGTGACCAGTACGGCGAGGGTCAGGCCGTAGTTGCGGCCGAAGACGCTGCTGATCGCGGTGATGCCCGCCAGGGCGACCAGCCGCGGGCGGCGCAGGAAGAAGCCGAGGCCCTCGCGCGCCCCGGTGCCCCGTCGGGCGGGCGCCGGGCCCGCGGTCCGCGGCGCCGGCCGCCTGGGGGCCGCGGCCGGCGTCTGCGGTGCTGCGGCGGGATGCGGACGCAGGAAGGGGATCACCGCGGCGACGGCCAGGAAGGACAGTCCGTTGGCCGCGTACGCCGCTCCGGGCCCCCACCAGCTGACCACCACGCCGGCCAGGGCGGTGCCGCCCACCCGGCCGGCACCGCTCACGACCGAGCCCAGCGCGATCGAGGAGGGCACGTCCTTCGGCGGTACGAGGTCGTTGCCGAGCAGGGCGCAGGCGGGCGCGTCGACGGTGGCGATCAGGCCGGTGACGGCGGCGAGCCCCATGAGGACCGGCACCGTCAGGTGGCCGGTCGCGACCAGTGCGGCGGTGAGGAGGCCGACGAGGGCGAGAAGGACCTGGCTGACCGTGGCGGTGAGCCGGCGCGGCCAGGCGTCGACGACGGCGCCGCCGAGGACACCGAGCAGCAGACCGGGCGCGGCCTGCACGGACAGTGACAGTCCGGTCGCGGCGGCGGAGCCGGTGAGATGGAGCATCAGCAGGTTCTGGGCGGTCAGCTGCATCCAGGTGCCCGCGTTGGACACCATGTTGGCGGCCGACCACCAGCGCATGCCGGTGTGGCGCAGCGCCCGCCACGGGGCGCGGTCCTCCCCCGTCGCCGGCCGGCGGCCGGGACGGCGGGGCGAGGGCAGGACGACGCGGCGCGCCGCGGTCGCGGGCAGGACGGGGGAGGCAGAGGTGGGAGAAGCCACGAAAGGTCGCTTTGCGTGAGGGGCCGGACGACGTGCCGTGCTGTACCGCCAGGGGCGGCTCGACGGTGAGACGTGGCCGGGCACAGCGGCTGCCCATCTTCACAGAAGCCCCGGTCCGGTGGGTGCGCGCGCCCTCCGCCCGCTCGCCGCGTCCGCCCCAACCGGCCCGCGCCACAAGGGATTCGGACGTCCGGTGGTGTTCCTCACAGGAAGGCGCGGTCGCGGCCGGTCACCGTGGCGCTGTGACGCGCGCCTCCGTGCCGTGTGGGGGCCGGACCGGTCCCCCGTTCCGGTCCAGCCTCCCCGCGCGGTCCGCGGAGCGGCCCGCGGCCCGTCGAACCTATGCGCCCGGCCGGGCCGTCGGTACCGCGCCGATGCCCTTTCGGGCAGCCGGAGGACTCACCCGTGCACAGGTGAGTCCGCAATGCCCTCATTCATGTCCGCCGAGGGCGGGCGGTGCCAGGTCGCCCACGCACAGATGGGCCAGGACCACTTCGTACAGGTCGCTGCCGACGGTGAGGAGCCGGCGTTCCAGGACGGGCTCCACGCTCCGGACGTGTTCGCGTACGGTCTGCGCGTGGACGCCGAGGAGGTGGGCGGCGCGTTCGGCGTTGCCGCCGGCGGCGATCCAGGCGCGGAGTGTGCCGCGCACGTCCCGGGTGTCGACGGCCAGGCGTCCGAGCAGCTCGTGCGCCCAGGTGCGCAGCGCCGGGCCGTTCAGCAGGTCGCCGAGGCGTACGGCGCCGGCGACCGGCGCTGCAGGGGTGGCCGGCGCGGGGCCGAGGGCCGCCTCGGTGTTGAGGGCCAGGTGGACGGCGGCCCGCACGCTCAGGTGGGAGAAGTCCGTGCCGAGGAGTCTTTCGACCCGCTCCATCCGGGCGCGGACGGTGTTGCGGCTCACGCCGAGGACCCGGGCGACGCTGACCGCGGTGAACTCCAGGCCGAGCCGTGTGGTGGCGACCAGTTCGGCGCGGATGTGGTGGGGCAAGGTGTCCAGCGGGCGCAGCAGCAGGCCTGACCAGACGCGCAGCACCTCGGGGTCCATGAGGCGCTCGGGGTGGGTGCGCTCGGCGTACACGGCGGTGCCGTCCGGGCGGACCCGGGCGAGTACGAGGGCGCTGACCGCCTGCCCGTAGGCCGTGGCGGTCTGCGCGAGGGTGTGCCTGGTGCTGCCGCCGAGGAAGGTGTGCGGGCGCTCGCCGACCAGCGAGCGCAGCGCTCCGCCGGCGGTCTCGGCGGGGGCGACCACGATCACGTGGCCGTCGACGGCGGGGCAGCGGACGACCAGGGCCTGCCGGTCGGTGGCGGCCAGGCATTCGGCGGTGAGCCGGTCGCGTTCGTCGGGGTGGGTCTCCACGACGTAGACGGTGGCGGTGTCCGTGTCGAGCAGGCCCGGCCACAGGCCCGCGGCCACCCGGCGGGCCGAGACGGTGTCCTCCACCATCAGCAGTTGCAGGATGGCGAGCCGCAGCGCGGACGCGGCCTGTTCGAGCCGTCGTCCGGCCGCGCGGGTCTCGTGCGCCCGCAGCAGCAGGTCGATCACGCCCGCGGTGCGGCCGAGCATCTCGGCGGCCTGCCGGTCGAAGGGGGTGGCGCGGGCGACGGCCAGGATGCCGGCCGGGGGCGCGTGGGGGCGGCCCACGCGCACGGCGTGGACGTGCCGGTCCTGGTCCTGGAGCGCCGCGGAGGCGAGCCGGCCGGCGAGCAGACCGTCGAGCAGGCCGTCGGCCAGGGGCACGGGGTCTCCGGCGAGGAGGGCGCCGGCGCCGTCCAGCAGACAGGCCGTGCCGTGCGCGGCGTCGGCGAGCCAGGCCACGACCTTGCGCACGTCCCGCCCTGCCGGCCGCAGCTGGTCGAGGAGTTCCTCGGCCCAGGTCGCCGGCCGGTCCTCCCCGCCGTGCGCCAAGACGGCCCCATCCTCTCGGCCGGCCATGTCGGCCCTCTCCTCTCGCTCCCTGGGCACCGCACTGACCTCGGTGTTTCCCGTCGGGGACGTTATCAGTGGCGCTAGCGGCCGTCCTGGGCCGGGGACATGGTCGCGCGGCCCGGCGGCTGAGGAGGGGTGGCGGCTTCGCCGGCGGGTCACGGGGGGAGGTGAGCGGCCGGCGAAGCCGCGCGTCCGGGGCCGGGGGGACAGCACCCGAACGCTGTACACGTCTGGTTCCCCGCATCGCGCCGGGTAAGCCCACCGATTTCGACGCGGATCCGCGCGGGCCGCTCGCCCGCGGGGCGGGCGGTCCGCCGGGGCCGTCGGGGACCGCGGGCGGGGCCAGGTCCGGGGCGGGGCCGTGCCGGCGGCGGCGCGCGGCGACGGGGGCCGGGCCGGGCGGCGGCGGCCGGGTGCACGGCATAAGCTCGGCGGATGGCGAAGTACTTCGACGTGCACCCCGACAACCCCCAGCCGCGCGCCCTGCGCCAGGTCGCCGACAGCCTGCGCGAGGACGCGCTGATCGCGTACCCGACGGACTCCTGCTACGCCCTCGGCTGCCGGCTGGGCAGCCGGGACGGTGTCGAGCGCATCCGTGCGATCCGCGCTCTGGACGACCGGCACCATTTCACCCTGGTGTGCCAGGACTTCGCGCAGCTCGGCCAGTTCGTGCGGATCGACAACGACGTGTTCCGCGCGATCAAGGCGTCCACGCCCGGCAGTTACACCTTCATCCTCCCGGCCACCCGGGAGGTGCCGCGCATGTTGCAGCACCCGAAGAAGAAGACGGTCGGGGTGCGCATCCCGGACCATGTCGTGGCGCAGGCGCTGGTGGCGGAGCTGGGCGAGCCGCTGCTGTCCAGCACGCTGCTGCTGCCCGGCGAGGACGAGCCGATGACGCAGGGCTGGGAGATCAAGGACCGGCTCGACCACGTGCTGGACGCGGTGGTCGACTCGGGCGACTGCGGCACCGAGCCGACCACGGTCGTCGACTTCTCCGGCGGGGAGGCCGAGATCGTGCGACGGGGAGCGGGCGACACCTCGCGGTTCGAGTGAGACCGCACCACCGGCCTGGACGCTGCCCGCGCCTGTCGGCGGCTCAGCTCCCTTGAGAATCAGGGGAGTCGGCGCCGCCCCCGCCGTGGGCGGGCGGCACGGGCGTTGTTACGGTGCACCGCGTGTCTGACTCCTCACGCGATACCGTCGAAGGCGCCGGCTGGAACGCCGCCGAACGCGGCGAGTACCGGCGGCTGTTGCCCGGCCGGGTCGAGAAACTGTCGTGGCTGGACCCCCGCACGCTGTGGGCCGCCCGCAACGGGGTGGCCGCGTCCTGGTTCGGGGACCCCACCGGCGCCACCCGCGGTCGCTGGGTGGCGCAGCGGGCGGCGGCCGGAGCGCCCGCGGACAAGGTGATCCGCCGTCAGGAGGGCGACGTCTTCTCCTTCATGGTCGTCGGCGACACCGGCGAGGGCGACGAGTCCCAGTACGCCGTCGTCCCCGGTTTCCTGAAGGCGAGCCGGGGGACGTCGTTCGCGGTCATAGCCAGCGACGTGATCTATCCGGTGGGCAGCGCGGACGACTACGGCACGAAGTTCTTCCGCCCGTACCAGGACTACCCGGCCCCCGTGTACGCGGTCCCCGGCAACCACGACTGGTACGAGGACCTGAGCGGCTTCATGCGTGTGTTCTGCGGCGACGCCCCGCCGCTGGAGCCGGAGCCGCGGCCCCGCCCGCTGACCCGTGCCTGGTGGCGCGCGCTGCTGTGGCACCGGGCGCGCCCGGCCGACGAACAGGCCCTCGCCGAGGCGCGGAAGCTGAGGTCGGCCCCGGGCCAGCAGGCCGTCCAGCCGGGCCCGTACTGGGCGATCGACGCGGGACCGGTGCGGATCGTCGGCATCGACACCGGGCTGCTCGGCACGCTCGACGCCGAGCAGGGCGCGTGGCTGCGGGAGGTGTCCCGGGGACCCCGTCCCAAGATCCTCGTCACCGGTTCGCCGCTGTACGTGGACGGCGAGCACCGTCCCTGCGCCATCGAGGGCGGCGGCACCGTCGACGACGTCGTCCGCGATCCGTCCCACCACTACGTGGCGGCGATCGGTGGCGACATACACAACTACCAGCGCTACCCGGTGGACGTGGACGGCCGCACCGTCCAGTACGTCGTCTCCGGGGGCGGCGGCGCGTTCATGCACGCCACGCACACCATCCCGCGCGTGTCGGTGGCGAACGTGACAGAACGGGACTTCCGCTGCTACCCGCTGCGCGGCGACTCCCTCGCCTTCTACAGCGCGCTCTACGGCCGCCGGCTGCGGCTGCCCCGCTTCTTCACCCTCACCGAGGCCGAGGCGATGGCCGTGGTCGCCGAGCGGCTGGGCGTGCCGCCGGTCCGGGCCCAGGACGCGCCGGTGCGCGTCACCCGGCGCGTGCGCCTGGTGGCGAGTCTGCTGGGGGCGGGCCGGCGCCCGGACCGCAAGGCCCGTCTGCGCCTCCCGGTGCGCAAGATCTACACCCAGCTCTTCTCCCCCGGCTCGGCCACCTACAGCCCGCCGTTCTTCAAGTCCTTCCTGCGTCTGGACGTCACCGCGGAGGCGGTCCGGCTGCGCTGCTTCGCGGCCACGGGCAACCGGGCCCAGGAACTCGATCCGCCGGTCGAGGACGAGGTGGTCATCCCGCTGCTCTGACCGGACCCACGGGCCCGGCCGGACTCACCGGACACCCGGCGCGCTGCCCGTGACAGGGGTGGAGGGCCGGCCGTCGCCGCGCTCTCCGGGCAGGTCAGCCCATCGATGCGCGGGAGGGCCGGGCCGGAGGCGTCCCGCGCCGGCCCGTGCCCCGGGGGATCCGGGGTACCCGGAGCACGGTGGTGCACGCGGTGACCGGAAGGAGGCCCGGGGTGGGTGCGGACGAGCGGCTGCGGCAGTACCGCGGCAAGCGTGACTTCGGGCGGACCCGGGAGCCGTCGGGGCAGCGCGCCCCGGACGGCGCGGAACCGCGGTTCGTGGTGCAGATCCACGACGCCCGCCGGATGCACTTCGACTTCCGGCTCCAGGTGGGTGACGTGCTGAGATCCTGGTCGGTGCCGAAGGGCCCCTCCGGCGACCCGCACGACAAGCGGCTCGCGGTGCCCACCGAGGACCATCCGCTGGAGTACGAGCACTTCGAGGGAGTGATCCCGAAGGGCGAGTACGGCGGCGGCACGGTGATCGTCTGGGACCGGGGCACGTACGAGCCCCTGAGCCACGACCGCCGGGGACGGCCGGTCGGCTTCGCGGAGTCGCTGGAGCGCGGGCACGCCACCTTCCGGCTGCACGGCGCGAAGCTGCACGGCGAGTACGCCCTCACCCGCTTCCGCGACGGCCGGGGCGGCGAGGAGGAGGCCTGGCTGCTCGTGCGCAAGGGTCCGGGCCGGGCGGGCGGGCACGACGCCCCCGACCCGCGCCGGGCCCGCTCCGTGCGCACCGGGCGGACCCTCGCCCAGGTCGCGGCGGAGGGCGGCGAGGAGTAGGCGCCGCTCACCCGGGCGGCAGCGGCTGCTCGCACCAGATCGTCTTGCCCCGGCCGCTCGGCCTGCTGCCCCAGCGCTGGGTGAGCTGGGCGACCAGGAGCAGGCCGCGGCCTCCCTCGTCGTAGGCGTGGGCCCGGCGCAGGTGCGGTGAGGTGGAACTGGAGTCGGACACCTCGCAGATGAGGGTGCGGTCGCGGATCAGCCGCAGCTGGACGGGGGGGTCGCCGTAGCGGATGGCGTTGGTGACCAGTTCGCTGACGACCAGTTCGGTGACGAACGCGGTCTCCTCCAGGCCCCAGGCGGCCAATTGCTCGGCCGCCGCCTGCCGGGTGGCGGCCACCCGCGCCGGGTCCGGGGTGATCTCCCAGGTCGCGACCTGGTCGGCGCCCAGTGCCCGGGTGCGGGCCAGCAGGAGCACCACGTCGTCCCCGGACTCCTCCGGCAGGACGGCCTTCAGTACGCCGTCGGCCAGCTCCTCCAGCGAGTCGGCGGGCGCGCTCAGGGCGCGGCACAGTTCGGCGGTGGTGCGGTCCATGTCGCGTTCGAGGAGGCCGTCGGTGTACAGGGCGACGAGCGAGCCCTCGGGCAGCTCCAGTTCGATCGCCTCGAAGGGCAGGCCGCCCACCCCGAGCGGTGGCCCCGGGCTCATCGTCACCGGTTCGGCGGCGGCGCCGGGGAGGACCAGGACCGGTGCCGGGTGGCCGGCGGCGGCCAGGGAGAGGCGGCGGGCCACGGGGTCGTAGACGGCGTACAGACAGGTCGCGCCGAGTTCCGGAACGTCGTCGTCGTGGTCGCCGGCCAGGTGCGTCACCAGGTCGTCCAGGTGGGTGAGGAGCTCGTCCGGCGGCAGGTCCACGTCGGCGAGGGTCCGTACGGCGGTGCGCAGCCGGCCCATCGTCGCCTGCGCCTGGATGCCGTGGCCCACCACGTCCCCGACGACCAGCGCGACCCGGCTGCCGGAGAGGGGGATCACGTCGAACCAGTCGCCGCCGATGCCCGCCGGGGAGGCGCAGGGCAGGTAGCGGTGCGCCACCTCGACCGCGGCCTGGCCGCTGAGCCCGCGCGGGAGCAGGCTGTGCTGCAGGGCGAGGGCGATGGTGCGCTCGCGGGCGAAGCGGCGGGCGTTGTCGACGCAGACGGCTGCCCGGCTGGCGAGTTCCTCGACGAAGACGGCGTCGTCGGCGGCGTAGGCGTCCGGCTGGGTGATGCGGACCGCGACCATCACGCCCAGGGTGGTGCCGCGGGCCCGCAGCGGCACCGTGATCATCGAGTGGGCGCGGCTGCGGTAGACGTGCCCCGCGGGGCGGCGGGCCTCGCGGTCGGCGAGCCAGTCGATGAACTCCGGCTCGCCCGCGTGGCTGAAGACGGCCCGGCCCTCCCGCATCGCCCGCGCGGCGGCCGAGGAGGTGGGGCGTACGTCCCGCTCGCCCACGCGGACGGCCGCCTCGGGCGTGCCCTCGGTGCGGGAGCCGTGGGCGACCCGGCGCAGCGCGATCTCGCGGGCCGGCGCCGCGGGCGGCTCGTCGGCGCCCAGGACCCATTCCAGGAGGTCCACCGTGGCGAAGTCGGCGAACTGCGGCACCAGGAGTTCCACCACCTCCTCCGCGGTGCGCGCCATGTCCAGGGTGGTGCCGATGCCGGCCGCCGCCTCGTTCAGCAGGGCCAGCCGGCGCCGGGCCCAGTACTGCTCGCTGCTGTCCTGCGCCGCCAGGGCGACCCCGGTCAGCTCCCCGGACGCGTCGCGCACGGGCCACATCTCCACGCTCCAGGCGTGTTCGCGGTGGAGCGTGGGGATGCCGGTGAAGCTCTCGTAGCGCACCGGCCGGCCGGTCTCGGCGACCTGACGCAGGTGCTCCACGAATCCCTGGTCGGCCTCCCCGTACGCCACCGTCTCCAGGAAGGGGCGGCCGAGCAGGGCCGCCTCGATCACGCCCCTCCCCCGGCAGGCCGCCTCGTTGAGCCGCAGGTAGCGCTGCCGGGTGTCGAAGACGGACATCGGCATGGACGCCTGCTGGAAGGCCCGGCCGGCCAGGGTGGGCTCGGGCCGGTCCGCCGGTTCCGCGGTCACCACGTAGCGGTCGGGCCGGCCGTCGGCGCCCAGCACCGGGCAGGCGCGCAGCGCGGTGACGACGGTGGTGCCGTCGCGGTGCCGCAGGGCGGCGGTGCCCGCGAGCGCGGCCAGGGCGCCGGGCGGCGGCGGCTGGGCGAGCAGCTCGCGCGCCGGGCGGCCGACCGTCTCCTCGGCGGGGTGTCCGGTCAGTCGCCGGGCGCCCTCGCTCCAGCCCGTGACGACGCCGTGGGCATCGACGATCGCCGCAACGGAGGCCTGCTCCATGTTCTCAGGATGAGGCGCGCGTCACGGCCCCTCAAGCGCGGAGGGCCGGACCGGGCCGGGGCACGGGAGCCATGGGCGTCGGCCGCCGGTGCGCGCCGCCCGGGCAGGCGTCCCAGGCGTCGGCCGGCGCGTGGGGCGGGGGCCGTCGGGATCCCGGCTCCGAGATCGTGGCCCGGCCCACCGGAGATCCGGAGCCGGCGCCCGCTCGTGCGTGCCCTCACGCCTCGTCGCGCGCGCCCTTCGCGACGCCGCGGGCCCACAGCACGAGGGGCACCTGGAGGGGCAGACGGCCGAGGGCGGCCGCCTTCTGCGGGGCGGGGCGGTCGCGCCAGTCGACGGCCATCTTGACGTTGGCCGGGAAGACCCCGACGAAGAAGGCCGCCGTCGCGAGGGCCGCCGCGCGGCGGCTCCGGGGCAGCACCAGGCCGGCGGCGAGCGCGAGTTCGGCGACGCCGCTGGCGTAGGTCCAGGCTCGCGCGGTGCCCGGCAGGGTGCGCGGGACCGTCGCGTCGAACTGCCGCGGGGCGGCGAAGTGGGCGACGCCCGCCGTGGCGAGCAGGCCGGCGAGCAGCAGCGGTGAGCGTTCGGACCGGGGCACGGTTCCTCCTCGAATGGACGGCGGCGCAGATCCTACTGGACGGTAGGTCCGGTCCGGGTGACGCCCGTCCGGGCGAAAGTGACCGGGCCGGGGCTTGGCCGCGGAGCCGTCCGTCGAGACCTCAGCCGTGACCCTGCCGCTGATCGCGCCCATGCTCGCCACGCCCGGCGCCCTGCCGCCGGCCGCGCAGGACGCGCGCTGGGCGTACGAGACGAAGCAGGACGGCCAGCGGGTGGTGGCGTACCTGCCCGGCGACGGCTCCGTGGTGCTGCGGGCCCGCTCCGGCGAGGACATCACGGCCGCCTATCCGGAGCTCGGTGCGCTCGGCCGGGCCCTCGGCGCGACGCCCGCCGTCCTGGACGGCGAGATCCTCGCCCTGGACGAGAGCGGCCGGGCCAGCTTCCAGCTGCTCCAGGGCCGGATGGGACTGGCGCACGCCCCCGCCCTCGCGGCCCGACGGGCGGCCCGGGTCCCCGTCCACGTCGTGCTGTTCGACGTGCTGCACCTGGGGACGGAGCCCCTGCTCGGGCTCCCCTACGCGCGGCGGCGGGAGCGTCTGGAGGCGCTCGGTCTGGACGGGCGGAGCTGGTCGACGCCGAGGGCCATCGTGGGCCACGGCGCCGAGGCCCTGGCCGCCACCCGCGAACACGGCCTGGAGGGGCTGGTCTGCAAGCGGCTGGACTCGGTGTACGAGCCGGGGGTGCGCTCCCGGGCCTGGATCAAGATCCGCAACATGCTCAGCGAGGACGTCGTCGTGGGCGGCTGGCTGCCCGGCAAGGGGCGGCTGACCGGCCTGCCGGGCGCGGTGCTGGTGGGCCAGCGCGGCGGCGGACGGCTGCGGTACGTAGGCAGCGTGGGCACCGGCTGGAGCGAGGCCGAGCGGACCGAGCTGGCCGGTCTGCTCGCGGCACTAGCGGCGGACGCGTGTCCCTTCGACCCCGTGCCGGCGGTGCGCGGGGCGCACTGGGTGCTGCCCCGGCTGGTGGGCGAGGTGCGCTACAGCGTCCGCACCCGGGCGGGCCTGCTGCGCCAGCCGTCATGGCTGCGGCTGCGCCCCGATCTCGCTCCGGAGGAGTCGGCGGCGGACCTGCCCGGGGACACGCCGGGGTGAGGGCGCGTCAAGCACTCCAGCGGGCCGCGAGGCGGACGGCACCCGGGGACCGGGCCGAAGGTCTATCGTGTCCCGCATGTCCGTGCCCGAGCTGATCCGCATCGTCTCCCGTGACTCGCCGATGGCGCTCGCCCAGGTGGAGCGCGTCCGCGCCGAACTGGCCGTCCTGCATCCCGGTGTGCGCACCGAGGTGGTCCCCGTGAAGACCACCGGCGACAAGTGGCTCGGCGACCTGTCGAAGGTGGAGGGCAAGGGGGCGTTCACCAAGGAGGTGGACGCCGCGCTGCTGGCCGGTGCGGCGGACCTCGCGGTGCACTGCCTCAAGGACGTGCCGGCCGACCGGCCGCTGCCGGCGGGCACCACGTTCGCCGCGTTCCTGAAGCGGGACGACGTCCGCGACGCGCTCGTCCACCCCGGCGGGCTCACCCTCGACGAGCTTCCGGCCGGCACCAGGATCGGCACGTCGGCGGTGCGGAGGATCGCCCAGCTGGCCGCGACGCACCCGCACCTCTCCTGCGTGCCGTTCCGCGGCAACGCCAACCGGCGGCTGGCGAAGCTGGCGGCCGGCGAGGCGGACGCGCTGCTGCTGGCCGCGTCCGGTCTGGAGCGCATCGGACGGTCCGACGTGATCAGCGAGGTGCTGTCCCCGGAGACGATGATGCCGCCGATCGGCGCGGGCATCCTCGCCCTGCAGTGCCGCGAGGGGGACGGCGAGCTGATCGGCGCGGTGAGCGGCCTCGGCGATCCCGACACCCACCGCGCGGCCACCGCGGAGCGCATGTTCCTGCACGTGCTCCAAGGGCACTGCAACAGCCCGATCGCCGGGTACGCGCAGGTCGACCGGGGCGGGGAGCTGTCGCTGCGGGCGTGCGTGTTCACGCCGGACGGCAAGACGCGGCTGAACGCGCACGAGTGGGCGGGGCCCCTGGACGCCGCGACGCTCGGCACGTCGGTCGCCGTGACACTGCTGCGCCAGGGCGCCCGCGAGATCATCGACGGCATCCCGCACTGACGCGACGGGAGGTGGCCGGCACGGGGCGGTCCGCCCGTCCCGCGCGGGGGGTCAGCCCGTGGCGCCCGGTTCTGCCTGGTCGCGCAGGAAGTTGCTGATCTGGTGCGCCAGGCCGCCCTGGCCGGCGCAGCAGGGCGAGGCCGCGCCGACGGGCCCCTCCTGCACGCCGATGCCGCCGGACCACAGCCTGCGGCCGGTCCACTCGTCCTCGACGCGCAGCTGGACCTGGACGTCGATCTGGGAGAGGACGGCCTCCGGGGCCGCCGCGTACAGCACCGCCGTGGCCCGGCGCAGCGGGTGGACGTCGTAGCCCTCGATGAACTGCGAGTTGCGCCAGTCGACGAACGCGCTCTCCCCGTCCGGGCCGATCCGCACGTCGAGCTGGCCGTCCTCGAGGTGGACGCCGAAGGGCCGGGCGCCGCGGTTCTCGACGGTGACCCGGACCCGGAAGTACGTCAGCCCCTCGGCGGCGTCGTCGCGCCCGCGCGGCGGCTCGGCCTGCTCCAGGCTGTGGACGCGGACCCGCAGACCGGCATGCTCGTCGTACTCCTGCCAGTCCCCGACCACGTTCGGCTCGTACACAATGCAACCTCTCGACTTCAGAGCTGCTTCCTATCTGTGGGCCGAGCACACTGTCAAATGCGCGGAATGCGCCGCGGTCGGGGAATTCCGCCCCATTGATCGATGATCAAGCCGTGCGCTGGAGATATCCGTGATCGGGGCGTCGCCGCGGCCGGTTCGGGCGTGCCGCACATCACGTCGGGCCGCCTCCGCGGCGGGTCGGCCGGCCGGTCGTGCCGGCGGACCCGCCGCGGGCGGTCACCGGGCCAGCCGGCCCAGCAGGGCGGAGGCCGCCGCGATGCCGGCCGCCGCGGCCAGCGCGAGGACGCCGAAGTCGGCGGCCAGGTGCGCGGGCGTGCCGAGCAGCAGTCCGCGCAGGGCGTCGACCTGGTAGCTGAGCGGGTTCGCCTTGCTGACGGCCTGGAGCCAGCCGGGCATCACGCCGACGGGGTACAGGGCGTTGGAGCCGAAGAACAGCGGCATGGTGATCGCCTGTCCGATGCCCATCAGGCGGTCGCGGCTGAGCACGATGCCGGCGATGGTCATCGACAGGCAGGAGAAGAACGCCGAGCCGAGGACGACGGCCGCCGCGACGCCGAGCAGCTTGAGCGGGTTCCAGGTCAGCGCCACGCCGAGCAGGGCGGCGATCACGACGACGACCACGGCCTGGATCAGCGACTTCACCCCGGCCGCGAACGCCTTCCCGGTCACCAGCGCCGAGCGCGGGGTCGGGGTGACCAGCAGCTTGTTGAGGACGCCCGCGTCCCGCTCCCAGATGATCTGGATGCCGTAGAAGATGGCGATGAACATGGCGGACTGGGCGATGATGCCGGGCGCCATGAAGTCGATGTACGGGGTGCCGCCGGTGGGGATCGCCCGGATACGGGTGAAGGTCTGACCGAAGATCAGCAGCCACAGCGCGGGCTGGATCGCACGCGTGTACAGCTCGGTGCGGTCGTGGCGCAGCTTCTGCAGTTCCACCGCGCACATGGCGGCGACCCGCGCGGGCAGCAGCCGCCAGCCGGCGCGGGGTCGCGGCGGCCGCACCAGCAGGCCGATGCCGTCCGCGAGGGCGGGGTCAGCCGACACGCTGGGCGGTGCGGCGGGTGCTTCGGACATCGCGGAAATCTCCTGAACTGTCGTCGAGACCGCTGCCTGCCACGTCACGGAAGACGTCCTCCAGCGTGGGCGGCGTCTGCGCGGCGGGGCCGCCCTCGGCACGGCGTCGCTCGCCGAGCCCGCGGCGCAGCTCGGCCGGGGTGCCGAGGGCGCGGATGCGGCCGCGGTGCATGAGGCCGACCCGGTCGCAGTACTGATCCGCCTCGTCCATGTAGTGCGTGGTCACCAGGACGGTCATGCCGGTGGCTTCGCGTACGGCGTTGATGTGCCCCCACACTCCGGTGCGGGCGATGGGGTCCAGGCCGATGGTCGGTTCGTCCAGGATCAGCAGCCGGGGCGCGCTGACCAGGGCCTGGGCCAGTTCGAGGCGGCGGACCATGCCGCCGGAGTACGTCTTGGCCAGCCGGTCGGCGGCGTCGGTGAGGTCCACGGCGGCCAGCGCCTGGGCGACCCGGGCGGCCCGTTCGCGGCGCGGGACGTCGAAGACGCGGGCGAACAGCGTGACGTTCTCACGGCCGGTGAGGGCGGCGTCGGCGGACAGCTGCTGGGGGACGTAACCGAGCAGGCGGCGTACGGCCATCCGGTCGTCGGCGGGATCGTTGCCGAAGACGCGGACCATGCCCGCGGGGACCGGCAGGAGGGTGGTGATGCAGCGGATCGCCGTGGTCTTGCCCGCCCCGTTGGGGCCGAGCAGTCCGAACACCTCGCCCCGGCGCACGTCCAGGTCGAGGCCGTCGACGGCGTTGGTCCCGCCGAAGGCGTAGGCGAGCCCCGCGCAGGTGACGGCGTCGGGCGCCGGACCGGCGGCGGGGGGCACCGGGTCGGGGGCGGGGGGCACTGGGTCGGGGGCGGGGGACGCGGTGGCGTCGGCGCCGTCGTGCGCCGCTTCCTCGGTCAGGTCGGCGGGGTCACGGGTCATGGGCGGTCGGTCTCCTCGTGCAGGTTCTCGGCCAGCCTGCGCAGGGCGGGGACCGCCGCGCGCAGGGCGTCCCGGTCGGCCGGGTCGAGCCGGTCCACCTGGCTGCGGACGAGGGCGGCGCGGCGTTCGCGCCAGTCGCGCAGCCGTGCCCCGGCGGCCTCGGTGAGCAGCAGTCGGGCGGCCCGCCGGTCGGCGGGGTCCGTCTCCCGGACCAGCAGGCCGTCCCGGACCAGCTGGTTGACCAGCGTCGAGACGGAGTTGCCGGCCAGGTGCAGGTCCTTGGCGGCCTCCGAGACGCGGATGCCGGGGCGGGCCTCGACCAGGCGCAGCAGTTCGGTCTCGGCGCCGCGCAGCCGCGACACGGTCAGGCCGGCGCGCAGCCGGCGCCGGATCAGCCGCTGGACGCCGACCAGCGCGTCGGCCAGCTCCTCGGCGTACGTCTCGTCGTCCGGTTCGTCTCGTTCCACGCTCCGACATTACCTCTGTAGCAGAGGTAACTTCCTCCAAGGCGGGGTCAAGGCTCGGGTCCGGGAGCCCGGACCGCCCGGCGCGCGGGGCCCGGGGCGTCTCCCGCCGACCGGCCGGACCGGCCTCTTTCACCGGTCGTTGAAATGCACAGCATTCACTGCGGTGGCAATTCTCCGGCCCCGGGCCGACAATTGAGATTCATGCGGTCGCATACCGTCATGCATTCTCGGAATTGTTTTGGAATCGCCGACTTCGGGAATCCGCATTCCAGTGCTTCGGACCGGAGGCACGTCCGTGGGAGCCGGCGCGCCGGGGCCCCGACGTCTCTCCGCACGTCCCGTGCCCGCGCCTCCCGCGGTGTCCGTCCACCCAGCACCTGCTGAGGGAGGCGCAGCGTATGCGTACCACCGGCAGAACCAAGACCCATCCGCACGACGACGCCCCCGACACCGCGGCGGCGTTCGAGCGGCTCGCGGCCCTGCCCGACGGCCCTGAACGCAAGGCGCTCCGGGACGAGCTGGTCCAGGTGTGGCTGCCCATGGCCGAGCGGATCGCGGTCCGGTTCCGCGGACGCGGCGAGGCCCTGGAAGATCTGTACCAGGTGGCGGCGCTCGGCCTGGTCAAGGCCGTCGACCACTACGATCCGGGGCGCGGCTACGCGTTCGAGGCGTACGCCGTGCCGACGGTGACCGGCGAGATCAAGCGGCACTTCCGCGACCACATGTGGACCCTGCACGTGCCGCGCCGGGTGCAGGACCTGCGCAACCGGGTGCGGCGGGCCGCCAAGGAACTGGCCCAGACGACGCCGGGCCGGCCGCCGACCGTCGCCGAGATCGCCGAGTACACCCGGCTGAGCGTGGCCGACGTGCGCACCGGCATGGAGGCCCTGGACTGCTTCGCCGCGCTGTCGCTGGAGGCGGAGGTCCCGGGGACCGACGGCTACGCGCTCGGCGACGGCCTGGGCGAGGCCGACCCGCGCTACGACCTCGTGGTGGACCGGGTGGCGGTGCGGCCCTGTCTGGAGGCGCTGCCGGAACGCGAGCGCATGATCCTCTACCTGCGGTTCTTCCGCGGGATGACGCAGAGCCGGATCGCCCAGCAGCTCGGCATCTCGCAGATGCACGTCTCGCGGCTGCTCAGCGGCTGCTTCGCCCAGCTGCGCGAGGAGCTGCTCGCCGAGACGGGGTGACGGGGACGGGGCCGGTGACCGTCGGGCGCCGCACCGGGGCCCGGCGGCCGCCGTTTCGGCGACACGCGCGGGGTACTCGGCAGGCGCCTTCGGAGCGCCGGTCGGACACTGGTCCCAGACCGGTGGCCACCGGCCGACGAGACCAGGACGTGCCATGAACCACGACGCGACACCCTCCAGCCCCTCGACCGGTGGCGTCTCCACCCGCACGGTGTGCGGGGCGCCGTGCTGGGTCAGTCTGACCAGCCGCGACCTGAAGGCCACGGAGGAGTTCTACCGGGCGGTGCTGGGCTGGGAGTGGCGCTCGGCCAAGCTCGGCGACCGCTTCCGCATCGCTCTCGTCGACGGCGCGCCCGTCGCGGGGATCGCGGCGGTCGCCTCCATGTGGCAGATGGCGGTGGCGTGGACGCCGTACTTCGCCGTGCGGAGCGCCGACGACGCGGTCTCGCGGGTGCAGGAGCGCGGCGGCACGGCCGCGGTCGGCCCGATCTCCCTGCCGCCCGGACGGGCCGCGCTGCTGGCCGACCGGGACGGCGCGACCTTCGGGATCTGGGAGGGCGAGCTGTTCACCGACTGGGAGACCTGGCGCAAGGCCGCGCCGGCCTTCATCCGACTGCACACCCGTGACGCCTTCGACGCCGCGATCTTCTACGGCGAGGTCCTGGACTGGGCCTCGGAGCGGCCGGGCTGCGTCGAGGTGCGCTACGAGGGCGACGAGGTGGTGCTGCGCAGCCACGGCGAGATCGTGGCGCGCATCGAGTCGGGGGCGCTCGGGGCGGCGCCGGACCCGACGATCCGGCCGCACTGGCAGATCCACTTCCGGGTCGCGGACGTGGCCGCCTGCGCCCGGGCGGCCGAGAGCCACGGCGGCAGCGTGCTGCGCGAGGGCTCGCAGGAGGTCGTCCTGCGCGACGCCGACGGGGCGCAGTTCACGGTGACCTCCCGCCGCGAGGCCTGATCCGCCGCTCGCCCGGCACGTGTGCGAGGGCCGCCCCGGAGCATCGGGGCGGCCCTCGCACACGTGCCGGGCCGGTCAGCCGGGCCGCTCGGTCCTCGGCGGGCGGGAGAGCAGGACCAGGCTGCGCGGCTCCACGCACAGCTCGCCGCCGGGCTTGTGCTCCGCCTCGTCCGGCGGGCCCTGGGGCTCGGCGGTGTCGATGAGCGTCGTCCAGCGGTCCCCGTAGGCGGGGCCGGGCAGCCGGAAGTCGACCGGTTCCCAGTAGCCGTTGAGCAGCAGCAGGAACGAGTCGTCCACCACGGGCCGGCCCAGCGGATCGGGTTCGGCGATCGCGTCGCCGTTGAGGAAGACCATCACGGAGTGCGCGTCGGAGCGCCGCCAGTCCTCCTCGGCCATCTCGTGGCCGTCCGGCAGCAGCCACACCAGGTCGGGCAGCGGCTGGTCGTCGCGGGTCGGCGTCTCGCCCCGGAAGAAGCGGCGGCGGCGCAGCACGGGGTGGGCGGTGCGCAGGCCGATGACGTACCGGGTGAAGTCGGCGAGCCGGCGCTGCTCGCCGGTCAGCCGCCAGTCGATCCAGGAGACCTCGTCGTCCTGGCAGTAGGCGTTGTTGTTGCCGCCCTGGGTGCGGCCCAGCTCGTCGCCGTGGCAGAGCATCGGGATGCCCTGCGAGAGCAGCAGGGTGGCGAGGAAGTTGCGCTGCTGGCGGGCGCGCAGGGCCAGGATCTCCGGGTCCTTGGTGTCGCCCTCGGCGCCGCAGTTCCAGGACCGGTTGTTGTTCTCGCCGTCCCGGTTCCCCTCGCCGTTGGCCTCGTTGTGCTTGTCGTTGTACGAGACCAGGTCGCGCAGGGTGAAACCGTCGTGCGCTGTCACGAAGTTGACGCTGGCGCGCGGGCGGCGCCGGTTGTGGGCGTAGAGGTCGGAGGAGCCGGTCAGCCGGGACGCGAAGTCGCCGAGCGTGTGCTCCTCGCCACGCCAGAAGTCCCGTACCGCGTCGCGGTACAGGCCGTTCCACTCCGACCACAGCGGCGGGAAGTTGCCCACCTGGTAGCCGCCCTCGCCGACGTCCCAGGGCTCGGCGATCAGCTTGACGCGGCTGATCACCGGGTCCTGCTGGATCAGGTCGAAGAAGGCGGAGAGCCGGTCGACCTCGTGGAACTGCCGGGCCAGGGTGGCCGCGAGGTCGAAGCGGAAGCCGTCGACGTGCATCTCGGTGACCCAGTAGCGCAGCGAGTCCATGATCAGCTGGAGCACGTAGGGGTGACGCATCAGCAGGCTGTTGCCGGTGCCGGTGGTGTCGTAGTAGTGCGCCCAGTCGCCGTCCACGAGACGGTAGTACGAGGCGTTGTCGATGCCCCGGAAGGACAGCGTCGGGCCCTTCTCGTTGCCCTCGGCGGTGTGGTTGTAGACCACGTCGAGGATGACTTCGAGGCCGGCCGCGTGCAGCGCCTTGACCATCGACTTGAACTCGGCGACCTGCTGGCCGCGGGTGCCGTGGGCGGCGTAGTCGTTGTGCGGGGCGAAGAAGCCGATGGTGTTGTAGCCCCAGTAGTTGGTCAGGCCGCGGCCCTGGAGCACGCCGTCGTGCACGAACTGGTGGACCGGCATCAGCTCGACGGCCGTGACCCCCAGCCTGGTCAGGTGTTCGATCACCGCGGGGTGGGCCAGGCCGGCGTAGGTGCCGCGCAGTTCGGGCGGGACGTCGGGGTGGGTGCGGGTCAGGCCGCGTACGTGCGCCTCGTAGATCACGCTGTCCGAGTACGCGCGGCGCGGCGGGCGGTCGTCGCCCCAGTCGAAGGCCGGGTCGGTGACCACGCCGAGCATGGTGTGCCCGGCGCTGTCGTGGGGGTCGGGGCCGTGCGGAGCGCGCTCGTAGAGCGAGGGATGGTCGTCGAGCCGTCCGTCCACCGCCCGGGCGTAGGGATCCAGGAGCAGCTTCTTCGGGTTGCACCGGTGGCCGGCGGCCGGGTGCCAGGGGCCGTGTACCCGGTAGCCGTAGCGCTGTCCCGGGCCGACGCCGGGCAGGTAGCCGTGCCACACGAAGCCGTCGGCCTCGGTGAGCGCGACGCGGCGGTGGGCGCCGGCGTCGTCCACGAGGACGAGTTCGACGTGGTCGGCGACCTCGCTGAACAGGGCGAAGTTGGTGCCTTCCCCGTCGTAGGCGGCGCCCAGCGGATAGGGGTACCCGCTCCACACGGGCACGGGTGGCACGGGTACCCCTTTGCGCTTCTTGCGCGCCGTCACCGGGCCCCCTCCAGCACGGCCCGGGGGCCGCCGGCCGACTGGGCCAGTGCGACGACCGGCAGTTCGCGCGGCGTCTGCAGGCCCTCGGTGAGGGTCGGGGCCGGAGCCTTCGGCACCAGCGGCACGCGCACCCCGGCGCGGGCCCGCTGCGAGAACCAGATGATCTTGCTGCCGGTCTCCGAGGCGCAGCAGCCCCAGCCGTCGCTCGTCGCCGCGATCCGGGCGAGGCAGGCGCGCAGGTCCTGGTCGGGCCGCAGATCGTGGTTGTTCTCCCCGATCGCGGTGATGAGGTGCTGGCCGGTCCACCACATCTCGATGGACGTGTGCTTGTCCCTCGCGTGTTCGTCGATGGCCTTGAGCAGCATCTCGGCACCGCCGCACACGGGTTCGACAAGGTCCTCCAGGTCCCAGAACCGAAGGTGAGCGGCCAGGATGCGCCTGACCTGTCCGACCCGTTCCGGGCTGACTTCCACGTCGAGGTGGTAGTAGCAGGGCACTGCGGTCTTCATCGTCGTTGGCTCCTCACCGGCGAGGCCCGCGCTCCCGTTCCGCCCCTGTGGGCGAATCCCCGAGCACGAAGCGTGAGCATGTGTTGCCTCTGAGTCAGATCCACACTGCGGCCACTACGCCATTCGTGCAACACGAGCGGCTCCGACCGGGGCGAACGGGGCCGATGGCTGGTTGAAGTTCCAACAGGACGGTGAGTCGTTGAACGTGCACCATGAGTGAAAGTCTCGAGCGCCGTGAACGGGACCCGTGCCTGTGCGTGCGCGGTCTTGGCCCCGACCGTCGGGGAAACGTGCCCATCGAGCGCTTCCGAAAGGTGAACGGCGCCATGCTGCTACCCGCCAAGACCGAAGTCGCCCGGCATCTGCGGCGCTACCGGGCGTGGGAACGCGCGACGCTCGCGTCTCCCGAGGACCGCAGGGTGCGGGCCACGTTCGAGGACGCGGGCTACACGTTGTGCGTGCTGATGGGCAAGCGCTGCGCCCGTGAGGCGGCGGACGCCGCGGAGCGCTACCTGCGGACGAACCTCGTCACCTATCTGCGGGAGCAGAGCGCCCCCCGGCCGCACGTGGCCGCCGCCGCGGGCCGCGGCCGGCGCAGGGGCGGCAAGGGCCGTACGGCGCGGACCCGCACCGACGAGACCCCGTCCCCCGCCGGCGCGTAGGGCCCGCGCACCACCGGGCGGGACGCACCACCGAGCAGGATCCGGTTCCCGGCCGGGCGCGAGCCCGGCCGCAAGCACTGTGGAGGTGACACCATGAGTTCGACCCCGAGTCCGACCGCGGTCATCGGCCGCGTTCCGGTGCGGGACGTACGTCCGGCCGTGGAGTACGGCGGACGCCCGGCCAAGGCGGTGACCGGCGAGCCGTTCCAGGTCACCGCCACCGTGTTCCGCGAGGGCCACGACGCGGTGGCCGCGAACGTGGTGCTGACGGATCCCGAGGGCCGTCCGGGCCCGTGGACGCCGATGCGCGAGCTGGCCCCCGGCACGGACCGCTGGGGCGCCGAGGTGACGCCCGGGGCGCCGGGACGGTGGACCTACCACGTGGAGGCCTGGAGCGACCCGGTCGCCACCTGGCGGCACACGGCCGGCATCAAGGTGCCGGCCGGCATCGACGCCGGGCTGGTGCTGGAGGAGGGCGCCGAGCTGCACACCCGGGCGGCGGCCGGGGCGCCCCAGGGCCCGGAGCGCGAGACGGTGCTGGAGGCCGTCCGGGTGATGGAGGACGACTCGCTGCCGGTCATGACACGCCTGGCGGCGGCGTTGACGCCGGAGGTGGACGCGGTCCTGGCCCGCCACCCGCTGCGCGAGCTGGTCACCGCCTCCACGCCCCTGCCCCTCCAGGTCGAACGCGAACGCGCCCTGTACGGAGCCTGGTACGAGTTCTTCCCCCGCTCCGAGGGCACCCCCGAGCAGCCGCACGGCACCTTCACCACCGCCGCCCGCCGCCTGCCCGCCATCGCCGCCATGGGCTTCGACGTCGTCTACCTCCCCCCGATCCACCCCATCGGCACCACCCACCGCAAAGGCCCCAACAACACCCTCACCGCCACACCCGACGACGTCGGCGTCCCCTGGGCCATCGGCTCCCCCGAAGGCGGCCACGACACCGTCCACCCCGCCCTCGGCACCCTCGACGACTTCGACGCCTTCGTCGCCCGCGCGAGCGAACTCGGCATGGAGATCGCCCTCGACTTCGCCCTCCAGTGCTCCCCCGACCACCCCTGGGTCCACAAACACCCCGAGTGGTTCCACCACCGC
>NZ_JBISAL010000015.1:0-63979 GCF_044391765.1 Streptomyces sp. NPDC018610
AATGAAACAACGGCAGACATTGCACGACTGTCGTCGAGTAGAGGTGGTGACTTGCGGAGTGGCTGCCCGGGGACCGACCGGAGTCGGCTCTCACGCCGGACAACTCGAAGGATGTTACGGATCGCGGCGGCGCGTGTCAACCGGCTGCCGAACGGTCAGGCAAGAGGACAGTGACGCCACTCTTGGACATGCCCCGGCCCCCTGGCTCAGAGGCGACCTGCTCCGGCCCCGGTGCCTGAGACGGGCAGACGTTCGCCGACGAGCGCCCATGACGGCCGCCCCGGCACCACTGTTTCGAGAAACGGCCGACGGCGAGGTCGGCGGGCCCCGAGGTCGCGCCGCAGCGCTGTCGACGCGTCAGGAGAGCCAGTCGGCGTAGCGGGTGGGGGCGAGGTGGGCGCTCCGGTCGGTCAGGACGTCGCCTTTGACCACGGCGAACATGCCGGCGGTGGGGTCGGTGACGACAGTGCGCGGATCGCCCCTGTGGGAGAGGGTGATCCTGCCCAGCTCGTCCAGCGCGAAGACCTGGGGGCCGCCGATCGCGCGGACGCCGTTCAGCGGGGCGCCCGCGGCGACCTCGGCCACCGCCTCGGCGACGTCCGCTGCGGCGATCGGCTGGACCGGCGTGGCGGGCAGCCGAACCGTGTCGCCATCGGCCGTCCAGGAGATGACGGCGTCCATGAACTCCATGAACTGCGTCGCGCGCACGATCGAGTACGGGATCGGACCGGCCCGCAGGATCTGCTCCTGGAGGACCTTGGCCCGGTAGTAGTCCAGCTCCGGCACCTGGTCCACGCCGACGATGGACAGGATGACGACGTGGCCGACGCCCGCCCTGTCGGCCGCGCTCACCAGGTTGTCCATCGAGTTGCGGAAGAAGGCCTGGGAAGCGTCGTCGAAGGTCGGGGAGTTCGTCAGGTTGACCATGACCTCGGCGCCCGCCAGCGCCTCGTCCAGCCCCTCGCCGCTGATGACGTCGACCCCGGTCGACTGGGAGTGCGGCACCGCCTCGTGTCCGGCGGCCCGCAGCTTGGTGACGACCTGCGATCCGATCAGCCCCGTGCCACCGATCACCGCGATCTTCATGACATGCCTTTCGTCCGGACCATGTGCGGGGTTTCCAGGGCCTGCCGACGGCACAGTCAGATGCCGGCGAGGAAGGCACGGCCGACGGGCCGCACGATCTCGCCCACGCGATACGTCCGCTCGCCGCTTGCGCTCATGCACCACCTATAGGGGCCCGGCCCCCACGTCGCTCCCTGGGAGGGCGCGGACGGGTGACCCGGCACCCGGGCGGCGGCGACGGGCGGTCCGGCTGCGCGGCACCCGCCGCACCGTCGCCCGGTCGGCGCCGGCGCGCGCGGAACGGGAACCCGCGTGCGCTGCCGACACGGCAGGCGACCGACGGCAGGGGCTACAGGGGCGGGCGTCCGGTGAGGGAGCCGCCGGGGTCGTCGGCCAGGGCGAGACGGGCGATGACGCGCTTGCCGACCGGCTCCCGCCGGACCTCGAAACCCTGGGCGACGGCCATCACGATCTCCAGGCCGTGCTGCCCGACCCGGTCGGCGTCCGCGGCCCGGGCGACCGGCAGCACCGGATCGGAGTCCCACACCGAGACCTCCACGACGCCACCGATGACGCTCAGATCCATCAGAGCCGGCCCGGGGGCGTACTTACGGGCGTTGGTGACCAGCTCACTGACCACCAACTGCGTCAGATCCATCGCCCGCCGGGAGACGGGCAGACCGTGCTCCGCCTGCACACGGACCAGGAAGGCGGCGGCCAGGTCGCGGGCGTGGGCGATGTCGGCGCCGCCCCCGGCCAACGCGACCGTGGTGCGCACGTGCTGCTCCCTTGGCGCGACGTCGTCCTCGCCCACGGGCACTGATTCCACTGCTGCCGCCTTCACTACCCCGTTCACCACCCCGCGCGTACGCCCGCTCGCGGGGTGAACGACTCCCCCCACCGGCTGCCCGCGCCCTGCGGGGCGACACCGCGAGCCAGGGTCTCGACGTGCCAGTATCCCCCATACGGCGGAAGAAGCTGCGGCAGACGTGCGACCAGCCCGGCAAGCACAGCGGCCCACGCCGGGCTGTAGGCGGGCCCTACCACCCCCGACGACGTCCACGTCCTGCCGTCGGCGGGGAGATCGATCCGCCATCGCACCGGCGGGACGGTCCGCCGGTTCCTGATGTCTCCGACACCGACCGTGCCCGCGCGGCGGCCGGCTCGCCCCCCGGGGTCGGGGGCGAGGACGTGACCTGGAGGTCGCGCGGGTTCCTGGCGCGCGTGTCCGTCCCGCCCCCGACTGCGACGCACCTACCCGGTTTTCGCTTTGGGACGCCTTCGCCCGATGCGTCCCTCCGCTGCCCGGAGCACGCCCGTAGGGCCCGGCCGGGATTCCGGCCGGGCCCTACGGGAGAGGGTTGGTGTCAGGTCACCATCGGTACCAGCGGCCGCGGCCGCCGCCCGCGTCGGTGGAGCGCACGACGAAGCCGAGCAGCCACACCACCAGGACGACCAGCGCCACCCACCACAGGATCTTGAGTGCGAAACCCGCGCCGAAAAGGATGAGCGCGAGAAGCAGTACCAGCAAAAGGGGAACCATTGTCATCGACCTCCTGACCTGCCGTCTGCCCCGCATCACCCCGTGCATTCCTGGGCTGTTGCTTCGTTTGTGTCGGGGAGCCCGGGGCACAAGCCGGTCACCGCGACAGCGAACGAATGATCCAGGGAGGCTCCCTTTCATGAGTGCCGACGAAAAGGCGAAGGCGAAGACCGAGCAGGCCAAGGGCAAGGCCAAGGGAGCCGTGGGCAGCGCTCTCGGCAACGACCGGATGGCCGCGCAGGGTCAGGCCGAGAAGAGCGCGGGGGATGCCCGCGAGGCCAAGGAAAAGGCCAAGGACGCCTTCAAGCACTGACGTTCTCGCCTTTTCGCGCGTTTCCTCAGAAAAGGGGCCCCCTGGCAAGGTGGCCCCTTTCTGGCATTCTCGTTGACCGGCCTCCGAGCGCCTCAGTCCCGTGCGGGCAGGTCGTCCGAATCATCGCGGTCCGGCCCGCGGACAGTGGCCAGAGCGGTGAAGCCCGAGATCTCGAGGACCGGCGCCAGGAGGGGGGAGGCGATCACCTCGAGTCTGTCGGCATGGGAGAACAGCACACTCAGCCCCGCGCTGTCGAGGTATTCCACCTCGGTCAGGTCCAGGACCAGTGGGCCGGACGTGTCGTCGAGTGCCTGGGCCAGGGCACCGATGTTGCTCATGTCGATCTCCCCGACGGCCGCCAGGCGAGAACGACCGTCGGCGCGCCGACCAGCTGTGAGGGTGAGCGGAGTGGTCATCAGGCAATCCTCATGTGCATGTCGACGGTGGTTCCGGACGGGCCAGGAGTGATGGTGACCTGCTGCATCAGGGCACGCATCAGGGCGACACCGCGACCGCGGTGGGCATTGAGTTCGGGTTGTGGGGCCTTCCACCGGCCGGAGTCGGCGATGGTCAGGCGCACATCGTCGACGAGAGCCTCGGCCCGCAGTCGCACACTCTCGCCGGGCGCATGGCGATGTCCGTGCTCGATGGCATTGGCGCATGCCTCGCCCGCGGCGACCAGGATGTTCTGCACGGCTCCGGGCGGCAGGTCGCACTGGCCGAGCCAACTGCGCAGCGCCTTGCGGACGGGCGCGAGCTGGGAGGATTCGGCCGGGAACGTCATGTCCAGCGGGGCCGGGTGGCGGTACAGGAGCAGTGCGACGTCGTCGTCGTAGCCGTCCGCCGGGGCCAGGCGGTCCATGACCTGGGTGGCGAGGTCGTCCACCGCGGTGTCCCGGCCGGCCTGGACCGCTTCGCTGGCCTGGCCGATGCCCGCGTACAGGGAGTGGCGGCGGCGCTCGACCAGTCCGTCGGTGTACAGCAGCAGGGTCGCCCGGGCCGGGAGCACACGGTCCGCTTCGGGGCGCGTCGTGCCGGGACGCACCGCCAGCGGGGTCGACCGCCCGTCTTCCAGGAGGTGGGTGGCTCCGTCGGCGTGGGTGAGGATGCCGGGCGGATGTCCGGCACTGGAGTAGATCAGGCGGCCGCTCTCCGGGTCGAGGACACCGCAGAAGACGGTGGTGCAGGAAGCGCCGGGGATACCGGCCGCGAAGTGGTCCAACGCCATGAGCGTCTGCGCGGGGCTGGCGTCCTGCAGCAGCAACGCCCGGCACGCGCTGCGCAGTTGTCCCATGACGGTGGCCGCCTCCAGCCCGCGGCCGACGCAGTCGCCCACGACGATGCCGATGCGGCCGTCGGGCAGGATGATCGTGTCGTACCAGTCGCCGCCGACCTCCAGCGGCTGGGTGGCCGGCTCGTAGCGGACGGCGAAGCCGTCCGGAAGCCGTGAGGGGCCGAGGATGGCGCGTTGCAGGGCGAGGGCGGTCTCACGCTGCTGGTCGATCTGGTGGGCGCGGGACAGGCCCTGGGCCAGGTGGCCGGCCAGCAACGACAGCAGGAGCTCGTCCTCGCCGGTGAAGGGGCGGTTGTCTCCGAGGTCGATCCACAGGGCGAGAGGTCCCTGCGGGTGCTCCAGCACGATGCCGGCGCCGGTGTGATCGGCGACCGGGGTGAGCGGGGGCTGGTCGCGCAGGCGGGTGAGCGACTGGCGCCGGTCCGCCGTCAGGTCCTGCCAGGAGGAGGTGTCGGTGGCGGTGATCGTCGGCGTGCTGCCGTGCCGGAAGACGGCCGCCAGGACGCACCGGGCGCGCCAGAGGGCCTTGAGTTCGCCCAGAGCGGTGGAGAGCGCCTCCGGCAGGCTGGTGGCCTGGGACAGGCTGGTGGTCAGCGCGGCCAGGGCGCTCTCGCGCTGGATGACGTAGTGCTCGGCGGTGACGTCGCGGAAGGTGCCGACCGTGACGGCGCGGCCGCTGTCGGGGTCCTGGGCCTGGGCGAAGGTGGCGGTCACCCAGAGTCGGTGCCCGTCCTGGTGCTTGACGGGGATGGTGTAGGACCCCTTCGCGGAGCCCAGCAGCTGGTCGAACGCCTCGTCCACCAGCCGGCGGGCCTCGGGGTCGGTCTCCGCGTCGGGCCACCACGGGTGGATCGGTGCGTAGGGCAGTCCCTCGGGTCCGTAGCCGAGGATGTCGGTGAACGCCGCGTTCGTCTCGATGACCGCGCCGGTCTCGTCGCAGACGAAGAACGCCTCCTGGAGTGAGTCCACCAACGCGGTGCGCCAGCGCGCGTGGTGACCGCGCAGCCTGGCCAGCTCCACGTTGGCGCGCACGCGGGCGAGGAGTTCGGCCGCGGCGAACGGCTTGACGAGGTAGTCGTCGGCGCCGGCCCTCAGGCCCTCGATCGAGGCCTCCTGTCCGGCCCGGGCCGACAGCAGCAGCACCGGCACCGAGGCGGTCCGCGAATCGCCGCGCAGGGCCGCCACCAGTTGCAGGCCGTCGAGGCGCGGCATCATCACGTCGCTCACCACCAGGTCGGGCGCGCTCCGGCGGACGTGGTCCAGGGCCTGCCGACCGTCGGCGACGGCATCGACCTCGTAGCCGGCCCCGGTCAGGATGCGGGTGAGGTACTCACGCATGTCGGCGTTGTCGTCGGCGACCAGCACCCGTGTGCGGGCGGCGGGACCGACCGGCAGAGGGGCCGCGGCGTCCCCGGCCGGTTCGGTCACGGTGTTCTCGATCACGGCCCCGGCGGTGTCGGAGGGCAGCCAGCGCATCGCCTCCTGGAGGTAGGGATCAGCGGTGGTGCTCACGGTGGCGCCGGTGGCCTCCGAGGCCACCGACTCGGCCGGCAGGTGTGCGGTGCCGAAGGGCAGGCGGACAGTGAAACACGTGCCCTCGCCCTCGGTGCTGTCCGCGGTGATGGCGCCGCCGTGCAGGCCGACCAGTTCGCGCACGAGCGCCAGTCCGATACCGCTGCCCTCGTTGGAGCGGGAGCGGGCGTTCTCGATGCGGTGGAACCGCTCGAACAGCCGGGGCAGCTCGGCCCGGGGCACGCCGATGCCGGTGTCGGCGACCGTGACCACCGCATGGCCGTCCTCCTCGCCGACGGTGACGCGGACCGAGCCCTCGAAGGTGAACTTCAGCGCGTTGCTGAGCAGGTTGAGGATCACCTTCTCCCACATGCCGCGGTCGATGTGCACCGGCTGGTCCAACCGTGCGCAGACGACGTGGAAGTCCAGGCCGGCCTTGTCGATCGCGGAACGGAAGACACTGGCCAGCTCACCGGTGACCGTCGCCAGGTCGACCGGTTCGTAGCGGGCCTGCATCCGGCCTGCTTCGATGCGGGAGAAGTCCAGCAGCGTGTTGACCAGCTTGCCCAGGCGCAGTCCGTTGCGATAGATGACGTCCAGCTCTTGGCGGATGTGGGGGTCCGCCGGCTCCAGCCGGGTGCGCAGTTCCTCGACCGGCCCCATGATCAGGGTGAGGGGCGTACGGAACTCGTGGCTGATGTTGGAGAAGAAGGTGGTCTTCGCCCTGTCCAGTTCGGCGAGTTCCTCCGCTCGCCGCTGCTGTGTCTGGTAACTGCGGGCGGAGGCGATGCCGTTGGCGAGGTGACCGGCGGCCAGCTCGAGGAAGCCCCGGTAGCCGTCGTCCAGGGTCCGGTACCGGTTCAGAGCGGCCACCAGGAAGCCGTACGGCGTGTCGCCCTGCTGCAGCAGCGGCACCAGCAGCGCATGCGTGGGCGGCTCCTCCCAGTCACCGGCCGGCAGACCGGTGAACGGGGCGCCGTCGAGGCGGACGAGCGTCGTCTCGGCGCGGGACAGCGCCGACGCCGGCCAGACCGCGTCCGGGTCGTCGAACGCCACGGTGGCCGGAGCCGCGGGATGCCCCTCGGGCAGGCCCGTCGTGGCCGCCAACCGGGCCCCGCCGCCCGCCTCCAGCAGATACGTCAGTGTGAAGGGGAGATCGCGCCGGTTGCGGCTCAGCTGCTGCCCCGCGAACGAGAGCATCTCCTGTTCGGTGCGGATGACACTCGGATCGGAGCCGAGATCGCGCAGAGTGGTCATGCGACGCTCGCCGATGACACTATCGGTCACCTCGCTGACCACGCAGAGCATGCCCACCACGTGACCGGCGTCGTCGCGCAGCGGGCTGTAGGAGAAGGTGTGATAGCTCTCCTCCCGGTAGCCGGAACGCTCCAGGAGCAGCAGCAGCGCCTCGTCCCAGGTCGCCTGTCCGGTCCTGAGCACGGTGTCGATCCGGGGCCCGATGTCGTCCCAGATCTCCGCCCACACCTCGCCGGCCGGGCGGCCCAGCGCCCACGGGTACTTCTGGCCGAGCGTGTCGCGGCGGTAGGCGGCGTTGCAGAAGAACGTCAGCTCCGGTCCCCACGCCATCCACATCGGAAAGCGCGACGACAGCAGGATGCTCACCGCTGTCCGCAGACTCTGCGGCCAGGTGGACGGCGGACCCGGCGGCGTCGCCGCCCAGTCCACCGCGGCGAGGTCACGGCCCACGTCGGGATCGGCCGCGAACACGTTGTCCGCCGTTCCCGAAGGTTGTTGCTCAGCGCTCTCGGGCCGTGCCACGCGACACTCCTTCGTTCGTCTCCGGCCGGTCCTGCTCCGGTCGCCGCTCACGCCGCCGTCCCGCGTCCACGCACGGTTTCCCTCGCGGGAGGACTCGAACCACCCCCACGCGACCACCGCGCCGCCGTGCCGGGTCCGGGACGATGCCGTATGAAGGACAGGGATCCGAACTTCCCCTGCCGCGAGTCCTGGTGCCGCTCTCCACGGAGACGATGCGACTCCGTAGGATAAACCAGCTGATCAGTGAGCTCGACCGGACCAGCACAGCCAGCACCGTGCGCCACCGCCCTGGCGCGCCGACGCTTCGTGGAATGCCGCGGGACAGGGAGCCAAGTGACCGACACAGAACGCACTCTCACCGTCACCTCACAGCCCCGCCGCCCCGGCCTCGTGGTGCTGCGTGTCGCCGGTGAGCTGGACCACCACACCGCCCCGTCACTGCGACAGGCGATCGACGAGTTCCCCTTCGACGAGTCCGGCCTGATCCTCGACGTGTCGGATCTGCTCTACTGCGACTCCACCGGCCTGACCGTGTTCGTCCTGGCCCGTCACCGGGCGGAGGCCGCCGGCTCCGTGCTCGCGATCGCCGGACTGCGCGACGATCTCCGGCGCGTGTTCGACATCACAGGGCTCGACCAGTTCTTCACCCTTCATCCGAGCACCGAGCAGGCCGTCGCCTCCGTGTCCGAGTAGGGCACGCTCCTGAGCGCGGCGAGGGGCGCGAGCACGTCCGTGACGGCCGAGAGGGGGGCGGCGGGGGCGACGCCTTTCCCGGCAGTGGCAGGATGGTCGTCATGGATGTTCGGCGCAGGAACAACGTCGTGGTCACGGGCCGTCCGGACGGGCCGGTGGTGATGCTCGCACACGGTTTCGGCTGTGATCAGAACATGTGGCGTCTGACGGTGCCCGCGCTGGCCGACCGCTACCGGGTGATCCTCTTCGACTACGTGGGCTCGGGCCGTTCGGATCTGTCGGCGTGGACCCCGGAGCGCTACTCCGATCTGCGGGGGTACGCCCAGGACGTGGTCGACATCTGCGACGACCTGGATCTGACCGGCGTGGCGTTCGTCGGGCACTCGGTGAGCGCCATGATCGGTGTGCTGGCCGCCGATCAGGCTCCGGAGCGTATCGGCTCGCTGGTGATGGTCGCCCCCTCCCCGTGCTACATCGACCGCGACGGATACCGGGGCGGGTTCAGCGCGGAGGACATCGACGAGCTGCTGGCGTCGCTCGAGTCGAACTACCTGGGCTGGTCGGCGGCCATGGCGCCGGTGATCATGGGCAATCCGGAGCGGCCGGAGCTGGGCGCGGAGCTGACGAACAGCTTCTGCGCGACCGACCCCGACATCGCCCGCGTCTTCGCCCGCACCACGTTCCTGTCGGACAGCAGGGACGATCTGGGCAAGGTGGCCGTCCCCACCCTGGTGCTGGAGTGCTCCCAGGACGTCATCGCGCCGCGCGAGGTCGGCGCGTACGTACACGCCGCCATTCCCTCCTCCCGCCTGGTCACGCTGAACGCCACCGGTCACTGTCCACAGCTGAGCGCCCCGGAGGCCACGTCCCGAGCGATCCTCGACTTCCTCAAGGAACTGCCGTGATGTGCCGGGCCGACGGGTCGCCGGAACCGACCGGGACCGACGGTGACGACGGCACGGACGCGGTGTTCACCGCACTGCTGGAGGACAGCGCGGAGGAGCTGTACGACGCGGCCCCCTGCGGATACCTGTCGACGCTGATGGACGGCACGATAGCCAGGATCAACAACACGCTGCTCCGGTGGCTGGGCCTGGAGCGCGAGGCCGTGGTGGGGCGGACGCGCTTCACCGACCTGCTGACCGTCGGCGGCAAGCTCTACCACGAGACGCACTTCGCACCGCTGCTGCGCATGCGAGGCGAACTGGGCGGCATCGCCCTCGAGATGAAGACCGCCGGCGGTGGCCGGCTGCCGGTGCTGGTCTCCTCCGTCGTCAAACACAGCCGCGACGGCGACCCGTTGCTGATCCGCACCACCGTGTTCGACGCCTCGGACCGGCGCGCGTACGAGGAGGAGCTGCTGCGCCGGCGCCAGGACGCGGAGCAGGCTCACCGGGAGGCCGAGGAGGCCCGTGCGGAGGCGGAAGAGGCCCGTCGGCAGGCCGAGGCCGACCGGGCCCGGCTGGCGGACGCGCTCGCCGTTCTCCAGCAGTCCCTGCTGCCCGACTCCCTGCCCGACGTACCCGGCCTGGAGACGGCCGTCTACTACCACACCGCCTCCCCCGACCGGCTGGGCGGCGACTTCTACGACCTCTTCCCCCTCGGCGGCGACCGGTGGGCGTTCTTCCTCGGGGACGTGTGCGGCAAGGGGCCCCAGGCCGCCGCCCTGACCTCCCTCACCCGCTACACCCTGCGCGCCGCCGCTCTGCACGCCTCGGACCCCGCCGCGGCTCTGACCGCCCTGAACGCCGTCCTGCACGAGAGGTACTCGGGCAGTGGCGACCCCCGCTACTGCACCGTCATCTTCGGCGTCCTCCAGTACGGCACGGGTGGCGGCGTGGACGTGCGTCTCGCCTCCGGGGGTCATCCCCCGGCGCTCGTCCTGCGCGCGGACGGCACGGCCGACTTCCTGCCCACCCCCGGCGGGCTGCTCGTCGGCGTCCTGCCCACCGCCCCCTTCGCCACCGCCCGGACCACACTGCGCCCCGGTGACACGCTCCTGCTGTACACCGACGGCCTGACCGAGGCCCGCACCGGCCCCACCCGCGACAGTCTCTACGGCGACGACGCCCTGCGTGAGTTCGCCGCCGACCACGCCCCCGCCGGTCCCGACCGGGTCATCACGCTGCTGGCAGGACTCCTGGAGGAACTCGGCGACGGCGTCGACGACGACACCGCGCTGCTCGCACTCGGCGTTCCCGCCACCCGTCCTTCCCCCCTTCCTGCCACGAAGCACCCATGATGAGCCCACTGAACATCCTCCGCGAAGACACTCCGGCCGGTCCTGTCCTGCGGGTGATCGGCGAACTCGACTACGACCAGGCCTCCGCCCTGCGCCGGCGGGTGGAAGGCCTGTCCCTGGGTCCGGCCCAGTGCCTGGTCCTGGACCTTTCCGGGATGGAGTACTGCGACTCCACCGGCATCACCGCCCTCCTCGCCGCCCGTCAGCACGCCCAGTCCGCCGGCGCGGACATCGCTCTGGCCGCCGTTCCTCCCGACACCCTGCGCATCCTGACCATCGTCGGCCTCGACCAGATCTTCACCATCCGTCCCGGTACGGGAGCCGACTGACCACGGGCGCGGCACACTGTCCGTCGGCCGCGTCGGCGGCGGCCACCGTTCAGCCGGCGTCCCGCCCGCGGGTGGGGACCGCCGGGTGGAGAGGGCGGGCAGGCGACGGATCAGGTCCGCGAGGGACCAGGAGCCGCCGTGCTCCTGTCCCGCCCGGACGCGCACGGGTCAGCCTCCGGCCGCGGTGCGTCCGGCCGCCCGGCTCGCGCTCTCACCCGGCCGGGCTGTGGGGTGTGACGGGGGCGCCGGTCCCGCGGCCGGTGGCGGTCAGCACCAGGGCCGCCTGATCGTCGTCGACGCCGCGGCCCGCCGTGAAGGAGTGCACCGCCCTGGTCAGCGTGTCGACGATCTCGTGCGCGGCGGGCCGGGGCCGGACGCGGGTGAGGACGTCGGCGAGGCGTTCCTCGCCGAACTCCGCGCCGTCCCGGTCGCGTGCCTCGATGATGCCGTCCGTGTACAGGAGCAGACTCTCCCGCGGAGCCAGATGCAGCCGGTGGGGGGAGACCCGGCAGTCGCCGGACACGCCGAGCAGCAGGCCGCTCGCCTCGACGGCGCGGACGGTCCGCTGCGGACCGAGGACCAGGGGAAGCGTGTGGCCGGCACGCACGAGCTCGATCTCCAGCCCCTCTCGGTCCGGGGTGAGGTGGCCGTAGACGAGCGTGACGAATCCCGTGCCGTGGCTGGGAGGGCGGTCGAGCAGCGCCTTGTTGACGGCCCTCACCACCGCGCCCGGTCCGGACAGGAGGGGCGCGATGGCGCGCGCGGTGTGCCGGACCAGAGCCGTGGTGGTGGCCGCGATGGGTCCACGCCCGCAGACGTCGCCCAGCATGAAGGCCCACTTGCCGTCCTCCAGTGGGAAGACGTCGTAGAAGTCGCCACCGATGTCCAGTCCCTCACCCGCCGGGTGGTAGTGGGCCGCGATGTCGACGCCGGGTATGGCGGGCAGATCGGGCAGCAGCAGGCCGGCCTGCAGATCCTTGGCCAGAGTGACGCGCTGGGTGTACTGGCGGGCGTTGCGGGCGGCGGAGGCGGCACGGCGGGCCAGTTCCTCGGCCAGGGCGACACTGTGGCCGTCGAACACGCGCTCGTCGGCGCTCAGCAGTGTGAGGGCGCCGAACGCCCTTCCGCGCTCCGACAGGGGCGCGCACAGGTAGCCGGTGACCTCCAGCTCGGGCCAGGGGCCCGGGCCGGTCGGGGGGCGGCGGGCCACCTCGGTGGCGCCGGACGCCAGCACCCGGGCCACGGCATCGTCGGCCGCGCCGCAGTCGGGGACATGGGAGGAGAGCAGCTCGCGCCGGTCGGGAGTGGAAGCGGCGACGGCGACGCGCCGCACCCGACCGCAGTCGATGACGTCTATGGCACACAGCGGTGCCAGCGCCGGGACACAGGCGTCGGCCACCCGCTGGAGCGTCTGGTCGTAGTCGAGGTCGGAGGCCAGGGCGGTGCTGGCGTCGAGGAGGAAGGCCAGGTCGTCACGGGCCGCCCGGGCGCGCGCCTCCGCGGCCAGACGTCCCTGCTCCGCTCTGTGCCGCTCGATGGCCAGGGCGGCGGTTCCGGCGAAGAGGCGCGCGAGCGCGAGATCGCTCGCCTGCGGTGCGCGCGGCGTTCGGTGGTACATGGCGAAGGTGCCCAGGAGACTGCCGTCACGCGCCAGGACAGGGGTCGACCAGCAGGCGCCGAGACCGGCCTTCTCGGCCAGGTGCCGGAAGTCGTCCCAGAAGGGATCGGAGGCGATGTCCGTGACAACGACCATCTCCCGCCGGTGCGCGGCGGTGCCGCAGGATCCCACCCCCTCGCCGGTCGCGATGCCGTCGATGGCCTCGTTGTAGAAGTCGGGCAGGCTCGGTGCCGCCCCGTGACGCAGGTGTCGTCCGTCCTCGTCCGCCAGGAGCACCGACACCAGCATCTGCTCCGGCGCGAGGGTCTCGATGGTGCGCGCCATGCCCTCCAGCACGTCCTCGAGAGGCGCCTGGCGGGCGATCTGCTCCAGCAGGGCCCGGTGTTCGGCCATCAACCGCTGGGCATGCTTGACGTGGGTGGTCTCCACTCCGATCACCCGCACCCCCGTCACGTTGCCGCCGGCGTCCTTGCGAGGCTCATAGGTGAGGTCGAAATAGGCCTCCCGGGCGTCGGCGCCGTCGCCCAGCAGCACGCGGGCGTCCCGGTCGGAGTAGGCCTCACCGGTGCGATAGACCCGGTCGAGCAGCGCGATGAAGCCCTGAGCGGCCAGTTCCGGCACCAGTTCCGCGAGCGGCATCCCGAGACGGCGTCTGCCGTCGCCGCCGATCGCCGAGAAGAACGCCGCGTTGGCTGCCTCCAGCATGTGGGCCGGCCCTGCCAGTGAGGCGAAAGCGGCCGTCGACTGTCCGAACAACGCGCGCAGATCGTCCTCCGCCCCGCTGTCGGCGACGAGGCTGAGCCTCGTGGACTCGGCGGTCCTCTCCTCCGGTGCGCCCGTCATCCCCGGCCTTCGTTCGCTGTGCCGCCGGCTGCTCCGCACAGGCCGGCCGTGACGCGCCGCCCACGAAGCGACGCACCCTCGCGATCGGCCACCGGCGACACAACTGCCTCCCGAGCGGCCGAAGTTCCGACCCTCACCGGGAACACCGGACTCCTCCCCTACTGCTCCAGATTCTCATGGCGGGGCCCGGTCCGGGAAACCCGGCGAACCAGAGCGGTCCTGAATCCGCGTGACACACGGCACACCGGCCGCGGGCTCGTCGGGGCGGTCGGTCGGCGTACACGCAGTGCTCCCTCGTCCGCCACGGTGAGCCGTCGGCGCGTCCCGCAGGCCGAGGGCGCGCCGCGACGGGCGCGGCCCGCCCACGGGCTCAGTCGGTGCTCAGCATGCCCTCCCGCAGGCGGGCGAGCATGCGGCTGATCAGGCGGGACACATGCATCTGTGAGATGCCCAGGCGTTCGCCGATCTCCTTCTGGGTGAGTTCCTCGACGAACCTCCAGTGGATGATCTGCCGGTCGCGTGCGTCGAGTTCGGCGACCATCGGAGCGAGGGCGTGGAAGTCCTCGACCAGGCCGAGGGCGGCGTCGTCGTCGCCGATGAAGTCCGCCAGGGCCGCTTCGCCCTCCTCGCCGCCGCTGAGGGCGGCGTCCAGGGAAGCCGACCGGTAACCGTTGGACGCCAGGCGGGCCTCGACGACCTCGTCCTCCGGCAGACTCATCAGCTGGGACAGTTCCCCGACCGTCGGGGTCCGCCCCAGGCGGCTGCTCAACTCCTCGGTGGCGCGGGCCAGGTGCACACGCGCTTCCTGCAGTCGACGGGGCACATGGACGGCCCAGGACGTGTCACGGAAGAACCTCTTGATCTCCCCGACGATGTACGGCACGGCGAACGAGGTGAACTCCACCTCACGGGACAGTTCGAACCGGTCGATGGCCTTGATCAAGCCGATCATGCCGACCTGGACGATGTCCTCCATCTCCTCGGGTCCGCGACTGCGGAACCGTCCGGCCGCGAAGCGGACCAGGGACATGTTCATCTCGATCAGCGTGTTGCGCGCGTACTGATACTCGGCTGTGCCCTCCTCCAGCACCGCGAGCCGGTCGAAGAACAGCTTCGACAGCTCCCTCGCGTCCTTCGGCGCCACCTTGGACGGATCCGCGATCCGCGGCATGCCCGGCATGCGCTCGACACCCTGCACGGTCATCGCCGTCATGATCTTCCCTCCCGGTCGATCGGCCCCGCTTCTGCCTGTCCATGGGCCGTCGCCGCTGCCGTATACCCGTCTTCCCGGTACGCATCCCTCGGTTCACCACAGGTTCCTGGGCCGGGCGCCACGGCCGACGGGGAACCGAACATGTTCGCGCCGCCCCCTCGGCGACCGCGCGGCGGGAGTCAGCCGGCCACGGCGGCCGTCGCGCGGTTGGGGGCGGCCCTGTGCGGCGTCGGTCAGGCGGGGGGTGAGTAGGTCAACGGTTCGAGGGGCGTCCGTGTCCCGGACGGGTTCGGGTGCTCACCGGGTGTCGGGCTGCGGGAGTTCGGCCGCCCGCCGGACCAGCACGCGGGTGATCTCGCCGTCGTCCTCCGGGATGTCCCTGAGGTGGGTGAAGCCGAGCCGGGCCAGCACGCCGAGGGACGCCTCGTTGGGGGCGGCGACGGTGGCGTGGACCTCGGTCAGGCCGAGGGGGCCGAAGCCGTAGGAGATCAGCGCCTCCGCCAGTTCGGTGCCCAGACCGGAACCCCATGCCGAGGGCGCCAGGGCGTAGATGATCTCGTGACCGTCGACGGTGTCCGTCCGCTTGATCTCGGCGTGCCCGATCAGGGCGCCGTCACGGCGGACCGCCCAGACGTCGAACAGGTCGTTCGCGTAGACCTTGGAGAACACCCGCCCGAACAGAGCCCGGTCGTCCGCCTCGGACGCGGGGCCGTCGCCCATCCACCGCGACACCCGTTCGTCCTGGAACAGGGTGACGAAGTCCTCCTCGTCCTCGGGGACGTAGGGGGTGAGCAGCAGTCGCTCGGTCCGCAAGGGTGGGCTGGTCATGGCGTGACCGTAGTCGTGGGGGCGGGGGACGGCAATCGGGTTTCGGGCGGCCGCATCCTGAATTGATCATCACGAAAATCGCTGTCACCAGGAAAGAAGAGACGTGAGTGGTTGTCGGGGACTTGGTTGTCGAAGGTGCAACCGTCCAACCACTCACGCAACTTGAGCACAAATTACACACGCCCCCTCTTCATATCGGTTCCGATGGTCTAGATTGACCATGCTTCAGCTGTTCGGACACCAGACGAACGACAAATGATCTATAGGTCCGGCGCTACGGAAAGCCGGCAGTCGCGCCCCCGGCGCCGGACGTGGGGGTGAGCGACCGACGGAGCCCGAAGGGGCCTTCGAGTGCGGGGAGCACCCGAGGTTTCGACGGGTTCCGGCATGGCTCGGGCGTCTGGCAGGACATGCGCGTCCGGTGCCGCGAGGGTGGGTTCTTCGAGCGGCTCCGGAGAAGTCCGAAGTGCCGTGCGCGGGGAGGCGGGGGCCTTTCCGGGGGAGGAGCGGTGCGGGAGGCGGGGGCCTCCCGAGGGGGAGGAACAGTGTTAGGCGAACACGTCGAATCACTGGGAACCTGGGGGGTTCTGTGCGGCAAGGGGATGTGGTCAGCCCGTTTCCGTCGGCGCGTGGAAGTCTGGCGAGCGGGGCGATCAGCCGGCCCGCGATCGACTGGGAGCAGCGGTACCGCCGTACCGTGATCATCAGTGACGCCGTGGCCACCGCCGTCGTCGTGGCGGGGATCGGCAATTTCTTCGGGGCCCGGGACGCGGCCAACTGGCACGAGAAATGGGGAATTCTCGCTTTCGGCACCGAACTGCTGGTGCTGGGGTCGCTCGCGGTGAGCCGTTCTTGGGCTCCGGCCGTGCTCGGCCAGGGCGCGGAGGAATTCCGACGGCTCGGACGCTCGCTGTTCGCGGCGACCGTCGTACTGGCGCTGGGCGGAATCGCCCTCACCTCGCGCAACATCAAACTCTGGATCTTCGTCGCGATTCCCGCGATCGCTCTTGTCACCATGACCGCGCGGTATCTGCTGCGCCTGTGGCTGCACAAACAGCGCAAGGACGGCCGGTGCCTGAGAGCGGTGCTCGCCGCCGGGAGTCCGGCCACCCTGCGCGATCTGATCACCCGGACCCGGAAGTTCCCGCACCTGGGATGGCGGGTGGACGCGGTGTGCACGACGGACGGTCCCGGGCTCGGCGGCGGCCGGCTGGACGGGGTGCCGGTCGTCGGCCGACTGGCCGACGTCGCGGGCCACGTGCGCCGCGACGGCTACCGTGTCGTCGCGGTCACACCGGACCCGCACTGGTCACCGGACCGGCTGCAGCGGCTGGCCTGGAACCTCGAGGGCAGTGACGCCGAGATGGTCGTGGCCCCGGTGCTGATGGAGGTGGCCGGGCCGCGGCTGCACATCGACGCCGTGCTCGGGATCCCGCTGCTGCGGGTGAGCATGCCGGCCTTCACCGGCGGCCGCCGGGCGGTCAAAGGGGTCGTCGACCGGTTGGGCGCGGCGGTGCTCCTGGTGCTGTTCGCGCCGCTGATGGTGTTCGTCGCGCTGCTCGTGATGGCGGACAGCCGGGGCGGGGCCTTCTACCGCCAGCGCAGGGTGGGCAAGGACGGCCGCGAGTTCACCATTCTCAAGTTCCGCACCATGGTCGTCGGGGCCCACCGGGCGCGTGCCGCGCTGGCCGACCGCAACGAGGGCGCCGGCCTGCTGTTCAAACTGCGCCGTGATCCCCGGGTGACCCGGGTGGGAGCGGTGCTGCGCCGTTACTCGGTCGACGAGCTCCCGCAGCTTCTGAACGTGCTCACCGGATCGATGTCGCTCGTCGGTCCACGGCCTCCGCTGCCGGAGGAGTCCGCCGCGTACGGCCCGGACATCCGGCGGCGGCTGCTGGTCAAGCCGGGGCTCACCGGCCTGTGGCAGATCAGCGGACGCAGCGACCTGTCGTGGGAGGAGGCGGTCCGGCTGGATCTGCGGTACGTGGAGGACTGGTCGCTCGCCCTGGACACGGTGATCTTGTGGAAGACGCTGCGTGCGGTGCTCCACGGGCAGGGGGCCTACTGATGCGCGGGGGACGTCGTCGGGCCGGTACGCGGACCGCGGGCCGTGGCGGCCTGCCTGGGGGGAGGAACGGGTCATGAGGGTCAGTGTTTTCGGGCTCGGCTACGTGGGCTGCGTGTCGGCCGCGTGCCTGGCGAGCATGGGGCACCAGGTCGTCGGGGTGGACGTGAGCCAGGTGAAGGTCGACCTGGTCAACGACGGCAGGGCCCCGGTGGTCGAGGAGCGGATCGGCGAGCTCATCGCCGAGGTGGTCGGGACCGGAGCGCTGCGCGCCACCGGCGACGTCCGCGAGGCGATCGCGGACAGTGAGGTGTCGCTGGTCTGCGTGGGCACGCCGTCGGAGCCCAACGGCAGCCTGTGCACGACGTACTTGGAACGGGTCACCGAGCAGATCGGCGCCGCGCTGGCCGAGCGGGGCGGGCGGCACACGGTCGTGTTCCGCAGCACCATGCTCCCGGGCACCTGTCTGAACCTGCTGGTGCCGATCCTGGAGAAGCACGTCGGCGGCACGGCCGGGGTGGACATCGGGGTCGCGGTCAACCCGGAGTTCCTGCGCGAGGGCACGAGTGTGCGGGACTTCTTCGACCCGCCCAAGACCGTCATCGGCGAGCTCGACACGGCGAGCGGCGACGCGGTGACGGCGCTGTACGAGGGTCTGCCCGGCGAGGTGTTCCGGGTGCCGGTCCCGACGGCCGAGGCGATCAAGTACGCGGACAACGCGTTCCACGGCCTGAAGATCGGCTTCGCGAACGAGCTGGGCGCGGTGTGCCAGGCGCTGGGGGTGGACTCGCACCAGGTGATGGACGTGTTCCTGGCCGACCGCAAGCTGAACATCAGCCCCGCATACCTGCGGCCCGGCTTCGCCTTCGGCGGGTCCTGCCTGCCCAAGGACCTGCGCAGCCTGGTCCACGCGGCGCGGCGGGCCGATGTGTCGGTGCCCATCCTCGCCCATGTGCTGCCCTCCAACTCCGATCATCTGCAGCGGGCGGTGGAGCTGGTCGAGCGGACCGGCAAGCGCCGGGTGGGGCTGTTCGGGCTGTCCTTCAAACCCGGCACCGACGACCTTCGCGAGAGCCCTCTGGTGGAGCTCGCGGAGAGGCTCTTCGGCAAGGGGTACGACCTGCGGATCCACGACGCCAACGTGAGCCTGTCCCGGCTGCTGGGCGCGAACCGCGAATACGTCGAGACCCGGCTGCCGCATCTCGCGCAGCTGCTCGCCGACTCCGTCGAGGAGGTGCTCGAACACGCCGAGGTGTGCCTGGTCGGGACCAGGGATCCGGCCGTGCTGTCGGCGCTGCCCCATGGTGACGGCCCGTTGATCGTCGACCTCGTCCGCCTTCCCGACGCCGAGGCGCGCCGGGCCGAACCGGGATACGTGGGCCTTGCTTGGTGACAGGACGTTCGGTGACACGGCCGGCGGCGGCCGGCGGGAGCGGCGCGCGCTGGTCCTGGTGGAGAACCTGTCGGTGCCGTTCGACCGGCGGGTGTGGCAGGAGTGCACGACGCTGCGCGACGCGGGCTGGGAGGTGCACGTCATCTGCCCCCGGGGGAGCAAGCGGGACACGGAGGCGGAGGCGGAGATCGACGGGGTGCGGATCCACCGCTATCCGCTGCGCGCGGCCACCGGGGGGCCGGCCGGATATCTGCGGGAGTACGGATCGGCGTTGTGGCACACGGCGCGGCTGGCCCGCAAGGTCGGCCCGGTCGACGTGGTCCATGCCTGCAACCCGCCCGACCTGCTGTTCCTGCCGGCGCTGTGGCTGAAGCGGCGCGGCGCGCGGTTCGTCTTCGACCAGCACGACCTGGTGCCCGAGCTCTACCTCTCCCGGTTCGGCCGCGGCGAGGACCTGCTCTACCGGGCCGTGTGCGCGCTGGAGCGGCTGACCTACCGGTCCGCGGACGTCGTGCTCGCCACGAACGAGAGCTACCGGGACGTCGCGGTGCGCCGGGGCGGCCGCCGGCCGGCGGACGTGTTCGTGGTGCGCAGCGCGCCCGACACCGACCGGTTCCACCCCGTGCCGCCCGAGCCGGAGTTGAAGCGCGGCAAGCCTCATCTGCTGTGCTATCTGGGCGTGATGGGCCCTCAGGACGGTGTCGACTACGCCTTGCGGGCCCTCGCGAAGCTGCGCGACGAGTTCGGGCGGAGCGACTGGCACGCGGTGTTCGTCGGCGGCGGCGACACCTTCGACGCGATGGTGGAACTGTCCCGGCGGCTCGGGCTCGCCGAGCAGGTGCAGTTCACCGGGCGGGTTCCGGACGCCGAGCTGGTGCGCTATCTGTCCACCGCGGACGTGTGCCTCTCCCCCGACCCGTGCAATCCGCTCAACGACGTGTCGACCATGAACAAGGTCCTGGAGTACATGGTGATGGGCCGACCGATCGTCTCGTTCGACCTCAAGGAGGCGCGCGTCTCCGCCGGGGACGCCGCCGTGTACGCGCCCGACGACGACGAGGCCGAGTTCGCCGCGCTCATCGCGCGGCTGTTGGACGATCCGGAGTCACGGGCCCGGATGGGCAAGATCGGCCAGGAGCGGATCGGCGGGCCGCTGTCCTGGCGCAACTCGCAGGAGTCGCTGCTCGCCGCCTACGCCGCCGCCTGTGGCGACCGGGCTCCGCGGCGGCCGCACCGGACCGGGCAGGGAAAGAGGCCACGCCGTTGAGCGATGACACGATACGCCTGGTCACGATCGGGCGGATCATCCGCCGGCGCCGGCGGCTTCTGATCGTCCTGGTCCTGGTGGGCGCGCTCGCCGGCTACGGCGCCTCCCTGCTGTTCCCGCCGCGCTACACGACGTCGGCGTCGGTGCTGCTGCCGGGGGCGTGGGAGGAGCGGGAGCTGCAGACCGAGGCGGAGATCGCGACCAGTTCGGTGGTGGTCGACCGCGCGGCCACCGCGCTCGGCTGGAGCGGGGTGAGCGGCGGCGAGCTGCGGGAGAAGGTGAGCGCGAAGGCCACCGACGGGAACATCATCAAGATCTCGGGCACGTCCGACACCCCGGAGCGCGCCCGGCGGCTGACCGACCAGGTGGCCCAGCAGTTCGTCACCTTCGCCGCGCGGATCGTGGACGACAACACCGACCCCGAGGCGGCGACGCGGCTCCAGGCGCTGCAGCAGATGGTGGAGCAGAGCAGCCGCCGCATCACGGAGCTGGCCGATGCGGCCGGTCCGGGGAACACCGTGGAGAGCGTGCAGACCCGTACCGATCTGGAGAAGCTGCGGACCTCGCTGCAGGACGCCATGACCAAGCTGGACCAGGCCGGCCCGGCGTCCAACAAGGCCAACATGGTCGTCATGGGGCCGGCGGCCCGGCCGGCCGGCGAGGCGCCGCCGACGCGGGTGCAGCTCATCGCCGGCGGGGCGCTGCTGTTCTTCCTGCTCGCGGTCGTCGGACATCTCGCCGCCGCGCGGATGAGCCGTCGGCTGCGCGCCGCGCCGGAGATCGCCGCGGCGCTGGGCTCGACGGTGCTGGGCAGCGTCGACGTCCCCGGTGGGCGGCGGGCGCGCCGGCCGAGCGGCCGTGGCCCGCGGGGTCGGTTGCGCCGACTGCTGGGCATCGACACGAGGTGGGACGTACCGGCCCCGCGGGTGTCCGGCGACGAGGCCGGCCTGCGGATCCGCTACCGGCGGGTGTGCGCCCGCCTGCGGGACCTGTTGCCGGGCGCCCGGCGGCTGCTGGTCGTCGTCCCGGAGGGCGACGAGATCGCCCGCCGGGCCGCCGGGCAGCTCGCCGCCGAGGCCGACGGCGATCCCTTCGCGGGCTCTTCGAGCAGGGGATGCCCCGCGCTGCGGGTGGTGGGGGTGTCGGTGTCCGAGCCGTTGGTGCCCGACCGGGGCGACGAGTCCGGCGCCCTGGTCGTGCTCAGCGCGGGCGACTGGACCGCGGCGGAGCTCGCCGGCGTCGCCGAGGCGTGCGCGGACGCGGGGCACGAGGTCGTCGGCGTCGTCCTCGCCGACACGGTCCGGGCCCGTTCGCCGAAGCGGTCCGCCGGCCGGCCCGCGGATGTCGCCGTGCCCGCGCTCGCGGTCGGCGACCACGCGAAGGGAGGTTCGAGGTGACGACGAGTACGACTTCCCGGGCGCCGGCCGCCGTTCCGCTGCTGGACCTGCAGGCGCTGGTGGTGGCGGTGCGCAGGCGGCGCCGACTGTGGGGCTCGATGGCGCTGCTGGGGCTGCTCGTCGGCGTCGCGGTGGCGGTCCTGCTGCCTCCGCCGCCGACCGCGGTGACCAAGGTGCTGGTCGCGCATCAGGAGGACCAGCCGAACGACCCCGGGACGCTGATCCGCACCGACGTCGCGCTGCTGCAGACCACGCGGATCGCCGGTCAGGCCCTGCGGTCCCTGCACTCCTCGCAGGAGCCGGAGGACTTCATGCGGGACTACGGGGGTGTGGGCCTGACCAACAACCTGCTGCAGATCACCGTGACCGGTGACAACGACGCGCAGGCCGTGGCCCGGGCCGAGGCGCTGGCCGACGCGTTCGTCACGGACCATGTGCGGCGGATCCAGCAGGCCGCGAACGCCCAGGCCAAGGCCCTGCTCGACCAGCGCGGCCGGCTGCAGGACGAACTCGCCCAGGTCAACAAGACGATCGGTGACGGATCGCCGGGAAGCGGGCCGAAGGCGTCGGCGGACCTGGAGTCGCTCTTCGCCCGCCGGGCCGAACTCACCTCGCAGATCACCGATTTCGGCCAGCGCGCCGCGGAGGCGAGGATCGGCACGCCCCAGCTCGTCGCCGGCACGCAGATCGTGGACGCCCCGCGCGCGGTGCGGCACTCCCTGCCCAGGGCCGCCGCCACCGACGCGGCCGTCGGACTCGTCCTCGGGCTGGCCCTCGGGCTCGCGGTGGCCGCGGTGGGCACGGTGGTGGCGGACCGCCCCGTGCTGCGCCGGGAGATCGCGGCGCACCTCGGCGCCTCGGTCGTCGCGGAGCTGCCCCGGCGCCCGGCCGGGCCGTGGCGGCGCCGGCGGACCGGGGCGGCGCGGACACGGCTCACCGCGTTCCTGGCCCGCACCGTGCGCGGTTCGGCGGAACCGGTGTCGCTGCTGGAACTGGGCTGTGCGCGCGGCGCGAGCGTGATCGCGCTGGACCTCGCCCGGGCGCTGGAGGCGGAGGCGCCGGTGGTCGTCGTCGACGCCCTGCCCGGCACACGGCTCGCGGGCCGCCGGCCCAGGCCCGGCGACCCGGCCGTGGTCGGCGACGACCGTGCCGCGGCCCTCCCCCACCAGGAGCGCCGGCTCGGGGTGGGCTCGGTGGCGCCCGGCACGGCGTGGACCGACCTGCGCCGCCTCGGCACCCGGACCGTGCTCGTGGTGCGCGCCGGGCACGGCAGCGCCGCCTGGCTGCACACCGTGGCGCGGCAGCTCGCGGAACAGTCCATCGCGGTGATCGGTGTGGTGCTGATCGACCCCGATCCGCGTGACCGGACCGACGGCACGCTGTGGGGCGGGCCGCACACCGCGCCGTACGGCCGCGAGGAGCGGACGGCCCGGCAGAACGGGACGGGGCCGCGGCGCGCGGAACGGCTGCCGGTGCGGGCGGCGCGGGTCCCGGACAGCGACCAGGAAGAGCGGTAGAACATGTGTGGCATCGCAGGCGCCTACCGGTGGCCGGACGGGAAGGCCGTGACCGACCGGCTCACCGGCACCCTCGCCCACCGCGGTCCGGACGGGACGGGCCGCTACAGCCATCGTGCCGGTGACGGCGAGGTGCACCTCGGGCACCGCCGGCTGGCCGTCATCGACCTGTCCGGGACGGGCGCCCAGCCGATGGTCTCCGACGGCCTCGTCCTGACGTACAACGGCGAGCTGTACAACGCGCCCGAACTGCGCGCCGAGCTGGCGGCCGCGGGAGCGCGCTTCCGCGGCACCTCGGACACGGAGGTGCTGCTGGAGGCCTGGCGGCGCTGGGGCACGGACTGCCTTCCCCGGCTGCGCGGCATGTTCGCGTTCGGGATCTTCGACGAGCGGAGCGGTGATCTGGTGCTGGCCCGCGACCAGCTCGGCATCAAGCCGCTGTTCCTGCTCCGGCGCGGCGAGGGCCTGGTGTTCGCCTCCGAGCTGAAGGCGCTGGCCGCCGCCACCGACGGGTCGCTGCGGGTGGACCACACGGCGCTGGTGGCCTCGCTGCTGTACTACTGGGTGCCCGACTCCCGGTGCGCGTTCCGCGAGGTGGAGAAGCTGCCGCCGGGGAGCTGGCTGAGGTGCCGGCCCGACGGCCGGGTGGACCGCGGCCGGTTCTGGCACCTGAAGGACGTCGCCGCCGAGGGACAGGAGCGGGCCCGCGGCGGCGAGCTGCCGGATCTGGCCGCGGTGGTCGAGGAGTCGACCCGGCGCCACCTGCTCTCCGACGTGCCCGTGGCGGCGTTCCTGTCCGGCGGGCTCGACTCCAGCTACCTGACCGCGCTGGCGGCCCGCGACCGGCCCGGCATCTCCGCGTACACGATCGGGTTCCGCGCCCAGGACGCGAGGATCGAGGCGATGCCGGACGATCTGCGCTACGCCCGGCGGGTGGCCGAGCGGTTCGGCGTGGACCTGCACGAGATCGAGATCGCTCCGGACGTCCTCGACCTGCTGCCGCGGATGACGTACCACCTGGACGAGCCGATCGGCGATCCCGCCGCGATCAACACGTTCCTGATCTGCTCGGCCGCCCGGGAGGCCGGGGTCAAGGTGATGCTCTCGGGGATGGGCGCCGACGAGTTGTTCGCCGGCTACCGCAAGCACCTGGCCAACGTGATGGCGCTGCGCTACCAGCGCGTGCCCGGGTTCCTGCGGCGGGGTCTCGCCGGGGCCGTGGACCGGCTGCCGGTCGCCTCCGCCCGCCGGGGGTACCGGTCGGTGCGCTTCGCGAAGCGGTTCCTCTCCTTCGCCGGCCTGCCGGAGGAGACCGCGTTCCGGCGCAGCTACACCATGTACGACCGGGAGGAGCTGCTCGCCCTGGTCGACCCGGACCTGGCCCGGTCGGTCGAGGACGTGCTGACCGAGCACGCGGACGTCTACGGGGACAACGACCTCGACGACTTCGTCAACCGCATGTGCCTCGGCGACGCCCGGATGTTCCTGCCGGGCCTGAACCTCGCCTACACGGACCGCTCCAGCATGGCCGCGTCCACCGAGGTGCGGGTGCCGTACGTGGACGTCGAGGTGGTCAAGGCGGCGTTCGCCGTGCCCGGTGACCGCAAGATCGTCGGGCGGCAGGGCAAGGCCGTCCTCAAGGAGGCGGCCGGCTCGGTCCTGCCGCGCGAGGTCGTGTACCGGCCCAAGGGCCTGTTCAGCGCTCCGCTGCGCGCCTGGATGAGCCGGGATCTGGCGCCGCTGGTGCGCGAGGTGGTCAACGACGGCGTGCTCGTCGGTTCGGGGCTCCTGCGCCGTGACGCACTGGCCCGCATGGTCGCCGAGGACGCCGCCGGGCACCGGGACTTCTCCAAGCATCTGTGGCATGTGCTGACCCTCGAGTACTGGTACCGCGGCGCGACCTCCGGGTCCGGCCAGAACCTTCCCCTGACGGCGTAGAGACAAGAGGACTTCGGGTGAAACAGGTCGTGCAGAACTACAGGAGCGGCGAGCTGGCGCTGCTCGACGTGCCGGCGCCGGGGTGCAAGCCGGGCGGTGTGCTGGTGCGGAGCGCCTACTCGCTGATATCCACCGGGACCGAGCTCATGAAGGTGTCCGAGGCCGGCATGTCGATGCTGGGCAAGGCCCGTTCCCGGCCGGACCAGGTGGCCAAGGTCGTGCAGAGCGTGGCCGCCAACGGCGTGCCCGCCACCTACCGCAAGGTGATGGGCAAGCTGGACTCCTACACACCGCTGGGCTACTCGCTGTGCGGGGTGGTCGAGCAGGTCGGCGCCGGGATCGACGACGTGGCGGTCGGCGACCTCGTGGCCTGCGCCGGCAACGAGCACGCGTTGCACGCCGAGTTGAACTGGGTGCCGAAGAACCTCTACGCCCGGGTGCCGGAGGGTCTCGCGCCGCGGCACGCGGCCTTCGGCACCGTCGGGTCGATCGCGTTGCAGGGCGTCCGCCAGGGCGAGTCGCGGCTCGGCGAGGTGGCGCTGGTCGTCGGTCTCGGGCTGATCGGGCAGTTGGTGGCGCAGTTGCTGACCGCCTCGGGGGTCCGCGTCGTCGGGGCCGACCCGGATCCGGCGCGCTGCGAGCTGGCCGCGCGTCTGGGCGCCGTGGCCTGCGGCGATCCGGCCTCCGCCGCCGTGGAGTCCGCCGTCGCCGAGCTGACCGACGGCCGGGGCGTGGACCAGGTGTATCTGGCGGCCGGCGGGAGCAGCAACCAGCCCGTCGAGCTGGCCGCGCGGCTGAGCCGGGACCGCGGCCGGGTCGTCGACATCGGCAAGTGCCGCCTGGACCTGCCGTGGAACGCGTACTACGAGAAGGAGCTCGACGTCCGGTTCTCCCGCAGCTACGGCCCCGGGCGCTACGACCCGGAGTACGAGCTCGAGGGGCGGGACTACCCGATCGGTCATGTGCGCTGGACCGAGCGCCGCAACCTGGCGTGCTTCCTCGATCTCGTCGCCCGCGGCGGCGTCGACGTGGAGCCCCTGGTCTCCCATGTCGCCGATTTCGCCGACGCCGTCGAGACCTACCGGCGCCTGGAGGAGGGCGACCTGAAGGCCGTGGCGGTGCTGTTCCGCTACCCCGGGCACGCCGCCGAGGCCGAGGCCCCGGTGGTGTCCGTGCCCGCGGTGAGACGGGCTGCCGGGGCAACGGCCGTACCGAGCCGGGGTGTCGGTGCGCCGGTGCGGCTGGCCTTCGTGGGCGCGGGCAACTACGCGTCGTCGATGCTGCTGCCGCACCTGGCGCGGCGCGACGGCGTGGAGCTGTCGACGGTGGTCACCACGACGGCGCTGTCCGCGGCCAACGCGCAGCGGAAGTTCGGCTTCGCCGAGGCGACCACCGACCTCGACGCCGTGCTCGGCGACAAGTCGATCGACGCGGTGTTCGTGGTCACCCGGCACAGCTCCCACGCCGAACTGACCCGGCAGGCGCTGCTGGCCGGCAAGGCGGTGTTCGTGGAGAAGCCGTTGGCGCTCACCGAGGACGAACTGGCCGGCGTGCTCGCGGCGGTGGAGGAGTCCGGCAACGACCGGCTGCAGGTGGGCTTCAACCGCCGGTTCGCGCCGCTGCTGCGGGAGGCCGGGAAGCGGTTCGGCGCCAGGACCGGCCCGGCGAGCCTGCGCTACCTGGTCAACGCCGGCCGGCTCGACCACGGCAGCTGGTACCTGCGGGAGGCCACCGAGGGCTCGCGGTTCGCCGGCGAGGGCGGACACTTCATCGACACGGCGAGCTGGCTGCTCGGGGCCGACCCGGTCTCGGTGTACGCGGTCGCCCCGTCCGGCAACGAGGACCTGCAGGTCGTGCTGCGCTACCCGGACGGGTCCGTCGCCACGATCAGTTACGTCACCACCGGCGCGCCGGGATTCCCCAAGGAGACGCTGGACCTGGTCGCGGACGGCAAGGTGCTGCGGCTCGACGACTTCGTGCGGGCCTCGGTCCACGGCCGCGAACGGTGGGTGAGTTCGCGGCTGCCCAAGGCCCGGGACAAGGGCCAGTCCGCCGAACTGGCCGCGTTCGTCAGGGCCGTGCGGACCGGCGGGCCGATGCCGGTGCCGCTCCGGTCGCTGGTCGCCACCACGGCGGCCACCCTCGCCGTGCGGGCCGGTCTGGCCGCCGGCGTGCCGGTGACGCTGGCGGGGGCGCGATGACCATGAGCGCGGGCTGGTACCTGCGCCGGCTGTCGCGGATGGGACCGCGCGAGGTCGCCGGCCGGGCGGGCGACGCGGTGCGCAGACGGCGGTGGCGGTCGGCGCGGCCCGAGGGCCCGGGGGTGACCGGCGCCCGGTTCACCGCCGTACTGCCCGCGGGGGCGATCGCCGCGGTGCCGCCGGACGCCGCGAAACGTCTCGTCGCCGAGGCGGACCGGCTGATGGCCGGGCACGCCGAGTACTTCGGGGTGGGCCGCGACGACATGGCCGACCCCGACTGGTGGTACGACCCGAGGACCGGGCGCCGGGCCCCGTCGGGCTACGCCTTCGACGTGCCCTACCGCGACGAGGACGCGGTCGGCGACATCAAGCAGATCTGGGAGCCGTCCCGGCACCAGTACCTCACCGTGCTCGCCGCCGCCTACGCGGTCACCGGGAACGAGCGGTACGCCGAGCGGGTGGCCGAGGCCCTGAGGTCGTGGTGGGCGGGCAACGCGCCGCTGCGCGGGGTGCACTGGACCAGCGGCATCGAGCTGGGGATCCGGCTGCTGTCCTGGGTGTGGATCCGCCGGCTGCTCGACGGCTGGCCGGGTGCGGCCGCTCTGTTCGAGGACAACCCGGTGGCGCTGCGCCAGATCTGGCACCACCAGCGCTGGCTGGCCGCCTTCCCCAGCCGGGGGTCCTCGGCGAACAACCACGTCATCGCCGAGGCCGCCGGGCAGTTCGCCGCGTCCTGCGCGTTCGGCTGGTTCCCCTTCTCGGCGCGGCTGCGCGCCGACGCGCTGCGGTCGCTGGAGCGGCATCTGCGGAGCAACACCTTCGGCTCCGGCCTCAACCGGGAGCTGGCCACCGAGTACCACGGGCTGGTGCTGGAGCTCGGCCTGGCCGCGGTGGCCGAGGCGGACACCGCCGGTGTGCCCGTCCCCGCCTCGGTCCGTCTGGTGCTGCTGCGGATGACCGACGCGCTCGCGGCCGTCGTGGACGACCGGCTGCGGCCGCCGCGCCAGGGGGACGCGGACGACGGGCACGGTCTGGTCGTGGACGGCGCGGGAACCGACCGCTGGGCGTCGCTGCTGGCCACCGGGGAGGCCGTGTTCGGGTCTCTGCCCTGGTGGCCGGCGGTGACCGGCGCCGATGTGCGCACCCCGCTGCTGGCCGCGCTCATCCGGCCGTACCCGCCGGACGGCGCCGCGCCGGCCGTGTCCCGACCGGCGGCCCGGCCCGCCCACTTCGCCGACGCGGGGCTGACGATCCTGCGCGGTCCGGGGGAGATCTGGTGCCGCTGCGACGGCGGTCCGCACGGCTTCCTGTCCATCGCCGCGCATGCCCACGCCGACGCGCTGTCCGTGGAGGTCCGGCACGACGGCGTCGACGTGCTCGCCGATCCCGGGACGTTCTGCTACCACGGGCAGCCCGAGTGGCGGCGGTACTTCCGCTCGACCCTCGGCCACAACACGCTGCGGCTGGACGGCGGTGACCAGTCCGTCTCCGGCGGCCCGTTCCTGTGGACACGGCAGGCCCGCAGCCGCGTGCTGGTCGCGGACGCCTCCGACGGGCAGGTGGCCCGCTGGTGCGCCGAGCACGACGGCTACCGGCCCTCCGTGCACCGCCGCCGGGTGGAGCTGAGGGGCGCGGACCGGGAACTGCGGGTGGTGGACGAGGTGCGCGGCGATCGCCGGGCCGTACAGCTGGTGTTCCACCTCGGCCCGGCGATCGCCGCAGAGCTGGAGGGGAGCCGGGCGCGGCTCACCTGGAGCCGGGACGGCGAGGAGCGCTCGGCGACGCTCCATCTGCCCGGCCGGCTGAGCTGGCGGGCGCACCGCGGCGAGAGCGACCCGCCGCTGGGCTGGTACTCCGCCGGCTTCGGGCGCAAGGAGCCCACCACGACGCTCATCGGCACCGGCTTCGCCGACGGCACGGAGGGGTTCACCACCGTGCTCAGGTTCCGCGACTAGGGGGGCGTGTGGGGAACAAGTGGCGGCGCTGGGCGCTGCCGGCGGCACCGCTGGCGCTGGTCCTGCTGGCGGCGACGGGCTGTGAGAGCACGCCGGAGGCGCGGCACGAGCCGGCCGCCGCGCCGTCCCCGCCCGTGGCCCGGGTGTGCGCCGCGCCCGCGGCCGGACCGGCGAAGGCGCCGGCGGGCGCGGTGACGATCGACCCGGCGGTCGCCGGTGACCTGGCCGCGAAGACCAGGAGCAGCCCCCCGCACACCACGTTCTGGCTCCGGCCGGGCAAGCACCGGCTCGCACCGGACCGCTACGCCCAGGTCATGCCCAAGGAGGGGGACACCTACCTCGGCGCGCCGGGCGCGGTCCTCGACGGTCTCAGGACCAACCAGTACGCGTTCGGCGGCACCGCCCGCGACGTCACCATCCGCTACCTGACCGTGCAGGACTTCGTCGCACCGCAGGACGAGGGCGTGGTCAACCACGACTCGGCCGACGGGTGGGTGATCGAGCACGCGACGATCCAGAACAACTCCGGCGCGGGTGTGATGGCCGGCGCCCGCCAGCGGGTCCGCGCCAGCTGCCTGCGCGGCAACGGCCAGTACGGCATGAACGCCTACAAGGCGAGCGGCCCCCTCCGCGGCCTGGTGGTCGAGGGCAACGAGATCGTGGGCAACAACAAGGACGACTGGGAGCGGCGGCGGCCGGGCTGCGGCTGCACCGGGGGCGTCAAGTTCTGGGCCGTCGACGGCGCCGACGTACGCGGCAACTGGGTGCACGACAACCGGGGGGCCGGGTTGTGGGCGGACACCGACAACAACGACTTCCGCATCGAGGACAACGTGCTCGAGGGCAACGACGGCGCCGCGCTGATCTACGAGACCAGCTACAACGCGGTCGTCCGGGACAACACGATCCGGCGGAACAACTGGGTCGAGGGCCGCAAGTACGCCGACCGCGGCGACAGCTTCCCGTTCGCGACCGTCTACCTGTCCGAGTCCGGCGGCGAGCCACGGGTCCGGGCCCGCACCGACAAGATCGAGGTCTATGGGAACGTCCTGGAGAACAACTGGTCCGGGATCACCCTGTGGGAGAACGCCGACCGGTTCTGCAACAGCCCGGCCAACACCTCCTCCGGTGACTGCACGCTGCTGGTGAAGGACACCCACCGCTGCGCGCAGCCGGCCATCGCCACCGCACCGCTCTTCGGCGACTGCCGGTGGAAGACGCAGCGGGTCGACATCCACGACAACCGTTTCGTGCTGGACAAGACCGTCGTCGACTGCACGGTGAAGTGCGACCGGATGGCCGTGCTCGCCAACTACGGCACCTACCCCGACTGGTCACCGTACAAGGGCGACCGGGTGGCCGAGGCGATCACCCTGCGGCAGCACAACCGCTGGCACGACAACGTCTACGTCGGGCCGTGGAAGTTCGTCGCCCAGGACCCGAGCCGGATACTCGACTCCGGGCAGTGGCAGGGCATGCCGTACCGCCAGGACACGGGCAGCACCTTCCGCGCAGGGGACGGTGGTTGAGATGGGCGCCTCGTCCTCCACACCGAGGACCGTCGGGGCGGTCTGGGGGCTGCTGGTCCTCAACACGCTGGGCTCCGCCGGGGCGAGGACCATCGTCCCGCTGCCCCGCTCCCTCATCCAGATGGTCACCATGGGCGCGCTGGTCGCCGCGTTCGCGCTGGCGCTCCTGCTCAACCTCCGGCTGCGCGTCCGGGCCAGCGCCTACCTGCTCCTGCTCACCCTGCTGCTGGTGCCGAGCGTCATCTCCAGCGTGCACCTGGAGTCCGGGTTCGGCGCGCTGTTCCGCTGTGCCCGGCTGGCTCTCTTCGTCGGCACGCTGTGGCTGCTGAGCCGCTGGTGGGACGGCGGCCTGACGTTCGTCCGGCACCACATCCGGATGTACTTCGTGGTCCTCGGATCGGTGGCCGTCGGCGCGGTCGTCTCGCCGGGCGCCGCCCTGCCCGACCTGTACGGCGGGCGGCTGGTCGGCGCGCTCTGGCCGCTCACCCCGCCGCAGATCGGACAGTACGCCGCGGTGATCACCGGGCTCGGTGTGCTGCTGCTCCTGGGCCGCCGGACCGACCGGACCAGCGCGGCGGTGGTCATCGTGCCCTCGCTCGTCCTGCTCGCGCTGACCCATACCCGCACGGCCACGTTGGGCCTGCTCGTCGGCCTGACGCTGGCCATCGGCTCGCTGCTCCTGACCAGCGCCGCCGCCCGCCGGTTCTTCGTCTGGGCGGTGCTGTGCGCCGCGGTGGCCGCGGTGGGGTTCGCCTCCGCGCTGCAGGCGTGGTTCCTGCGCGGCCAGAGCCAGGAGAACTTCAGCAGCCTCACCGGTCGGGCCAAGGTCTGGGAGGCCCTGCTGGCGGCGCCCCGGACGACCTCGGAGTACCTGTTCGGCGCGGGCCTGGGCGACAAGTCGTTCAACGGGCTGCCGATCGACGACAGCTGGCTGGCCGTCTACCAGGAGCAGGGGATGACCGGCGTCGTCCTGGTGGCGGCGGTCGTCGTCGTGCTGGGGGGCGTCGCGCTGCTGCGGCCGCCGTCGCTGTCGAGGGCCTGCGCGGTCTTCCTGATCAGCTACTGCGCGATCGCGTCGTACACCGAGGCCGGGCTGGGCGACGCCTCGCCGTACCTGCTGCATCTGGCGGTGGCCGCCTCGCTGCTGGCCACACCCGCCGAGCCCACCGCACCGCCGGCGCCCGAGGTCACCCGACGGCGCGTCCCGCGATGGGCCCAGAGATCGGAGGCTCCTTGAGCATGCACGTCCTCGTGGTGCACAACCGCTACGCCTCGGCGCAGCCGAGCGGGGAGAACAAGGTCGTCGACCAGGAGGTGGCGCTGCTGCGCGGGGCCGGCCACCGGGTCGGGGTGTTCGAGCGGCGCAGCGACGACATCGCCGCCCGGTCCCTGCCGGGCAAGGCCGCGCTGCCGCTGCTGGTGCCGTGGAACCCGGCGGTCCGCGCGGAGCTCGCCGCCCGGCTGCGCGCCGAGCGGCCGGACGTGGTGCACGTCCACAACGTCTTCCCGCTCCTGTCGCCGGCGGTGCTGGCGGCCTGCGCCGACGCCGGCGTGCCCGCCGTGGCCACGCTGCACAACTACACCCAGGTGTGCCCGCCGGGCACGCTGCAGCGGGACGGCAGGCCGTGCGCCGAGTGCGTCGGGTCCACACCGCTGCCCGCCGTCCGGCACGGCTGCTACCGCGGCTCCCGGCTGGCGACGGTGCCGCTCGCGGTCAGCATGTCGGTCAACCGGCGGCGGTGGTGGACCGGCGTGGAGAAGTTCTTCTGCATCTCCGCCGCGCAGCGCGACGTCCTGGTGCGGGCCGGCATGCCGGCCGGGCGGCTGGCGGTGAAGCACAACTTCGTGCCCGATCCGGGGGTGCGCCGCACGGGCCCCGGGGAGCATCTGCTCTATCTCGGCCGGCTCGCCCAGGCCAAGGGGGTGCGGCTGCTCATGGCCGCGTGGGACGAGATCGCCGCCGGCGGCGGGGTGGGCGTGCCGCTCGTGATCGCCGGCGCCGGGCCGCTGGAGCGGGAGGTGGCCGCCTGGTCGGCGGGCCGGGACGACGTGCGCTACGTCGGCCTGTACGACACCGAGCGGTGCCGGCGGGCCGTCGCGCGCTCGGTCGCCGTGGTGGCTCCCTCCACGTGGCTGGAGGCGTTCGGCCTGGTGGTCGTGGAGGCGATGGCGGCCGGGGTCCCGGCCGTCGCCGCCGGTCACGGCGCCTTCGTCGAACTCGTCGAGGACGGGGTGACCGGGCTGCTGCACCGGCCGGGCGATCCGGCGTCGCTCGCGGCCTGTCTGCGCCGGATCACGGCCGACCCGGTCCTGGGCCGGGAGACGGGCGAGGCGGCCCTGCGCCGCTACGAGAAGGACTTCAGCCCGGCCGTCGGGCTGGAACGCCTGGTGGAGGGGTACCGCTCCGCGATCGCGGGCCGGTCCGGCGGCGGGGACGGCCCGCCGCCACCAGGGGACGCAAGCACTGGCCCGCGGCGGGGGCGCTCGCGCGGGCGGGATGGGGGCAGTAGATGACACGATGCCGACTGTGCGGTTCGGCGGCGCTGGAGAGCGTCGTCGACCTGGGAGCGACCCCGCCGTGCGAGAGTTTCCTCGCCGCGGACCGACTGGACCTGCCGGAACCGGCGTTCCCGCTGCATCTGCGGGTGTGCACCGACTGCTGGCTCGCGCAGATCCCTCCGCTGATCACGCCGGAGGAGACGTTCACGCAGTACGCGTACTTCTCCTCGTACTCGACCTCCTGGGTGGAGCACGCGCGCACGTTCGTCGCCGGCGCCGTGGAGCGGCTGGGGCTGGGCGCCGACGCGTTCGTGGTCGAGGTCGCGAGCAACGACGGGTACCTGCTGAGGCACTTGGTGGAGCGCGGGATCCGCTGCCTCGGCATCGAGCCCTCGGTGAACGTCGGCGCCGCGGCCCGGGAGGCGGGTGTGCCCACGCTCACGGAGTTCCTGGACCCGGCCACCGGTGCGGGCGTCCGTGCCGAGCACGGCCCGGCGGACCTGGTCGTGGCCAACAACGTGTACGCGCACATCCCCGACGTGATCGGCTTCACCCGGGGTCTGCGCGCCCTGGTCGCCGACGACGGCTGGGTCTCCGTCGAGGTGCAGCATCTGCTGACCCTGATCGAGGAGAACCAGTACGACACGATCTACCACGAGCACTTTCAGTACTACACGGTCGCGTCCGCGGCCCGGGCGCTGGCGAGCGGCGGACTCACGCTGGTGGACGTGGAGACGCTGCCCACGCACGGCGGCTCGATCCGGTTGTGGGCACGGCCGGCCGAGGTGGCCGGCGAGCCGAGCCGGCGGGTGGCCGAGGTCCTGGACCGGGAGAAGGCGGCCGGGCTGCGGGAGCTGTCCGGGTACACCGAGTTCTCCGCCCGGGTGGCCAAGGTGCGCCGGGACCTCCTGAAGTTTTTGATCGAGGCGGCCGAGCGCGGCGAGACGGTCGTCGGCTACGGCGCTCCCGGCAAGGGCAACACACTGCTCAACCACTGCGGCATCCGGCCCGACCTGCTCCCGTACACGGTCGACCGCAATCCCTACAAGCACGGCAGGTTCACCCCGGGCACCCGGATCCCGATCCTGCCGCCCGAGCGGATAGCCGCCGACCGGCCCGACTACGTCCTCGTCCTGCCGTGGAACCTGCGGGCCGAGCTGGTCGAGCAGCTGTCCTTCGTGCACGCCTGGGGAGGCCGGCTGGTCTTTCCCATACCGGCACTGAGCATCGTCGAGGCCGCGTCTTGAAAGAGGTCACAGCATGAAGGTCGTCCTGTTCTGCGGCGGTTACGGGCTGCGCATGCGCAACGGAGCCTCCGACGACGTGCCCAAGCCGATGGCGATGGTCGGTCCCCGGCCGCTGATCTGGCACGTGATGCGCTACTACGCCCACTACGGGCACACGGAGTTCATCCTGTGCCTGGGGTACGGGGCCCACCACATCAAGGACTTCTTCCTCAACTACGAGGAGACGACGTCCAACGACTTCGTGCTGCGCGGCGGGCGGACCGAGCTGCTGTCCACCGACATCGCCTCCTGGACGATCACGTTCGCGCAGACCGGCATCGAGTCGCCGATCGGGGAGCGGCTGCGCCGGGTGCGCCACCACCTGGACGGCGACGAGATGTTCCTCGCCAACTACGCCGACGTGCTCACCGACGCCCCGCTGCCGGAGATGATCGACCGGTTCGCGCGGCGCGACGCCGGCGCGTCGATGATGGTGGTGCCGCCGCAGTCCTCGTTCCACTGCGTGGACCTGGGCGAGGACGGACTGGTGGGCGGCATCACCCCGGTGAGCGAACTGCCGTTGTGGGAGAACGGCGGCTATTTCGTGCTCCGCCAGGAGGTCTTCGACCACATCCCGGAGAACGGGGACCTGGTCGCCGACGGATGCGCCCGACTCGCCAAGTGCGGGAGGCTGGTGGCGCACCAGCACCGCGGCTTCTGGAGACCGACCGACACCGTGAAGGAGCGGGCCGCGCTCGATGACGCCTACGCCCGGGGCGACCGCCCGTGGGCCGTGTGGGAAAGGGACGGCGCGGGGGCTCACGCCGCGGTGAGGACCGCGTGATCCGGCTCGGCGCGGGAGGCCTGGACCGGCTCGTCGCGGTGGGCGCGCACTGCGACGACATCGCCATCGGCGCCGGCGGCACCCTGCTGACACTGTGCCTCGCCCAGCCGGGTATCCGCGTCGACGCGCTGGTGCTCACCGGCGCCGGCAGCGAGCGGGAGCAGGAGGAGCAGGCCGCGCTCGCCGCCTTCTGCCCGGGCGCCGACCTGCGGCTGACCGTGCTCAAACTGCCCGACGGCCGGGTGCCCGCGCGCTGGGAGGAGGCCAAGGCCGCGGTCGAGGAGCTGCGCGGGCGCACCGAGCCGGATCTCGTGCTGGCCCCGCGCACCGACGACGCGCACCAGGACCACCGCTGCCTGGCGAAGCTGATGTCCACCGCGTTCCGCGACCATCTCGTGCTCGGCTACGAGATCGCCAAGTGGGACGGCGATCTCGGCCGTCCGGCGGCGTACCAGCCGCTGTCGCCGACGACCGCCGAACGGAAGGTGCGGCTGCTGCAGGAGCACTACCCCTCGCAGCGGCACCGGCCCTGGTACGACCGGGAGGCCTTCCTCGGACTGGCGCGGATCCGCGGCATCGAGTGCCACGCCCGCTACGCCGAGGCGTTCGCCGTCACCAAACTCACTCTCAACCTGGGGGGTTGAACCTTGCGCGTACTGCTGACCGGACACCAGGGCTACCTGGGCTCCGTGATGGCCCCGGTCCTCACGGCCGCCGGACACGAGGTCGTCGGTCTCGACGCCGGCCTGTTCGCCGACTGCCTGCTGGGGCCGCGGCCCGCGGACCCGCCGCGGAACGGGGTGTCCCCCGCCGCGGCGGAACCGGGAGCCCGGGGCAGGGTGGACCTGCGCGACATCACGGCCGATCACGTGGCCGGGGTCGACGCCGTGATCCACCTGGCCGCCCTGTCCAACGACCCGCTGGGATCGCTGGCGCCGGAGCTCACCTACGACATCAACCACCACGCCTCCGTGCGGCTGGCCCGGCTGGCCAGGGACGCCGGGGTGCGGCGCTTCCTGTACGCGTCGACGTGCTCGGTCTACGGCGCCGCCGGCGGCGGCGACCTGGTCACCGAGGACGCCCCGCTGCGCCCGGTGACGCCGTACGCGGAGTCCAAGGTGCGGGTGGAGGACGACCTGCACACACTCGCCGACGACGACTTCAGCCCGGTCCACCTGCGCAACGCCACCGCCTTCGGCTACTCGCCCCGGCTGCGCGCCGACATCGTGCTGAACAACCTGGTGGGTCACGCGCTCCTGTCCGGCGAGGTGCTGGTGCTCTCCGACGGCACCCCCTGGCGCCCGCTGGTGCACGCCGCCGACATCGCGCGGGCCTTCGCGGCGGCGCTCACCGCGCCGCGGGAGGCGGTGCACGACCGGGCGTTCAACATCGGCAGCGAGATCAACAACGTCACGGTCGCCGAGATCGCCGAGCAGGTCGCCGAGGCGGTGCCCGGCTCGAAGGTGGTCGTCACCGGGGAGACCGGCGCCGATCCGCGGTCCTACCGGGTGGACTTCTCCCGGTTCCGCGCCGCGGTGCCCGGCTTCGACTGCGAGTGGACGGTGAAGCGCGGGGCGCTCGAACTCGTCGAGGCCTACCGGAAGTTCGGGCTGACCCGGGAGGACTTCGAGGCCCGCTTCACCCGCCTGGCCGTGCTGCGCGCCGCCCTCGACGCCGGCACGGTCGACGACACCCTGCGGTGGCGCCGATGACCGCGGCCGGCGAGGAGATGTACGCGCTGGTGGAGCGGCTGTACCCGCTGTGCCGGAGCATCACCGGCGACGGTGTGCGCGCCACCTTGCGGATCGTCGACGAGTACCTCCCGCTGCGGATGCACGAGGTGCCGACCGGCACGCAGGTGCTCGACTGGACGGTCCCGAAGGAGTGGAACATCCGCGACGCGTACATCGCCGACCCGGCCGGCCGCCGGGTCGTCGACTTCGCCGCGTCCAGCCTGCACGTGCTCGGCTACAGCGTGCCGGTGTCGGCGACCATGCCGCTGGCCGAGCTCCGGCCACACCTGCACACCCTGCCGGACCACCCGTCCTGGGTGCCGTACCGCACCAGCTACTACGAGCCGGAGTGGGGGTTCTGCCTGGCCCAGGAGACCCTGGACGCGCTGCCGGACGGCGAGTACGAGGTACGTGTCGACTCCACCCTCGCCGACGGCCACCTCACCTACGCCGAGCACGTGGTCCCCGGGCAGGTGCCCGACGAGGTGATCGTCTCCTGCCACGTCTGCCACCCGTCGCTGGCCAACGACAACCTGGCCGGCATCGCGGTGGCGACGTTCCTGGCCAGGGAGCTGGCGGAGCGGACGCCGTACCACACCTACCGGTTCGTCTTCGCCCCCGGCACCATCGGGGCGATCACCTGGCTGGCCCGCAACGCGGACCGGATCGAACGCGTCAAGCACGGCCTGGTGCTGGCCTGCGCCGGAGACCGGGGCCCGCTGACGTACAAGCAGAGCAGGCGCGGTGACGCGGAGATCGACCGGGTGCTGCGGCACGTGCTGACCGCCACCGAACGCCCGCACCGCGTCGAGGAGTTCACCCCGTACGGCTATGACGAGCGGCAGTACTGCTCGCCCGGGTTCGATCTGGGCGTCGGCTCGCTCACCCGGACCCCGTACGCCGGCTACCCCGAGTACCACACCTCCGCGGACGACCTGGACTTCGTCTCCCCCGAGGCGATGGCGGACACGCTCGCCGTCTGCCGCGAGGCGTTCACCGTCCTCGACCGCAACCGGCGGTACGTCAACCTCAGCCCCTACGGCGAACCACAGCTGGGCCGGCGCGGGCTGTACGACTCGCTCGGCGGGCGCAGCGACGCGAAGCGGACCCAGATGGCCATGCTCTGGGTGCTCAGCCTCTCCGACGGCGAGCACAGCCTGCTGGACGTCGCCGAGCGGTCCGGGCTGCCGTTCGACACCGTCGCCGACGCGGCCGACGCCCTGCACGGCGCCGGGCTGATCAAGGCGTGACGCCGATGACCACCGAGGAGGAGAGGACGACGGCGTCGGCGGACCGGGCCGAGACCGGCCGGCGGGCCGCCCAGCGGGCCGTCGTCGGCCGGCTGTCCTGGGGACTGGCCGACCAGGCGGCCTCCAGCCTGAGCAACTTCGCGGTGGGCATCTACGTGGCACGCTCGCTGGGGCCGACCGCGTTCGGCGTGTTCAGCCTGGCCTGGGTGACCTACGGCGTGGTGCTCAGCGTCTCGCGCGGACTGGCCACCGATCCGCTCGTGGTGCGCTTCAGCGGCGCCCCCGAGGCGTCCTGGCGCGCGGCGGTGGCGCGGTCGTCGGGGACCGCGCTCGGCGTCGGCGCCGTCGTCGGCGCGGCGTGCCTGGTGACCGGGCCGGCCCTCGGCGGGAGCGTGGGGCCCGCGTTCGCCTGTCTCGGCGCCGTGCTGCCGGGGCTGCTGCTGCAGGACGCCTGGCGGTACTCGTTCTTCGCCGCCGGCGCCGGCCGCAAGGCGTTCGTCAACGACCTCGTGTGGGGCGTGGCGCTCGTCCCGGCCATGGTGCTGGCGGCCCACGCCGGCAGCGTGGCCGCCTTCGTGCTCGCCTGGGGCGGGTCCGCCGCGGTGGCCGCCGGGTACGGCTGCCTGCAGTCCGGCATCCGGCCCCGGCCGGCCGGAGCGCGCGAGTGGCTTCGCGCGCAGCGCGACCTCGGCTACCGGTACCTGGTCGAGAACACCTGCGTCAGCGGCGCGAGCCAGCTGCGGGCGTACGGGCTCGGCGCGATCGTCGGGGTCGCCGCGGTGGGGGTGATCCGGGGCGCCGAGCTCCTGCTCGGCCCGTTCATGGCCGTGCTGATGGGGCTGACGCTGGTCACCGTCGCGGAGGCGGCCCGGATGCTGCGCCGCGCCCCGCACAAGCTGGGCAGGTTCTGCCTGCTGCTGGGCGGCGGGCAGGCGGTCGGCGCGCTGCTGTGGGGCGCGGCGCTGCTGCTGGTGCCGGACCGGGCCGGCGAACTGGTGCTCGGCGACGTCTGGCACGCCGCTTCCCGGCTCATCGTGCCGGCCACGCTCGGCGTCGCGGGCGCCGGCCTCGGCAGCGGCGCGGCGGCCGGGTTGCGCGCGCTCGGCGCGGCCCGGCGCAGCCTGCGCTGCCAGCTCTTCGCCTCCGCCTGCTACGTCGGCGGCGGGCTCGGCGGGGCGGTCGTGGCGGGCACGGTCGGCTCGGCCTGGGGCGTCGCCGCCGCGACCGTCTGCGGCGCGGCCGTGTGGTGGCTGCAGCTGCGGTCGGCACTGCGCGAGCGCGCCCACCACTCCATCCGCGAAGTGAGGACCTCATGACCGACCGCCCCAGGCTGAGCATCGGCCTGCCCGTGTACAACGGCGAGGAGTACCTCGCCGAGGCGCTCGACGCCCTGCTCGGCCAGACCTACGAGGACTTCGAGCTGGTCGTCTCCGACAACGCCTCCACCGACGGGACCCGGGACATCTGCCGCCGGTACGCGGCGCGGGACTCGCGCATCCGCTACCTCCGGCTGCCCCGGAACATCGGCGCCGCGCCCAACCACAACCACGTGTTCGCCGAGTGCCGCGGCGAGCTGTTCAAGTGGGCCTCGCACGACGACCTGTACGCCCGGGACCTGCTGCGGCGCTGTGTCGAGGCGCTGGACGAGCGGCCGGAGGTGATCCTCGCGCACAGCGGCCAGGCCGTCATCGACGGCGACGGCCGGGTGAAGGTCCCCTACGAGTACGGCCTCGCCACCGACTCCCCGCACGCGCCGGAGCGCTTCCGGAGCCTGCTGTTCGAGCCCGGTGGAGACGACTTCTACGGGGTGATGCGGGCCGATGTGCTGCGCCGGGTGAAGCCGCACGACAGCTACCACCACGCGGACCGCACGTTCGTCGCCGAGATCACCCTGCACGGGCCCTTCCACCAGGTGCCGGAGCTGCTGTACTTCCGCCGCGACCATCCCACCCGCGCCGAGCGGGCGAACCCCTCCAAGCGCTCGCGGTGCGTCAATCTGGACCCGCGCCGGGCGGGCCCGCTGCACCCGACGCCCCGTCTGCTCGCCGAGTACGTCTGGGGCTTCGTCGCGGCGGTCCGGCGGGCTCCGCTGTCCCCGGCCGACCGGCGCGCGTGCTACCGCCACCTGGCGGCGTGGATGACCAGCCGGGCCCGGCCGGGCGCCGGCGAGCGGGTCGAGGACCGCGCCCCGGTCGACCCGGACCGGCTCACCGTCTCCGTCGACGCCCTGGTCGCCGGCCGTGAGGGGAGGCGGGCATGACGTCCGGGCACGGGCCCCGGACGCGCGTCGGGGTGTTCGGCCTGCTCGGCTCCGGCAACCTCGGCAACGACGGGTCGCTGGAGGCGGTCCTCGGGTATCTGCGAGCCGGGCATCCGGAGGCGGACGTGGACGCGCTGTGCGGCGGACCGGAGGTCGTCGCGGCCCGGTACGGGATCCCGGCGACGCGGCTGCACTGGTACCGCGGGGAGTACCGGACCGCGTCGCGTGCGCGCGCGATCGCGGCGAAGGGGCTGGGCAAGCTCGTCGACGCCGTCCGCACCGCCGCCTGGGTGCGCCGGCACGACGTGGTGATCGTGCCGGGCATGGGCGTCCTGGAGGCCACGCTGCCGCTGCGGCCGTGGGGCTTCCCGTACGCGCTGTTCCTGCTCTGCGCGAGCGGCCGGCTGTTCGGCACCCGGGTCGCGCTGGTCGGCGTCGGCGCCGCCGCGATCGGCAGCCGGCCGACCCGGACCCTGGTGCGCTGGTCGGCGCGGCTGGCCTCCTACCGGTCGTACCGGGACGACCTGTCCCGTGACGCGATACGGGCGATGGGCGTGGACACCGCGCGCGACGAGGTCCACCCGGACCTCGCGTTCGCCCTGCCCGCGCCGCCGGCGAGCGCGCCTTCGGGACCGCCCGGCCGGGTCTGCGTAGGCGTCATGGCCTTCCACGGCGGCGACGACGACCGCGCCCGGGCCGAGGAGATCCACCGGCGCTACCTCGACGGGACGATCCGTTTCGTCCGCGCGCTGGTCGAGGACGGCAGACCGGTCCGGCTGCTCACCGGCGACGGGGTCGACGCGCCGGTGGTCGCCGCGATCCTCGACGCGGTGGACTCTCCGCTCGTCACCGCCGCCGAGGCGTCCTCGCTGGCCGACCTGATGGAGGAGGCGGCCGCCGCCGACAGCGTCGTGGCGACCCGCTACCACAACCTGGTCTGCGCGCTGAGGGCCGGCACGCCGACGCTCGCGCTCAGCTACGCCGCCAAGAGCGACGCGCTCATGGCCCGGATGGGGCTGGAGGAGTACTGCCACCCGGCCCGCGAGGTCGACGCCGGCCGGCTGCTCGAACAGTTCCGGGCGCTGGAGAAGCACGCGGCACAGCTGCGGCGGATCCTCGCCGAGCGGAACCTGGCCGCGACCCGGCTTCTCGAACGGCAGTTCACCACCCTGACGGCGGTCCTGTTCCCGGCGGCCGACCACGACCACGCCCACGCCCGGCAGGAGACTCCATGAAAGCGACCGAAGTCCCGGCGATCGCCGGCGCGTACCTGTTCGAGCCGACGCCGTACGCCGACGAGCGCGGCTTCTTCTGCCGCACCTTCGACGCCGACGTGGTCCGCTCGGTGGGCCTGGATCCGGACGCCTTCGTCCAGGACAGCGTCTCCCGCTCGGCGGGCGGCGTGCTGCGCGGACTGCACCTGCGCTCCGGCGCCGGCGAGGCCAAGCTGGTGCGGTGCTCGTACGGCAGGATCTTCGACGTCGTCGTGGACCTGCGGGCCGACTCGCCGACCTACCTGGGCCGGGCGTTCTTCGAGCTGTCCGACCGGACGCAGGCCACCCTCTACATCCCGGCGGGATGCGCGCACGGCTTCCAGGCCCTCACGGCGACCGCCGACGTCTCGTACCGGATCGACCGTCCGCACGATCCGGCCGAGGACGTGACGATCGCCTTCGACGACCCGGATCTCGCCATCGACTGGCCGCTGCCGGTCGCATCGATGTCCGCGCGGGACCGCAAGGCGCCGAGCCTCGCCGAGGTCCTGAAGCAGAAGGAGAGCTGAGGTCGCGTGGACACCGAAGACACCCCGGAGCTCCGCCTGCCCCGGTCGCGCGAAGCGAACGAGCGGCTGCACGCCCTGATTCCGGGAGGCGCGCACACCTACGCCAAGGGCGACGACCAGTACCCCGAACACCTGGCCCCGGTCATCAGCCACGGCCGCGGCGCCCACGTGTGGGACGTCGACGGCAACCGGTACGTCGAGTACGGCTCCGGCCTGCGCTCCGTCAGCCTCGGCCACGCCCACCCCCGCGTGATCGAGGCGGTGCGGCGCGAACTCGACCGCGGCAGCAACTTCGTCCGGCCGTCCCTCGTGGAGGTCGAGGCCGCGGAACGCTTCCTGGCCACGGTGCCGACCGCCGAGATGGTGAAGTTCGCCAAGAACGGCTCCGACGCGACCACCGCCGCCGTACGCCTCGCCCGCGCCGCCACCGGGCGTTCGCGGGTGGCCGTCTGCGCCGACCATCCGTTCTTCTCCGTCGACGACTGGTTCATCGGCACCACGCCGATGTCCGCCGGCGTTCCGGCGGTGACCGACGAGCTCACCGTGGCGTTCCCCTACGGGGACCTGGCCGCCACGGAGGAGCTGCTCGTCCGGTACCGGGACGAGATCGCCTGCCTCATCCTCGAACCCGCCTCCCACACCGACCCCTCCCCCGGCTCTCCGCCGTGTCCGAGCGGGCAGGACCCCACCGCCGGGTACCTCGCGGGCCTGCGCGAGCTGGCCGACCGGTACGGCTGCGTCCTGGTCTTCGACGAGATGATCACCGGGTTCCGCTGGTCCGAGGCGGGCGCCCAGGGCCTGTACGGCGTCGTCCCCGACCTCTCCACCTTCGGCAAGGCGCTGGGCAACGGATTCGCCGTCTCCGCGCTGGCCGGGCGCCGCGACCTGATGGAGCGGGGCGGGCTGCGTCACTCCGGCGACCGGGTGTTCCTGCTGTCCACCACGCACGGTGCCGAGACGCACTCCCTGGCTGCGGCGATGGCCGTGCTCGACACCTACACCGAAGAGGGCGTCACCGCGCGGCTGCACGCCCTCGGCGAGCGGCTGGCGGCCGGTGTCCGCGACGCCGCGGCCGCCATGGGCGTCGGCGACCACGTCGTCGTCCGCGGCCGGGCCAGCAACCTGGTCTTCGCCACCCTCGACGAGAACCGGCGGCCCTCGCAGCGGTACCGCACCCTGTTCCTGCGCCGGCTCCTCGCGGGCGGGGTGCTGGCCCCGTCGTTCGTGGTGAGCAGCGCGCTCGACGACGCCGACATCGATCACACCGTCGACGTGGTGGCCCAGGCGTGTGCGGTGTACCGGAAGGCGCTGGACGCCGCCGACCCGACCCCCTGGCTGGGCGGGCGACCGGTGAAGCCCGTGTTCCGCCGCCTGGCGTGACGAGGTGCGACCTGGTGCGGGCCGGCGTGGCGTCAGCGAGGCTCCCGCCGGCCGGTCTCGGCCGGACGGCCGGCCTGCAGCCGGTCGGCCGTCCGGTCGACCAGCCACGCGGTCGCCGGTGTCACCGCCAGCGCGGTGCACCAGCCGCCGAGGGTGTCGGTGGGGTAGTGCGCGCCCAGGACGACCTGCGTCCAGCCCATGAGGGCGCCGGCGGCCAGGGCCACGCCCAGCACGAGTGACGTGCCGGCCGTCCCGCCGAGGCCGAGCCCGCCGGCCGCGAGCAGCGCCCCCACGAGGGCGAGCGCGGTGAGGAAGGCGGTGTGTCCGCTCGGGTAGGACAGGCTCCCGTCGTGGATGGTGCGTCCCACCAGGTGCTTGAGGAGCGTCGTCGTCCCGACCGTCAGGCCGGTCCCGGCGACGACGAGCACCGCGGCGCGGGGCCGCCGCAGCAGCAGGCAGCCCGCCACGGCGGCCACGACCAGCGCCGCCGCGCCCACGGGCTCCCCCAGGGCGTCCGTGGCCGAGGCGACGTACCGCCAGGGCGGTTCCACGCCGTCCACCGCGGCCGCGATCCGCGCGTCCACCGTGCCGGGCTCGCCGTCACCGGCGTACAGGGCCCCGAGTACGGCCACGACCAGCGCTGCGAGGACCGCGACCGGTCCGAGCCACGCGCGCAGCGAAGGGGGCAGCACCGCGGGCGCCGGGCGGCCGGTCGCACTCCGGTCAGGTGTCCCGCGCCAAGGGCCGGCCGCCCCGTGGTCCGGGCCCGCGCCGCGCGCATCGTGCACCGACCAGCCCCCCCCCCCGTCGTGTCCGGCCCGGACCGCGCGCGAGCCGTCGTCCCGTGCGGCCCCGGGCTCCCCGGCCATGGGCGCCGGGATCGGTCCGCGCTCGCCACCCTGGTGCCGCGACAGGCGACGTTCGCCCCGCTCCTTGACGGGCAAACGCTACCTGCCGCGGCACTGGCCGACAACGCGGTCGCGCACACCGCCGTCGGGGAGACCCCTCACTTCCAGAGATCCTCGCTCAGGCACACCCGCGCCCCCATGTTCCGCTCCATCATGAGCAGGGCCGCCCGGGCGAGATCGGCGTGGATGTGCGCCACGGCGTCCTTGGGAATGACCACGTCGAAGTGCCGGATGTGAGCGTCGAGGGCCGAATAGAGCACGCACTGCTCGGTCACCTGGCCGCACAGGACGAGCTCCTGGACGCCCTGCTGCTTGAGCAGGTAGGTCAGCGGCGTCTCGTAGAAGATCGAATGGCGGGCCTTGAGCACGAAGAGGGAGTTCTCGTCGGGGCGCACCGGTGCGACGAGGTCGGCGTGGGGGCCCGCCAGGACCCGGTCCAGCAGTTCACCGTGGTGCGAGCGCCACTCGCCGAAGTTGTCGTTGACATAGACGACCGGGACCTCGTGGCGCCGGGCACGCTCCAGCAGCCCGGTCAGAACCGGCACGACCGCTTTCGCCGAGGGGAGCAGAAGCTCGGCGTCCTTGTGGTCGTAGGTGTTGATCATGTCGATGACGATCAGCGCGGTCTTGTTCATAGTGCCACCGTTCCACCTGCGGCAAGGCCCGCAACATCGCGGTTCCGGATTCCGCGCGGGCCGTGCGGCGGCAGCGGGACGGGACGGCCGGGTGAAACCTTCGGCCGGCCCCCGCTGCCGCGCGCCCGCGTCCGGGAGCACCGGCAGGCGGCCGGGGCCTGGGGTACGAAGCAGGAGTTCGCACCCCGGGCCCCACCTGGATCACTGGGTCAGTGATCGTCAGCCGATGCTGGAGCCGCAGGCCACCGAGGTGACCTTGCCGACCGGGTTGCCGATGCCGACGAGGACGTTCGCGGCGACACCCAGGTCCTGGACGTTGACGAGGCCCTGCTGGGAGTCGACCTGACCCGTGCAGGTCTGGCTCTGCTTGATGTCGAACGCCGCACCGCCGTCGCCGCCGTGGGCCTGGGCCGCACCGGCACCGACGAATCCGACACTGCCGAGCATGGCCACGACGACAGCGGCCTTCTGGAACTTGCGCATTACCTCTCCTTTTTCATGTCACTACAGTCCGCTGCGGACTGATCACTGACAGGCATCAGCGTAGATCACTTCTGTCGTGATTAGTGTGATGAGCGACCTTATGTCCACCCATTAGGGATCAAGAGACATGACCGGCAGGAGAGGGCCGGAAGGGCGGTCGCCCGTCAGGGGGCCGCCACGGCGGCGGATCCGTCGTCGGAGGTCGCCGAGCCGGCGGTGGGCCGACCGGACGAATCCGTGGACGGACTCGCCGCGGCGGAGTCACTGGGCGAGGCCGACGGGCTCGCCGAGCCGCTGGGGTCCGGGGTCGTCGGTGAATCGCCGGGATCCGGGCTCGCCGAGCCGCTGGGGTCCGCGGTCGGCGACTCGGTCGGGGACCGGGACGGTTCGGGGGCCGACGGCCCGCCGGACGGCTCGGGGACCGGGCCTCTGGTCGGCCGGCCGGTGGGAGCCGGGGAGCCCGGAGCGGAATGTCCGGGGTCGGGGCCGATGACGATCCCGCCGCCGTCCTCGGCGTCCGTGCCGCCCTGCGCGTCCGTGGGCTTCTTGGCCGGGGTGTCGCTGCCCGCGCCCGGGGAGGCCGGAACGACGCCCTTGCCGTCGGGCACGCCGTGCACACCCCGGCGGTAGAAGTCCAGCCAGTATCGGACCAGGTCGAGGTAGGGGCGCGAGTCGTTGTAGCCGAGAATCGCCGCGTCCAGGTCCGCCGCCCGGCCCAGGTCCCTGTCGCCCGCGCACAGGTAGTGCCCGGCCGCCAGGGCCGCGTCGAAGACGTTGTTCGGGTCGGCGCGGCCGTCGCCGTTGCCGTCGACGCCCCACCTGGCCCAGGTCGACGGCAGGAACTGCATGGGCCCCACCGCCCGGTCGTACACCGTGTCGCCGTCGTCGCGGCCGCCGTCGGTGTCCCGGACGAGCGCGAAGCCGTGCCCGTCGAGCGCGGGACCCGTGATGCGGCCCAGCGTCGTACCCCGCGCGTCGACCGCGCCGCCGCGCGCCTGGCCGGACTCCACCTTCCCGATCGCGGCGAGCAGTTGCCAGGGCAGCCGGCATCCCGGGTCCGTGCGGGCGACCGACCGCTCGGCCGCCCGGTAGGCGCGCAGCACGGTGACGGGGATGCCCGACTCGGCCCGCACCTGCACGACCTGACGGGGTGTCAAGGGGGCGCCCGCGGTGGTCAGCGGGGGAAGTTCGGTGTGGTACGTGCCGTCGCCGGGCGGGGCCGTCGTCACACGGGGAGCCTCCGCGGGCGGCGCGGGCCGCTCCCCGTCGGCCGGTGGGGATCCGGGAGCCCTCCCGGCCACCGCCGCGGGCACCCCGGGCCCCTGGGAGGCGGTGAGGGCCGCCACTGCCGCCACGGCGATGGCGGTGCCCCGCAGGCCTTGTCGTGTCCGGGCTCGCAGACGTCGCGCACGGCGTGCGGGCATGGCTGTCCCTTCCTGGTCCTGTCGGTGGGGCCGGGTGCGGCCGAGCGCGGTCACACCCGATGTCGGCCGGCCGTCGTCAGCGGCCGAAGGTGTCGATGCCGGAGACGAGCCAGCGCCCGTCACGGCGCAGTACGTCGACGGCGAACATCGCTCCGGCGTAGGTGCCTTCGTCCTGCGTCGTCTGCTTGCCCCCGGCGCCCGCCGAGGACTTGGTCCCGGCGGTGCCGACACTGCTCTGGTCGGCGTAGACGAGGACCCGGGCCCGGTCGCCGTCGACGCGCTCGACCGCGCTGTCGGTGACGGTGGTGGTGATGACCGCCTTCTGCTGGTCGGCACGGGCGCGGACGGCGTCGAGCAGGGCCTTGTGCTGCGCGACCGCCTTCCCGGTGAGGAGGGTCTTGGTGGCCTTCTCGTAGGCGCCGGGGTCGGCGTGGTCGTAGGAGAAGAGCGCGGCGACCGCCTTCTCCGTCTGGCCCTTGATCTCGCTCGTGCGCGCGGCGTCGGTCAGAGCGGTGTTGCGTACCGCCGGATCGGCGCGCAGGTCCTGGGCGCGCGCGTGCGCCCAGCCGGCGAACCCGCCGAGGGCGAGGGTCAGCAGGCACAGCACCACCAGGCCCGCGGAACGGGACGGCCGGCGCAGACGGACCCCCCTCGACCGCCGACCCGCCTCCGCCCGCGCCGCGTCCGCCTTCTCCGCCCCGTTCTCCGGGGACCCCGCCTTCTCCGGGGCCCTCGCCTTCCCGGCGAGTCCGGTCTCCTGCCGCTGCGCGGGGGTGGCCGCGGCCCGGCCGGGGGCGGGGGACACGGCGGTGGACGCGGTGGTGCGCGCGGGCAGTTCCGCCTGGGCGGTGGGACCGGCCTCGCGGGCCTGTCGGCGGCGCTGACGGTTGATGTGGTGACGGGTCGTGGACATCGGGTGTGGTCCTCTCGTGCTGCCGGCTGACGTGGCGTGCCGCGGGCTCAGCCGGCCGATGTGCCGCCGACGGGCGCCTGGCCCAGGGCGCTCAGCTTCCACCGGCCGCCGGTGCGGGTCAGTTCGCCGAGCATCCGGCTGTCCTTGTCGGTGCTCTTGCCGTCGGACGCCTTCACGGTCACCCGCAGCGCGACGAGTACGCGGGCCCGGCCCGCGCGGTCGTCGAGCTCGGTGACCGCGCCCGAGAGCACCCGGGCCGTCGTGTCCGTCTTCGCCGTCCTCACCTGCTCGGCGAACTCCTTGCGCCCCGAGGCGAGCTGGTCGTGCAGGTCCCCGGTCGTCGAGGACTCCCACAGATCGAGGCCGCGGTCGAGGTCGTCGTGGTCGAGGGTGTTCAGGTTCTGGACGGCCTGTTCGCCGGCGGCCAGCGCCCGGTCCCGCTGGACCGCGTACGCCGCGGAGTCGTCGTGGGCCGCCGCGTACCAGTCCCAGCCGGCCCAGGCCGCGAATCCGCCCGCGACCAGGACGAGGGCGAGGGCCAGGACCGGCAGGGCCCGGGGCCCGGCGAGCGGACGGGCCGTGCGTTCCATGGGTGTCTCCCGTCTCCCGCGCACGTTCAGCGGGTGGTGATGTCGACGATCCGCCACTGGCCGTTCTCCCGGTGCGCGGTGACCGTGAGCTGGGCCGCGGCGGAGCTGCCGGCGGCCTTGCCGCGCCGCGAGACCTGGTCGAGGAAGACCAGCAGCCGTGCGTCGTCCCCGTCGAGCCGGACGACTCCGGTGCGCACGGCCTGGGTGCTGAGGGTGACGCGCTGCTTGGCGACGTCCGCGCGGATCCGGGCGAGCAGTTGCGTGTACTGGCGTGCCGCCCGCCCGGTGAGGACGGAGCGCGCGGAACGCTCGGTGGCGTCGAGGCCTTCCGGCGTGTACGAGAAGATCCGGGCGAGGTCGTCGGCGACGTCGCCCGCGACACGGGTGGTGGCCTCCGTGTCGGTCAGCGCCCGGTTCCGGGCCGCCGGGGCCGATCTGAGCTCGTGGGCGCGGTAGAGGAAACCGCAGCCGGCGAGGACCAGCGCCACGGTGAGCACGACGAGGGCGATCCCTCGCAGCCGATCTCGCGTGAAGCGGCGGCGTCCGGTCGTCTCCTCCGCCTGCGTGCCCGCGTCGGCCTCCGGGCGAGCACGGTCCGCGCCGGTCTCCGGGCCGGATCCGTCCCCGTCCGGTTCCGGACCGGCGCCCCGTGCACCGGACTCCTCCTCATGCGACTCCGGACCGGCCTTCTCCGTGGCGGACTTCTGCCCACGGGACGGCGAACCGATCCCCTCCGCAGCGGACTTCCGTCCACGAGAGTCAGAACCGGTCGGCCCCGCAGCGGACTTCTCCCCACAGGACTGCGAACCGGTCGGCCTCGCAGCGGACTTCTCCCCGCAGGACTCCGAGTCGGTGCCCCCGGCGCCCGTCCTCGCGTCCTCCGCCGGTGTGCCGCTCGGGTCGGGCCCGGTGGCCTCGTCCGCCGGTGCGGCGGCCTCGCGCGTCCTGTCCCTGCGCAGCAGAGGTGTCATCGGTCCTCGTCCTCCTGTGCCGCCCCCGCGAGCGGTACGGCGTCCAGTGCCCTGACCTTCCACCGGCCCCCGCCCGTGCGCTCCAGGACCGCCTCCAGGCGTTTGCGGTCCGTGGTGGGCGTCTTCGTCCCGGCGGGGGTGACGTCCACGCGTACGGTCGCGATGAGCTTCGCCGTGCCGGAGCGTGTGTCGAGGGCGGTGACGGCGGCCTCGGTGACCGTGCCACGCGCCGACGTCCCCGCCTTCGGCGCGGTCTGGGCCAGTTCGTCGCGCAGCGGGCCGGTGGAGGCCGCGCCCCAGGACCGGATGCCCGCCTGGGCGCGCTGCCGGGAGGAGGCGTCGAGGGTGGTCAGCACGGCGATGGCGGCGCGCCCGTCGGCGAGCGCCTCGTCGCGCTCACGGCCGTAGGAGAGGGAGTCGTCCCCCCGGGCGCGGGCGTACGTCCACGCGCCGGTGCCGCAGAATCCCAGCGCCAGGACGAGCACCGCGCCGGTGACGGCGCGGGCCCGCCTCACCGGGCGCCCTCCGCGGCCGGGGAGAGCAGCCCGGCGAGGCCGGCCGGGCCGCCTTCGGCGGCGTTGGGCAGGCCGAGGGCGCCGGGCAGCGGTGTACCGGCGGCGGAGGTGGCCGCGGCCTGCGAGCCGCTGCCCGAGGGCAGGGATCCGGGCTTGGCCGGAGTGGGGACCGCGCCGCCGCCGGGGGCGTGCGCCGAGCCCCGTACGTTCACCCCGCTCGCGGCCGAGGCGGTGCAGGACGCGTCGGTGTTGAGGGCGGGCGCGGTGCCGAGGTCGAGTCCGTTGCGGTAGCGCGTGCCACCGTATCCGGCGGTGCAGGGAAGGGGCTTGAAGAAGGTGACGGCCATGCCGAGGTGCAATTTTCCTCCGTCGACGGCGGTGGCGCCGGCGGCGACGGCCGCCGGGTACTTCACGAGGAGTTCCTCGATGCCGTGCTGGCGGGTGACGGCGATCTCGGAGGTGGTCAGGAGGTTGGCGAGGACCACGCCCAGACTCGGGTCGAGGTCGCGCAGGAGGCCGCTGACCTGGGTGGCCGCGTCGGGGGTGACGGTGAGCAGCCGGCGCAGGTCGGAGTCGGAGTCCTTGAGGGTGCGGGTGAGTTCCCTGGCTCCGGTGGCGAAGTCGCGCACGGCCCGGCCCTCTTCGGCCTGGGTGCGCAGCACCGTCTCGCCGTCGTCGATCAGCCGGGTCGTGGACGGCAGTGCGCGGTCGGCGGCCTCCACGAAGGCGCTGCCGTTGTCGAGCAGTACCTGGAGGTCGTCGCCGTGGCCCTCGAAGGCCTTGCCCAGCTCGTCGACCACGGTGCGCAGGTCGTCCAGCGGAACCGACTTGGTGAGGTCGTTCACGCTGGTGAGGACGTCGGTGACGGGTGCGGGCACCTGGGTGTCGGCCTGTTCGATGCGTGCCCCGTCGGCGAGGTAGGGTCCGTCGTCGCTCTGGGGGCGCAGGTCGATGTACTGCTCGCCGACCGCCGACAGCCCCGCCACGACGGCCCGGGTGTCGGCGGGGATGTGCGGGGCGGACTTCTTGATGCGCAGTTCGGCCACCACTCCGTCGGCGGTGAGGTCGATGGGGCCGACCCTGCCGACCGACACTCCGCGGTAGGTCACGTCGGAGTGGGTGAACAGCCCCCCGGTGGAGGGCAGTCGGACGTCGACGGTGTAGTAGTCGGCGACCCCGACGAAGCGGCCGAGGTCGGCGTAGCGGATGCCGACGAAGCCGAGGACGAGGACGGCGATGACCAGGAAGGCGAGGTTCTTCAGGCGTACGGCGAGGGTGATCACCGGGCGTCGCCTCCGTCCTGGGCCGGGGTGGGGACGGACGGCAGCGGCAGCACGGCCGTCGGCGAGGTCGCGGCGGAGGGAGCCGTCGCCTTTCCCGTCGGCCGCGCCGGGCTCTTCTTCGCGGCGCCCTTCTTAGCCGGGCTCCCCTGGGCGGGGGCGCCCTGTCCGCCGGCCGCCGCGGCGGCGCCCGGCGCGGCCGTGGACGGGATCAGCGGCGGGATGACCTGCGTTCCGGGCGTGGCGGTCATGTTCAGGTACACGTTGAGGTAGTCGCCCTTCACTCCGCTGAGCACCTCGTCGGTGAAGGGGTAGGTGAGCAGTGCCTGGAGCGAGTCCGGCAGGTCGGCGCCCGCGTCGGCGAGGGCCCGCAGGGTGGGCGCGATGGCCTTGAGGTCGGCGACCATGTCCTGCTTGCTCGCGTTGACGGTGGAGACGGCCACGCCGGACAGCGTGTCGAGGGAGCGCAGCATGGTGAGCAGGGAGCCGCGTTGCTCGTCGAGGGTCTTCAGACCGGGCGAGAGTCCGGTGAGGACCGTCCGCACGTCGTCCTTGCGCCCGGCGAGGGTGGCGGAGAGCCGGTTGACGCCGTCGAGGGCGTCGGTGATGTCGCGGCGGTGGTCGTCGAGGTCGGTGACGAGGGTGTTGACCCGTTCGAGGGTGGAGCGGACCTCGCTCTCGCGTCCGCCGAGGGCGGCGTCCAGTTCCTGGGTGATGGTCTTGAGCTGGTTGACGCCGCCGCCGTTGAGCAGCAGGGACAGCGCGCCGAACACTTCCTCCACCTCGGTGTTGCGGCCGGTGCGGGCGACCGGGATGAGGTCGCCGTCGCCGAGCCGTGCGGTGGTGGTGTCCTTCGCGGGTGCGACGAGCTGGACGTATTTCTCGCCGAGCAGGCTGGACTGTTCCAGCCGGGCGCCGGCGTCGGCGGGCAGCCGCACGCTGCCGTTGATCCTCATGGTGACGCGGGCGTGCCAGCCGTCGAGGTGGATGGCGGTGACCCGTCCGACGGTGACGTCGTCGACCTTGACCGCGGCCTGCGGGACCAGGCTGAGCACGTCGTCGAGTTCGGCGGTGACGGTGTAGGGGTGGGGGCCCAGGTCGGCGCCGCCCGGCAGGGGCAGGTCCTCGATGCCGTGGAAGCGGGGCACCGTGAGGGTGAACGCGCCGATCGCCAGGACGAGTCCGACGGCGAGGGCGAGGAGGCCTCCCGAGGAGGTGCCGACGGCCGTGGCGCCGCTGCGCAGACCGCGCGTCACGGCTGTGGCCGCCTGCCGGGGGCGGGAGGCGCCGGGTCCGCCGGCCCCGGAGGGCTCCGGCGCCTCGGTCTCCCCCGCGGTCCGCTCCTCGGGCGCGGGGGCGTCCTCGGGCCGTCGTGTGCGGCGTCTCACCGCGCCCCCTTTCCGGAGGTCGCCGCGCCGCCGGTGGCCGGCAGCGGCAGCAGTGGTCCGCCCATGCTGATCTCGTTGAGGTCGGCGCGGCCGTCGAGGGTGCGGTTGTCGGTGTCGTAGGCGCCGACGACGTTGCTCGCGGCCAGGGGCGCCACGTCCAGTGCCTCGGCGAGCGAGGCCCGCTGCTGGACGAGGGTCTGGGTGATCGGCACGAGTTTGTCGACGTTCTTCTTCAGCTCGCCCCGGTTGTCCTTGATGAACTGCTTGACCTGCGCGAGTGCCGTGCCGAGTTGTTCGAGGGCGCCGGCCAGGTCGTCCTTGTTGTCGGCGAAGAAACCGACGACGGTGTCCAGGCGTTCCTGGGCGGTGCGTACGTCGGTGTCCTTGTTCTTCAGCATGGTGGTGAACGTCTGCAGTTGGGCGAGTGTGGTGAACAGGGAGTCGCTGGAGCCGTTGAGGGTCTTGGCGGCCTTGCCGAACTGCTCGACGGCATCGCCGATGGCCGCGCCGTTGCCGTCGAGGTTGGCCGCGCCGGTGCGCAGCAGGTCGGACAGGGCGCCGGCGGAGTTGGCGCCGTCGGGGCCCAGTGCCTTGCTGAGGTCGGTGACCGAGGAGTACAGCTGGTCGATCTCCACGGGTGTGCGGTTGCGGGAGGCGGGCAGGACGGCGTCCCGGGGGAGGGCCGGCCCGTCGCGGTAGGCGGGGGTGAGCTGCACGAACCGGTCGGCGACGACGCTCGGCGCCACGATCACGGCGTGTGCTCCCTGGGGGACCTTCACCCCTTCGTCCAGGGTGAGGTCGACCCGCACCTGGGTGCCCTGCGGGTGCACCGACGTCACCTCGCCGGCCCGCACGCCGAGGATGCGCAGGTCGGAGCCGGCGTAGATGCCGACGGCGCGGTCGAAGTAGGCGGTCAGGCGGGTGCCGCTGGAGTCGAAGGTCCCGGCGACGGCCAGCCCGGCGGCGACCACCACCAGGGCGAGGGCGCCGGCGAGCAGTCGTGCGCCCCGGGTCCTCGGGAGGAGTCTGCCGCGTCTGGTCATCGTTCACCGCTCCCCTGGGCCTGCGCCGACTGCTTCGGCGGCACGCATCCGGTCGTGGGCTGGGACTGGGCGGGCAGGTAGGTGCGGGGCACCACTCCGCAGAGGTAGCTGTCGAACCAGCGTCCGCTGCCGAGCGTGTTGCCCACGAGGCGGTAGTACGGGCCGACCAGGGCCAGTGTCCGGTCCAGCTGGGTGCGGTTCTTGTCCAGGACGTCGGTGACGCGGCCCAGTGCCTTGAGGGTGGGGTCCAGTTGCTTGTCGTTGTCCGCGATCAGGCCGCTGAGCTGGGTGGCCAGGGCCCTGCTGCCGGTGAGCAGGGCGCGGATCGCGTCGCGGCGGTCCTGGAGTTCGCCGAGCAGGGAGCCGCCGTCCTCGATGAGGGTCTCGAAGCTGGACTTCTTGTCCTGGAGCGTCTTGGTGAACCGCCGGCTGCCCTGGAGCAGTTTCGACAGTTGCTGGTCGCGTTCGGAGACGGTGCGCGACAGGGCGGACAGGCCGGTGGCGGCGTTGCGCACGTCGGGCGGCGAGTCCTTGAAGGTCTGCGAGATCGTCTCGAAGCTCTTGGCGAGCTGCTGGGTGTCGATGGCGTCGACGGTGGAGCCGAGGTCCTGGAAGGCCTGCGTCACGTCGTAGGGCGAGGTGGTGCGGGTCAGCGGGATGCGGCTGCCGGGGTCCTGGCGGGCGGTGCCGAGCGGGTCCAGGGCGAGGTACTTGTCGCCGAGCAGGGTCTTGATGGCGATGGCCGCGGTGGTGCGGTCGCCGATCCAGGCGCCCTTGGTCTCGAAGGTGACCTTGACCTTGTCACCGTCGAGGGACACGCCGGTGACCTTGCCGACCTTGACGCCGGCGACGCGCACCTCGTCGCCCTTGTCGAGACCGGCCGCTTCGCTGAAGTCGGCGCTGTAGGCGGTGCCGCCGCCGATCAGTGGCAGCCGGTCGGCGTTGTAGGCGAGGAGGGTGAGCAGGGCGAGCAGGAGCAGTCCGACGAGGGCGACGGCGATCGGGTCGCGTTCCTTGACGGGCTTCAGGCGCGGCCGACGGGTGCGCGGGGCGCGGTCGTCGGTGCGGCGCTCGGGCCGTTGCAGGAGGGTCATGCGCCGCACCTCGGTTCGGTGACCTGGATGCCGGTGGGCGCCTTGGAGCCGTCGCTGGTCGTCACTCCGCTCACACGTGCCTCGCAGAGATAGAGGTTGAACCATGATCCGTAGGAGGACAGGCGGGCCAGCGCGGTCATCTTGGCGGGGCTCTTCGCCAGGAAGTCCTCGATCCGCGGGGCGCCGTCGGCGAGGTTGCCGGAAAGCCTGCCCAGTTCGCGGATGTCCTGCTTGAGGGGTGCGCGTCCGTCCTGGAGGAGGCCGGCGGTCACCGTGGTCAGGTCGCCCATCGCGGCCACGGCCTGGCCCAGCGGCTTGCGGTCGTCGTTGAATCCGCTGACGAGCCGGCGCAGGGTCTCGACCAGGTCGTCGAATCCGGCCTCGCGGTCGTTGAGGGTGGTCAGGACGGTGTCGAGGTTCGACACCACCTCGCCGATCACCTGGTCCTTGGCGGCGACCGTCGTGCTGAGCGAGCCGATGTGCTGGATCAGGCTGTCGACGGTGCCGCCCTCGCCCTGGAGCACCTGGACGATGGAGCCGGCCAGTTCGTTGACGTCCTTCGGGGAGAGCCCCTCGAACAGCGGCTTGAACCCGTTGAAGAGCAGGGTCAGGTCGAGTGCGGGCTCGGTGCGGTCGAGCGGGATGGTGTCGCCGGAGGCGAGGGTGCCGCCGAGCGTGCCGCTGCCCCGGTCCAGGGCGAGGTAGCGCTGACCGACCATGTTGAGGTATTTCACGGCGGCGGTCGTCGAGCGGGGCAGGGACTGCCCCTCGCGCACGGTGAAGGTGACCTGGGCGGTGCGCCGGTCCACGACGCGTACGTCCGTGACCTCGCCGACCTTCACCCCCGACACCCGTACGCTGTCGCCGTCGACGAGGCCGGTGACGTCGGTGAACAGCGCCTTGTAGGAGTGACTTGCCTCGCTCACGCCGGTGTTGGCGACGCTCAGGCCGAGCACGGTGGTGGCCAGCGCGGTCACCACCACGAAGACCAGCGACTTGAGCAGGGGCCCGGTCAGCGGGCGGCGGCCCGGGTGCGCCTCGTCCCGCTGCCCGCTCGCGCGGTGGCGGATCCTCATCGCAGTGTCACCTCCGCGCCGCGCAGTGTGGGACCGGCGAGCAGGCTGCTCCAGTCCGGCAGGTCGTCGGGCTGCCGGCCGGTGGCCGGTGCGAGCAGTTCGTTGACGAGCTGGTTCTCCTGCGGCGAGTTGGCCGGCCCGAGGCTCTGGGCGGCGGTCGCCGGCACCTGTGCGGCCGGTGCGGCGGGGACGCCGAGGTAAGGCACGGGGTAGCAGTGCGGGCCGCCCGAGGCGTCGTAGGACGGCGTGTCCCGGCCGGGGACGTAGGCGCCGCGCGAGGCCACCGTGGTGACGTCGACGTGCAGTCCGGGCTGGTCCGTTCCCTTGCCGAGTGCCTGGTCCATCCGGGGCACGAAGTCGGCGAGGGTGCGCAGGGTGCAGGGGAAGGACGAGGAGTACTCGGCGAGCAGCTGGAGGGTGGGCCTGGAGGCGGCGCTGAGGCGGATGATGTTGGACTTGTTCTGCCGCAGGAAGGCCGTGACGTCCTGAGCCGTCGTCGTGGTGGCGCCCAGGGTGGCGGCCAGGTCGCCGTCCTTCTCGGCCAGGGTCCGGCTGGTGGTGGTGAAGTCGGTGAGCGCGGTGACGATGTCGGGGGCGGCGTCGGCGTAGACGTTGCTGACCTTCACGAGTTCTTTCAGGTCGCGGTTGAGGGTGGGCAGCTCGGGGTTGAACTCGCGCAAGTGGGCGTCGAGTCGGCTGAGGGTCTCGCCGAGCCGGGCGCCCCGTCCGGAGAGCGCCTGGGAGACGGCCGACAAGGTGGCGGAGAGCTTCTGCGGCTGGACGGCGGTGAGCATCGGCAGCACGTTGTCCAGCACCTGCTGGAGTTCGACGGCGTTCGCGGAGCGGTCCTGCGGGATGAGGGCCCCCGCGGCCAGCGACCGGCCCGAGGGGTGCGCCGGCGGGACGAGGGCCACGAAGCGTTCCCCGAACAGGGTGGTCGGCAGCATCTGGGCGCTGACGCCGGCCGGGATCCGGGCCAGGGCGCCGGGACGCAGGGCCAGGGTGAGCCGGGCGCCGTCGGCGATGGGGTCGATGGCGCGTACCTCGCCGACGACGACGCCGCGCATCTTCACCTCGGCGCCCAGGTGCATCTCGTTGCCGACGGCGCCGGTCTCCACGGTCACCGGGGTGGTGTCGGTGAAGGTCTTGTCGTACACGGCGACCGCCAGCCAGATCAGCAGGACGGGCACGATCAGGAACACCACTCCGGCCAGTCGGCGCCGCAGTTTCTCGCCTCTCGGACTGCTCATCTCACCCCGCCACCTTCACGGTCGTGGTGGCGCCCCACAGGGCCAGCGACAGGAAGAAGTCGGTCACGGCGATCAGCACGATGGCGTTGCGCACCGAGCGGCCCACGGCGACGCCGACGCCGGCCGGACCGCCGTGCGCGTGGTAGCCGTGGTAGCAGTGGGCGATGATCACGATCACGCTGAAGATCAGTACCTTCAGTACCGACAGCAGCACGTCCGTGGGTGACAGGAACAGGTTGAAGTAGTGGTCGTAGGTGCCGCTGGACTGGCCCTTGAACATGACGGTCACGGCGCGGGAGGCCAGGTAGGAGGAGAGCAGCCCGATCGCGTAGAGCGGGACGATCGCGACGACGCCGGCGATGATGCGGGTGGTGACCAGGTAGGGCAGGGAGCGGATGCCCATGGCCTCCAGGGCGTCGACCTCCTCGTTGATGCGCATGGCGCCCAGCTGGGCGGTGAAGCCGGCTCCGACGGTGGCGGAGAGGGCGAGGCCGGAGACGAGGGGCGCTATCTCGCGTGTGTTGAAGTAGGCGGAGACGAAGCCGGTGAACGCCGCGGTGCCGATCTGGTCCAGGGCCGCGTAGCCCTGGAGTCCGACGACGGTCCCGGTGAAAAGCGTCATCCCGATCATCACACCGATGGTGCCGCCGATGACGCCGAGGCCGCCGGTGCCGAAGGCGACCTCGGCCAGCAGCCGCCGCACCTCCTTGAGGTAGCGGCGCAGGGTGCGCGGCACCCAGAGCACGGAGCGGATGTAGAAGAGCATGCGCTCGCCGGAGCGGTCGAGCCATATCAGCGGGGAGGCCACGGTTCCTCAGCCCCCCTTCGGCGGGACGATCTGGAGATAGACGCCCGTGATCACCATGTTGACGAAGAAGAGCAGGAGGAAGGTGATGACGACGGACTGGTTGACGGCGTCGCCGACTCCCTTGGGGCCGCCGCGCGGGTTGAGGCCGCGGTAGGCGGCGACGATGCCGGCGATGAACCCGAAGATCACGGCCTTGATCTCGCTGACGTAGAGGTCGGGCAGCTGGGCGAGCGAGGAGAAGCTGGACAGATAGGCGCCGGGGGTGCCGTCCTGGAGGTAGACGTTGAAGAAGTAGCCGCCGAGGATGCCGACCACGGAGACCAGTCCGTTGAGCAGGACGGCCACGCCCATGGCGGCAAGGACCCGCGGTACGACCAGGCGCTGCACGGGCGAGACGCCCATGACCTCCATGGCGTCCAGTTCCTCGCGGATGGTGCGGGAACCCAGGTCGGCGCAGATGGCGGAACCGCCGGCGCCGGAGATCAGCAGGGCCACGATGAGCGGGCTCGCCTGTTGGACGACGGCGAGCACGCTGGCCCCGCCGGTGAACGACTGGGCGCCCAGTTGCTGGGTGAGCGAGCCGACCTGAAGGGCGATCACGGCGCCGAAGGGGATCGAGACGAGCGCGGCGGGCAGGATCGTCACGCTGGCGAGGAACCAGAACTGCTCGACGAACTCCCGGTACTGGAAAGGGCGTCTGAAGATGGCCCGGCCGACCTCGGCGGCCAGCGCGAAGAGCCGTCCGGTCTGCCGCAGCGCGCCGGTGATCATGAGCCGCTCCCGGTCGCGGGCAGCGGCAGGACGGGTGTGGTGGGGGCCGCGGCGTAGGTGCGCTCGATGGCCGCGCGGGCGGCGGGCGGCAGCCGGTCGAGCATGCCGAGGACGCGTTCGCGGCGACGGGCGACGGCACGGCGCGTGGGGAGGCCCGGGGAGGGTTCCAGCTGCGGGACGATCTCGCGGGGCGCGCTCGCCCGGGTGCGCGGGTCGGCGGCCTCGGCGGCGAGGGCCGCGGCGTCCTTCTCCTCCGACATCCCGATGGGCCCCTCACGACGGCCGGCGAGGAACTGGGCGACGACCGGTTCCTCACTGGTGAGCAGCACCTCGCGCGGGCCGAAGGTGACCAGTTCGCGGCGGAAGAGCATGCCCATGTTGTCGGGGACCGTGGCGGCGATGTCGAGGTTGTGGGTGACGATCAGCATCGTCGCGTCGATCTGGGCGTTCAGGTCGATCAGCAGCTGGGAGAGGTAGGCGGTGCGCACCGGGTCGAGCCCGGAGTCCGGCTCGTCGCACAGGATGATCTGCGGGTCGAGCACGAGGGCGCGGGCCAGGCCGGCCCGTTTGCGCATGCCGCCGCTGATCTCCCCCGGCAGCTTGCGCTCGGCGCCCAGGAGTCCGACGACCTCGATCCGCTCCATGACGATGCGGCGGATCTCGGCCTCCTTCTTGCGCGTGTGCTCGCGCAGGGGGAAGGCGATGTTGTCGAAGAGGGACATGGAGCCGAAGAGGGCGCCGTCCTGGAACATGAGCCCGAAGAGTTTCCGGGTCTCGAAAATCTCGCGCTCCGGACTGTTCACCATGTCGACCCCATTGATGAGGACACGGCCGCGGTCCGGTTTGAGGAGACCGATGAGCGATTTCAGGAACACCGTCTTCCCGGTCCCGGACGGGCCGAGCATGACACTGACTTCACCGGCCGGAAGCGTGAGAGTCACGTCCTGCCAGATGTTCTGGCTGCCGAACGACTTGGTCAGACCCTCGACCACCACTTCGATTCCCATATCACCTCCGACAAGGGTGGGCCAGCGCGCACCGGGTGCGCACGTTAAGCCGGTACAAGGTCATGTGGCAACAGGACCGGCACCGGTTTTCCATTGCCCTCCCGGACTTTGTCACCGCGCAGACAAGGTGCGGTGCGCGACCTTGTCTCCGGACGACAGAGCAGGGCCGCGCGCCTCCGGGGGGTGGGATGCGCGAGGCCCTGCCGGCGGGGGCACGGCCCCGAAGGAGGGCAGGGGCCGGACGTCCGCCACACCTCCGGCCGGCGGGGGGCCGCCGATGCGGAGGTCAGTGCCGCGTCCGGCACGTTACGGCCGAGTAACCTGGACGGGCAAGAGCGGATCGCGGTTTTTCCGCAATATGTGATCCGGTCATGAGCGACCTGTCAGCAGCGTGACAAATACCCGTTCCTGAATTGTCATCGGGTGCGCAGGAGCCGCCTTCGAGCAGCCGGCGACGGAAACTCCACCGGCGCTCCGGCATGATCGGCCGAGCGAGACGGGCGGCGCCTTTCTTGGCATTGGATGACTAAGCGGCGCCATGGGGTGCTCACCTGGCGAACAGATGGTTGCCCTTTTCAAAGAATCATGGTCGGCGGCATTGTTCCGTCAAGTTTCCCGCAAGTAACGTCGGTGCTCGCGGTCGACACATTCGGGCCGCGGGCCGCTGCTCCCACCCTCCATCGGTTCCGTCGCGGCCCCTTCTGCCGGTCAATCCACAAGGAGAGTCCCAGAGCCATGAAGAAGACCCTCAGAACGATCGCGGTCGTGGCGGGCGCGGGTGCGGCCGCGTTCGGCATCGCCGTCGCCCCCGCCTCCGCCAACGCCTCCACGGTGTGGACCGTGAGCCCGTCGCCGTCCAGCTTCACGGCGACCAACAGCGGCAACATCGTGCTGACCGCCAACATCCCGATGACGTGTACGACGTCGAGCGCCTCGGGCACCATGGCGAGCGCCACCGGCAACCCGGCGTCGGTCGCCGACATCACCGCCATCAACTTCGGCACCACCAGCTCGCCGTGCACCAGCATCCTCGGCGCCGTCACGGCCACGCCGGTCGGCACCTGGCACGTCGTCGCGCAGGACTACACCGCCGCGACGGGTGTCACCAAGGGCTACATCGGCAGCGTCAAGGCCAACGTGGTCGCCGGCGCCTGCCACTTCACCGTGGAGGGCAAGGCGTCCGGTACGTACACCAACTCCACCGGCATCCTCGCGGTCAACAGCGTCTCCGGCGACCTGGCCGTCACCGCGGCCAGCGGCTGCGGCACGGTCGTCACGACCTCCACCAAGCCCACCTTCAAGGGCAACTACGCCGTCAAGGTGAAGGGCACCAGCACCATCCCGACGATCGTCGGCTCCAACCCGTAAGGGCCCGCGCCCGTCCGCGACCGCCCGGCCGGCGACCCCGGCCGGGCGGTCGCCGCCGGTGCGAGCCCGCGTCCCGAGACACGATCGAGCGGAGCAGCAGATGAAAGGCCCTCGTGCCACCGTCCGGCAAAGCCCCCGCATCCGCGTCAGGACCGCGACGACCGCAGCGTTCGTCGTACTCGCCGCCATGGTTCCGGCCGCGATCGCCACCGCTGACGCCCAGCAGGTGGAGGCCTCCCTCCCCTACGTCTGCGCGTTCCCCTCCGGGCAGCGGGAGGCGACGGTACGGGTCTCGGCGGCCGTGCCCGACCGGGTGGCGCCGCACCAGGCGATCCGGCCCTCGGGCGTCACCACCGCGGTGGAACTGCCCGCCGAGGCGGTGGCGGACCTGAAGGCGCCGCAGAACGCGGAGGTGCGCGCGGCGACCAGCCTCGCCGTCGGCGTGGCCCAGAACGGCGCCTCGGCCGAGGCGACCTGGCGCGGCACCGCGCAGCCGGTCGCCGTCCCCGATTCCGGACCGCTCACGCTGACCGCGACGGGCGACGTCCCGACGGTGACCGCCCGCAGCGCCGGCGACCTGACCCTCTCCGCCGGGAACCTGGCACTCGACCTGGCGGTGACCACGCCGGACGGCGTCGACGCCGCCGCGGCCCCGCTCACCGTCACCTGCTCCCTGGACGACAAGGCCGCTCCCGGCCACGGCCTGCTGGCCACCGTCCCGGTCGGCGGGGGCGCCTCCGGCCCGAGCCGTTCGCCCTCCGGCTCCGGCACACCGTCACCGTCGTCCTCGCACAGCCCCTCCGCCCAGAGCCCGTCCGCCCAGGACCCCTCGGGAAGCGGCGGGGGCCCGCGGTCCGGGCGGGCCCCGAAGGCCGCCGCCGGCGCCTCCGCAGCCGGCGCCAGCGCCCCGACGTGCCGCTACGACGCCGCGCAGCCGGCCGACGCCATGTCGCTGAACGCGTACATCACCGGCTACGCCAACGTGCGCAAGCAGAAGGGCGCGGCGCTGCTGCCGCCCTCGTGCACGCTGATCGAGCAGGGCCAGCCGGACTTCCAGTTCCCGGAGGGCGACGGTCCGGCCATCATCTCCCAGCACTCCGAGGGCCGGCTCTCCTACCAGGGACGCAAGCAGACCGCGCCGTTCAAGGCCACCTTCCTCACCTTCGACTTCGTGCCGGTGACGGCCACCATGGTGCTGGAGCAGACGGGCCCGCTGACCATCGACTCCCTCGGCCAGATGGACATGACGACCTTCTACACCACGATGGACACCTACGTCCGCGTCCCGCTGGTCCTGAAGGTCACCTCCCTGACGGTCAACGGCACCCCGCTGGCCGTGGGTTCCTCCTGCCGGACCCGTACGCCGCTCAGCTCCGCGGACCCCGAGGCCGCGAGCCACCCCGGCGACCACCTGGTGCTGCACGGCAGGGGCGAGTACGCCCTCGGCGAGCCGGCCACCGGCTACATCCTGCTCTCGGGCGGCCCGCTGACCGGCGAGGCGGCGATCCCGGCCTTCACCGGCTGCACCGCGGGCGGCGAGAACCTCGACGCGCTGCTGACGGCCTCGGTCTCCGGACCGGGCAACTACATCAAGCAGATCCAGGGCCAGACCTGCGGCGTGGCCTCCCCGGTCGAGGGCCAGTGCACCGACGACCTGCAACCGGCGCAGATCCCCGTTCCCGAACGCTGAGCCACCTCCATCCCCTTCGGACTCTCATGGAAGGCCCCGACATGAACCGGTTCCCCCGCCGCACCAGACTGCTGGCCACCACCGTCACCGCCCTGGGCACCGCGCTCGGCTCCTTCGCCGCCATGGGAACGGCCACCGCCGCGACCACCCAGCTGGGCGGCGAATGGGCGCCCTTCACCCGCTGTCCGGTGGACGCCCCGGCGATGCTGGCGGCGGACGGCCTGGTCCGGACCCCGCAGTGCGTGGTGTCCACCTCGGCGAGCGGCTCCATCAAACTGGGCAACACCACGGTGACCACGGGCCGTACCGACCTCCAGATAGGGGTCGTGGAGAACTCGGACGGCACCAGCAGCGTCGTGGCTCCCGCCTCCGGGGCGCTGATCGCCGACTCGGCGACCGTGCCCGGGGGGCTGCTCGGCCTGATGTGCCCGAGCAACATCCCGGCCGTCACGGCCATCTGCCAGCAGATCACCGACAGCAGCCTCAACAAGATCACGGCCACCGTGGAGTCCGTGGGTTCGCCCAGCGACTTCGACCAGACCGCGGGCATCGTCACGGACCAGACGATCGTCGCCATCCCGGTCCGCATCCACCTGCAGAACCCGTTCCTGGGCTCCAACTGCTACATCGGCACCAAGTCGAACCCGATCGTGCTGCGCCCGAAGAACCTCGACCTGCCCGACTTCGGGATGACGTTCTTCAAGGGCGACGGCACCGTCGCCGACGACGGCGAGATGAGCCGGATCAACCTCACCGGGGCGGCCCAGAACGACAGCACCTTCGCCGTGCCCGGCGCCAGCGGCTGCGGCCTGGGGCTGCTCGGCCTGATCGACGCGGCGGTCAACCTCAAGACCGGGCTGCCGTCGGCCGCCGGGAAGAACAGCGTCACGCTCAACGACACGCAGACCGCCCTGGCGGGCCTGCTGGCCCCCGGCACGGTCGCACCCGACGCCGGCAAGACCCTCTCCAAGGACTGGCACTCCGCCGTCAAGTAATGGCCGACCACCGGCGAGTATCAGCCGACCCGGCCGACCGCGGCCCTCTCAGGACACCAATGTGTGCACGACTGGTGCACATCGCGGAGGAGTTGATTTAACTTCACCTTTCACACGGACATGCACCTGACGGCCGGGCGGGGGGGGCCCCCCCCCGGGGGGGGGGGGCCCCCCCCCCCCGCCCCCCCCCCCCCCGGGGGGGCCCGCCCCCCCCCCCCCCCACCCGGCCCCCCCCCCCCCCCCCGCCCCCGCGCCCCCCCC
>NZ_JBISAL010000015.1:63989-78762 GCF_044391765.1 Streptomyces sp. NPDC018610
GCGCCCTGGAGCACCTGGCGGTTTATTTTCTCACCACCCCCCCCCCCCCCGAGCCGCGCGCGGCGGGGGGGGGGCGCCCCCCCGGCGGCCCCCCCCCCCCCCCCCCCCGGCCGCTCTCCCCCACCAGGCGCGTCGAGAGCGAGGAACGACAGACTCATGCCTTCAACCATGAGGCCACCGGAACTCGGAGAACCGCTCGACCCCCTGCCCAGGGAGTTCGCGGCCCTCATCAGACCGGAATTACCCGGGCTCATGAAGGAGATACGACTGGAGGTCATCCGCGCCTATCCCGTGTACGGCCGCCTGCTCAACGGGCCGAACGCGGACGCCATCCGCCAGGGCGTCGAACAGGCCCTGTCCGCCTTCGTGGACCGCGTCGCCGAACCCGGCAAGGACTCCGCGCTGCGCGACGAGCTGCTGCGCAAGTTCGGGCGCGTCGAGGCCTACGAGGGCCGCGACCTGGGCACCCTCCAGGGCGCGTACCGGCTCGGGGCGCGGGTCGCCCTGCGCCGCGCCAAGGCCGTGGGCCGGCACTACCACCTCTCCGCCACCGTCATCCTGGCCTTCGCCGACGCCCTGTTCGCCTACGTCGAGGAGCTGGAGGCGATCTCCCGCGAGGGCTACATCGAGGTGCAGTCGCGGGCCGCGTCCGAAGTCTCCGCGCTGCGGCGGAAGTTGCTGCATCTGATCCTGGCCGCCCCGCCTCTGTCCCAGTCGACCGTCATGGAACTGTGCGAGGCCGCCGCCTGGCAACTGCCGCCCGAGGTCACCCTCGTCGCACTGCGCGCACCCGTGCCCGAGCAGCTGGAGGCAGGGCTCGCGGGGGACGTCCTGGCCGACCTGGACATCCCCCAGCCGCACCTGCTGTTCCCGGGACCCCTGACCCCGCAGCGCCTGGCGATGCTGGAGACGGCCCTGGCCGGCACGCACGCCGCGGTGGGGCTGACCGTGCCGCACGACCAGGCGGCCGACTCCGTGCGCTGGGCCCGGCGCACGTTGCAGCTCGTCGACGAGGGTGTCCTGGCCGACGCGCCGCTGATCTGCTGCGAGGACCACCTGGTGACCCTCTGGCTGCTGTCCGACCCGCCCCTCATGTCCCAGGTGGCGGCCAGGGAACTGGCCCCCCTGCGCGAACTGCCCGCCAGCCGGCGGGACCGGCTCCTGGACACCCTGCGGGTGCACGTGTCCACCCGCGCCACCGCGGAACAGGTCGGCGAGATCCTCGGCGTGCACGCCCAGACGGTGCGCTACCGCCTGCGGAACCTGGACTCCCGTCTCGGCGACCGCCTCACCGACCCCGACCACCGCTTCGCCCTGGAGGCGGTGCTGCGCTCGCTCCACCTGCGGAGCGGCGTCGGTGAATGACCCTCCCGGTGCCGCGCGGTGCGGGACCGCGGCCGGCGGCTGTCGCCGTGCCGGGACCGCCGGTCGACGCGGTCGCTCCCGCCGGCCGAGGAGATCCGGTCGGCGGCCGACGACGTCCTCGCCGCGCCTGAGGACCGGCCGGCGGGCGGCCCCCGCCGCCGGGCGATGCCGACGAGGGGCGCTCACTCCTCCAGGTCCGGTGTCCGCACCGGACGGCGGAACCCGCCCGAGCGCACGGCGAGGATCCCGACGCCCGCCAGCGCCCAGACGACGCCCACGACCTTGGCCGGGGTGTCCAGGCTGACCCACAGGGCCACGTTCACGACGAACCCGAGCGCCGGCAGCAGCAGTTGCAGCACGGCGGCGGCGGGCCCGCGGGCCTTTGCCCGCCCCGCGCGCCGGTCGCGCACCCAGAAGCCGATCACCGCGAGGTTCACCGCGGCGAAGGCGACGTAGGCGCCGAAGTTGATCAGCGACGCGGCGCTGCCGAGGTCCAGGAAGACGGCGGAGGCGGCGATGACACCCACGACGAGCACGTTGGCGGCGGGGACGCCGGTGCGCGGATCGACCCGGCCGAAGACCGCGCGCGGCAGCATCCCGTCGCGGCCCATGGCGAACAGCAGCCGCGCCGCGCTCATCTGCTGCGTCAGGCCGCACCCGAGGACGGCGGTGAGATACCCGCCCACGAACACGGCCTGGAACGCGGCGCCCCCGATGTACCGGGCGATCCGCGGCGAGGCGCCCACGATGTCGCCCACGGCCGCGACGTCCGGGAAGAGCGTCTGCATGACGTAGGTGACGGCGAGGAAGAACACCCCGGCGGCGGCCACGATGAGCAGGATGGCCCTCGGGATGTCCCGGCGCGGGCGCTCGGCCTCCTCCGAGAGCGTGGAGACGGCGTCGAAACCCAGGAAGGACAGGGCCAGCAGCGACGCGCCGCCGAACAGGTCGGGCAGCGGCACCGTGGCCGGGTCGAAACCGGTGGCCTGGAAGGACCGGCCGTGGGTGACGACGGCGCGCGCCGCGAGGACGAGGAACGCGACGGCCACCCCGGCCTGGACGATCACGAGTGCCACGTTCACTCGGGCGGCCAGTCGCACGCCCACCAGGTTCAGCGCCGTGCAGATCACCACGGTGGACAGCACCCACACCCAGGCCGGGACCGCGGGCAGGACGGCGCCCATGTAGATCGCGGCCAGCAGGGCGTTGAGCATGGGCAGCAGGACGTAGTCCAGCGTGGCGGACCAGCCCACCAGGAAGCCCACGGGCGCCCCGAGCGCCTTGCCGGCGTAGGTGTACACGGAGCCGGCGGAGGTGATGCGGCGGGCCATCCGGGCGTAGCTGAGCGCGGTGAGGCCCACCGCGACGAGGACGGCCAGGTAGGCCAGCGGCACATGGCCGTCGGTCGCCTCGGAGACCAGGCCGAAGGTGTCGAACACCGCCAGGGGCGCCATGAAGGCCAGGCCGAGGAAGACGATGTGGCGCAGTTTCAGGCCGCGTCGCAGCCCGGCGCCGCCCGGGGTGCCGTCGCCCTGCCCGGCGACGGCGCCCTCGACGGTGGTCGCGGTGACCTTGGAGTCGGTCGGGGTGGTGCCGGAGTCGGTGGAGGCGGCCCCGGCGGCCCGCGAGGAGGCGTCAGGCATGGGTGTGACCGCCTTCGGTGTGCGCGGAACAGGAGGTGAGCGCGCCGTAGTGGCCTGCGGTGGCGCGCGCCGTGGCGGCCTCGTGGACGACCTCGCCGCCCACCCAGGTGACCTCGGCCCGCTGCTGCAGCAGTGCCGACGGGTCCGCCTCGAGTGCGTAGAGGTCCTCGGACCACGCGACGAGGTCCGCCCTGGCGCCCTCGCGGATGACGCCGTACTCGTCCTCCCGGTGCCAGGCCCAGGCGCCCTCGGCGGTGTAGCCGCGCAGCGTCTCGTCGAGCCCCAGGCGCTCCGCCGGGGTCCAGGCGTCCCTGCCGTCCAGGCCGGCCCGGGTGAGGGCCGAGTAGAAGCCGACCAGCGGGTCCATCTCCCCCACCTGCCAGTCGCTGGAGAGGGCGACGTGGGCGCCGGACGCCATGAGGGAGCGCAGCCGCCAGGCCCGGTCCCAGCGGGCCTCGCCGACGTTCTCCATCCAGGTGCCGGCCACGAGGTCGGGGGAGCAGTGGCGCGGCTGCATGGCGGCGGTGACGCCGAGCCGGGCGAAGCGCGGCAGGTCCTCGGGGTCGAGGCACTCGACGTGCACGATGCCGTGGCGGCGGTCGCGGGTGCCGTTGACGCGCGCGGCGTGCTCGACGGCGTCCAGGGCGAGGCGGATGCCGCCGTCGCCGGTGGCGTGGGTGTGGGTCTGGAAACCGAGGCGGTCCAGTTCGGTGACGACCTCGGTGAGCTCGCCCAGCGGCGCGGAGGGGTGGCCGCGGTGGCCGGGCCGGTTGGCGTAGTCCTCCAGCATCCAGGCGTTGTGGGGTTCGATGACGTCGTCGGCGTAGAGCTTGACGGGGCCGAACGCCAGACGGTCGCCGCTCGGGGCGGCGTCCGCCGCCGCGCGCAACTCCCGCCGGAACGCGCCGTCGGAGCCCATGGGGTGGAAGAGCGCCGCGATGACGCGGGAGCTGAGGCGTCCTTCGTCCTGGGCGCGCCGGAACAGGTCGATCTCGGCGAGCGGGACCTGCGGTTCGACGACGGTGGTGATGCCGGCGGCGGTGGCCGTCTCCAGGCTGCCGAGCAGTTTGCGGTAGCGCCGCTGCGGCGCGTACATGGGGATGTCGCGCTGCAGGCCGGCCAGGCCCGCCGTCGTCATGGCGCTGGTGTAGAAGTCGGTGACCCATCCGGTCGCGCGGCCGTCGGCGTCCCGCTCCGGGCGGCCCCAGGGGATGTCGCCGCCGTCGTCCAGGCCCAGGGCGCGGACGGCGGCGTCGTTGAGCCAGACCGAGTGCTGGTCGTAGGTGGTGACGAAGACGGGGCGGGAGGTGATGCCGGCCAGGTCGCGGGCGTGGGGGCGGCGGCCGTGGACCACCGAGTAGACCGCGTTCTCGGCGCAGATCCAGGTGAGGTCCGGGCGCGCGCCGGCGAGTTCGGCGAGGCGGCGGCGGACCTCCTCCAGTGTGTCGGCCCCCTCCAGGCTGACGGCGTCGGGGTCGAAGCCGAGCAGCAGGTGGTTGTGGCTGTCGATGATGCCGGGGGTGAGCAGGCCACCGTCCAGGCGGCGGTGCTCGCGGGCGGCGGGGGCGTCCGTCTCCTCGCCCACGAAGGCGATGCGCCCGCCGGTGACGCCGACGGCGCCGGCCCAGGGCCGGGCGTCGTCGAAGGTGCGCACACGTGCGCCGGTGATCAGGGTGTCGAGCATGGTGGTCCTCGGTTCTGGGTGGCACTGCGAACGGGCGCGAGGGCGCACGGAGACGGTGAGCGAGTTTTTTTACGTCAGCGTCAAAGAATGGGTCGAGTGTCATGAGGTTCTCGGCTACTGTCAAGGGCATGGCCCGCCCCAAGAACCAGGACGAACGCCGCGCCCACCTCATCCAGGCGGTGATCGACACCACCGCCAGCACCGGGCTGCGCTCCCTCTCGCTCGCGGACGTGGCACGCAGGGCGGGGCTGACCCGAGGGGCGGTCCTGTACTACTACGACGACCTGGACGCGCTGCTGAGCGAGGCCTACCGCGCGGGCATGGAACGCTTCTGCGACCGGCGCGACGCGCTGCGGGACACGATCGCGGACCCGGCACGGCTGCTGGGGGAGACGATCCGCGCCGGGCTCCCGACGGGCCCCGACGACGCGCTGATGCGCCTGCTGTACGAGTTCGACGTGGTGGCGGGGAGCTCACCGCTGCACACCACGCTGGTCGAGGCGATGTACGAGCGGCAACTGGCCACGTATCGGACCGTGCTGGAGCGGGGGGCCGGCGCCGGGGTGTTCGACCTCTCGCTGGACACGTCGACGGCGGCCCTCAACCTCGTGGCGCTGGAGGACGCGTACGGACTGCATATCGTGTCCGGCAACAGCCGGATCAGCGTGCGACGGGCCGTCGAGGCGATGTTCGACGCCGCGCGGGTGTTCGGCGCGCCGGCCGTGTGAGGAGCCAGTCGTCGGCGCATCGCCCCGAGCCGCGGACCGGGACCCCACCGCGGGTCGCGCACGGCGAGGTGACGTTCACACCCCGGGTCGGGGTGATCACCGTTCTCCACCCCTGACGTCGGTCCGCCGACGGGAGGCCACTCGGTCGGCGGTACGCGCGGTGGGCCGATCGGCGCGTACCGGGCTCATGGGGCCGCCGGGCACGTCCGGGGACGGCACACTGGGCGCATGGGCAGCCCTGACCCGCGGGAAGCGGCGCGGCGGTTTCCTCCGCACCCACAGAGCGCGGCGGCGGCCAGACGATTCGTACGGACGGTGCTGGAGGGAGCCGATCCGGAGGTGGTGGACACCGCCGAGCTGCTGACCGGTGAGCTGGTGACCAACGCGGTGCTGCACGCGCGCACCGAGATCGACGTGGAGGTACGGGCCTCCGGCGAGACCGTGCGGGTGGGGGTCGGCGACCGCAGGCCGGAGTGTGTCGTGGTGCCCCGGCAGGGGCATCTGTACGCCGCCACCGGCTGGGGACTGGACGTCGTGGGTCGGCTGGCCGGCCGGCACGGCGTCGACGTCGCCGAGGACCACAAGACCGTGTGGTTCGAGCTGCGGCCGGGCGCGACGCCGTCGTCGTCCGACGTCTTCCGGCCGAGGGCGCCGCTGCCCGGTCCGGCCGGGACCGTCACCCTGGTCGATCTGCCGTACGCGCTGTACTCGGCGGCGCGCCAGCACCGGCACGCGCTGCTGCGTGAACTCGTGCTGGCCGGCCTCGCCGGCGACGCCTTCGGGCTGCCGTCCGCGGACCTGCTCGCCGCCCACGACACCAACAACCTGATCAGCGCGTGCGTGGCGGCGGCGGTGGCGGGCCGGCAGGACGACCCGGACATCCGCACCCTCGCCCTGCCCGTCCCGGCGAACGCCGCCGCGGGCGTGACCACCTTGCGCCGGGTGCTCGACCTGGCCGAGGAGACGGCCCGTCAGGAGCGCCTGCTCGGCCGGCCGGCCCTCCCGCACATCAGCGCCTTCCACCGCTGGCTGTTCGACGAGATCACCGGTCAGCTCGCGGGCGCCCACCCCGCCGCGTGGACGCTGGTGCCCCGGGAGCCGAGCGCGCGGCCGTCGGAGCTGGCGCCGTGGGACGCCCGGCAGGTGGGGGCCAGCCGGGTGCCGACGATCACGGCGGACGACGCCGGCCGGATCATCGCGGTCAACGGCCCCGCGGCGGACCTGCTGGGCTGGGCCGCGGGCGAGCTGGTCGGGCAGCGGATCACGGCCCTCATCCCCGAACACCTGCGCGGGCGCCATGTCTCGGCGTTCACCTCGCTCCTGCTGACCGGTGAACCCCGGATCCTGGGCCGCTCCGTACCGCTGCCGGCGCTGCACCGCGACGGGCGGCTGGTCCCGGTCCGCCTGTTCATCCAGACCCAGGAGGCGGCCGACGGCCGTACCGTGTTCGTCGCCCAGCTCATCCCCCGGGCGAGCGTCCCCGCGTCCCCCGCGCACACGTCCGTGCCGAACCGGCTGGTCCCGGAGCCGCACGCGGCGCCGGCACGGCCCGTCGCCGTGCGGGACGGGGCGCGGGGCGGCGGGTCGGCCGACGGCGGCCCCGCGGCGCCGGAGCGGCTGTCGCTGCCCGCCGACATCAGGAGCGCGCTGGCCCTCACACCGCCGCACCTCGCGGAGCGAGTGCGCCGGGTGTGCCAGATCCTCGTCGAACGGCTGGCCGACTGGTGTGTGGTGGACCTGCTGGACGAGCACGGCCGGGTGCGGCGGTTCTGCGTGGTGCACCGCGACCCCGCGGGGCTGCCGCCGGAGGCGTTCGAGGGCCCGCTCCCGCCGGTGACCGGGACCTCCCAGGGCTCCCTGGCCCGGGTGCTGCGCGGGGCGGGGCCGCTGCTGCTCACCGACAGCCCCTCGCCCGAGCGGTGCACCGGCCCGCTGGACGCGCGGCAGCTGGAGCTGTTCGAACAGCTCGGCGTGAGCAGCGCCGTCATCGCGCCGCTGCGGGCCCGCCGGGAAGTCCTGGGCGCCCTGACCGTGGTCCGGCTCAGCAGGCAGAGGTCGTTCACCGGGGACGATCTGCCCCTGCTCGCGGACGTGGCCGGCGAACTCGCGCTGTGGGTCGACAACGCCCTGCTCTACCAGGAGACCCGGCAGATCGCCGAACGCCTCCAGCGCTCCCTGCTGCCCGAGCTCCCCGACACGGACGACCTGCAACTGGCCGCCCGCTACGCGCCCTCGTCCAGCACGGCGAACATCGGCGGTGACTGGTACGACGCCTTCCTGCTGCCGGGCGACGGCGGCCTCGTCCTGGTGATCGGGGACGTCACCGGGCACGACCTGAAGGCCGCCGTGGCGATGAGCGCGCTGCGCAACATGCTGCGCGGCATCGCCGTCGACCGCCAGGAACCGGCCGGCGACGTGCTGCGCCGGCTTGACCTGGCCAGTCACACCCTCTACCGCCACGCCACCGCGACCTGCATCTACGCCGTGGTCAAGGAGAGCGACGGCGTCGGCGACGGGTCGAGACTCCTGCACCACGCCGCCGCCGGGCACCTGCCGCCACTGCTGATCACCAAGGACGGCGACACCCGCTACCTCGACGCCGGCTCGGGCGTACTGATCGGCATGGATCCGGAGCTGCCCCGTCCCACCGCGTGCGACATCCTGCCGCCGGATTCCACGTTGCTGCTCTACACCGACGGTCTCATCGAACGCCGGGGCGAATCCCTCGACGAGGCCATGTCCCGGCTCCGCCGGCACGCCGCCGCGCTGGCCCGTGAGCCGCTCGACGTGTTCTGCGACGAACTCCTCATCGGTCTCGCCGCCGACAGCACCGACGACGTGGCCGTCCTCGCCCTGCGCACGACGCCTCCGCCCTGACCGGCCCGGGTCGTCGCCGGGCGCCGCGCGCTGTGGCCGCTTTGCCGGTGACGGGCGCGGGGCGGCCGGTTCCGGGACCGCCGCCCGCCGGCCGCCGGGCCCCCGCGAGACGGCGCACGTCCGTCGTCATCCGCGGTGGGCGTCCGCATCCCCCGACAACCCGGCCACCTCGTCGACCAGGGGCTGGGCCCGGTAAGGGATGACCGCGTCCAGTGCGATGACCGTCCTGCTGCGGCGGACGCCCGGCACTTCGAGGACGTGGTCGATCACCTGTTGCACGTGCTGGTTGCTCGTGCCCGCGATGCGGCACCAGATGTCGCCGGGGCCCGTCACGATGTGCGCCTCCAGGATCTGCGGCACGGCCCGCAGGCGCGCGACGATGGCCTCGCGGGCCGGCTGGTCCACCTCGAACGTGGTGAACGCCTCGACCACGTGCCCGAGAGCGGCGACGTCCACGTCCGGTCCGTACCCGGTCACCACACCGGAGGCGGTCAGGCGGTCCAGGCGTGCCTGCAACGTGCCGCGCGCGACGCCGAGCCGGCGGGCGATCTCCAGCAGGCCCTCGCGCGGGCGCTCGCGGAGCAGGCGCAGCATCCGGCCGTCGAGCGCGTCGAGTCCCTGGCGTGCCACCACATCTGCCGATCTGTCATGTCCCAGGCAGCCTGAAGCCTCATTCTTCGTCAGATTAGCAAGGCGGCGCGGAGTCTGTTGCCCATGCGGATGTCGATGGCCCACGCTGTGGGCTCCCGGCCGATGAGGAGCAGTCGTGAGGCAGCACACCCACCCGTTCGTCCCTTACCGGCCCGAGCGGTACGACGAGGCCGAGACGATCCGGCGCGGGAAGGACTTCGTGTCGTTCCTCGATCGCCGGCGCAGCGTGCGGTTCTTCAGTGACGAGCCGGTCCCGCGCACATGCGTCGACCTCGCCGTCGCCGCGGCGAACACCGCACCCTCCGGCGCCCACTTCCAGCCGTGGAAGTTCGCCGTGATCGGCGACGCCGCGACCAAGCACCGCATCCGGGTCGCCGCCGAGGAGGAGGAGCGGGTCAACTACGAGGGCGGACGGATCCCGCCCGAGTGGCGCGCCGCGCTCGCGCGTCTGGAGACGAGTTCGGACAAGAGCTTCCTCGACGTGGTGCCGTGGATCGTCGTCTGCTTCGCCGAGAAGAGCACCGCGATGCCGGACGGTTCGCTGCGCAAGAACTACTACGTCAACGAGAGCGTGGGCATCGCGTGCGGCTTCTTCATCGCCGCCCTGCACGCGATGGGACTGAGCACCCTGACCCACACGCCCAACCCGATGGGCTTCCTCACCGAGATCTGCGGGCGGCCCGGCAACGAACGGCCGTACATCCTCTTCCCCGTCGGCTACGCCGCCGCCGACTGCGAGGTCCCCGACCTGGCTCGCAAGTCACTGGCGGAGGCGACCGCCGAGAGCCCGGGCCCGTCCTGACCCGGCCGGGCCCGGCGGCGCGTGTGCGGCGGTCCTCCCCGGCGCCGGGGACCGGTCCGCCGTGCGGGGCGGCCGGCGTCCGGCCGCCGCACCCACGCGGTCACCGGTCACCGGTCACGATCGCCCTCGGCGGCCGGCCGCGGGTGCCGGTCCGCTCTCGGCTCCGGCTACGTCCGCTCGGTGGGCTGCCGGGCGCTCTCGCGTACGCCGGCGCTGACCAGTCCCGTCTCGTAGGCGACGATGACGGCCTGGACACGGTCGCGGAGTCCGAGTTCGGCGAGGGTGCGGGCGACGTGCGTCTTGACGGTCGCCTCGGCGAGGTGGAGGCGGGCGGCGAGTTCGGCGTTGCTCAGTCCTCGGGCCAGCAGGCCGAAGACCTCCAGCTCGCGCGGGGTGAGCGAGGCGAGGTCGCCCCTCGCGGCGGCCCATCCCGACCTCACGGAGACGAGCCATCACATCACCGTCACGTCCGGCACCGATGTGGCCGCCTACGTCGCCGCGTTGAACAGGGATGTATCACCGCTGGGGGTCACCGCCGAGGCCGGCGGGCCCGACGCCGGCGGCGACATGGTCGCCACGCTCGCCGCGCTGTCCGCGCTCCTCACGCTGATGCTCGTCGCCGTCGCCGCGCTCGGCGTGCTCAACGGCGTGCTGCTCGACACCCGCGAGCGCGTCCGGGAGCTCGGTGTCCACCCGGCGCTCGGCATGACCCCTCGCCAGACCGTCGCGATGGTCCTCACCTCGGTCGTCCTGACCGGGCTGGTCGCGGGCGCCCTGGGCGTGCCCGTCGGCGTGGCCCTGCACGGCTGGATCGTCCCCGCCATGGGCGACAGCGTGGGGCTGCGTCTGCCCCGTTCCGTCATCGCCGTCTACGGCGGGACCGAACTGCTCCCGCTCGCACTCGGCGGCCTGCTCATCGCCGTCGTGGGCGCGCTGCTGCCCGTCGGCTGGGCCGCCGGATCCCGAACCGCCACGGCCCTGCGCACCGAGTGGAAGACATCGCGTCCGGAGCCCGCCCAGGGCCACCGCGGCCCACGGGCTCTCGGCCCCGCCCAGAAGGCGACCGAACGCGCCCGCCTCGTCGGCGGGATCGAACGGCGGGGCCTCGCCCGGGTCGAGGAAGCTCTCGCCGCCGACGTCCTCGACCGCTCACCCCGCCGGTCGCGCCCGTGCTTCCGTCCGCTCTCGTCCTCGGGCGAGGCGGCCCGCCGGTCAACCGCGGGACAGGCGGGTGGGCGGCCCTGCGCACGGGTGCGGTCAGTCGTCCTCCCGCCCCAGCGCGTACAGGTGCGGGAGGTTCACGACGATCGCCTCCTGGGTGCTGCGGGCGATGACGACGACGGCCTCTTCGGCGGGATCGGGATTCTCCTCGCGGTGCGGGACGTACGGCGGTACGAAGACGTAGTCGCCGGGCGCGGTGCGCAGCCGTACCTCTCGGGGCTCCGGGCCCGAGTCGTCGAGGAAGACGAACTCGGGGTGGCCGCTGACGACGTGGATCGCGGTCTCGGACTCGCCGTGGTGGTGGTCGGAGGAGGAGGTGGAGGGGGCGACGTGGGTCTGTCCCATCCAGAGTTTCTCGGATCCCACCGTCCTCCCGCTGATGGCGGCGAACCTGCGCATGCCTCCGCTCTGGGCGGTGTCACCGTCGAGCGCGTCGGCGCGGATGTGGTGAAGTCGGGTGTGCGGCGGGGCTTCGGGCTGTCCGGCCGCATCACCGAGGTGGGGGTGGAAACCTTCGCCGGGGGTCGTCAACGGCTCGCTCATGGCTCGGAAGCTAGGGCCGCGCGGAAAATGATGTCAAGCGGTGTCCTTCGCGCTTCATCCGCGCCGGCGCTCCGCCCCGTCGGCGCCGGCGCTCCCGCCTCACCCGACGCGTCGATGTCCCCGCCTGCCCCGCGTCGACGTTCCGGCACGTGTGACGCTTCTGTGAAAGGCCGCCCGGCACCCTAGGAGCCCCGGCCGCCGCGGCGTTCCGGTTCCGTATCGTGGCGTCCGGAACTGCTGGCCAGCGAGGGGGGCGCCGTGCCGCTGCACAAGGACGACCCGAGGTCCGTCGGCGGCTACCGGCTGACCGACCGGCTCGGAAGCGGCGGCATGGGCATGGTCTACCTGGGCAGATCGCGTTCCGGGCGCGAGGTCGCCGTCAAGGTCGTGCACGCCGAATACGCCGAGGACCCTGTCTTCCGTGCCCGGTTCCGCCAGGAGGTCGAGGCCGCCCGCCGGGTGAGCGGGGCCTTCACCGCGGCCGTGGTGGACGCCGATCCGGAGGCCGGGTCGCCGTGGATGGCCACCCAGTACGTGCCCGGCCAGTCGCTCGCCGCCCGCATCCGCGACCGAGGACCCCTGCGCCTCGCCGAGTTGCGGCCGTTGGCGCTGGGCCTGGCGGAGGCACTGCGGGACATCCACCGGGCCGGGGTGGTGCACCGCGACCTGAAACCGGCCAACGTCCTGATGGCCGACGACGGCCCCCGCGTCATCGACTTCGGCATCTCCCGGGCGGCCGAGAGCCATCACGCCCTCACCGAGACCGGGCAGGTGATCGGCACCCCGCCCTTCATGTCGCCGGAGCAGTTCACCGACGCCCGGACGGTCGGACCGGCCTCCGACGTCTTCTCGCTCGGCGCGTTGCTGGTGTACTGCGTCACCGGACGCGGCCCCTTCGACGCCGACAGCCCCTATCTGGCCGGCTACCGGGTGGTCCACAGCCCTCCCGTCCTGGACGGGGTGACCGGCACCGTTCGCGCGGTGCTGGAGCGCTGCCTGGCCAAGGAGCCCGCCGAGCGGCCCGGACCGGACGAACTGGCACGGGCGTTCGCCGAGGCCCTGCCGGAGCCGCCGCCGGGCGAAGCGGAAACGATGACGCTGCGGCTGCCCTCCGCGCGCCCCGGTGCTGCCCCCTCTCTCGCCGGCGTCGCCACCGCCGGCGGCCGCCGCCCCCGGTGGCGCGCGGCGCGGACGCTGTTGGCCGTCTCCGGCGTACTGGCCGCGGCCCTGACCGGCTGCCTCCTGCTCGGCTCGCGCGGCGGCGAGGGCACACCGGCGCGGGTGGACTCCACCGCCTCCAGCCGCTGGGCCGCTCTCCCGGCCGGCTGGAAGCCGTGGCAGACGACCGCGGCGGCGGACGCGGAGAAGGGCGTGCGGAAGGCGCCGGGGTACGAGGGCGACAGGGCGCCGGCCTGCGTACCGGACGACGGCGCCCTCTACTGCGCCGGCACCGCGCTCCTGCCGGAACGGATCGACGCCACCACCGGGCACACCCTGTGGCGCTCCGGCATCGCGCCCGCCGGGGTGCCGGCCGACCGCTGCATCACGACGCTTCTCGGCGTGTACGAAGGCGTGGTGCTCGTGGAGCTGACGGTCACCGATGACGGCGGCCAGGGGCAGGCGCAGTCCGTCCTCGCCCTCGACGGCGCGAGCGGCGCCAGACTCTGGTCCCACCCGGTGCGCACCGACAGCCTGGGCTCGGCCTACGCCGCCGGGGTCACACTGACGCAGGAGGGCGACGGCGGCACGGTGACCGTCCGCTCGGCGCGCGACGGCACCGTACGCCGGAGGATCCCCGTGCCCTCCGGGTACGACTGTCTGCTGCTCGCCGCCGAGGACCGCCCGTACGTGGAGTGCCTCGCCCAGGCGGAGGGATCGCACGCCACCCGGTTCCTCGTCGTCGATCCCACCGACGGTTCCGCGCGCGCCCTGACGTCCCCCGCCCAGCCGAGGAGCTTCGTCGGCGTCCGGGACGGTCAGCTGGTCTTCGTCGAGGCGGACGACCGCCCCGTGGCCAACAGCCCCGACCTGATCTACACCCGGATCGTGCGCGTCGACCCCCGCACCGGCGAGCGGGCGCTGACGCCGCTGCCCGAGCGGTATCGAGGAGGGGTCCCGGCCCTGGCCCACGGCACGCTCTACTTCGCCACCTCCAGCGGCCTGGTCACCGCCGTCTCACCCACGACGGGAGCCCGGCTGTGGCAGCGGCACACGACCCTGGAGACGCCGGGCCAGGTCTCGGCTGACCGGAGCGGGCGCACCGTGTACCTGGCCGGGGGGAGCGGCCGGGTGGCGGCCCTCGACGCGGCGCGCGGCACCCTGCTGTGGGAATCGTCGGCCCGCGCGGAGGTGCTGAACAGCGGGCTGCTGCCCACCGTGTGGTTCAACCAGGGCGCCCTGGTGCTGGCGGCCTCCGACGGCACCCTCTTCACCCTCGATCCGGCGCACCCCGACCGCAGACCCGTTCTGGAGTGACACGGACGGCGATCCGTCCCGGGCGGTCAGGCAGCGCGACCTGCGGGCGGCCCGGTGCCGAACGGCTGTTACAGGACGGGGACACAACGCCGGTGAACGACCGCGCCCCGCACGCCGTCTCCATGGCCGACCACACCAAACGGCATGTAGCTCTCTTCCCGTAAGAGAAGCCACTTCCGCCATGGAAAGGGACGTATCAGTGATGATCTCGAAGCGGCGTTCTCTGCGTACGGCCGTCATCGGCGCCCTTGGCGCCGCCTCTCTCGCCCTCGCGGGCACCGCGACGGCCGCCACCGGCACCGCCGCGCACACCGCGTCGCCCGCCGCCGCGGTGCAGAAGGCCCAGGCCGCCAAGGCCGGCATCACCGCCACGCCGTCGACGACCTCGGTCCGGGCCTGGCAGCTGTTCCGGGTCACCGGCAGGACCACGGGCCTGAAGGCCGGCGGCAAAGTGACCCTGCAGCAGAAGCAGCACGGCACGTGGGTCTCCCTGCCCGCGTCCGCCCCCGTGTCGCGCGGCGGCTCCTACTCGCTGGGCGTCAAGCTCGGCATCAAGGGCAAGAACGACCTGCGCATCGTCAACGGCAGGACGACGTCACCGGTCTTCGACGTCACGGTGCGCTGAACGACGTCACCGGTCTTCGACGTCACGTTGCGCTGAACGACGTCACCGGTCTTCGACGTCACGGCGCGCTGAACGACACCGCCCGCCACGTCGGCCCCGGGCCCAACCCCCCCACCCCCGGGGGGGGTGGGGCCCGGGCCCCCGAGTTGTGTCCCCCCC
>NZ_JBISAL010000015.1:78772-170997 GCF_044391765.1 Streptomyces sp. NPDC018610
CGCGGACCGACGCCCCGGGTCTACGCCGCCCCGGCGCGCTGAACGCCACCGCCCGCCACGGGGGCCGGGCCCGCACCCCCGCCCCCCGGGGGGGGGTGCGGCCCGGGCCCGCTTCTTGTCGACGCCGACGGGCGCCTCTCCCCGGATCCGGCCGTCCCACGGGCGTCCCCCTCCGGGCCGGCCACCCGGACGCGGCACACCCGGGGATCGTCACCGCTCCCCCACCGCGCCGTGTCGGTGCGGTCCGTCCCGGTGCGTGGTGAGGCGGGCGATCGCCCCGATCTCGAGAGCGGTCCACATCGCGCCGTCCGGGCCCTGGGCGATGCCGTGGGGTTCCGAGGACGGGCTGGGGAGATCGTGTTCGTCGATGCGGCCGTCAGGGGTGATCCGTCCGACGCGGTTGGCCCCCCACTCGGTGAACCAGCAGTTCCCGTCGGCGCCGGCGGCGATGGCGTGCGGGCGTGACGCGGGGTCGGGCAGGGGGAACTCGTCGATCTTCCCGTCCGGCGTGATCCGTCCGATCCGGCCGGCCCCGATCTCGACGAACCACAGAGCCCCGTCGGCGCCCGCCGTGATGCCGACCGGGGCCCCGCCGGGCGTCGGCAGGGGATGGACGGTGACGGCCCCGTCGCGCGCGATGGCGCCCACCGCGTTCGCCTGGTTCATCGTGAACCACAGCCGGTCGTCCGGGCCGGCCGTGATGGCCGACGGGAAGGCCCCCGACACCGGCAGGGGGAACTCGGTGATGCGCCCGTCGGTCGTGATGCGGCCGATGCGGTCGGCGCCCGCTTCGGTGAACCACAACGCGTCATCGGGTCCCGCCGCGATCCCGAAGGGCCCGGCCTCCGGAGTCGGCAGGGGGAACGAGGTGACGTCTCCGGCGGTGGTCATGCGGCTGATGCGATGGCCGCGGAACTCGGTGAACCACAGCGCGTCATCCGGTCCCGCCGTGATGATCGACGGTCCGCCGGAGGCCGGTTCGAGCTGGTGGGAGGTGATCTCGCCGGCTGGTGCGACCCTGCCGATCCGTCCGTGACGGACCATGGTGAACCACATCGCACCGTCCGGTCCGGCGGTGATCCCGTACGGCCCGGCCTCACGGTCGGAGACGGGGAACTCCGTGAGGGAGACGGTCGGGTGATGCGTCATGGTCGGCTTCCTTCGACGGGCGGACGGCAGTGGTGCACGACTGCGGATGCTACTGAGCCCCGACGGGTGACGTCCGGGCCGCGCCCGTACCGAGGGAGGCAGAGGGATCCCGCGGCCCCCGGCCAAGGGCCGCTGGTCGCCCTTCCGGTCGTCGCCGCCCCAGCACGCCGGGGGTCCTCCCCGGACCGCGGGCCACCACGCCGCGCCTCGCTATCCCCGATGGGCCTCGGTGTCGCCGTTGACGGTGCGCAGGGTCAGGCGGTGCCGGTGGTCCGCGGGGCCGGCGGCCGGGACGTCCACGGAGGAACGGCCGTTGACGGTTCTCGCGTCGGCCGCGTACGGCGGGGCGTCCGCCGGGAGGGTCACGCGCACGGAGCCGTTGCGGGTGACGCCGTCGAGCGTGTCGGGCGAGGTCGCGCACAGCAGGTCGACGTCGCCGTTGACCGTCTCCGCGCCCACGCCGCGCGCCTCGAGGCCGGTCGCGCGGACGGAGCCGTTACGGGTCACCAGGTGCTGGCGGGCCCCTCTCGTGCCCGAGTCCTGCACGGTGACGTCGCCGTTGACGGTGCTCAGGCTCAACTGGCCCCGCACACCGCTCACGTCGATCCCGGCGTCGCGGGCCCGCACGGTGAGCGAGACACCGGTGGGCACGTGGACGAGCGGCATCCCGCCGCAGTTGTCCCTGGCCCGCTCGTCGCCCTCGTCGCAGGGCAGGTCGAGGGTGTGCGTGCTGCCGTCCCCGTCCCAATGGGCGAGGGTCGCGTCGTCCACCGTGACACTGTCGTCGTCCGTCCCGACGACCCGTACGCCGCCCTGGGTGGTGATGAGGAGACGGCTGCCGTCCGAGAGAGCGGCCTTCTCGAACTCCCCGCCGTGTTCGCCGTGGACGGCGCCGGGCAGCGGCCGGTCGCCACCGCCGTGGTCGCAGGCGGTCAGCGCGAGGAGCGGAACCAGCGCGCACCCGGCCCAGGCCGCGCGGCCGGCATGACGAGACTCCCGCCCGGTGTTCGGACGGCCCGGACTGTTCCACTGTGACGTCATGGCATGCGTATGCCCGGCAGGACGGACTTCACCGAGGGGGCGGCCGCCCGCCCGCGGAGACCGAGTTCACCGAGGGGGCGGCCACCTGGGGGACTCAGTCCGCCGCCGATGCCCGTCGCGGTGACGCTCTCACGCACCGGGGCGTCAACGGAAGGGCGCCGGTATCGTCGCGGACGTGATCCATGAGGGAAGGGCGGACATGGCCCAGGGCGCTCCGACGACAGCTCGCCTGCGCGAAGTACTGAACCGCGCCGGGCACGTCGTGATCATCGAGGGGCCGCCTGCCGAGGCGGACTCCGCCGACGTGGCGCGGACCGTGGTGACCGGTGCCGACATCGCCGGCTTGGGCCGGCTGCTGGCCCTTGTGGACGGCGGCACCGGCGACCGGTGCCTGTGCGACGGCTGGCCGACGATCATGGTTCACGACGAGAGGGGCGGGCCGATCGCCTGCTGGACGCTGCACCACCAGTCCGGCATCCGGGGGGTCGGGGACTGCGATGCCGACCTGCGCGACGGTCCGGCACTCACCGAGTGGCTGGCGGAGCGGGGCCTGACCCGATCCCGCGAGGTCCAGGCGGAACTGGCCGCGCGGGAGGCCGAGGTGGAGCGGCGTCGGCTGCGTTGGCTCCGGGCCGCGCCCGCCGGGCTGCGCGACGCGGCCATGGATGTCTGCGCCCCGCCGGGAAGCGACCTGGGAGCCTCGTCGGATCGGCTCCGCGACGCCACGGCCCGGCTCGCCGCACTCGTCCATCAGCACTGTCCCGACGGGATCGAGCGGATCCGCGTCCTGCTCGCCTGGGCGGGGATCGCCGCCAGGGAGTCCACCGGCGGCCTGAAGTGGTACGACCTGGCGATCCAGCGGATGCTGCTCGCCGAAGACCCCGAGCTCGTGCTCTCCGCGCTCGTCAGCCGCCCGCCGGGTCCGGCCCGACTCGACGGTGCGAGGACTCTTCGCCTCTTCGGAATGGACCGCAGCACATGGCAAGGAGCTGCCCGAGCCGCTGAGTGCGATGCTGATCGGGCACATCGAGGCGGACGGCACCGGGCCCATGAGGTTCCGTATGCGTCACAGCTACTACGGCGCCCGGCGACCCGAGAACTGAGGAAGGACCAGTTGACTCCGCATTCCCTCGCCTTCTACACGGATGTGATCACGTCCGGGACGGTGCTCGGCGCCAAGCCGACGGACAGTCCCGACCAGGTCACCGCGATCCTGGGTCCCGACTTCGCCGAGAACTCCTTCGACGACCTGAGCATGTGGCGCGACTACGGGATGGTCGAGTTCTTCTGGAGTCGGGAATCGCGCGAACACGCCTGGGTGGGGCACCACTTCACCCTCCAGGTGCATCGGCTCTCGTCCTTGGGCGGCAGCACCGTCAACGGCGCCGTTCGCGCACGGTACGGCCGCTTCGACCGCCGTCTCCGCTTCGACAGACTGGAGCGGCTGCTGGCCAGGCGTGGCGTGCGCATGGAGGCCGTCCCGGACCCGAACGCCCCGGCCTGCGCCCTGCACTGGCAACCCGACTCCCAGGTGTCCGTCATGACGTGCGAAGTGCCCGAGAGGGGCGAACGCCGCCGGTACGGCGGCCGGCGTGTCGGCGACGTGTACGCCGTCTCGTCATCGATGAGCGCCGAGCAGGTGACTCTGTACAGGAAACGCTACGGCGCCAGAACTCCTGGCGGCTCCTCCCCGGGAAGAGCACCCCGCACACCACGGACAGGGCCACTCCGGTGACAGCCCTCCGGCCTGCCCCAGGAAGGTGACCACGGCGAAGTGGACCCGACGGGACAGCGGTCCGCCGGCGAAGTCCACGAAGCCGTAGCAGACCGCGGAAGCCAACGCGAGCAAGGCACCGAGTAAGGCACCCGTCCGCTCCAGGTGCCCGGTCCCGCCGTCTCGATCCGCCGGGGTGGTCACGCTAGTCGGCGAAGCCGGTCACCGGTGGGCTCGTGGCCGGGGTGCCCGCGCCGCGCCCTGGATCGTCTGCCTCGGCACGGGCTCGGCGGGGGCGTGGTCGGGATCAGGCGTCCGTGAGGGTGCGCCGGGGGGCGGCGCGGGTCTCGTTCCCGGTGGCGGCTGTCCGGCGTCCCGGGGTGAGCGTGGTCAGTGCCACCCCGCTCACCAGCAGCGCGGCCGCGCACCAGCGCAGCGGACTGACCGACTCGTCGAGGAACAGGGCCGCCGCGGACATCCCGAAGACGGGGACGAGCAGCGAGAACGGCGCGACCGTGGACGCCGGGTGGCGGCGCAGCAGCCACCCCCAGGCGCCGAAGCCGAACACGGTCGCGCCCCAGGCGACGTAGAGGAGCGTGCCCGCGCCCGCCCAGTCGAAGCCGCGCAGCGCGGCGAGGTCGGCGGAGGGGCCCTCGGTGAGGAGGGAGAGGAGCAGCAGAGGCAGCACCGGCACCGTCGACACCCAGACCATCCAGTTCAGGGCGTCGGGCGGGGCCGCCTTGCGGGTCAGGACGTTGGACACGCCCCAGCAGGCCGCCGCGGCGATGACGATCAGGAAGGCGCCCAACGGGCCGGACGTCCCCTCGTCGACGGCCGCGGCGCCGATGCCCGCGAGGGCGATCAGCATGCCCAGGAGCCGTACGCCGGTGGGGCGTTCGCCCAGGGCGACGGCGGCGAACAGGGCCGTGAAGACGGCCTGGATCTGCAGCACCAGCGAGGACAGCCCGGCTGGCATGCCCGCGTCCATGCCGATGAAGAGCAGGCCGAACTTGGCCACGCCCAGCGCCAGTCCCACCGCCACGATCCACTTCCACGCCACCTTGGGGCGGCCCACGAAGAACACGGCGGGCAGCGCGGCCACCAGGAAGCGCAGGGCGGAGAAGAGCAGCGGCGGGAAGTGGTCGAGGCCGATCTCGATGACGGTGAAGTTCACGCCCCAGACGGCCGCGACGAGCACCGCGAGGAGAAGGTGGGAAGGTCGCATGGGTCGAGGATCGTCTCCCACGACCATGTAGCACCAGCGATGATTGCTGCATGGTTGGATGAAGCATCGCTAACCGTCGACCCGGCGAGGAGTCCACCGTGCTCGATCTGCAGCGCCTGCGCGCCCTGCACGCCGTCTCCGTGCACGGCACCGTCGCCGCGGCCGCCGCAGCGCTCGGCTTCACGCCCTCCGCCGTGTCCCAGCAGATCGCCAAGCTGGAGCGGGAGACGCGCACCGTGCTGCTGGAGCGGGAGGGGCGCGGAGTGCGGCTGACCGACGAGGCGCACCAACTGGTGGAGACGGCGGCCGAGTTGCTGGCTCTCGTGGAGCGGGCGGAAACCCGTCTGGAGGAGCGGCGCGGGGTTCCGGCGGGCCGGCTGACCGTCGCCGCCTTCGCGTCGGCGGCGCGCGGCCTCATGCCCCCCGTCCTGGCCGATCTCGCGGTGCGGCACCCCGCCCTGGACACCCGGCTCAGCGAGGTCGACCCGCACCTGTCGGTGGCTCTGGTGGCCAAGGGCGCCGTCGACCTGGTCGTCGCGCACGACTGGGACATCGCCCCGCTGCCCGCGCCGGCGGGTGTGGAGCAGGCGGTGATCGGCGACGACCCGTGCGCTCTGGTCGTCCCCGAGGGGCATCCCTTCGCGGGGCGGACGGCCGTGCGGCGGGAGGAGCTGGGCGGGCAGCGGTGGGTCTGCCAGCCGCCGGGGCGGGTCTGCCACGACTGGCTGGTCCGCACCCTGCGTTCCGCCGGGCACGAACCGGAGATCGTCCACCAGGCCGAGGAGAACCCGACGCTGGTCGCCCTGGTCGCCGCCGGGCTCGGCATCTCCCTGATCCCCCGCCTGGGCCGCGGCCCGTTGCCGCCCGGGGTGGTGGAGGTACCGCTCGACCCGATGCCGGTACGCCGCCTGTACGCCCTGTGGCGCACCGGCGCGGCCCGCCGCCCGGCCATCGCCGAGACGGTCCGCACGCTGCGCGCGCACTGGCCGCGGGTCTCGCCGCACACGGACGCGCTCTCCGCCGCCGCACAGTCCTGGCCGGAGCGGTAGCCGTAGCCGCGCCCTCCGTCGCCTGACGGGTCACGGGCGAACCCGACCCGCTGCCGGTGGACCGCTGGATCCGGCAGATCCGTACAGCAGCCTCGAGGAACAAGGGGACAGCGGCGACGGCGAGTACTGGTCCTGGCGTCCCGCCGGTGGTCCACGGCTCCGCGAGGGTTCGGGGCCGCGTCCTCAGCGGCGCAAGGTGGTCTCCCGCTCCAGGTGCGACAGCTTCTCGGGGTTGCGCACGGCGTAGAGCCCGGTGACGAGGCCGTCGTCGACGCGCATCGCGATGACGGTGTCGATCGCGCCGTCCAGCCGGACGATCAGCGCCGGGTCGCCGTTGACGTGTGTCGGCCGCAGTGACAGCGCAGGGGCGATCCTGCCCAGCACCCGGGCCACCTGGTCGGCCCCCACGACGGGCGCCGACGCGGCCCGCACGACTCCGCCGCCGTCGGTCAGCAGGACGACGTCCGGCGCGAGGATGTCGAGCAGGCGTCGCAGATCGCCCGTCTCGACGGCCCGCTGGAACGCCTCGACGGTGCGGCGGGTCTCGGCGGCGGTGGCGGCCCCGCGCGGTCGGCGCGCGGCGACATGGGCCCGTGCCCGGTGGGCGATCTGGCGGACCGCGGCCGGACTCTTGCCGACGGCCTCGGCGATCTCGCCGTACCCGAGGTCGAACACCTCGCGCAGCACGAACACCGCCCGCTCGGTCGGGGCGAGCGTCTCCAGTACCAGCAGCATCGCCATCGAGACGCTGTCGGCCAGCTCGACGTCCTCGGCCACGTCGGGTGAGGTGAGCAACGGCTCGGGCAGCCAGGGGCCGACGTAGGACTCCTTGCGCCGGCCGAGCGTGCGCAGATGGCTCAGCGCCTGCCGGGTGGTGATCCGGACCAGGTACGCCCGCTGGTCCCGCACGGTGTCGGGATCGACGCCCGCCCACCGCAACCAGGTCTCCTGGAGGACGTCCTCGGCGTCGGCGGCGGAGCCGAGCATCTCGTAGGCGACGGTGAACAGCAGGTTGCGGTGGGCGACGAACGCCCGGGTGACGCCGTCCGTGCGGTCGCCGCGCGCGACCGGCTCGGAGGGGCCGCTCGTCCCGTCGCTCGTGGTTCGGTCGTTCATCGCCGGCTCCTGTCCGTTCGCTGTCGACTACGCCGTACACCAGACGCCGGCCCCCACCGCTCTGTGACGCCCGCGGTCGGTGACGCACGCCACATCCCCGCGTCGTCACAAGGACCGGGCCGTCGGCATCTCGTGTTCGTCCGGTACGGCAGTGCGCGACACCACGAGTGAGGACGACGTCATGGAACCCCGTTTCAACCTGTTCGACAGCCCGACCGCCGCGAAGGTCGCCAAGCGGTTCTACAACACCTCGTCGGCCCTGGAAGGGGCGACGCTGCCCAAGGCCCTGCGGGAACTGGTGGCGCTGCGGGTCGGCCAGATCAACGGCTGCGGATTCTGCGTCGACGTCCACACCAAGGAGGCCGCAGCCGCCGGTGAGAGCGCGCTGCGGCTCAACCTGGTCGCCGCCTGGCGGCACAGCACCGTGTTCACCGAGGCCGAACGGGCCGCGCTGGCGCTCACCGAGGAAGGCACGCGGCTCGGCGACCACGGCGTGTCCGACGAGACCTGGGCCGAGGTGCGCGAGCACTACGACGACGACCAGGTCGGCGCCCTGGTCTGCCTGGTCTCCCTGATCAACGCGGCCACCCGGATGAACGTGATCGTGCACAACCCGGGCGGCTCCTACGAGCCCGGCATGTTCGCCGACACGTCGAGCTGACGTACGCCGAGCCGACGGGGAGGCGAAGCGAGGTCCGTGCCATGACCGTCCGGGCCCGCGCACGCCACAGGCGGCGAGGGTCGGCACCGTCCCTCGCCGCGCGAAGCGTCGTCGGCGCCCCGTCAGGTCGGCCGGGACGGGGTGGGGGACGGCCCGGACGGGGCGGGTGGGGGCGCGGTGGTTCACGGGCACCGGGGCGCGCCGACGTCCCCGACCATCCAGACCTCGCCGCGGTGCCGGCCCGTGGTCAGCAGGAGCCAGAAGGAGTACCCGTCGTCGGACCCGAGGACGACGGACCCGTGGCTGTACGTGGCGTCGATCCGCGGGTCCTCGGGGACGACCGTCTCGTCGTCCTCCCAGGACCAGGCTTCCTCTGGAGGAAGCGGTTCCCCGGGTCGGCGCGGTCCGAGGTCGGGCCAGCTCGCGGGCAGCCGGCCGAGTGGTTGCAGACCGCCGTCCTCGGCGGGTCCGAGGCCGGACCCGTCACCGATCTCCGCGACGAACGTCCGGTACGGCTCCGGAAGCCGCACCCGATTCTCGGCCTCCCACGCCGCGACGGCTTCGTGGCCGAGCGCGGGCTCGCGCCACTCCGGTGGGAACGCCGCGCGCAGGAAGGCGAGAACAGCTTCGGCGGGACGCTGATCAGGTGTGTCTGTCACGTCTGTCACAGCGGCATGCTGCCGGAGGGGGCTGACGAAGCAGGTCCGCCGGGGCGATCGCCCCGGCGTCCGGCCGGTGCCGTCACGCCCGCCGGAGGGCGACGGGTGCCCATTCCTCCGCCCAGGTCTCCGACCAGCACCGGACGTTCCCGTCGACCAGGGCGGCCACATGCAGGTTCCCGTCGCGCCCGACGTGCAGGCCGACGAGCCGGGCCGGTCCGGCGTGCAGGAGATGCGTCCTGGTCGGCTCCGACGCCTCCCTCCCGACGTTCGTCTCCGTCACGACGGTGAGTCCTTCCGGCCCCGCCGTGGCGCGGGCGATGCCCTGCCGGATGCCGCGCAGTTCGACGCGCGAACTCGCCTCCCGGGAGGATTCGACGCTCTGCCACGGCGCCCCCGAGTGATGTCTGCTCAGGCTGAACCGGGTGCCGTCCGCCGTGACGAGCGCGGCCTCCAGTTCGCCCCAGCCACGATGCAGCGCGATCGTCCCCCGGACCGCCGCCACGGCGCGGACCGTCGCCCATTCCGGCAGGTGGCCGGGGTGCGCTGGCCAGGTGCAGTGGACGACCCGGTCGGGTTCGGCGACCAGGACGGCGGCGCGGCCGGCCGCGTCCCAGGCCGCCGCGAGGACACGGGAGCCGGGTGCGGCCGCGAACTCCTCCTGCCGCGGTGGGGAGCCGTCAGACGACAGCCGCAGGCACAGGACGCCCTCGGGCTGGGCCGTCCACACCAGGACCTCACCCCGGGCGGAGCCCAGGACCGCCAGGCCCCGGGCGTGCCCGGTCCGCACCGTCCAGCCGCTGTCGCGGTCGCCGGTCCACAGCAGGCCGCCGCCGTCGACGGCCGCGACGACGACGTCCCCCCGCGCGTCCCGGACCGTCGCCAGTTCGCGGACGTCCAGCGGCCGGCCGTCGTGCGGCAGGAGTGGGCTGCCGCCCGGACCGCCATCGGGGGCGACGGCGGTGAACCAGCGCGGACCGCGGTCACCACCGACGGCCACCACCGGGCGGTCCAGGGCATCGGTGGTGAGCGCCATGCACAGCTGCCCGGGGTCCGGATCCGCCGCGACGAGTCGCCGCAGCTCCTCCACCCAGGGCAGCAGCCGTCCGGGCCGCTTCGACGGATCCGTGTCGAGGGCCCGCAGGAGACATGCGGCGACGCCGTCGGAGTAGCCGACCGCGGCGAGTTCCTCCGGCACCGCCGCCGCGAGGTCCTGGACCCGCTCGTAAAGGGGCAGATGGGGCAGCAGCAGGACCCGCGCCAGGACCCCTACACCGAGACAGTCCTTGGAACGGCCAGGCAGTTGGCCGTGTGTCTCCTCGTCCGGTGTGGCGTAGCCGGGGGTGCTCACCACCACGCTGATGGCCTGGTCCAGCCGGGTGAGGAAGGTCAGGTCGATCAGGAAGGGGGTGCCCGCGCCGTCGACCAGGACGTTCCCGCCCGAGATGTCGCGGTGCGTCCAGCCGGCGTCGTGCAGCTCGTCGATGATCCGGCTGAGGCGGACCAGCACCCGCAGTCTCTCGGCCGGCGGGTCCGTGCTCTCACGGGCCCACTGGTCGACACGGCGGGTGCCTTCCTGCCACGGGCCGATCAGGTACACCCCGCCGGGCTCGGTCGGCTCGCCCCTGACGTGCGGCTGCACGCCGTCGATGCAGGTGGAGCGGATCAGCCCGGCGATGGTGATCCCGTTGGCCGCGTGCACGCTGTCGTTCCAACGACCGCGCCAGACGCCCAGTTTCTCCGGTGACTCCAGGGCCTCGGTGGGGAGGATCTTGACGGCATGGGAGGTCCGGGTCCCGTCCCGCCAGGTGCGGCGGGCCCGCCACAACTCCCCCTCGCCGCCGCGGTGGAAGAGCTCCCGCAGCTCGTACTCGTCGGGATTCGACGCGGGGCCGAAGGTGTGGCCGCGCCTCCAGATCGATGTCTCGCTCATCTTCACGCCCTGTAGACGAAGCCGAAGTCGGGAACTGCTGCGGGGGCGGACGCACCGGCGGGCGGCGCCGGAGGCCGCGGCCCGACGGGCGGCGCCGGAGGCCGCGGGTCCTCGCCGGTGTCCGTCGCGGGTGTGCCCCAACCGTCCGCCGGCTGGGGGTCGCCGCCGGTGTCCGCGGCGGGGGTGCCCCACCCGTCCACGGGCTGCAGGTCGCCGCCGACGTCCGCGGCAGGAGCGTCCCACCCGTCCGCCGGCCGCGGGTTCCCGCCTGTGTCCGTGGCAGGGGTGCCCCACTCGTCCACGGGCGCGTCCACGGGCGGCCCTTGTTCGGGCACTGTGGGCGTCCGCACCTGACCCCTGGGATCCGGCACGGTCGGGGTGCGCGCCGCGTGCGCCGCCGCGTCGGGCACGGGCACGGCCGGGGGCCGTACGAACGCGGCGGCGGGGGCGTCCGCGTGGGCCGGCGGTGCGTCCGGGTGGGCCGGCGGTGCGTCCGGGTGGGCCGACCGGTGCCGCACCGGGGCGGCCGTCAGCCGTGCGGCCAGCTCCTCGAGACACGCGGTGAGCCTCGACACCTGTTGCCTTCGCCAGTCGGCGTCACCCGCCTGTTCCGGGGTGCCGTCGGCCACACCGTCCAGACACCGGCCCAGAGCCACGAGGGCGGGCTCGATGTCCCGCGGCACGTCACGCCCGGTCCGGGGCCGGAACGCCTGGAGATCCCGGATGAAGTTGAGCTGCCCGGTCGAAGTGTCCCCCTTACGGATCGCGCGGGCGATCGCCCGCGCGAGATCGGCCTGATCGAAGAGGCCGCCGCCGAGCACCCGCCGGGCCTCCTCGTCGGCCTTCATGCTCGCCTCGACGATCCGTCCCGCCTCCGCTCCCGGTCCGGTCGCTCCGAACGGCGCGGGAACGCTCGTACCGGCCCGCGGACGCGTGCTCGTGACGTCCCGCTGCCGGTCTCCCAGCGCGCGCAGCGCCTCGGCGGCCGCCGGGGAGACCGTGCCGCCCACCGCGGGGCCCTCCGAGAGGACGACCCGGCGGGAGGTGCCCGCGCCCAGCTCGGAGAACTCGCGGACGAGGACCCCGAGACCGCCGATCGCCGCCGCGTCGCCACCGCCGACCCGGCTCAGCTCGCGCAGCAGCAGATGGTCCGGGGACAGGCCCTTGCCGTCGTGGTTCCCCTCGGCCAGCCAGGCCCGGTACAGCCCCTCGGTGCTGATGCCCACCGCGTGCACCCGGATGCCGCTGTCGCGGTGCAGGTGCTCCATCAGGCTGACCGGTTCCTGGATCGCCTGGACGACCTCCCCGAGCCCCTGGTCCCCCTTCGGCCGCCAGTCGCCTCCGTCGCTGATGAGCACGATCCGCTTCTCGTTGCCCGGCGCGCCGTACCGGTGCAGTACGTTCGCCGCCTCGTGCAGGGCGTTGCCGATGTCGGTGCGCGCCAGGCGGATGGGCCTGATGTCGGCGACGGCGGCCTCGAACTCCGCGACCAGGGAGGCGGGGGAGTCCGCGTCGAAGTCGCTCATGCCGCCGCCGCGCGGAAACACCTGCCAGGCGCTGTCGGTGAACTCCATCAGGGCGATCCGCGAGGTCCTGCCCCGCAGCCGCCGCCGCTCCTCCAGCAGGTACCGCAGGGATTCACGCAGCGCCTGCGCCCGTTCCTTCTTCGGCGGGCGACGGCCCGGCGGCGGAGGGGGCGTCCAGCCGGCGGGTTCGTCCGGTCCGGCCTCGCCGAGGAGGTCGTCGGCGGGGATGTCGGGAACCAGCATGGAGCCGCTGCAGTCGGCCAGCACCACCATGTCCACGCCGCGGCGGGCTCCGGAGACGAAGAGCTCGACGTCCGTGTCGCGACCGAACTCGGCCAGCACGTCCCGCCGTTCCCCGCTGTCCAGGACGCTCACCCGGTAGGGGAGCTCGCCGACGGTCAGCCACGTCTCGTCCTCGGCGGCGGGCACCCACAGCAGACGGCCGGGCAGCCGGGCGTCCGTCAGCGCGGCCGCTGCCTCGTCCGCGGTCGCCTCCGAGGCGGATTCCAGACGTACCCGGCGCAAGGGCACCACCGGGACCTGCCCGAGACTCCACCGCGAGACGTCCGCGAGGTCGTCGAGTCCGGTCTCGGCGGCGAGTTCACCCCCCAGGGCGACGACGCCCGAGGGCACCGCCGCGACCGGGACCAGGCGCACGGCGAGCCGGAGTTCCCCGCCCGCCGCGTCCAGGGTCAGCAGCGCCGGCAGCCCGGCGGTCGGGGTGTCGCTAGGCAGGTCGGCCGGGCAGACGCCCAGGCGCTGTCCCTGGACGGCGCCGCCGTCGGACACCTGGAACAGCCGGTGGCTGTCCCCGTTCGGCAGCATCGCGTTCATCGGTTTCCCCTGCGCTGACCGTTCCTGTCGCCCGCGAGCCTGATCGTCACTCCCAGCTGTCCCGAGTAGGCCGTGAGACGGGAGGCTCCCCGGTCGGCGACCTCGCGGAGGTGCCCGGGGACCAGCACCCACAGCGTCGCCTCACGGCTGCGGTCCTGGGAGGTGATGGCGGGTTTGTACTCCTCCAGCCGCAGGCCGCGTGCGAGCTCGGCGCCGTACCGGGGATCCTGCGCGACGACCAGTTGCCGCAGCCTCTCGACCAGTTGCTCGCCCGTGCCCGCGCTGCCGCGCAGCTTGCCGAGTTCGCGGTCCCATCTGGTGGCCGCACGGTCCATGCCCCTGCCGAGGTCCCGCATGCCGTCGGCGTCCGCGCGGGAGCGTAGGGCGGCCAGCAGAGAGCGGACGCGCGTGTAGTCGACGGCCAGCTCCCGGTGGCCGCAGTTGCGCAGGGTGTGTCCGAACGCCTGGAGGGAGGGCAGGACGGGACGCCGCCTGCGGACCGCTCCGGCACAGATCTGACGCAGGAGTTCCTCGGCGGGCACATCGCGGACGCCGCCGTGGGCGCGGCACAGTCCGAGGCCGATCGCCTCCGGGCCGAAGACCTGCCACCGCCGGGCATGCCGAGTGCACGCCTTGAGCCCACACGGGCGTCGGTCGGGTCCGTGCCAGTCGCAGGCGATCGTGCCGGCGGCCGCGCAGCCGGGTTCCTCGCAGCCGGGGAAGGCGATCCGGTGGCAACCGGGGCAGTAGGGGGCGCCGGAGCCCTGAGGTGGTGTCGCGCGGTGCCGGGCGCACCAGGCGGTGCGGGAGCGGCACGAGGCGCCGGCGCACCAGAACGACGCGAGGTCGCCGCACTCCTGGCAGCGCGGGCGGTGGTCGGCGCAGGTGGCGGTGAGCGCGCCCTCCAGCAGTACGGCGTGATCGCCGCAGATCCGCCCGGACCCGCCGTCGGCCGCGCAGGCGTCGCAGCGCAGGCCGGCGCGGGGGGCGGGCCGCCGCGCGCGTGCGCAGACCTCGCACCGGTCGGCGGGTGCGGGCGCCTCGCGTACGGCGACGAGGCTGACGGTGGTGCGCGGGCCGGCCACGGCGGCGGCCGGGTCGAGCCGGACGATCTCCAGCCGGACCGTTCCCTGCGGGGCGTCCCAGGTGTGGACCGGGGTCCGGCTGAGGTCGCGGCCGTGGAGGCTGGGTTCGAGCGCGTTCCACAGGGCCCCGAAGTCTTCGGGGCCCTGCATCGGCACGGTCCACGCGGTCAGGTCGAGGACGGCCTCGATCTGCGCCGTCGGTGCCTGGGTCACTGGGGGTCCTTCCGTCCGGCACGTTCGCCCGGGTTGCCGCCGGGGTGCTTGGGGTCGCGGTCGCGTCGCCCGCCGCCACGCGTCGGGCGCTGCCGGGGCCGCCCTTCGTCGCGGCCGGGGCGGGCGCCGGACCGGCGGGGCGCCGCGGCCCGCCGGTCCGCGCTGTCGGGGGCGTCGGCGCCTCGGGTGTCCTCGGTGATGTCCGCGGGGGCGGCTCCGGCGGCGAGCATCCGGCCCCAGTCGTCCAGCAGCAGCCGCAGTCGGCCCGGCGAGGTGCGCTCCAACTCGTCGTGCACCGCGGCGCCGGGTCGTGGGTCGCACAGGCCCTGCTCGGCGCGGGCGGCCAGGCCGGTGCGGTCGCGTGCCGCGCGACGCAGCAGGTCCTGGGTCCGCAGGTCGCGCAGGCCCAGGTCGGGCAGGTCCAAGGGGGCAAGCAACGGGAGGAGCTCGAGGGCCGTGGCGTCCAGGAGGGAGAGTTCGGGCAGCAGGTCCCTGAGCAGACGCCGACCCGCCTGGCGGGCGGACACCTCCGCGGCCGCGGTGGCGGCCGGTCCTCGTGTGCCGGTCTCCTTCGCGGGCCTCTTCCCTTCCCGTGGCCCGGTCGGCAGGAAGCGGGCCCGCAGGCCGTGCACCACGGCGCGGGTGCGGTTGACGTCGATGACGTCCTGGGGGACGTGCCGTTCGCGCCGGCCATCGGCGGCCATGCGCCGGGCCCTGAGGACGAGGGCGTCCAGCAGCAGGGCCTGCGCCCGGGTGTCGGCGAGCGCGGCCTGCGCGTCGACGCAGCGGACCAGCACCTGCGCCGGTCCGTCCACCGTCCGTGGGACGGGTACGACGTCCATCCGGGACAGGTCGGATATGCCGTCGGTCCGGCGCAGTTCGGCCTGGAAGCGGTGCAGGTACCGGGCGTCGGCGGAGGGCAGGAAACGGGTCGTCAGGTGTTCTCGTGACTCGATCAGGCGCCGTGAGCCGGCCCGGTCCGCGGCGCCGCCGACCCGGGCCCGGCCGGTCAGCGCGATCAGTGTGGGGCTGTGCCGGCGCAGCAGGTTGACCAGGACGGCCTGTTCGACGTCGTCGAGGATGTGCAGCCCGTGCCGGTCGCCGGCCAGGGGCGCGTGCGGACCGGCGGCATCCCGCTGGACGCCCGCGGGCAGCAGGACTCCGCCGTACGCGCGGGCGACGCGGGCCAGGCCGGCGTTCACCTCGGCGAGGTGGCCGAAGACCTGTGCCCGGGAGGCGGGCGTGCCCAGCCAGGCGCCGTCCAGCCGTAGCGTCAGCAGGCCGGGGACCGTGTCGTGCGGTCGGACCTCGGCCGTCGGTGCGAACGCCGGTGCCGGGGGCAGCCGGACCGAGCGTACGACGGCTCCGGCGTCCACTCCGGCCACCACGGCCGAGGTGAGGAGTGAGTGCCGGGTCGGTCCCACCCGGGTCAGACTTACCAGCATGTGATCGGACATCCCAACGTCGTGGAGAGTCGTGGAGAGGAGGAGGGGCGGGTGCGGTCTCGGTCGGAGGCCCCGCGCGGCACCGTCCGGGTCTCGCGGGCTCGAGCCCGGGGAGACCGGGTCCGCCTCCGCCGGGACCCGGCCGCGCTCAGACGGGGCTCGGCTGAGAGTCCGACAGGGCTTCTGGTGACGACCGGCTGAGAGTTCTGCGGATCCTCGGACGGTGACCGGCTGGGAGTCCGGCGGGACCTCGGGCGGTGACCGGCTGGGGGCTCGGCGGGTGTACCGGCGGTGGCCCAGGCCGGTCGTGTCAGCCGAGCACGGTGAGGCCGCCCCCCGCGCCGCTCAGACGGGGCCGCGCCTGCTGCTCGTCGGTGAAGTACCGCTTGCCGGACAGGCGCAGGGTGACGACGTCGGCCAGGACGAGACGGTCCTGTTCGCGCAGACTGACGAACTCCCCGGGCTCCAAAGGCCGGTCGGCGCCGTTGCGCCGCAGTACGGTGCCGTTGCCGGACCCCAGGTCGGCGGCGGTGACGCGGGAGCCGTTCGGGGTCCTCTCCACGGCCAGCAGGAGGTGCCGGCGGCTGAGCCGGGTGATGCGCTCGGGGGGATCCAGTTCCCCGGCGGCCAGGTTGATGCCGTGCCGCAGCGCCCCGCGGCCCGCCTCGAGGGCGTCGTCCTCGGCCACCGGGAAACGGAGGAACTCGCGGCCGGTCGCCGCGTCCAGCGCCACGAACGAGCGGGGACGGGTGCGGGGGCCGACCTTCTCCACCCGGGTCCGGCAGCCGCCGCACATCGGGGTCCCTGCCCGGCTCAGGACGGGCCAGTCGTGCAGCCGGTCCGGCCAGTAACGCGCCTTGAAACACTGCGGGTTGACGCATCGCCAGTGGCTGTCCAGCACGGCCTGGTGCGTGGAGTCTCGGGGGTCGAGCTTCTGCTCGAACTTGAGGGTCTTGTCCTCCATCGCCCGGGTGACCGCCTGGGGGGCGCGCGGGCGTATGCCACTAAGCCGGAAGTCGACCCGGCCGTTGTGGGTCTCCCAGGCCAGGAAACGCTGCGGGCTGTGCTCGATCCACGGATGGTCTCGGCGCAGGTCGACGAACTGGTCCATGCTGACGACATGCCAGCCGTTGCGCTGGGCCAGGCTCAGCAGGACCGGGTCGGCGGTCGGGGCCATCCGGATCTCACCGGCGCGTCGCATCCGCTCCAAGGTGGCCCGCTCGTCGGAACGAAGCAGCCGCCACAGCGAGTTGTCGGCCACCAGCGCCAAGGGGGTGTCGGCGCCGTACTCCCGGTGCCAGGCGTCGCGCACCAGGAACAGCCGCTTCAGCAGCGGGAAATGCCGGCCGACCGGTGTCAGCCGGTCCGACCAGCAGACGTTGGACACGTCCATCACCCCGCCGGCGACCTTCATCACCGCACCTCCCCCTCTTGTCGGGCCCACCGCGCTCACGTCGGGGCGGACCGCCCGGACACACGGGCACGGCCATGAGCGGGTGAAACCACGAAATCTCCACAGGACCCACTCAAGGTGTAGGGCACATTAATGCCGTTGATCAAGTGCACGCAAGAGCCTTTCCCACCGGCGATCCACATCGCTGACCTGCTAGTCCGTCACACGACCGGCACTTGATCGCCACACCCGGAAGGCTCATGATGCTCCGACCGGCAGAGAGCGGGGAGGGGCGGAATGAGCACGATCGACATCTTCTGTGAGCACGATGAGGGGGAATCATGTCCGGCATGTGAAGGGGCGCTTCGCAAGAAGGCCGCCGAGGAGCAGCGGGAGAACCGGGCACAGGCCGAGTGGGAACGCACGGTGCGGCAGTTTGAAACGGTCTCCGCGCACCTGGCCGAGGCCGCGGAGACCGAGCGCCTGGAAAGGGAGGCGGCGGCCTCCGAGGTCCGGGCCGAGGTCACCCGGTCGTTGCGGTGGAACCTCCTGTGGCGACTGATCGCGACGGCGCTGACCCTGCACCTGCTGCTCACCGACGCGGTGACGGCGCCGGGGCTGGCCGCGGGGCTCGTGGGCGGAACGGCGTTGCTGCTGTACCGGGCGAGCAGCGCGCGTTCGGGCCCCCGCCTGCCCGATCTGCCCGGCCAGCGACGGCAGTTGACGGGCGCGGCCCGTGCGGTGCTGTGGTCGCTGCTGCAGATACCGGCGATCGGCGCGGCGACCACCGTGGTGATCCTGCTCATGGCGATGACCGGCATGGCCGGCCACGGTTCCGCCGAGCGGATGGACCTCGTCCTCACCGCGGTCTGGTACGGGGCCCTGATCGGCGGCCTCGGCCTGCGCAGGGTGGCGGTGGAGCAGCCGTTCGGCCGGCGCGCCACGGATCACCAACAGGTCGAGGCCCGCCATCAGACCATGAGGCAGTCGCGCAACAGGAGCTTCCCGGTCGGGCGCGAGCCGGAGTCCGTGGGGTTGGCCGCGCTGCGCGACGAGGTCGCCCAGCGTGCCGGTCTGACGCCCGCCGGGCACGAAGCGCTGGAGGCCGTCCGTGTCGGCGTGCTGGAGAAGCGCCGGGCGACCGCCGCCGAGCGGGCGGCGCTGCTGGAGCGCACGCGGGAACGTGTCGCCGAGGAACGCCGGGAGCGCGGCAGGATCCCTCTCGACAGGTTCGCCGCACAGCTGTCCGGCCACACCGCGTGGGGGTCGGTCGGGCGGTGGAAGGAGGCCCCCTGGTACGAGGCGCTGCCCGGCTCGGCGGACGATCTCGATGGCGCCGTACGGGAGTTCGTGCAGGACTTCTCCGTGCGTGGGCTCTTCACGGGCACCGGCACCGGCCTGCCCGACGGGCCGCATCCCACGGCGGAGATCACGGACAGCTCGGGCAAGGTCATCACCGTGGTCGCGGTGTGCGGCAGGAACCTCCGCGTCTGCGCGGCCTGCCCCCGGTGCGGGCAGCTGATGCTCGGCGATGGGGACCTCACCGACCCGGCGTCCCTCCTGGAGGCCGCCGGCCGCCCCTTCGGACACACCTGTCCCCTTCACACCGTCGGCAGAGCGACCCCGACGGGTCACCCTGAGACGGAACGGTCGCCCTGATGGAACGGCCGACCGCCACCGGCTGACGACCCGGCGTGCGGGGCGTCGCCTCCGGGCTCGACGGCGTCATGCGGGAGTCCGGCGCGCGCCTTCGCCCGGCTCGACGCCCCGCCGCGCAGACCGGGCGCCGCTCACCGCGCAGACCGGGCGCCGCTCACCGCGCGGCCCGGCTGTCCGGCGGGTCACGGTGTCAGTAGTTCTGGTTCTCGCTCTCCGCGGTCAGCCACTGCATGTGATCGTGGAACTGCCGCCCCGCCTGCTGGAACAGCTGGTGCTCTCCGGCCTGGAGGCTCTGGACGCCGAACTCCGAGCTGAGGTGCTGGTCGACCACCTGGATGAGGGCGAAGGGCCCGGTCGCCACGGGGCCGGCCATGTGGAGTTCCTCGGCGTCCATGCCCCCGATGGAACGGGCGATCTTGTCGATCATCTTGTCCATGACGGCGGAGTTCCCCTGCGCGCCGATGAAGTGGTTGCCGTAGCCCCCCGTGCCGAGGAGGTAGCGTGCCGCGGTCCTGACCTGCTCCGCGGTCGCCACCCCCGTGGCGGGCGGCGCGCCGGCGGCCGAGAGGGAGGCGTTGAGACTGCCCTTGTCCCGGATGAGGGGTCCGAGGACCGGGACGTCGTTCTCGCGGAGCGCCGGCCGGGTCTGCTTGAGGTCGATCGTCCCGGACCCCAGGTCCACGTCGGCGTACACGCCGCCGAACTTCTTCAGGATGCTGTACCGGGCGATGTCGGAGGCCAGGGGGTACGCCTTCACCGGGCCCCCGGTCGCCTTCTCGTACGTGGCCGCGACCCGCTCGTCGAGGGCGTCCTCGACGTACTTGAACTCGATCGCCTTGGCCACCTTCACCCGGAGCGAGTCGGCCCACGACCAGGTACTGCGCTTGTCCGTCCAGAGGTTGATGCGCCAGTCGGAGTTCTGGGCCTTGTCCGCCCACGCGAGGACGTTGTCGAGCGCGTCCTTGCTGATGCCGCCGCCGATCCAGATGAAGTGGACCAGGGCGGGAATGCGGGGGCGGTCCTGGGCAGGGGCCTGGGACACCACCTCGCGGAGGCCGGCGAGATAGGCCGGCTGGGGATCGAGGGCTTCGAGACGGTTCATGACGAGCGTGACCGCCTCGTGGTCGCCCTTGAGCATCGCATCGAAGACGAACTGGCGGACGTCCCGCTCGTTGTCGGAGTCCACGGCCTGCGGGCCCGTGCTCCGGTCCCCTTCGTGCGTGACATGGAGCGGGACGCGTTGGACGGCCGGCACGCTCCCCGGGGAGGCCGCGGCCTCCGGCGGGACCGGAGTGTCGCTGTCGGCCTTGCGCAGCACCGGCACCTGTCCCCGCATCACCTCGTGGGCCTGCCGCTCGGCAGCCACCTCCAGGGGATCGGTGGGCCTGGAGATGCGCAGGCCCCGCGGGTCGGCCTCACCGCCCACCGGCCCCTGCCGCTGCTGGAGGACATGCCCGAGCTCGTGGGCGAGGGTGTGCTTGTCGGCGCCGCCGTCGCCGATCACGATGCTGCTGCCCGACGTGTAGGCGCGCGCCCCGACCTCCTCCGCCGAGCGACGCGCCTGGGCCCCGGTGTGCAGCCGTACGTCGGAGAAGTCCGCGCCGCCGAACCGGGCCTCCATCTCCTGCCGCAGCTCACCGCCCATCGGCTGACCCGCGCCGCGCAGCACATCGTGCACGGCCGACCGCTGCACGGTCCGGTCCGCATGCCCGCGGCCGGGGCCGTGAGCGTGCCGCTGCTCCTCGACCAGCCGGGCGACCACGGCGTTGCCCGCGGCCCGCTGAAGCGCGGTCACATCGGCTCGGTCCACCGGCGCGCCGGGCGTCCAGCCCTGGGCGCCGAGCGCCCGGGGCGCCGGCTTGACCTGCGGCTCCCGCTGCGCGGACGTGTCCTTCGCCAAGTGGTCGCGTGTCAAAGGATCTCCTCGGTCTCATGCCGGACGCCCTGAATCGACGCAGTCCTCACGGAGACCTTCGACAACCGGGAAAGGCGCCGCAAGGACCGCGCGGCCACGCTCGCGGGCAGAACCAGGTGCCCGCGAGGCCCGGCCGCACGGTCGGGCGGGCAGCACCCGCACGGCCCGGACCGCACACGACCGCCCGGACCGCGCACGCCGCACGGGTGGCCCGTGACGGACCGTGCCCGCTCAGGGGTCGGCCGTCCTAGGGCGTGCCGATCGGGTCTCCTATGCGACGGGAGTCCACGGAAGGGGTCGATGCGCAGGACATTCACTCGTTTACGTGAATCGGCCGATCGTATGACCGCGAGGCCGTCCCTGCTGGGTAGCGTGCGTGTTCGACCGGCCCAGCAGGACCGGTTCGCGGCGGGTCATGGGGGTGCGGGAAATGACGGACAGCCCTTCGAACCAGGGCGGCGGGCTGTCGCGGCGCGGACTGTTCGCGTCGTCGGCAGCCGCGGGCGGCGCGCTCTGGCTGCTGCGCGGGCTGGTCCGGCCGGGCAGCGCCTACGCGGCCTCGGCAGCGCCGCCGGGCTTCCCGCCCGGGATCGACGTGTACCAGCGCGCCTATGAGAACTGGGCCGGTGAGATCCGTACCGACCAGCTCTGGACGTGCGCGCCGCGCAGCCCCCAGGAGGCGCTCGACGTCGTCAACTGGGCCCACCGCGCCGGCTGGAGAGTACGCGCGCAAGGGCGGCGGCACGGCTGGGCGCCCCTCACGGTGGCCGACGGCACACCCGCCGCCTCCCGCGTCGTCCTGCTGGACACCACCGCGCACCTGACCGCGATGTCGCTGGAGCGGCCGGCCGCCGACGGGCCGGCCGGAGTCCGGGTCCAGGCCGGCGCCTCGCTGGAGGCGCTGCTCGCGTTCGCCGGCGCGGGCGGACACGGGGTCGCCTCCGCGCCGGCGCCCGGCGATCTCTCGGTCGGCGGCGCGCTCGCCGTCGGCGCGCACGGCACGGCCGTCCCCGCCGTCGGCGAGAGCCCGTCGCCCGGCCACGGCTACGGCTCGCTGAGCAACCTGGTCACCGAGCTGACCGCGGTGGTCTGGGACGACGGCGCCGGCCGCTACGTCCTGCGGACCGTCGGCCGGGCCGAGCCCGACTGCGACGCGCTCCTCACCCACCTCGGCCGCTCCCTCGTCACCGAGGCCGTGCTGCGGGTGGGCGCCGACCGCACCCTGCGCTGCCAGTCCCTGCTGGACATCCCCGCCACGGAGCTGTTCGCCGCGCCCGGCGCTCCGGCCGGCACGCGGACCCTGGCCGGTTTCGTGGACCGCACCGGCCGGGTGGAGGCGATCTGGTTCGCCTTCACCGACCGCCCCTGGCTGAAGGTGTGGAGTGACGCCCCGAAGCGGCCGCTCACCGCCCGCGCGGTCGACGAGCCGTACAACTACCCCTTCTCCGACTCCCTCCCCGAGCCGGTGGCCCGGCTGGCCGGGGACCTGGTCGCCGGGGCGTGGGCGAGCGCGCCGCTCTTCGGGCAGGTCCAGTACCTGCTGGCCAAGGTCGCGCTGACCGGCGACATCACCGACGTCCTGCTCTCGGGGACCCTCGTGCGGGACGTGCTGACCGGCGACGTGCTCACCCACCTGCTGGCGGGCGGCCTGCGCTCGGACCTGTGGGGCGCCTCCCGCACCCTGCTGCAGTACGTGCGCCCCACCACGCTGCGCGAGACCGCCAACGGCTACGCCGTCCTCACCCGCCGCGCCGATCTGCAGTGGGTGGTCAGCCGGTTCGCCGACTTCTACCGCACGCTGCTCGCGCAGTACGCGGCGCGCGGCGAGTACCCGGTCAACGGCCAGGTGGAGATCCGGGTGACCGGTCTGGAGGACCCGTCCGTGTGCGGTGTCCCCGGCGCGCGGCCCCCGCTGCTGTCCGCCCTGCGGCCGCGTCCGGACCGGCCGGACGTCGACACCGCCGTGTGGATCGACGTCCTCTCCCTGCCGACGACCCCCGCTCTGCACCGCTTCTACCGGGACATCGAGCAGTTCCTCCTGACCCTCGACGGGGACCGGGCGACGGTCCGCGTGGAGTGGTCCAAGGGGTGGGCCTACAGCGACACCGCCGCGTGGTCCGACCCGGACGTCCTCACCCGCGCCGTTCCCGCCAGTCAGCGCGCCGGGGGCGGCCCGGGCTGGGACGAGGCGGTCGCGACTCTCGACCGGCTCGACCCCCACCGGGTGCTGTCCAGTCCGTTCCTCGACGCGCTGCTGCGCTGATCCCCGAGGTGCGCGGCCCGCCGGGGCGACAGCGGCCCGAGCGGGCCCGGTGGCCGCGGCGGGCGGGCGCGCAGGGTGCCGGGATGTTCACGATTCCAGGGGAGTTCGCACGGAGCCCCGTCGACCGCGAAGGGGAGGCCGGGGCGGCGGCGTCATCGGCCCGGTGCGTCGGGGAGCCGAGGGGAGCGCCGCGATGAAGGTGTCGTTTCCGCATCCCTGCAACGTCCATGAGCCGGACGCGTTCGCCGCGTGGGGTGGGCGGGGCGCCGTTCCGCTGCACGAGCGTGACGACGCGCAGCCGTGGCCGGCCGTCGATCCCGAGGGACGTGGCGGATCCCGCCTACGACGGCGGGACACTGCTGAAGTCGCGCGCTGACGCTCCTCGAAGCGGACGACCCGCGCAGGGCCGTCCACCGCATCCTGGACGTCTTCGCCGAGGCCGCGGAACTCCACCGTGAACGCGTCCGGCGGTGGGCCCGGTCGCAGGCGGTCCAGGCCGCGTTCTGGGGCCGCCGCCACGGCTTCCGCCTCGCCCGCGGCGGTCCCCGGCTGGACGGGCTCACCCGATGCGCCGACCGACCGGCGCAGGTGCTCGCCGAACGCTCGTAGGGCGTGACGGCGTCGGACGACATTGCCGGGACACGGCAGGGATCCGTGTCCTCCGGTTGCCGGTCGATCTCCTTGTCGCTTGATCACGGTCTTACGAGACTGGTGGCGTTCGGCGGGAGACGGCGGGAGACGAGCGATGAGCACGACGAGGAGCGGCACCGTCCGGGGAGCGGACCGACTCGTGCCGCGCCGGCCGAGGATCGGCCGGAACCCGCTGGTGGGCGCGGTGCTGATCGTCGTGTCCCTGGCCTCCGCACTGGCCTCCTACGCCGTCTTCGCCGACTGGCTGCCCGGCGACCGCACCCGGTATCAGGAGTACCGGGCGGCCGAGGTGTGCCCCGCCCGCCGGCCGGTGCCGAGGGTGGAGGACTGCCTGCGGGAGATCCCCTTCACCGTCGAGGACACCTCGCTCGGCGCCAAGGAGATCACGGCGACGCTGCTCGGCCCGCGACCCTTTCCGAGGGCGCGCGTGTGGTTCGGCCATTCGGAGCCGGTGCTCAGCGGGCTTCAGCGGGGGGACCGCGTCACCGGCACCGTATGGCGCGGCGTCGTCGTGATGATCGCCCAGGGGGGCGTCCGGCAGGAATCCAGCGACGCGCCTCGCGACGAGCCCCAGCCGACAGCCGCCCTCGGCACGTTCGCGGGGCTGCTGGCCGTGTGGGCGCTGGTCTTCGGTACGATGCGCCTGCTCAGGCCGCGTGAGCCCGGCCCCTTCACCTGGCGTCCGTACGGCAGGCGGCTGCTCGTGGTCGCGGGAGTCGTCTGCGCCGTCGTGGGCCTGATCACCGGGTGGACGGGCCTGCCGTGGTGGCTCGTGCCCACGGTCTGCGGGGCGGTCGTCGCGGGTACGGCCTGCCTCCCCCTCCGGAACCTGTCGTTGAGGCGGATCGGCCGGTAGGGACGTCCTGCCGGCTCGATCGCCGAGGCAGGACGCCGGCCCACCGCCCGGAAGGTGCGGGACGGACTTCGAGGTCACGGTGGGCGCCATGCGGAGCCAGGGGGGTTTCGCAGTGATGAGGAACAGGGGGATGACGGTGTCCGACTTCCGTCCGCAGGATGGCCCGAAGGCGGGCCGGCAGCAGCCGGCCGAGGGGAAGAACGCCCGTTTCGAGCGGGGGATCGGCGGCTCGCTCGCCGCCCTGCTGTTGGTCGCCGCGGTCTCCGGCTGTGGGAGCGACGACAAGAGCGACACGGACAAGTCGACCGCGGGCGCGCCGACTTCGGCGTCCGCTTCGGCTCCGGCGTCTCACGAGGCGGCTCCCGCCCCCACGCACAAGGCCGAGCCGACCACGCTGCTCACCCTCACGGGGTCCGGCAGCAAGAGCACCAGCGCGTTCAAGGCCGGCGACGAGTGGACGCTGTCCTACACGTTCGACTGCACCAAGGCCATGGGCGCCGTCGGCGGCGAGGGCAACTTCATCGTCTTCGACAAGGACGACAGGCTGGTCAACGAGATGGACAAGACCGGCAAGGGCAGCGCGCGGCAGCACACGCCGGGCACACGCCGGCTGCAGATCGTCAGTGAGTGCGAGTGGACCGTGAAGGTCATCGGCTAGGGGCTCTGGTTCGGATCAGGCCGGGTCAGGGAGCGGGGTCTGGTGGTGGGGCCCCTCCCACGCCGTTCAGGCAGTGGGGGAGCATCGCACGGCGGAGGAGGGCGGCACGGCGGAGCCATGGCAACCGACGACAACGCGGCGTGGGGGTACCCCCTGCTCGAAGAGCTCGGGGGAGCGCGGTGCCAAGGACCGCGAGCCCGGCGTGATCCAAACGAAAGACCCCAGGGCCGCGGCCGGAAGGGTTCGCGAGCCGGTGAACCTTTCCGGCCGCAGCATCGGGGCGTGCCCGGTGATTGATCCCGGGGCGGCCCGGGCGGCGCGGTGGCCGGTGTTCCTCGTCGGTCCTCGCCCGCCCCGGCCGGGGGACGACGGCGTCCGTCGCGTCAGTCCTTGACCGCTCCGCCGAGGCCGGAGACGAGTCGTCGTTGCACGAGCACGAAGAACACCAGCACCGGAATGGTCATCACCGTGGACGCGGCCATCACGCCGCCCCAGTCGGGGTCGTCCGGCTTGTAGAAGACCAGCAGCGCCATCGGCAGGGTCGACCGGGAGGTGTCGCTGATGATGAACGACTTCGCGAACAGGAAGTCGTTCCAGGTCGAGATGAAGGAGAACACACTGGTCGCCACGAGTCCCGGGAGGACCAGCGGGAAGAGGATCTGCCACAGGAAGCGTCCCCTGCTCGCCCCGTCGATGCGGGCCGCCTCCTCCAGGGCGTCCGGTACGGCCTTGACGAAGCCCCGCAGCATCCAGATCGCGAAGGGCAGCGAGAAGGCGATGTGGGGCAGGATCAGCGAGCCCAGCGTGTTCAGCCGGCCGAGGTCCCGCATCAGGAAGAACAGCGGGATGGTGAGCGCCTCCACGGGCACCATCTGGGCCACCAGGAACATGATCAGCAAGGTGGTGCGGAAGCGGAACCGGAACCGGGTGACGGCGGTCGCCGCCAGGAACGCGATCAGCGCGGAGGCGATCACGACGGTGACCGCGACGACGAGGCTGTTGAGGAAGTAGCGGCCGAACTCCTGCTGTCCGAAGACCCGTCGGAAGGAGTCCAGCGAGGGGGACGTCGTCCAGGGCCGAGGCTCGGCCGACTCGATCTCCCCGGCCGGTCGGAAGGCGCTCAGCACCATCCAGTAGAGCGGGAAGGCCACCAGGACGGCGACGGTCAGCGCCGTGGCCTCGGCCGCGAGCCGTCCGGGACGGCGCACCCGTGCGCGTGCGAGGTTCACAGCTCCTCCCCCTGGCGGCGCAGCAGCCGCAGGTAGACCAGTGTCACGGCGAGCAGGATCAGCAGCATCACGACGCCGATCGCGGAGCCGAGGCCGTACTGCGAGGACGCGAACGCCTTCTGGTAGGCGTAGACGTTCAGGACGAGGTTCTGGCCGGCGATGCCGCCGCCGTTCGTCATGACGTAGATCTGGGTGAAGACCTTGAAGTCCCAGATGACGGACTGGATGGTGACGACGACCAGGATCGGCCGCAGCATCGGGGCCAGCACCGAGCGCCAGATCCGCCACTGGGAGGCGCCGTCCAGCGCGGCGGCCTCCAGCACCTCCGCGGGCACGGCGCGGATGCCGGCGTAGACGGTGACCATGACGAACGGGAAGGAGCACCACACCACTTCGAGCAGGACGAGGAGGAAGGCGCTGTAGCGCCCGTACGTCCAGGAGTGGTCGCCGAGTCCGAGGATCCGGTTGACGGGCCCGAAGTCGGCGTCGAACAGCAGCAGCCAGACCGTGGAGCCGGTGACCGCCGGGGTGGCCCAGGCGCCGAGGGCGGCGAGCATCAGCGCGAGGCGCGGCACGGCGCGCACCCGGGTGAGGAGCAGGGCGAGCGCGCAGCCGACGGCGAGTGTGCACAGCACGCAGGCCGCCGCGAACACGACGGTGGCCAGCAGGACTTGCCAGAACTGGTCGTCCCCGAACAGTTCGGCGTAGTTGCCGAGCCCCTGGAAGGTCGTCGGCTCGCCGCCGCTGACCTGGGCCTGGGTGTACTGCAGGAAGGAGATCAGGCCGAGTTGGTAGACGGGGTAGACGAGCAGGCCGCCGAGGACGACGAGGGCGGGGGCGAGGTAGAGCCAGGGGGTCGCGGCGCGCCCGAAGGGGCGCGGGGAGGTGTGCGGCCGGCCGCGGGCCGCCCGCGGCCGAGTGCGCACCGGGCCCCGCTCGCTGGTGGGCGAAGCGGTCATCCGGCTGCGCCGAACGCGTCGTTCATCTTCTTCGCCGCGTCCCCGGTGGCCGCGTTGACGTCCTTCTTGCCGCTGACGATCTCCTGGAACATGGTCGGCAGCACCTGCGAGGAGTCGATCTGGGCCCACGCGGGCGTGGCCGGCACGAACTCGGTGCCCGCGGCGAGGGTGTCGACGAAGGGCTTCACGAACGGTTCCTTCGCGGCGGCCTGGGCGCGTACGTCCTTGAAGGTCGGCAGGAAGCCCATCGCCTGGAACATCTCGCCCTGGGTCTGCTTCGACGTGAGCCGCTTCATCAGGTCCACGGCGAGGGTGCGGTGCGCGGTGCTCCTGAGGACGCCGATGTTGTTGCCGCCCGCGAAGGCCGGCGCGACGGAACCGGGGGTGACGCCGGGCAGCGGGACCACCGCGTACTTGCCCTTGACGCTGCCGGCCTCCACGGCCTGGTGGCTGAAGTCGCCGCCGATCGCCATGGCCGCCTTGCCGGAGGCGAAGGCGGTGACGGTGTCGTTGCCGGTCATCCCGGCGCACTTGGCGGCGGGGCAGTTGTCGTCGCCGAACAGGGACGTGTACGCCTCGACGCCCTTGCGGGCCGCGGGGCTGTCGATCGCCGAGGTGTAGGCGCCGTCCTTGCCGGTGGCGAGCGCACCGCCGTCGGCCCAGATGAAGGGCATGGCGCCGTAGGTGTAGGCGCCGCCGACGGCGAGACCGTACAGGCCGAGCTCGGCGGCCCTGATCTTCCGTGCGGTGGTGGCCAGTTCGGCCATGGTCCTCGGCGGCTCGATGCGCAGCTTTTGGAAGACGTCCGTGCGGTAGTACAGCGCGCGGACGCCGACGAAGTAGGGGGCGCCGTAGACCTTGCCGTCCACGGTGACCGAGGTGCGGGCGGTCGGGTCGGTGTCCTTGGCCTCGGGCCAGGCGCCGAACTCGTCGGTGACGTCGGCGAGTCCGCCGTCCTTGACGTAGCCGGCGGTGTCCGTGTTGCCGTACTCGATGACGTCGGGGGCGCTCTTGGGGTCGTTGAAGGCGGCCTTGATCCGCTGGGCCCGGGTCTCCACGGGGATGTACTCGACGCTGACCTCGGTGTCCTGGTGGGCCTCGCGGAAGCCGGCGAGGACCTGGTCGACCACGTGTTCCTTCGGCTCGTTGTCGACCTCCTGGAACAGCCAGACGCGCAGGGTGCCGGTCTTCTCGTCCTTGCCGGAGGAGGAGTTGCCGGAGGTCTGCGGGGCGCAGGCGGTGGCGGTGACGGCGGCCGCGGCCAGGAGCAGGGCCAGTCGGCCGGGGAGTCTTGCGGAGAGCTTCATGGAGCGATCCTCCGGTCAGAGTGTTGCAACATACGCAATGGCTGTTTTGCTCTGCACAACACCACGGAGGCTAGGTACTCGATGAACGCCCCCACAAGAGGTCTCAACCACTCTGTGACCGCCGGACGCACCCTGTGCAACGCCGTACGACGCAAAGGCACTTGAAGCACGCAAATCGCTTCGGGCCCGTTCCGGCCCGCCGTGTCCCTCAAGGCCCCGTTTCGCCCGGCGCGTCCCCCGGGAGCCCCTTCGGAACCCCAGGAGCGGCATTCGCGGGCGGCGCGAGGCACCGTTCAGCGGCGTCCGCGCCCGACCCGGCACGTGCGCTCTCCTCGATCGCTGACCGGTTGCCGGAATCGCGGCCTGCGCGGTCCATGACCGCCGGTTCCACGAAGTCGCTGATGACCGGGGCGGCTATCGTCCCGGCCATGACACCAGAGTTCGATCTTGCCGCCCCGCTCGCCGGAGGTGTCGAGGGCCGCAGCGGAGCCTGGACCTTCGTCCGAGATTTCTGCGCCCACTGGGTCGGCCCCCCTGGGGGACGACGACGGCTGGCCCGAAGCCGATCTCGGCGCCGCCGAGGAGCGGCTGGGCGTCCGGCTGCCGACGGCGCTGCGCGAGGCCTATCGGCTGTTCGGCCGCCGCGGGGACCTCACCGGCGACCACGACGTGCCCGCCTCCCGGCCGCGCCGGCGCCGTGGGCGGGCGATGCGGGCGTGCGCCCGCCGGCCTCGGCGGTGACGCCGAGGCCGGCTCCCGGGGTCCTTCCCCGTCGGCGCGCGCCGGTCAGGGCAGCAGTCGGGGGCTGGCGTTGTGCACCAGTTCCAGGGCCTGCTGCGGGAACCACTTGCCGGCCGCCGGGTCCTGGTAACCACGCTCGGGGTCGTCGGGGCCCGCCGTGCCGCGGGTGCACTGCCCGTCCGACTCGCCGGGGATCTTCACCCACAGCTTGGCGTCGGCCAACGGGTCGCCCGTCTTGAGGGTCGGCCGGGCGCCGACGCCTCGGCCGGGCGGGTTGCACCAGTCCTGCGGGTCGGAGTAGACACCGGCCGGCGGGGTCCACGGGCCCTGGCCGTTGCGGCTGGTGTCGGTGACGAAGTGCTTCATGGCGGACGGCGCCGCGTGCACGTGTGCGTCGATCCATGCCTGGGCGTCGTTCACCGGCCACCACTGGTTCGGGCAGTCGGCCACCGGGCCGCCGTCCGACACGTAGCTCAGGCAGGACGAGATCAGCTTGCCGTACCGGGCCAGTTCGCTGTCGGAGCGGTAGTTGGAGATGTTCAGGAAGAAGCCGGTGGCGTCGTCGACGCCGCCGGCGACCAGGCGGGGCACGATGTCGTTGACGCTGTGCCAGCCGCTGTGCCCGGCGTCCAGGTAGACCTTGGTCCCGGCGAGCGGTTCCAGGGCGTCCACCGCGTAGTGGATCTCCGTGTAACGCTCGGTGGTCCTGCTGCCCTGCGCGTCGTCCTGGCCGCAGTCCGAGGGCAGCAGCGCCAGCGAGTCCGGTTCCAGCACCACGGTGGCGGGCAGGTCGCCGATGCCCGCGCGCACGGCGTCGATCCACGCCTCGTACTGCGGGGTGTCGGCGGCGCCGCCGGCCGAGTACTGGGCGCAGTCCCGGCCCGGGATGTTGTAGAGCGCCAGGACCGGCAGCGCGTGGCGGCGAGCCGCGTCCACGACCGTTCTGTGCACCGACGCCCGCACCTCGTCGGGCGTGCCGTCGCCGTACCACACGGCCTGCGGGGTCAGCGTCATCGCCAGCACGCCGGCCGCGTCCTCGATCTTTCCGTGCCGTGCCAGATCCAGGATCTGCCGGTTGGCGTCCGCGTTCGCGGGCGGGGTGTACAGGGCGGTGGGCCGCCCGCCGTGCGCCGGCGCCGCGACCGTCGCGGGAGCGGCGGCGAACGCGGTGGCGGCCAGCGCGGCGGCGGCCGCGGTGACGGTGAGCGGACGAAGGGCTCGGCCGCCGAATCCGAAGGCCCTGCCGACTCCGCCGGCCGCGTCGGCTCCACTGCTTCTTCCGGTCTCGTCGGCTGCGCTGGTTCCGCCGGGTGTTTCCGTGCTTCCGGCATGGTCGCGTGCGGTCATGCGGATGGACTCCTCGGATGCGTAGGGGTGGCCGTGCGCGTCCACAACATGTCTGGGAGCGCTCCCATGCACGGCACCAAGGAATTAACCCCTCATACGAGAGCGGCGTCAATCCCTTCGACGGGCTTCAAGTCATGAAGATTCGGGAGCCTGTTGAGACCCCTGCGCGCCGGAGCGTCGCCGACGCGATGGCCACTGCGGCGCAAGGGGCACTGCGGCGCGAAGAGCCGGGCGCGGCGCGAGGGACACTGCGGCGCGAGAAGCCGGGGGCGGCGCGAGGGACACTGCGGCGCGAGAAGCCGGGGGCGGCGCGAGGGACACTGCGGCGCGAAGAGCCGGGGGCGGCGCGAGGGACACTGCGGCGCGAAGAGCCGGGGGCGGCGCGAGGAGCGGGCGGCTTCGTTCCGGGGCCGTCCTCCCCTCCCCGCCCCGCCACCCGGCGCCCGGCTCAGACCGAGGTGCGGGTCACCGGGATCCACAGGTGCGCGTCGGACCACGTCGGGGCGTCCTGCGTCGGGCGGCTGCGAAGGATTTCCGGCCCCGGACGGTACTCGTACGGATGGGAGGGCATCCACTGGGCGGCCACCTCGCCCCGCATCTGCCGCAGCGCCTGCGGGAACGGCCCGGCGTTCTCGAACACGGCCCAGGCGCCCGCCGGGCAGTCCAGCACGTCGAGACCCTCGGGCACCTCGGTGGCCGAAATCAACACGGCGTGGTGGTAGTCGCGTTCGCTGCCCTCGTCGAAGCGGTCCGACTGTCGCACGCTCGCCGTCACCACGCCCCGCGAGTCCTGGTCCGAGAGGCCGGCGGCCGTCCCGCCGTTTCCCCGGCGGGCGGGCCGGGGCAGGCTGGTTCACCATGAGTGAGGTGAACACCGCGAACACGATGCGCGCCATCGGCCAGGACGTCCTCGGCGGCCCCGAGGTCCTGAAGCAGATCGAACTGGAGCGGCCGGTGCCGCGCCCCAACGAGGTGCTGGTGCGGGTGAAGGCCTCCGGGGTCAACCCCACCGACTGGAAGCACCGCGCCCAGCGGGTCTTCCTCGGCGAGCCGCCGTACGTGCTCGGCTGGGACGTCTCCGGCGTCGTCGAGGCGACCGGCGTCGGCGTGGCCCTCTTCCGGCCCGGGGACGAGGTCTTCGGCATGCTCCCCTATCCCTTCGGACACGGCTCGCACGCCGAGTACGTGACCGCCCCGGCCCGTGCCTTCGCCGCCAAGCCGGCCGGCGTCGACCACGTCCGGGCCGGTGCGCTGCCGCTGGTCTCACTGACCGCGTGGCAGGCCCTGGTGGAGCGGGCCCGGCTGCGCGCCGGGCAGCGGGTGCTGATCCACGCGGCGGCCGGCGGGGTCGGCCACGTGGCGGTGCAGATCGCGAAGGCCCACGGCGCGTACGTCATCGGCACCGCGAGCGCGGGCAAGCACGACTTCCTGCGCGAGATCGGCGTGGACGAGCCCATCGACTACCGTACGACCGACGTCACCGAGGCCGTACGGGACGTCGACGTCGTCCTGGACACCCTCGGCGGCGACACCTCCGTCCGCTCGCTGCGGATGCTGCGCCCGGGCGGGATCGTGGTGTCGATCCTGCCGGTCGGCTCCGACGACTTCCACGCGGAGGCGGACCAGCTCGGTGTGCGGGCGGTCAGGATGCTGGTGGACGCCGACCACCACGGGATGCGGGCGATCGCCGAGCTCGTCGAGGCGGGGAAGCTGCGCCCCGCCGTCGCCGGTACGTTCCCCCTGGCCGAGGCCGCCAAGGCGCACGAGATCGGGGAGACCGGACGCACCACGGGCAAGCTGGTCCTCGTGATGGACTGAGGACCGCCGCGCCGGACCGGCGTCGGCCTGCTTCCGGTTCCGGCCGCTCGGCCTTCGGCGCGCCGAAGGCCTCCCCTTCGCGGGTGCGCAGGGGAGGCCTTGGTGGATGCGAAGAGGGGTCCTTCGTGGGTGCGAAGGGGGCCTTCGTCGGTGCGGCGGAGGTGGGTCGCGGCGTGCGGCTCAGCCGTCGGTGCCGTCCTCCGACAGCGTTCCCTCGCCGAGGGTCCCGCCCATGACGCCGCCGAAGAAGCCCTCCATGAGCTGATCCATCCGGACCTCGGTGGCCCCCGCCGGGGCCGTGGGCCGCGCCCCCTTCACGGTGCGCAGCACCAGGGCGAGCTTCTTGCCCTTCGCCTTCTCCGTCAGCGGGGCGAGGTCCACGGAAACGCCGCTCAGGGCGCCGTTCTTCAGCGTGAAGTCGGCCGTGACCTTCTTGTTCGGCGCGTCCTTGAGGTCGTCGTCCGTGGGCAGCCCGCCTCCCGAGGGCAGTTGCCGGGCCAGCGGGCGGATCTCGTCCAGCAGTTCGGCCAGCAGCGTGCGGAAGGGAGCCGTGGCCTTGACGTGCTCGGTGCCGTCCGTGCCGCCGGCGGTCTTGAACTCGACCTCCTTGAGCACCACCCGGCGCAGGTCGTCCATCAGCTTCTTCTGCGTCCGGGCGTCGAGGGTGGGGCTCGCGGTGGGCTTCCCGTCCCCGGCGGCCTCCCCCTGAGCCATCTCCTCGCCGGTCTTCCGCAGGTCCTCGGCGGAGATCTTGATCCACTCGCCGGCGAGTACCTTCTTGAACGCCCCCGCCCCGGCGGGCACTTCGTCGGCACCGGGGACCGGGACGCCCGACATCTTCGTGAACGCGGCCACGTCGGCGCGGACGTAGGCGGTCTTGCCGATCAGCCGGTACTCGAACAAGTCCCCCTTCGGGCCGCTGAACTTCAGGGCCATGCCGCTCAAGTCCTTGTCGCCGGAGTCCTGGAGGGGCTTCTTCGACTCCACGGAGACGGAGATCCGGGCGCCGCTGAGCAGCTCGGCGGCCTCGTCGGGCATCCTGTCCTCGGGCTTCGCCTCGGCGTCCAGGGCCTCGAGGGTCGCCGGGTCGGTGTCCAGGCCCAGCTCGAGGGTGAGCGAGTGCCGCTCGCCGAGTTCGTCGAAGGCACGGTCGAGCTTCTGGCCCGCGGTCAGGTTCTCCACGGTCCCGCAGGCGGCGGTCCCGGCGAGGACCACGGTGGTGACGGCGGCGGCGGCCAGGGTGTTGCGTATGGCGGAAATGACGGTCTCCTCTGAGGCACGACCAAGATGCTGGTCAGCGAGGAGACCGATGAGTCACTCGAATGGTTGTACGCCTGGGCCGTATGTCCTGTCGTCCGTCGCAGGTCGTCCGCGCGATGCCGACCGTGCGACCGCCGCGGTGACCGGCCGTTCCCCGGCCCGGACCGCTTGACCCTGACACCGTGACAAGGTCTTCACTGTGGCCGAGGAGGTGGTCCTGATGACGATGCCGGAAGCGGACACCCGTACGGCGCGGACCGTTCGGGAACTGGAGAGCGACGACCCGTCGGTCCGGCTGCGGGCGGCGCTGGCGGCCGGCACGACGCCGGACCCGGGAGCCATCGGCGCGCTCGTCGAACGGTGCGCGGTCGAGCCCGAGTTCTCCGTGCGTGACATGCTGACGTGGGCGCTCACCCGTCACCCGGCGGCGGTGACGGTCCCGGTGCTGGTCGGCGAACTCCGATCGGAACGCGCACAGGCACGGAGCCAGGCGCTGCACACGCTGTCGAAGGTCGGGGACCGGCAGGCGTGGCCGGCGATCACACCGGCGCTGCTGTGCGACGCCGACGACGAGGTGGCCCGGAGCGCCTGGCGGACCGCCGTCGTGCTCGTGCCCGAGGGGGAGGAACAGGAGTTGGCCGTGGTGCTGGCGTCACAGCTGGGACGCGGTGGACGCGAGACGCAGCTGAGTCTGAGCCGGGCACTGATCGCGCTCGGGGAGGCGACGGCGCCGGCGCTGACCGCCGCGACGACCGATCCCGACCCCCGGGTGCGCGCGCACGCGCGGGCCACGGAACGGCTGTGGCGTGACCCGGATGCCGGATTCGAGTTCGCGATCGAGGAGGCCAAGCGCCTCGTGGCCCTCGGCGGGGCGGGCCGGGAGGGGCGGTAGGCGGTGCTGATCGGTGACGTCGCACGGCGGTCCGGGGTCAGCGCCCGCATGCTCAGGCACTACGAATCGCTCGGCCTGGTGCGGCCGACGGGCCGCACCGGCTCCGGCTACCGCGAGTACTCCGGCGAGGACATCCGGCGGGTCTTCCACATCGAGAGCCTGCGGTCGCTGGGGCTGTCGCTGCGCGAGGTCGGGCGCGCGCTGGAGGATCCCGGCTTCGCGCCCGCGGAACTCGTCGACGACCTCATCCGTGGGACGCGCGAGCGCATCGCGGCGGAGACGGAGCTGCTCACACGGCTCCGCCGGATCGATGCCGCGGAGCCCTCTCACTGGGAGGACGTCCTCCAGGTCGTCGCGCTCCTCCAGGCGTTGGGCTCGAAGAGCGCGGGGGTGCGGCAGCGCGCGGCCCTGTCCTCGGGCGAGGGAGTCCCCGTGCCGGTGGAGGCGCTGGTCGAGGCCGTGCTGAGCGAGCCGGACCCGAATGTCGCCGGGGCCCTCCGGTGGGCTCTGGCGCGATCCGGGGACGTGGACGGGCCGGCCCTGCTGGCGGACGGCCTCGGCTCACCCTCCGCCGAGGTGCGCGAGCGTGCTGTCCGGTCCCTCGCCGAGATGACCGACGACGGCGCGACCACCCTGCTGCGGGGAGCCCTGACGCACGCCGATGCCGTGGTCCGCGGCCACGCGGCTCTGGCGCTCGGGGCACGGGGCGTGGCCGACGCGGTCCCGACGCTGATCGACATGATCTCCGAGGAGGGGAACGACGTCGACGCGGCGGACGCGCTGAGCGCGCTGGCGGCCGATCCCGCGTCGGCGGACCGGATCGCCGCCGGTCTCGTCGACCGCCTCGCCCACGGCGCCGTCGGCACGCCCGCGCGTCGACGGCTGACACAGGCACTCGCGGACATCCCCGGCGCCACGGCGTCATGCGCCCTCGCGGACCTCTCCCACGACGAGGACCGCGCCGTCGCGCTCACCGCGGCGTACGTGCTCCGGCTACGGGGCGGCGACGCGCGGGAGTGAACCCGGGCCCGGTCGCCGGGCGCCGTCCTCGCCGCGCGGCCGGCCCACCGGCGGGCGTCGCCGACCCACCGGCGGGAGTCGTCCCCGTGCGTGCACGCCGCTGCTCGGTGCGGTGGAGTGAACCGGTCGCGGGGTCCGCTCATGTGATCGTCGAGCGCGGGGAAGGTGTCAGCGACGCCCTCGCGGACATCGGCTCCACGATCCCCGGCCAGGCGTGGACGTACTGGCACCCGGGCCCCGGCCCCGGTCCCGACTACCTCGACGACGACCGCGGTCACGACTGGGCGGCGTCGACCGGACGGGCCATGGCCTCCAACCTCGTCCACGCCGCACGGGCGCTGGCCGAGAACCGCTCCCGGCTCCGCCGTCCTGAGCCTTCGGGCGAGTCGGCGCTCGTGCGGAGTCGGTGACGGCCGTCGCCTCTTCCGGGCACCTGTTCGGCGAGATCGCCATCAGGCGTGGTCCGGCTCCGGTTCCGGTTCCGGTTCCGGTTCCGGCTCAGCGAGGGGTGCCGCCGGGCGGCGGGGAAGCAGCAAGGGGGTCGCGAGGATGAGCACGCCGGCCAGACCGATGGCCGTACGCGGGCCGAGCAGCGCTCCCAGTACGCCCCACAGGGCCGTCAGGAGGGCGGTCGAGGCCTTGGTCGTCACCGCCCAGGCGGACAGCGTCCGGGCGGCGCGGTCGGGCGCGGTGCGTTCGAGGCGGTAGGTGGCGTAGACGGGGTTGAAGACCCCGCAGCAGAAGATGAGCCCGAGCTCGACGCCCATCACCAGCAGCAGCCCGCCGGCGCCCGGTCCCAGGAACGCGAGGCCGACAGGCCAGAGCGCGCGCAGCGTCCCGGTCGCGGCCAGAACCCGGTGCTGCCCGTACCGGGTGACCAGCGGCCGGGCCAGCCGGGAACCGATCAGTCCGCCGATCGAGGGCGCGGCGAAGGCGAGACCGTACTGCCACGGCGCGAACCCGAGCCGGCCGAGCATCAGGACGGCCAGCAGCGGCTCGGCGGCCATCACCAGGCCGTTGAACAGGGCGGTGTTGAAGAACAGCGGACGCAGCGACGCGTCGGCGAGGATGTACCGCCAGCCGTCGAGCAGGTCCCCGGCCCGCATGCGAGGGGCCGCTCCGCGCTCGGGCCGCGCCTCGTCCCCGCCCATCGCGCGGATGCCCAAGGTCGAGAGCAGGTAGCTGACGGCGTCGGCCACCACCGTCGCCACCGGACCGAGGAAGCCGATCGCCGCGCCGCCGAGCGGCGGTCCGATGATCGTGGTCGTCCAGGCCGTGGACTCGAAGCGGGCGTTGGCGACGAGCAGGTCCCCGGCGGGCAGCAGTGTCTTCAGATACGCCCCGGAGGCGGCCCGGAAGGTGATGTCGGCCGCCGCGACGACGACCGAGACCAGCAGGAGCTGGACGAAGGTGAGCACGCCGAGCGCGAACGCGACGGGAATCGTCAGCAGCGCCGCGCACCGCGCCAGGTCCATCGTGATCAGCACGGGCCGCTTGCGGCGGAACTCCACCCACGGACCGAGCGGCACCGCCACGGCCGCACCGACGGCGGCCCCCGCCGAGGAGAGCGCGGCGACCTCGGCCGGTCCGGCGTGCAGCACCCGGACGGCGATCAGCGGGAACGCGCCGAAGGCGAGCCACGTGCCGAGCGCGCTGGTCCCGTACGCTGCCCAGAGCCACCCGAACCGCCGACCGAGCCGATGTCCGAGCGCACGCCCCGGACGCCGCCCGCTCCTCATGCCCGACATGCCCGACCCCGTTCGTCCTCGCCCTCAGCGCGTGGCGCCCGCCACTCCGCCACTGGTCGTACAACCGTTGCGCGACCGGAAGCATCAAAGCGGGCGGCACCTCCGGGGGGCAAACAACCGCGAGGGCCCGATCCCACAACCAATGGTTGTGGCCATAGGGTGTCGGCATGGACCTCGACACCGTCCGGACCTTCGTCGCGGCCGCCGAGGCGGGGCAGTTCCAGGAGGCCGCCGCCCAGTTGGCGATCACCCAGCAGGCCGTCTCCAAGCGCATCGCCGGGCTGGAGCGCGACCTCGGCGTGCGGCTGTTCACCCGCACGCCGCGCGGCGCCGAGCTCACGATCGACGGGCAGGCGTTCTGGCCGCACGCGCGTGAGCTGCTGCGCGTCGCCGAGCGCGCGGTCGCGTCCGTGCGCACCGGCCGCCGTGCGCTGCGCGTCGACGTGATCGCCTCGCGGGCCGCGTCGTCGGTCCTGATGCGCGGCTTCCACCGCGCGCACCCCGAGGTCGACCTCGACGTGGTGATGCTGTTCAGCATCGACGCGGCCGTCGCCGCCATCCGGTCCGGTGAGATCGACGCGTCCTTCCGCGCCGTCGGAGCGCCGGGCCGGCCTCTTCCCGAGGACATCGAATCCGTCCGGGTGCTCGACGAGCCGCTCCAGCTGCTCACCGGTCCCCGCCACGCGCTGGCGGGCGTCCGGTCGGTGAGCGTCGCCGAGCTCGCCGGGCACCGGATCTGGATGCCCGGAATCGTCCCCGGCACCGAGTGGGCCGCCTACTACGACGACCTCGTCGCCGAGTTCGGCCTCACCATCGAGGCGACCGGCCCCAACTTCGGCTCGGACGCGCTCCTCGACACCATCGCCGACACCCCGGCCCTGGCCACCTTCATGGGCGAGGACACCCGCCTCGTCTGGCCCGCCGGCCACGGCCTGCGCCGCATCCCGGTCACCGACCCGACACCCGTCTACCCGCACTCGCTCCTTTGGCATCGCGACAATCCCCACCCGGCGCTGGCCGTCCTCCGCTCACACCTCGCCACCACCACGGGCGGCCACGACATGGCCGGGACCTGGCGGCCGGACTGGGCGGAGCCACGCTGACCACCGCCGCGCCAGGACGGCGGCACAAGCCGCGGCGTCTGGTCTGGACATCTGTCGAATCGGGCGGCTACCGTCCTGATCGGAACGTCGCCGGGCGCACCACGAAGCCGGCCGCCGTCCCGTCTCCTCCTCCGCGCCGCACGGGGGTGGCGTGCGGTGAACCGCGTACCGCGTCGCCGGTCCGCCGACACCGCCATGTCCCACCGTCGGCCGCACAGTCTCCAGGGGCCTTGAGGCCCGGGGCCGCACTCAGCGTCGAGGCGTCCGCCCCGCTCTCCGCACGCAGCCGCCGACCGGTGATCCCGGTACGGGCGGCACCCCGAGGACCCGGATCCGGCGAGCCGTCCGGAAATCCGTCCACCGGCTCCGCGACGGCGCGGCCCGACACCGTCGAGGAGAACAGCCGATGCCAGGAACCAGCTACGACGCCGCGACGGCCGCCGAGTACCGGGAGGCGCGGGAGATCCCGCGCGAGGGCCTGGAAGCGTGGCGGCAGGCCGTCGCCGCCGAGGCGCGGCTCGCGCCCGGGGCGACCGTCCTGGACGTCGGCGCGGGCACCGGCGGTTTCGCCGGCGCGTTCCACGACTGGTTCGGCGTGAAGGTGCTCGCCGTCGAACCGGCCGCGGCGATGCGCGCGTTGATCCCCGAGAGCGCCGGCGTCCGGGCACTGGAGGGACGCGCGGAGGCGCTGCCCGTGCCCGACGCCTGCGCGGACGCCGCGTGGCTCGGCTCCGTGATGCACCACATCGGCGATCTGGAGGCCGCCGCCCGCGAGCTGCGCCGTACGCTGCGCCCCGGAGCGCCGGTCCTCATCCGCAACACGTTCCCCGGCCGCGGCGAACGCGACCTGCGCGTCCGCTTCTTCCCCGAGACCGCGGACGGTGTCGCAGGCTACCCGACCGTCGAGGAGGTCGAGGCGGCCTTCGCCACGGCCGGCTTCCGGCGGTCCGCTCTGCGCTCGCTCCCGCAGGAGTCGGCGCCCACCCTCGCCGCCTACGCCGACCGTCTACGCCGCGACTCCGACACCAAGCTCCGCGCCCTCAGCGACGACGCCTACGCCCGCGGAATCGCCCGGATCCGCCAGGCCGCAGCCGCCGATCCCGGGACTCCGGCGATCAGTTGGATGGACCTGCTGGTCCTCCGGTGATCGCCGGGCAGGCTCCGGGGACCGACGCGTGCGCGGAGGACAGCGGTCGGACGCGGCCCGGCCCCGCGTAGCCCCGGCTTCTGTGGCTTGCGCAGCTTGCGTGCCCACGCGGAACGGACCAGCGTCCGAAGCGGAGGATGGTTGACAGTTACACCTCACGGCGTTCAAGATCCGCTCAGGTTTGGAAGTGATCGGAGAGAGCCGGCCATGACGTCGCAGTCGTCACACGCGGTCGCGGAGCGTACGCAGCGGCTGCTGCAGCCCGGTGAGCGGATCGGGCGGGTCATCGTCGCCCAGGGCGGGATCAGTCCCCGGGCGGCGCTCTGGATCGTGGTGGCCGGGTTGGCGGCGGGGCAGGGGCTGGCTCTCGCGGCCGGCGGCGGTGGGCAGGGACCGCTCGGTGGCTTCGTGGGCATGATGGTGAGCGGAGTGGTCGTCGTCTGCCTGACCACTCGGCGCGTCCTCGCCGAGACCGACCGGAACGTCGTCGTGCTCAAGTACGGGCGGTTCGGCGGCGTGAAGCCGACGCGCGTGATCACGCGGTTGCCCCGGAGCACGGCGATCGGCCCGTTCGCCGGGACATGGACGCGGACGACGCTCGCCGGGGAACGGCTCTGGGTGCACCGGAAGTGGTACGGGGACGCGGCGTCGTTCGACGCCCGACTCGGCTGAGGGACGGGCGGCAACGGGACATGTGCGCAGCCGAGCCGATGGCATGAGACCTGGTGCCGCCGGGCTCCGGCGCGTGCTCCACGTCGGCTGAGGGACCGCCCGCACGCCGCTCACCTGGCCCGCGCCTCCTGTGCGCGCGTGGACGGCGTCGACGCGCCCGCCGCCCGGATCCAGCGGGCCCGCGCCCGCTGTCCCGATGTCCCGGATCGCCGCCCGTCCCCGCACCGTGAAACCCCCCGGTCGCCCAGGCGGCCGTCGGCGTCGGCGCCGTGTCGCTCGGGCCCCGCGGCCTGCTGCTGGGCCGACACCGGCCGGGCACGCGGGAGCTGCCCGGCGGGACCGTGGAGCCGGGCGAGTCGTTGCAGGAGACCGTCGTTCGCGAACTCGCCGAGGAAACCGGCCCGCACGCCGACCCGGACGACGTCCGCCTGCCGGCATGCTCCTCGACCAGGTCGGCGACGTCGTCCGCATCACCTTCGGCGCACATGTCACCCGCCGGCGCGGAGAACCGACCGACCAGCCCGGCGAGAGGGTCGGCGACTGGCGGTGGTGGCCGCCGGACGCCGGCTACCGCTCCTCGGCGGTGGGGCGTCGCACCTCGAAGTGGAGGCATCCGTATTCCAGCGCCCTGACGTGCACGAGCGCCACGTCCGGGTCGCTGAACGCGTCGTCGAAGGCCGCGTCGAAGCCGGCCGTGGCGTCGGCCGGAATCTCCAGGAGGCGTCCACCGGCGATGCGGCCCCGGGCGTCGTAGCGACGCACGGTGCGCAGGGCGCCCGGCCGATCGAAGGGGTAGTTCTCGCCGGGGGTGAACCCGCCGCACTCGTCGACGTGGATGAAGACGGGACCCTGTTCGTCGTACGCGCCCGGAAGGACGCCCCTCTCGGCGGCCCAACGCCGCAACGGGGCGTACGAGACGAGGGCGATCCGTTCACCGGGTGTGATGGGACGCAGGCAACAGCGCAGCGGGGAGCCCGCGTCGTCGTGGGTCGCGGTGTACGGGGCGCAGGGGCGGCCCGCGTCGTCGGCGACCCGCAGTTCCTCGAGTGCGGTCGTGTCGATGGGCGAAACGGTGTACCTGGTCATGTGCCCATGCTGGCTCGAACTGCCCGTGGGCGCTGGCGGTAAACGGACGTCGCGTTGGCGTGTGACCCGCCCGTCCCGTGCTGCCCCCGCCCGTCCCGTGCCCACGTGCCCCGCCTTCCCCGCACCCCGCCCTCCCAGCGTGCCGCCCTCCCGTGTGCCCTAGGCCTTGCGGGCGAGCAGGTGGATCTCCTGGAACTGCCGTCGGTCGGTGGGCTGAGGTTCGCGCACCATTCGGGCCACCTCGGCGAGCCCGTTCTCGCGCAGTGTCGCGGAGAGGTGATCCGGCCACCACCGATAGGCCGGCGCGACCGTGTGATCGAAGACCTGGGTGGGACGAGAAGGGTCGTCGCCGGCCGAGAAGCCGATCAGGAGGTGGCCGCCGGGGGCCAACACGCGGTGGAACTCCTTCAGGATCGCGGGGAGTTCGTGCGGCGGCGTGTGGATGACGGACCAGCGGGAGAGTACGCCGCCCAGCGTGCCGTCCTCGATGTCCAACGCGGCCATCGAGCCCACGTCGAACCGCAGGCCCGGATAGGCCTGTCGAGCCAGCTCGATCATCGTGGGAGAGGCGTCGACGCCGAACGCGGCCGTCCCCGACTCGTGCAGATGGGCGGTGACATGGCCGGGCCCGCAGCCCAGGTCCGCGACCCGTCCGTCCCCGCTCGCGCCGGCGACCTCGGCGAAGGCTCCCAGGATCGCGCGGTCCAGGGGACTGTCGCGCAACGTGTCGCGGAACATGCGCGCATAGGTGGGAGCGACGGTGTCGTAGGCCTCCCGGGTGGCGCTGAAGGCATCATCGTGTTCGACCATGCCGGTGACAATAGTTCCTGACGCCGGGATCAGCCGTTTCCCCGCGGAGGTTCGGGAAGTGGAGGGTCAGCGCGTCCTGCGGATCGAGGCCTGGTCGACCGGGGTGACCGACCGGACGAGATCCACCACCGGCCCGGTCCGTGGAGCCGGCGCGTCTTCGTTCCGCAGCCCGGCCGGCCCGCGTTCGTCTGCCGCTATCGGCTCCCCCGCTGTGTCAGCCGGCCCCGCTGTGGGAGTGTGCCTACGACCGGTTCTCGGCCGAGGAACATGGCCCGGACCTGGTGCCGGTGGAACTGCTGGACGGCACGGACGACCGGGAGCAGTCGGTCTCGTGGAGGGCGGGGGCTTTCACGGGAGGCGGGGGGAGCGCCTCCGCAGGTCCGGACCGCTCCCGTCTCACACATCCGAACTGCCTTGTCCCGCCAGCGAGTCGACGAGTGCCAGGGCGTCCTCGACCGAACCCGCGGGGTCGTCGAGGGGGTACAGCACACCGCGCACCGTGCGGGAGGAGTCGAGGACGAGGGTGAGGCGTTTGAGCCGGTCCACACCCGCCGCGCGGAAGGTCGGCAGCCGCAGCGCCGCGGCGAGCCGCAGCTCGGCGTCGGACAGGAGCGGGAACGCGATCCGCGCGTGTTCCGCGAAGGCGGCGAGCTGGTCGGGGCGCTGGGTGCTGACTCCGCGCACGCTCACGTCACGGTCCGCGAAGGCCGCCATCCGGTCGCGGTAGGTGCACGACTCCAGTGTGCAGCCGCGGGCGCCCGGGATCCGTTCCCAGCCCGGCGGGTAGTCCTGGCCGCCGGGGGCGTAGGCCCCGGGGAAGCAGTACAGGACCGTCCAGGCCCGGTCGGCGGAGACCGGGTCCACCTGCTCGCCCGCCGGGCCGGCGAGTCGGAGCTCGGGAAGCCGGCGCCCCACCAGGGCGCGCACGCGCCGGGTCTCGGCGGAGTCGGCCGTGCTGGTGGCCGAGAGGACGCCGTCGCCCATGACATGACGGGCGCCCCAGTCCTGGAGGGCGACGAGGACCGGCAGCAGGCCTCGTCCGGCCGGCGTGAGGTGGTACTCGTACCGCGGAGGGCGCGGACTGTAGAGGCGCTTCTCCAGCACCCCGTCCGCGGTGAGGGTCCCCAGACGCGCCGTCAGCACCTTGCGGCTGATGCCGAGTCCGTCCCTGAGCGCGTCGAACTGGTGCGTCCCGCCCGCGATGTCGCGCAGCAGGAGCAGCGTCCACGGGTCACCGACCACGGCCAGCGCCTGCGCGATCGCGCAGTCCGGGTCACCGAGCTCTGTGTATCGCATGATCCATGAGTATAGTGAGTTCCCTAAAGAGACTCACTCGACGGGCGTTGACGGGGGCGGGCATGACGACGGCGGTGCGGGGACGCGCGGAGAAGGACGGGCAGCCGGGCGGCGCGGCGCGCGCGGCGGCCTTCTGGCGGTACTGGGGCGCGTCCACGGCGAGCGGGATCGGCGACGCCGTGACGGCGGTGGCCCTGCCGCTGCTCGCGGTTCTGGTGCTGCACGCCTCGGCGTTCGAGGTCAGTCTGATCACGGCCGCCTCCTTCGCCTCGTGGCTCCTCATCGGCCTGCCGGCCGGGGTCCTCGTGCATCGTCTGCCGCTCCGCGGGACCCAGGTGGCGATGGACCTGGCCCGGGCCGTCGCGGTGGCCTCGGTGCCGGTGACCGCCGCGCTCGGTGTGCTGAGCCTGGCGCAGCTGATCGTCGTCGCGCTGGTGGTCGGGCTGGCGTCCGTCGTCTTCGACATCGGCAACTCGACCTTCCTGCCCTCCATCGTCAGCAAGGAGGAACTCACCGCCCGCAACAGCCTCACCTCGGGGACCAGGGCGGCGACCCAGCTCGGTGGCCCGTCCCTCGGCGGCGTGCTGGTCCAGCTGCTCGGCGCGGCGACGTCGATCGCGGTCGACGCGGTGAGCTACCTCGTCTCGGCCGCGCTCATGGGCAGCCTGCCGAGGGTCGCGCACCCCGCTCAGGAGGGCCCGCGGCGCGGCATGGGCGAGATGATCCGCGAGGGCTGGCGGTACGTCACCCGTCACCCCGTCATCGGGCCCTGCGCGGCGGACGCGACCGCCGTCAACTTCGTCTGCGGCGGGCTGATGGCGCTCACCCCGGTGTTCCTGGTCCGCACGCTCGACGCGCCGCCCGCCCTGGTGGGCGTGCTCATCGCGACCGAGGGTCTCGGCACCCTGGCCGGTGCGGCGCTGACGCCCTGGATCGTGGCCCGTCTGGGCAGTGGCCGTGCGCTGCGCTGGGCCGCGGTCGCCTCCCCGGGCTTCGCGGCGCTGATGCCGCTGGCCGGCCACTCCGCGGCGCTCCTCCTGTTCGCCGTGGGGAACGGCGGTTTCGCCGCCAGTGTGGTGATCACGAGCATCGTGACCCGCACCTACCGGCAGACCGCCACACCCCCGGAACTGCTGCCGCGCGTGATGGCGACGGTCCGCTTCATCTCCTGGGGCGCGATCCCGTTCGGCGCGCTCGCCGCGGGAGGCGCCGCCGCCCTGTGGGGCGAGCGCGCCTCGTTCGCCCTCATGGCCGTGCTCTCCCTGGTCAGCCCCGCGATCCTGCTCGCGAGCCCTGTCCGCCGCATGCGCGAACTCGCCTGAACGGACGGGCGGCAGCAAGGACTTCGCCCGCCGGCCCCCCACTGACAATCCGCCGACCTGCGCGAACGCGCGGGGCCGGTGCCGTGGGACGGCCTGGGCGGCCGGAACGGCCCGGGCGCACGGCTCAGCAGTGACAGAGCACGTCGACGACGACGGCCTCGGGGTCGAGGTCGTCGAGGTGGCGGTTGCCCCGGTCCCAGTAGCCGTCGGTGTCCGCGTCCGTCCACGAGCCGTCGAGGGTGATCAGGGCGAAGCCGGGCACGGTGCCCTGGATGGCCCGCAGGCGGTTCTCCTCGTGCTGTCGCGCGAAATACGCGACCGGGTCGTTGAGCAGGAACGACGTCCCGAAGTGCGGGTCCCCCGCGACGGCCCGCCGCGCCACGTCCTGGACCAGCGGCTGGGCCAGGTGCTCCCGCTTCGCGTCGGCCAGGGAATACCCCTCCGGATCGGCCTCGTGGCGAGCGACGAAGTCGACGAGCGGGCGGGCCGGGGGATGCGCCGCGGTCAGCTCGTTCCAAGCGGCGAGCACAGCGTCGTGTTGGCGGGACGCTCGTTCCCGCATGGCCTCGAAGTCGAGCAGGCCCCGGGGTCCGCCGTAGCACTCCAGAGGCCGAGAACGTCCAGCCGGGCCTTCCTCGGCGGCACGGTCGAGGCCGTGACGAGCCTGCGGTCTCCGTCGTGCCGGGGCAGCACCAGAGAGGCGGCGCCCGCTCCGGAGTCGATACTTGAGGCACAACCCGCACGCTCGTCACGTCCGGCGCGACTGGCACGACGAGCGCATCCGCCGCCCCATGGGCCTCTCTCCCGGCGATCTGAGTACCTGGACCCCCTCCCCGGGGCCCCTCCCCCCGGGCCTGAGTACCTTCTGAGTACCCACGCTCATGCCGTGCGGCGGGGCCGCGGCCCACACTCCGGACCATGACACACGTTCCGTCACCGGCCGACGAGCTGCGGCTCATCGACACCGAACTGTGGCGGCTGGACGCCCGCCGCGCCCAACTGCTCGCGCGCCGGGCCTGGTTGATCGCCCATCTCCCCCCGCCGCTGCCGGGGCACCCGCCGCGGCCCGGCCCGGTGCCGCACGCGGCCACGCCCTCGCGGCCCCGCACCGAGGCCGCCGCGCCGCGCGTGCAGAACATGCTGCTGCTCCTGGGCGGCCTGCTGCTGACCGTCGCGGCGATCGCGTTCACGCTGGTCAGCTGGGGACACCTGGGGATCGCCGGGCGCTCGCTGGTGCTGGGCGCGGTCACGGTGGCCGCCCTGGCCGCTCCGCTGCCGCTGCTGGGACGCGGTCTGCGCTCGACGGCCGAGGCGGTGGCGGGACTCGCGCTGGCGCTCACGGTGCTCGACGCCTACGCGCTGCACGCGGTCGCCCTCGCCGGCGTGGACGGCACGGCGTACGCGGCCGGGGCGTCGGCGGTGCTGGCCGCCGTGTGGACGGGGTACGGGCTGTGGCCCCGCGCGTCGGCGCTGCGGCTGCCGCTCCCGGCCGCGCTCGCCGCGGCCCAACTGCCGTTGCTGCTGTGGGCGGTGGCGGCCGACGCGGGGCGGATCGGGATCACCGCCGCGCTGCTCGTGACGGCCGCGTGCGACACGGCGGTGGCGCTGCGCGCGGCGGCCGTGCCGGTGCGGATCGCCGCCGTCGTCGGCGCGTACGGCCTGGGGGCCTGGGGCATGCTGGGTGCGGCCTGGCTGTCCTGGACGGCCGGCGGTCCGGGGACCGGCGCCTGTGCGGGCGGGCTGCTGCTGTTCGCGGCCGGCATCGCGCTGGCGGCGGCCCGGGGGGACCGGTCCGAGGGGCATGCCGTCGGGCTGTGCGTCGCGGTGGGTCTGCTCGCCGTGGTCGCGTTCGGCGGCGTCGTCCGCCCGATGCTGCCGGCCGTCTGGCTGGTGCCCGTCCACCTCGCCTTCGGCATCGCGCTGATGGCGGCGCTCAAGGGCGAGTGGACACCGAAGGCGGTGCGGCGCGGCCTCGTCCTCGCCTCCGCGACCGTGCAGGGCCTGGCGGTGCTGTCGGCGCTGCCGCTGCTGGTACTGGTGCTGGTGGGGCCGGCCGGCTGGGCTCCACGGCTCTGGTCGGGGGCGCCGGACGGCGCCCGGGAGGCCGTGACGGTCGGTGCGCCGTGGCTGCCGCAGTCTGAGGCGGCGCCGTTGGTCCTGGCCGCAGTCGCCGCCGTCCTCGTCCTCGCGGTCCGCGCCCCGGCGTGGCGGTCCTGGGCCCTGGTGGACGCGCTGGTGCTCGGGTGGGCCGCGCTGATGGTCCTGCCGGAGGTGCTGGACGTGCCCTACCCGGCGGCGCTCGTGCTGGAGGCGGCGGTGACGGCGGGGCTGCTGGCGGTGGCGACGTGGTCCCGGGCGACGGAGGGGACCGGCATGCTCCCGGCATCGGTGCTCGCCCTCGTCACGTCCGTCTCGCTCGCGTTCCTCGCGTTGCCGATCCGGTCCGCGACGCTGGGGATGCTCATCGCGCTGACGGCGCTCTTCGCGGCGGCGGCGTTCAGGCGGCGCCTAGCGACGGTCGCGGCCCCGGCCGCGCTCGGCCACGGCACCGCACTGGCCTCCGCGGTGGGCGCGGCGGCGGGCTGGGCACCGGGGCACACCGCGCTGCTCGTGCTCGTCGTCCCCGCCGTCGCGGCGCTGCTCGCCGCACGGGCCGCCGACGCCCGGACGACCGTGGCCGTCGAGGCGACGGGCGCGGTCGCCGGTCTCCTCGCGGTCGGACTGGCGGTCACCGACGCGGCGACGCTCTCCCTGGTGCTGTCCCTGTCCGCGGTGATCGCCGCCGGGACGGCCGTGCGCGCCGACCGCCGCCCCGTCGCCCACGCCGCCACCGCGCTGTTCGCGCTGGCCGCCTGGGTGCGCCTCGTGGGCTGGGGCGTCACGGCGCCGGAGGCGTACACGCTGCCGGTGACCGTCCCGGCGCTCGTGGTGGGCGCGTTGCGCCGGCGGCGCGATCCGCGGGCGTCGTCGTGGGTGGCGTACGGCCCTGGTCTCGCCGTCACGCTCGTGCCGAGCCTCGTGGCCGCCTGGGCGGACGGGCACACCACCCGCCCGTGGCTGCTGGGCGCGGCGGCGCTGCTGGTCACCCTGCTGGGCGCCCGGCACCGGCTTCGGGCGCCGCTGCTGCTGGGCGGCGGGGTGCTCGTGCTGGACGCGCTGCACGAGCTGGCCCCCTGGCTGGCGCAGGTCGCCGACGCCCTGCCCCGCTGGGTGCCTCCCGCACTCGCCGGGCTGCTGCTGCTCGCCGTCGGCGCGACGTACGAGCGGCGGCTCCGGGACGTACGGCGGGTGCGGGAGGTGCTGGGCCGGATGAACTAGGGTGCCTGCCGCGGCACTTGCCCGTCACGGGAGCGGCGGGCGGTGCGGCCTCGGCGGGGCTCGGTCAGGTCACCGGCCCCGCCCCCGGTCACGAGGTGAGGCGCCGGCCCCGACCCGGTCGGAGGGCGAAGCGCCGGCCCCGCCCCGGTCACGGGGTGAAGCGCTGGCCGGCCGAGCCGTCGCAGTTCCGCAGGCGCAGGGGCTGCCGGTCGGCGGTCTGGGTCAGGCACAGCCCGGTCGCGGCCGACGGCCGGATCGTGCCGCCGTCACGGACGAACTTCTGGTTCGCCGCGCCGGAGCAGTTCCAGATGATCAGCGCGGCGCCCGCCTGGTACCGGGCGCCCGGCACGTCCAGGCAGCGGTCCTGGGTCAGAGCGGTGTGGAAGGTGTGCCGGGCGGAGTCGTACCACCAGTCCTGGTTGCGTGTGCCGCCGCAGTCCCAGCCGAGCACCGCGGTCCCGTCGGCGCTCTGCGAGGAGTCCACGTCGACGCAGTCGCCGGTCGCCTGGTTGCGCACCGGCCGGTACACGTCGTCCCATGCCTGCGGGAAGAGCGTGGGGGCGCCGGAGGAGTCGACGTCGGCGCACGCGCCCTCGCGCAGCCCGGAGTCGTAGAACTGGGTGAGGCAGGACGCGAAGGCGGCGTGGCCGCGCGCGTTGGGGTGGAAGGACTGCCGTACGGAGTTCTCGTCCGGCAGACCGGGCTTGGACAGGTCGATGTAGAGGCCGCGGGCCCAGGTGTTCTCCGTGCACACCTCGTGGCCGTTGAACAGGCGCGAGTCGTCGAGGTAGAACGCACCGGTGTCGGCGGCGGCCTCGCGGATGCCGCGTTCGAAGGCGGGGACGGCCACGTTGCGGCCCCAGGCGGTGTCCGAGTCGTAGCCGAGGCCGCCGCAGGCGAGCTTGCCGGGGAAGTCCGGGTTGTCGCGGAAGTCGGGGCCGATGGGGCTCGGGTAGCTCATGACGACGAGTTTGTAGTCGTCGTCGGCGTAACCGGCGTCGCGCATCACGGACTTGAGGTCGCGCACGGTCTGCTCGACCTTGGGGACCAGGGCGTCGACGCGGGCCTGCCAGCCCGGTGCGTACTTGCTCTCGCAGGGGCCCTGGGAGAGCAGGTAGCGCTCGACGCAGTCGGTCATGACGGGACCGAACTGGAGGTCGTCGTTGGCGCCCGCCACCAACAGCACCATCTTGATACGGGTGTTGCGGGCCTTGACGGCCAGGCTGTCGCTCTGGACCAGTTCGTCGGCGTACTGCTTCGTGCCCCCGATGCGGATGTTGCCGGTGTAGGCGCCGGAGCAGGCCACGTTGTAGGTGAGGTCCGCGGGGATGCCGGTGCGGTGGATGGCGGCGTCGGGCGAGCGGTGGCACCAGTTGGAGGGGCCGTTGGTCGGCGTTTCGTAGGTGCCGACGCCCTCGCCGGAGATCTCGCTGTCGCCCAGCGAGATCAGCGCGGTCCTTCGTTCGGCGAGGGGGCGCACGGCCGCGTCGCCGTAGAGCGCGGTGGCCTCCGCCGCGCGGACGGCCTCCAGATCGGGCGGGAGCGCGGTGACGGACGCGGTCCGTGTGCCGTCCGTTCCGGCGGCCGCCGCGGGGACGGCCGTGGACGCCGTCCCGAGCAGGCCGGCGGTCGCGGCGACGGTGGCGAGCGTCCACCGGAGTCTGTACCGGGAGTGTCGTCTCATGGGCACCTCCTGGTCGTGGGGTCACCCACGGTTCTTACTGGCCGGTAGGCGCTTTGGGAATACTCCCCGCGACAACTTCCGCCAGATGTCCGGCACGACGTCTTGAAGACACGCCCCGGCGGCTGATGTGATGCGCGGCACCGTGCGCACCGACGAGCCGGAGGTCTCCCTGTGCTGCGAACCACCTTGGCGACAGGCGCGGTCGTCGCCGCGCTGCTCGCTCCCACGACCGCGGACGCCGCCCCGTCCGGGCGGGACGTCCCCCCTCTCACCGACCGGTACGGGCGGGTCCTGACGCTGCGCGGCTGGAACGTCGAGGACAAGGAACACCGCGGTGACAAGGCCCTGACGGCCATCACCGAGCGCGACTTCCGCGACCTGCGGGCCAAGGGCTTCGACTTCGCCCGGCTGCTGGTCTTCTGGGACGACCTGGAGCCACGGCCCGGCCGGTACGGCGAAGACTACCTGCGGCGCGTCGGGCGCGTCCTCGACTGGGCCGCGCGCTACGACGTGAAGGTCGTCATCGACCTCCACCAGGACGTGTTCGGACCGGCGTTCGGCCACCGCGGCATCCCCGAGTGGGCGACCAGGACCGACGCGCTGCCGTTCACCGCGCATCCGGACGACTGGTTCGCCGAGTACTTCGAGCCGGCCGTCCAGCGCGCCTTCACCCACCTCTACGAGGACGCGGACCTGCGCCGTGCCCAGGCCCGCGCCTGGCACGTGCTCGCCGCCCGCTTCGCCCGCCACCCGGCCGTCCTCGGCTACGACCTGATCAACGAGCCGATGGGGGAACCGCGTCCGGGCGAGGACCTGCCGACGGCCGCCCGCCGGATCGAGCACGACCAGCTCACCCCGATGTACGACCGTCTCGCCGACGCGGTCCGTTCGGCCGACCCGGACGCCTGGCTCTTCGTGGAACCCACCCCGATCGTGGGCGAGGGCGTGCCGACCGGCCTCGGGCGCGTCGACGATCCCAAGGTGGTGTACGCGCCGCACTTCTACAACACGGCCATGGAGGCGGGCGCCGACTACGATCCGGCGGCCGGCTGGATCCCGGCGTACGAGGACGCCGTCACCCGCTACCCCGAGGAGTACGAGGTGCCGGTCGTGGTCGGCGAGTGGGGGCCGCTCGACAGCGACCTGCCGAACATGAACCGCTTCTACCGCGACGCGATGGCCTCCCTGGGACGCTACAGCTCGGGCTGGGCGGGCTACGTGTGGTGCCGGGGCGGCGGCTACTGCGCCCTCGACGACGCGGGCGCCTTCCGCCCCAACAAGGAGCTGACCGCCGAACCGTACGCGGAGGCGGTGGCGGGTTCCGTCCGCTCCGCCTCCTACGACGCCACGAGCGGCGTGTACCGGCTGGCGTACACCGCGGCGCCGCGCGGATGGCAGGTGACCGAGCTGTCGCTGCCGCCCGGGCGGTGGCGGATCACGGTCGGCGGGAGGGCGACCGTACGGCGCGGCGCGGCGGGCCGGGCGCGGGTCCTGGCCACCGCGGGCGGCCGGATCACCGTCACCGTCGTGCGCGACCCGTCCCCCGGTGTGCGCGGCGCGACCGTGTCGGCGCGCGACGCGTCCGGCTCGTCCTCCGGCGCGGCCGGCCTGTCCGTCGTCGTTCCCGGCCCGTCGTGACCGTGGCGCCCCGCGCGGCAGGGCGCCGTGCGGGGTGTCCCCTCGCGCCGCCGGTGGCGGGCCCCTCCACCCCCGCGCTGAAGTGGGCGAACGCGGTTGACGAAATCCCAGGCGAAAGTGATAGTTGCGTGCCGAACGAAACTGGGTGTTCGGCGTGTGCATCGGGGGGAACGTGCAGGCCGAGGAGCAAGAAGTCCGATCCGCGTACGCCTCGGCGTGTGCCGAGTTGGCGGCGGGCCGGTACGCCGAGGCGCGCCGCACCGCCACGGACGCGCTGAAGGCGGACGGCCCCGACGCCGGCCTCTTCCTGGTACTGGGACAGGCCCACGCGGCCGAGGACGACGACGATCACGACGACCGGGCCGAAGCCGCCTACCGGGACGGTCTGGAGGCGTTCCCCGACGACCTCGACCTGCTCGCGGCCTACGCCGAACTGTGCCTGGGCAGCGACTACATGGACCGGCCGGCCAGACACCGGCGCGGCCCCGAACTCACCGAACGGCTGCGGGAGCTGGCGCCCGGTTCCCGGCAGACGGTGCGCGTCGAGCGGATCGCGGCGGGCACGACGATGACGGCCGGGGCCAAGCCGGCGTCGCCGGTGCGGGCCCAGACGTACGACGCGCGCCTGGTGCTCGCGGCCGTGGGCGATCCGGTCTCGGCCGCCGCGCGAGCCCGCGCCCACGCTCAGGGGCGGCCCGACGACGACCGCCTGGCCACGCTCGCCGAGACGCTCACCGCGCTCACCGGCCCCGGCCGCGCGCCCCTGCGCTGGATGGTGCGCCATCCCCTGCTCGTGCTGGTGATCCGTGCGGCCCTGTGCGTCGCGCTGGTGCTGGCCGTCCCCGCGTTCCGGTGGAACAGCTGGGTGTTCCTGTCGGTCGTCGTCACCTCCGTCCCGGCGGCCCTGCTGCGGACGCTGCTGCGCCGGGCACGCGACCGTGCCGGCAGCCGCCCGGCTCTCGCCGTCGCCGCCGAGACCGCCGGTGTCCCGGACCTTCCCGTGCTGCCGCCGGTCCCGGCGTTCTCCCGCCGCGAAGCGGCGGTCGCGGCTCTCGCGCTCGCCGCGGTCCTCGCGGCGCTGACGGCTTCGGGAATCTGGCGCTACCAGCAGTACACCGCCTACCCGCGGTACACCGTCGCGGCGCCGGACAGCATCCAGGGCTACGAACGGCTGCGGGACACGACGGTCCAGCAGTTCGTGGACGACACCATGGGCGAGGACTTGGCGGGCACCGGCACCACGTCCTTCAGCTTCGTGTACGGCAGGGAGACCGAACAGCAGCCCGGGCGCCCCGTGTTCACGGTGTTCGGCTGGGTCGGCGACTTCCACGAGATAACCCCCGACACGCTCGGGTCCGTCCAGGACAGCTTCCGCACGGGTCTGAGCGCCACGGGTGTGACCACGGAGAAGACCTGGTCCGCCGATCCCGGCCGGCTCGGCGGCACCCTGCGGTGCCTGTCGTACCGGGCGGTGGACGGCCAGTGGGTCGACGTGTGCACCTGGGGCGACAAGGGCAGCGTCGGCACCGTTCTGTCGCCCGCGTCGGACCGGGGCCCCCAGGCCGCGGCGGACCTCGCCCGAGCCGTACGGGAAGCGGTCCTCCACCAGGACACCTCCGCCGACTCCGCCTGAACCGCCGGGCAGCCGCCCGCCGCTGTCGTCACCGTTCCGGATCATGGACCGGCAGCGACCGATCCGAGCTCGCTCCGGCTCGGGGAGAGGACCGAGGGAGGCCCGCAGGTTCTTCTAGGCGAACTTGCTTAGGGAATCCGGGAGTTGCCGGGCAAGTGCGTGTTCAGCGTGTGGGAGGCGGGATGACGGGTGTGGTGTTCGAGCGGCTGGAGCGTTCCGAAGAGGCCGTGAAGCGATTGGAGGCGGTCGTTCCCGTCTACCGGGAGGTCTATGCGGAGCCGCCGTACCGCGAAGGCCCGCGGGATGCGGCCGGCTTCCTCCTGCGGGCCCGGCGGCAGGCCACGCGCAGCGGCTTCCGGCTCGTCGTGGCACGGGACGACGATGAGCTGGTCGGGTTTTCGGCCGGCTACTGGCTGCCCGCGGACACGGGCTGGTGGCGTGCCGTTCAGGAGCCGCTCCCGGGGGCTTTCGTGCAGGAGAGCGGCAGGAGGACCTTCAATGTGGCCGAACTCGCGGTCCGCAAGGCATGGCGACGGCGGGGCATCGCCGCGGAGCTGCACCGGCGTCTGATCTCGGGTCTGGAGGCCGAGCGCGTCACGCTCACCGTGCGGCCGGAGCCGGAGGCGGCGCCCGCACGGGCGGCGTACGCCGCCTGGGGCTACCGAAAGGTCGGCCGGGCCCGGTACGGGGACGGCTCCCCCGCTTATGACGTGCTGGTGTCGTCCCCGCGCTGAAGATGCCCGGTCGAGCGAGGCGGACGGTCGGGCGGGGCGGACGGGAGGTGGTTCGCCGGGACTCGCGCACGGCTACTGGGCGGCGATCTCGGCCGCCGCCGTGCTGCGGCCCTTGGTGCGGCCCGGCTGCGGCCCTTGGTGCGGCCCGGCGTTGCCGGCCGCCGACGCGGAGCTTCACGCGGTCGCGGACGTGGAGCTTCGGGCAGTCGCCGACACGGAGCTTCGGGCAGTCGCCGACGTGGAGCCTGGGGCGGTGGAGAAGGCGGGCCGGGGCCCCCGGCTGCGGCACGCTCCGCCCGACAGGCCCTAGTGGCGCGGCAGGTGACGTTTGCCGGTCGAGGAGCGGCGTCCGGTGCGTGCTCTCGCCGTGCCGGCCGGAAGCCCTGGTACTGGACGTACTCGGGCTTTCGGCCGGTGCGGCGAGTGGGGGTCCCCCCTGCTCGAAGAGCTTGGGGGAGGCGTGCCGGGCGTCGCGACGGGGCGAACGTCGCCTGTTGCGGCACTAGCATGGGCGTCGGCCCGCCCGGCGCTCGTCGGGGCGGGTGGTGTGCCGGGAAGTCTGGTCGGCGGTGTTGTCGTCGTGCCCGGAAGGCTTGCCGTGTCTTTCTCGTCCCGTCCTCGTCCGTGTGCCCGTGCCGTCGTACGGGCGGGTGGCGAGCCGGTTCACCGCGGGGCCGGCGTCCCCAGGAACAGGCTCTCGCGAACGCTCGCTCGCGGCCCGGACGCGCGGGAGGCGACCTGAGCGGGGTGCTCCCCCGGCTCGCCCCCGGCCGGACCCCGGTGCCGTGCTGCGACCGCCCCCGCCTGTCGTGCCGCCGACCGCCGCGCCCGCCTCACCGGGTGTGCGGTGCGCCCTCGCGCCTCGCCGCTCCCCTCCCCCTCCCGACCAGCAGTTCCCGACCAGACGAGAGTCCAACCGTGCCTCCGCAGAAGCCCTCGCCCAGTCCTCAGGAATCGATTCAGCAGGTCCTCGCCTGCTTCGACGCCTATGCCCGTGCCCGAAGGGCGCGCGACAGCCTGCTGCCGGCCGGCCGGGTCTCCCCCCGGGAGGAGGAGCGCGTATTCGACGAACTCCGACGGGCGATCGAGCGGCTGCGCAACTCCACCCGCTGACCGCTCACCGGCCGGCGGCCCGGCGAAGACCGCGTTGGTCGGCGCATCCGCGCGAGGTCTTCCCGGGACCGGCGTACGGTCTCCTCCCACCCGCCACGGGCCGGACAGGGGCCGGCCGTCCTCCGGCGCTCGCTCCGCCGCTCACCAGGCCTCCGACTCCGCCGAGGACAGTGCCGCCCGCTTCCCGTGCCCGCCGCCCGCCCGCAGTCGCGTCGCCGTGAGCGGCAGGACGAGGACGGAGATCATCGCGGCGCCGACCAGTGCGGCGGCCTGATCGCGGCCGAGGACCTTCTGGTCCACGCCGATGGTCGTGATCGCCACGACGAGCGGCAGACAGGTCGACGCGAAGAGGGTGAGCGCCGTGCGGTCGCCGGGCCCGAGTCCGCGCGGCGCGAGCAGGTACACCGGACCGCCCCTGACCAGCAGGAACAGCAGCAGGAACACCGGTACCAGGATGAGTGCTCGCCAGTCGTGCAGCAGCGCGCGCAGGTCGAACTCGATGCCGGTGACCACGTAGAACAGCGGTACGAGGAAGCCGAAGCCCAGCGCCTCGACCTTGCCGAAGACCTCGTCGCCGTGCGCGGGCGACGCCCCGCGCAGCACCAGCCGGGTCAGGACGCCGGCGGCGAACGCGCCGAGCAGGATGTCCAGGCCGAACGCCTGCGCGAGGGCCAGCATGGCCGCCAGGAGCAGCACGACGAAGCGGACCGCGAACTGTCCGCTGCTGTGCAGGGTCTTGTCGATGAGCCGGGAGAACCAGGGGCGGCGCGGCCGCAGCGCCCACAGCACGGCGCCCGCGGTGATCGCCGCGAAGACGACGAGCAGGATCGTCGACAGGCCCGGTCCGCGTCCGCTGAGCAGGAGCGCCGTCGCCACGACCGGCCCGAACTCTCCGACCGCGCCGAAGGCGGCCATCACCGTGCCGAAGCGGCTGTGCAGCTCACCGCCGTCCCGCAGGATCGGCAGCACCGTGCCCAGTGCCGTGCTGGTCAGCGCGGTGCCGATGACGAACGCCCGGTAGGTCTCGCCGCCGCCGACCAGGAAGCCCAGCCCGATGCCGACGACGAGCGAGATCAGCCAGGCCGACGCCGAGCGGCGCAGGGTGGCACCGCGGACCGACCCGAAGTCGATCTCGTAGCCGGCCATGAAGATCAGCATGGCGAGTCCGAGGTCGGACAGTGTGTCGATGACCCGGTCGGAGTGAGCCCAGCCGAGGGCCACGGGCCCGATGGCGATGCCGAGGCCGATCTCGAAGATGACCAGCGGAACGCGGATCCGGCGCGCGGCCGCCTCCGCGAGAACCGGTGCGAGGACGGCCGCCGCCATGATGAGGACGAGGGTTCCGGGGGAGGACATGAACTGCTCAACAAGGACCGGGCCGGGTGGTCACGGGGTGACGGTCGCGGAGTCGGGTCCGGGGTCGCCCAGCCGGCCCAGCCGTCGGGTGGCGGCGCCGGGGTCACCGGTGACCTCGACGGCCTCACGGGCCGGCGGACCCGGAGGTCAGCCGGGCGGCAGGGCGGCAGGGCGGCAGGGCGGCAGGGCGGCAGGGCGCACGGTGTCCGGGGCGGGATCACCCGTGGGCCGCCCCGGCGAGGAGGGTTGCGCCTCCGGACCTCCCGCGGCGGCCCGGCGCCGGTGACGGCGAGGACACCGCTGCGCGGCGACCGTGGCGTCATGGCCGGTCGGTCGTCAACACATCTGCTGTCGGCGGCAGTTGGACGGGCCACGCGCGGTCGTCCACCGTCAGGAACGGCTCGCCCTGCACGGCGACCGGGGTGGTTCCGGTGAACTCCATGACGTCCCGGTGCAGATGGGACTGGTCGCAGTAGCCGCCGTCCGCCGCGACCCGTGCCGCGCCCACACCCGCGACCAGCCGGTGCACGGCGTGGTCGAAGCGCACCAGCTTGGCGGCGCTCTTCGGCGGGATGCCGATGTGCGCGTGGAACCGGGACCACAGACGTTTGCGGCTCCAGCCGAGCTCGGCCGCGAGGCGGTCGACGCGGACGAGGCCCCGGCCGGCGACGATCCGGTCCCAGGCCCAGGCCACCGCCGGATCCGCCGGCGCCCGCGCCGCGCACCGCCGGGCGAGCAACGCGTCCGTGAACGCGAAGCGCTGCTCCCAGGTGGGGAGTTCGCCCAGCCGCTCGCGGATCCGGGCCGCCCGGCCGCCCCACAGGTCGTCGAGCGACACCGGGCAGCCGGCCAGATCGGCGGGGCTCGCGCCCAGGACCGGGCCGGCGACCAGCGGGGACAGCCGCACCTGGACGCACGCGACGTGTTCGCCCCACGCCCGGACCCCGCCGCCGGAACCGAACCCGGGCCCGGCGACCAGGCTTCCCCGATGCCGCCGCCCGGCGGCGTCCTCCACGGTGGCCCGGTTCGCCCCGAAGTCCAGGACCAGCGTCACGGCGGGGTGCGGAACCACCCGCAGCCCGCCGACGAGCGAACCAGGGACCCGGAACCCCGCCATGTCGACGCCCGCCACCGTGCTGGGCCGCCGCGGACGTGCGACGTCCCACACGGCGGAACCGTCACGTTCACTCATGGTGAACCCCCTCCACGCATGCTACGCGGACCGTGGGACGGCGGTGAAGGGAACATTCGTCCAAGCCACCGGTGCGGACCGGCGGCGACGGTGGGCCCATGACTTCTCCCGACAGGCACACTCATGGGGACGACGGCGCCGGCGCCACCGAGGACTCGGTCCTCCACCTGGAGCACGGCGACCTCCACGTCCCCCAGGACGGCCCGCGCGACGCCCCGGCGCTCCTGCTCGTCCACGGCTCCGCCGCCACGAGCCGTTCGTGGGACGCGCTGGTCCCGCTGCTGGCCTCCCGCCATCGCGTCATCCGGGTCGACCTGCCCGGGCACGGCCGCTCGGCCGAACCCGCCGACGGCGACTACGCGCTCCCCGAGCTGGGGCGCAGGCTCGGCACGGCACTGGACCGCCTCGGCGTCGAACACGCCGTCGCCGTCGGCCACTCCAGCGGCGGCTACGCGGCCACCGCCCTCGCCGAGGAACGGCCCGACCTCGTGACGGCGCTCACGCTGGTCAACACGGGTCCCAGCCTCGACGCCTTCCTCGCGCCGCCGTCCGCCGCCGCGTTCGACCCCGCGCGCTGGCCGCCGGCCGACGAGCAGATCCGCCGGTTCGCGAGCACCGCCTTCCACGAGGGCTTCCCGGTCCCCCAGGCGCTCGTCGACGACCTGCGCGGCATGAGCCACCGCGCGGTCACCGAGGCGATGCGGGCGTCCACGGAGTACCTGGGTCTGCGTGCGCTGCCGGACCGGCTGGTGGACGTCCGCAAGCCCCTGCGCGTGATCTTCGGTGCGGAGGACCGCAGATGGCGTCCCTCGTCCGCGGCCGACTACCGCGTCGTCCCGGGAGCGGAGGTCGAGATGCTGCCCGGTGCCGGACACACGCCCATCCTGGAGGATCCGCCGCGCACCGCCGCGCTCGTCCTGTCGTTCGCCCAGATCCACGACGCCCGGCCGCCCCAGGCCCGTTGACGATCGCACCCGGCGCGGACCGACTGCGGGAGACGTGGGGGAAAAACCGGTTGGCCGGGGCGCGGACCGCTTGGTAGCGTGCGGAACGCCGTGACAGACCGCCAGGAGGTGAGACCCGTGAACGCAGTTCTCCAGTGGGTGCTCCCTCTTTCCCGCACGGTGCGCGAGTGACGTAGGTGTCCTCGGGAGTGCCTCGACCGACAAGGCACTCCTTCAAGGACATCTCCATGAACACATCGCATTCCTCTCCGGGCGCCGAGGAGCGCCCGGTGACGATCACACGGGTCGCCGAGACGCGGTGGCTCGCCGTCGAGGACGACCGGGAGGTCGGGCGCGGCGACGCTGTGCGCAGGCCCGACGGCCGGATGTTCGTCAGCGTCGACGCGTGGCGGGGCCCGGTCTTCGACCGGCTCGCCGCCGCGATGGTGGCGGACCTGCCGACGCCGCTGCACGTGGTGGTCGGCGAGAGCGACCGCGCGGTGGCGGCCGCCTGGGAGCGGGCCGGTTTCACGACCGGACGCCGTGAGCGGGAGTACGCCGTGCCCACCGACCCGTCGGTCACCGGGCTCCACGCGGTGCGGCCGCCGTCGGCCGTGACCATCGTGCCCGCGGGCGAGGCCCGGGACGATCTGCTGCGCGTGCTGGACCGGGCGGTCCGCGACGAGGTCGAGGCGACGGTCGGCTGGCGGACGATGCCGGCCGAGGTGCTGCCCCGCCCCGCGGGCGTGACGGTCGTGGACCCGTCGAAGTACGCGGTCGCGGAACGGTCCGGCCGGTACGTGGGGCTGGTCCGGATGGCGCTGGTCCCCCGCAGGCCGCGGATCGGGCTGATCGCGGTCCTGGCCGAGGAGCGGCGCCGGGGCGTCGCGCGGGCGCTGCTGGCCCACTCGCTGGGTGCGCTGCACCGCTCCGGGGCCGGATCGGCGTGGGCCGAGGTGGACGAGACGAACACCGCGGCCACGGCGCTCTTCGAGGGCGTCGGCGCACGGCGCACGGGCGCGAACCTGGAACTGACACGCCTTTGAGCGCCACCCCGTCTCGGCGCGCCCCACGTCTCTCACCGTCGTCGACCATGGGAATGAGTGAATTGCCGAAGACATCGGGCGGCCTCGAAATGGAGGGGACCGTCGTCGAATGCCTGCGCAACGCCACCTTCACGGTGGAACTGCGCAACGGGCACAAGGTGCTCGCGCACATCAGCGGGAAGATCCGGAAGAACTACATCAGGATCCTCCCCTACGACCGGGTGCTCGTGGAGCTGAGTCCCTACGACCTCACCCGGGGCCGGATCCTCTACCGGTACCGCGCATGATCGCGCTCTCGCGCGCCCCGGCCGGGTGAGGCGGAGGAGCGCGCGGGGGCGTGCGGGTGCGGCGCCACGGGGGGAGCGCCGCACCCTGGAGCCAGAGTAGCGACGGATCGGCGTCCGGTGTGACTTTTCGGCCGCGCGCGGTTCGCCGCGGCGGGCCGCGGCGGGCGGCCCGCCACGGCCCCGTTCGGAGCGGGCCGGCCCGCCCGGGCCCCGCGGGGGGCGAGGTTGCTCCTGCCTCCCGCGGGTCGCGTGGCCGGGCGGGCCGGACGCGGTGCGGGCCGGCTCACGGGAGCCGGCGGTACCGGCCGTCGTGGTGGACCAGCGGTGCCCCGCCGGTCTGACCGGCGTCGACCACCCGGCCGATGACCAGCGCATGGTCCGCGACGGGCTGGGTGGTGAGGGGCGCGAGGACCAGCCAGGCCAGTACGCCGTCGAGCAGCGGCAGACCGAACGGGCCGCGGCTCCAGGCCAGCGGCGGCGCGCACTTGTCCCCGCCCGAGCGGGCGAATCCCCGTGCCAGTTCCTCCTGTCCGTCGGCGAGCAACTGCACGAGAAAATATGGCGAGTTCCGCATGGCAGACCAGGAGGACGAGTGCAGCCCGGCCGCGAAGGAGACGAGGGGCGGGTCCGTCGAGAGAGAGGTGACGGAGGTGGCGCAGAAGCCGACGGGCGGGTCCGGGTGAGCGGTGATGACGGCGACGCCCTTGGCGTGGTGGCGCATCACCGCCCGGGAGGCGTCGGGTGTCACCACGCGGGCCGCGCCGTCGCCGCGGACCTGGTCGGTGACCTGGTCGGTGAGCTGATCGGTGACCGCCGCACTCACGCCGTACGCTCCGCGCGTTCGATCCGGTGCACGTACCGCCGTCGCCGACCAGGGCCGTCGGCCGTACGGAAGCTGCCTCGGCCGCCGGACTCCGGCCGGTGGCCGGGTGGCCGGTGACCTGCCCCGCGGGCCCGCGCGACCCCTCGTGAAGGGGCCTGACGGCGGCCGCGGCCGGCATTCCTGAGATGCCGTCGCCGATGACGACGACGCGGGCGGCGTGTGACCGCACTCTCTCCCTCGGGAAGGGGCTGATGTCTGCGGGTGACACCTGATACTCGCGCATCACGGCCGGCCGGAACGGCCGGTCGGACGATCGCACGGCGGCGGCAGCGGGTCTCTCTCCTCGCCGACGGCACCCTGCGACTCCCCGCCGGGGCATCCTCTTCGGCCGGCGCCGGAGCCGAGGTCGATTGTCAGTGGTGGGTGAGACAGTACGGACGTCGAACGGAAAGAGGGGGCGGTCCCATGTCCGGGAACCAGAACTACATCAATCACGTCGCTCTCGTGCTGGACGCCAGTACGTCCATGTCCCACCTGAGCGGCAAGGTCGTCCAGGTCGCCGACGAGCAGATCGCCTATCTCGCCCGCCGGTCGAGGGAGCTTGACCAGGAGACCCGCGTCACGGTGTACGTCTTCGCGGACGAGGTGAAGTGCGTCATCTACGACAAGGACGTGCTGCGGATGCCGTCGCTGAAGCAGATGTACCGGGTCGGCGGCATGACGGCTCTGCTGGCCGCCACGCTGAAGTCACAGCGCGAGCTGGCGCAGACGGCTCAACTGTACGGCGACCACAGCTTCCTGACGTTCGTGCTCACCGACGGGCAGGAGAACGCGAGCCACCGCTGCCCGGACGCCCCCGCCAGGGACCCGCGCGCCCTGGTCGAGGCCGTGGCCGACATGATCGAGACCCAGGAGGGCAACTGGACGCTGGCCGTCCTCGTGCCGGACCAGATGGGCAAGCGCGAGGCCATGCAGTGCGGTTTCCCGAAGGACAACATAGCCATCTGGGACGCCACCAGCACCCAGGGGCTGGAGGAGGCCGGGCAGGTCATCCAGCAGGCCACCGAGAAGTTCATGGTGGGCCGCACCCGGGGCATCCGGGGGTCGCGGGCGGTGTTCTCCATGGGTGCGGAGACGGTCAACAAGGACACCATCAAGGCGGCCGGCCTCACGCCGGTGAAGCCGTCGCAGTACAAGCTGCTCCCGGTCAGCCGTGACGCGGCGATCCGGGACTGGGTCGTCGAGAGCGGTCACACCTACCGCACCGGCGGTGCGTTCTACCAGCTGAGCAAGACCGAGAAGATCCAGGCGCGGAAGCAGATCGCGGTGCTGGAGAAGAAGACGGACCGGGTGTACACCGGGCCCGAGGCACGGGCCCTGCTCGGCCTGCCGGACGTGGAGGTCCGCGTCAAGCCGGACCACAACGACGACTTCACGATCTTCGTGCAGAGCACCAGCGTGAATCGGAAGCTCGTGTCGAACACGCGTCTGCTGTTGATGGTCTGACGCCCCGAAGGGCCGCGCGGCAGGCGCCGGTCCCGTGCTCCTGTGGCCGGTTCCGCAGCGGGAGCGGAAGACGCGGAAGCGGGTTCGGAATCCGGTCCGCTGCCGTCGCTCGGCCGGCCGGCGTGCCCCCATGGGGGAGCCGATATCGATCCGCCACGGCCAGACCGCGTGAAGCCTCTCGGGTCAGCACGCGGGCCGCACCGACGTTCCGTTGACCGAGGCGGGTGAGGCCGCGGCCAGGGCGCTCGCTCCGATGCCGGCCCGGCGCCGCGCCGGCCGTCCTCGCCACTCGCCACCGGGCACCGGGCACCGGGCACCGGGCACCGGGCACCGGGCACCGGGCACCGGGCACCGGGCACCGGGCACATCGTGTCGGTGTCGGTGTCGGTCTCGGGGACGGCGCGAGTCCGGGCGAGGCGAGGCTCTCGGGCCGGCCGCTCTCGCCCACCCGGCGACCTGACGCGACGTTCCCGACGCGTTCGGCGGCATGAAGATGCCCATGGGTGGTTTTGTCGCGGCGTTTCACGGCCCGGGGCTGGCCGAAATTGCATTGCCGCGCGGATCTCCTCCTCGTTAGTGTCGATCATCAGACTCCGCTCTCGAGCAATGCGGTGGGAGCGGTGGATTTTCCGGATCAGGATATTCCGTAACTGCCGATGCGTATGGTGCGGGCGACTCACGGTCGCCGCCCTCGGCGCCGAGCCCACAGGAGACTTCGTTGAAACTGACAGCCCGCGTCGGTGGACGGTCCGCCGCCCTTCTGCTGGCCGCGACGGCCGCGCTGACCTCCGTGTCCGCCGGTCTGGCCCCGGCGGCCCAGGCCGCCACGACCACCCCCGTCTGCGACCCGACCTGTCTGCTGGACTACCGCACCGGTGCGCACACCGACTACGACCGGGTCGTCCTCGACTTCAGCGGCCCGGTTCCGCCGTTGAACACCATCGTGCAGAACGGACCCGATTCCTCGCCGCTGACCTATCCGGCCTCCGGCAATGAAGTGCACATCACCGGATCCTCCTACATGAGCGTCACCATTCCGGGCGTCAGTATCGTGGACACCAAGGGCGCGGGGACCTACGTCTCGCCCACCCTGGACAACGCCGTCGGCCTTCCCTCGGTGAAGGGCTGCGCCTTTATGGGCAATTTCGAGAACGAGATCACTTTCGGCCTGGCTCTCGGCACCTTCAGCAGTGTCAAGATCTCCACGCTGACCTCGCCGAGCCGCGTTGTGATCGACGTCTACCACTGACGGGTTTTCTGATCCGTGCAGTCGGCAGGCGCCGAGGAACGACCGCGCCTGGTGACCCGCCCGCTCCTGCTGCGTTTCGTGACGGTCGTCGGCTCGTCGGCGAGCTTCTACCTGCTGCTGTCGGTCGTCCCGGCGTACGCGCAGGGGGCGCCGGGCGGAGGCAGCGGCAACGCGGGCCTGGTCACCGGGACGCTGATGCTGGCCACGGTGGCTGGTGAGCTGGTCGCGCCGTGGCTGGCCGCGCGCTGCGGCTATCGCGTGCTGCTGGGGGCGGGACTGTTGTTGCTGGGCGCTCCGGCACTGGCCCTGACCCTGTCGCGGAGCATGGCGTCCATCCTGACGGTGTGTCTCGTCCGGGGGCTCGGCTTCGCGTTCACCCTGGTGGCGGGCGGGGCGCTGACGGCGTCGTTGATCCCTCCCGAGCGCCGCGGCGAGGGGCTGGCGCTGATCGGCGTCATGGCCGGTGTGCCGTCGCTGGTGGGTCTGCCGCTCGGAGCCTGGCTGGCGTCGCACGCCGGGTACCCGCCCGTCTGCACGGCGGCGGCGCTGATCGCCCTGGTCTCCGTCGCCGCCGTTCCGGGCCTGCCCGGCCGGGAGGCGGCGCCGGGGCCGCACCTGGGGATCTTCGCCGGGGCCCGTTCCGGCGGGCTCGGCCGCCCCACGGCCGTGTTCGCGGTGACGGCGGTGGGCGCGGGGGTCGTCGTCACCTTCCTGCCGCTGGCCGTGACCCCGGCGCGTTCCGGCGCGGTCGCCGCGGCTCTGTTCGTGCAACCCGCCGCCGCGACCGCGTCCCGCTGGTTCGCCGGCCGGCGCGCCGACCGGACCGGGGCCTCCGGGCTGATCGTGCCGGGGCTGGCCGCCTCGGCCGCCGGCATCCTCGCCGTCGCCCTCACGGACGTCCCCGTCGCGGTCGTCGCGGGTTCGGCCGTGTTCGGGGCCGGTTTCGGCGTCGTCCAGAGCGCGACCATCACGCTGATGTACTCCCGCGTCCCGGCCTCCGGGTACGGGACGGTGAGCGCCCTGTGGAACGTCGCCTACGACGCGGGCATGGGGATCGGCGCGGTCGGCTTCGGCGCGGTGGCCGGCCTGACCGGCTACCCCTGGGCGTTCGTCCTGACCGCGCTCCTGACGCTGACGGCCCTTGTCCCGGCCTGGTGGGACCGGACGGCGGCACGCAGCGAAGGCACGGGGGGCCAGGCGGATCGGGCGGTGGCGGCGGAGGAGGGCCGACAGTGACTGCCGCCGCGACCCCGACGGCCGCCCCCGCCTGGCGTGTTCAGTCGGCGCCGGGCGCGGGGACGGCCCGCTCCCACAGGCTCAGCCCGGCGCGGAGCAGTTCGCGCACGGCGGTGGTCTCGTCGTCCGTCCAGGCTCCCTCGCCGGCCGCCGGTCCGAGAGCCGCGCCACCGAAGATCTTCTCGTAGGCGCTGTCGTGGACGGGCCCCTGGGCGGGGAGGGACGGCCCGCTCGGGCCGAGACTGTGGCAGAGATCCTCGAAGAAGTTCCAGGCGTCCAGCAGGAGTCCCGCCGGGACGGACCCGAGGCCGGGACGCTCGACCCACCGCCGTACGGCGTCGAGATCGAGAGCGGCTCCGCCCTCCTCGACGAGGTCCCAGCCACAGTGGTCGCGCAGCGTCCTGAGGTCGGGGAAGGCGAGGAGTCCGCCGTGTTCGTCGACGGCGAACTCGTCGGGTGCGTCGCCCTCTCCGGACCGCCAGACCAGCGTCAGGTCCCCTCCGCCGGCCGTTACGCGGTACGGATAGCAGTCAGCCATACGAGTCAGTCTCCCTGGTGCGCCGGCGGCGCCCGCCACGGGGGACGTCCTGCCCGCGACGGCCGTCGTACGGCGACTTTGGGGGCCGCGTCGGCGGCGGGACGGGGCCGTCGCCGCACCGGCCGAGCGGGGGACGGTTCCCGGCCCGCCATCAGAGCTGCGGACAGAAGTGGGTTCCGATCAGCGGGCGCCGCCCGCCGGGGCCCACTTCTGTTCGCAGCTCTTAGGCTGCTCACGGCCGAAGACCCCCGAACGGACCGGAGATGCCATGTCCCCGCAGATGAAGTTGGTCGCGATCACGCTCGACTGCCCCGATCCGCCGGCTCTGGCGGCGTTCTACCAGCAGGCCACCGGACTCGCGCCGCATCCGAAGTCGAACGCCGAGTTCGCGGGCCTCAACGGTGAGCACGGGCTCCTGATCGGCTTTCAGCGGGTCGACGACTACCGGGCGCCGAGCTGGCCCGGCCAGGTCGTTCCGCAGCAACTGCACATCTGCTTCGAGGTCGACGAGGACCTGGACGACGCCGAGGCCCGGCTGTCGGCTCTCGGCGCGAGCACGCCCGAGCACCAGCCACACGGGGACAAGGCGCGGGTTCTCCTCGATCCGGTCGGTCATCCCTTCTGCGTCATCCGGGGCGCCTCGGCCGGCGATGGCCGGTGAGCCCGCCGTCACCCGCGTGCGCGAGGCGGTGAAGCCGACGGCTCCCGGCACTGTCGGGTGCGGGGCTCGAGGTCGCCGAGGGTGCCGTGGCGCGCCGCCCTGACGCCCGCCGCCTCGGGGGTGCGTCGGGGCGGACGCCGGGGCGGGCGCTCGGCGACCTCGTGCCCGTCACCAGGGCAGCTCGCCCTCGTCGTTGAAGAAGCGGCCCGTCGGTCCGTCGTCCGGTACGGTCGCCAGCCGGATCGCGGAGACGGCGCCCTGCTGCGGGGTGCGCACCCCGCGGAATTCGTTGAGGTCGGTCGCCGTGAAGCCGGGGCAGACGGCGTTGATCAGGATGTCGGTGCCGGCCAGTTCCTTGGCGTACTGCACGGTGACGGCGTTGAGGAACGTCTTCGACGGCGCGTAGGCGACGGAGATCGGGCCGGTCTCCGCGCCGGGCGTGGTCTGCAGCGTGAGGGAGCCGACGCCGCTGGAGACGTTCACGATCCGGGGCGAGGGCGAGCGGCGCAGCAGGGGCAGCAGGGCGTTGGTGACGCGGATGACGCCGATCACGTTGGTCTCCACGGCCGCCCGCACCCGGTCCAGGTCGACCGTGGTGGGCTCCTGCGGTCCGCCGCCGGTGATGCCGGCGTTGTTGACGAGCGCGTCGAGCCGCCCCGCCCGCTCCTCGATCAGCCGGGCCGCCGCCGTCACGCTCGCGTCGTCGGTCACGTCCAGCGGCACGCCGAACGCGTCGGCCCCCGCCGCGCGCAGCTTCTCCACCGCGGCCTTCCGCCGCTCCTCGTCCCGGGCGCCGACTCCGACGGACCAGCCGAGTGCGCCGAGCCCGGCGGCGATCTCGTATCCGATGCCCTTGTTGGCACCGGTCACCAGGGCGATCTTCTGTCGGTTCACGTTGTTCGTCTCGCTCATGGCACCGATGCTTCTCCCCCGCCCCGTGGGGCGTCCAAGACCGATCGGGTGGCCTGTGATACCGCTCGGGTATCGTTCCTGGCCGGGCGGGTTACGCTGGCGCCATGGAGACGCGTGAGCTGCGGTACTTCGTCGCGGTGGCCGAGGAGTTGCACTTCGGCCGGGCCGCGCGGCGGCTCGGGATCGCCCAGCCCCCGCTGTCGCGGGCGATCGCCGGGCTCGAGCGGCGACTGGGCGCCGCCCTCCTGGAGCGCGGCAAGCGGGGCACCGTTCTGACCGAGGCGGGGGCGGTGCTGCTGCGGGAGGCGCGGGCGGTGCTGGACGCCGTGGAGGCGGCCGAGCGGCGCACCCGCCGGGCCGCCCTCGCCGCGACCAGCAGCCCCACCGTGGTCCTCGCCGCGAAGGCGGGCGCCTCCGGCGAACTGCTGGCGAAGCTCCTCGACGCCTACGCCGCCGAGCCGGGCGCGGTCCTCGTGGACGTCCTGCTGTGCGGGCCGGGCGAACAGGCGCGGGTGCTGCGGGACGGCCGGGCCGATGTGGCCCTGCTGCACCGGCCGTTCGACGACACGGCCGGTTTCGACACCGAGGACCTGCACACCGAGGGGCAGGTCGCGATCCTTCCGGCGGGCCACCCCCTCGGCGCCCGCCCCCATCTGCGGCTGGCCGAGGTCACCGGCCTTCCCGGCCTGCCCCTGCCCCGCTGGCCGTGTGCCGACGGCACCTTCCCGGACGGCCCCGGCCCGCAGGTGCGCGACCACACCCAGCTCACCCAGCTCATCGCCCTCGGCCGGGCCTGCGTGGTCGCCCCGGAGTCGAGCCGCACGGGCTTGCGCGAAGACCTCACCGCCGTACCGGTCCTCGACGCCCCCCAGGTGACCACGGTCATCGCCTGGCCCCCGCACAGCCGCTCGACGGCGGTCGCGGGACTGGTCCGCGCCGCCACCGCGCTGTGACCGACGGCCGTGCGGGGCCGGGTTCCGTCACCCGGCCGGGAGCGGGCCGGCTCCCTCGGGTCCGGCGCGCCGGGCCGTCGGCCGGGACGCATCCGGGCGGCCACGGGCGGGCGCGCGGAATCCGTCCCGTACGGGGCCGGCCGGTCACGGGCGGGCGGTGATTCCGGCGAGGATGAGGTCGATGCCTGCGACGAACTCCGCCCGGTCGTCGTGCTCGCGCAGTCGGCCGGCGACGCTCCGGGTGAACGCGTACGCCTCGGGGTCGAGCCGCGACCACTCGCGGGCCACGGCGTCGAGGTACTCGGCGCGGTCCGTGCCCGGCGCGACCGCCCGGGTGTTGGCGGCGTTCTGGCCCGCCACTCCGAGGATGTAGTTCATCAGCGCGGAGGCCGCGGTGAACCGGGCGGCCTCGGGCACACCGAGCGCCTGGACCTGGCGTCCGATGCGCTCGAAGACCCGCAGCATCGACGACTCGCCGGGGGTGCGGGCGAGATACGCGCCCACCCATGGGTGGAAGTCGATCGCGTCGAACACGCCGAGCGCGAGGGCGCGGAGCGCCTCCGGCGGTGTCGCGCCCGAGTCCTCGACGGCGATCGCGGCGGTGACGACCGCGTCGGTGGCGGCGGCCAGCAGCTCCGCCTTGCCCTTGAGGTGCCAGTAGATCGCCCCGGGCCCGGTCGAGAGGCGCTCGGCCAGCGCACGGAACGTGAGACCGCTCTCGCCCACCGTGTCGAGGAGGTCGACGGCGGCGCCGACGATGCGCTCCCTGGAGAGCGGTTCCTGCCGTCGCTCCGTGCCCCGCGCCTTGGTTCCCATGCTCCCATCCTAGAGCGCCATGGAACAACGTTCCACCTTGACAGCCTATGGAACGTCGTTCCACTCTGAACCGCGCTGGAACGGCGTTCCAGTCCTCGCCGGGTGTCCGCCCGGCGGTCCGCGACCAGGAGAGAACCACCATGACCACCACTTCGGTCACGATCATCGGCGCGGGGCTCGGCGGGCTGACGCTCGCCCGCGTCCTCCACGTCCACGGCATCCCGGCCACGGTCTACGAGGCCGAGTCCTCGCCGACCGCCCGCTCCCAGGGCGGCATGCTCGACATCCACGAGCACAACGGGCAGCCCGCCCTCAGGGCCGCCGGGCTGTACGAGGAGTTCCTCGGCATCATCCACGAGGGCGCGGAGGCCTCGCGGATCCTCGACCAGGACGGCGAGGTCCTGCTGGACGTGCCTGACGACGGCACCGGCAGGCGCCCGGAGGTGCCCCGCGGCGCCCTCCGGCAGATCCTGCTCGACTCGCTGCCCGCCGGCACGGTGCGGTGGGGACACAAGAGCACCGGGGTGCGCGCCCTCGGGGACGGCCGGCACGAGGTGACGTTCGCCGACGGCACGACCACGACGACCGGTCTGCTGGTCGGCGCGGACGGAGCGTGGTCACGTGTGCGTCCGCTGCTGTCCGGGGCGAAGCCCGAGTACGTCGGCACCGTGTTCGTCGAGACGTATCTGCTCGACAGCGACGAGCGCCACCCCGCGAGCGCCCGACTGGTCGGCGACGGAGCCATGTTCGCGCTCTCGCCCGGCAAGGGCATCGCCGTCCACCGGGAGCCGGGCGGGGTCCTCCACACCTACGTCCAGCTCGTCAGGCCCAAGGAATGGATCGCCGGCATCGACTTCGCCGACGCCGGCGCGGCCAGGTCCCGGGTGGCCGCCGAGTTCCCGGGCTGGAACCCGGCGCTCACCGCGCTCATCACCGACGGCGAGACCGCGCCGGTCCTCCGGCCCCTCCACACCCTGCCCGCCGACCACCGCTGGGACCGCGTCCCCGGCGCCACCCTCGTCGGCGACGCCGCCCACCTCATGCCCCCGTCCGGCGAAGGCGCCAATCTCGCCATGTACGACGGCGCCGAGCTCGGCAAGGCCATCGCCGCACACCCCGACGACCTCGAGGCCGCGCTCACCGCGTACGAGGAGGCGCTCTTCCCCCGCAGCGCCGCCGAGGCCATAGACGCCGCCCACGTCCTCGACGCCTGCCTCGGCGACGGCGCCCCGCACAGCCTCGTCAGCTTCTTCACCGACCACGACCTGACCGACTGACGACCGGGTCGGCGGACACCCGGACCGGCGGACACCCGGACCGGCAGACACCCGGCCCGGCTGACCGCCCGGTCACGATGCGCGCCGGCGGCGAGGAGCGCGAGGCTCCCGCAAGGGATCGGCGTCAGCCGCCCGCCAGTCGCCGGACGGCCTCGAGGGTCCGGCCCGTCGCGTCCTCGGTCCCCATGTGCCGGGCACACCCCGCGGCGGCCCGTGCGTACGTCTGCTGCCTCACCACTCGGTCGAGTGCGTCGGCGAGTCGTTCGGCGGTAAGGGAGCCGAACGGGATCGGGTCGGTGGCGGCGCCGACGGCGGCCAGTCGCCGCGCCCAGAACGGCTGGTCGGCGCTCACCGGCACGGTGACCGCGGGCACCGCGGCCCGCAGCGCCGCGGCCGAGGTGCCGGCTCCGGCGTGGTGGACCACCGCCGCCAGCCGGGGGAACAGCAGGGCGTGCGGCATGTCCCCCACGGTGAGCACGTCGTCGCCGCCGTCGGCCGCGAGACCGGCGCTGCCGGCTTGGAGGATGCCGCGCAGTCCGGCGCGGCGCAGGGCCCGTACGGCGATCCCGCCGAGCCGTTCGCCGTCTCCCGCGGCCATGCTCCCGAAGGTGATCAGCACCGGCCGGGGGCCGGCGCGGAGGAAGTCCTCCACATCCGTGGGCAGTCGGCCCGCCACGTCGTGATGGGGCCACCAGTTGCCCACCACGTCCAGGCCCGGCCGCCAGTCGGCGGGGCGTGGCACCAGGGCGGTGCTGAAACCGTGCAGGACGGGCCAGTTCGCCCGTTCCTGCCGTCGTCTCGTCCCGGACGGGGAGGCCGGGGGCAACTGGAGGCGGTGGCGCAGCTCTGCCACCGCCCGTGTGTAGACGCGGTCGGCCATGCGGAGGGCGAAGCGGCCCGCCATGCGGTTGGCGGCGCGGCCCAGGGAGCGGGAGCCCGTGACGACGGGCGGGAAGTCCCCGGTCGGCGCGGTGGGCTGGAGATACACGCCGAGACCGGGTGTGCCCGTGGCCTCGATGAGGTGCCAGCCGAGCGGGGCCGTGGTCGTCGACAGCAGGAGCAGCTCCGTGCCGTCGGCCATCGCGTCGGCGAAGCCCTGACCCAGGTCGGTGACGAACGCGGCGGCGGTGCGCATCAGTTCACGCCGGTCCGTGACGCCGCCGGGCCCCAGCGGGTCGGCCGGCAGGCCGCGGAACTCCAGTCCCGCCTCGCGAACGAGAGGGGCGAAGGGGTCCGTGGTGGCGAGGGCGACCTCGTGTCCGGCCCGGCGCAGTGCGGCGCCCAGGCCGGTGTAGGGCGCGACGTCGCCGCGCGATCCGGCCGCGGCGATCAGGATCCTCATCACTCCTCCTCGAAGTCGGTACGGCCGCTCGCGCGGCGGGCGGCGTTGGCGTGGACCGCCTTGCACAGATAGGCGGCCAGGCCCGGGCGTTGCTGCGACGGCGGCACGACCAGGGCGAAGGCGCGCGGGTCGGCGGCGAAGTCGTCCGCGATGCGCCGGTGCATGGCGGGCGGGCAGGAGGTGAACCAGCGCGAGATGTGCAGGCGGTGTTCCTCGGCGAGGTCCATGGCGCGCTCGCCGTCGCTCGGCTCCCCCTCGTCGAACGCCGCGAGCAGCTCCGCACGCCAGGCGCCCGCCTCGCGCATGAGCCGCCGCCAGTCCTCCTTGGTGTGGGCGGCGGCGCGCGCCATCGCCTCGCGCTGTCCCGGCGAGTGCGTCCACTTCAGCTCGGCCTCGGTGGCGTAGCTCAGGTCGAAGGTGATCTCGCCGAAGACCTCGAAGCGTTCCTGAGGGGTCAGGGCGACCCCGGTCTGCTGGACCTCGATCGCTCGTTCCGCCACCTCGGCGAGCCGTTGCAGCCGGCTGATCTCCTCGCCCAACTGCCTCTGCCGGGCACGGAGATGTTCCAGGGCGTTGGCCTGGGGGTCCTCGAGGATCGAGGCGATCTCGTCGAGGGGGAAGCCGAGTTCGCGGTAGAAGAGGATCTGCTGGAGCCGGATCAGGTCGGCGTCGCTGTAGACCCGGTAGCCGGCGTGGCTGCGGTCACTGGGCGAGAGCAGCCCCGCCTTGTCGTAGTGGTGCAGCGTACGCACCGTCACCCCGGCGAAGGCCGAGACCTGCCCCACGGAGTAGCTCATCCACCTGCCCTTTCGTCCGGCCCACAGCTTCAAGCCTGACGTAGGGGGAGGGTCAAATCACGCTCGCCCGTTCCGGGGCCGGTTGCGCGGCTGGTTCCGGGCCCGGTTGCGCGGCCGGTTCCGGGGTCATGTACGCGGCCCGTTCCGGAGCCGGGTGCGCGGCCCGCCGGGGTGTGCGGCCGGCGGCGCGGCGGGCGACCGGGCCCATCGCGTGGGCCGCCGCCGGCATCAGCGCGCCCAGCAACAGCCAGCCGGGGCTCCCCCAGTCCAGCAGCAGCCAGGTCACCGCCAGCGGGCCCGCGGTGCGGGCGACGGTCGCACCGGTGCCGAAGAAGCCCTGGTACTCGCCGATCCGGTCGGCCGGCGCCAGATCGAAGGAGAGCTGCCACGATCCCGCCGAGTGCTGCATCTCGGCCACGACCTGGAGCCCCGCACCGGCCACCATGATCACGGTCGCGGGCCAGGCCGGCCGCCCCGCCGACACCGCGAACACCACGCAGGAGGCGGACATCACCAGTCCGGACCCGCGCAACGCCCGCAGGGCGCTGTCGAGTCCGGTCACGGACCGGGCCGTGCGCACCTGGAACAGCGTCACCGCGAGGGTGTTGAGCACGAACAGCCCGGCCGCCAGCCAGGCCGGAGCACCGGTCCGCTCGGTGATCCACAGCGGCAGCGCGACGCTGAGCAGGGGCAGCCGCAGCAGCAGTACGGCGTTGAGGAGCGCGAGCAGGGCGTAGGGCCGGTCGCGGAGCACCGTGAGCCGCCCGCCGCCGACCGTGCCGTCCTCGCGGGCCCCGCCCCTCCCGTCGGTGTCCTCGGCGGGGGCGGTCACGGCCTTCCCCCTCGGCAGTCGCAGCAGGACCAGCGCCGAGGCCAGGAAGCAGAGCGCGTCCAGTACCAGGACACCCCGGTACGCCGTCGGCGTCCCCGCGCTCAGGGCGAGTCCGCCGAGCGCCGCGCCCACCCCCAGTCCGCCGTTCAGCGTCGACTGCAGGCGCGCCAGCAGTCCCGTCCGTTCCTCGGGCGGCACCAGTCGGGCCAGCAGGGCCTGGCGGGTCGCGGCGAGTCCCGACTGGGCGGCGGCGTAGCAACAGGCCGTGAGGACGAACGGCACGAATCCGCGGACCAGGAGGAACGAGGCGACGGCCGCGGAGGTCCCCAGGGCCAGCAGTACGGAGGTGCCGCGTGGCCCCCGCCGGTCCGCGAGCCGCCCGAACGGCACCCCGACCAGCGAGCCGACTCCCCAGGCCAGGGTCAGTCCGAGCCCCACGCGCGCGGGAGCGATTCCGGCGACGCGGGTGAAGTACAGCGCCGAGGTCACGTAATAGGCGCCGTCGCCGATGGAGTTGGCGAGCTGGGCGAGGGCCAGGAGGCGTCCCGGTCGAGGGGTCATACCGACGACGGTAGGGGGCCGGTGGGCCGGTGATCAGGTCCACTCGTCACCAGTTTCACTGGCCCAATCGACACACCCGGGATGACCGGCCGTACGGACGGGCCGGGGCTGTCGAACCTGCCGACCGGCCCCGGCCGTGTGTCCCCCCCTCCTACTGCAGGGTCCTTCTACTGGCAGGTCCTCCTACTGGAAGGTGACGGTGAGCGGGGCGTCGACGGGGTGCCGGGGGAGGGTGACGGTCAGGACTCCGGTGGCGCCGTCGAAGTGGTAGGCGTGGGACGGCAGACGCACGCCTGCGGCCGTGACGCGGGTCGGCGCCTTGGCTCCGACGATGTCCAGGGTCCAGCGGCGGTCCTCGACCTGGCCTGCGAAGGAGCCCTTCGCCGGGCTGATCGACACGGTGTGACGTCCGCCGGCCTCCTTGTACCGGATCCGTGTGGTGGCGCTCCGCGCCTTGCCGGCCGTGGTCCCGTCGTCCTCGTAGAGGCTGGTGGTCCCGGAGGCGCCGGCGGCGACGGTCAGGGTGACGTCGGTCAGCGGGGCCTTGTCGTCGGCGGCGACGTCATGGGTGCGGGTGGGCAGGATGCCTCCGGCCCTCAGGAACACCGGCATCGTGTCCAGGCCGGTGGTGATGTCCTGGGTGGTGCCGCCCTGGTAGGTCTTGCCGGTGAAGTAGTCGGTCCACCGGCCCGGCGGGAACCACACCGAGGTGGTGGCGGTCGTCCCCGGCGTCGTCACCGGGGCGACCAGGACGTCGGAGCCGTAGAAGTACTCGCTGCCCGCGGTGGCGTATGCCTGCGGTTCGTCCGGGTACTCCAGGTAGGCGGGGCGCACGATCGGCACGCCGGTGCGGTTCGCCTCCTCGGCCAGCGAGTACGTGTAGGGCACCAGGTTCTCGCGGAGGTTGAGGAACGTGTCGGCGGACTTCCGCGCCTGGGCGCCGTACTGCCAGGGCAGCCGGTCGCTGTGGTTGCTGTGCAGGCGGTCGATCGGCTGGAAGGCGCCGAACTGCACCCAGCGGGCGTAGAGGTCGTCGGGCAGCTTATGGGTGGTGCGGGTCTGCCCGCCGTCGGTGTAGGTCTCCGAGCCGGTCAGCCCCGTCGTGTCGTTGTGGCCGCCGATGTCGTGGGTGACGGCGGCCATCCCGGTCGCCGCGGACTCGCCCGGGGTGTAGCCGACCTCGAGCTTCAGGGTGCCCCAGGTGGAGGAGGTGTCGCCGGTGAAGTGCACGGTGGTGCGCTTGTCCGCCCACGGTCCGGTCGGCAGCGCCTGCTGGCCGCTGTAGCCGCCGGCCTGGAGGGAGCCGTAGGCGCGGGACAGGACGAAGCCGCGGCCGAGGGTCTCGCCGGTCAGGGCGGCGTACTGCTGGTTGATCCACGCGTCCGGCGTCACACCCGGCAGCGAGGACTGCGAGGAGTCGCAGCACCAGTCCAGCCACCAGAAGTCGTTGCCCTGCTCGTCCATGGTCCGGTGCAGGTCGAGATAGGCCGCGAGCTGGTCGGGGTCGCCGAAGTCGAAGGTGTAGCAGTTGTTCTCGACCGAGGCCGCCGAGGCGCAACCGCCCTTCGTCAGCTTGCCCTTGGCGGTGGCCTGTGCCCGGGCGAACTGCGGGTCGGAGGCGAGGATGCTCGGGTGCACGTTGAGCGTGTTGTGCAGTCCCTGCGCGGCCGACCAGTCGAAGAACCCCTTCGGGTCCGGGAATCTGCCCGGGTCGATCTCCCAGCCGCTCCAGTCGTTCACGGCCTTGTAGTCGGTGTCGGTCACCAGCACGTCCAGCGGGACGCCTTCGGACCGGAAGGCGGGCAGGACGGTGTTCTCGTAGTCGGCCGCGGTGCGGTCGATGTACTCCGAGTACCAGACGCCGTAGGCCCACCGCGGCAGGAGCGCGGGCGGGCCGGTGAGGGTGGCGAGGTCGGTGAGGGCCTGCTTGTAGTCGTGCCCGTATCCGAAGACGTAGCCGTCCTGGTAGGGCGCGCCGCCGTGCGAGGGGCGGGGCGTGACCTTCCGCGCCGCGGTGTCGTAGAGGGCCGACGGGGTGTCGTCCAGCAGGTACCAGCCGTCCTTGTCGAGCAGGCCGGGGGTGGTCGCCGGGGCGGCTCCCTGGCCGGTCACGCCGTCCAGGCCGCGGCGGTAGCCGCCGAGGGCGATGTGCGGCTGCGGGGCGGCGGCGCCGGTCGCGGTGACGGAGACGGTGTCCACGTTGACGTGGCAGCTCGCCGGGTCCGGGCAGCCGAGGGTGAGGTCGGTCTCGCCCGCCCCGAGGGTCACCGGCACCGATGCGGTCCGCCAGTCGTCCCATCCGTCCGTCGCGGGCAGCGTCAGCGTCTGAGCCGTGCCGCCCGCGGTCACCGACGCGGTGCGGGTCTCGTGGTGTCCGTCGCCGCCGGTGCCGTTGGCGTAGCGCACCCGCAGGGTGTAGGCGCCGTCGGCGGGCACTCCCACCAGGTGGGTGGTCAGGCTCGATCCCTGGTTCAGCTCGGCGACGAAGCCGCCTCCCGCGGAGCCCGGGTGGTCGGTGGCGACGGTCGCGGTGCCGGCCGTCCGCCCCGCCTCCGCCTCGCAGCTCGTGCCGAGCGCGCAGTCGGTGATCGCCGTGGTGGAGACCGGCGGGTACGGGTCGCCGGGGCGCACCAACGCGACGCTGTCGACGTTGACGTTGCCGCTGTCCGAGGCGGTGCGGGTCAGCGCGATCGTGTGGTGGCCCGCGCCGAGCGTGACGTCGGCGAAGGCGAGCTTCCAGGTGTCCCAGTCCGCCGTGGTCGGCAGGCTCACCGTCCGCGGTGCGCCGCCGTCGACGGACAGGGTCAGCGTCCGGGTCTCGTTTTTGCCGTCGCCGCCGGTGGAGTTGGCGTAGCGCAGCTCGAACCGGTACGTGCCGGCGCTGGTGACATCGATGTCAGCGGACGCCGAGCCGCCGGTGCCGGTGAATCCCGCGGCGAAGCCGGCGCCCGTGCGACCGGCGTGGTCGGAGGCCACGGACACCCCGTCGAGCCGGAGGTTCTCCGCCTCGCACAGCTCGCCCGGCGAGCAGGTCAGCCGCTGCCAGGGGGCGGCGGTCACCGGCGCGTCGCCCGCGGTCAGACGCACCGAGAGGTTCCGGGCGTCGAACGGCCCGGAGCCGACCCGGTAGCGCAGGGTCATGGCGCTCGTCGTGATGGTCAGCCAACCGCCCGAGGTCCGGGCCGTGTAGGCGGTCGGGGCGAAGCCGTCACGGCCGATCGCGTTGAAGGTGGGCGCGTCGACGAACGCGTGGTCGCCCGCGTACTCGGTGCGGACGAGCGTCGGTGAGAGGACTTCGAAGCGGGCGTTCCCGGACGACACGACCGGTATGCGGGCGGTGTGCGTCCCGTGCGCCGACGCGGGCGCCGCGCCGGACAGTGTGGCGGCAGCGGCGGTGGCCAGTGCGGCGGTGCACGACCACCACCGCGGGCGGCCCGGCCGTCGTCTCGGGTGAAGGGGTCTCATGGACAACTCCGTTCTCAGGTCGACCGCACGGATGCGGGGCACTCCTCCTGACGGCTTTCCAGCGTTGTAAATCGCGCACCAGGCATCACAGCACGCCCACAGCGCCATGTACATGAGGAGAGCGCGACGAGTTGGCCGCGGCGGCCGGAAAACACCGCCCGGGGCGGCTCGCCGGCTCCGCCGAGTCTTGAGACACGTTTTACGTGGCACCCGCAACTCCGGTGCGCCCACCGGTCGTCTCACAGGGAGTCGGGTCCGGTCAGGGCCGAGGAGCGAGAGAGCGGGGTCAGGTCGTGGGACGGCGCAGGAGCGGTATAGGGATCGCACTCGTCACGGGTGTGGTGCTGGTGGGCGCGAGTGCCTGTGGCGGGGGCGGGAACGACAAGGCGGGCGGGGACGACTCCCCCAAGGCGCCGGGCAAGCCGAGTGCGAGTGCCTCTCCGTCACCGACGAAGCCCCTGGGCCCACCGATGCTGCTGGACACGATCACCCCGCAGACGGGAACCACCGTCGGCGTGGCGATGCCGATCTCGGTGGTGTTCAGCGACCCGGTGGCGGCGAAGGCGCGGGCCACGGTGGAGAAGCACATGAAGGTGAGCGCCTCCCAGCCGGTGGCCGGCGCCTGGCACTGGTTCGGCGACAAGCGCGCCGACTGGCGGCCCAAGACGTACTGGCCCTCCGGCACGCGGGTGAAGATCGATGTCGATGTGAAGGGCGTCGACAACGGCAACGGGCGCTACGGCGTGCACGACTACACGCACACGTTCAAGATCGGCGACGATGTGCGCGCGGACGTCTCGGTGGGCGGTCACACCATGAAGGTGACCCGGAACGGCCGGATGCTGCGCACCCTGTCCATCAACGCGGGCAGCGACCAGTTCCCGACGTGGAACGGCACGATGGCCGTCATCGACAAGCAGGACAAGGTCCACATGACCTCCTGCAGCGTCGGCATCAGCTGCGACAAGGGCAGCCCCAACTACTACGACCTGACGCTGCCCTGGGACGTCCACCTCACGTGGTCCGGCACCTACGTGCACTACTCGACCGGCGACCCCTCCCCCGGCTCCGGCAGCGCCCGCGGCTCGCACGGCTGCGTCCACCTGTCCCTGTCGGACGCCAAGTGGTTCTACGACCAGGTCAAGCAGGGCGACCCCGTCACCATCACCGGCTCGCCCCGCGCCAAGGCCCCGGCCGACAACGGCTACGCCGCCTTCAACCTGAGCTGGAGCGAGTGGCTCGCGGGCAGCGCCTCCGGGGAGGGGACGACCGCCACGCTGTGACGCGCCGCGGCAGGCTCGCGGCCGACCCCGCGCCGGCCGCGGCCCTGCCGCCACTCCCCTCCTCCCGGGAGACGACCTCAGGACCGGCGGGCGAGGGGCCTGGGGATCCCCACGGGCTGCCGGGGCCATGCGTCCGGTCCGGCGCTCGATCGCGTGCGGAGCCTTAGTCGGCCGCGCCTCGGGCGACGCCGGCGGACACGCCGGGGTGTGCCGCGCGGCGGTGCTGGACAAGCCGCCGCCCGGCTCCTTGGATCGTCTCACCGGACGAGGGATCGTCACCGGACGAACGGCGCGCCGCACGGCCCGCCCGTCGCGCCCGGCGGCCGGTCCCGGGGGCGGCCACGACGGCCCGCCCCCGCCTGCTGGAGGAGGAGTTCCGCGCATGGCCGATGAGCCGATCCTGGTGCTCGCCGCGACCGGCGGTCAGGGCGGGGCCGTGACCGCCGCCCTGCTGGACCGCGGGGCCCGGGTCCGCGACCCCGGGCGCGGCGCCGCCCGGGAACTGGCCGACCGGGGCGTCGAGGTGGTGGCGGGCTCCCTCGGCGACGCCGACTCGCTCGCCGCGGCGATGCGCGGGGTGGCGGGTGTCTTCGCGTTCACCACTCCGTTCGAGGCCGGTGTGTAGGCCGAAGTGGGCCAAGGACGGGCGATCCTGTCCGCCGCGGCCGGGGAGCGCGTCGCACACCTGGTCTTCAGTTCCGTGGCCGGTGCCGACCAGGACAGCGGGGTGCCGCACTTCGAGAGCAAGGCACGCATCGAGACGGAACTGGCCGACGGCGACGTGCCGTACACGATCCTGGGACCGACCTACTTCTTCGACAACGCGCTGGGCGGAACGGAGCGCGTCCTCGGCGGCGTTCTCGATCTGCCGCTGCCACCCGACCGGCCGCTGCAGCAGCTCGCCCGCGCCGATCTCGGCGCGTTCGCGGCGCAGGTGCTGCTCGACCCCGCGCCCTACGTCGGGCAGCGTATCGAGCTGGCCAGTGACGCGCCCACTCCCGCCGGGATGGCGGCGGCGCTCGGCTCGGTCCTGGGCCGGGAGGTCCGCCACGAGCAAGTTCCGCTCGCCTCGATCGGCAACCCCGACATCGCCGCGCACCCGGAGATCGGCTGGACCCGCTTCGCCGACTGGGCGGCACACCACACCTGGCCGACCGCCGGCTGAACCTCTCCCCGGGAGCGCGCGGGTGTGCGCGAGGGACGTCGCACGGCCGGTCGGGGGCGGTCCGGGGAGCCGGCCGGTCCTCGACCGGCCGGCTCCGTCCGTCTGAACCCGTTCGTCGCGCGCCGCGGTCCGCTCAGCTCGCGGGCACCGTGTCCTCGAAGGCGGTGCCGGCCGACCGGTACGCGGCGACCTTGGCCCCGACCTGCGCGGGGGTGAGCACCTGGTCCTTGACGTGCAGGAAGTACGTGCAGGAAGTAGTCGACCTGCTCCCGGTAGGCGCGCGGTGTGGTGGAGGTCTGGCCGTCCAGGTCGATCAGCCACTGGTTGAAGTCGACCGACATCGGGCGTTCGGGCAGGTAGGCGGCGTCGTGGGTGCCGAACAGCTGCCCGGAGAGCGACGGCGCCCGGCCGCCGCCGTCATCGGCCCCGCCCCGGTACCGGTCCCGGTCAGGAGCCGGGTGACCGGGTCAGGGCGAGGACCGCCATGTCGTCCTGGTTGCGGCCCCCGGTCCAGCGGAACACGTCGCGCACGAGCGTGTCCACGAGCCGCTGCGGGCTCGCGTACGGGCCCGGGGCCAGGCGGACGCACGGGTCGTAGAACGTCCCGTGGGCGTCACGCGCCTCGGTCACCCCGTCGGTCACCAGGAGCAGCGAGGCCCCGGGGCGCAGCGGGAAGACGTCCTCCGCCGGCCGGCCGCCGGCCGCGTCCCCCGGGAGCCGTAGCCCCAGCGGCAGGGCGTGCGTCGTGGGCTCCAGTACGGACACGGCCCGCTCGTCGACCAGGTACGGCGGCGGGTGCCCGCGGTTGAGCACATGGGCCGTCCTGCCGTCCGGGGGGATCTGGAGCAGCAGGCCGGTGGTGAAGTCCTCGAGCGTGTCGCCCGCGTCGCGCCGGGCCAGGGCGTCGTCCAGCCGGTCCGCGAGCTCGCCCAGGGTCGTGGCGTGCTCGGCGTCGTGGCAGAAGGCGCCGACCAGCAGGGACACGGTGGAGACGGCCCCCAGGCCCTTGCCCCGGACGTCGCCGATGATGGCGCGCACCCCGAACGGAGTGGGGCGCACCGCGAACAGGTCGCCGCCGATGCGGGCCTCGGCGTGCGCGGCCACGTACCGGGCGGCCACCGTCACCGGCCCCGCGCGGCGCGGCGGGTCGGGCAGTACCGCGCGCTGGGCGACCTCGGCCACGTCACGGGCCTGCGCCAGGCGGTGTTCCTGGCGGGCCAGGACCCTGTTGACGGCCAGGGCCAGCACCCCGGTGAAGACGACGTCGGCCAGGTCGACGGAGAGCGCGGTCATGGGACGGCCGACGTGCAGGTCCAGCGCGACCGAGAGCAGACACGCCAGCACCGCGACGAGCAGTCCCGCGCGGAAGGACATCAGGGCGCAGGCGACCAGCGGGGCCGCGGTCAGCAGCGGCAGTCCCATGTACGGCTGGGGCCCGAAGAGGTCGGCCGCCGCGCCGCCGAGGAGGAGCAGGGCGGCGGCGAGACCGGGAAAGCCGGTGGACTTCACGCGGGGCCCCCTGGTCGTCGTTCCCCCCAAGCGGACAGGTGCGGCTGCCCGGGCGGTGCGGGCCGGGGGCGGCCGCCGCCCGTCACGGCGCCTCGGCCGACCGTGGGCACGTCGTCGGCGCCCGCGGCAGGGCCACGCGACGGGATACGGCGGGACATGAGGGTGACCGGTGCTGGAGCGGGCATCTCGCCAGGCTACGAGCTGACCCGCGCCATCCGGGGGAGGACGGCCGTCGGCCCGTCGGCCGGTGTCTTTCGGGGGACGGCTTCGAAGACGCCCGCGCGGCCCGCCGAGGCTCCGGCCTCCACGTCCCTGGGGCGAAGCGACGGGAGGAACGGGTCCTTTCGGTCAACTACAGTGCCGCTATGCCCAGAACGCCTGCGCGGTGTCACGTGAGCGTGCCGTCCGTCCGCCGCCTCCCCGGAGACCCGAGGTGTCCGTCATGGCCGACCTGAACCCCAAGATCGTGGTCGTCGTCCCCACCTACGACGAACGGGAGAACCTGCCCGTCCTGGCCGGACTGCTGGCGGAACTGCGGCTTCCCGACCTGCACCTGCTGGTCGTGGACGACGACTCACCGGACGGCACGGGTGACGTCGCGGACAAGCTGGCGGCGGAGAACCCGGGCCGCGTCGGCGTGCTGCACCGCGCCGAGAAGGACGGGCTGGGGCGCGCCTATGTCGCCGGGATGACACGGGCGCTGGCCGAGGGCGCGGATGTGGTGATCCAGATGGACGCCGATCTGTCGCACCCCGCTTCGGTCATTCCCACGATGGTGGACACGCTGCTGAACACCGACGCCGCCGTGGTGCTCGGCTCCCGTTATGTCGCGGGCGGTGCGACGGCGGCGGACTGGCCGTGGCACCGCAAGGCCCTGTCCCTGTGGGCGAACGTCTACGTGAACACGCTGCTGCGGCTGGGCGTCAAGGACGCCACCGCCGGTTTCAAGGCGTGGCGCGCCGAGGCGCTGCGCGCGATCGACCCGGGCTCCGTCCACAGCAACGGATACTCCTTCCAGGTGGAGATGAACTTCCGCGCCGTCAAGGCCGGGATGAGGATCGTCGAGGTGCCCATCCGGTTCGAGGACCGGGTGAAGGGCGCTTCCAAGATGAGCTTCGCCGTGCAGACGGAGTCGGCGCTGACGCCGTGGAAGCTGCTCATGGGCCGACGGGTGGAGTGAGCCGGAAGCGGACGGGCCCGGGGTGTGCCGCGCTGCCGGCGGTGCACACCCCGGACCCGTCCGCTTCGGCGGCCGGCCCGGGCCGTACGGCGTCCCGTGCCCGTACGGCGCGGTCATCGGGCCGCGGTCCTCGGGCCGCGGCCCTCGCGGGCGTTACTTCGGCTCGCGGTCGAAGAGCGATCTGGACCAGAAGTAGCCGAGCACGGCCAGTGCCAGGCACCAGATGACGGCCACCCACGCGTTGTCGCCGATCCGGGTGCCGAGCAGCAGCCCGCGCAGCGTCTCGATGGCCGGGGTGAACGGCTGGTACTGGGCCACCGGCCGGAACCAGCCCGGCATCGCGTCGACGGGCACGAAGGCGCTGGACAGGAGCGGCAGGATCATCAACGGCATGGCGCTGTTGCTCGCCGCCTCCGCGTTCGGGCTGGACAGGCCCATGCCGACCGCGATCCAGGTGAGGGCCAGGGAGACGAGTGTCAGCAGTCCCAGTGCCAGGACCCAGTCGAGGGCGGTGGCGTCCACGGAGCGGAACCCGATGGCCACCGCGACCGCCCCGACGAGGACCACGCTCATCACGCACTGCAGCACGCTGCCGACCACGTGCCCGATGAGCACCGACCCGCGGTGGATCGCCATGGTCCGGAAGCGGGCGACGATGCCCTCGTTCATGTCCGTGGAGACGGACACCGCGCTGCCGATCGTGGTGCCGCCGATGGTCAGCATCAGGATGCCCGGGACGAGGTAGGCGAGGTACCGGGACCGGTCCGCCCCGCCGCCCGCGATGCCGGCGCTCATCACGTCGCCGAAGACGTAGACGAAGAGGAGCAGCAGCATGACCGGTGTGAGCAGCAGGTTGAGGGTGAGGGAGGGATAGCGCCGGGCGTGCAGGAGGTTGCGGCGCAGCATCGTGGAGGCGTCGCGGACGGCGAGGGAGAGGGAGCTCATCGGACGGTCTCCTCGGGCTGGTGGGGGACGTCCGCGCCGCCGGTCAGGGCGAAGAACACGTCGTCGAGGTCGGGGGTGTGCACGGTCAGTTCGTCGGCCTCCACGCCGGCCGAGTCCAGCCGGCCGAGGAGGGCGCGCAGCGCGCGCTGGCTGCCGTCGCCGGGGATCCGCAGCGCGAGGGCCTCGTCGTCGCGGACGGCCTCGCGCAGCTCGGAGGCGGCCTCGCGGTAGGCGGCCGGGTCGGTGAAGCGGAGGCGGACGTGTCCGCCGGAGACGAGCCGCTTGAGCTCTCCGGCGGTGCCCTGGGCGGCGATCCTGCCGTCGTGCAGGACCGCGATGCGGTCGGCGAGTTCGTCGGCCTCCTCCAGGTACTGGGTGGTGAGGAAGACGGTGACGCCGCCGGTGACGAGTTCGCGGACGATCTGCCACATGGTGTGCCGGGAGCGCGGGTCGAGCCCGGTGGTCGGCTCGTCGAGGAAGATGATCCGCGGGTCGCCGACCAGGGTCATGGCGATGTCGAGGCGGCGCTTCATGCCGCCGGAATAGGTGGAGGCGGGTTTCTTCGCGGCCTCGGTCAGGCCGAAGCGCTCCAGCAGTCCGGCGGTGACCCGCCGTCCCTCGCGCTTGGGAAGGTGGTGCAGGTCCGCCATGAGGAGCATGTTCTCCTCGCCGGTGATCAGGCCGTCCACGGCGGAGAACTGCCCGGTGACACCGATCGCGGAGCGCACGGCCCGCGGGTCGCCGACGAGGTCGTGGCCCGCGACCCGGGCCTGCCCGCCGTCGGCGGCGATGAGCGTGGAGAGGATCTTGACGGTGGTGGTCTTGCCGGCGCCGTTGGGCCCGAGCAGAGCGAACACGGATCCGGCCGGGATGTCCAGATCGACGCCGTCGAGCACGGTCCTGCCGCCGTAGGACTTGCGCAGGCCGGCGGCGTGGATCGCGGCGGGCGGCCGCGGACCGCTCTGCATGGACGTGGGCATGACAGATGAAGGCATGGCGCCCTCCCCCCTCGGGAAGCTGAAGTGACTGGGTGGCTGGACGAGTTCGCGGAGCGGTCGCTCAGGGCCGGGCGCGGCGCACGTCGATGGTGCCGTAGCGGGTGCGGGCGTGGATCTTGACGGTCTCCTCGGTCTCCACCGGGGCCTTGGAGGCGGTGAGGGTGTTGCGCACCTGCCCGGAGTCCGAGTGGGCGTCGAGCCAGGCGGCCGTGCCCTCCCGGATGCCGACCTCGATGGCGCCGTAGGAGGTCTTCAACTGGACGCTGCCACGGACCACTTCGCCCACCCGCAGGGTGCCGTTGGCGGTGGTGGCGGTGACCGAGTCCTCGGCGCGCCGGATGTCGATGTCACCGTTGGCACCGCTCACCCTCAGCTCGCCGGTGGCCGCGCCGACGACGGTGGTGCCGTGCGAGTTCTTCAGGACGGCGGGCCCGTCGACGGCGCCGACGCGCACGCTGCCCGAGCTGGTGGTGATCTCGGCCGAGCCCTCGACGCGGTCGACGGTGATCGAGCCGTGGGAGGCGGTCAGCTGGAGCGGCCCGGTCGTGTCGAGGCGGACGTCGCCGCCCGAGGTCTTCACCCGCACCTCGCCGAGCCGGCCCTCGCCGAGCACCTGGGTCCAGGAGCCGGTCATGTCCACCTGCGAGCCCGCGGGCAGGTCCACCGTCACGGCGACGACGCCGGTGGGGCCGATGAAGAGGCGCTCCTTCGTCCTGAGGGTCAGGACCCCGTTCGCGTACGTGACCTCCGTCTGTTCGGCGGCCCGCACGTCCTTGTCGCGCTCCGGGTCGCCGGGCCGCACCTCGACGACCGTGTCGGAGCGGTCGCCGGCGGTGAACCGGACGGAGCCCGCGCCCACATGGGCGGTCACCGCGATCGGTCCGGGAGTGTCGAAAGAAGGCATGGCTGTACCGTCCTCGTGAGTCCTGGGAGCGTCCCCGCTGGTGGGACGTGGTGTGGGTGGGAAGTGGTGCCGGTGGGACGTGGTGCGGGTGGGACGTGGTGCGGGTGGGGCGTCGTGCGGGTGGGCGTCGTGCTGGGGCTCGGTGCCTGTGGGACGTGGTGCCGGTGGGGCTGAGGTGCGGAGATGTGCGGAGCGAGTGGACTAGCGCACCCAGCCCGTGAAGCTCTGTCCGATGGTCGTGGTCCTCTCGGCCGCACGCGGCCGGGCGCCGCCCTCGACCGCGGCCGACACGGCCCGCACCAGCCACGCGTTGACCGACAGGCCCTCGCGGCTCGCGGCCTCCTCCGCGCGGGCCTTGAGGTGGGCCGGCAGACGCAGGTTGACGCGGGCGGTGCCGCCCTCGTCGCCTTCTGCGGGCGCCGGGGCCCTGAGCGGCTCCGCGGGCGCGGCGGCAGCGTCCACGGGGCCGCGGTCGGCGGGCGGCGGTGTCACCACGAAGTCGGGGTCGAGCCCGCGCAGCCGCACGTCGACCGAGCCCGGGGCGAGTTCACGGGTGATCTCGTCCATCGCGGCGGAGAGCACATGGAGCATCGTCAGCCGGGTCGCCGACTCCAGGGGGGCGGTGAGCCTCTCGGCCAGCTCGCGGGCTTCGTCGCCGCCGGCCTCGGCGGCCACCGCGAGTTCGCGGCGGAGGGTTTCGACGTACGGGGTGAGATCCATGACGCCATCATGGTGCCAAAAGAGTGCCAACGCAACCCTGTATGGCGCCGCTGACGGGACCGATCCGACCGATACGCCTCTGAGCTGGGGAAACACACGGGGATCCGAACGGAAGATCGCACGGACGGGAGGACTCACCCACACCCACACGCACGCGATGGCACCACCTGGCGCCTCGGCTGGCACCACCTAGCGCCAACTCGGTGCGGAGACGTCCGCACATCCTTTCGCCTTGGCATGCGATAACGCGGCGCTCCAACGCATCGCTCTGCGAGAGCGCCGATGCGGGGAGACGGGGTGGGCCCCACGCACACGCTTCCGGACGTCTGACGACAAGTGCCGCCGCGCGCGAGCTCCCGAAGCCGCCTCCCAGCTGCCGGCCCCCGGCTCCCGGCTCCCAGCTGCCAGCCCCCGGCTCCCGGCTCCCGGCCCCCGGCCCCCAGCCCCCGGCTCCCGGCCCCCGGCCCCCGGCCCCCGGCCCCCGGCCCCCGGCCCCCGGCAGCGGAGTGCCGTCCTCGCCGCTCGGCCGGGGTCGGGTCAGGTGCCCCGGGCCGTTGCGCGGAAGGCGGTCGGGGTCGTACCCGTGCGCTGTCTGAAGAACTTGGTGAAGTCGCTGGAGTCGGCGAAGCCGAGCCGTGCGGCGACGGCCCCCGCGCTCGACGTGCCGTGGGCGAGTTCGCGCTTGGCCTCCAGCACCACGCGTTCGTCGATGTAGCGCTTCGCCGACATACCGCTGGCCGCCTGGGTGGCGCGGGTGAGGGTGCGGCGGCTGTAGCCCAGGGCCACCGCATAATCCTCCACCCGGCGGGTGACCGTGAAGTCGCGTTCGACGGCGGCGTGGAACCGGCGGAACGCCTCGTTGGGGACCGGGCTGCCGGGCTCGGCGCGGTAGGCCTTCGCCAGGCGGACCGTGAGTACGGCCAACAGATGCCGCAGCACCCGGACATGGGACTCCAGGGGCAGCTCGGCCATCGCGTCGTACTCGTAGCGCAGATGGTCCAGTGCCCGGCGCAGTCCCTCCGCGTCCTGGCCGCCGGGGCTGAGCGCGGCCCGCGCGAACGGCGCGTCGGCGACCGAGGCGGCCGCGGGCTCCGTGTCCGGGAAGCCCGCGGGGAAGGCCATCACCAGTCCCTCGGCCGTCGGCAGGTCCCGGCCCCAGCGCTGCACCTGCCCGGGGCGGATCCACAGCCAGTCGCCACCGGTCAGCTCGTACGCGGCGAAGTCGACCGAGACGGACAGGCGGCTGCCGGGGTGCACGGTGACGAGCTGGTGGAAGGCTGGGCGCAGGGAGGCGTACGGGTCGTTGCCGTGCCGGCGGGCTCGGTCGGCCAGGCCCGCCAGGTCCATCAGCTCCAGCCCCGGCGGGGAGCCGGCCGTGCGGCGCAAGGTCAGCTCGCGGATGGCCGACCGTGGCGAAGCCTGTCCGTTTTTCCCCATGACAAGTCCCGAGTGTACCGCCGCACGCCGTCATCCGGCTCCTAGCGTGAAGGCGTAGGCGCAGGTCAGCGCGGTGGACGCGGGAAGGAACCCTCTGCATGAGACTGGTCGTGGGAATGACGGGAGCCACCGGCGCCGTCCTCGGTGTCCGCTTCCTCCAGACGCTGGCCGAACTGCCGGACGTCGAGACGCACCTGGTCCTCAGCCGGTGGGCGCGTACGACGATCGAGCTGGAGACGGGCCTGTCCGTCGACGAGGTCGGCGCCCTGGCCCACACGGTGCACCGGCCAGAGGACCAGGGCGCCACCATCGCCTCCGGGTCCTTCCGCACCGACGGCATGGTGATCGTCCCCTGCTCGATGAAGACCCTCGCCGGGATCCGCGCCGGCTACGCCGACGGCCTCGTCGGGAGGGCGGCGGACGTGATCCTCAAGGAGCGCCGTCCGCTGGTCCTCGTGCCCCGCGAGACCCCGCTGAGCGAGATCCACCTGGAGAACATGCTCGCGCTGTCCCGGCTGGGCGTGCGGATGGTGCCGCCCATGCCGGCCTTCTACAACCACCCTCGGTCGGTGGACGACATCGTCGACCACATCGTGGCCCGCCTCCTCGACCAGTTCGACCTGCCCGCCCCCGCCGCCAAGAGGTGGGAGGGCATGCGCGCCGCCCGTTCCCTGCGCCCCGCCTCCTGAGGACCCGCGGCGCCCGGGCCGGTCCGGCCCGCCCTGCGCCGCCCGGCCCGGCCCGGGGACACCCCTCCGTCGCCCCCTCCCCCTGCCCCTCTCTCCGCCCCTTTCACACCCATGGAGCACCCACCCATGCCTTACGACGACCTGCGCGGTTTCCTCGACAAGCTCGAAGAGGAGGGCCAGCTGCTGCGTGTGCACGAGGAGGTCCTGCCCGAGCCCGACCTCGCGGCGGCGGCCAACGCGGCCGGCCGGATCGGCGAGGGCGCCCCGGCGCTGTGGTTCGACAACGTCAAGGGATTCACCGACGCCCGCGTCGCCCTGAACGTGCACGGATCCTGGGCCAACCACGCGCTCGCCCTCGGCCTGCCCAAGCACACCCCGGTCAAGGAGCAGGTGGAGGAGTTCGCCCGGCGCTGGGACGCCTTCCCCATCGCCCCCGAGCGGCGCGAGGACGCCCCGTGGCGGGAGAACACCCAGGAGGGCGAGGACGTCGACCTCTTCTCGGTGCTGCCGCTGTTCCGCCTCAACGACGGCGACGGCGGCTTCTACCTCGACAAGGCCGCCGTGGTCTCCCGCGACCCCGAGGACCCCGGCCACTTCGGCAAGCAGAACGTCGGCACCTACCGCCTCCAGGTCATCGGCCGCGACCGGCTGGCGATGCAGCCCGTCCCCGTGCACGACGTCGCGCTCCACCTGCGCAAGGCCGAGGAGAGGGGCGAGGACCTGCCCATCGCCATCACCCTGGGCAACGACCCGGTGATGGCGATCGTGGCCGGCATGCCGATGGGCTACGACCAGAGCGAGTACGAGATGGCGGGTGCGCTGCGCGGCGCACCCGCCCCGATCGCCACCGCGCCCTTCACCGGCTTCGACGTGCCGTGGGGCTCGGAGGTCGTCATCGAGGGCGTCATCGAGAGCCGCAAGCGGCAGATCGAGGGGCCCTTCGGCGAGTTCACCGGGCACTACTCCGGCGGCCGGCGGATGCCCGTGATCCGCGTCGAGCGCGTCTCCCACCGCACGAGGCCCGTCTTCGAGTCCCTCTACCTCGGCATGCCCTGGACCGAGTGCGACTACCTCGTCGGACCCAACACGTGTGTCCCGCTGCTCAAGCAGCTGCGCGCCGAGTTCCCCGAGGTCCAGGCCGTCAACGCCATGTACACACACGGGCTGCTGGCGGTGATCTCCACGAAGAAGCGCTACGGCGGCTTCGCCAAGGCGGTGGCCATGCGCGCCATGACGACACCGCACGGACTCGGGTACATCACCACGGTCGTCATGGTCGACGAGGACGTGGACCCGTTCGACCTCCCGCAGGTCATGTGGGCGATGTCGTCGAAGGTCAATCCGTCCGGCGACGTCATGATCCTGCCCAACCTCTCGGTCGTCGAACTGGCTCCCGCGGCCCAGCCCGCCGGCGTCACCAGCAAGATGATCATCGACGCCACCACGCCCGTGCACCCCGACGAGCGCGGCAACTTCTCCACGCCCACCAAGGACCTCCCCGAGGCGAAGGAGTGGGCGGCGAGGCTCCAGCGCATGATCGCCGACGGCCGCCGCTGAACTCCCCGGACATCCTCCGCACGCCGGCCGCCCCCGGCCCACGCGACCGGACCGGCCCCGGTGACCGGACCGACCTCGACCCACGCGCCCGAAATGGAGACCCCATGAACGACTGCTGCCCCCGCTGCGCCTTCGAGACCGTCGAGACCCTGCACACCTCACCCGTCCCCGGCGTCTGGGACGTGCTGCAGTGCCGCCGCTGCCTGTACACCTGGCGCACCACCGAACCGGCCCGCCGCACCCTGCGCGAGGCGTACCCGGAGCAGTTCCGGATGACCCCGCAGGACATCGAGAACGCCCTGGAGGTCCCGGCGGTCCCGCCGCTGCGCGCGTCGCACTGAACGGCCCCGGCACTCGTCCTCGGCGCCGCCGCACCGGCCGCGCTCCTCGGCGCCTCCGCCCGACCGCACTCTCCGCGCCGGTGCGGCGACCGGCCGTCCTACCCCCCGGACCGCCCTTCCCTCCGCACCGCCCGGCTCGCATGCCGGGTGGTGCGGGCCGTCATGGGGTCCGGCTGGTTGCGGGCCGACGCGCGTCTCGGCGCGGGTGGTCGCGGCAGGGGTGCCCCTCACCGTCGTGCGGCAGTCCCGATACGGCACCCCGCGCGAGCACTCACCCCGAGCAGAGTTTACGTTCGCAATGCTTGCCTTTGCCAAGGTTTTGCGGCACCTCCCCCTGATTTGGACGCCCGGGGCAACCAACCACCTTTATGGTTGCTACAAGCAACGATTACTGGGAGGTGTGATGGCCGAGCGGGCGCAGTACGAAGAACTGGCGCGTCAGCTCAGTGCCGTCGGCGCCGTGAAACGGGACATGGGGCGGATCCTGCCGCCCGACTGCCCGGCCGGCTCCGCCGCCGTGCTGACCCTGCTCGGCCGCCATGGCGACATGCGCATGAGCAAGCTCGGCGAGCTCCTCGCCGTGGACATGTCGGTCACCAGCCGGCATGTCGCGCACGTCGCCGCGCGCGGCTGGATCGAACGGCTGCCGGACCCCGCGGACAAGCGCTCGCGCATCCTGCGCCTGACGCCCGCCGGGCTGGAGCAGATCGACGAGCTGTCCCGGCGCACCACGCACCTGCTGACGGAGCGGCTGAGCGACTGGACCGACGACGAGGTCGGCCAGCTCATCCGGCTGATGGGCCGGCTGCGCGACAGCTTCGGCGACTGCCGGTCCACCCCGGTCCGGCTCCCCGCCCCCCTGGCCGAGCAGCCCGCGACCGCGGCGCCCATGGCGGCCCGACTGCCGGCGTAGGCCCCGTAGTCGAAGAGACCACCTGTACACCCGTACACCCGCAAGTACATAAGCACGTATGCAAAGGAAGCCCATGGCAACGACCACACCAGCCGGTGTGCGGGCTCACGCCAAGCGAGGGGGAGAGACCCCGGGCGACGCGCCGATGACGCATCGCCAGATCATGGAGGCGCTCTCCGGGCTGCTGCTCGGCCTGTTCGCCGCCATCCTGTCGTCCACGATCGTCACCAACGCCCTGCCGACGATCATCAAGGATCTCGGCGGCGGCCAGTCCGCCTACACCTGGGTCGTCACCGCGGCGCTGCTCGCCATGACGGCCTCGGTGCCCCTGTGGGGCAAGCTCGCCGACCTGCTCAGCAAGAAGGCGCTCGTCCAGATAGCCCTGATCATCTACGTCGCGGGCTCGGTCATAGCGGGTCTGGCGCAGAACCCCGCCATGCTGATCACCGCACGCGTGGTCCAGGGCCTCGGCGCGGGCGGTCTGTCCGCGCTGGTGCAGGTCATCATGGCCGCGATGATCTCCCCGCGTGAGCGCGGACGCTACTCCGGCTACACCGGCGCCACGTTCGCCGTCGCCACCGTCGGCGGCCCGCTGCTCGGCGGTGTCATCACCGACACCTCCTGGCTGGGCTGGCGCTACTGCCTGTTCGTCGGCATCCCCTTCGCGCTGATCGCCCTGCTGGTGCTGCAGAAGACCCTGCACCTGCCCGTCGCCAAGCGGCAGGTCAAGGTCGACTGGGCGGGCGCCTTCCTCATCACCGCCGCGGCGTCCCTGCTGCTGCTCTGGGTCACCTTCGCGAACGACAAGTACGACTGGGTGTCGTGGCAGACGTTCACGATGGTCGGCGGCGTGATCGTGCTGGCGCTGCTGTTCGTGCTCATGGAGACGAAGGCGAGCGCGCCGATCATCCCGCTGCGGCTGTTCCGCAACCGCACCATCGCGCTGGCGTCCCTCGCCTCGCTCTTCGTCGGTGTCGGCATGTACTCGGGCACCGTGTTCTTCTCGCAGTACTTCCAGCTGGCCCGCGACAAGTCCCCGACGATGTCGGGCGTCATGACCATCCCGATGATCGGCGGCCTGTTCGTCGCCTCCATGGTCTCCGGCCAGATCATCACCCGCACCGGCCGCTGGAAGGCGTGGCTGGTGGCGGGCGGCGCGTGCCTGACCGCGGGCCTGGGCCTGCTCGGCAGCATGCGCTACGACACCCCGTACTGGCATCTGTCGCTGTACATGGCGCTGCTCGGCGTCGGCGTCGGCATGACGATGCAGAACCTGGTGCTGTCCACCCAGAACCAGGTCGCCCCGCAGGACCTCGGTGCGGCGTCCTCGACGGTCAGCTTCTTCCGGACCCTCGGCGGCGCGGTCGGCGTCGGCGTGCTCGGCTCGGTGATGTCGACCCGGATCAGCGACCACGCCAAGGACACCATCACCTCCCTGTCGCCGCACGCGCGGGCCGCGGCCGCCAAGGCGATGGGCGCCGGCGGCGAGCTGCCCGACATGGACGCGCTCCCCCGCGCGGTGCGCACCTGGCTGGAGGGCGCCTACGGCCACGGCATCGCCGACGCCTTCCTCTACGCCGCGCCGTGCGCGTTCGTCGCCTTCCTCGTCGTGCTGTTCATCAAGGAGGTTCCGTTGCGTACCACCGGCGCTCTGGCCCAGGCGGCCCAGCAGCAGAGTCCCACGACCGCCGAGGCGCAGGCCCCGGTCGCCGAGACCGCGCCCGACACGTTCACCCCGGACCAGAAGCGGACGCCCAGCTGGGCCGCCTCCGACGCCGAGGCGGGTCCGGAGGGCACGCAGCGGCTCGCCGCGGTGGCGACCGTCGCGTCCGACGCTCCGGTGGCCGGCTCGGGTGGCGGGATCCCGGT
>NZ_JBISAL010000016.1:0-100865 GCF_044391765.1 Streptomyces sp. NPDC018610
TCGAGATCCGCAAGCAGAACCCCGCCTTCGGACTCGGCTCCTACACCGAACTCCCCTCCTCCAATCCCGCCGTGCTCGCCTTCCTGCGGGAGTACGAGGACGACCTCGTGCTGTGCGTGCACAACTTCTCCCGCTTCGCCCAGCCCACCGAACTGGACCTGAGCGCCTTCCACGGCAGAAACCCGGTGGAGCTGTTCGGCGGGGTGCGCTTCCCCGCCATCGGCGAGCTGCCGTACCTGCTGACCCTGGCGGGACACGGCTTCTACTGGTTCCGGCTCCGCAAGGACGCCGCCGTCTAGAACGCCGACCGTCCGGAGCGGGCCCGACGCGATCCGGACGGAAGGCCCCAGGCCCCGGGTGGGGCGGTTTCCGCCGCCCCACCTGTGGGCACGCGTGAGTCACACCCGACCAGCGATTGGACGCGACGCCATGTCGGAAGCCATGTCGCAAGCCGTCACCCGCTCCGCCACCACCGGCAGCCCCGGTCTGCTGACCTCGCTGGACCCGCTGCTGCGGGAGTGGCTGCCCCGGCAGCGCTGGTTCTCGGGCAAGGGGCGGCCCGTCACCGGGTTCTCGCTGGTCGCGGCCACCGAGCTGCTGCCGTCCGACGCGAAGCTGGGCCTGTACCACCTGCTGGTGCGCGCCCACCAGCCGCTGCCGCCCGGACAGGCCGGCGCCGTCCCGCACCCCGGCGACTGCTACCAGCTGCTCATAGGCGTGCGCGAGGCGCTGCCGCCGAGGCTGGCGCCCGCGCTGATCGGCCATGTCCACGAGGGCCCGTTCGCCGGACGCACGGTGTACGAGGCCCTGTACGACCCAAGGCCCGCCGAGGTGATCCTGGAGGCGCTGCGCACCCGGGCCCGGATCGGCGGGCTGCGTTTCGAGCGGCGCGACGAGATACGCCCCGATCTCGTGCCCCGGATGGCGACCGCCGAGCAGTCCAACTCGTCGGTGATATACGGCGACACGTTCATCCTCAAACTGCTCCGCCGGGTCCTGCCCGGCATCAACCCCGACCTGGAACTGCCGCTGGCCCTCGCCCGCGAGGGCTGCTCGCGGGTGCCGCCGCCGACCGCCTGGATGAGCGCCGAGGTGGCCGGGGAGTCGTACGTCCTCGGAGTGCTGCAGCCGTTCGTGCAGGGCGCCACCGACGGCTGGGAGCTGGCGCTGCGCGAGCTGGCCAAGGGCGAGGACTTCAGCGCCGAGGCGCGGGCGCTGGGCCGCGCCACGGCCGAGGTGCACACCGCGCTGGCGCGGGCGCTGCCCACGGTCACCCTGGGCCACCTCCAGCTCCAGTCGCTGGTCGACGGCATGACCGAGCGGCTCCAGTCGGCCGCCCAGGCGGTGCCGGCGCTGCGGCCCTACGCACCGGGGCTGCAGTCCGCCTTCGACGCGCTGGCCGACCTCGCCGCCGAGGGCCACACCTGGACCGCCCAGCGCGTCCACGGCGACCTCCACCTCGGGCAGTGCCTGCGCGCCGCCTCCGGCCAGTGGTCGCTGATCGACTTCGAGGGCGAGCCGGCGAAGCCGCTGGCCGAGCGGCGGATGGCCCAGCCCGTGGCCCGGGACGTCGCCGGGATGCTGCGCTCCTTCGACTACGCGGCGCACTCGGCCGGCGGCCCGCCCCCACCGGGCTGGGCGGCGGCCTGCCGGGCCGCCTACTGCGCCGGGTACGCCGAGGCCGGCGGGCGCGACCCGCGCACCGACCCGGTGCTGCTGCGGGCCTACGAGACGGACAAGGCGATCTACGAGGTCGTCTACGAGGCCCGGCACCGGCCCGACTGGCTGCCGGTGCCGCTCTCCGCGGTGCGCCGCCTGGCCACCGACACCGAGGCGGAGGCCGGGGCCGACGCCGTCTGATCCACCGCACCACCGCATCCGACCTGTCCTGTCCTGCGCCGAGGAGGCTCCGCCCGTGACTGCCCGCCCCCCGTCCAGCGGTTCGGATCCGAAGCGGACGGCCGAGGCCGCCGGCGTCGACCAGCCGGCGGTCACGAAGAAGGCCACCGCGAAGAAGGCGCCCCCGAAGGCGCCCGCCGAGAAGACGGCGGCCAAGAAGGCCGCGGCCGAGAAGACGGCGGCGAAGAAGGCGGTGACGAAGAAGGCCGCCACGCAGAAGGCGACGGCGGCCACGAGGGCGCCCGCCGCGCAGAGGACGACCGCGGGGACGCCCGCCCCGGCGGCGGTCGGGAAGACGGCGAAGAAGGCCGCCGCGAAGAATGCCGCCGCTCGGAAGGCGCTCACGGACCCGGCGGCCGCGCCCGGGACCGCCCCGAGGAGGGCCGCCGCCCGCAAGGCACCGGCCGGTCAGGCGGTCGCGGCGAAGACGCCGGCCGGGAAGGCGGTCGCCGCGAAGACCGTCACCAAGAAGGCCGCCGCGCAGAAGGCCGACCCGGACACGGCGGCCGCGAAGAGGACACCCGCCAGGAAGACGGCCGCGGAGAAGGCGGTCGCGGAGAAGGCCGTGGCGGCGAAGACCGTCGCCAGGAAGGCCGCCGCCGAGAAGTCCGCCCCCGACACCGCGACCGCCGTGAAGAAGGCGGCCGCGAAGAAGACCGCGGCGAAGAAGACCGCCGCCAGGAAGACGCCCGCCGGCAAGGCGCCGGCCGAGCAGGCGTCCGCCGGAAGGGCCGCGTCCACGGCCCCGGCCGCCGGTGCGCTCCCCGAGGTCGCCGGGGCGGCGGCCCTGCCCGCCTCCCTCGTCCCCCCCGAAGTGGCCCCGGCCGTCTCCCCCGCCGTCGACACCCTGGACCGGGAGCGGCTGCTCAGCGGCACGCACCACGATCCGCACTCGGTGCTCGGCGCGCATCCCGTGCCCGGCGGGGTGGCCGTACGGGCGTTCAGGCCGTACGCGCTGGGCGTCGCCGTCGTCGCCGGCGGCCTCCAGGTCGAGCTGCGCCACGACGGCGACGGCTTCTTCTCGGGGCTGCTGCCGGTCGGCGACGTACCGGAGTACCGGCTGGAGGTGGCGTACGCGGGGGCGGTGCAGGTCACCGAGGACGCGTACCGCTTCCTGCCCACGCTCGGCGAGCTGGACCTGTACCTGATCGGCGAGGGACGGCACGAGCAGCTGTGGCAGGCGCTCGGCGCGCACCCGACGACCCACCAGGGCGTCGAGGGCACCCGGTTCGCGGTGTGGGCGCCCAACGCGCGGGGCGTGCGGGTGGCCGGGACGTTCAACTTCTGGGACGGCACCGCGTACCCGATGCGCTCGCTGGGCGCGACGGGCGTGTGGGAGCTGTTCGTGCCCGGGATCGGCGAGGGCGAGCTGTACAAGTTCGAGATCACCCGGCCGGACGGCTCGAAGACGCTGCGCGCCGACCCGATGGCCCGCCGCACCGAGGTTCCGCCGGCCACGTCGTCGGTCGTCACCGCCTCGCACCACGAGTGGCAGGACGAGGAGTGGATCGCCCGCCGCGCCGACCGGCCCGCGCACGAGGCGCCGTTCTCGGTGTACGAGGTGCACCTGCCCTCCTGGCGCCCCGGTCTGACCTACCGCGAGCTGGCCACCCAACTGCCCGCCTACGTGGCGGACCTGGGCTTCACGCACGTGGAGCTGATGCCGGTCGCCGAGCACCCCTTCGGCGGCTCCTGGGGCTACCAGGTCACCGGCTTCTACGCGCCGACCGCCCGGCTGGGCACCCCGGACGACTTCAAGTACCTGGTGGACGCGCTGCACCAGGCCGGCATCGGCGTCATCATGGACTGGGTGCCGGCCCACTTCCCGCGTGACGCATGGGCGTTGGCCGAGTTCGACGGGCGCCCGCTGTACGAGCACTCGGACCCGCTGCGGGCCGCGCACCCCGACTGGGGCACGCTGGAGTTCGACTTCGGCCGCCGCGAGGTGCGCAACTTCCTCGTCGCCAACGCCCTCTACTGGTGCGAGGAGTTCCACATCGACGGCCTGCGCGTGGACGCGGTCGCCTCGATGCTCTACCTGGACTACTCCCGCGAGCCCGGCCAGTGGCGGCCCAACGAGCACGGCGGCCGGGAGAACCTGGACGCGGTGGCGTTCCTCCAGGAGATGAACGCCACCGTGTACCGCAGGGTGCCGGGCGTGGTGACGATCGCGGAGGAGTCGACGGCCTGGGACGGGGTCACCCGCGCCACCCACCACCGCGGCCCGAGCGGCTTCGGCGGGCTCGGCTTCGGGCTGAAGTGGAACATGGGCTGGATGCACGACTCGCTGCAGTACATGAGCCACGACCCGATCCACCGCAAGTTCCACCACGGCGAGATGACGTTCTCGATGGTGTACGCCTACAGCGAGAACTACGTGCTGCCGATCTCCCACGACGAGGTGGTGCACGGCAAGGGCTCGCTGGTGTCGAAGATGCCGGGCGACTGGTGGCAGCAGCGCGCCAACCTGCGCGCCTACCTGGGCTGGATGTGGTCGCACCCGGGCAAGCAACTGCTCTTCATGGGCCAGGAGTTCGCGCAGGGCGCCGAGTGGTCCGAGGAACGCGGCCCGGACTGGTGGCTGCTGGACCCGGCCTACGGCGCGGCGGCCGATCACCGGGGCGTGCTGGACCTGGTCCGCGACCTCAACTCCGTCTACCGCGACACCCCCGCCCTATGGTCGCGCGACATCCACCCGGACGGCTTCCAGTGGATCGTCGGCGACGCGGCGGACGACAACGTGTTCGCCTTCCTGCGCCACGACGCCGACGGCGCCCCGCTGCTGGTGGTGTCGAACTTCGCCCCGGTGGTGCGCGCCGACTACCGCCTCGGCGTCCCCGACGACGTGCCCGCCTGGCGGGAGGTGGTGAACACCGACGCGGCCCGCTACGGCGGCAGCGACGTGGTCCGCCCGGACCCGATCAAGCCGGACCCGCAGCCCTGGCACGGCCGCCCGGCCAGCATCCGCCTGCCCCTGCCGCCCCTGGCGACGGTGTGGCTCCGGCCGGCGTGAGGGTTCCTCCGGCTCCCGGGAGGGAACCGGGGGGCATGGCAGGGCATGGCCGAGCCCGTCCGGCGGAGGGCTTTCTCCGTCTCCCCGGTCCGCTCCGGGGGCTGGAGGAACCCGTCCGGCACCTGAGGCAGAGGCCGTGAGGCCGAAGCGGGGGTCCGGGGGCTGCCGCCCCCGGACCTCGGCCGCCCCTACTCGGCGAACGCGGAAGCCAGCGCCGGGGGCAGCGCCCCCGCATGCACCACGCCCAGCCGCTGCGTCGCCCGGGTCAGGGCGACGTACAGGTCGCTCGTGGGTAGCGGGCGGGCTCGACCACCAGGACGGAGTCGAACTCCAGGCCCTTGGCCTGGCGCGGGTCCAGCAGGACGACCTGCCGGGTCAGGTCGGGCTCGGCGCCGGCCGTGACGCCGTCCAGGCGGGCGGCCAGCCTCCGGTGCAGGTCGCGGGGGGCGATCACCGCGAGCCGCCCGTCCTTCGGGGTGAGTTCGGCGACGGCCTTCTCCACCGCGCCGGGCAGGTCGTCGGTGGCGCGGGCCCAGGGCCGTACGCCCGTGGAGCGGACCGAACTCGGCGGCACGAAGCCCGGGTCCTCCGCGCGGACCACGGCCGCCGCGACGTCCATGATCTCGGCCGGGGTGCGGTAGTTGACGCCCAGGCGGGTGTGCTCCCAGCGGTCCTCGACGTAGGGGTCGAGGATGCCGGCCCAGGAGCCGACGCCGGCCGCCTCGGCGGTCTGCGCCGGGTCGCCGACCAGCGTCATCGAGCGGGTCGGGCTGCGCCGCATCAGCAGCCGCCACGCCATCGGCGACAGCTCCTGCGCCTCGTCGACGATGATGTGCCCGAACGCCCAGGTGCGGTCGGCCGCCGCGCGCTCGGCGGCGCTGCGGTGGTCGTCCTCCTCCTGCCGTTCGGCGAACCGTTCGGCGTCGATGATGTCGTGCGCCGACAGGATCTCGGAGTCCTCGTCCTCCTTGTCGTCGAACTCGTAGGTCCGGGAGGCGTAGGACACGTCGAGGACGCCCTGCGCGTAGGCGATCTGCGTCTCGCGCTCGCGTTCGGCGCGGGCGCGCACGAGCCGGTCGTCCTCGCCGAGCAGTTCGGCGGCCTCGTCCAGCAGGGGTACGTCGGCGACGGTCCAGGCGCGGGTGACCGGGCGGCGGATCGCGGCGGCCTCCTCGTCGGACACGTAGCCCTCGGGCTCGGCGAGGAGGTCCGCGACCAGGCGCTGGGGGGTGATGCGCGGCCACAGCCGGTCGATGGCCGTCCACACCTCGGGGTTCTCGGCCAGTTCGTCGCGGATCTGGGTGATGTCGCTCGGGTCGAGGAGGTTGGAGCCGTCGTAGGGATCGGTGCCGATGCGCTCGGCGACCATGTCGGTGAGCGTGTTGAGGATGTGGCCCTCGAAGTGCTCGCGGGCCGCGTTGTGCGGCAGCTTCGCGGCGCGGGTGCGCTCGCGGGCCATGTTCACCAGGCCGTCGTCGAGCATCAGGACCTCGCGGTCGTGCTCGATGGCGATGACCGGGTCGGGCAGCGCCTGCCGGTCCCGTACGACGGCGGCGAGCACGTCGGCCATGTCGGCGCGGCCCTTGACGGCGGCGGCCTCGGGGGTGTCGGCGGCGGTCGCCTTCACGCCGGGGAACAGCTCGCCGACGGTGGCCAGCAGCACGCCGGTCTCGCCGAGGGAGGGCAGCACCTCGCCGATGTAGCCGAGGAAGGCCGGGTTGGGACCGACGATGAGGACGGCCCGCCGGGCCAGCAGCTCGCGGTGCTCGTAGAGCAGGAAGGCGGCGCGGTGCAGGGCGACGGCGGTCTTGCCGGTGCCTGGGCCGCCCTCCACCACCAGCACCCCGCGGTGCGGGGCGCGGATGATGCGGTCCTGGTCGGCCTGGATGGTGCGGACGATGTCGCCCATGCGGCCGGTGCGGGCCGAGTTCAGCGCGGCCAGCAGCACCGCGTCGCCGGTCGGGTCCTCGTGGCCGGTGCGGGTGGCGTCGCCGAGGTCGAGGATCTCGTCGTGCAGGGCGGTGACCCGGCGGCCCTCGGAGGAGATGTGCCGACGGCGGCGCAGACCCATCGGGGTGTGGCCGGTGGCCAGGTAGAAGGGGCGGGCCACGTCCGCCCGCCAGTCGATCAGGACAGGGGTGTGCTCGGCGTCGTCGGCGCGCAGGCCGATGCGGCCGATGTGGTGGCTCGTGCCGTCGGACAGGTCGATCCGGCCGAAGCAGAGCGAGCCGTCCACGGCGTTCAGCGCGGCGAGCAGCCCGGAGCGCTCGGCGACGAGGATGTCCCGCTCCAGCCTGGCCTGCATGGGCTTGTCGCCCTGCGCGAGCGCGTCGGCGACGGAGGACTCGGCATCGCCGCGCAGGGCGTCCACGCGCGCGTACAGCCCGTCGACGAATTCCTGCTCCTGTCGCAATTCACCGTCGGTCAATTCGGTGTTTGACAATTCCGCTCCCGCCCGGATATACTCTGCTCAGTGAACTACTCCGCGACCGTTTGCTAAACGAAGTCGCGAATCACCCAATATACGCAGAGAAATCCCCTGGGCGCAATTGCCCGGGGGATTTCTCTTTCCGTGATCCGCCAGGGATGGCGGGACAGCCCTTACGGGCGGAGCCTCACAGCACGTCCGCCAGCTCCTCCAGGAGCCGCCGCTTGGGCCGTGCCCCGACCATGGACCGCACGGGCTCGCCGTCCCTGAAGACCATGAACGTCGGCATGGACAGCACCTTGTACGCGTTCGTGGTGTCCGGGTTGCGGTCCACGTTCAGCTGGACCACCTTCAGCCGGTCGCCCTCCTCCGCGGCCAGCGCCCCGAGCACCGGCCCCATCTGCCGGCACGGCGGGCACCAGTCGGCGGTGAACTCCACCAGCACCGGCAGGTCCGCGTCCAGCACCTCCCCCGCGAAGTCCGCGTCGGTCACCTCGGTCACACCCTGAGCGTGGCTCATCGCCGTCGCCCTCCCAGCTCGCACACGGGTTCCGGACCCCCCGGAACCAGCGCCTCGGCGCCCAGCTCGTCCCGCGCCCTCTCGGCCCGCGCCAGCTGCTCGCCGACCTTCGCCCGCACGGCCACCAGCTCGCCGATCAGCGCGTCCAGCTCGTCCAGCTTGCGCCGGTACACCACGAGCGACGCGGGGCAGGAGTCGCCCTCCGGGTGCCCGGCGCGCAGGCACTCCACGAACGGCCGGGTCTCCTCCAGGTCGAACCCGAAGTCCTGGAGCGTCCTGATCTGCCGCAGCAGCCTGAGGTCCCCCTCGTCGTACGTGCGGTGTCCGTGCTCGTCCCGCCGCGCGGGCAACAGCCCCCGTGACTCGTAGTACCGCAGCGCCCGGGTCGTCGTCCCGGCCCGCGCGGCCAGCTCGCCGATTCGCATACGCACGACGCTACGGCTTGACGCCGACGTCAAGGCAAGGGCCGGGCGTGCCGGAACACGGCGGCGCCCCGTGGCCGTCGTCCGGCCGCGGGGCGCCTCGTCCGACCGGGCTCAGACCAGCACCCCCGCCGACTCCTCCACCTCCAGCAGGGACGCGCTGCGGCGTTCCTCGTCGAAGGCGCGGCGGCCGCCGCGGAGACCGAAGAGGCGTTTGGTGACGGCGATGTAGAGCACGGCGAGGACGTTGAGGGCCAGGGTGCAGATCTTCAGCGCGCTGATGTGCTCGGTGAGTTCGTAGACCTCCAGCGGCAGGAAGGCGGCGGTGGCGACCACCGTCAGGTACTCCGCCCAGCGCTTGGCGTACCACAGGCCCGCCGCCTCGACGATCTCGATCAGCGCGTAGGCCAGCAGCAGTCCGGCCACCAGCAGCAGCGTGGAGTGCTTGTAGCCGAACGTCTTCTGGATGGTGCCGACGACCGGCGAGTGGTCGAGGTCGTAGTGGAAGTGCTTGAAGACCGGGCGGAAGACGTCCAGGTACTCGTCGAACAGCCGGCGCACCGCGTCCTGGCTGTTGCTGAACTTCCAGACCGCCACCGCGACCAGCACGATGAACACCCCGCGCACCGCCCGCTCGATCGCGAGGAAGCGCAGGACGAACAGGTCCCGCAGCACCTTGCCGCGCGGCACCAGCGGCGCGTCGCCGGCCGGTCCGGAGCCGTGCGGGGCGCCGAGCACGAAGTCGCCGCAGCGCAGGCAGCGCCACACCTCGCCGAGCGCGGTGTCGGCGTGCAGCCGGATCCGCAGCCGGGGGTCGTCCGGCGCGTAGGTCACGTGCCCCTTGCGTGCGCAGGTGCGCCGGTCCCAGTCGATCGCCATCCCCCGTCGCCTCCATCTGTCCGTCGTGCGTACGTGCCGGCACCACCGTGCCGCACCGGTTGCCCGGCACGGCACGGTAGTGCATCCCTGTCAGAGACGACGGACGGGGGATTTCAGTTCACCCCGCTGTCCACCAGCTCTTTCGTCTCCTTCGCCGGTTCCGCCTCGGGCGCGGCGCCGCGCGGCAGCAGCAGGGCCACGGCGAGCGTGCCCACGCCGAGGACGACGGCGCCGGCGAGGCTGGTGTGGGCCACCGCGTCGGAGAAGGCGGAGCCGACGGCGTCCTTCATCTGCCGGGCGCCCCCGGAGAGCTGGGCGGCCTGCGCCTTGAGCCGGGCGGCCTGCTGGGGGTCGCCCGCGTGGGCGGCCTGCGCGGCGAGCTGCCGGGCCTTGTCGCCGATGCCCTGGGCGACGGCGTACCCGGCGCCGACCGAGTCCTGTGCGGTGGCCAGGGCGCTCGCCGGGAGCCGGCTGCCGGCGGTGGCGTCGGACAGGCGGCCGGAGTACGAGGTCGACAGCAGCGAGCCGAGGATCGCGATGCCGAGCGAGCCGCCCAGTTCCAGCGAGGTGTCGTTGACGGCGCCGCCGACCCCCAGCTCGGACTCCGGGAAGGAGCCCATGATCGCGTCGGTGCAGGGCGACAGGGCGAGGCCGATCGCGAGGCCCAGGATGATCAGCGGGGCCACGAAGTCGCCGTACGTGGACGAGCCGTCGACCCGGGTCAGCAGGGCGAGCGCGGCGGTGCCGCCGACCATGCCCGCGCTGACGGTCCACTTCATGCCGACGCGCGGGGTGAGGTAGCCGGTCAGCGCGGAGCCGACGAAGACCGCGCCGGCCAGCGGCAGCATGCGCACGCCGGTGGCGAGGGCGTCGTAGCCGAGGACGAACTGGAGGTGCTGGGTCAGGTAGTAGAAGGCGCCGAAGACGGCGAGGAAGAACAGGGCGACGGCGAGGTTGGCGCCGGCGAAGCGGCGGTCGCCGAAGCGGCGCACGTCGAGGATCGGGCGCGGGTGGCGCAGCTCCCACAGGACGAAGGCGAGCAGGCCGGCGCCCGCGACGGCCGCGGCGGTGATCGCCTTGGCGTCCCAGCCGAAGTGCGGGCCCTCGATGATCATGTAGACCAGCGCGCCGATCCAGAGCACGGAGAGCAGTCCGCCGACGTAGTCGATCCGGTCGTGGTGGCCTGCCCTGGACGGCGGGACGAGGACGAGGGCGGCGACCAGGGCGACCGCGGCGATGGGCACGTTGATCAGGAACGTCGAGGCCCAGCCGTGGTCCTTGAGCAGCGCGCCGGCGACGACCGGGCCGGCCGCGATGGCGAGCCCGGCGGTGGCGGTCCACAGGGTGATCGCCTTGGCGCGTTCGGCGCGCGGGAAGGTCGCGGCGAGCAGGGAGAGGGTGGCCGGCATGATCAGCGCGGCGCCGACGCCCATCACGGCGCGGGCCGCGATGACGGTCGCGGCGCCGTCGGCGAGGTAGCCGAAGACGGCTCCGCCGCCGAACACCAGCAGTCCGAGGACGAGCGCGCCGCGCCGGCTGTACTTGTCGCCGATCGCGCCGAGCAGCAGCATCAGCGCGGCGTACGGGACGGTGTAGCCGTCGATGACCCACTGGAGGTCCGCGCTGGACAGAGCGAGGTCGCGGGTCATGTCGGGCGCGGCGACCGTGAGGGCGGTGTTGGCCATCACGATGATCAGCAGGCTCAGGCAGAGCACGAGCAGCGCCCACCAGCGCCGGGCGTAGGGGCGGTCCGTCCTCTCGGCCGGTTCGTTCATGACGAGTCGCATGGGCAGGGGTCGCCTTCCTCGGATGCGCGACAGTAATTGCACAGGCGTGTGCATTTACACAACCATGTGCAATGTACGTCGCTGCACAGCGCTGTGCAAATCCAGGGAGGTGCAGAATGTCAGCCATGACCACGGGTAACAGCACTCGCGCCGACACCAACCGGCGCCGCATCCTCGACGTCGCCCTCGCCGAGCTGCTGCGGGACCCCGACGCGTCCATGGACCAGATCGCCCGCGCCGCCGGCGTCGTACGGCGCACGGTGTACGGCCACTTCCCGAGCCGCGAGGCGCTGATCAGCACCCTTGTCGACGACGCGGTGCAGGCGCTGGCGGAGGCGCACGCGGCGGGGCGCGCGGGCGTCGAGGACCCGGCGGAGGCGGTGGCGCGCTCGGTGCTGGCGATCTGGCCCATCGCCGACCGCTACCGGCTGCTGGTGGCGCTCGCCCGGCGCACGGTCACCACCCAGGGCATCCGCGAGCGCCTGGCCCCGGTCCGCAGCGCCTGCGCACAGCTGCTCCAGCGCGGCTTCGACGAGGGCGTCTTCAGCTCGCCGCTGCCCGCCCCGGCCCTGGCCCACGTCCACGAGCAGATCCTGTTCGCCCTGGTGGAGGCCGTGAACGACGGCCTGCTGGCGGCGCACGACGCGGGCCGTTCGGCCGCCGTGACCGTGCTGACGGCGGCCGGGGTGCCGGCCGCACCGGCCGACGCGCTGGTGGCGAAGCTCAGCGGCTGACCGCACCGCGCCCGGACGAAGGCCGCACGATCCGCCTCCAGAGGGCCGCGGGCCGGCCCGAGTGCCCGCACCCGGACGGAAGCCGGGTCCGACGGCACGCGGCAGAATCCCACGAAAGAGGGGAAGTCCGACGAAAAGGCCGAGCGGCCGGGCCCGGGGGGACGGGCTCGGCCGCTCGGCGGCTTCACGGCGGTGGTCACCGGACGCCCGGCCAGGGTTCAGGCGAGGCCGGGCGTCCGGAGTCGGGGGTCCCGCGGGACGCGGGAACCGGTCAGGAGGAGCGATCAGGCCGTGGCCAGCCGCTTCTCGTCGTCCTTACGTGCTTCCGGCGTCCGGGCGACGTCTTCCTCGGCGTCGTCGAGCAGCATCCGCTCGTCGAAGGGCAGCTCGCCGGCGAGCACCCGCCGCACCCGGTCCTTGTCGACCTCTCCGGTCCAGGTGCCGATCAGCAGCGTGGCGACCGCGTTGCCCGCGAAGTTGGTGAGGGCGCGGGCCTCGCTCATGAAGCGGTCGATGCCGACGATGAGGCCGACGCCGTCCACGAGCGCGGGCTTGTGGGACTGCAGGGCGCCCGCGAGGGTGGCGAGCCCCGCGCCGGTGACGCCCGCCGCGCCCTTGGAGGCGATCATCATGAACAGCAGCAGGGTGATCTGCTGGCCGATGGAGAGCGGCTGGTCCATGGCGTCGGCGATGAAGAGCGAGGCCATGGTCAGGTAGATCATGGTGCCGTCGAGGTTGAAGGAGTAGCCGGTCGGCACGGTGATGCCGACGACCGGGCGGCTCACGCCCAGGTGCTCCATCTTGGCGATCAGGCGGGGCAGCGCGGACTCGGACGACGAGGTCGACAGGATCAGCAGGAACTCGCGGCCCAGGTACTTCAGCAGGTGGAAGATGTTGACGCGGGCCACGAGCCGGGTCATCGCGCCGAGGACCACGATCACGAAGAGCAGACAGGTGGCGTAGAAGCCGAACATGATCGTGGCGAGCGCCTTCAGGGCGTCGACGCCGGTCTCGCCGACGACCGCGGCCATGGCGCCGAAGGCGCCGATCGGGGCGGCCCACATGATCATGGCGAGGACGCGGAAGACCAGCCGCTGGATGTGCTCCACCCCGCGCAGGACCGGCTCGCCCCTGCGGCCCATGGCCTGCAGCGCGAACCCGACGAGCAGGGCGACGAGCAGGGTCTGGAGCACCTGGCCCTCGGTGAAGGCCGACACCAGCGTGGTCGGGATGATGCCCAGCACGAAGTCGACCGGGCCCTCCTTCGCCGCGTCCGCCTGGGCGTGGCCGACGCCCTTCACGGCCTCGGTCAGGTGCATCCCGCTGCCCGGGTGCACCAGGTTGCCGATCACCAGGCCGATGGCCAGCGCGACGAACGACATGGCGATGAAGTAGCCGAGGGCGAGGCCGCCCACCTTGCCGACCTTGGCGGCCTTGCGCACCGAACCGACGCCGAGCACGATCGTGCAGAAGATGATCGGGGAGATCATCATCTTGATCAGGTTCACGAAGCCCGTGCCGAGCGGCTTGAGCTTCTCCGCGAAGTCCGGCGAGGCGAACCCGACGACCACGCCGAGGACCACCGCGGCGATCACCGCTATGTACAGGTAATGGGTGCGGTCCCGCCTGGCTGCGGGGCCGGGTCCCGCAGCGGGTGCGGCAGGCGCCGTATCGGCTGCGCTGGTCACGGGCCCTCCTTGACGTCGTCGTCGGCATCACCGGCGTGCGGCTCACGACCGGGAGTTTCGGGGATGCCGTGACTATCTCCCGCCCTGTGAGAGCGGTCACCCTTCCGTTCATTTAGTTCACGCCATGGCGGGGAGGCAGACTTGCGGCATGCGTATACCCGCCCTCCCGAGACCTCGCAGCCTGGCGGGCCAGCTCTTCGCCATGCAGGCCGTGCTGCTCGCCCTCGTCGTGGCCGGATACGCACTGTTCACCTACGTCAGCGACCGCGGCCAGGCGGAGGGCGCGGCCCGTCGGCAGGCCACGGCGGTGGCCCGTTCGATCGCCGACTCCCCCTCCGTGCGCTCCGCGATCCGCACCGCGCGCCCCACGGCCGACCTCCAGCCCTACGCGCTCAGGGTCCAGCGGGACACCGGGGTCGACTTCGTCACGATCATGAGCCCGGCCGGCATCCGCTGGACCCATCCGCACCCGGAGCAGATCGGGAAGCCCTTCCTCGGCACCATCGCCCCCGCCCGGCGCGGCGAGACCTTCACGGAGACCTACACCGGCACCCTCGGCCCGTCCGTGCGCGCGGTCACCCCGGTCTTCGACGGCGGCCGGGTCGTCGGGCTGGTCAGCGCCGGCATCCGGGTGGAGGCCATCAGCGAGCGGATCCGGGAGCAGGTCACGGCGCTGTTCGGGGTGGCGGTCGGCATCCTGGCGCTCGGCGCGCTCGCCACGTACGTCATCAACGCCCGGCTGCGCCGGCACACCCACGGGATGAACGCCGAGCAGCTCAGCCGCATGCACGACTACCACGAGGCCGCGCTGCACGCCGTGCGCGAGGGCCTGCTGATGCTGGACGCGGGCTACCGGGTGGCGCTGATCAACGACGGCGGGCGGGAACTGCTCGGCGTGGGCGCCGAGGCGGCGGTGGTGGGGACGTCGGTGGCGGACCTCGGGCTGCCCGCACCGCTGACCGGGGCGCTGCTGGCCTCCGAGCCCCGGCTGGACGAGGTCCACCTGACGGACTCGCGGGTGCTGGTGGTGAACACCTCGCCGGTGTCCGGGGGCGAGCGCCGGGGCACCGTGGTCACCCTGCGCGACGTGACCGAACTGCAGTCGCTGATGGGCGAACTGGACTCCGAGCGCGGGTTCACACAGGCGCTGCGCTCCCAGGCGCACGAGGCGGCCAACCGGCTGCACACCGTGGTGTCGCTGATCGAGCTGGGGCGCGCCGAGGAGGCGGTCGCCTTCGCGACGGCGGAACTGGAGCTGGCGCAGGCGCTGACCGACCAGGTCGTCTCGGCGGTGAGCGAACCGGTGCTGGCCGCGCTGCTGCTCGGCAAGACGGCGCAGGCCAACGAGCGGGGCGTGGAGCTGGTGGTGTCCGAGGACAGCGGCCTGGACGACGGTCTGCTCCCCGAGTCCCTGCCGTCCCGGGACCTGGTGACCATCCTCGGCAACCTCGCCGACAACGCCGTGGACGCCGCCCAGGGCGGCCCGCGGCCCCGGGTGACGGTGACCGTGGCCGCGTGCGGGCGGGAGGCGGAGCTGGTGCTGCGCGTGGCGGACAGTGGGCCGGGGGTGGACCCGGCCCACACGGACCTGGTCTTCCAGCGCGGCTTCTCGACCAAGCCGACCGGGTCCGGCGGGCGCGGTCTGGGACTGGCCCTGGCGCGGCAGGCGGTGCAGCGCCACCGTGGGACGCTGACGGTGACGGCGGCCGAGGGGGGCGGCGCGGTGTTCGAGGCGCGGCTGCCCCTCGGGGACGGGCCGGAGCCCGTCCCGCTCCCGGACGCGGCCGTGACGGTGACCGGGCGCGGAGGCGAGGCATGACGAACGGCGGCGGCTCGAGCAGCGGCGCCGGACCGGCCGGCGGGGCGCCGATCCGGGTCCTGGTGGTGGAGGACGACCCGGTCGCGGCGGACGCGCACGTGATGTACGTGGACCGGGTGCCGGGCTTCGTCGCCGTCGGGAAGGCGCACACGGGCGCCCGGGCCCGGCGGGAGCTGGAGCGCACCCCGGTCGACCTGATCCTCCTGGACCTGCACCTGCCGGACGTGCACGGCCTGAAGCTGGCACGGTCGCTGCGGGCCGCCGGGCACCACGCGGACGTGATAGCGGTGACCTCCGCGCGGGACCTCGCGATGGTGCGCGAGGGCGTCTCCCTGGGCGTGGTCCAGTACGTGCTGAAACCGTTCACCTTCGCGACGCTGCGGGACCGTCTGGTGCGCTACGCCGAGTTCCACGCGGCGGCCGGGGAGGCCAGCGGCCAGGAGGAGGTCGACCGGGCGCTCGCGACGCTGCGCGCGCCGGGTCCCGCCGCGCTCCCCAAGGGCCTGAGCGCGCCGACCCTGGAGCGGGTGACGGGCGCGCTGCGGGAGACGGAGGAAGGCCTGACGGCGGCCGGGCTGGCCGAGGCGGCGGGCATCTCCCGGATCACGGCCCGCCGCTATCTGGAGCATCTGGTGGACGCGGGCCGGGCCGCCCGCAAACCGCTGTACGGCCAGGTGGGCCGGCCCGAACTGGTGTACCGCTGGATCCGCGGGGACGGCGGCGCACGCTGACGGCCGGGCCGGGCGCCACCGAGGGTGGCGGCCGGTCCCGACGCCTCGCCTCCGACGGCCGGGCGCCCCGCCGCGGCCGTGACGGCGTGACGGCTCGGGGTGTGACGGCGTGGGAGCGGTCGCCTCCGGCGTGGGAGCGCCGCGAAACCTACGGAACCGTACTTTCCGACAAGCCGTGATCCTGGTGGAACGGACCGTAGTCACAGGCCCCCCGGCCCCCTAGCTTGTGCCCGTGCGCCGACCCTCAGCCCCACCGAGCCAGCCCCGTCCGTCCCTTCCGTCCGGTCCGTCCAGCCAGCCCGACGCGTCCACCCCGCCGTTCAACGCTCCCGCCGCCCGACGGATCCGGGCCGCCCTCGGCATGGGCCCCGAACACGTGGCCCACACGATGCGGGCCTCCTACGGCCTGCCGTACGTGACCCCCGATCTCGTCACCGCCTGGGAGCGCGGGATCGCCTCCCCCTCCAGCCCCGAACTCACCGCGCTGGCGGGGGTGTTGTGGTGCTCGCCGGGCGAACTGATCGGCCGGCCGCGCACGTTGCGCGAGCACCGGGTGGCACGAGGGCTGCCGGTGGAGGAGGTGGCCCGCGCCGTGGGGCTCGAACTCGCGCGCTACCAGCGGATGGAGGACGGCGCCGGCTGGCGCGGCACCGAGCGGCAGTCCTCCGCGCTCGCGAAGGTGCTCGACCTGGCCTTGCCCGACTTCGTCGCCGTCACCGGCCGCGAGGAGGAACTCGCCGAGCTGCTGCGCAGCGCGGTCGGCACCCGCTGGCAGGCGTATGTGCGCCCGGTCGGCAAACTCGTGCCCCTGGAGCGGCGGCGGCTGGAGAGTTCCCTCCGGCGGCTGCACCAGGACTACCAGGGGCAGGTGGTCGCCTCGCTCAGCTGGGGCGGCAACAGCGCCGCCCGGCAGGCGGGCGACGCCGGGCGCGACTTCCTCGACCGGATCGTGGAGCACTTCTGGACGAGGGCCCAGCCGTAGTGCCGTGGCCGGGCCCCCGGGCCGGTCCGTCTCCGGGGCCGACTCCGTCCCGCCTGGGCCCTCTAGAAGACCGACTCCGCCTCGTCCATGCGGTCCTTGGGCACCGTCTTCAGTTCGGTGACCGCCTCGGCCAGCGGCACCATCACCACGTCGGTGCCGCGCAGCGCGGTCATGTGGCCGAACTCGCCGCGGTGCGCGGCCTCCACCGCGTGCCAGCCGAAGCGGGTGGCGAGGACGCGGTCGTAGGCGGTGGGCACGCCGCCGCGCTGGACGTGGCCGAGGATGACCGGCTTGGCCTCCTTGCCGAGCCGGCTCTCCAGCTCGTACGCCAGCGCCGTGCCGATGCCCTGGAAGCGCTCGTGGCCGAACTTGTCGATCTCGCCCTTGCCGTAGTCCATGCTGCCCTCGGCGGGATGGGCGCCCTCGGCGACGCAGATCACGGCGAACTTCTTGCCGCGGTCGAAGCGCTCCTCGACCATCTTGACCAGGTCGGCGGGGTCGAAGGGCCGCTCGGGCAGGCAGATGCCGTGGGCGCCGGCCGCCATGCCGGACTCCAGGGCGATCCAGCCCGCGTGCCGGCCCATGACCTCCACGACCATGACGCGCTGGTGGGACTCGGCGGTGGTCTTCAGGCGGTCCATCGCCTCGGTGGCCACGCCGACGGCGGTGTCGAAGCCGAAGGTGCGGTCGGTGGAGGAGATGTCGTTGTCGATCGTCTTCGGCACGCCGACCACCGGCAGGCCGGCGTCCGAGAGCATGCGGGCCGCGGTCAGCGTGCCCTCGCCGCCGATCGGGATCAGGGCGTCGATGCCGAACCGGTGGATCATGTCGGAGGCGTTCTCGCACGCCTCGCGCAGCCGGTCGCGCTCCAGCCGGGAGGAGCCGAGGATGGTGCCGCCGCGGGCGAGGATGCCGCTGACCGCGTTGAGGTCGAGCGCGCGGTAGCGGCCGTCGAGCAAGCCGGCGTAGCCGTCCTCGAAACCGATGACCTCGTCGCCGTAGGTGGTGACCGCTCGGTGCACGACCGACCGGATCACCGCGTTCAGTCCCGGACAGTCGCCGCCTGCCGTGAGAACTCCGATACGCATCGCGCTGTGTCTCCTGCTCACTGTTGATACCGGTGATCCTGTCCGATTGTTTCACGTCCCCGCGGCGACTACGTCTTGACGGGCGCCTTACTTAGCGGCGGGGGTATTGTCAAGAGGGCTCCGCTCGACCCGGCGGGCTTTTTTTGCACGCCGGCCGCCCCGCCAGGATCCGCCGTGGACCCCAGGCGCCCCAGAAGCCCGAGGAACCCGAGGAAACGGAGAGCCGCGTGACCCGCAGCGTGTACGTGACCGGCATCGACCGCGGCGACGGCCGCCAGGTCGTCGAGCTGGGAGTCATGGAGCTGCTGACCAGGCAGGTCGACCGGGTGGGCGTCTTCCGCCCCCTGGTCCACGACGGCCCGGACCGCCTCTTCGAACTGCTGCGCTCCCGCTACCGGCTCTCCCAGGACCCGGCGACGGTCTACGGCATGGACTACCAGGAGGCGTCCGCCCTCCAGGCCGAACAGGGCACCGACGAACTGGTGTCCACCCTGGTCGACCGCTTCCACCTGGTGGCCCGGGACTACGACGTGGTCCTCGTCCTCGGCACCGACTTCGCCGACACCCAGCTCCCCGACGAGCTGTCCCTGAACGCCCGCCTCGCCAACGAGTTCGGCGCCTCCGTGCTCCCGGTCGTCGGCGGCCGCAGGCAGAGCGCGGAGTCCGTGCTCGCCGAGACCCGCAACGCCTACCGCGCCTACGACGGCCTGGGCTGCGACGTCCTGGCCATGGTCACCAACCGGGTGGACCCCGAGGACCGCGACGCGATAGCCGGGCGGCTGGCCGACCGGCTGCCCGTCCCCTGCTACGTCGTGCCCGACGCCCCCGCCCTGTCCGCGCCGACCGTCGCGCAGATCACCCAGGTCCTGGACGGCAAGGTGCTGCTGGGCGACGACTCCGGGCTCGCTCGCGACGCGCTCGACTTCGTCTTCGGCGGCGCCATGCTGCCCAACCTCCTCAAGGCGCTGACCCCTGGCTGCCTGGTCGTCACCCCCGGCGACCGCGCCGACCTGGTCGTCGGCTCGCTCGCCGCGCACAGCGCCGGCACCCCGCCGATCGCCGGCGTGCTGCTCACCCTGAACGAGGAGCCCGGCGAGGAGATCCTCACCCTGGCCGCCCGGCTCGCCCCGGGCACCCCGGTCGTCTCCGTCACCGGCAACAGCTTCCCCACCGCCGAACGGCTGTTCTCCCTGGAGGGCAAGCTGAACGCGGCCACCCCGCGCAAGGCCGAGACCGCGCTCGGCCTGTTCGAGCGCTATGTCGACACCGCCGACCTCAACAAGCGCGTGTCCGCGCCGAGCAGCGACCGGGTCACCCCGATGATGTTCGAGCACAAGCTGCTCGAACAGGCCCGCTCCGACCGGCGCAGGGTCGTCCTGCCCGAGGGCGCCGAGGCGCGCGTGCTGCACGCCGCGGAGGTGCTGCTGCGCCGGGGCGTGTGCGACCTGACGCTGCTCGGCCCGGTGGACGCCATCCGCAAGAAGGCCGCCGACCTCGGCATCGACCTCGGCGACTCGCAGCTGATCGACCCGGCCGTCTCCGAGCTGCGCGATCCCTTCGCCGAGCGCTACGCCCGGCTGCGCGCCCACAAGGGCGTCACCACCGAGCTGGCCTACGACGTGGTCTCCGACGTGAACTACTTCGGCACGCTGATGGTGCAGGAGGGCCTGGCCGACGGCATGGTCTCGGGCTCCGTGCACTCCACGGCCGCCACCATCCGTCCCGCCTTCGAGATCATCAAGACGAAGCCGGAGTCCTCGATCGTCTCCTCGGTGTTCTTCATGTGCCTGGCCGACAAGGTGCTCGTCTACGGCGACTGCGCCGTCAACCCCGACCCGGACGCCGAGCAGCTGGCCGACATCGCCGTCCAGTCGGCGGCCACCGCCGCCCAGTTCGGGGTGGAGCCGCGGATCGCGATGCTGTCGTACTCCACCGGCACCTCCGGCACGGGCGCCGACGTGGACAAGGTGCGCGAGGCCACCGAACTGGTGCGGCTGCGCCGCCCGGACCTGATGATCGAGGGCCCGATCCAGTACGACGCGGCCGTGGAGCCGTCCGTCGCCGCCACCAAGCTGCCCGGTTCCGAGGTCGCCGGACAGGCCAGCGTGCTGATCTTCCCGGACCTGAACACCGGCAACAACACCTACAAGGCCGTGCAGCGCTCGGCCGGCGCGATCGCGGTGGGCCCGGTCCTGCAGGGCCTGCGCAAGCCGGTCAACGACCTCTCCCGCGGCGCTCTCGTCCAGGACATCGTCAACACCGTCGCCATCACGGCGATCCAGGCCCAGGCCCGGCCGGCCACCGACTGACCCACGGAAGAAGGCTTCGAACACCGTGAACGCGACCCGCGTCCTCGTCCTCAACTCCGGCTCCTCGTCGGTGAAGTACCAGCTGCTCGACATGCGCGACGCGAGCCGGCTCGCGGTCGGCCTGGTCGAGCGGATCGGCGAGCAGACCTCCCGCCTCAAGCACACCTGCGTCGGCTCCGGCGACACCCGCGAGCAGAACGGCCCGATCGCCGACCACGACGCGGCCCTCAAGGCCGTCGCCGAGGAGCTGGCCAGGGACGGGCTCGGCCTGGACTCCCCCGAGCTGGCCGCGATCGGCCACCGGGTGGTGCACGGCGGCATGTTCTTCACCGAGCCGACGGTGATCGACGACGCCGTGCTCACCGAGATCGAGCGGCTGATCCCGGTGGCGCCGCTGCACAACCCGGCCAACCTCACCGGCATCCGCACCGCCATGGCGCTGCGCCCCGACCTGCCGCAGGTCGCCGTCTTCGACACCGCCTTCCACACCACGATGCCGGAGCCGGCGGCCCGCTACGCCATCGAGACCAAGCTCGCCGACCGCTACCGGGTGCGGCGCTACGGCTTCCACGGCACCTCGCACGCCTATGTCTCCCGCGCGACCGCGGAGCTGCTCGGCAAGGCGCCCGAGGACGTCAACGTGATCGTGCTGCACCTGGGCAACGGGGCGTCCGCCTCCGCGGTGCGCGGCGGCCGCTGCGTCGACACCTCCATGGGGCTCACCCCGCTGGAGGGCCTCGTGATGGGAACGCGTTCCGGTGATGTCGACCCGGCCGTCATCTTCCATTTGCAGCGTGTCGGCGGAATGTCCATGGACGAGATCGACACTCTCCTCAACAAGAGGAGCGGTCTGTTCGGACTGTGCGGCGACAACGACATGCGGGAGATTCGTCGCCGGATGGACGAGGGCGACGAGCAGGCACGGCTCGCGTTCGACATCTACGTACACCGGCTGAAGAAGTACATCGGCGCCTATTACGCGGTACTCGGCACGGTGGACGCGGTCGCCTTCACGGCCGGGGTCGGCGAGAACGCGGACTTCGTGCGCGAGGCCGCCGTGGCGGGCCTGGAGGGGCTCGGCCTGGCGGTGGACGGCGCCCGCAACGCGGTCCGGGGCGATCAGGCGCGGCTGATCTCGCCCGAGGGCGCGCGGGTGGCCGTGGCCGTGGTGCCGACGGACGAGGAAAGGGAGATCGCCAGCCAGACCTACGCACTGGTCGGAAAGGACGAGTGAGGGCGCCGGGGAACGCCGGCGGGGAAGCGGTGGAGAAGCACCGGAGAAAACCGCTGAGTAACTTCCGCGGAATTCCGGTACTCGCCTGAGCGGGAACGCGCCCATTTGTATCTTCCGCCAGACGGAATATTCCGCAGCGAAACAAACCGATAGGATCGCCCCATGCGCCGTTCGAAAATCGTCTGTACTCTCGGCCCCGCGGTCGACTCCCACGAGCAGCTCGTCGCGCTGATCGAGGCCGGCATGAACGTGGCCCGCTTCAACTTCAGCCACGGCACGCACGCCGAGCACCAGGGGCGGTACGACCGCGTCCGGGCCGCGTCCAAGGAGACCGGCCGGGCCATCGCCGTCCTCGCCGACCTGCAGGGCCCCAAGATCCGCCTGGAGACCTTCGCCGAAGGCCCGGTCGAGCTGGAGCGGGGTGACGAGTTCACCATCACCACCGAGGACGTTCCCGGCGACAAGCAGATCTGCGGCACGACGTACAAGGGGCTGCCGGGCGACGTCTCGCGCGGCGACCAGGTCCTGATCAACGACGGCAACGTCGAGCTGAAGGTCCTGGACGTCGAGGGCCCCCGGGTGAAGACGATCGTCATCGAGGGCGGTGTGGTCTCCGACCACAAGGGCATCAACCTGCCCGGCGCGGCGGTCAACGTGCCCGCGCTGTCCGAGAAGGACGTCGAGGACCTGCGGTTCGCGCTGCGCATGGGCTGCGACATGGTCGCCCTCTCCTTCGTCCGGGACGCCAAGGACGTCGCCGACGTGCACCGCGTCATGGACGAGGAGGGCCGCCGGGTCCCGGTCATCGCCAAGGTGGAGAAGCCGCAGGCGGTGGAGAACATGGCGGACGTCGTCGCGGCGTTCGACGCCGTCATGGTGGCCCGCGGCGACCTCGCGGTCGAGTACCCGCTCGAGAAGGTCCCGATGGTGCAGAAGCGCCTGATCGAGCTGTGCCGGCGCAACGCCAAGCCGGTGATCGTGGCGACCCAGATGATGGAGTCGATGATCACCAACTCGCGCCCGACCCGCGCCGAGGCCTCCGATGTGGCCAACGCGATCCTGGACGGCGCGGACGCGGTCATGCTGTCCGCCGAGTCGAGCGTGGGCGCGTACCCGATCGAGACCGTCAAGACGATGTCGAAGATCGTCACGGCGGCCGAGGAGGAGCTGCTCTCCAAGGGCCTGCAGCCGCTGGTCCCGGGCAAGAAGCCGCGCACGCAGGGCGGTTCGGTGGCCCGTGCCGCCGCCGAGATCGCCGACTTCCTGGGCGGCAAGGGCCTGGTGGCCTTCACCCAGTCCGGCGACACCGCCCGCAGGCTCTCCCGCTACCGCGCGGCCCAGCCGATCCTGGCGTTCACCACCGACGAGTCCACCCGCAACCAGCTGGCGCTCAGCTGGGGCGTGGAGCCGCACGTCGTGCCGTTCGTCGCCAGCACCGACGAGATGGTCGACCTGGTCGACCAGGAGCTGATCAAGCTCAAGCGGTTCAACGAGGGCGACGTCGTGGTGATCACCGCCGGTTCCCCGCCCGGCGTCCCCGGCACCACCAACATGGTCCGCGTCCTGCACCTCGGCGGCAACGGCCGGGACTGACGCACCCGCACGGGAGCACTTCCCGTACGACGACCGAGGGCGCCCTCCGCAGCAGCGGGGGGCGCCCTCGGTCTTTCGCGGCTCCCGGACGGGCTCGGTCGGCCGGCGGCTCAGACTCCGTCGGTCGTGTAGACGTGCATCCCGGGTACGTGCAGGTTGCCGCCGAACTGGCCGGCCTGCACGACCTTGACCTTGGTGAAGTAGATCAGCGGGATGTCCAGCGGCGGCGGGTTGTCCGGGTCGAACGTGATCGGGATCAGTCCGAGCAGGTTGCCGGAGATGCTCTCGGTGTACATCACCGTGTCGCCGCCGGTGATGGTGGACGTCGAGCCCTTGGAGGCCTGCACGTGGTACGTCTTGCCGGACTGCTTGTCCTTCACCGTCTGGTGCAGGTCACCGATGTCGGTGCCGGCCGAGATGACGTACTTGAGGACCTTCTTGACGGTGCCGTTGGCGGTCCTGACCTCGACGACGCCCTTGTAGCTGGCGCCCTTGAGCGTCAACGAGCTGGCGTCGAGGTACCAGGGGTCGTCCGGCAGCGGGATCTTGTTGTCGACACCGCCCTCGGCGTCGGTGGCCGCCGGGCAGTCCTTCGGGTCCACGGAGGGGCTCGCGGAGGCACTGGGGCTCGGCGAGGCGGTGGCCGCGTCGGTGGCCGCGTCGGTGGCGTCCTTGACGGTCCTGGTGGTGTCCTCGGCCGCCTTGGACGCCGTGTCGGTCACGTCCTTGACGGTGTCCTCGACCGTGCCGGTGGCCTTCTCGACGGTGTCGCCGACGGTGTCGGACACCGTCTTGCCCGGGGAGGACGCCGAACCGCCGCCGTCCGAGCCGTCCTTGCCCGCGCTCGCCGAGGGCGAGGCGGAGGCGGACGGCGTAGGGGCCGCGCCGGCGGGGGAACCGGAGCCCGAGCCGGACTTGTTTCCGGTCAGGACGTCCCCGATGTCACCGATCGTGTCGCCGATGGTGTCCAGCAGGCCGCCGCTCTTCTTCTCGGTGGCCGACGGGGACGGCGTGGCCGCGCCGGAGCCGTCCGAGGAGCCCTGCGGGGCGGTGGCGGACGCCGTGGGGCCGGCCTTGTCGTCGGAACCTGAATCCGACGAAGAGGACGTGCCCGAGGCGGCCTTGTCCGACGTGCCCGAAGAGACCTCGTCCGAGGACGCCTTGTCGGAGCCCGTCCCGTCCGACGACTCCGTCCCGGTGGACGTCGCCGACGGCGACGGGGTGCTCTCCTTCGCGGAGTCGGACGCGCTCGCGGAGGCGGACGGCGTGGGCGACTCGGAGGACTTGTCCTTGTCGTCCTCCAACGCCTGCACGCAGGCCTTGTAGTCCTCGGCCTTCATGGTCTCGGCGGAGGACGCCGACACCTTGTTGTTGTCGGCCACGGCGAGCGAAGCCGTGAAGCCCATTCCCACGATGACCGCCGTCGGCATCGCCGCCATGGCCATCGCCTTGCCGGCCGGCATGTGGAACCTGGTGAACAGCGGCTTCCTGGGCGCCGCGTGACGCGGCCCGGTTCTCGACCGTGACTCCTCCGGGTCAGCCCCGCGGGTCACCTCGTCAGCCGGCACTGTGCCTCCCGTTCGCCCCGTTGGCAGGGCTCGTTCCTGACAGGTCGTTCTCCCCCAGTGCCTCGACGCCCTGGGAGTGGCCCCCACCGATCGCCCCGTCCGCCGCCGGGTCGCCCGCGGCCTCGGGGGCACTGCCCGCCACCGGGCCGGCCGTCTCGGCCTCCTCCGGCGCGGGCGGCACGCCCGGGGCCCACGACACGGCCATCGCCCCGCCGATGAGGGCGAGGAGGAAGCCCATGAGGAAGCCACCGAAGTTGGACACGGGGATGGACACCAGGGCCAGCAGGATCGACGCGACGCCCGCGAAGACCCGGATGTGCTTCTGGAACCAGAGGCTGATGCCCAGAACGATCAGCAGCACGCCGATGATGAGGGAGCCCGCGCCCGCCGTGGTGGACATGGCGAGCGTCAGATGGCCGACCTGGAGATGCGCGTACGGGAAGTACATGATCGGAAAGCCACCGAGCAGGACGAGCAGACCGGCCCAGAACGGCCGCGTGCCCCTCCAGGCGCGGAACTGCAGCCTCCGGCGAGTGAACTGGCCGGGTACGGCAGGAGTCTCGGCGCTCATGGAAAACAACTCCCTGGTACAGCGTTGCTGTGGGTTGTGGTGCGGTGGTGATGTGGGGGGTGGGAAAGCGCGGCTCGGGAGTGGACGGGGCGGGGGCGGCCAGGGGCCTCCCCCGCCCGTCACGGGGTGCTCAGTAGCACTCGACGCCCTTGCCGTCGCCCTTCTTGAGCGACATGTGCAGCTTCGGGAGCGTGAAGGTGCCGGCGGTGGTCGCCCACGCCGTCGACTGCACGCCGACCAGCTTGGCGGTGTCGGCCTGCTGGGCGAAGCCGTACGGGTTCGCCTGCTCCTTGCCGCCCTTCATGCCGATGCCCTTGCCACCGGCGTCGGGGTTGCCCGTGTCCTTGGCGGCCACACCGATGTCGATGTTGCCGAACTGGGCGTAGCCGGTGGTGTTCAGGTCCGAGACGTCCATGAAGAGCTTGCTGGCCGCGACCTGCCCGCTCTTGTCACTGCTGTCGCCCGCCGTGAGCTTCAGGGTGACGGTGCCGACGAACGGGATGTCCGGCGTGACGACCGACTGGCACAGGTTCTTGATCTGCGCCGTGTCGAACGAGGACACCGCCACCGCGTGGGCCGTCTTCTCACCCGTGAGCGTGTAGCCGGAGTCGACCGCTCCGTACTGCGTGAACTTCGTGCCGTTGAGCTCGTCGGCCGTGACCTTGAACTCCTGGCCCGACACGCTGAACGACGCGGCGAGCGCACCCTGTGCGAGGGCGACGCCTATCGCTGCCGTCGCGGCGACGCTGGGCACCATGACCACAGCGAACCGCTTCCATCTGGTCCCGCCACGCACCTGGGACTCCATATTGTTCCTCCTTCTCGGACGTACATCTCCTGGCCTCGGCTCGCCACCGGTTCGGCGGCTCGGCCGGGCAGGGATGGGAGAAGTGCTACGTCCTCGGGAAGGAGAGCGCCCGCGCTCGGTGGCGCGAACCGCACCCGAATCACCGGCGATCACCCCCGAGCGACAACCACTGGTCGCGCCTGACACGCATCACGCACAACCTTGTGGACAGGCTTCACCGGGACGGCGAAGACCCCCCTGTCCCAGAGCCGGCGCCACTGCCGTCGGCCCTGCCCGGTGGGGACCCACACGCTCCGTGACCCGGCCGGCTGCCGGGGAACGGGAATGGACCGAGCGTCGCCGATCGTGGTGCATTCTCGCCGCCCGCACAAGGGGGTTCGTTACTGGCTAGTAACGGCGGGATAACCGGGACACGACTCGCCGGTCTCGAACGGCGACACACGGTTGCAACGTAGGCCACGACAAGGCCGTTGATTCCCGGACGAAAGGGGGCAAGAACCGGCCCCTGACTTACTCGCAGTAACAGCGGCCGCGTTTACCAAGTTTTGGCAAAGCGCGGCCGCTGTGGTGGCCCGTCGGCAGATCTTTCACTCGGGCAACACACGCCCCGCCCTCCGGCGGCCGTACGGCGCGACGCCCCTGGCCGGGGTCAGAACAGGGCTCGTGCCAGCGCCCGCCGCGCCCCCGCCACCCGCGGATCCTCGGCCCCGACGACCTCGAAGAGCTCCAGCAGCCTCAGCCGCGCGGCGTCCCGGTCCTCACCGGCGGTGCGCTGCACGGTCTCGATGAGCCGGCCGAACGCGTCCTCCACGTGACCGCCCACCAGGTCCAGGTCGGCGGCGGCGATCTGCGCCCGCACGTCGGCCGGCTTCTCCGCCGCCTCCTGACGGACCTTCTGCGGGTCCAGGTCCTGCACCCGCTGGAGCAACTCGGCCTGCGAGAGGCCCAGTCTGGCCTCGGGGTGGGCCGGGTCGTCGGCCAGCACGTTCTTGTAGGCCTGGACGGCGCCGCCCAGGTCGCCGGCGTCCAGCGCCTGCGCCGCCGCGTTCAGCAGCGCGTCGTACGGACCGGCCTGGGGCTGGGCGGGGGCCTGGCCGCCCGGCTGGGCGTCCGGGTCGACGGTCAGGCCGGTCAGCCCGAACCGCTCTTCGGCGACCTGCACCAGCTGGTCCAGCGTCTGGCGGATCTGCGTCTCGTCCGCCGCCCCCTGGAACAGCGGCAGGGCCTGGCCGGCGACCACCGCGAAGACCGCGGGGATCCCCTGGATCCCGAACTGCTGCATCAGCAGCTGGTTGGCGTCGACGTCGATCTTGGCGAGGAGGAAACGCCCGGCGTACTCGACGGCCAGCCGCTCCAGGACCGGGCTCAGCTGCTTGCAGGGCTGGCACCACTCGGCCCAGAAGTCGATGACGACCGGTACCTCGGCGGAGCGCTGCAGGACATCGCGTTCGAAGCCGGCCTCGTCGACGTCGATGACGAGATCGGCCGGGGAGACGGCGCCGGTCCCGCCCTCCCTGGCCGCTTGGGCGCGCGCCTGCTCCGCCTTCGCCTTGGCCTCCTGGGCCGCCTTCACCGCGGCGAGGTCGACGACTCCGCTCATGGACATGTTCCGTGGCTGCATGCGTCTATCCTCCCCGTTCCACGTGTCGAAGTGAAAACCGCCCGAAAGCCGGACCGTACTGGTGTCCGGTCCCCACCGGACGCCTGGTGCCGACGGCGCGTGATGTGGTGTTGTGGCGGCGGTACGGTGCGTGCCGCCGCGTGGTGGTCGTCGCTCGGCGCGGGGCTCGCCCGCGCTTTCGATACGACCCGTAGCGTAATGGCACCGAGTGCCTCCGCGAAACAGGTTCCCGGTGATCTCCCTCACGACCGCACGGAAACCGCCGGTTATGGTCATGGCATGCAGAGCCGCACCCCGCCGCCCGTACGCGCCGGCCGCCCCCGCAGCGCCACCGCGGACGCGGCGATCCTGGCCGCGACCCGGGCGGCCCTGGTGGAGCTGGGCTGGTCCAAGCTCACCCTGGGGGACGTGGCCACCCGCGCCGGGGTCGCCAAGACGACGCTGTACCGCCGCTGGGCGGGCAAGAACGAGCTGGTCGTCGACGCGGTGGCCGAGCTGTTCGACGAGCTCCAGGTGCCCGACCGCGGCAGCCTGGCCGCCGACATCGAGGGCGTGGTCCTGCAGTTCGCCGCGATCCTGGCCCTCCCTGAGGCCCGGAGCGGCCTGATGGCGGTCGTCGCCGAGTCCACCCGCGACGATCCGCTGCGCGAGCGCATCCGCGCCTCGATCGTGGAACGTCAGAAACGGCTGGTTCTGGAGGGTCGGGCACGTGCCCAGGCCCGCGGCGAGCTCCCCCCGGAGCCGGACGCGCGCGAGGCGGCCCGCACCGCCGACCTGATCTTCGACGTGGTGGCCGGCGCCGTGGTCCACCGCACCCTGGTCAGCGCCGAACCGGCGGACGAGCAATGGGTCAGAAGCTTCACCCGCGTCCTGCTCACAGGCCTGGCCTCACTCACCGACTAGCCCCCCTCCCAGCCCGTCCGGCGTCCGAGGACGAGGCCGTCCAGGCCGGCAGCGGGGGTCTGGGGGCGGCAGCCCCCAGGGACGGGAAGGGAAGGGGCGGCGGGGGCGAGAACCTCACCACCGCCGCACCCGCGCCTCAGAACCCGGCGGGCTCCGTGTACACCCCCCACTCCTCCCGCAGCACCCCGCAGATCTCCCCCAGCGTCGCCTCCGCCCGAACAGCGTCGAGCATCGGCCCGATCATGTTCGCCCCCGACCGCGCCGCCCCCAGCATCGCGTCCAGCGCCGACCGCACGGCCGCCTCGTCCCGCCCCGCCTTCCGCTCGGCCAGCACCCGCACCTGCTCCCGCTCCACCTCGTGACTGACCCGCAGGATCTCCAGATCCCCCGTCACCGACCCGGTGTGCGCGTTGACGCCGACGACCCGCTTGTCGCCCTTCTCCAGCGCCTGCTGGTACCGGAACGCCGACTCCGCGATCTCGCCCGTGAACCAGCCGTCCTCGATGCCCCGCAGGATGCCGGAGGTGATCGGCCCGACCGGGTGCCGCCCGTCGGGGTGGGCCCGCAGCCCGCGCTCCCTTATCTGCTCGAAGATCTTCTCCGCGTCCGCCTCGATCCGGTCGGTCAGCTGCTCGACGTACCACGAACCGCCCAGCGGATCGGCGACGTTGGCGACCCCGGTCTCCTCCATCAGCACCTGCTGCGTGCGCAGCGCGATCTCCGCGGCCTGCTCGCTGGGCAGCGCGAGGGTCTCGTCGAGGGCGTTGGTGTGCAGCGAGTTGGTGCCGCCGAGCACCGCGGCGAGCGCCTCGACGGCGGTGCGCACGACGTTGTTGTACGGCTGCTGGGCGGTCAGCGACACACCGGCGGTCTGGGTGTGGAAGCGCAGCCACTGCGCCTTCTCGGACTTCGCGCCGTAGACGTCCCGCATCCAGCGGGCCCAGATGCGGCGCGCCGCGCGGAACTTGGCGATCTCCTCGAAGAAGTCGACGTGCGCGTCGAAGAAGAAGGACAGGCCGGGCGCGAAGACGTCCACGTCGAGCCCGCGCGAGAGCCCCAGTTCCACATAGCCGAAGCCGTCCGCGAGCGTGTACGCCAGCTCCTGCGCGGCCGTGGCCCCGGCCTCGCGGATGTGGTAGCCGGAGACCGACAGCGGCTTGTACGCCGGGATGCGGGCCGCGCAGTGCTCCATCAGGTCGCCGATGAGGCGCAGGTGCGGCTCGGGCTGGAAGAGCCACTCCTTCTGGGCGATGTACTCCTTGAAGATGTCCGTCTGGAGCGTGCCGTTGAGGACGGCAGGGTCCACTCCCTGCCGCTCGGCGGCGACCAGGTACATGCAGAAGACGGGCACGGCGGGCCCGCTGATCGTCATCGAGGTGGTGACGTCACCGAGCGGGATGTCCTTGAACAGGACCTCCATGTCGGCCGCGGAGTCGATGGCCACGCCGCAGTGGCCGACCTCGCCCAGCGAGCGCGGGTCGTCGGAGTCGCGCCCCATCAGCGTCGGCATGTCGAAGGCGACGGAGAGGCCGCCGCCGCCGTTGCCGAGGATCATCTTGTAGCGCTCGTTGGTCTGCTCGGCGTTGCCGAATCCGGCGAACTGCCGGATGGTCCACGTCCGCCCCCGGTAGCCGGTCGGATACAGGCCGCGCGTGAACGGGTACTCACCCGGCCAGCCGATCCGCTCGAAGCCCTCGTAGGCGTCTCCGGGCCGAGGCCCGTACACCGGTTCGACGGGGTCGCCGGAGAGTGTCGTGAAATCCGCGTCGCGCTTGCGGGCGGCGTCGTACCGGGCCTGCCAGCGGCGGCGGCCCTCTTCGATGGCGTCAGCGTCCATACCTACGAATTTACTAGGACGTCCAAGTAAATGTCGACGGCTGACCGCCGTACGCGTCACCGCGTACGGCGGTGTCCCGCTGCGGGGCCGGTGTGATCAGGCCTTGGCGGCCACGGGCGCGGGGTCCGCGACCTTGGCCTCCAGCTCCTGGCTGATCCTGCGCTCGACGAAGAACGCGGCGGTGGGGATGGTGCCGGCCAGCAGGACCCACAGCTGCTTGGCGACCGGCCACTTAGCCTTCGAGCCCAGGTCGAAGGCGACGACCAGGTAGATCACGTACAGCCAGCCGTGCGCGATGCCGATGACGGTGGTGAACTTCGCGGCCCCGTCGATCTGGAGGCCGTACTTGGCGATCACGCCGAGGGTCAGCAGGACCAGCAGCACGCCGGTGACGTAGGCCATGACGCGGTAGCGGGTCAGCACGCTCTTCTTCATGCCGTCGAGCGTAACCGCCCGTTCCGGGAGATCTTGTCCCGGGTCGCGGGGTGCGGGTGCGGGGCGGGGCGAGCGGCCCGGGGGCGGACGGCGGCGCGTGGCGGCCGTGCGTGACATGCGTGACCGCCGTGCCTGGTGGGGGTGTCTGGAGCGGTGCCCGGGCGGCGCCTGGTGGCGGTCCCGGGGTGCTCTTCGGCGTGGGGCCTCAGGACTCGTCGAAGTCGTGCGCGGCCACCCGCAGGGGCCTCAGCATCGCGAAGATCTCCGCGCACTCCTCCGCGTCGTACGCCCCGAGGCCGAAGTCCATCGCCATCAGGTCGCGGGTGGCCGACTCCACGACCTCCCGGCCCTTGTCGGTGATGACGGCGAGCGTGCCGCGGCCGTCGTTGGGGTTGGGGCGCTTGGCCACCAGCCCGGAGGTGACCAGGCGGTCCACGGTGTTCGTCACCGAGGTGGGGTGCACCATCAGCCGCTCGCCGATCTTGGACATCGGCAGTTCGCCGGCCTGGGAGAAGGTGAGCAGCACCAGGGCCTCGTAGCGCGCGAACGTCAGTCCGTACGGCTTGACCACCGCGTCGACCTCGGCCAGCAGGATCTGGTGCGCGCGCATGATGGACGTGATCGCCGCCATGGACGGCACGCTTCCCCAGCGCTGCTTCCAGAGCTCGTCGGCGCGGGCGATGGGGTCGAACGGGAGACTGAGGGGCTTCGGCACGGCATCAGACCCTACCCGTCGGTCATATCGCGGTCAGCTCCGTCTCGCCTTTCGGTCTCCGTGAGTGGTGTCCGGGGTGGTACGGGGCGCCGTGCCCGGCTCGGCGATGCGCCGGGCGGCCACGGCGAGCAGGGCGCAGGACGCCGTGCCCAGGGCTCCGGCGCCCGCCACCGTCGCCGTCACACCGGTGAACTCGGCCGCGACCCCCGCCAGTGCCATGCCCACGCCCTGGAGCGTCATCAGGCCGGCCGTGAGCAGCGTCATCGCCCGGCCGCGCATCTCCTCGGGCACGGCGGCCACGAACCACTGGTCCAGGCCCAGCGTGTACGCCGAACCGGCGCCGGAGACCAGCAGCAGGAGGAGGGAGGCGGTGAGGCCCGGGCGGCAGGCGTAGCCGAGGTAGGGCAGGAGCATGAGGCAGACCAGCGGGAGGGCGACGCGCTCGCGGGTGGCGGGGCGCAGGCGGGCGCCCGCGTACAGCTCGCCGGCGATGGCGCCGACGGGGAGGGCGCACATCAGCAGGCCCAGGCCGGTGGAGCCGGTGCCGAGGGCGGCGGCGTAGGGCGCGGCCAGGGCCTCGGGGACCACCGAGAACATCGGGGGGATCCAGAACAGGAGGAGCAGGATTCTCACCCTGGGGTTCGCCAGTACCTGGCGGGTGCCCTGGAAGGAGGCCGCCGGCAGGGGGCGGGGGGTGGGGGACGTCGTGGCGGGCGCGGTGGTGGGCGGGGGCGCCTCCTGGGCTCGTGCGGGGCGGTGGCGGGTGCCGGCGCGGAGCAGCGTGGCGGAGGCCAGGAACGTGGCCACCGTGATCAGCAGGGCGTGCCTCGGGCTGACCACGGTGAGCAGGATGCCGCCCAGGCCGTAGCCGGCCAGCAGCGAACTCTGCGAGACGATCCGCAGCAGGGAGCGGCCGAGGACGAAGAGGTCGCCGTCGCCGAGGATGTCCGCCAGCGTGGCCATGCGGGTCCCCTGGAAGACCGGTGAGACGACCGCCAGGGCGCAGCGGAGGGCCAGTACGACGCCGATGGGGGCGCTCGACGCCGCCATCGGCAGGACGCAGGCCGCGCAGACCAGGTCGCACGTCACCAGCACCGTGCGGGCGGGGAAGCGGTCCGCCGCTCCGGCGAGGAGGGTGCCGCCGATGACGTAGGGCAGGAAGCCCAGGGCCAGGGTGAGCGCGCTCCAGAGGGGGGAGCCGGTCAGGTCGTAGACCAGGACGGAGAGGGCGATCTCGCTGACGATCACGCCGAGGAGGGAGAGGGCGTGGGCGGCGAAGACCGCTCTGAACTCGGGGACGGCCAGGGCTTGGGCGTAGCCGGGGGGTTTCGGGGGCTGTGCGGGGGCGGGGGCCGGCATGGGGGTGAGGACCGGCGCGGGGGTGGGGGCTGGTCCGGTGGGGCGGGCTGGTCCGGTGGAGGGTGCCGGTCCGGTGATGGGTGGGGCTTGCTCTTGCATGGGCGGCAGACTGCCCGCGGGGTGGCGGGGGGCCTAAAGTTTCGGCTGTCGCCGAATCTTCCGTGAGGACCGCCCATGCCGTTTCGTCTGTGCTTCGGGGACGACGACCTCATGCGGTGCCGGTTCGCCGTCTCGCCGCTCTGGGAGACGCAGGAGGCCGTGCGCACGCTCGGGCGGCCGGACCGGCACGGGTACCACCCGCGGTGGCTGCGGCGGATCCGGGAGGCCGCCCGTGGGCTCGACCTCGCGCCCCTGTGGCTCCTCATGCCGGTGCGCGGGCACAGTCCGGACTTCCTGGGGCCGCCGCCGATCGGGCCCACCGCGACCTTCGAGGAGGAGATCGCCGGAGTGCGGGCCGCCGATCCGGTGGCGGCGCGGTCGGACATCGCGTTGTCGCTGGCGGACACCCCGGGGGCGCTGGAGTCCCCCCTCGGGCGGGCGTGGCTCGCCGATCCCGGGCGGGCGGTGCGGGAGCTGGCCGATCTGACGGAGGCCGCCTGGCACGCGCTGGTCGAGCCGGAGTGGCCCCGGTTGCGGGCGCTGCTGGAGGCCGACGTGGCGTTCCACTCACGGCGGCTGGCCGAGGTGGGGCTGGGGGCGCTGCTGCCCGAGCTGGACCGGCGGCTGTCTTGGGACGGGCGGACGCTGACCGTCGACTGGCACGGCGAGCATGTGCGGGAGCTGGGCGGGCAGGGGCTGGTGCTGATGCCCAGCGTGTTCTCGTGGCCCGAGGTGGTGAGCGGGTTCGAGGCGCCCTGGCAGCCGACGGTGGTGTATCCGGCGCGGGGGCTGGCGGGGCTGTGGGCGGAGCCGGGCGGGGCGCGGGCGGAGGCCGCGTTGACGCGGTTGCTGGGGCGGGGGCGGGCGGCTGTGCTGGTGGCGCTGGAGGAGCCGGCCACGACCTCCTCGCTGGCGCATCGGCTGGGGCTGGCTCCGTCGTCCGTGTCCGCGCATCTGACGGTGCTGCGGGGGGCCGGGCTGCTCGCCTCTCGGCGGTACGGGCATCAGGTGCTGTACGAGCGGACGCCGTTGGGGATGGCGTTGGTGGGCGGTGGGGGGTGACGTGACCTCACGTGGCGCCTGCGGTGCGTGTCGGAACCTGCGGTGTGTGTGGGGGGCGGGGCCGCGGTGGTGCGTCCAGCCCGCCGCACACGGACGTACGGCCCTGAGTTCCGGTCGGTGGGGTAGGTAGGGACCGCACGCGGTACGCGGCGGGCTTCGGACGCACCACCACGGCCCGCTCCCCTCGTCTCGCGACTGCGGGCCGCGGGGACGCGCCTGCTGGGGGGGGTGGCCCGCTCCCCTCGTCTCGCGGGTGCGGGCCGTGGGGACGCGCCTGCTGGGGTGGCCCGCTCCCGTTGTCTCGCGGGTGCGGGCCGTGGGGGGCGCGCCTGCTGGGGGTGCCTCGCTTGCGTGGTCTCGCGGCTGCGGGCCGGGGGGCGCGCGCACAGAAGGGGTCAGTCGGGGTGGTGGGCCAGGTGGCGTTCCACCGTTTCGACCTTGGTGGTGAGGCCGTTCGTGATGCCGGGGCGGATGTCCGCCTTGAGGACCAGGGAGACGCGGGGGGCGCGGGCCTCCACTGCGGCCACGGCGCGTTTGACGACGTCCATGACCTCGTCCCACTCACCCTCGATCGAGGTGAACATCGCGTCGGTGCGGTGGGGAAGGCCGGAGTCGCGGACCACTCGGACGGCGTCGGCGACGTACTCGCCGACGTCCTCGCCGACGCCGAGGGGGGTGACGGAGAAGGCGACGATCACGCGTTCACCACTCCCTCGCGGCGGGCGCGGGAGGCGATCACCGCGTCCTCGGCCTCGCGCTTGAGCTTGCGCTCGGCGAAGAAGCCGCCGGTGGGCAGGACGGAGAGGACGAAGTAGAGCGCGGCGGTCTTCAACGGCCACTTGGCGCGGTTCCAGGCGTCGGCCCAGAAGAGGACGTAGAGGACGAACAGGATGCCGTGGATCGAGCCCATCACGGGCACGCCGTTGAAGTCCGTGGTGCGCTTCAGGACCGAGCAGACCAGCAGGAGGATGAAGCTGACCGCCTCGGGGGCGGAGACCAGGCGGAGGCGGCGGAGGGCGGAGGCTGTCTTGATGTCCACGGGTCACCTTCGGTGGGAGAGACGCCGTGCCCGAGTTTGTGAACGCGGGCACAAGGTTTCGTCCATTGTGGCAAACCGGGCGGGGCCCCTAGGGGGCGGGTCGGGGTTGTATCCACCCTGTGGGCTCTGTCGGTGGTGACGGGTCGGCCGCTACCTTCGCATCTGTGGCGATGTTCCGACTTCAAGGCAGCAGGGTGCTCGCCGTCGACATGACCGGGGACGCCGTGAAGGCGAAGAACGGCTCGATGGTCGCGTACGACGGGCAGATGGCCTTCAAGAGGCTGACCGGCGGGGGTGAGGGGCTGCGGGGGATGGTGACGCGGCGGCTCACCGGTGAGCAGATGACCGTGATGGAGGTGCGGGGGCAGGGGACGTGCTGGTTCGCCGACCGGGCGTCGGAGATCAATCTCGTGGAGCTGCACGGGGACAAGCTGTTCGTGGAGTCCAGCAATCTGCTGGCGACCGACGGGGGGCTCAGGACGGGGACCTCGTTCACCGGGCTGCGGGGGGCCTCGCAGGGGAACGGGCTGTTCACGACCATCGTGGAGGGGCGCGGGCAGGCGGCGATCATGTCGGACGGGCCCGCGGTGGTGCTACGGGTGGCTCCGCGGTATCCGCTCGTCGTCGATCCGGGCGCGTACATCGCGCACCAGGGGAACGTGCGGCAGTCCTTCCAGTCCGGTGTGACCTTCCGCACGTTCCTCGGCGAGGGCGGCGGGGAGGCCTTCCAGATCCGGTTCGAGGGCGACGGGCTCGTGTACGTGCAGCCCAGCGAGCGGAACACGATCGCGGGGGACGTGTGAGATGGGGTTCCGGGAGATCAACTCGAAGATGATCGAGGCGACGGTCCTGCCGGGGCAGCGGCTGTTCAGCCAGCGGGGGGCCATGCTCGCCTACAAGGGGGAGGTGTCGTTCACGCCCAGCGTCCAGGGCGGTCAGGGCGGGGTGATGTCCATGATCGGGCGGCGGGTCGCCGGCGAGGCGACGCCCCTGATGAGCGTGGAGGGCAGCGGCACGGTGTTCTTCGGGCACGGCGGCCACCATGTCCAGGTCATCACCCTGACGGGCGACACGCTGTACGTGGAGGCGGACCGGCTGCTCGCCTTCGAGGGCACCCTCCAGCAGGGCACGATGTTCATGGGCTCGCAGGGCGGGGTGATGGGGATGGTGCGGGGACAGGTGACGGGCCAGGGGCTCTTCACCACCACCCTGAAGGGACACGGGTCGGTCGCCGTGATGGCGCACGGGGGCGTGCTGGAGATCCCGATCGCTCCGCAGCGGCCGGTGCACGTGGATCCGCAGGCCTACGTCGCCCACCACGGCGACGTGCGCAACAAGCTGTCCACGGCCCTGGGCTGGCGCGAGATGGTGGGGCGCGGTTCCGGCGAGGGGTTCCAGCTGGAGCTGAGCGGCAGCGGCGTCGTCTACGTCCAGGCCTCGGAGGAGAAGCTGTGAGCGTCGTGTACGACCCGACGACCCTGCCGGTCGACGACAACGTGAACGCGTACACCTTCTGCGTGGAGCTCAAGGGGAGCCAGTGGTTCCTGCAGAAGGGGAAGATGATCGCCTACTACGGGGCGATCGAGTTCAACGGCGTCGGGCACGGCCGGCTGGACCGTCTGGTGCGGTCTTCCTTCCATTCGCCTCTGCACGCGAGCGATTGGGTGGTGGCGGAGGGCTCGGGCAGGATGCTGCTCGCCGACCGGGCCTTCGATGTGAATTCCTACGACTTGGACGACGGCAATCTGACCATTCGCTCGGGCAACCTGCTTGCTTTTCAGCCAAGTCTCGCGCTCAAGCAGTCGATCGTGCCGGGCTTTCTGACACTCATCGGAACCGGAAAGTTCGTGGCCGCGTCGAACGGTCCGGTGGTGTTCATGGAACCCCCGATCCGGGTGGACCCCCAGGCGCTCGTCGGCTGGGCCGACTGCCCCTCTCCGTGCCATCACTACGACCACGGTTACCTGACCGGGGTAATGGGCGGTCTACGTGCGATGACGGGGCTCGGCGGGGCCTCCGGGGAGGAGCACCAGTTCGAGTTCGTGGGGGCCGGCACGGTCCTGCTGCAGTCGACCGAGACGCTCATGGCCGAGCAGGCCACGGGTGCGGTTCCCCGGGAGCCCGGGGTACCCGGCGGTGGAAGCGGTTCCGCGGGGCACGGACAGCAAGCCGGCGCACCGCGTCTTCCCGGACAGCTGGGAGACCTCCAGCGTCGCTTCGGGCTGTGAGCGGTAGTCTGCGGAGTGTGACGGCTCGAACGCGTGCGCACCGTCATGACACCCCTCACTCGTTCGCTTTTCAACTTCTTAGGTAGACTTCATACATGGAGACCGAGACGGCCACGCGCTGGCTGACGGATGCGGAGCAGTGCGCCTGGCGCACCCACTTGGAGGTCAACAGGCTGTTGACCTACCAGCTCGAGAAGGATCTGCAGCCGTTCGGCCTGACTATGAACGACTACGAGATCCTGGTGAATCTGTCCGAGTCCGAGGACGTGCGGATGCGGATGAGCGACCTCGCGTCCGCCACGCTCCAGTCCAAGAGCCGCCTCTCGCACCAGATCACCCGCATGGAGAACGCGAACCTGGTGCGCCGCGAGAACTGCGAGTCCGACCGCAGAGGGCTGTACGCCGTCCTCACCGAGCACGGCATGGAGACCATGCAGAAGGTCGCGCCGCACCACGTGGCGTCCGTGCGCAGGCACTTCATCGATCTGCTGGACCCCGAGGCGCTGACCGAGCTGGACAAGGCCCTGAAGCCGATCGCCGAGCATCTGCGAGGGCAGCGCGGGCGTCCCTGAGGCAGGCGTGAAGCAGGGGGGCGGGGACCTTCCGGGTCCCCGCCCCCCCTGCTGCGCGTCGTGGTGCCTCAGGACTCCGTCAGGCTCGCGACCAGTTCGTCCGCCGCGCGGTACGGGTCCAGCTCGCCGGCGACGATGCGCTCCGCCAGGGCGCTCAGGCGGCGGTCGCCGTGCAGGTCGCCGATGCGTTCACGCAGGGCCGTGACGGCGATCGTCTCCACCTCGCGGGCCGCGCGGGCGCGGCGGCGCTCGGTGAGCACGCCCCGCTCCTCCATCCACGCCCGATGCTTCTCCAGGGCCTCGACGACCTCGTCGACGCCCTCCGCGCGCGCCGCCACCGTCTTCACGATGGGCGGACGCCAGTCGCCCGGGCCGCGGGCCTCGCCGAGGCCCAGCATGTGGTTCAGCTCCCGGGCCGTGGCGTCCGCGCCGTCCCGGTCGGCCTTGTTGACGACATAGACGTCGCCGATCTCCAGGATGCCCGCCTTGGCCGCCTGGATGCCGTCGCCCATCCCGGGGGCCAGCAGGACGACGCTCGTGTCCGCCTGGGAGGCGATCTCCACCTCCGACTGTCCCACGCCCACCGTCTCGACCAGGACCACGTCGCAGCCGGCCGCGTCCAGCACCCGGATCGCCTGCGGGGCGGCCCAGGCGAGGCCGCCCAGGTGGCCGCGGGTGGCCATCGAGCGGATGTAGACGCCCGGGTCGGAGGCGTGCTCCGACATGCGGACGCGGTCGCCCAGCAGCGCGCCGCCGGAGAAGGGCGAGGAGGGGTCGACCGCCAGGACCCCGACCCGCTTGCCCTGCTTGCGGTACGCCGTCACCAGCGCCGAGGTGGACGTCGACTTGCCGACGCCCGGGGAGCCGGTGAGGCCGACCACGTAGGCGTTGCCGGTCAGCGGGGCGAGCGCCGCCATGACCTCCCTGAGCTGCGGGGACGCCCCCTCCACCAGGGAGATCAGCCGGGCCACGGCCCGCGGCCGGCCTTCCCTGGCCTGGGCCACCAGAGAGGAGACGTCCTGCATCACAGCTCCGTTCACGTGATCGGCTTGCCCGGTCCGCGGATGTCGGGTGCGGACCGGGTCGGTCGGGAGGGTGGGCCCGGGGCGCGGAGCGCCTACGCCTTCGGCACCCGGACGATGAGGGCGTCGCCCTGGCCGCCGCCGCCGCACAGCGCCGCCGCGCCCACGCCGCCGCCGCGCCGCTTCAGCTCCAGCGCCAGGTGCAGCACGAGACGGGCGCCGGACATCCCGATCGGGTGACCCAGGGCAATGGCACCGCCATTCACGTTCACCATTTCCGTGGACACGCCGAGGTCCTTCATTGACTGCACGGCGACGGCGGCGAACGCCTCGTTGATCTCGATGAGGTCGAGGTCCGAGACCTCCAGCCCCTCCTTCTTCAGGGCGTGCAGGATCGCGTTGGAGGGCTGCGACTGCAGGGAGTTGTCCGGGCCGGCCACGTTGCCGTGGGCGCCGATCTCGGCGATCCAGTCCAGGCCCAGCTCCTCGGCCTTGGCCTTGCTCATCACGACCACGGCCGCGGCGCCGTCGGAGATCTGGGAGGCCGACCCCGCGGTGATCGTGCCGTCCTTGGCGAACGCCGGGCGCAGCTTGCCCAGCGACTGGACCGTGGTGTCGCCGCGGATGCCCTCGTCCTTGCTGAACAGCACCGGGTCGCCCTTGCGCTGCGGGATCTCCACCGGGGTGATCTCGGCCTCGAAGACGCCGTTCTTCTGCGCGGCGGCGGCCCGCTGGTGGGACAGGGCGGCGATCTCGTCCTGCTCGGCGCGGCCGATGCCCAGGCGGGTGTTGTGCTTCTCCGTCGACTCGCCCATGGCGATGTTCTCGAAGGAGTCGGTCAGCCCGTCGTAGGCCATCGCGTCGAGCATCTCGACGGCACCGTACTTGAAGCCCTCGCGGGACTTGGGCAGCAGGTGCGGGGCGTTGGTCATGGACTCCTGGCCGCCGGCGACGACGATGTCGAACTCGCCCGCGCGGATCAGCTGGTCGGCCAGCGCGATGGCGTCCAGGCCCGACAGACACACCTTGTTGACGGTCAGCGCGGGGACGCTCATCGGGATGCCGGCCTTGACCGCGGCCTGCCTGGCCGGGATCTGGCCCGCGCCGGCCTGGAGCACCTGGCCCATGATCACGTACTGCACCTGGTCGCCGCCGATCCCGGCACGGTCGAGGGCGGCCTTGATCGCGAAGCCGCCGAGGTCGGCTCCGGAGAAGGACTTCAGCGAGCCGAGCAGTCGGCCCATGGGCGTACGGGCGCCCGCGACGATCACCGAGCTGGTCGAACCGGGAGTTCCAGAAGACATGAGCTGCGATCCCCTTACCGGCCTGCACAGCCGAGGAGTGAACGAGGGTTTACTCCGAATGTACTGAGCGGTACTGCACCCGTCATCGGCCTTTCGGTGTGATCGCGCGCACGTTGCGTAACCACCGCCGTGGCGCTCCACTGAAACCATGCTGACGCGAATCGACCACATCGGGATCGCCTGCCACGACCTCGACGCCACCGTCGAGTTCTACCGGGCCACCTACGGCTTCGAGGTGTTCCACACCGAGATCAACGAGGAGCAAGGCGTGCGGGAGGCCATGCTCAAGATCAACGAGACCTCCGACGGAGGCGCTTCCTATCTGCAACTGCTGGAGCCGACCCGTGAGGACTCCGCCGTCGGCAAGTGGCTGGCGAAGAACGGGGAGGGCGTCCACCACATCGCCTTCGGCACCGCGGACGTCGACGCGGACGCCGCGGACATCGGTTCGAAGGGCGTACGCGTTCTGTACGACGAGCCGCGCCGCGGCTCCATGGGGTCACGGATCACCTTCCTGCACCCCAAGGATTGTCACGGTGTCCTGACAGAACTGGTCACCTCGGCGCCTGTTGAGTCGGCCGAGCACTGACCTCCGTACATAAGGGCCGGTAGGGTTGGGGGCGGCCGTCCTTGAACACAGGGGCGGCCCGGCCCTGCCGTCAAGGCTGACGCCTGCCCCGCCCTCGGGGCGGACGCCGCCGACCTTGACGACAAGGCCGCCGGGGTCCGCGTTTCGGGGGACGGGCGACGGGGCGGCAGCCCATGCTCCGCCGTCGATCTGACACCATTCCCCGGGGGCCCCGTCCGGCGGATGGACGGAGCTCGTTTGGACAGGCTTGCGACCAGGGGACGGATGGGACCGCGCAGTGCGGGGCTACGAACGCCAGGAGCGAGAGCCGGCGGCTGACGTCGACCACCTCTCTCGGTTCGAGGCCGAGATGGATCGGCTGAAGACCGAGCGGGAGAAGGCGATCCAGCACGCCGAGGACCTCGGCTACCAGGTAGAGGTGCTGCGCGCCAAGCTGCACGAGGCGCGCCGGACCATCATGACCCGGCCCGCCTACGACAGCGGCGACATCGGCTATCAGGCCGAGCAGTTGCTGCGTCAGGCGCAGGTGCAGGCCGACCAGATCCGCGCGGACGCCGAACGGGAGCTGAGCCAGGCCCGCGCGCAGACCCAGCGCATCCTCCAGGAGCACGCCGAGCAGGCCGCGCGCCTGCAGGCCGAGCTGCACCAGGAGGCGGTGACCCGCCGCCAGCAGCTCGACCAGGAGCTGGCCGAGCGCCGGCAGACCGTCGAGTCGCACGTCAACGAGAACGTGGCGTGGGCGGAGCAGCTGCGCGCCCGCACCGAGCAGCAGGCCCGCCGACTGCTCGACGAGTCCCGCGCGGAGGCCGAGCAGGCGATGGCCGCCGCCCGCGCGGAGGCCGAGCGGCTGACCTCCGAGGCCCGCCGGCGGCTGCAGAGCGAGGCCGAGTCGGCCCGCACGGAGGCCGAGCAGATCCTGCGCCGCGCCCGCACGGACGCCGAGCGGCTCCTCGACGCCGCCTCCACCCAGGCCCAGGAGGCCACCGACCACGCCGAGCAGCTGCGCAGCACCACGGCGACCGAGTCGGACGCCGCCCGCCGTCAGGCCGCCGAGCTGAGCCGGACCGCCGAGCAGCGGATGACCGAGGCCGAGGAGGCGCTGCGCAAGGCGCAGACCGAGTCCGAGAAGCTGGTCGCCGAGGCCAAGGAGGCCGCCGCCAAGGCGCTGGCGACCGCGGAGTCGGCCAACGAGCAGCGCACGCGCACCGCCAAGGAGCAGGTCGCCCGGCTGGTCCAGGAGGCCACGAAGGACGCCGAGAACACCCGCTCGGAGGCCGAGCAGCTGGTCGCGGACGCCCGGGCCGAGGCGGAGAAGATCGTCGCGGAGGCCACGGAGAAGGCCCGCAGCGCCACCGCCGAGGAGACCGCCACCCAGCTGTCCAAGGCGGCCAGGACCGCCGAGGACGTGCTGAACAAGGCGTCCGAGGACGCCAAGAAGACCACGAAGGCCGCCGCCGAGGAGGCCGAGCGGATCCGCACCGAGGCCGAGGCCGAGGCGGACCGGCTGCGCGCCGAGGCGCACGACATCGCCGAGCAGCTCAAGGGCGCGGCCAAGGACGACACCAAGGAGTACCGGGCCAAGACGGTCGAGCTGCAGGAGGAGGCGCGCCGGCTGCGCGGCGAGGCCGAGCAGCTGCGCTCCGAGGCGGTCGCCGAGGGCGAGCGGATCCGCGCCGAGGCCCGGCGCGAGGCCGTCGCGCAGATCGAGGAGGCGGCGAAGTCCGCCGAGGAGCTGCTCGCCAAGGCCAAGGCGGACGCCGACGAGCTGCGCAAGACGGCGACCGCGGACAGCGAGAAGGTCCGCACCGAGGCCATCGAGCGGGCCACCGTGCTGCGCCGGCAGGCCGAGGAGACGCTGGAGCGCACCCGCGAGGAGGCCGAGCGGCACCGCGCGGAGGCCGACGAGCAGGCGGAGTCGGTCCGGACGGAGGCCGAGCGGGCCGCGCGCGAGCTGCGCGAGGAGACCGAGCGGGCGATCACGGCCCGCCGGGGCGAGGCCGCCGAGGAGCTGACCCGGCTGCACACCGAGGCCGAACAGCGCCTGGCAGCGGCCGAGGAGGCCCTGACCGACGCGCGGGCCGAGGCCGAGCGGATCCGCCGCGAGACCGCCGAGGAGAGCGAGCGGCTGCGCACCGAGGCCGCCGAGCGGATCCGTACGCTCCAGCAGCAGGCGGAGACGGAGGCGGAGCGGCTGCGCGACGAGGCCGCGGCGGACGCGTCCGCCTCCCGCGCGGAGGGCGAGGCGCTGGCCGTACGGCTGCGGTCGGAGGCCGCGGCCGAGGCGGAGCGGCTGAAGACCGAGGCGCAGGACACCGCCGACCGGGTCCGCGCGGAGGCGCAGGCGGCCGCGGAGCGCCTGGGCGCGGAGGCGTCCGAGACGCTGGCCGCCGCCCAGGAGGAGGCCGCCCGGCGGCGCCGCGAGGCCGAGGAACTCCTCGGTGCGGCGCGCGCGGAGGCCGACCAGGAGCGCGAGCGGGCCCGCGAGCAGAGCGAGGAGCTGCTGGCCTCGGCGCGCAAGCGCGTGGAGGAGGCGCAGGCCGAGGCGGTCCGGCTGGTGGAGGAGGCCGACCGGCGCGCCACCGAGCTGGTGTCGGCCGCCGAGCAGCACGCGCAGCAGGTGCGCGACTCGGTCGCCGGGCTGCACGAGCAGGCTCAGGAGGAGATCTCCGGGCTGCGCTCGGCCGCCGAGCACGCGGCGGACCGTACCCGCCGGGAGGCCGAGGAGGAGGCGGACCGGGTCCGCACCGACGCCTACGCCGAGCGGGAGCGGGCGAGCGAGGACGCGACCCGGCTGCGCCGGGAGGCGCAGGAGGAGACCGAGGCCGCCAAGGCGCTCGCCGAGCGCACGGTCTCCGAGGCGATCGCGGAGGCCGACCGGATCCGCGGCGATGTCGCCGAGCACGCCCAGCGGGTGCGCACCGAGGCCTCCGACACCATCGCGCAGGCCGACCAGGACGCCACGCGCACCCGTGCCGAGGCCCGTGACGACGCCAACCGCATCCGCTCGGACGCGGCGACGCAGGCGGACACCCTCATCTCCGAGGCCCGTCTGGAGGCGGAGCGGCTGCAGACGGAGACGGCCGCGGAGGCCGACCGGCTGCGCACCGAGACGATCGCCGAGACGGACCGGCTGCGCGCCGAGACGGCCGCGGAGGCCGAGCGGGTGCGCGGCGAGGCGGTCGCCGAGGCCGACCGGGTGCGCGCGGAGTCCGTCGCCAAGGCGGAGAAGCTGATCTCGGACGCCACCGGGGACGCGGAGCGGCTGCGGGCGGAGGCGGCCGAGACGGTCGGCACCGCGCAGGGCCGCGCCGAGCGGATCCGTACCGAGTCCGAGCGGCTGAAGGCCGAGGCGGAGGCGGAGGCGGAGCGGACGCTCACCGCGGCTCGCGAGGAGGCCGAGCGGACGCTGGACGAGGCCCGCAAGGAAGCCAACAAGCGGCGTTCGGAGGCGGCCGAGCAGGTCGACACGCTGATCACGGAGACCACGGCCGAGGCCGACAAGCTGCTGACCGAGGCGCAGGCGAGCGCGGTCAAGACCAAGGCGGACGCGGAGTCCCAGGCCGACACGATGGTGGGCGCGGCCCGCCAGGAGGCGGAGCGGATCCTCGCCGAGGCGACGGTGCAGGGCAACACCGCGGTGGAGAAGGCCCGTACGGACGCGGACGAGCTGCTCGTCGGCGCCCGCCGGGACGCGACCCAGATCCGGGAGCGGGCCGAGGAGCTGCGCGAGCGCCTGACCACCGAGATCGAGGAGCTGCACGAGCGGGCCCGCCGCGAGTCCGCCGAGACGATGAAGTCGGCGGGCGACCGCTGCGACGCGTTGATCAAGGCCGCCGAGGAGCAGCTCGCCAAGGCGCAGGCCAAGGCCAAGGAGATCGTCTCGGACGCCAACTCCGAGGCGGGCAAGGTGCGCATCGCCGCGGTCAAGAAGGCCGAGGGGCTGCTGAAGGAGGCCGAGCAGAAGAAGGCCAAGCTGGTCAAGGAGGCCGAGGAGCTGAAGGCCGAGGCGGTCCACGAGGCCCGGCGCACGGTGGAGGAGGGCAAGCGCGAGCTGGAGGTCCTGGTGCGCCGGCGCGAGGACATCAACGCCGAGATCTCCCGGGTCCAGGACGTGCTGGAGGCGCTGGAGTCCTTCGAAGCGCCCTCGCCCGGCAAGGACGGCGGGGTCAGGGCGGGGGCGACGGTGGGCGCACCCAGGTCGGGTGGCAAATCGTCAGAAGGGTAGTCTTTGAGGTGAATTCGGGGGCTTGACGGGGGAGCCTCCGGGGGCTGTGCGCGGGGCGTTGGCAAGCCTCGCGGCGGTCAGCCACTCAAAAGAGGTGTCATTCTCCAGATCAAACACGTATCCGCTCGATGACACACCGCTTCGGCCCCTAGGATTCGACCTATCACCTCACCGGTCTCATTCGACAGGAACCCCATGAGCGACACTTCCCCCTACGGCTTCGAGCTTGTGCGGCGTGGGTACGACCGCGCTCAGGTGGACGACCGTATCTCCAAGCTCGTCTCCGACCGTGACAGTGCTCTCTCCCGCATCACCGCCCTGGAGAAGCGCATCGAGGAGCTGCACCTCGAGACGCAGAACGCCCAGGCCCAGATCACCGACGCCGAGCCGTCGTACGCGGGTCTCGGCGCGCGCGTCGAGAAGATCCTCCGCCTCGCCGAGGAGGAGGCGAAGGACCTGCGTGAGGAGGCCCGGCGCGCGGCCGAGCAGCACCGCGAGCTCGCCGAGTCGGCGGCCCAGCAGGTCCGCAACGACGCGGAGTCCTTCGCCGCGGAGCGCAAGTCCAAGGCCGAGGACGAGGGCGTCCGGATCGTCGAGAAGGCCAAGAGCGACGCCTCCCAGCTGCGCGCCGAGGCGCAGAAGGACGCGCAGTCCAAGCGCGAGGAGGCGGACGCACTCTTCGAGGAGACCCGCGCCAAGGCCGCGCAGGCCGCCGCCGACTTCGAGACCAACCTCGCCAAGCGCCGCGAGCAGTCCGAGCGGGACCTGGCCTCCCGTCAGGCCAAGGCGGAGAAGCGGCTCGCGGAGATCGAGCACCGCGCCGAGCAGCTGCGCCTGGAGGCCGAGAAGCTGCGCACCGACGCGGAGCGCCGTGCCCGCCAGACGGTGGAGACCGCCCAGCGCCAGGCCGAGGACATCGTCGCCGACGCCAACGCCAAGGCGGACCGTATCCGTTCGGAGTCCGAGCGCGAGCTGGCGGCGCTGACCAACCGCCGCGACTCGATCAACGCGCAGCTGACCAACGTGCGCGAGATGCTGGCCACCCTCACCGGTGCCGCGGTGGCCGCCGCGGGCTCGCCGGCCGAGGACGAGCAGGCCTCCCGCGGGGTGCCCGCCCAGCAGACCCGGTAGCCCCGCGTTCTACGGGACCGATCGTGTGAGGCCCTCCGTCACCTCGGTGGCGGGGGGCTTCGCCCGTCTTCGCCGTCCGTGTCCGTCTCCGGTGGCGGGGCGCCCGGTCCGGATCTAGCGTGGCCGCATGATCGAGCTGGCGGGGCTGACCAAGCGGTACGGCGAGAAGGTGGCGGTCGACGGCCTCACGTTCACCGTGCGGCCGGGCGCCGTCACGGGTTTCCTCGGGCCCAACGGCGCCGGGAAGTCCACGACCATGCGGATGATCCTGGGCCTGGACCACCCCACCGGCGGCGATGTGCGCATCGACGGGCGGCACTACCACGAGCTGGCGAATCCGCTGACGTACATCGGCGCGCTGCTGGACGCCAAGGCGGTGCACGGCGGCCGCAGCGCCCGCAACCATCTGCTGTGCCTCGCCCAGAGCAACGGAATCCCCGCCCGCCGGGTGGGCGAGGTGCTGGAGACGGTGGGCCTGACGGCGGTCGCGCGGAAGAAGGCGAAGGGGTTCTCGCTGGGCATGAGTCAGCGCCTCGGCATCGCGGGCGCCCTGCTCGGCGATCCGCGGATCCTGATGTTCGACGAACCGGTCAACGGCCTGGACCCGGAGGGCATCCACTGGATCCGCGGGCTGATGAAGTCGCTGGCCGCGCAGGGCCGTACGGTCTTCGTCTCCTCCCATCTGATGAGCGAGATGGCGCTGACCGCGGACCATCTCGTCGTCATCGGCCAGGGCCGGCTGCTCGCCGACACCACGATGGCCGACTTCATCGAGCGCAACTCCCACTCCCGCGTCCGCGTCCGCACCCCCGACCGTGAGCGGCTGCTCGACGCGCTGCACGGGGCCGGGATCGCGGTCGAGGAGGCCGGCGGCGGTGTGCTGGAGGTGGACGGCGGCGAACCGGAGCGCATCGGGGAGCTGGCGGCGCGGCACCAGGTCGTGCTGCACGAGCTGAGCGTGCGGCAGTCGTCGCTGGAGGACGCGTTCATGCGGCTGACGGCCCAGTCGGTGGAGTACCACGCGCGCCCGGAGCCCGCCGAGCGGTCGTGGGGCGAGCGGTCGGCCGCGAGGACGACGGCGGGTTCCGCCGCGGGCACGACGACTCCGACGGAGGGCTGAGGCATGGCGGCGGCGCAGGTCATCCGGTCCGAGTGGACCAAGATCCGGTCGGTGGCGTCCACGGTGTGGACGCTGTCCCTGGCCGTCATCGTCACGATCGCCCTCGGCATGCTGATCTCGGCCCTGTCGAAGAACGAGTTCGGCTCCATGGACCCCCGTGAACGGCTCTCCTTCGACCCGACCTTCGTCAGCTTCGCGGGCATGGCGCTCGGGCAGTTGGCGATGATCGTGTTCGGGGTGCTGGTGGTGTCCAACGAGTACAGCACCGGCATGATCCGCACCTCGCTGGCGGCGGTCCCGCGGCGCGGCGCGTTCCTGGCGAGCAAGGTGGCCGTGGCGAGCGCCCTGGCGCTGCTGGTCGGCATGGCCACCGGCTTCGCCGCGTTCTTCCTGGGGCAGGCGATGCTCGGTCCGCTGCTGCGGACCACGCTGGACGCGCCCGGGGTGCTGCGGGCGGTCATCGGCGGCGGCCTCTACATGACCCTCATCGCGGTGTTCTCCATGGGCGTCGCCCTGATGCTGCGCTCGCCGATGCTGTCGCTGGGCGTCCTGATGCCGTTCTTCTTCCTGGTCTCCAACATCCTCGCCAACGTCTCGGCGACCCGGAAGGTCGGCCAGTACCTGCCCGACCAGGCCGGCAGCCGGATCATGCGGGTACTCCCCCGGGTCGGCGACGACACCCCGTACGGGCCCTGGGGCGGCCTCGGGATCATGGTGCTGTGGGTGATCGCGGCCCTCGTCGGCGGTTACGCGCTGCTGCGCAGGCGGGACGCCTAGGGTCTTTCGTTCGGATCAGGCCGGGTCAGGAAGCGGGGTCCGGTGGTGGGGGCCCCTCCCACGCCGTTCAGGCGGTGGGGGAGCGTCGCAAGGCGGAGGAGGGCGTCATGGCGGAGGAGGGCGTCATGGCGGAGCCATGGCCCGCGAGCCCGGCGTGATCCAAACGAGAGGCCCAAGGTCCTCGCTGTTTTACTTTCTTTTGGCCGGAACCGTCAGCGCCCGGATATCCTCCTAACCCTTACGGGGGCGTGCGCCCCGCTGTCCTGAATCTGGACGGCCACCTTCCGATGGGACCGGAGCATGATCGAGGCAGTCGGCCTGACCAAGCGCTATGGCGACAAGACCGCCGTGCACAACCTCTCCTTCCAGGTGCGGCCGGGCGCCGTCACCGGCTTCCTCGGGCCCAACGGTTCCGGCAAGTCGACGACCATGCGCATGATCCTCGGTCTGGACAACCCGACCGCGGGCTCCGTGACCATCGGCGGCTATCCCTACCGCAAGCTGCCCAACGCTCCGCGCCAGGTGGGCGCGCTGCTGGACGCCAAGGCCGTGCACGGCGGCCGCAGCGCCCGCAACCACCTGCTCTCCCTGGCCCAGCTGTCGGGCATCCCGGCCCGCCGGGTGGACGAGGTGCTGGGCGTGGTCGGCCTCCAGGAGGTGGCGAAGCGGCGTTCGAAGGGCTTCTCGCTCGGCATGGGGCAGCGGCTCGGCATCGCGGCGGCGCTGCTGGGCGACCCGAAGGTGCTGCTCTTCGACGAGCCGGTGAACGGTCTCGACCCCGAGGGCATCCTCTGGGTGCGGAACCTGATGAAGTCGCTGGCCGCCGAGGGGCGGACCGTGTTCGTCTCCAGTCATCTCATGAGCGAGATGGCGCTGACCGCCGATCACCTGATCGTCATCGGCCGAGGGCAGCTGCTCGCCGACATGAGCGTGACGGACTTCATCTCCGCCAACTCCGCGGACTTCGCCCGGGTCCGCACGCCCGAGACCGAGCCGCAGCAGCGCGAGAAGCTGACCTCGGCGCTGACCGAGGCCGGTGGGCACGTGCTGCCCGAGCCGGACGGCGCGCTGCGCGTGACGGGACTGCCGCTGCCGCGCATCAGCGACCTCGCGCACGAGGCCGACGTACGGCTGTGGGAGCTCTCGCCGCACCAGGCCTCGCTGGAGGAGGCGTACATGCGGATGACGCAGGGCGCCGTCGACTACCGCTCGACCATCGACCAGAAGGCCGGGCTGATGCAGCCGCTGCCGCCCGGCGCCCAGCCGCCCGTGCCGGTGCCGGGTCAGGGCCAGCCCGGCTGGTACGCCCCGCCGCCGCCCCAGCAGGGCGGTCAGCCGTTCCCGCCCCAGGGGCAGCCGGTCGCGGGCGTGAATCCCTACGCCGCTCCGGGCCCGGGCGCGCCGAACCCGTACGCGCAGGCCGCCCCGCGGGTGCCCGCGCAGCCGGCCGCGGCGCCGCCCGCCCCGGCCGCCCCGCCGCTCCTGGCCCCGGCCGCTGCGCAGGCCGCCCCCGCCGCCCCGCGCGCCTCCGCCGAGGCACCCGCCCCGCAGGCGGCCTCCGCCGAGGCCGCCGTCGACACGACCAAGTCCGAGGACGCCCGATGAGCACGCCGCAGACCCCGATGCCGCAGGCCGCGCCGCCCGCCGGGGAGGCGGGCGGCGCGGCTCCGTACGCCGGTTACACCTCGCCGATCCCCGTCGTCCGCACGCATCTCGGGCACGCGCTGGCCTCGGAGTGGACGAAGATCAGGTCGGTGCGCTCCACGATGTGGACGCTCGGCGTGTTCGTGCTGCTCGTGGTCGGCATCGGGCTGCTGACGGGTGTGGTGGTAGCCGACTCCTCCTCCGACCTGTCCGGTGACGAGAACGCGCTGTCGCTGGGCTTCTTCGGCCTGCTGCTGGGCAGCATCTGCGTCATCACGCTCGGCGTGCTGACCACGGCCTCGGAGTACGGCACCGGCATGATCCGCACCACGGCGACGGCCTGCCCCACGCGCGGGCGGATCCTCCTGGCGAAGGCGCTGGTGTTCTTCCTCCTCGCCTTCACGATCACCCTGGTGTCCACCGCGCTGGTCGCCGTCGCGCAGACGGCCATGCTCGACGGCAGCGGCGCCCGGCAGCCCACCGGCGCGGAGTGGTTCAAGGCGACGGTCGGCGTCAGTCTCTACATCGCCCTGCTCGGGCTGTTCTCGCTGCTGGTCGGTTCGGTGCTGCGGCACTCGGCGGGCGGCATCACCATCATGATCGGCCTGGTCCTCGCCCCGCTGGTCATCGCGCTGTTCATGTTCACGCACTCGCTGGAGAAGGTGCGCATGGCGCTGTTCGAGTACTCGATCCCGAACCAGCTGAGCGTCTTCTACTCCAATTCCCTCACCGACTCCGGCCCCTCGGGCTGGGACCCGCTGTGGATCATCGTGGGCGCCACGGTGGTCGCCTTCGCCGGCGCCTGGGCGCTGCTGGAGAAGCGGGACGTGTAGGGCCCTTCGGGACATCGAGGACCCTTCGGGACGTACAGGGCCTTCCAGGATCCGGGCCTTCAGAACCTGGGGGCGTTACGGGACCGCTGCACCCGTGTGGTGCGGCGGTCCTTCGCGTTCCAGCAGGCCTTGTGCCAGTGCCGGCGGTCGTCCACCCCGGAGTGCTCGGGCCAGGCCACCACGTGCGGGACGCCCGAGGCGATCACCTGGTCGCAGCCCGGGCAGCGGTACGTCTTGCCCGCCGCGCTCGCGCCCGCGACATGGCGCACGCTCCACTCCTCGCCCCGCCAGCTCTCCGTGGACTGCCAGCCGCCGTAGCGGCTCGCGGCGTCGTCCTCGGCGCTCCGGCCGGACGAGCCGGAGCCCTTGGGGCGGTTGCGGCGCGGGGACACGGGACACCTCACGGAACTTGCGGGAGAACGGGCCGTGTCCAGACTACGCGGCGCCGACCGGGGTACGCGTGCCCCACCGTATTCCCGACCAACCCCCACAAGTCCCCCCGGGGAGCGCCGCATTCGACCGACAATCCGGAAATCCCTTCGCCCGACCGTGTCCTCGGCACGTGTCGCGCGGTTATGCCGTGTGGGGGAGCTCCGTGTCGGAGCCGAGGAAGCAGGAAACAGCAATGCGCGTAGGAAGCTTCGTGTTGGCCGCCCAGTTCCCCGGACAGGGACAGGGCGAGGCGCTGTACCGCGCGGTCCGCACGGCCGAGGTCGCCGAGGAGGCGGGACTCGACGCGGTCTGGCTGGCCGAGCACCACTTCGTACCGTACGGGACGTGCCCGTCGGCCATCACCCTGGCCGCGCTGCTGCTCGGCCGCACCCGCCGGCTGAGGGTCGGCACCGCGGTCAGCGTGCTGCCCACCGTCCACCCGGTCGCGCTCGGCGAGCAGGCCGCGCTGCTGCACGTGACGAGCGGCGGCCGGTTCACGCTGGGCGTGGGGCGCGGCGGACCGTGGGTGGACCTGGAGGTGTTCGGCGCGGGCCTGGAGGCGTACGAACAGGGGTTCCCGGAGTCGCTCGATCTGCTGAGGCGCTGGCTGCGCGAGCCCTCGGTGTCCGCGTCGGGGGAACGATTCGCCTTCCGGGAGGTGCCCGTGGTGCCGCGCCCGTCGGAGGCGCTGACCGAGGCGCCGGGTCCCGAGGTGGTCGTCGCCTGCACCTCCCCGGCGAGTGTGCGGCTGGCCGCCGAGCGCGGGCTGCCGATGCTGCTCGGGATGCACGTCGGGGACGAGGAGAAGGCCGAGATGGTCGCCCTGTGGCAGCGCTGCGCGCGGGCGGCGGGACGGCCGGGCGAGGAGATCCGGGACGCCGGCCACGTCTCGGCGGGTGTCTGCCAGATCGCCGACCGGCGCACGGACGCGGCGGAGACCCTGCTCAAGGCCATGCCGGGCTGGCTGAAACAAGGTCTGGACGCCCATGTCACGGTGGACGGCCGGACCCGCCGGATGCGCGATCCGCTGGCGTACGTGGAACTGCTGTGCGGGCTGCATCCGGTGGGCACCCCGCGGCTGTGCGCCGACCGGCTCGCCGCGACCAGCGACCGGACCGGCATCTCCCGCTTCGCCCTGCTCGTCGAGGGCTCGGGAGACCTGGCCGCGACGGAGGAGAACGTACGGCGGCTCGGCGCCGAGGTACTCCCCCACCTCGGCTGACCGAGCCGCGTCACGGCACGTCCTGCCGCCCCGTCCCGCACCTTGCTCGGGCCGGGCGGCGAGCGGACCGTCGGCATCTTCCGTCCGGATCGCGCCGGGGCAGGGAGCGGGGCCCGGCACCGTGCGCCGCGAGGCGGTGCGGGCCGTCATGAGGGAACCATGACGGCCCGCCGCGGCACGGCTGGGACACCCCCTGCGCGAAGCCCGGGGCAACGGTGCCGGGCCCCGCGAGCCCGGCGTGATCCGAAGGAGAGGCCCTGCGCTTCAGCAGTCCCTGAACTCCGGCGACTGGTTGAGCAGCTGGGCGCGCACCGACGTGAACCGGGCGAGCCGCTCGTCGACCGAGGAGTCCAGCGGGAAGACCGCCACCCGGTGGCAGTTCTGGAAGGCCAGCCGGACACCGAAGTGCCGCTGCAGCGCGCCGCGAATCGCATCGCTCGCGAGCGCGCGCAGCAGCTGGCCGCGCGCGTGCTCGTCCGGCGGAGGCGTCTGGTTGTCGGCGAACTCTCCGCCGTCCACCTTCAGCTGGGCCACCAGGGAGCTGATCATCTCCCATGCGTAGGGCAGGGAGGTCCGGACGCAGTCGACGAAGTCGGCTTCGTCGACCTCGCCTCGCTCGGCCTGTTCGAGTAGGGCCGGTGAGACGTCGAGCGACATGGGTTCTCCTCTCGCACCCCCGGGTTGCAGGGGTTGCCGGACAGATGAGGGAGTTCGTGATACCGAACACGGTGCGTACACATATCGCGACCTCCCGTTCTCTACGGTAGGCAACTGAACGGTCACCCACCAGGCGAATGCACTTACCGGCAGGGCGGGTTGGGCACACAATCGGCCACGAGTGAACACGGGTGATCGTGGGAAAAATGGGGCGGTGCGCGGCGCGCGGTCACGCGCCGGAGCGGGAGCCCCGTCGGGCGAATCGCGCGCGGACGGTCGCGTCGAGTAGCGTTGCCGACCATGCGTCTCGTCATCGCCCGGTGCTCCGTCGACTACGCCGGCCGGCTCACCGCCCACCTCCCCTCGGCACCCCGTCTGATCCTGGTCAAGGCGGACGGCAGCGTCTCGATCCACGCGGACGACCGCGCCTACAAGCCCCTGAACTGGATGTCGCCGCCGTGCGCCCTGAAGGAGGGGACGGGCGACGAGGAGGGCGTGTGGACCGTCGTCAACAAGGCGGGCGAGAAGCTCATCATCACGATGGAGGAGATCCTGCACGACTCCTCGCACGAACTCGGCGTGGATCCGGGACTGATCAAGGACGGTGTGGAGGCACACCTCCAGGAGCTGCTCGCCGACCGCATCGAGACGCTGGGCGAGGGCTACACGCTGATCCGGCGCGAGTACATGACGGCCATCGGCCCGGTGGACATCCTGTGCCGCGACGGCGAGGGACGGACCGTCGCCGTGGAGATCAAGCGGCGCGGTGAGATCGACGGGGTGGAGCAGCTCACCCGCTACCTGGAGCTGCTGAACCGCGATCCGCACCTCGCCCCGGTGCGCGGGATCTTCGCCGCGCAGGAGATCAAGCCGCAGGCCCGCGTGCTCGCGACCGACCGCGGCATCGGCTGCCAGGTCCTGGACTACGACGCGCTGCGCGGCATCGAGGACGACAAGCTGCGGCTGTTCTGAGCGCGGCACGACGAAGGGGCCGGGCCCGTCGGAAGACGGGCCCGGCCCCTTCGCGTCCCCGGCGAGGCCGCCGTGGGCCCGGTGAGGTGGGCCGTTCAGGCGGCCGTCGAGCCGGACGGGCCGGGCGAGTCCGGGGCGACGCCGCTCACGGATGTGCTCGGCGTCGCCATGCTCGCCGAGACGCCGGACGTCGGCGACGTGGAGCCGCCGGCCGTGTCCCCGGCGCTCCCGCCCTCGGTGCCGCCGTCGGCGCCCCCCGTGGCCCCTCCGGTCGGGTCCGGGCTGCCGCTCATGCCGCCGGTCGGCTCCGGGCTGCCGCCCGTCTCGCCGCCGGTGGGAGAGCCCCCGGTGCTCCCGGTGCCTCCCGGGCCGCCGGTGCTCCCGCCACCGCCCGTGCTCCCGGTGGAGCCGCCGGTGGAGCCTCCCGTGTGACCGCCCGTGGAGCCCCCGGTGTGCCCGCCCGTGGAGCCCCCGGCGCCGCCGGCCGTGCCGCCGGCCGACGAACCGGTCGATCCCGAGGGCTTGGGCGACTTCGACGACGAGGAGCCGCCGCCGGGCGGTTCGACGCTCTCCGACGGCTCCGCGCCGCCCGTGGAGGCCGGGTCGTCCGACGTGCCGTACGTGCCGTCGGGGCCCGGGTCCGTGGGGCGGCTGGTCGCCGTTCCGGTGTCGCCGCCGCCGCTGCCCCCGCTGCCGCCGCCGGTGTCGCTCTGCGGGACGTCGGCCAGACCGCCGTCGCCGGCGTCCTGACCGGTGGACGGGTTGACGCCCACGTTGTCGGACGGGTCGTTGGCGTCGTTGTGGGAGGTGGCGCCGAGCGTCACCACCGTGCCGAGGACGGCCGCGAGCAGCGCGCCCGCGCCCGCCGCCACCAGGTTGCGCCGGGCCAGGCCCTTCAGCCCCACCCGGTGCTTGGCCGGGGCCCCCGAAGAGGAGTACGGCGGGGTGCGGGGGACGGACGGCGGTACGGCGGCCGAGGGCTGGTAGGTGACCAGCGCCGAGCTGTCGCCGCCGGGCGGCTGGAGCGCCGGGAAGGGCGCGGGAACGCCCCGGGAGGGCGGGACCGGCTCCTCGGCGCGGACCTCCGGCATCTCCTCCTCGGCCGTCGCGCCGGAGCCGGCCGGCAGGGCGAGCAGCCCCGGTGCGGTCCCGGAGCGGTCGGCGACCAGCGCGAGGGCACGGCGGCCGGCGACGGTGCCCCGCTTGTCGGAGAGCGCGCCGCGCAGGCCGATGGAGGCCTCCAGCTCCGCGCGCGCCCGGTCCAGCAGACCGCCGCAGAGCGCGAGGACGCCCAGCTCGTGGTGGAAGTAGGCCTGCTCGGCGACCTCGCCGGCGAGCCGGGAGGCCTCGGCGCCGAAGCGCAGCGCCCGCTCCCAGGCGCTCCAGTTGAGCCCGGCGGCGAACGCGGGCGCGGCCGTGCGGGCGAGCTGGACGGCGGTGATCTCCTCGTCCTCGCCGATCGGCGTCGCCGCCACCAGCACCGCCAGCGCGGCGAGCACGGCGTCCGCCTCGGCGCTCACCCGCTCGGGGCTGACCGAGGGGTGCCCGGCCCACCAGGAGTAGTGCCGGGCCGCGGCGCGGGCCTGCTCCTCGGCGTCGGCGCCGTAGCCCGCGGCCTCCAGCTGGGTGAGGACTCCGGCGGCGAGCCGGTAGCGGGCGCCGACCGGCGAGACCAGACCGCAGCTCGCCAGCTCGCCGAGCGCGGCGTCGGCGTGGGTGTCGCCGACCAGCGCGGGCAGGTGGGCCTGGTGGGGCACCTCGCCGCCGAGCGCGACGGCGAACCGCAGGGTGGCCCGCGCTGAGGCGCTGAGCCGGGAGGCGAGCAGCGGGGCGGGCGCGGCGGCGTCGCCGAGCGAGGGCAGGGGTACGTCGTCGGCGACGGCGTCGATGACGGCGTCCTCGGGCGGCGCGTCCTCGAAGACGCCGAACTCCTCGACGGCGCTGGTGCCGACCCGCAGCCGGTCGCGCTGGCGCAGCAGGGCGCCGGCCTGGACGAAGCGCAGGGGCAGTCCCTCGGACTCGAACCAGAGGTCGCCGGCCCAGTTGGTCTCCTCCTCGGTGAGGACACGGCCGACGCCGCGCTCGATGACCTCGACGCCACCGGCGCGGTCGAGGCCGCCGAGGACCACCTCTTCGACCCCGGACTCGGCGGACGGCGCGGGCACTTCGGGGGTGACGGCCAACAGGAAGGCGCACTCGGGGGTCGCGTCGAGCAGTTCGTCGAGCGCGCTGCCGCCGAACTCGAGGTCGTCGATGACGACGACGGCGCCGATCTCACGGACGTGTTCGAGGAGTTCGTCGCGGTCGGGGCGGTGCCGGGGCGCGGTGCGGACGGCGTGGAAGAGGTCGTACAGCAGCTCGCCGGCGCTGCGGTGGTGACCGCAGAGGCGGACCACGCCGTCGGGGGCGAGATCGGCGCAGTCCTCGGCGACGAGGTCGAGGAGGCTGGTGCGGCCCGAGCCGCCCGGCCCGGTCAGGCGTACGGAGCGGCCCCGGGCGAGCAGCCGTACCAGCCGCTCGCGTTCGTCCTGGCGGTCCACCAGCGATTCGGCGGCGGGGGCGGGGCCGGGCGGCACGGGCGGCCGGGCCGCGCGGTCGGCCTCGGCGCGCTCGGCGGCGGTGCGCCGGCGGGGCCGGGCGGGGCGCTCGGTGGGCGGGCAGGCCTCGATCTCGCTGCCGTCGACGGGGTTGACGGTGAGCAGGAAGTCACCCGCGACGAGTCGCACCGTACGGGCCAGGGCGGGCGCGTGCGGGGTGAAGTCGGATGCGAGGGCGTCCCTGGGCGGGCGCCGGTCCGATGCGTGGCCGTCGCTGTCGCCGTCGTGGGCCATGTCCTCGGGCTCCCGGATGTTCGGGTCCATGGGTTCCACAGGTTCCTAGCCCCCAAAAGCGTCGTGTGCTCAGGGCACGCGGACGGGAGTCCGGTGACCGTGCCCACCCTCCCGGCCTTGCTGCACACCGCGCTGTCGCTTCTGGTCCGGGCCCGCTCGAGGGTTGCTGGGCAGCGGGCGACCGAACCCTAAACCTTCGCACAGTATCCACGACAGTCCGGGGTACCGCGCCGCCCGAGACATCACGGTCTCGTGAGGATTGCGTGCGACGTGCGGTTCGGTGCCGTGCGCCCGGGTCTCCCGCACCGCCCGGTTCACACCCGCGCAACGCGGATCGGCGGGCGCGCCGGGTGCGCGGCGGCCCGGATCGGCGGGCGCGCCGGGTGCGCGGCGGCCCGGATCGGCGGGCGCGCCGGGTGCGCGGCGGCCCGGAACCCGGCCGCCCTCAGACGCGGGGCAGCGACTCCACTCCGATGCCGCCCTCGATGGCGAGGATGCGGTGCAGCCGGGTGGCCACCAGCAGGCGCTGCATCTGCGGCGGCACGTCGCGCAGCACCAGCCGCCGGCCGCAGCGGCCCGCCCGCCGGTGGACACCCATGATCACCCCGAGTCCGGTCGCGTCCCAGGAGTCGAGTTCGGAGAGGTCGAGGACCAGGTCGCCCACGCCGTCGTCCACGGCCGAGTGCAGGACCGTACGGGCGTCCGCCGCGCTGCGGACGTCGAGGCGGCCCCCGACGACCACCTCGGCGTGGTCGCCCCTGATGTACATATGCGCTCCCCGAGAATGCGGTGGCGTGCTCCGTGGTGACGATTGGCTGTGCAACGTCTGACTGCGTGAGTGGCGGTGCGGTTGCTGTTCGTTGGCTAACCGATACCGAATTCACCCCAAGGGGTGATCCGGGTAGCGCCCGTGCGGTCTCAGTGCTTGTAGAAGCCCTGCCCGCTCTTGCGCCCGATGTCACCGGCGTCCACCATCCGGCGCATCAGCTCCGGCGGGGCGAACTTCTCGTCCTGGGTCTCGGTGTAGATGTTGCCGGCGGCGTGCAGCAGGATGTCGACGCCGGTCAGGTCCGCGGTGGCGAGCGGGCCCATCGCGTGGCCGAAGCCCAGCTTGCAGGCGAGGTCGATGTCCTCGGCGCTGGCCACGCCGGACTCGTACAGCTTGGTCGCCTCGACGACCAGGGCGGAGATGAGGCGGGTGGTGACGAAGCCGGCCACGTCGCGGTTGACGACGATGCAGGTCTTGCCGACGGACTCGGCGAACTCCCGCGCGGTGGCGAGGGTCTGGTCGCTGGTCTTGTAGCCGCGGACGAGTTCGACGAGCTGCATCATCGGCACCGGCGAGAAGAAGTGCACGCCGACGACCCGCTCCGGGCGCTCCGTCACGGCCGCGATCTTGGTGATCGGGATGGCGGAGGTGTTGGAGGCGAGCACCGTGTCCTCGCGCACCAGCTTGTCGAGGGTGCGGAAGATCTCGTGCTTGACCTCGAGCTTCTCGAAGACGGCCTCGACGACGACGACGGCGTCCGCGGCGGCGTCCAGGTCGGTGGTGGCGGTGATGCGGCCGAGGGCGGCCTCGGCGTCGTCCGCCGCCATCCTGCCCTTGGAGACGAACTTGTCGTACGAGGCCTTGATGCCGTCGGTGCCACGCCTGAGTGCCTCGTCGGTGACGTCCCGCAGGACGACGTCCCAGCCCGCCTGAGCGGAGACCTGGGCAATGCCGGATCCCATGAGGCCGGCTCCGATGACGGCGAGCTTCCGTGCCACTGACGACTCCCCTTGTGAAGGAACTGGTGAACGACTGCGCGAGCGACCGGCGGGTGACCGCGGTACGGCTTACACGCTGTTCTCGTACGACTCCTGAGCGGACCCTAGCGCTCGTACGGCGCTGTGTGACCGGTAAGTAACGCGCGTCACGTCTCAGATGACGGACATCACACCGGCAGGGGTCACTGCGCGCCCCGGACGGCGTAGTTGGGCGTCTTTTCGCTCAACACGTCCTCGATGCGGTCGAGGAGTTCCGGCACCTCTCGTGATGTTTCGCGCGGATCGCGCGCCTTGACCGTACCCCGGCCGGCGACGGCCGTGACGACCCGCGTGTGCGACCGATCTGAGCGGGCGTCAGGCATTGCGCACGGGCGGCCCGTCCGCCCCTCCCGCACCGCCGCGCCCGGCCTCCCACCGACGCCGTCCGTGACAGGCGGCACACCTGCCCTCCGCACGGCCGGGCCCTCACTAGGCTGACCGTATGGTCAACCTCACGCGCATCTACACCAGGACCGGGGACAAGGGCACCACCGCCCTCGGCGACATGAGCCGGGTCGCCAAGACCGATCTGCGGATCTCGGCGTACGCCGACGCCAACGAGGCGAACGCGGTGATCGGCACGGCGATCGCGCTCGGCGGCCTGGACGCACCGATCGTCAAGGTCCTCACCCGTGTGCAGAACGACCTGTTCGACGTGGGCGCGGACCTGTCCACGCCGGTGGTGGAGAATCCCGAGTTCCCGCCGCTCAGGGTCGAGCAGTTCTACATCGACCGGCTGGAGGCGGACTGCGACCGCTTCAACGCCGAGCTGGACAAGCTCCGCTCGTTCATCCTGCCCGGCGGCACCCCGGGCGCGGCCCTGCTGCACCAGGCGTGCACGGTGGTCCGCCGCGCCGAGCGCTCGACCTGGGCCGCGCTGGAGGCGCACGGCGAGGCGATGAACCCCCTCACCGCGACCTACCTCAACCGCCTGTCGGACCTGCTGTTCATTCTCGCGCGCACGGCGAACAAGGAGACCGGCGACGTCCTGTGGGTGCCGGGCGGGGAGCGCGGCTGATCCTCCGCCGGGGGCACGACCGGCCCCGCCGGCCCCGAAGGCGACGGGGGCGCGAGGTCTTCTCGCGCCCCCGTGAGGAACCGTTCCGGCATCGGATGCGCCCTGTGGGCGGGCGGTGGTGCGGGCGGTATCGAAAGCGCACGTCAGCCGCCCCGCCAAGGGATCGCGGGGCCGTACGCGCGGCCGCAAGGCGCCGTGTCGGGGCAGGAGTTGGGGATCCGGCCGATGCGACTGCGAGTGGTCCAGACCTATTGACCTCTGGTCCAGACCTTTCTACTCTCGCAGCACCGCGGGCATGGAGGCTCAGTCATGCCCCTGACAATCATCCCCCGACAAGGGAGGCGCAGCATGCGCTTGCGACACAGAGCCGCGGCAGGGTTCGCGACCCTGTTGCTCCCCATGGCAGGACTGGTCGCGCTCACCGGCCCCGCCCACGCGGCGGCCACGGCGTCCACGGCCACCGCCACCTTCACCAAGACCAGCGACTGGGGCGGCGGCTTCGGCGGTTCCTGGACCGTCAAGAACACCGGCACCTCGGCGATCAGCTCCTGGACGGTGGAGTGGGACTACCCCTCCGACACCAAGGTCACCTCCGCCTGGGACGCCACGGTCACCAACTCCGGCAACCACTGGACCGCCAAGAACGTCGGCTGGAACGGCAGCATCGCCCCGGGTGCGTCGGTCTCCTTCGGCTTCAACGGCACCGGCTCCGGCTCCCCGTCCGGCTGCACGCTCAACGGCGGCAGCTGCGACGGCGGCCCCAGCGTCCCCGGTGACAACCCGCCCTCCGCGCCGGGCGCCCCGACCGCCTCCGGCGTCACCGACACCTCGGTGAAGCTCTCCTGGAGCGCGGCCACCGACGACAAGGGCGTCAAGAACTACGACGTCCTGCGCGACGGCAAGAAGATCGCGACCGTGACGACGACCTCGTACACGGACAGCGGCCTGACCGCCGGCAGCGACTACTCCTACAGCGTGCAGGCGCGCGACACCGCCGACCAGACCGGCCCGGTCAGCGGCTCCGTCGCCGTGCACACCACCGGAGGCGGCGGCACCACTCCCCCGCCCACCGGCGGCAAGGTCAAGCTCGGCTACTTCACCGAGTGGGGCATCTACGGCCGCAACTACAACGTCAAGAACCTGGTGACGTCCGGCTCCGCGGCCAAGATCACGCACATCAACTACGCCTTCGGCAACGTGACCGGCGGCAAGTGCGCGATCGGCGACTCCTACGCCGACTACGACAAGGCGTTCACCGCCGACCAGTCCGTCAGCGGCGTCGCCGACACCTGGGACCAGCCGCTGCGCGGCAACTTCAACCAGCTGCGCGAGCTGAAGGCCAAGTACCCGAACATCAAGATCCTGTGGTCCTTCGGCGGCTGGACCTGGTCCGGCGGCTTCGGTGACGCCGCCAAGAACCCGGCCGCCTTCGCCCAGTCCTGTTACGACCTGGTGCACGACCCGCGCTGGGCCGATGTCTTCGACGGCATCGACATCGACTGGGAGTACCCGAACGACTGCGGCCTCACCTGTGACACCAGCGGCCCTAACGCCTTCAAGAACCTGATGGCCGCGCTGCGCGCCAAGTTCGGCTCCTCCGCGCTCATCACCGCCGCCACCTCGGCGGACGGCTCGGCCGGCGGCAAGATCGACCACACCGACTACGCCGGCGCCTCGCAGTACGTCGACTGGTACAACGTGATGACGTACGACTTCTTCGGCGCCTGGGACGCGAAGGGCCCGACCGCCCCGCACTCCCCGCTCACCTCCTACAGCGGCATCCCGAAGGACGGCTTCACCACCGCCGACGCGATGGCGAAGTACAAGGCCCAGGGCGTGCCCGCGAAGAAGCTGCTGATCGGCATCGGCTTCTACGGCCGCGGCTGGACCGGCGTCACCCAGGACGCCCCCGGCGGCACCGCGACCGGCGCGGCGCCGGGCACCTACGAGGCCGGCATCGAGGACTACAAGGTCCTCAAGGCCAGCTGCCCGGTCACCGGCACCATCGCCGGCACCGCCTACGCCCACTGCGGCAGCAACTGGTGGTCCTACGACACCCCGTCGACCATCAAGTCGAAGATGTCCTGGGCCAACGGCCAGGGCCTCGGCGGCGCCTTCTTCTGGGAGTTCAGCGGTGACACCAGCGACGGCGAGCTGGTGAACGCCCTCAGCAGCGGTCTGTCGTAAGCACGGCCCGCCCCCGAGAAACACCGAAGCTCCCCCGGACCTCGTCCGGGGGAGCTTCTTCGTGCTTCTTCATGCTTCTTCGTGCACAGCGGGACCTGCGTGCACGGCGGGTCCTGCGTGCGTGGCGGTCCTGCGTGCACAGCGCGACCTGCGTGCACAGCGGGTCCTACGCGACGTTCACCCTCTGTCCGGGCGGGGCCGCCTCCAGCCAGGCGAGGAAGCCGGTCAGCGCGTCGTCGCTCATGGCCAGCTCCAGGCGGGTGCCCCGGTGCAGACAGGTGAGGATCACGGCGTCGGACAGCAGGGCGAGTTCCTCCTCGCCCTCGGGCAGCCGGCGGCCGGCCACCTCGATCGACGCCCGCTCCAGGGTGCGGCGCGGGCGCGGGGCGTAGGAGAAGACCCGGAACCACTCGACGCGGTCGCCGTTGTAGCGGGCGACGCCGTAGCTCCAGCCCTTGCCGCTGGTGTCGGACGCCTGCGGCACGTCCCAGCGCAGGCTGCAGTCGAAGGTGCCGCCGGAACGCTGGATGAGCCTGCGCCGCAGACCGAAGACGAACAGTCCCACCACCACGAGCGCGACCACGACTCCGCACACAGTCAGAGCGAGGACCATCGGCACCGACCTCCTCGTCTCCTAGGTAATGGAACGGAAAAAACACCCACATCCACCTCAGCCGCGGCCGGTTCCGGATTGCTCCGGTACCGGCCGCGGCTGAGTGACGTCATCGCATCCGCGCTCGGTTCAGCGCGCCGCCGTCGCCGCCCGCAGACGCACGTCCGCGCGGCGCTCGGCGGAGGCGTCGCCCTCCGACTTGGCCCGCTCGAGCTCGCGCTCCACGCGCTGGACGTCGATCTCGTCCGAGAGTTCGGCGATCTCCGCCAGCAGCGACAGCTTGTTGTCGGCGAAGGAGACGAAGCCGCCGTGGACCGCGGCGACGACCGTCGCACCTTCACTCGTACGGATGGTCACCGGGCCCGACTCCAGCACACCGAGCAGCGGCTGGTGACCGGGCATGACGCCGATGTCGCCGGACGTGGTGCGCGCGACGACCAGGGTGGCCTCGCCGGACCAGACCTGCCGGTCGGCGGCGACCAGCTCGACGTGCAGCTCAGCAGCCAAGGGAGGCTCCTCGGGTCACCACCCGGTGGGGTCACCGGGTGTTGGAAACAAGTCTAGTAGGCCTTCCGGCACCAAGTGCCGGGGCCCGCCCCGGCGGGGCCGGGGATCCGGGGTCGTCCCCGGGGATACAGCGATGGGCGTGGGTGAGGGGGCGGGACGCCCCGCCCCCTCAGGTGTGAGCCTGGTGGCTCACGTCGAGCGCGATGCTCAGGAGACGCCCAGCTCCTTGGCGTTGTTCTTCAGGTCCTCGAGACCACCGCACATGAAGAACGCCTGCTCCGGGAAGTGGTCGTACTCGCCGTCGCAGATCGCGTTGAACGCGGCGATCGACTCCTCCAGCGGCACGTCCGAACCGTCCACGCCGGTGAACTGCTTGGCGACGTGGGTGTTCTGGGACAGGAAGCGCTCCACGCGACGGGCACGGTGGACGACGAGCTTGTCCTCCTCGCCGAGCTCGTCGATACCGAGGATCGCGATGATGTCCTGCAGGTCCTTGTACTTCTGCAGGATGTTCTTCACGCGCATGGCCGCGTTGTAGTGGTCCTGCGCGATGTAGCGCGGGTCCAGGATCCGGGACGTCGAGTCCAGCGGGTCCACGGCCGGGTAGATGCCCTTCTCGGAGATCGGACGGGAGAGAACCGTCGTCGCGTCGAGGTGGGCGAAGGTGGTCGCCGGGGCCGGGTCGGTCAGGTCGTCGGCGGGGACGTAGATCGCCTGCATCGAGGTGATCGAGTGACCGCGGGTCGAGGTGATGCGCTCCTGGAGGAGACCCATCTCGTCGGCCAGGTTCGGCTGGTAACCCACCGCGGACGGCATACGGCCGAGCAGCGTGGAGACCTCGGAGCCGGCCTGCGTGAAGCGGAAGATGTTGTCGATGAAGAACAGCACGTCCTGCTTCTGGACGTCGCGGAAGTACTCGGCCATGGTGAGGCCGGCCAGCGCGACGCGCAGACGGGTGCCCGGGGGCTCGTCCATCTGGCCGAAGACCAGCGCGGTCTTGTCGATGACGCCCGAGTCGGACATCTCCTCGATGAGGTCGTTGCCCTCACGGGTGCGCTCACCGACGCCGGCGAACACGGAGACACCGTCGTGGTTGTTGGCGACGCGGTAGATCATCTCCTGGATGAGCACCGTCTTGCCGACGCCGGCGCCGCCGAACAGACCGATCTTGCCGCCCTTGACGTACGGGGTCAGCAGGTCGATGACCTTGACGCCGGTCTCGAACATCTCGGTCTTCGACTCGAGCTCGTCGAAGTTCGGGGCCTTGCGGTGGATGGACCAGCGCTCGCCGTCGTAGGACTCGTCGACGTTCAGCACCTCACCGAGGGTGTTGAACACCTTGCCCTTGGTGAAGTCGCCGACCGGGACGGTGATGCCGTCGCCGGTGTCGGTGACCGGGGCCTGGCGGACCAGACCGTCGGTGGGCTGCATGGAGATGGTGCGGACCAGGCCGTCGCCCAGGTGCTGGGCGACCTCCAGGGTCAGCGTCTTGAGCTGGCCCTCGTTCGCCGGGTCGGCGACCTCGACGTGCAGGGCGTTGTAGATGTCCGGCATCGCGTCGACGGGGAACTCCACGTCGACGACCGGGCCGATGACCCGCGCGACGCGGCCGGTGGCCACGCCCGCCGCAGCGGTCGGCTCAACAGTGGTGGTCATTAGTTGTCACTCCCCGCGGTCGCGTCGGCCAGGGCGCTCGCGCCACCGACGATCTCGCTGATTTCCTGGGTGATTTCGGCCTGGCGGGCCGCGTTGGCAAGACGGGAGAGCGTGTTGATCAGCTCGCCCGCGTTGTCGGTGGCCGACTTCATCGCGCGCCGCGTGGCGGCGTGCTTCGAAGCGGCCGACTGGAGCAGCGCGTTGTAGATGCGGCTCTCCACGTAGCGCGGCAGCAGGGCGTCGAGGACGTCCTCCGCCGAGGGCTCGAAGTCGTACAGCGGAAGAATCTCGTCCTTCTTCCGCGTCTCGGCCGCGACCTCGTCCAGACGCAGCGGAAGCAGTCGGGGGCCGACCGCGGTCTGCGTCATCATCGAGACGAACTCGGTGTAGACGATGTGGAGTTCGTCCACGCCGCCGTCCGCCGTCTCCTTCTCGATGGCCTCGATCAGCGGCGCCGCGACCTTCTTGGCGTCCGCGTACGTCGGCTCGTCGGTGAAGCCCGTGAACGACTCCGCGACCTTGCGCTCGCGGAAGTTGTAGTGGGCCACACCGCGTCGGCCGACGATGTACGTGTCGACCTGCTTGCCCTCGCGCTCCAGGCGCTCGGTCAGCTGCTCCGCGGCCTTGATGGCGTTGGAGTTGAAGGCGCCGGCCAGACCGCGGTCGCTCGTGAGGAGCAGGACCGCGGCGCGGGTCGGGTTGTCCGCCTCCGTGGTCAGCGGGTGCCTGGTGTTCGAACCGGTGCCGACCGCCGTGACCGCGCGGGTCAGTTCCTCCGCGTACGGCGTGGAGGCCGCCACCTTGCGCTGCGCCTTGACGACGCGCGAGGCGGCGATCATCTCCATCGCCTTGGTGATCTTCTTGGTCGCGGTGACGGATCGGATGCGACGCTTGTAGACCCGGAGCTGGGCTCCCATGAGTCAGGTCCCTTCCTTACGTCACTTGGCGGCAGCGGCCGGAGTGTCCTCGCCGAGCAGCTTGCCGTCCGAGGTCTCGAACTGCTTCTTGAACTCGGCGACGGCGTCGTCGATCGCCTGGATCGTGTCGTTCGACATCTTGGCGCCCTCCTTGATGGAGGTCATCAGGCCCTGCTCCTTGCGGTGCAGGTACTCGAGGAGCTCCTTCTCGAAGCGGCGGATGTCGGCGACGGGCACCTCGTCCATCCTGCCGTTGGTGCCGGCCCACACGGAGACGACCTGGTCCTCGGTGGCCATCGGCTGGTACTGGTTCTGCTTCAGCAGCTCGACCATGCGCTGACCGCGCTCCAGCTGGGCCTTGGAGGCCGCGTCCAGGTCGGAACCGAAGGCGGCGAACGCCTCGAGCTCACGGAACTGGGCGAGGTCCACGCGCAGACGGCCGGAGACCTGGCGCATCGCCTTGTGCTGGGCGCTGCCGCCGACTCGGGAGACCGAGATACCGACGTTCAGCGCGGGGCGCTGACCGGCGTTGAACAGGTCCGACTCCAGGAAGCACTGGCCGTCGGTGATGGAGATGACGTTGGTCGGGATGAACGCCGACACGTCGTTGGCCTTGGTCTCGACGATCGGCAGACCGGTCATCGAACCGGCGCCCATGTCGTCGGAGAGCTTGGCGCAGCGCTCCAGCAGACGGGAGTGCAGGTAGAAGACGTCGCCGGGGTAGGCCTCGCGGCCCGGCGGGCGGCGCAGCAGCAGCGACACGGCGCGGTAGGCGTCGGCCTGCTTCGACAGGTCGTCGAAGATGATCAGGACGTGCTTGCCCTGGTACATCCAGTGCTGGCCGATGGCGGAACCGGTGTAGGGCGCCAGGTACTTGAAGCCGGCCGGGTCGGACGCCGGGGCGGCGACGATGGTCGTGTACTCCAGCGCGCCGTTCTCCTCCAGCGCGCGGCGGACCGACGCGATGGTGGAGCCCTTCTGGCCGATGGCGACGTAGATGCAGCGGACCTGCTTGTTCGGGTCGCCGGTGCGCCAGTTGTCGCGCTGGTTGATGATCGTGTCGACGGCCAGGGCGGTCTTGCCGGTCTGGCGGTCGCCGATGATCAGCTGGCGCTGGCCGCGGCCGATCGGGGTCATGGCGTCGACGGCCTTGTACCCGGTCTCCATCGGCTCGTGCACCGACTTGCGCTGCATGACCGTGGGGGCCTGCAGCTCGAGGGCGCGGCGGCTGTCGGTCTCGATCTCGCCGAGGCCGTCGATCGGGTTGCCGAGGGGGTCGACGACGCGGCCGAGGTAGCCCTCGCCCACGGCGACCGACAGGACCTCGCCGGTGCGGGTGACCGGCTGGCCCTCCTCGACGCCGCTGAACTCACCGAGGACGATGGCACCGATCTCTCGCTCCTCGAGGTTGAGGGCGAGGCCGAGGGTGCCGTCCTCGAACTTCAGCAGCTCGTTGGCCATGGCCGAGGGCAGGCCCTCGACCTTCGCGATGCCGTCGCCGGCAAGGGTGACCGTACCGACCTCCTCGCGCGAGGCCGCGTCCGGCTTGTACGACTGGACGAAGTTCTCCAGCGCGTCCCGGATCTCCTCCGGCCGGATCGTGAGCTCCGCCATCTGGGTTCCCTGCTCTCCTTGTTGGGCCCGAAGTTTCACTTGGGGGGTGTTCCACGAGTTCGGGACTCCCCCCAATAAGAGGTGAATCCTCTGCACGGCCCAACCAGGGCCGTCGTGTACGTCTTGCGTGTTGAGTTGCTGCTAGCTCGCCATGCGGCGGGCGGCGTCGTCGAGCCGGTCCGCGAGGGAGCCGTTGATGATCTCGTCACCGACCTGCACCCGGATCCCGCCGACGAGCTCGGGGTCCACGTCGAGGTTGAGGTGCATCTGACGGCCGTAGAGCTTGCCGAGGGCGGCGCCGAGGCGTCGCTTCTGGGTGTCGCTCAGCGGCACCGCCGAGGTGACGACGGCGACCATGCGGCCCCGGCGGTCGGCGGCGAGCTTGGACAGGGACTCCAGTCCCGCTTCCAGGCTACGTCCCCGCGGCGCGGTCACAAGGCGCGTCACCAGACGCTCGGTGATCCGGTTGGCCCGGCCGCCGAGCAGGCTGTGCAGCAGCTCGGCCTTGGCCGAGGCGCCGGCGGCCCGGTCGGTCAGCGCGGCGCGCAGCTCGGTGCTGGAGGAGATGATCCGGCCGAAGCGGAACAGCTCGTCCTCGACCTCGTCGAGCGCGCCCCGCCGCTGGGCGGTGGTGAGGTCGGCGAGGTTCGCCAGCTCCTCCAGCGCGTCCACCAGGTCCCGCGACTGCGACCAGCGCGAGCGGACCATGCCGGACACCAGGTCCGCGGTCGCGCCGCCGACCTGGGTGCCGAGCAGGCGCTGGACCAGCGCTGCCTTGGCCTCGCCGGACTGTGCCGGGTCGGTCAGGACCCGACGCAGGCCGGTCTCGCGGTGGAGCAGCGCGGTGACGGCAGCCAGCTCGTCGGCGAGCCGCGCGGCGTCGGCGGACGTGGAGTCCGTCAGCGCGTCGAGACGCTCACGTGCGGAGGTCAGGGCCTCGCGGCTCGCTCCGTTCATCGCGCGGCCTCGGCCTTCTCCTCGAGCTCGTCGAGGAAGCGGTCGATCACGCGGCTCTGCCGGGCGTGGTCCTCGAGGGACTCGCCGACGAGCTTGCCGGCCAGCTCGGTGGCGAGCTTGCCGACGTCCTGGCGCAGCGCGGACGAGGCGGCCTTGCGGTCGGCGTCGATCTGGGCGTGACCAGCGGCGACGATCTCCTCGCGCTGACGCTGGCCCTCGGCCCGCATCTCGGCGATGAGCGTCGCACCCTGCTCCTGCGCCTCCTGGCGCAGGCGCGCGGCCTCGTGCCGGGCTTCGGCCAGCTGGGCCTTGTACTGCTCGAGGACGCTCTGGGCCTCGACCTTCATGGCCTCGGCCTCTTCGATGCCGCCTTCGATCGCCGAGCGGCGCTCCTCCAGAACCTTGTTGATGTTCGGCAGGAGCTTCTTCGCGAGGACGAAGAAGACGATGGCGAAGGTGACGAGGCCGATGACCAGCTCGGGGCCCGGCGGGATGAGGGGGTTCTGCGAACCCTCCTCCGCCAGCTGCACCATCTGCTGTGTCAGCTGCATGTCATCAGTGCCTTTCCCTAAGGGTGGGGTCGTCCGCCGTCGGTTTACTTGTAGGTGTAAACGAACGGCATGACGATGCCGATGAGGGCGAGCGCCTCACAGAAGACGAAGCCCAGGATCTGGTTGGCACGGATCAGGCCGGCGGCCTCGGGCTGGCGGGCGAGCGCCTGGGTGCCGTTGCCGAAGATGATGCCGATGCCGATGCCGGGACCGATGGCGGCGAGGCCGTAGCCGACGGAGGCGATGGAGCCGGTGACGGCGGCAAGGGTCTCAGTGGCAGCCATGCTGATTCTTCCTTCTCTTTCAAGGACCGGTGGGGGTTGGCCACCGGACGTCTGTTGGGGGCGTTTCGGGCTTGCTCAGTGGTGCTCGGCGAGAGCGCCCTGAACGTAGGTGCAGGCCAGCAGGACGAACACGTATGCCTGGACGGCCTGGACGAAGAGCTCGAACATGATCATGAGGCAGGCCATCACGAACGAGACCACGCCGGCCGGGGCCAGCCAGCCGTTCATGAGGTACCAGCTCGCGACCGTGAACATCACGAGCAGGAGGTGGCCGGCGAACATGTTGCCGAAGAGTCGGACGGCGTGGGTGAAGGGCCGCACGAAGATGTTCGAGAAGAACTCGATCAGCATGACGAGCGGGAGAACCCAGCCGAGGGACTTGTCGTAGCCGGTGATGTTCTTCAGACCGCCGACGAAGCCGTGCTTGCGGAAGGTCAGGATCAGCCAGGTCAGGTAGACCACCAGGGCCAGACCGGCCGGGAAGGCGATGATCGACGTCACCGGGAACTGTGCGACCGGGATGACCGACCACAGGTTCAGGATCCAGACGAAGAAGAACAGCGAGACCATGAGCGGGACGTACTTGTCGCCCTCACGCTTGCCGAGCGTCTCGTAGACGATGCCGCGGCGGACGAAGTCGTACCCCGCCTCACCGACCATCTGCAGCTTGCCCGGGATCACCTTGGCCTTGCCGAACGCGGCCCAGAAGAAGCCGATCACGACCACGGTCGTGATGATGGCGAGCAGCATCGGCTTGTTGAAGTCGTAGCCGCCGACCGTGAACATCGGCTGGAACAGGAAGGAGTGGAGGCCCGGCGACGGAAAGCCGCAGCCGTTGTCGGCGAAGACGCGGCAACTCCAGTCGAAGGCGAGCGTGGTCTGTTCAGCACTCACCGCGGGCTCCTTCAGCGTGGCGCATGGGTACGGCAACCTCGTTGGGTCGGCGCGGCGGGCAGCCGCGGGTCGGCACCGGACTGGTGTTACGGATGTGGGGACGGCGGGCGGGCATCGAGCCTCGCGATCGAGCAGGCGTCAGCTCAGATGCCCGCGCCCGCGATGCCGCAGTTGGCACCGGACGATAGCAGGAGATCTCGCATGCCTTTATCCCGGGCCTACCCCTCACGTCGACGGCCCTGTCTTCTGGGGCTTGTCACTCTTCTCGGAGTCCGGTTCGACGTAGAAGATCTTGGACGTCATGTGCGCGCGGATCTGTGCGGCCATCCACACGACGGTCGCGGCGACGAGCGAGAACGCGAAGGCCCTCGCACTGAAGAGCGTGGTGCCCTTGAAGAGGGCCAAGAAGATCAGGAGCAGCAGGAGTTGGGCCACGTACAGCATGAGGCCCATCGCCTGGAAGAGCTGCGGGAGCGTCCTCGCCGTCCACTGCAGCACGTACAGGCCGATCCCCATGTAGAGAAGGGTCAGCAGTACGCCGACTGCAGCGCCGAGCGCCCCTTTGCCGCCGGCCACCGCACCGCTGACCGCAACCGCGACCACACCGGCGGCCGCGGTGGGCACGGCGGTGTGCAGTAGGTTCCGGACGTCATTGGAGGGCATGGCGGCAACTCCGCTTTCGCAGGGGGGCAGGGGTGTCGTCATGGACGAGCGTAGTCCCGGGCCGGCCTGAGGAACTTCAGCACCAAGGGACCCTCTTGCTTGGGTTCTCGGCTCTATCCGGGTTCTCGTGAACCGTATCACAAACTATTTGATGAGGTCTTTACCCGTCGCCTGTGCTGGCTGTCACACATGAGGGTGATGGCGCGCTTCTGTGCAGAAACGGCAGGCCTTTGCTGTGCTATGGGGCTTTTTGTACACCCACGACTTGGCAACGCTTTAGTCAGATTCTTACCTTGAAGGCGGCGCGACGAGCCCCCGCCGTCGCTCTCACGGGGGACCCGTCCTCACTTACCGCGAGCTAGTGAGCGCGCTGTGTGATGTCGAACTTGCGGCGTATGTAGGAGAGGTCCGCGAGCAGTCCCGCCGAGGTGACTCGCCGGCTGCGCAGCCGGCGGGGCGCCTTGAGCGGCAGCGCGCCCGTCGACTCCCAGCACAGACGCCCCTCCTCGTCGATGTAGCTCAGGGTCCGGCCCCGGTTGTCCGGGTGCAGGCAGTACGGGATGTCCAGGTGGCCCCGGCGGAACGCCAGCAGGAGGGCACGGCCCACGTCCGCGTCGAGGTCCAGGACGGCGCGGACCAGAGCCGCCGCCTCGTCGTAGGTCGCGGAGTCCGCTTCGGCGTCGGCCGCCCGGCACGGGGCCAGGCGGGCCGACCGGGCCGCGTACTCCAGGGCCTGGACGTTCACCTCGATGCTGGGGATGTGCTGGGACTCGGCCGCCGTCTTGACGATCAGCCGCTGCGCGCCGCCCTCGACCGCCAGCTCCGCCGCCTGCCCGAGCAGACGGTAGGCGCCGTCGTGGGTCTGCGGATAAAGACCCATGTACGTGTAGATCACGACATGCCAGTCGTGCACCGGCAGCAGCTCCGCGCACAGTCGCCGCAGTGCGGCCACGGCCTCGCGGTCCTGCCCGGGGTGGGTCTGCTGGGCGTAGCTGACGGAGATGCTGCGGATGCCGTGCTGGGCGAAGAAGAGCGCCTCCAGCACACTGATCGCCACAAGCTGGCTGGGCGGACACAGCTGCCCGAGCATGCAGCCGCCGAACGTCTCCAGGTGCGGCTCCACGCCGCCGTCGCGGAGCCGGGTGAGCAGCTCGCAGCCGCGCGCCCAGTTGGCGACCGACTCCGCCAGCGGTGTGCGGCCGTAGGGCAGGCAGTACGAGACCGGCCCGCCCTCGGTGGCGCCCAGCCCCACCGCGGTCATGGCCCGGAAGATGCCGAGGGGGTCCGCCGAGCCGTGGCGCACCTGGACGGGGAAGTCCGGCCCTCGGATGCCGGCCAGCACCCACGCGGTCGTCGCGGCCGGGTGGCTGACCACGGGGTAGCCGTTGAGCGGCACGCCGTCGCGCAGGGCGCTCTCGACGGCCGACAGCTGACCGACCCGGGTGTGGGCGTCGATCGTGATGGTGCCGACGGTGCGGGCGGCCGCCCCGCGGGTGGCCGCCAGTCCCGAGCGCATCAGGGCGGGGTCGCCGAATCCCATCCGGGGCTGCACGACGAGCCGGTCGGCCTCGGCCGCGGCCCTGACGTACGCGCCGAATTCCGAGGCCGGCCGGCCGCTCATCGGGCGGCGCGCAGCGGGGCCGGGCCGAGGTCCCGGGGCGCCGCGTGGGAGAGGGAGGCGGCGAAGGCCGCCAGGGCGGCGGCCGGATCCGCGACCTCCTCGAAGACCTCGTCGAATCCGGCCGCCCGCAGGGCGTGGGCGCGGGCGGCGCTCCTGCCGTCGACGCCGAGCTTGCCGCCGATGACCACGGGGGTGGTGAGCAGGGCGGGGTGGGCCCGCAGCTTCCGGATGACGCGCAGGCCGTCCTGGTGGCCGTGACCGTTGACGCTGCTGACGACGACGAACGCGGGGCCGGTCGCGGCGCAGCGGGCGACGAGCAGGTCGTCGGGGACGCAGGGGCCGAGGTTGACGACGTCGTGGCCGAGTTCCTCCAGGAGGAGCTGGAGGTAGACCAGGTTCCAGGTGTGCGAGTCGGAGGCCATCGAGGTCACGACGACGGTCTGCCGCCGCACGGTGCGCGGATCAGTCATGTTCGCCTGCCACCTTCCGGTAGGTCCGTACGTGCTCGATGCGGGAGACGGAGACGACGTCGCCGTCGCGCACCACGACCTCGGCCGGGGCCGGCCTGCCCAGGAACATCAGGAGACTGGCGGTGGGGCCGTAGGCTCCGGTGTTCGGGATGGCGACGCGGTCGCCCGGGCCGAGGTCGGCGGGGACCTCGACGTCCCTGCCGAGGGTGTCGCCGGGGGTGCACAGCGGTCCGGCGAGGGTCACGCGCCGGGTCTCGGCGGCGCCGCCGGGGCCGGGGCGGACGGAGACCGGGAGGATGCGGCCGAGGCCGGAGAGCCCGCCGAAGGTGTTGATGCCGGCGTCGAGGACGACGAAGGTGCGGCCGCGACCGGTCTTGACGTTGGTGACGGACGCCAGCAGCGTGCCGCAGTCGCCGACCAGGTAGCGGCCCGACTCGACCGCGAGCCGGGGAGTGCCCTGCCGCCACTGCGGGAAGCGCGTGTCGAGCGCGGCTTCGAGGGCGGCGCGGAGGTTCGGGTAGGCGGTGCGCCGCCCGTGCTGTCCGTAGGGGGAGGCGAATCCGCCGCCGATGTCGAGCAGGCGCAGCGGCACGCCGAGTTCCGCCTCGATGCGGGCGGCGACGTCGATGGTGTGCCGGAACTCGGCGATCAGGGCGTCCTCGTCGGTGGCGTTGCTCTGGGAGAACAGGTGCAGTCCCGCGAGCGAGGTGCCCGGCACCGAGCGCAGCCGGGGCGCGAGGTCGGCGAGGGTCTCGCTGTCGATGCCGAACTGGGTGGGCCGGCCGGTCATCCGTACGCCGGTGGCCGCCTGGGCCGTCGCGTCGTTGATGCGCAGCAGGCACTCGGCGACCGCGTCCTGGGCGAGCGCGGCCGCGCCGATGTGCTCCAGATCGCCGAGCGACTCGGCGGAGAAGAGCCGGACGCCGAGTCCGATCGCCTCGCGCAGTTCGCCGGGGGTCTTGCCGGGTCCGGTGTAGAGGATCCGCGCGGGGTCGTGGCCGGCCTCCAGGGCGGCGGCGAGTTCGCCGGTGGAGCTGATCTCGGCGCGGCAGGTGCGGCCCTCGCCCCCGCGCAGGGCGCGGACGAGGTCCACGTGCGGGTTGGCCTTGAGGGCGTAGAAGACCTCGAACTCCTCGGGCAGCCAGCCGAACAGGTCGCGGCGGGCGTCGTCGAGCCGGTCGAGGTCGTAGAGGTAGAGGGGGGTGCCGAACTCGTCGGCCAGTTCGCGCAGGCGGTCGGGCTCGGTCATGCGCCTTCCCCTTCGAGCAGGGCCTCGAGTTCGCGACGGGCGTTCTTGCCGTGCAGCGTGAGCGGGAACTCCTTCAGGACGCGGCAGACGGTGGGCACCTTCGGCAGTTCCAGGCGCCGGGTCAGCTCGGTGACGACCTGGTGGGCCTCGAGGTCGCTCTCGACGAACAGGGCGAGCCCGTGCCGCTCGCCGGGCGGGAGCGCGGCGGCGGCCCGCACGCCGGGGATGTCCATGGCCGCGCTCTCGATCTCCAGGGTGCTCATGCGGAAGCCCTTGTGCTTGAACATGTCGTCGCGGCGGCCCTGGAAGTAGAGGTAGCCGTCGTCGTCGAGCCAGCCGTAGTCGCCGGTGTGCAGGAGCGGTTCGCCGGTGCGGGGGTCGCGGCGGAAGGAGCGGGCGGTGTCCTCGGGGTTGCGCCAGTAGCCGGCCATCACATGGGGTCCGGCGGCGACGATCTCCCCCACCTCGCCGGCCTTCAGCGGGCTGCCGTCGTCGTCGAGGACGAGCACCCGGGTGCCGGGCAGCGGCAGGCCGACGGAGTCGGGGCGTTCCTCGTCGGACTCGGGCGGCATGACCGTGATGCGCTTGGCCTCGGTCTGGCCGTACTGCCGCACCACGCGGGCGCCGGGGAAGCGGGTGCGCAGGGCGTCGATGGTGCTCTGCGGCAGGGCGGCACCGGTGTTGGTGAACATGCGCACGGGCGGCAGGGGCCGGTCGTCCCGGCCGGCCAGGCGGACGATCATGGAGGCGAGCGACGGCACGACGGGCACGACGGTCACCCCGGTCTCGCGCATGCGCCGCAGCAGGACGAGGTCGGACTCGCCGTCGGCGAGGACGATCTCGCAGCGCGCGACGCAGGTCATCAGGACCTTGCACAGGCCGTAGTCCCAGGACATGGGGAAGCGGCAGAAGACGACGTCGTCCTCGCGGTATCCGAGCACCTCGGTCAGGGCCCGGCAGGCGAAGGCGACCTGGGCGTGGGGGCAGGCGACGGCCTTGGGCGCCGCGGTGCTGCCGGAGGTGTAGATCAGCACGGCCAGGTCGTCGGCGGCGACCGGCTTCGGTGCGACGTCGAGCGCGCCGGGTGTCGCGAGGGCGGGACGTACGTCGGCCATGTCGTGCACCGGGGCGGTGCTGACGCGGCGCAGCACGGGGGCGCCCGCGGCGTCGGTGAGGACGAGTTTCGGTTCCGCGTTGCCGACGACGGACCGCAGGTGGAACTCCTTCATCGCCGGGTTGAGCGGGACGAAGACGGCGCCGGCCCGGGAGGTGCCGTAGAACATCGCGGCCAGTTCCCGGCTGGTCGGCAGCTGCACGACCACGCGGTCGCCGCGGCCGATGCCCTGGCCGTGCAGCCAGTGGGCGAACGCCTCGGCGGCCTCGGCCAGTTCGCGGTAGGTCCAGCGGCCGGTGGCGTCCCGGATCGCCGGGGCGTCCGGCACCTCCCGGGCGGCGGTGTCCAGCAGGGAGTGGATGGTCTGGTCGTTCAAGCGTGGTTCCCCCGTTTCAGCGTGCGCGCGCGGTGGTGAGCGTGTCCCGCAGCGCGCGGCGGTCGATCTTTCCGTTGGTGTTCAGCGGCAGGTCCGCCAGCACGGTGAGCGTGTCGGGGACCATGTATTCCGGCAGGCGGGCGCGCAGGTCGGCGAGGACGCCGGCCGGATCGGCGTCGTCGCCGGTGCAGGCCGCGACCAGGCGCGTCTCGCCGCCCGGGCCGGGGAGGGTGAGCGCGACGGCGTCGCGCACGCTCGGGTGGGAGCGCAGTTCGCTCTCCACCTCGCCGAGTTCGAGGCGGTAGCCGCGCACCTTCACCTGGTGGTCGAGGCGGCCGAGGTGGATCAGGCCCGGCTCCGCGAGGCGCACCCGGTCGCCGGTGCGGTACCAGAGCCGCTCGTCCGGGGCCTCTTCGGCGTCGGCCGCCGTGGCCCGGTCGTCGCCGGGTCCGTACCGCCAGAAGCGGCCGGCGTTGTCGGCGGGGTCGAGGTAGCCGGAGAAGCGCTGGGCGCCCCGGACGCACAGTTCGCCCTCGTCGGCGGGGCGGCCCTCGTCGTCCACGACGAGCTGTTCCAGGCCGGGGTGGAGCCGTCCGATCGGCACGGTGTCGCTCGCCAGGGTCCCGTCCGGGGTTTCGGGCAGCCGGTACTGGGTGCAGCTGAGGGTCAGTTCCGTCGGCCCGTACAGGTTCTCCAGGACGCTGTCGGGGGCGGCCGCCTGCCAGGTCGCGGCCTGGGCGGCGGTCAGCGGCTCCCCGCAGAACAGGCTCCAGCGGAGCGTGGGCATGCTGCCGGGGGCCAGGCCGCGCAGCCGCCGGGCGAGGGAGATCACCGACGGTACGGAGAACCAGTGGGTGATGCGCTCGCGGTTGACGAACCGGGCGGGTGCGAGGAGGTCGCCGCGGCCGGGCACGACGACCGTGGCGCCGCGGCTCCAGGCCGCGAACAGGTCGAAGACGGAGAGGTCGAAGGTGAGGTCGAAGGTCTGCGAGAGCCGGTCGCCGACGCCGATGCCGTAGCGGGCGGTCACATGGTCCAGGTAGGCCGTGACGTTGCGGTGCCGGATCGGGACGCCCTTGGGGGTGCCGGTCGAGCCGGAGGTGAAGAGGATGTAGCAGACGTCGTCCGGCCCCGCGGCCCGTGCCTCGGCCTCGGCGGCGGGCGTGGTGAGGTCGGGTGCCAGCACGGGCGCCGGCAGGGGTGTGGCGGCGTGTTCCGGGTCGGCCAGGACGCAGTCCAGTGCCGCCGCCTTCACCGTCGCCGCGGTGCGCGGGGGCGGGAAGCCGGGGTGCAGCGGGACCACGGTGGCGCCGAGGCGCTGTACGGCGAGGTAGCCGGCGTAGGCGGTCAGGGTGCGCAGGGCGAGCAGACCGACGCGGCGCGGGCCGTCGCCGGCGCCGGCCGCGGTCAGGGCGGCGGCGAGGCGCCCGGCCAGTGCGTCCAGTTCGGCGTAGGTGTGGCGGACGCCGTCGAGTTCGAGCGCCACCGCGTCCGGGTGCCGGCGGACCGACCGCGCGAACCGCGCGTAGAGGGTGTCCTGCGGGTTCATCGGGCGGCGTTCTCCATGCTGTCCACGGGTTCGTCCTCCAGACGTTCCACGGTCCTGATCACCTGGGCGAAGGCCGTCCCCACGGCTCCCGCGCGGTAGCGTCCGCGCTCGGCGGAGGCGATGCCGAAGCGCACGGCCTGGGGAAGGCTGCCCCAGGCCGCCGCGGCCTCCTCGACGGCCGCCGTCCGCGGCCGCGAGGCCAGGTGGAAACGCTGGTGGCGGGCGGCGGTCCAGATGTCGTCGGCGTAGCGGGACAGGGCCTCCGGATCGGCGCTCACCGTGTCGGCGACGTGGCGCAGCGCGGGCAGCGGGCCTTCCACCCAGGTGCCTTCGTCGGCGGTGGTGTTCGGGGCGTCGGCCAGTTCCAGCCAGCGGTATCCGGTGTGCGGGGCCGGCTCGGCGTCCTCCCCGAGGGCGAAGCGGTCGCGGCTGACGGCCTGGGCGGTCGTCCGGGTCAGGGGGCCGAGGAGGTCGCGGAGTCCGCGGTCGTCGAGCACGCCCTGGTACGGGGTCTGGGTGCCGCGCGGGGTGAGGGCGTCGAAGTCGTCGCGCACGGACCAGGCGTCGTCGCCGTGCCGGCCGAGCACCACCCAGTGCGAGGTCTCCTCCGCGCCGTAGGACGGGGACCAGGGGATGTGGCGGGTGTTGCCGACGGCGATCACGGAGCCGTGCCGGGCCAGTTCGGCGTCGAGGGCGGCGCGGGCCGCGGGCCAGTCGCCGGCGCCCCGGTAGGCGAGTCCGCGGCCCTGCTCGTCGATGTCCACGCGGGTGTGGTGCGAGAAGGCCAGCCGCCCCTCGGGCGGGTCGGTGCGCACCCGCAGGCGGACGGCGGCCGCGAGCCGGTCGCGGATGTCCGGGACCCGGGGCGCGAGGTAGGCCACCAGGCTCGCGGTGTAGCAGCTCAGCTCGGCCGGGGGCTCACTCACTGTCGTTCTCTCCTGAGGCGTTCGTCGGGGGCGTGGGTGCGGGCAGGGCGGTGTAGGCGCAGCTCAGCGGGAGCGGTGAGAGGTCGCGCAGGCTGACCCACCGGTGGCGGCCCCATCTGCCGTGCCGGGACCAGGGCGTGACGTCGGCCGTCCACACCCCGCCGGCGAGGCCGGTGCCGTCGGCCTTGACGATGGCCTCCCGCACGGTCCACAGCCAGGCGAACTCGGTGGCTCGCTCGGCCATGGACAGCTGGGCGAGCCGGTCGGTGTGGTCCTTGGCGCAGCGGCGCAGCATGGCGTCGGAGACGGTGTCGGGCGGGTGCTGGAGGTCGACGCCGACGGCGTGGTCCAGGGCGGCGCAGGCGGCGACCCGGTCGCCGTCGTGGCTGACGCTGACGCCGATGCGGGGCCGGCCGACGAGGCGAGGGGCGCCCCGGTCGTCGTAGGCGACGGGTGCGTGCCGGGCCTCGGGGAAGCGGGCGGCCAGCACGGCGCGCAGGGCCCGGCGTGCGGCCAGGTGCTCGCGGGCGCGCCAGGCGGGAAGGTGTGCGGCGCCGGCCAGGTCGTCCTGGGTGAGGCCGGCCGGGTCGGCGACCGGGTCGCCGGCCGGTTCCACGGCTACCCAGACACCGGGGGCCGCCTCGGTGTGCAGGCGGGTCCCGGTGGTGGTGTCGGCGCCGGCGGGAGTCATCGCGTCCGACCGCCCAGGACCTGGTCGAGGCGTTCGGCCACGGTGTCGAGGACCAGTTCGGTGGTGCCGCCGCCGATGCCGAACACCGCGGCCTCGGCGCGCAGCCGCTGCACGCCGTCGCGCGCGAAGCCGTCGGCCCCCTGCAGGTGGCCGCACTCGGTGAGGACGTGTTCGACGGTCATGCCGGAGAGGGCCTTGAGCGTGGCGGCGGCGGTGGCGTCGTACCGGGTGGCGACGGGGTCGGCGGACTGGTTCCACAGCGCGTCCAGGGCGCTGACGCGCACGGCGCAGCCGGCGAGCCGCTGGCGCACGGACGGCGACTGGCGCAGGGGCGTTCCGTCGACGGTGCGGGTGGTGAGCCGGTGGGCGGTGTCGGCGACGACCCTGCGGCACAGCTCCACCGCCCAGGCGGCGGAGGCCAGGCGTTCCACGGCCATGTGCCGGGCGAAGTGGGCCAGTCCCCGGCCGGGGCGGCCGAGGACGTACGCGCGCGGCAGGCGCACGGAGCGGAAGTCCAGGTGTCCGAGGCCCGCGCCCAGGAAGAGTTCGGTGTCGGCCGGGCGGACGGTCACGCCGGGGGCGGTCAGCGGGACCAGGACCCAGGTGAAGCTGGTGAAGTGGCGGCCGGGGCGGTGCCGGGCGAGGACCAGGGCGTGGCCCGCGGTCAGGGCCGAGGTCACCCAGCGTTTGCCGCCGTCCAGGACGAGGTCGCCGTCGTTGCCGCTGTCGGGGAGGTCGACGGTGGTGCCGAGTGCGGCGAGGTCGGAGCCGGCCGAGGCGGCGTCGGTGGCCGCGAGGGCGAGCAGCCGGGTGCCGTCGAGGGCCCCGCGCAGGATCTCGGTGGTGGCCGGGCTGTCGGCCGCGTCGGCGAGCAGCGGTGTCGCGGTGGCGAGCTGGACGAGCAGCGCGAGGACGGTGCCCTGGGGGCCGCGCGCGTCCGCCTCGCGCAGGATGCGGCGCAGCAGCAGCGGGTCGAGACGGCCGGTCGGCTCCTTGCCGTAGAGCTCGGTGAGCGTGCCGGAGGCGGCCAGCTCGGCGAGGATCCCGGCCGCGTCGCCGTCGGGCGGCCCCGGCTGCCGGTCAGACAAGACGCACCTCCGCGTCGAGCAGGGCGAGTCTGCCGTCGGCGAGGTGGAGGCGGTCGTTCTTGTAGTTGAGCGCGGCCGACCTGAGGTCGCGCAGGGCGCGTTCGAGGCCGGTGGGCGAGTCCCTGAGGTAGCCGTGGCGCAGGCCGACGGCGTCGATCAGGTCCTCGACGGTGCGGTGGCACTCCTCGGAGGCGGTGATCTTGAGCGCGTTGACCAGCAGCTGGTACGGGGGGCGGGACAGGTCGTCGCCGTCCTCGGCCGCCCGGGTCAGCGTGGTGGCGGTGTGCCGCAGCAGGGCGTGCACGGTGTCCAGCCGCTGGCGTGCCCGGGAGAGCCGGGTCAGCAGGAGTTCGGAGTCGAGGTCGGCGCTCTTGCGGCCGGCCGGGCTGCGCAGCGTGCGCAGCACCCGCGAGAGGGCGCCGGCGGCGGTGCCGAGCCAGGTCGCGGCCCAGCCGAGGTGGGCCAGCGGACCGAAGGTGTCCAGGACCACCTTGCGGAACTGGCCGTGCTCGCCGACGACCTGGTGACCGGGCACCTGGCCGGTGAGTTTCAGGGCGACGCTGTGGCTGGCGCGCATGCCGAGCGGGTCCCAGTCGCCGGAGACGTCGATGTCGAGCTGGTCGCGGTGGGCGTAGACCAGGGAGACCTCGTGCGGGGAGCGGGCGGTGGGGCTGAGCATGGTGATCAGGAAGCCGTCGGCGTGGGCGCCGCCGGTGACGATCGGCGCGAAACGGTCGACGACCAGCCGCCCGTCGTCCGTGGCCAGTTCGGCGGCGGAGGTCAGCAGGTGGCCGCCCTTGCCGGCCTCGGTGGTGACGGAGGCGAGGTAGAGGCGTCCCGCGGCGATCTCGGGGAGGAGTTCGCCGGCGAGCCGGCGGGACGCGTGCCGGACGATGCCGGCGACCTGCTGGCAGTGCATCGTGAAGATCATGGCGACGGACATGTCGACGCGGCCGAGGGCGATGCCGGCGTCCAGGACGTCGTCCACGCCGCCGCCCATCCCGCCGTGGGCGGTGGGCACCATCAGGCCGAGCAGTCCCGTGCGGCGCATCTCGTCGAGGGCGGCGACGGGGAACTCGGCGGCTTCGTCGCAGGCCGCCGCGTGCCGGGCGGCCGTCTCGCTGACGCGGCGGACGGCCTCCTCCACGGCCCGGGCGTCGAAGCCGGTGCGGTCGAAGCCCTTCACAGCGTGTCCGCGGCGTCGGCGGGCATGGCCTTGACCGCCGCGTCCCACAGGTTGCCCGCGGTGGCGAAGGTGTTCTCGGTCAGGGCGTCGTCGGGCAGTTGCACGCCGAAGGTGTCCTCCAGGGTGAACATCAGCTCGATGGCCTGCATGGAGTCCAGGCCGAGTTCGCGCAGCGGGGTGTCCGCGGTGATGGGCTGGTCGCCGAGAAAGGGCAGGAACGGCTTGAGCATCTCGGTAAAGCGGGCGTCCACGGAAGAGCTTTCCCTTCGGGGTAATTCGTTCTATTCACGATCGGTCGCGCGGTTCAGCAGCCCGCACAGGTCTTCGATGCTCTGCAGGTTCTCGGGCACCAGGTCGGCCGGGGCGAACTCCACGGCGAACCGTTCTTCGAGGATCTCCACGACTTCCACCATCCGGATGGAGTTGAATTCCGGATGGTCCGTCAATCTGCCGTCGACCAGAGCCGCTTCGGGAATTCCCAAGACCGATCCGACCACCTCGCGCACGGCCGCCTCGCGCACGCCCGACCCGGCGCCGAACACCACGGAGTCCCGCGCCAGCACCTCGCCGGCCCGCTCGAACAGGCCGGGCGGCTCGGCCCGGCCGCGGTCCACCCGGCGGAAGGCCAGGTAGGCGTGTTCGACGAGCCCGTCCCACTGCCGCAGATGCTCCCGCACCGCTTCCGGCTCCGCTCCCGCGGCGCCGTGCTCCTCCAGGTGGGCGGCGTGCAGCCGCCGGGCGCGGGCGAGCAGCCAGGTCTCCAGTGTGAAGGCCTCCAGCGCCGCGCGCCGGTCCTCGTGCCCGGCGTAGCCGCGCAGGTACTCCGGCGCCGGGCCGGGCGCCACCCGGGGCCCGGGCGGCGCGCCGAGCGGGCCGGGCGCGAACCGCACGCTCTCCGCGCCCTCCGGCAGCGCCTTGGACAACGCGGTGAAGTCCTCGCGGGAGAAGGGCAGTCGGAGAGGGCGGGCTCTGCCCCACTGGGTGTCGTTGTGGTAGGCGTCGCTGATGGTGAGCGTGTCGCCGCCGTCGTCGTCCACGACGAAACTGTGTTCGACGTGCTTGGTCCCGTGGTAGGGCACCCAGGGCAGGTGGTAGGCGTCGGCGACGACGTAGAGCGGGCCGCCCGAGGTGTCCGGCGCCTCGCCCGGGGCGTGCCGGCGGCGCTCGGCCACGTTCAGGCCGAGCAGTTCCGCGGCGTCGGCGAGCTGCTGGTCGAGGGTCGGCTCGACGGTGAGCAGGCCGGCCAGGGGGCCGTCGGTCAGGGGGCGCGGCGCGCAGCGCAGCACGCTGCCCAGCCGGATGTGGGCGCCCGCGCCGTGGTGGCGGTCGGCGAGCAGGGCGAGGTTGGCCTGGAGGCAGTCCAGGTGCTCCGCGTGGACGGGGAAGCCGGTCACCGCGCCGGGCTCCCCTCGGCGCCCTCGACCGCCAGGTCGACGAGGTCGCGGACGGTCTTGTAGGAGCGGCCGGCGAACAGGTCGTCGGGCAGGGGGGAGTCGAGTTCGTCCTCCAGCCGGGTGAAGATGCCCAGCAGGCCCATGGAGGAGATGCGCAGCGTCTCGCCGCCGAGCGGCTCGTCGTCGGAGAGCTCCGACGGCCGCAGGGCGAGTCCGCGTTCGGCGATGACCACGCGCTTGACGGCCTCGGCTATACCGTCCCGGTCGGGGTTCACTTCTGGTTGACCTTCCGTCGTGTGTACGCGGTGCTGCGGCGGCCGGGCCGCTCAGCACGCTGCCGGGGAGCCCGTCGCCGACATGTGCTCCTCGATCGCCCGGATGACCGCCTCGCCCTGCGAGTTGAGGTAGAAGTGGCCTCCGGGGAACACGGTCATGTCGAACCGTGCGGTGGTGTGCTCGGCCCAGGCCTGGGCCTCGTCCCGGGTGACCTGGGGGTCGTCGTCGCCGATCAGGGCGAGGACCGGGCAGCTCAGCGGCGGGCCCTGGCGGTAGCGGTAGCTCTCCACGGCCCGGTAGTCGCTGCGGATGGCCGGCAGGATCATCCGCAGCAGTTCCTCGTCGGCGAGGATCCGGTCGTCGGTGCCGCTGAGCCGCCGGATCTCGGCCATGAGCCCTTCGTCGTCCCGCAGATGCACCAGGTCCTGGGCGGGGCGGACGCGGGAGGGGGCGCGGCGGCCGGAGACGACGAGCGCCCGGGGGCCCTTGCCCTCGCGTTCGAGCAGGCGGGCCGCCTCGAAGGCGACCATGGCGCCCATGCTGTGCCCGAAGAGGGTGAGGGGCCGGTCGGGCGAGGGGGCGAGCGCGTCGACGGCGGCGCGGGCGAGCTCCTCGACGGAGGTGACGCACGGTTCGTGCCGGCGCTCCTGCCGCCCCGGGTACTGCACGGCCAGGACCTCGGTCCGGCCCGCCATGGCGCGGGCCACCGGCACGAAGTACGACGCGGCCCCGCCGGCGTGCGGGAAGCACACCAGCCGGCGGGTGGCCCGCGGCGCCGGTTCGTACCGGTGGAACCACTGGGCGGGGTCTACTGCGCCCACGCGGGCAGCTCCCGGATCGTGAGGACGGCCGACGAGCAGACCCAGCCGGGTCCCTGCGAGGTCACCAGGACGTGGTCGCCGGGGCTGACCTCGCCGGTGCGCACGGCGTGCTCGAGCGAGATGAGGATGTCGGCGCCGCCGGCGTGGCCGACGGAGGCGCCGTACTCCCAGACCAGCCGGTCCTCGGGGATGCCGAGCGGCCGGAGCAGGGCGTGCTCGATCATGCGCTTGTCGACGTTGATCGTGATGACCTTGGAAATGTCGGCCGCGGTCATTCCGGCGTCGATGATGGAGTCGTTGATGACCCCCAGGTCGAATTTCGTGAACGTCTCGAAGAGCTCGGCGAAGCCCATGACATTGTCCACGAAATACTGCGACCGCTCCCCCACATTGAAATACTTGCGGGACTGACCGTCCGGCGGGAGCAGGGATTCCTGGCCGCGGTGCCACTGCTCCAGGCTGTGCAGCGTACCGGAATTCATGGAGCGCACCTCGGCAAATCCGCCGCGGCCGTTCACGACGGCCGCGAGGGCGCCGTCGGAATAGAGGGAGGACGTCCCGAAATCACGCCAGCGGTTGATGAGCGGCGAGCTGAAGTTCGTGGCCGTGGTCAGCAGGACGTTCTGCCTGCGGGCCACGCCGGTGATCTGCCCGGCGGCCGTCTCCAGCGCGCCGAGCACCCCGTCGCACCCCTGCTGGACGTCCAGCGACGGAATGTGGCCGGCGCCCAGTTCGCGCAGGATGTAGCCCGGCGCGTAGGCGCCCTCGGGCACCTGGTAGTAGACGCTGCCGTGGATGTGCGAGTCGATCGCCGACAGGTCCACCGCCGAGCGCTCGACGGCGGTACGGGCGGCGTGCACCGCCATGTCGACGGCCGGCACGTCCCCGGCCACGTGGGTGCCGGTCAGGCCGGCTGCGGCGAACTCACCGCGTTCATAATCCCCCGGGCCCTCCGCGTCGGCGACGGACACCCATTCAGAAAGGTGTACGCCGAGTGAGTCAATGTAGACACCATTTACCTGCATCGCGGAAATCCCTTCATGCCCCCGCATTCACAATGACTACCCAATTACAGCAACAAACACCCTGTCAAGTCGAGTTGACGACCCATCGGCGATCCCCCACGTGATGTGCATCACACCTGAATTTTGGCAGTACGGTATACCGGCAGCAGCGCGGTTTTTCTGGCAAAGGAGAAATGGTGAATATTCGCATTGCGCCCGGCGCCGAGGTGGACGAAAGGGCGACCGTGGGCGACGGCACCTCCGTCTGGGGCACGGCCCATATACGGGAGGGCGCGGTCGTGGGCCGCGACTGCAACATCGGGCGGGGCGTGTACATCGGGCCCGGCGCGACGGTCGGGGACGGCTGCAAGGTGCAGAACTACGCCCTGGTGTACGAGCCGGCCACGGTGGAGGACGGGGTGTTCATCGGTCCGGCCGCCGTGCTCACCAACGACCCCCATCCGCGGGCCGTGACCCCCGCCGGGGCGCCCAAGGGCCCGCAGGACTGGACCCCTGTCGGGGTGACCGTCCGCCACGGCGCCTCCATCGGCGCCCGCGCGGTGTGCGTGGCGCCGGTGACGGTCGGGCGCTGGGCCCTGGTCGCCGCCGGTTCCGTCGTCACCCGGGACGTGCCCGACTACGCGCTGGTGGCCGGGGCGCCGGCTCGTCGAGTGCGGTGGGTCGGGCGGGCCGGCGTCCCCCTGGAGGACGAGGGCGACGGCCGCTTCCGCTGCCCGCGCACGGGCGAACGCTTCACCGAGCGGGACCGCGACACACTCGTCCCGGACGGAGCGGACGGACAACACGACGACCTCCTCTGACGGCATAGGACCGCGGATGTGCGGGCGACGGACGGCGGACGATGACCGGCGTCGTGCGCACGGTCTGCGGCGGACGGGGAACGGCGGATGCGCGGACGGCGGATGCGCGGACGGCGGACGGGGAGCAGGGGTGAGGACACGGACCGGGACGTGCCCGCGGCGCGCTGCCGGCGGGCTCAGGGCAGCGCGTTCAGACAAGCCAGCAGGGTGCGGGCCTGCACGCTCACGTAGTGCTCGTGCCGCAGCAGACCGCCCAGCTGCGCCACGCTGAACCAGGCGAAGTCCTCGGGGAGTTCGGCGGGCAGCGTCGCGTCGGCCTCGACGATGGTGTAGCGGGCCACCGCGTCCAGGAACCGTCCGCCTTCCTCCGAGTGCACGGTGTCGTACCGCACCCGCGACGGGTCGGCCGACAGTACCCAGTCCAGCAGCGGCGGCCGGTCGGCGGGGTCGTAATTCTCGGGCACGCACTGGACGGTGGGGCCCAGCTCCACGACGCCGCGGAACCCCGGCTCCGCCCGGGCGCGCAGCAGCACGTGCGGCACGCCGCCGAACTCCCGCACCACCAGGGCCACCACGCCGGGGCCGCGCGGCGCGAACAGCGGCTGGTGCCAGCTGCTCACCTCGCGGCTGCCGGCCCGCACGGACACCGCCACCACGTCGAAGTAGCGGCCGTCCGGGCGGGTTATCCCGTCCGGGCCGCGGTGCCAGCCCTCCGCCTCCGTCTCCCGCAGCGGGATCCGGGTCACCTCCATGTCGCGGCTGCTGCGCTGTCCGGTCAGCCAGCCCAGCAGCTCCGCGGTGGGGGTGAGCGCCTGTCCGGCGGGGCCCGGCGGGTTCAGGAACGGGGCCAGGCAGGACAGCACGGTCCGCGTGTCCATGTTGACCGTGTTGTCCCGGGCGAGCAGCTCGTGGATCTGGCCGAGGGTCAACCAGCGGAAGTCGTCCGCGAGGGGCACTTCCGCGTCGTCGTCCACCGCCACGACCATGTTGCGGTTGCTCTTGCGGTAGAACCACGCGCCGTGCTCGGACTGCAGGACGTCGGCGACGACCCGGCCGCGCCGGGGGCCGGCGAAGTACTCCAGGTAGCGCACGGGCGCCCCCCGGTGCACGCCGGTGAAGTTGCTGCGGGTGGCCTGCACGGTCGGCGACAGCTGCAGCAGGTTGGTGTTGCCGGGCTCCATCTTGGCCTGCAGCAGGAAGTGCGGCACCCCGTCGAAGTCCTGCGTGAGGATGCCGAGGATGCCGACCTCCGGCTGCCGGATGATGGGCTGGCGCCACCGGGCGGATGCCGCGTCCACCCGCAGCCCCTCCACCGTGAAGAACCGTCCGCTGCGGTGCTGGAGGTTGCCGGTGGACTCGTCGAAGCTCCAGCCGTCCGCCCGCGCGAACGGGACCCGCTCCACCCGGAAGGGGTGCGCCTCGCGGCGCTCGTCCAGCCAGACCTCCACCTTGTCCGTGGGCAGCAGCGTCCCGTCCCGGTCCCGCGCCGAGCGGGCGAGGCGGGCGGGCAGGCCGGGGTCCTCGCAGGCGCGCAGCGCGGCCGGACGGGCCGGGGCGCTCATGCGGCCGCCTTTCCGTCGGCCGGGCCCGGCCGCCACCGGTCGGGGTGGGCGCGGTACCAGTCCACCACGGCGGCCAGTCCGTCCTCGAAGCCGATGCGCGGGGCGTAGCCCAGCTCCTCACGAATCTTGGTGTCGTCCAGCGCGTAGCGCAGGTCGTGGCCCTTGCGGTCGGTGACGTACCGGACCTGCTCGGGCGATGCCGCGCACAGCTCCAGCAGCAGGTCCGTGATCTGGCGGTTGGTGCGCTCGGTCCCGCCGCCGATGTTGTAGACCTCCCCGGCCCGGCCACGGGTGAGGACCAGCTGGACGGCCGCGCAGTGGTCGGTGACGTGCAGCCACTCGCGGACGTTGGAGCCGTCCCCGTACAGCGGGACCGTCTCGCCCGCGAGGAGGCGGGTGACGAACAGCGGGATGAGCTTCTCCGGGTGCTGGCGCGGCCCGTAGTTGTTGGAGCAGCGGGTCACGGACACGTCCATGCCATGGGTGCGGGCGTAGGCGCGGGCCATCAGGTCGCTGCCCGCCTTGGACGCCGCGTAGGGCGAGTTGGGGGCCAGCGGCCACTCCTCGGTCCAGGAGCCGGAGTCGATGGAGCCGTAGACCTCGTCGGTGGAGATGTGCACGACACGTTCGACGCCGGTGTGCAGGCAGGCCTCCAGCACGCTCTGCGTCCCCATCACGTTGGTTCGGACGAACACGGACGGGTCCGTGATCGAGCGGTCCACGTGGGACTCGGCGGCGAAGTGCACCACCGCGTCGTGGCCGGGGAGCAGCTGCCGCAGCAGGCCCGTGTCGCAGATGTCGCCCTCGACGAAGTCCAGGCGGTCGTGCCGCTCGGGCAGGTTGGCCCGGTCGCCCGCGTAGGTCAGCTTGTCCAGGACGGTCACCGACGCGTCCTCGTAGCCCGCGTAGCCGCCGTCGAGGAGGGTGCGGACGTAGGCGGAGCCGATGAAGCCGGCGCCGCCGGTCACCAGGATCCTCATGCGGCCACTTCCACCCGCGCGTGATCGCCGACGATCAGCCGCTGGGAGCCCTCGGCGCCGACGGCGTCCACGCTGGCCTCGCGGCCGATGATGGAGCTGCGCACCGACTGGACGCCCCGCACGCTGGCGCGCTCCAGCACGATGCTGTCGCTCAGCTGCACGCCGAGCAGCCGGCAGCCCTCGCCGATCGAGGTGTGCGGGCCGATGGAGCTGCCCTCGACGACCGCGCCGGCGCCGACGACGGCGGGCCCGGTGATGCGGGAGCGCACGATGCGGGCCCCCTCCTCCACGACGACGGCGCCGATCAGCTCGCTGTGCGCGTCGACCTCGCCGCTGACGGACGGCTTGAGCCGGTCCAGGAGTTCCCGGTTGCAGGCCAGCACGTCGTCGATCTGCCCGGCGTCCTTCCAGTAGCCGGAGTAGGTCCGGGCGCGCACCTCCTCGCCCCGGGCGACCAGCCACTGGATGGCGTCGGTGATCTCCAGCTCGCCGCGGGCGCTGCTCTCCACGGCGGCCACGGCCTCGTGGATGGCCGCCGTGAAGAAGTACACGCCGACCACGGCCAGGTCGCTGACGGGCTGTTCGGGCTTCTCCACCAACCGCAGCACTCGCCCGCTGTCGTTGACCTCGGCCACGCCGAAGGCGCGTGGGTCGGCGACCCGGTGCACCACGAGCTGGGCCGCGGGCCGCCGCCGGCGGAACTCGGCCGCGATGTCGTCGACGCCCTCGGGCAGCAGGTTGTCCCCGAGGTACATGACGAAGTCGTCGTCGCCGAGGAAGTCGCGGGCGATGGCGACCGCGTGCGCCAGGCCGCGCGGGGCGTCCTGCTCGATGTAGGTCAGCCGTACGCCGAACTCCGAGCCGTCGCCGAAGCGTTCGCTGATCTTCTCGGGCCGGTCACCGACCACTATGCCGATCTCGGTCACGCCCAGGGAGCGCAACTGCTCGATGACGTGCAGCAGGACGGGCTTGTTGGCGAGCGGCATCAGCTGTTTGGGCATGGAGTGGCTGAAGGGCCGCAGCCGCAGCCCCATGCCACCGGACAACACCAGTGCTTTCACCGGGGACTCCTTCTCGACGGGGGCGGCTACAGCGACTTGAGGACGTCGCGCAGGGCACCGATGACGGTGTTCTGCAGGTCCAGGGGCAGCGAGGGGTACATCGGCAGCGAGAAGATCTCGTCGGCGAGCGCCTCGGTGACGGGCAACGCGCCCTTGCGGTAACCGAGGTGCTCGAAGCCGGACATGGTGTGCACCGGCCACGGGTAGCTGATGTTGAGCGAGATGTCGTACTCGTTCTTGAGGCGCTCGATGATCAGGTCACGCCGCGGGTGGCGGACCACGTACACGTAGTACACGTGCTCGTTGCCGGGGCTGGTGGCGGGCAGCAGCAGTCCGCCGGGGCCGGTGAGGTCGCCGAGGCCCTCCTCGTAGCGGCGGGCGACGGCGCGCCGGCCGGCGACGTAGGCGTCCAGGCGGGTCAGCTTGCGGCGCAGGATCTCGGCCTGCACCTCGTCCAGGCGGCTGTTGTGGCCGGGGGTCTGGACGACGTAGTAGACCTTCTCCATGCCGTAGTAGCGCAGGCGGCGCAGAGCGGCGTCGGTGTCGGCGTCGTCGGTGAGGACGGCGCCGCCGTCGCCGTAGGCGCCCAGGACCTTGGTCGGGTAGAAGCTGTACGCGGCGACGTCGCCCATCGTGCCGGCCAGACGGCCGTGGTGGCGGGCGCCGTGCGCCTGCGCGCAGTCCTCGACGAGGGCGAGGCTGTGCTCGGCGGCGAGCGCCTTCAGGGGCGCCATGTCCACGCACTGCCCGTACAGGTGCACCGGCAGCAGGGCCTTGGTGCGCGATGTGATCGCGGCGGCGACCTGGTCGGTGTCCATCAGGAAGTCGTCGGCGCGGATGTCGACGAAGACGGGCGTGGCGCCCGCCCCGGCGATGGCGACGACCGTGGGGGCCGCCGTGTTGGAGACGGTGATCACCTCGTCGCCGGGCCCGACGCCGACCGCTTCGAGGGCCAGCTTCACGGCGTTGGTGCCGTTGTCGACACCGGTGCAGTGGCGCGCCCCGTGGTAGGCGGCGAACTCGGACTCGAAGCCGCTGACGCTCTCGCCGAGCACCAGACGCCCGGAGGAGAAGACCTTGTCGACGGCGTCGAGGATGTCGGCGCGCTCGTCCTGGTATTCCGGGAGGTAGTCCCAAACGTACGTGGTCATGGGTGGGGTGGGTCTCCAAGCGTTGAGTGGTGGGGGGTCGGGGGTGCGGCTCAGACGGCCGCGGCCACCGCCGATTCGATGAGGTCGCAGGCCGTCTCCACGCCCCGCTCGGCGCGGACGCGCTCACCGAGGCGGGCGGCCCGTTCGGCGGGCCGGGGATCGTCCAGGACGGAGGCGACGGCCTGGCTCAACTGGTCGCCGGTCATCTTCTGGAACGCCACCGGCCGTGCCGCCACGCCGACTTCGGTGAGCCGTGCCGCCCAGTACGGTCCGTCGGCCCAGCACGGGACCGTCACGTGCGGCACGCCGGCGCGCAGCGTGTCGGCCGTGGTGCCGAAGGCCCCGCCGTGGACGACGGCGGCCGCCTTCGGGAACAGCCAGCCGTAGTCGACCTCCTGGACGCGGAACACGTCGTCCGAGGCGGTTCCCTCGGGACCGCCGACCACGACCAGGCGCCGCCCGGCCCCGCGCACGGCGTCCCGTACGGCGCGGAAGGTCTCCTCGCCGTAGACCGGCCACGCGCTGCCGAGGGCCAGGACCAGGGGGGCGGACCCGCTGTCCAGGAAGTCCACGAGGTCCGCGGGCGGCTCCTGCTCCGGGCGCTCCCACACCCAGTAGCCGGTGACGTGGGCGCGCTGCGGCCAGTCGGACGCCGGTGGCAGGAAGGAGGGGCTGTAGGGGTAGAGGACGGGATGCTCGACGCCGAGCGTGCCCATCGGTGACTTCTTCAGCGGCGACAGGCCGTGCCGGGTCCTCACCTTGTTGACGGCCGGACGGTGCACGGCCCACTCCAGCTGGGCGGACATGGCGTGCGTGAACCGCGTGTAGGCGGGGCCCAGCGGGAGGTCGGGCGTCTTGTAGGCGCGGAACTCCCGGGTCGCCGTCATGGGCCACCAGTTGACCGTGCCCCAAGGGGCGCTGGCCCCGGCGAAGCCGTAACCGCGGGTGATCATCGAGGTGAGCACGAAGTCGGCGCCCTCGGCGGCCTCCTGCATGCGCTCCACCGACTGCGCGAACTCCTCCGTGGTGGGCCGCTTCATCGCCAGCGCCGTCCGCAGCGACGAGGCGCTCTTGCGGATCGACCTGATCACGTCCGGGTCGGCGAAGTGGTCGGCGCTCTTGCCGGGTATCTCCTTGAACTCCAGGCCCGCCGACTCGACCATCGCCTTGAAGTCCGTGGAGGTGGCGACGCCGACGTCGTGTCCGCGCCGGCTCAGCCCGATGCCCAGCGCCAGGAACGGATGGACGTCACCGCGCGTCCCGAACGTCTGCAACGAGATCTTCACTGGGTCTCCTGAAGGTGTTTCCGGTACCACTGCGCGGTGTCCCGCAGGCCGTCCTTCAACGACCGCGGCGTGAAATCGACGACGCTGTGGAACTTCTCGAGGTCGAGGGCCCGGCGGGCCGCGCCGACGGGCTTGTCGGGGGCGAAGCGGATCCGGCTCGGCTCCTGGCCGGCGGCCTCCGCGACGAGGAACGCCAGGTCCCGGACGGACACCTGTTCCGGCGTCCCGATGTTGAGCGTCTCGTGCTCCCCGGAACGCACCATGCACAGCACCGCGCGCACCAGGTCCTGCACATGGATGAAGGTCCGCAGCTGGCTGCCGTCGCCCCAGATCTCCACGTCCTGCCCTGCGGCCAGCCGCATCAGCATGTTGGGGACGACGTGGTTCGTCGTCGTGGCGAAGTCGTCCCGCGGCCCGTACACGTTCGTGGGCCGGGGCGTGTAGATCCTCATCCCGAACTGCTCGCGGTACAGGTCCGCGAGCACCTCGGTGAACATCTTCGACATGCGGTAGCCGTTGGGCGTGAACTCCATGCGCCGCCGGTGGTCGTCCTCCTCGCGCGCCGGCCGCGTGCCCTCGTACGCGTAGATCTCGGCCGAGCTGATCAGCACGACGTCCGCGACGGCGCGGTCACGCGCGAGGTTGAGGACGTTGGAGGCGATGCGTACGTTCTCGTCGAGCATGCGGCCCGACTCCTGCAGCAGGAACTGCATGTTCCCGTCCAGGGTCGCGCAGTTGACGATCATGTCGAGCCGCTCGAAGGCGCCGGCGGCTTCCCGCAGCGCCCGCTCGTCGAGGACGTCCGTCCGCAGGGCCGTCAGCCGGTCGCCGGCGGGCAGCTCGGCCAGCGTCTCCGGGCGCTCCCGGCGGTACAGGCACAGCACCCGCGCGCCGAGCTCCAGCAGCTCCTCCACGAAGTGGGAGCCGATGAAGCCGAGCCCGCCGGTGACGAGGACCGTACGGCCCGCCCAGTTCTCCCGCGCCATCTCAGGACCGCTCCGCGTACGCCTCTATCGCGTCCGCCGCCCGGGCCGCGCCGCCCGCCGCGCGCGCGTGCTCCGCCATGGCGGCCGCCTGCCGCCGGATCCCCGGGTCCTCGGCCGCCGTCAGGACCGCCTCGCGCAGGGCCTCGGGCGAGGCGTCGGCGCGTGCGACCCGCACGCCCAGGCCCAGCTCGGCGATGCGCCGCGCGGTGAAGTCCAGCTCGACCGACTGCGGGACGGCCACGAGCGGGGTGCCCGCCGCGAGCGCCTCCATCGTGCTGCGGATGCCCGCGTGGGTGACGAAGACCCGGGCGTGCGCCAGCACCGCGCGCTGCGGCACCTGCCGGTGCACCTCGCAGTTGGCCGGTACGGCGCCCAGGTCGGCCGGGTCGACGTGCTCGCCGGTCGCGATCACCACGTGGAAGGGCAGGTCGGCGAAGGCCTTCAGGCAGGCGCGGTAGAAGTCGGGCCGCTCGTTGAACAGTGTTCCGAGGGCGACCAGCAGCACCGGGCCGGCGTCCTGCGGCGGCTGCCACGACCCGGCGTCGTCACCGCCGGCGACCGCGCCCGGCCCGACGAACACGTACCGCTCGTCGAAGGTGTCCGCGGCCGGCTGGAAGTCGCGGGCCACGAAGACGACGTTGAGGCCCTCCGGCACGCCGAGGATGTCACCGGGGGTGGGCGCGCCCAAGCCGTGGCCGATCCGGAACTCGGCCAGCTTCATGCCGAACTCCATCAGCGAGGGGTGCTGCGGGTCCATCGCGGGGAACTCCTCCGCCAGCGCGGCGAGGACCGAGAAGTGCTCGTTGGAGGCGAGCATGGGGATCAGCTGGACGGCGGGCCTGCCCCACTTCTCCGCCAGCACCCGGCCGGAGAAGTTCATCAGGGTGTCGTACACCACCAAGTCAGGCTGATCCGCACTGAGTTCACGCTCGGCGGCGGCCGTGAGCGCCATGTTCTCCCGCAGCAGCTGGAGCGGTCCCTCGGCCATCTCGTCGGCCGACATCTCGGGCGGCACGCTCCGGTTGGCCGGCCACACGGACTCGTAGGTCACGGTCGTCGCGCCGGCCACGGCCACCGACGGCGCGAAGTGGCCGGTGGTGACGTAGGTGACGCGGTGCCCGCGGCCGACGAGATCGGCTACGACGGGCAGGGTGTGGTTCACATGTCCGTGGTACGGGGCACCGAGGACGGCGATGTGCTTCTTCAAGGTCCTGACTTCCGCTCTGCTCTCGCTGTTCGTGACTTTCGGGGACAATCAGTCGGAGACGCCGTTCACGGCGATCCCGGCCAGCCATTCCTCGACGACGCCGGCGGTCGCTCCGGCGTGCTCCTCGACGATGCTGAAGTGGTTGCCGGGCACGTCCCGCGCGGTGTGGTCGAGCTTCCAGTCGACGCGCAGCATCACGGCGTCGTCCTCGACCGCACCGGACGCCGACGGCATCGGTTCGGTGGCCCGGACCTGCAGGGTGGGCGTCTTGACGGGCTCCGGCCGCCAGTCGGCGAGGAGGCGGTGGTAGCCGCCCATGGCGGTCAGCCGGACGTCGTTCATGATGCCGCCGCCCAGCTTCCGCTCCCGGTCGAAGGCGACGCCGAGCATCGCCGCCCCGACCTCCGCGTTGTCCGCGTCGTCCTCGGGCCACGGCACGTCCAGCAGCACCAGGGCCTCGGGCGGGCTGCCGAGGGTCTCCAGGTGCGCGGTGACGGCGTGCGCGATCTGGCCGCCCGCCGAGTGGCCCACCAGGACGAACGGCTCGTCGCCGGCGGCCCGCCGCAGCGCACGCGCGTGCAGTTCCGTCAGGGCCGCCAGGTCGGCCGGGATGCGCTCGCCGGGCAGATAGCCCGGCTCGGGCAGCACGGTGACGTCCCGCCGGCCGCGGAAGTGCTCGGCGAAGCGGGCGTACTGCTGGGGACCGGCCGTCGCCACCACCGCCGGCAGGCAGAACAGCCGGGGCCGCGCCCCGCCCGTGGCCAACGGGACCGGCTCGGGCAGGTGCTCCCCCGCCGACTCCGCGTCGAAGGCGTCGCGCAGCCGGGAGGCCGCCATGATCAGCTCGTTTCCCGCGACATGCCGTCCGGCGGCGAACGACTGGCGGAACATCTCCTCGATGCCGCCGGCCGCCGGCCCCGCCGCCCCGGCGGCGCCCCGCGTCAGCTCCTGCCGCAGGTGCGCGGCCACGGCCGCCGGGCGGGTGTGCTCGAAGAGGAACGAGGCCGGCAGGCGTAGTCCGGTGGCCGCGTTGAGCCGGTTGCGCAGTTCCAGCGCCAGCAGGGAGTTGAAGCCGAGCTCGAAGAAGCCGCGCCGCGTCTCGACCGCGTCCGGGCCGGGCAGTCCGAGGACCGCGGCCGTCTCGGTGTGCACCAGCTCGGTGAGCAGGCGCAGTTGCTCGGCCTCCGCCAGTCCCGTCAGCCGGGCCGCGAGACCCTGACCCGTGCCGTCCTGAGCGGACCGCGCCCGGCGCCGGGCGGGAGCGGGACGACGCGCCGGAACGGGGTGCGCCGTCGTGGGGCGAGCGGGGCCGGCGGGGTCCGCCTGCCCGGCTGGGCCTGTGGGTCCGGCGAGCACGGCTGGGCCGGTGTGCCCGGCAGGTCCGTCCGGCGTCCGCGGTCCGTCGAGTTCCGGAAGGTCCAAGGGTTCCAGCGCCACGCGGCGCACCGTCGCGACGGCCGCGCCGGTGGGGTCGGCCGCCTCCACCGTCAGGTCCCGCGGCCGTCCGGCGGCGCCGGTGATCCGTACCCTCAGCCGGTCCGCGCCGCCCGCGTGCAGGACGACGCCCTGCAAGCCGGCCGGCGCCGGCGGCCGGTCCGCCGCGTCACCGCCGGCTGACACGTGCCGGGCGGCCTCCAGCGCCACGTCCAGCAACGCCGCGTCCCACAGCGCCGGGTGCAGGCCGTAGCGTGCCGCTTCGGTCCGCTGCTCGTCCGGCAGGCTCACCTCGGCGAACAGCTCACCGTCCGCACCCCGCCACAGAGCGTCCACCCGGTCGCTGTCCACGCTGTCCACCCGGGTGACCCCGGCCGGGGGCCAGGCCACCGGCTCCCATCCGGCCACCGGCGCTTCGGCACGGGCCAGCCGGCCGGTGGCGTGGCAGGCCCACGGTGCGCCCGGGGCGGCGTCCTCGGCCCGGGAGTGGACGGCGACGGCGCACCGCCCTTCCTCGTCCGCCCCGGCCACCCGCACCCGCAGCTGGACTCCGGCCTTCTCAGGCAGCACCAGCGGGGCCTGGAGCGTCAGCTCCTCCACCACGTCGCAGCCGGCCTCGTCACCGGCCCGGACGGCCAGCTCCACGAACACCGCCGCCGGCAGCAGCACGCCACCGCCCTCGCCGGCGAGCCAGGAGTGGGCCCGAGCGGACAGGCGCCCGGTCAGGACGATCCCCTCCCCGTCCGGCAACTCCACCGCCGCCCCGAGCAGCGGGTGCCCGGCCGGCGCCACACCGACGGCTGCGACGTCGCCCGCGGTCGAGGCATCGACGCTCAGCCAGTAACGCCGGTGCTGGAATGGGTAGGTGGGCAGGTCGGTGTGGTGGGCGCCGGTGCCGGTGAAGGCCTGCGACCAGTCCACGTCGATGCCGTGCGTCCACAGTTCTCCGGCGGAGGTGAGGAAGCGGTCCAGGCCGCCGTCCTCACGGCGCAGCGTGCCGGTGACGACCGCTTCATCGACCGTGTCCTGGATGCTCATCGCCAGGACGGGGTGCGGTGAGACCTCGACGAACACGGTGTGGTCCTGGGCTGCCAGGGCGGTTACGGCTTCCTGGAAGCGGACGGTCCGGCGGAGATTGCGGTACCAGTAGCCGGCGTCCAGAGCCGTAGTATCCGCCCAGTCTCCGGTGACAGTGGAGAAGAACGGAATGCCGGACGGCTGCGGGCGCACCTCGGCCAGGACCCTGGCCAGCTCCCCCTCGATCCGCTCCACGTGCGAGGTGTGGGACGCGTAGTCCACCGGGACCCGGCGGGCCCGGATCTCCTCCGCCTCACAGGAGGCGATCAGCTCGTCCAGGGCCTGCGGCTCACCCGCCACGACGACCGACGTCGGCCCGTTCAACGCGGCGATCTCGATACGGCCGTCCCACGCCGTGATCCGTGCGGCCGCCGTCTCGGCATCCAGAGCCAGGGAGACCATGCCGCCGTGACCGGCCAGACCCGCAGCGATCGCCTGCGACCGCAACGCCACCACCCGGGCACCATCCTGGAGCGAGAGCGCTCCGGCCACGCACGCAGCCGCTATCTCACCCTGCGAATGCCCCACCACCGCCGACGGCTCCACACCATAGGAGCGCCACAACGCGGCCAGCGACACCATCACCGCCCACGAAACCGGCTGGACCACATCCACCCGCTCCAGAGACGGAGCACCCACGGCCCCCCGCAGCACAGCTTCGAGATCCCAGTCCACGAACTCCGCCAGCGCCTCGCCGCAATCAGCGACGCACGCCGCGAACACCGGAGCCGTGTCGAGGAGTTCCGCGCCCATACCGGCCCACTGCGAGCCCTGACCGGGGAACACGAACACCGTCCGGCCACCGGAACCGACAGTCCCCGGGTTCACGTCGCCCAGAGAAGTGATCAGTCCGTCACGGCTCTTCCCGACGACGACGGCCCGGTGCTCGAACTGCGCACGGTTCGCCAGGGTCCAGCCGACGTTCACCGGCGACAGGTCGGCGCCGCTCTCGACGTGGGCCCGCAGCCTGGCCGCCTGCTCACGCAGCGCATCCGCACTCCGGGCGGACAGCAACCACGGCACCGCCACCGGCTCCACCGGAACCGCCGGCCCAGCCTCCTCGGCCGGCTCGGTCTCCGGGGCCTGCTCCAGGATGACGTGCGCGTTCGTACCGCTCACACCGAACGACGACACCCCCGCCCGACGCGGACGATCGACGGGACTCTGCCACTCCCGCGCCTCCGTCAGCAGCTCCACCGCACCCGCCGACCAGTCCACCTTCGACGACGGCGTCCCCACATGGAGGGTCCGCGGCAGCACACCGTGCCGCATCGCCTCCACCATCTTGATCACGCCCGCGACGCCCGCGGCGGCCTGGGTGTGGCCGATGTTCGACTTCACGGAGCCGAGCCACAGGGGCCGGTCGCGGTCCTGCCCGTAGGTGGCGAGCAGCGCCTGCGCCTCGATCGGATCACCCAGCGTCGTCCCCGTACCGTGCGCCTCGACGGCGTCGATGTCCGACGCCGAGAGGCGTGCGTTCGCCAGGGCAGCCCGGATGACCCGCTGCTGGGAGGGCCCGTTGGGGGCGGTGAGGCCGTTGCTGGCCCCGTCCTGGTTGACGGCCGAGCCGCGCACGACCGCCAGCACGTTGTGACCGTTGCGGCGCGCGTCCGACAGCCGCTCCAGCAGCAGCATGCCGGCGCCTTCGCCCCAGCCCGTGCCGTCCGCGTCGTCGGAGAAGGACTTGCAGCGGCCGTCCGGCGACAGCCCGCGCTGCCGGCTGAACTCCACCAGCAGGCCGGGGCTCGTCATCACGCTCACACCCCCGGCGAGAGCCAGGGCGCACTCCCCGTTGCGCAGTGCCTGGACGGCCAGGTGCAGGGCGACCAGGGACGACGAGCACGCCGTGTCCACCGACAGGGCGGGGCCTTCGAAACCGAAGGTGTAGGAGATGCGGCCGGACACGACGCTGGCAGCGATGCCCGTGGCCAGGTAGCCCTCGGACTCCCGGGGCGAGCGCTGCATCAGCGCGCTGTAGTCCTGGCCGTTGGTGCCCGCGAAGACGCCCGTCCTGCTGCCCCGCAGCGACATGGGGTCGATGCCCGCCCGCTCGATGGCCTCCCAGGACGTCTCCAGCAGCAGCCGCTGCTGCGGGTCCATCGCGACGGCCTCGCGCGGGGCGATGCCGAAGAAGGTGGGGTCGAAGTCGCCGGCGCCCTCCAGGAAGGAGCCCGTGCGCACGTACGTCGTGCCCAGATGGTCCGGGTCCGGGTGGTAGAGGCTGTCGATGTCCCAGCCGCGGTCGGCCGGGAACTCCACGATCGTGTCGTCTCCCGCGGCCAGCATGCGCCACAGCCCCTCGGGGGAGTCCGCTCCTCCGGAGTAGCGGCAGCCCATGCCGACGACGGCGATCGGCTCGTCGTCCGTCGTCGTGGCCGCGGTGGCGACGGGGGCGGCGGGGGCGGTGGACCCGGCGGCTTCGTCCACCGTGCCGAGGAGTTCGGCGTGCAGGTGCCGGGCGAGCGCGGTGGGCGTGGCGTAGTCGAAGACCAGGGTGGCCGGGAGGGCCAGGCCGGTCTCGGCGGCGAGCCGATTGCGCAGCTCGACGCCGGTCAGCGAGTCGAACCCGGTGTCCTTGAAGGGGCGTACGGCGCCGACGGCCTCGACGGAGGCATGGCCGAGCACCTGCGCCGCGCTCTCGCGCACCAGGTCGAGCAGAGCCTTGTGCCGGTCGGCCGGGGCGACGCCCGCCAGGCGCCGGGGCAGGGCCGGGCCCTCCTGGGCGGCTGCCGCGCGCTGCCGGGTGACGGCGCGGCGGGTGGCGCGCGGAGCCAGGCCGCGCAGTACGGCCGGGAGGTGGTCGCCGGCGCGCAGGGCGGCCAGGTCCAGCCGCACGGGCACGAGAGCGGCCCGTCCCGAGGTCAGGCCCGCGTCGAACAGGGAGAGACCGTGTGCCGCGGACAGCGGCAGGATGCCCTCGCGGGCGATCCGGGCCAGGTCGACCTCACCGAGGCCGCCGCCCATGCCGCCGAGTTCCGGGCCCCACAGGCCCCAGGCCAGGGAGACGGCGGGCAGGCCGTGGGCGTGCCGGTACGCGGCCAGGGCGTCGAGGAAGGCGTTGGCGGCGACGTAGTTGCCCTGTCCGGCGCCGCCGAAGACCGAGGCCGCCGACGAGAAGAGCACGAAGGCGCGCAGGGGCAGATCGGCGGTCAGCTCGTGCAGGTGCCAGGCCGCGTCGACCTTCGGGCGCAGTACGGCGTGCAGGTCGTCGGCGGTGAGAGTGCTCAGAAGGCCGTCGGCGACGACGCCGGCCGTGTGCACCACGGCGGTCAGCCGGTCCCCGATCGAGCCCACCAGTTCCGCCATGGCCTCGCGGTCGGCGACGTCGGCGGCCACCATGCGCACGTTCAGACCGAGCGCGGCGAGCTCGTCGGCCCAGTGCGGGTCCCGCCCGGAGCGGGAGACCAGCACCAGTTCCCGTACGCCGTGGGCGTCGGCGAGGTGGCGCACCACCAGCCGGCCCAGACCGCCGGTCGCGCCGGTCACCAGGGCTACGCCGCCGGAGAGCCGCAGGTCCGTGGTGATGGTCGCGGGGGGCGCTGTCTCGGGAGTCGCCGTCGCGTGGGCGGGCGTGGTGGATACGGGGGCCGGTGCCGCGGGCGTGGCGGATGCCGGGGCGGGCGCGGTGGAGGCGCCGGTGGCGGCGGTGGTGGTGGCGGTCTTGAGGCGGGCGACGTGGGGGCGGCCGTCGCGGACGGCGACCCATGGTTCGTCGGGGCCCGCGGCGAGACCCGCGCGGAGGGCCTCCGTGCCGATGGGCGCGGCGGCCGGCTCGGTCGCCGTGGCGTCGGCGGCGGCATCGGCGGCGGCCTGGAGCAGGGCGAACCGTCCCGGGTTCTCCGACTGCGCGGAACGCAACAGTCCCCGCACCGGCTCGGCCACCAACTCGGCGTCCGATCCCGCCGGCCCGTCCTGCGTGACCACCACGAGCCGGGAGTCCGCCGTCCGCGGGTCGGCCAGCCAGCCCTGGAGCACCTCCAGCACGCGCTGCGTGACGGTGTGCACGCGTTCCGGCAGGGTGCGCCTCGGATCATCGTCGGCGGCGGGGTCGAACACGACGACCGGCGGCAGCACCCGGTCGGCCGGCAGGTCGCTCAGGTCGTCGTACAGGCTCCACGCGACCGCGGCATCCGCCTGCCCGGCCTGGACCGGCACCCACTCCACCTCGAACAGCGAGTCGCGGGTGAATGACGCCTCGCCGGCGGGCAGTTCCTCCGCCGTCAGCGGGCGCAGCGCCACCGCCTCGATGCCGAGCACGGGAGAGCCGTCGTCGTCGGCCGCGCTGACCGCCACCGTGCCCTCGCCGACGGTGGTGAGACACACGCGCAGGGACCGGGCGCCGGTCGCGTGGGCCCGCGCACCGCGGACCGAGTGGCCGAGGAGTCCCTCGCCGGGGGCGACGGACGCCGTGCCGTCGAGCCGCCCGGCCAGTCGGAGAGCGGCGTCCAGCACCGCCGGGTGTACCCCGTACCGGTCGGCGTCCGCCTCGTCCTCGGCGGTCGCCGGCAGGGCCACCTCCGCGTACAGCCGCCCTTCGGCCGCCCAGACGGCCGTCACGCCGTCGGCCTCGGGCGCGGTCACCTCGGCGGCGTCCCGCGGGGGCCAGGTGGTGAGGTCGTGCGGCAGTGTCGTGACGCCGTCCCAGGGGAGCAGCGTGCCGACGGCGTGTTCCTGCCAGCCGTCCGGGTCGGTGGTGGTGGCGTCCGTGCGGGAGTGCACCCGCAGCGCACGGTGCCCGTCGGTGTCCGGTGCGTCCAGGACGAGCTGAACGACCGTGCCCGCGACGTCCGGGACCACGATCGGCGCGGACACGGTCAGTTCCCCGATCACCGGCGCACCGACCTGCTCGCCGACATGCGTCAACAGATCGACCAGGGCCGTTGTCGGCAGTACCGCGACCTCACCGACACGGTGCCGCGCCAGCCAGGGCTGCGCCTGCTGCGAGAGGCGAGCGGTACAGAGACGACTCCCCTCCCCCGCGATGTCCAACACCGCGCCCAGCAAGGGATGTGCACCGGCGGCCATCCCTACGGCGGTCAGGTCGCCCAGGGCTGCTTCGGGGCCGTCCTGCAGCCAGTAGCGTTGGCGTTGGAAGGCGTACGTCGGCAGGTCGACACGAGCGGCACCCATTCCGGTGAACGCCCGCGACCAGTCCACCTCCACACC
>NZ_JBISAL010000017.1:0-39417 GCF_044391765.1 Streptomyces sp. NPDC018610
ACTGCAGGGGGGACCCTGTGGGAGAGTAGGACACCGCCGAACAAATTTTAGGGAAAACCCCGCACCTCACGGTGCGGGGTTTTCTGCGTTCCGGGCCGTTCCCCAGCCGGCTTTCGATGCGCCGGCGAACCGTCCCGAGGGGTAGGCGTCAGCCTTTACGAGTGGTCCTGCCAGGAACGGTTGACAGCGGCCATGACCGCGTGGACGGAGGCGGTGAGGACCGAGGTGTCCCAGCCGGCGCCCCAGCAGGCGACATCGTCGACGCGACACTCGGCATACGCGACGGCGGGGCTGCCCGGCCCGGTGTCGGTGGAGTGCTCGGTGTAGCCGAGAATGTCGACGGTGACGCCGATGCCGCGCAGGGCGTCGGCGAAGGCGGACAGGGGCCCGTTCCCGCTTCCCTGACAGACCTGTTCACGGCCGCTCGTGCGCAGCGTGCAGGTGAACCGGTGTTCGCCCGGGGCGGGTTCGGCCGTGTTCCAGGACTCCAGTGTGACCGGGCCGTCCTGGGCCGGAGCGATGTAGGTGCTGTGGAACAGCTCCCACAGCTCCTTGTGCGACAGCTCCTCGCCGGTGGTGTCGGTGACGTGCTGGACCGTGCGGGAGAAGTCCGGCCGCATCGCCTGCGGCAGGTTCAGGCCATGGTGGGTCCGGAGAAGGTGGGCGATGCCGCCCTTGCCGGACTGGGAGTTGATCCTGATGACCTCCTCGTACGTGCGGCCGATGTCACCGGGATCGATGGGCAGGTACGGAACCGCCCACGGGGCCTCCCCGACGGGTACACCCTTCTCCGCTGCCTGCTCGGCATGGTGGGCCATGCCCTTGGCGATGGCGTCCTGGTGGGTGCCGGAGAACGCCGTGTGCACCAGGTCGCCGCCGTAGGGGTGCCGGGGGTGGACCGGCAGCCGGTTGCAGTGCTCCACCACCTCGCGCACCGCGTCGATGTCGGAGAAGTCGACCATCGGGTTCACACCCTGCGCATACAGGTTCAACGCCAGGGTCACCAGGTCGACGTTCCCGGTCCGCTCGCCGTTGCCGAACAGGCACCCCTCGACGCGCTGCGCCCCCGCCAGGACGGCGAGTTCTGCACAGGCGACGCCGGTCCCGCGGTCGTTGTGCGGGTGGACCGAGAGGATCACCGACGAGCGGCGCGCCAGGTGGCGATCCATGTACTCGATCTGGTCCGCGTACACGTTGGGCGTGGCGATCTCCACCGTCGCCGGCAGATTGTGGACCACCGGCCGGTCCGGGCTCGCCTCCCACAGCTCGGTGAGGCTGTTGCACACCTCCAGGACGAAGTCCGGCTCCGTGAGGTTGAAGACCTCCGGGGAGAATTCGAACCGGATGTCGGCCCGCGGCCGTTCCTCGGCGCGGCGCACGAGATACGTGGCGGCGTCGTGGATCAGCGCGTGGACCGCCGCGCGCGAGCGCCCCAGGACCACGTTCCGCCAGGTGGGCGCGGTCGCGGTGTACAGGTGGACCAGGGTGCGGGGCAAACCTTCGACGGAGGCGATGGTCCGGTCGATCAGGTCCCGGCGAGCCGCGGTGAACACGGAGATGGTCACATCGTCGGGGACGGCCTCGCTGTCGGCCAGGTGCCGTACGAAGTCGAAGTCGGTCTGGCTCGCGGAGGGGTAACCGACCTCGATCTCCTTGAAGCCCATGGTGACCAGGAGATCGAACATCCGGCGCTTGCGTTCGGTGTCCATCGGCTCTGCCAGGGCCTGGTTGCCGTCCCTCAGGTCGACCGGCACCCACAGCGGAGCCCGCTCCAGTCGGCGTGACGGCCAGGTCCTGTCGGTCAGAGGCAGAGCGACCCGCTGGTGCGCGGGCTGGTAGCGGTGGTGCGGCATCACACTCGGGCGCTGGGGATTCCAACTCGGCGCGTCCGCCGGGATGTCACCGCGGGGGGTGCGCAGGGTGGGAAACACTGTGCTTCGAGAGGCGTAAGCCATCGTGCGGAACTTCTCTCAGTCGGCCATCAGGAGACCGGCGCAGCCTCGGACCCCGCTGCGGGGTGCCGGTCGTTTCAGGCCCCGCAGCGGCAGCCGAGGAGAAGACGCTCGCGCAGCAGCATGCGGGTACAGTAACGACAACTCAGCTCCTCAGACAACCTGCGGAGTGGAAAGGTGAACCTCACATGCCACTAGGCGCGTTGCGGCCGTCCCCCTTGGTCGAACAGGCCACCGCGCACCTGCGCGAGCAGATCACCAGCGGTGAGTGGGCCGTGGGGACGAAGCTTCCCGGCGAGGTCGCCCTGGCCACATCCCTCGGTGTGGGGCGCTCCACCGTCCGCGAAGCCCTACGAGCCCTCGCCGGCGCGGGGCTGGTGCGGGCCCGTCAGGGATCCGGTGTCTTCGTCATCGCGGCCACGCCCAGGGAGGACTGGTCCACCCGGCTCCGGCAGGCGGCCATCAACGATGTCTACGAAGTCCGCCTGCTCGTCGAAGTCGGAGCCGCGCGGCTGGCCGCCGGGCGCCGCACCGAGGCCGACGTCACCGCCCTGCGGGAGGCCCTGGCCAGGCGCCGTGCGGCGGGGAGCGCCGACGACGCCGAGTTCGTCGAGGCCGACATCGCGCTGCACGAGGCGGTGGTCGCCGCGGCGCACAACCCCGTGCTGACCGGGCTGTTCACCGAGTTCGTGCCGGTGCTGAAACAACAGCTGCTCGCCCTGGTCGAGTTGCTCGACCTGCGGGCCGACGACCCCCACCATGGCGAGGAGGGCCACGCCGTCCTCGTGAACACCGTAGTGGCAGGAGATGCGGAGGCCGCCGCACGCGCGTCGCGGCACGAACTCGAGCAGACCCTCGCCCTCCTCCACTCCCTGTGACCCCGCCGGAAGCCCACGGAACGGGCCAACGGCGCCCGCCACCGCTCCGGCGACCGCCCGGCCTGTGCCCGACTATCGCTCCGTTCGGACGCGGACGGCCTGGATGGACCAGCTGAGCGCCGGTGCCAGGCTCTGCGGGGCGGGCCAGCCGTTGATCACCGCGAGCAGCTGGAAGTGCCGGTCCCGACGGGCGTCGTTCACGCCTTCCAGCCGGGCCAGCAGCAGGCGGCGCAACTCGGCGTCGTCGGAGCGGCCGAGGACGTGGGCATGGTGAGCCGCCAGCGCCGCGACGATCGGATCGGCCTGGCGTGAGGCCGGGTCGATGCCCGCCGCCAGAGCGGAACCGGCCTGGTCGCGGACGACGGCGGTGAGATCGCGGCGCGGGCCCGTGGTGTCACCCTGCGCCTGTTCGGCCGCGTGATCCCCGGCCATCCGCCGCATGCCGGCGCGGAAGTCCGGGTTCAGGGCGAGTTCGGCCCATTCCACCCATGCCCGGACCTGCTCCACCCCGGCGTCGTCGGGTACTTCGGGTGTCATCGAGCGTCTGATCCCCGCGAACGCGGGGTCGGCACCGAGACCGTCGAAGGCGGCATCGAGGAAATCCCCGATCAGACGTCGGCGCTCGTCCCCGGAAAGCCGGGCCAGTTTGTGCACGAGATCCGTCTCCTCTGCGGTGAGTCCGCGCTCGGCCACCGCCGTCAGCACCGCGTGCCGAAGGCGCAGGACCCGGATCCGCACGGCCAGGGCTTCGGCGTGCGTGGCGGCGATCTCAGGAAGCGAGAGTTCCCGCTCCACGACCCCTCGGATCGTGGACAGATCCAGCCCCAGGTCCCGCAGGGTCCGCACAAGGTCCAAGCGCGCGACGGCATCGATGGTGTAGCGGCGGTAGCCGGCCGGGCTGCGGTCCGTCGGCGCCACGATCCCGCGATCGGAGTAGAACCGAATGGTCTTGACCGTCAGACCGGTCCGCCGCGCCAGTTCACCGATCGAGTAGAGCGTGTCGCCGTCCATGCCCCCACCTTGGTGTCTCCCCCCACGGGAGACTCAAGCCCGTCCCACCCAACGACGGCATCCTGTTCGGCCATGTGCCCGGCCGGGTGTCCCGGCGCTCATCGGACGCGTACCGGCATGATCCCGTGTCTCGGCGTGGTTCGTGGGCGTCCAGCATGGTGACGCCGTTGTAGCGGCAGTCCTGGAGGAAGTGCCCGGACTGTGCCGGCCGGAAGGACCCCGGTCGGCGAGCCATCACACTTCTCCGCCCCTCGGGGCCCCGGGAGCGGTCATCGGTCCTGCTCCGGGCCGAGGACGGCGTGGGCGGCCGTCAGGAAGCGCCGCACGGTGTCGCGTTCGGCGGGGCCGAAGGAGTCCAGCACGCCCATCAGCCCGTCGATGACGGGTCCGAAGAACTCCTGCCCCAGACGGATCGCCTCCGGTTCGACACGCAGCAGGACACGGCGCCGGTCGCGGTCGTCGCGGGTCCGGGCCACGTGCCCGAGCCGCTCCAGCCGGTCGATCACGGCGGTGGTACCGGCCGAGTTGAGGCCGAGGCGCCTGCCGAGCAGGCCGGCGGTGGCCGGCTCACCGGCCCGGGCGGCGTCGAGAAGGCAGATCAACGCCCGTACGTCGGTGCTGTGCATGGCATTGCGATCGGCGAACTCGGACTGACGCAGGCCGAATTCCACGCTCACGGCGCGCAACAGGTGCACCAGCCGCAGAGTGTCGGGCTCTTGCGGCCCGCGACCGCTCCCGCCGGCGCTGCCACGGCCATCGTCCTGGTTGTCGTCCACGTCGCCTCCGCCTAAGATCACTCGTTGAGCGAGATTATCGCACGGCGAGAGAATGAGGTCGCCATGTCCGTGCCCGTACCCGTGCCCGATTCCTTCCGCACCGCCTACGACGAGGTCCTCGGCCAGTGGCCCGGGCCGGTCGATCGCGCCGACCTGCGCACGCCCTACGGGGTCACCCGAGTCAACAGCTGCGGCTCGGCCACGTCCCCGCCGCTCGTCCTGCTGCCCGGGGGCGGTGCCACCTCCACGGTGTGGGGAGCCTGCGCCGCGGCCGGCCTCGCCCGCCGTCATCGGGTGCACGGCGTCGACCTGATGGGGGACCCGGGGTTCAGCGCGCCTGAGCCCGGGCGTCCGGTCCGTTCCGTGGACGACCTCGTCGGCTGGCTGGACGCGGTCCTCGACGGGATCGGTCCCGCGGGTTCCGACGCGGGTCCGGTGCTGCTCGGCGGGCACTCGTACGGGGCCTGGATCGCCGCCCACTACGCGGCCCGGCGGCCCGAGCGGGTCGCCGGCCTTGCCCTGCTCGACCCGACCCGGGTCTTCACCGGCCTCAGTCCCCGCTACGTCCTGCGCGCGCTGCCGATGCTGGCGCGGCCCACTTCCCGGCGGATCCGCTCCTTCCTCACCTGGGAGGCTGGCGGAACCGCCCTGGACGCGGCCTGGCTGCGGCTCCAGGAAGAGACCGCCGGCTTCCCGGCCGTCCGCCCGGTCACCGGACCGTCGCCGGACCCGGCCCCGCTCAGGAAGCTGTCGGTACGCGTGCTGCTGGCGGGGAGCGCCCGTTGCCACGACCCCGGCCGCGTAGCCCGGGCCGTCGCCGGAATTCTTCCGGAAGCACGGACCGAGGTCCTGCCGGGAGTCTCGCACCACGCGTTCCCGCTGGCCGCGGCCGACAGGATCGCCCAGCGGTGGGGCGCCGAGTCCGGCTAGCAGGCCGGGACCGCCGACGTCGCACCCGCGTGGCCCCGGCCTTCCACGCGGTGAAGAACCGCCTCACGCCAGGAAGGCCGCGTCCTCCTAGGTGCTCGCCCCCACCTGATCGCTGAGTAACCCGCGCCGCCGCGAGACGAGTTGTCGCGGGGAGCGTTGCCGGGACGCCGCCATGACTTGAAGCTCACGCGGTGTGAGAAGGCATCGTGGCTCCACCCTGCTCTTCTCCAGCTCACCGCAGCCCTGCGCTGCTGCGAGCGGCCGACCCGCCTCGACGTCCGGGACACAGTCTCAAGGGGCGTTCGGGCCATCCGCTGCCTGAAGCGCGACGGCCGCCGGGAGCGCGGTCGGGTCGATGCGGGCTGCTGGGCGAGGAGGTCGCAGAAGGCCACTGCGGTGGGGTCGGGGCGGGTGCGGGTGTAGGCGGTGAGGGTACGGCGGACCGGGGGGGCGGGGCGCACCACGACGCCTTCGGAGTGGGGCGCGAGGACATTGGCCGGCACCAGGGCAGGGCCGAGTCCCACCTGCCCGTCTCCCCGATGGCCCGGTCGGCGGCCGGGAGTGCGAACTGCACGGAGGTGAGTTCCTCCGGCAGGTCCCACAGCCGACGGCCGCTTTCGGCATCCAGTGCCCGGGGCGCCGACGGCACCGTCTGCGGCGCGCCGCGCAGCTCACCCATCGTTGGGACCGGACTCCGCTTCGAAGTGGACGAGTTGGGTGCCGGTGTGGTCGAGGGGCGCCCAGCCGATGTCGTCGTCAGCGACGACGTCGTGCCGACGGTAGCCCCAGGACCAGCCGCGCCGCCCGCCGCCCGCGTCCGACGCGCGCCGATCGGCCCGCCCTCCGTTCCGTCAGCCACCATGATCCACAGTCGCGGTACCGCCGCGGCCGAGTCGGCGTTCCGCGCGAGCACCGCCACGGAGCAGAGGATCGGCCTGCCCACCCACCACGCCGTAGGCGAGGAACAAGGCCCCGGACGACTCCGAACGGCTGTGCGGGGCGGGGCCGGACACCCGGATGTCCGGCCCCGCGGTCACCGACGCCAGTGCCCGCCCGGTGGCCGCCGCGCCGAGTCACTGCGCGGGATCGGCCCCGGTCGGCAGGGGCGGTTCCGCGCGGACGCATTCCCACTCCTCGTCGGTGAAGACCCGGGACCGGAGCAGGAAGCGCACCCCCTCCGGGGCCTCGACGGAGAACCCGCCGCCCCGGCCCGGCACCACGTCCACGGTGAGGCGGGTGTGCTGCCAGTACGCGTACTGGGCGGCGCTCATCCAGAACGGGGTGTCCCCGGCGACCTCACCGAGGAGGACGTCCGCCGCGCCGACCCGGAACTCACCGCGCGGATAGCACATGGGCGCGCTTCCGTCGCAGCAGCCGCCGGACTGGTGGAACATCAAAGGTCCGTGACGGGACGTCAGTCGCCGCAGCAGGTCTTCGGCGGCCTCGGTCAGTACGACGCGCGTCACCCGGGTGCTCATCAGAAGAGACCGAGCTTCTGCTCCGAGTAGCTGACCAGAAGATTTTTCGTCTGCTGGTAGTGGTCGAGCATCATCTTGTGGGTCTCGCGACCGATGCCGGAACCCTTGTAGCCGCCGAAGGCGGCATGAGCCGGGTAGGCGTGGTAGCAGTTGGTCCACACGCGGCCGGCCTTGATCTCACGGCCGAGGCGGTAGGCGAGGTTGCCGTTGCGCGTCCAGACACCGGCGCCGAGTCCGTAGAGGGTGTCGTTGGCGATCTCGACGGCCTCCTCGGGCGAGTCGAAGGTGGTGACGGAGACTACCGGGCCGAAGATCTCCTCCTGGAAGATCCGCATGTCGTTCGTCCCCTTGAAGACGGTCGGTTCGACGTAGAAGCCGCCCTCGAGACCCGGCACCGTGCGCGGCCCGCCGCCGGTGAGCAGTTCGGCGCCCTCCTTCTTGCCGATGTCGATGTAGGAGAGGATCTTCTCGAACTGGTCGTTGCTGGCCTGGGCGCCGATCATGGTCTGCGGGTCGAGCGGGCTGCCGCCCTTGATGGCCCGAGTCCGCTCCAAAGCCCGGGACATGAACTCGTCGTAGATCGAGGAGGCGATCAGGGCCCGGGAGGGGCAGGTGCAGACCTCGCCCTGGTTCACCGCGAACATCACGAAGCCCTCGACCGCCTTGTCCAGGTAGGCGTCGTCGTCGGCCGTCACGTCGGGCAGGAAGATGTTCGGGCTCTTGCCGCCCAGCTCCAGTGTGACCGGGATGATGTTCTCGGAGGCGTACTGCATGATGAGCCGGCCGGTGGTGGTCTCTCCCGTGAAGGCGATCTTGCCGATGCGCGGGCTGGACGCGAGCGGCTTGCCCGCCTCCACGCCGAAGCCGTTGACCACGTTGATCACGCCGGCCGGCAGCAGGTCGGCGATCAGCTCGATGACCTTCAGCAGGCTGACCGGGGTCTGCTCGGCGGGCTTGATGATCACGCAGTTGCCGGCCGCCAGGGCGGGGGCGAGCTTCCACGCGGCCATCAGGATCGGGAAGTTCCACGGGATGATCTGGCCGACCACACCGAGGGGTTCGTGGAAGTGGTAGGCGACGGTGTCCTCGTCGATCTCGCCGACGGTGCCCTCCTGGCCGCGCACCACGCCCGCGAAGTAGCGGAAATGGTCGATCGCTAGGGGGATGTCGACGTTCAGGGTCTCCCGGACGGGCTTGCCGTTCTCCCAGGTCTCGGCGACGGCGATCCTCTCCAGGTTCTCCTCGATGCGGTCCGCGATCCGGTTGAGGATGTTCGCCCGTTCCGTGACGGAGGTACGGCCCCAGCGGTCGGCCGCGGTGTGGGCGGCGTCCAGCGCCAGCTCGACGTCGGCGGCCGAGGAGCGGGCCACCTCGCAGAACACCTTGCCGTCCACCGGCGACGGGTTGTCGAAGTAGCGTCCCTCCACGGGGGCGACCCACTCACCGCCGATGAAGTTGTCATAGCGGCGGGCGAAGTCGACGATGCTGCCCTCGGTTCCCGGCTGCGCGTACACCATGGCGGCTCTCCTCGAAAGGTCGGGCGGATGCGGTGCTGCGACGGCCGGTGCCGCCGCGCCGCCGCCCAGGGTGAGCCCTTCGGGTTGGCGTGAGGTTGGCGAGGCCGGGGCATCCGCGCGGCGGCCTGTCTCAGTGGCGCAGCGCCCTGACCAGCCGACCGGCAGCGATCCCGCGGCGTGCGTCGTCCCGGCCGAGGAGCCGCAGCGCGTGCTCGTGCACCTCCGTGTCGTACGGGGCGTGTTCGCCGTAGCGCAGGGCGTGTTCCGGGTGACCGCTCGCCAGCACCGCCTCGCGTACGGCGACTTCCAGATGCGTGCGCCACTCCTCGATGCCCGGCGCCACGGAGTGCGGAAGCAGCGGTCCCCGGTAGAGCCGCAGGGCGGTCTCCGCGTCACCGTGCCTCAGGGCGCGCAGCACCTCCACCGCGTCGCAGGACAGGACGACGGTGAGGGCGTACCGGCGCGTCGCGATGCCGCCGCCGAGTGCCCGGCGCAGGTGGGAGATCTCCGCCTTGAAGGTGGAGGCGGTGACGGGCCGGCCGCCGTACAGGGCCTCCCGGAGCCGCTCCGGTGAGAAGCCGTCCGGTTCGAGGGCGAGCAGCGTCAGGATCTCCACCTGGCGTGGCCGCAGGCCGAGGGGGTGGTTTCCGCGCACGGCCCGCCCGGCGCCCAGACAGCTGAGGCGCACCTCGTCCCCGGCGGCACCGGCCCGGTGCGGCCGCTCGGTGCGCAGCCGCACCTCGATGGCCGACACCAGCGAGCGCACCGTGGACATGGCCAGAGGGTTCGAGCGGTCCCAGGTGGTGGACATGTCCAGGACGCCCAGGACGCTCCCGTCCGGGCCGTGGACGGGAGCGCAGTAGCACACCCACCCGTGCAGTGCCGACACCAGGTGCTCGGCGGAGAAGACGGAGGCGGGGCGTCCGGTGCGCAGGGCGAGGGAGAGGGCGTTGGTGCCCATGGCCTGCTCGTCCCACCGCCCGCCGGGCGCGAAGTTGACCTGCTCGGCCCGGCGGCGCATGGTCCGCCCGCCGCACGTCCACAGGATGGTCCCGGACTCGTCGGTGACCGCGGTGACGAACCCGGCGTCGTCGGCGATGCTGTGCAGTTCGTCGGAGAGGTCGTCGACCGGCCGGCGCAGGGGCGAGTCCGTCCAGCGGTGGCGCACCGCGCCGCCGTCGGTGACCGGTGCGCTGTCCTGGCCGGGGTCCACGCTGCGCAGCGAGCGGGCCCAGGACTCGGCCAGCTCTTGGCGCAGGGCCGCGGCACCGCTTGTCGCCGCCGCTCCCGTGGTCTTCAACTGCGGTACCAGGCGGGACCATTCGCTCTCCGCAGCCGTCCTGCGCCGCTGGAGGTCACTGCGTTGTGACATCTGATTTCCCTGCCGTCGAACGGGGACGGTCGGCTGTCCTTTGCGAGGACTCGGTCGGACGCACCTGTCCGGACCGGCGCACCTGGCTTGGTCCGTGGTCCGACCACAGTGTTATCTGCCAACCCGACGCCAAAAGCAAGGCCGCGTTCGCGTCGTAGGCCCCACGCCGTATGAGCGGCGTCGAGGAACCGTGCTCGCGGCAGCCGCCGCCCGTACACGCTCCGGCGCGGACCCCCGGCCCCGTTCGTCCTGGCCCGCGCCGACTGGCCCTGCCCCGTCGCGGCGGCAGGTACCGGAGCATCGTCGCGCGGGGGGTGGGACCGGGCCGCCGGCCCATGGCCCTTCGGCCGGGTGTCGTGACGGCGTGTCACGGGCCCCGCTCGCGGATGCGGCCGCCGGGGCAGGGGAAGCGCGCGCGGGTGCCGGCGTAAGCCCGTGGAGCTGGGGTGAAGGCCCTGTGGCGAAGGTGTCAGTGGGGCCCCTTATGCTGCACCGGACGATCATGCGAAACCAGGGGAGGGCGCGGCATGTTCCGCAAGTTGTTCGGCGGGGGCGAGAAGAGACCGGAGCCGAATCCGTACGCCCTGACCGCCCGGCGCAGAAGTGGTGTGTACACACTGGACGCGCTCGGCGACGTGCGGGTGCTCGCGCTGGTGCAGGCCTGCGAGGAGGCGGACTGGGAGGCGGTCAAGGCGGCCCTGGCCCTCTTCGACATCGGCCGTGACCACCAGGTTCTGGCCGAACTGGCCGACGTGGACGGGGTGCAGGACTGGATCGTCCGGGCCGCTGAGGAGGACAAGGAGCACCGGGCGACGGCCCTGCTGATATCCGGGGCGCGTCACGTCCTCTGGGGCTGGGAGGCGCGCACCAGCGCACGCGCCGTCGACGTCTCGCGGGAACAGTGGCAGGTCTTCTACCAACGGCTCCGTATCGCCGAGGATCAGCTCCTGGAGGCCGCCGAGCTGCGTCCGGAGTGGATCACGCCGTGGCGCCGCCTCCTGACGTCCGGACGAGGCATGTCGGTCGGCTTCGGCGTCAACGAGGTCCGGCTCGACGCGGCCCTGCGCCGCGACCCGCTGGACCTGGAGACCCACATCGAGTGGGTGTCGTACCTTCAGCCCCGGTGGAGCGGTGAACCGGGCCAGGCCCTGGAGTTCGCGCGGGAGGCGTTCACCACCGCGCCGGAGGGCCATCGCCTCGGCTGTGTGGTCGCCATGGCCCACATCGAGAACTGGGTGGAGTCGGACAGCAAGGACTGCCTCGACACGCCGAAGATCCAGAACGAGCTGAGGGACGCGGCCGAGCGCAGCATCCTCCACCCCTCCTACGAGCGGCGCATCGGCTGGCAGGAGGACTTCAACATCTTCGCCATGGCCCTGTCGCTGGCCGCTGAGAGCACCGTGGCCCCGCGTGTCTTCCACGAGCTGGGTGGGGCGTACACCCCATGGCCCTGGAAGTACATGGCTCAGCCGGAGAAGCAGTACGCCCACTTCCGCAGACACGCCTGAGCCGCCACCGGGCCTGTGCCCCGAGGCACGGCGCCCCGCCGGTCAACCCCCGGCGCCCTGCGTCTCTGTGGCCGCCCATGGCAGCCCACGGCGCTCGTGGCTCCGAGGCAGCGCGCACCGCGCCCGCGGTTGCACGGCAGTCCACCGCGCCTGTGGCGCCGAAAGCACTTCGCCGCCTCCGTCGCCCTTCGAACACCCCACCCGGGACTCCTAGATGACTCTGCCCGACACGCCCGCGCACCCGGCCGGTGCCGACCGCACCTTCCAGGTGGATCTGCGCGGCCTCGTCGATCTCCTCTCCCACCACCTCTACTCCAGCCCCCGCGTCTACCTGCGTGAACTCCTGCAGAACGCGGTGGACGCCCTGACCGCCCGGCACCGCCTCGAACCGGGCGCCCCCGCCGACGCCTTCGGCATCCGTCTGTACGCAGACGGCTCGGTCGTACGCGTCGAGGACGACGGCGTGGGTCTCACCGAGGCCGACGTGCACAGCTTCCTCGCCACCATCGGCCGCAGCAGCAAGCGCGCAGCCGGAGGCCCCGAGGAAGAGCCCGTTCGGGGCTGGGGGAGGATCGCCGAGCAACGCGGCGACTTCATCGGTCAGTTCGGCATCGGTCTGCTCTCCTGCTTCCTGGTTGCCGACGAGATCCACGTGGTGAGCCGCACCGCCCGCACCCCCGACGCGCCCGCCGTCGAGTGGCGGGGACGCGGCGACGGCAGTTACAGCGTCCGCACCCTGCCCGGCTCTGCCCGGCTCCGGCCAGGCACCACCGTCACCCTGACGCCGCGCGCCGACGCGACGGAGTGGACCGCACCCACCCGAGTACACGCCCTGGCAGCGCACTTCGGCTCCCTGCTGCGACACCCGGTGACCTTCGACGACGGCAGAGACGGCCCGGCCCTGCCCGTCAACCCCGATCCCGCCCCCTGGGCCCGTACCTACCCGACGCCGGGCACGCGCTCGCGCGCACTGGCGGCGTACGGCGAGGACGTCCTCGGCTTCAAGCCGCTGGACACCATCGAGCTGGACCTGCCCGCCGTGGGCCTGAAGGGCATCGCCTGCGTGCTGTCCGAAGCCGTTCCCGCCGGACGCCGCCACGGCCACCGGGTACACGTCAAGGGCATGCTGCTGTCCGAGCAGGCCGAGGAGATCCTGCCCGAGTGGGCGTTCTTCGTCCGGTGCGTCATCGACGCCGAGAGCCTGCGCCCGACCGCGTCCCGCGAGTCCCTCTACGAGGACGAGACGCTCGCCGCGGTCCGTGACGCCCTCGCCGAGCGGCTCAGGGCATGGATCGCCCGGACCGCCGCCAGCGACCCGGACCTGCTTGCCCGTTTCCTCCAGATCCACCACCTGGCCGTCAAGTCGCTCGCCGTGCACGACGACGAGATCCTGCGGATGCTGCTGCCGTGGCTGCCGTTCGAGACCACCGACGGACACACCACCCTCGACGAGTTCGCGCGCACCCACCGCACCGTGCTCGTGACCTCCAGCGTGGAGGAGTTCCGCCAGGTCGCGGCCATCGCCTCGGCCGCCGGGCTCGGCGTCGTCAACGGCGGCTACACATACGACCGGCAACTGGTCCACCGGCTACCCGAGATACGCCCGGAGGCCGTCGTCGCCGACCTCGACCCGGCGACCCTCACCGCCCACCTCGACCCGGTCGACCGCGAGACGGAACTCGCCGCCGCCGCCTACCTCGCCCGGGCCCGGGACGCCCTCGCCGTCTTCGACTGCGACGTCGCGTTGCGCTCCTTCCAGCCCGCCTCCGCTCCCGCGCTCCTCATCGACAGCCGCGAGGCCCGGCACGAGCGCACCCGCTCCCGGCTCGCCCGTGAGCAGGAGGGCGGGCTGTGGGGCGACATCCTCGGCCACCTCAGCCGGCAGGAGCCGCGCGCCCAGCTGATCCTCAACCAGCTCAACCCGCTGGTCCGCGCCGCCGTCGCCATCGACGAGCCCGAACTCGCCCGTACCAGCGCCGAAGCCCTCTACGGGCAGGCCGCGATGCTGTCCCGGCGCCCGCTCAGGCCCGCCGAGTCGAGCCTCATCAACCGCTCCTTCCTCGACCTCCTCGCCCACGCCCTCCGCAAGGACAGCTGACGATGCCGACCGCACCCCAGACCACCGACGAGCTGTACCAGGCGCTCCAGGAGAACGACCGCCGCCCCTACGGTCGCACCCGCACCGCCATCGCCGAGGAACTGACCGAAGCCGCCGAACAGTTCGCAGAGCCCGAGCCGCTCATCGACGCGCTCCTCGAACTCCAGGAGGCGTACACCTATGGCTCCGAACCGCGGAAGTCGCCCGTCGTCTTCGCCCGCCTGCTCACCCTCTTCGACGAGCAGCCCGACGTCTTCGACGAGCGCCAGCGCAACCAGCTCTTCTGGCGGTTCAAGTGGGTGGCGAACGCCTTGCGCGCACTGCCCGAGGTCCCGCTGTCCGGCCTGCGCCAGTGGCTGACGGAGATGCGCGACCGGTACGAGAAGGCCGGTCTCGGCCTCCAGCCCTGCTACGGGCAGGCCTACCAGTTGGCGAGTCATCTGGGTCAGGACACCGCCGCCGCCTACGAACTGTGGGCGGCCCGCGTGCGCACCCCGTTCAGCGACTGCGAGGCCTGCGAGATCTGCGAGCGAGCCCGCCACCACCTCACGGCCGGCGACGACGAGCGGGCGCTGCGTATCTGGGAGCCGGTCCTCGCCGGGAAGCGGTCATGCCAGGAGGAGCCGGCCCGCTCCGCCTCGTACGCGCTGCTGCCCCTGCTGCGCACCGGCCGAGCCGACGAGGCCCGCGAACTGCATCTCGCCGGGTACCGCGCCTGCCGTCGCAACCCCGCCATGTCCGCAGAGGTCGGTCGGCACCTGGAGTTCTGCGCACTGACCGGCAACGAGGCGCGAGGCCTGGAACTGCTCGCGGAGAACCGGAACCTGTTCGACGAGGTCGACTCGCCGCTCGACCTGCTCAGCTTTCTCACCGGCGTCGAGGTCCTCCTCCAGCGCGTGGAGTTCCTGGGCCACGGCGAACTGCCCGCCGCCGGATACGCCGGCCGCACCTGGACCGTGGCCGCCCTGCGCGCGGAGGTCCGCGGCCGCGCCGACGACCTCGCCGCCCGCTTCGACAGCCGCAACGGGACCACGGCGCACGCCGACCGCCGCGGCGCCCGCCTGGAGCGCGCCCCGCTTCTGGAGGCCCTCGAACTGACTTTGCGGATCCGCACCCTTGAGGACGTGGCCCCGGCCGCCACCCCCACGTCCACCGCGTCCGCGTCCACCGCCCGCACGGCCGCGCCCCTTCCCGAGTCGCTCCCTGAACTCATCGCCCGTGCACGGTCGTTGGAGGAAGAGGGACACCCGGACGCCAGAGCCTGCTGGGCCCGGCTGCGCACCCTGCTCGACGCCTGCGACTACACCCATCCCGACGACCCGGACGTGGGCCCGCTCGCACGACTGCGCGCCGACGTGCTGGCCGACGAGGCCGGCCGAGCGGGGGAGCGGGACGACTTCTCCACAGCCATCGCCCTGTACGCGCAGGCCGCCGCCCTCTACGAGGAAGCGGGCCTGCCGGGCGACGCCGCGCTCGCGCGCGCCGGCGCGCTGCTCGCCACCGCCGAGAATGCCGGCGAGGACGCCGACCCGGCCGAGAAGACCGCCGCGCTGACCGACGCCCACGCCGCCATGGTCCGCTCGCACGAGGAGACACCGGACCTCGCGCCGTGGCAGGAAGCCCGCCTGCTGCGGCTGCGGGCGACCGTGCTCGGCCTGCGCCTCCAGACCTCGGGAGACGAGGCGCACGTGGCGCCGACGTTCGCCGAGATCGACCTGCTGCACGAATACTCCGTCCGGCACGAGGTCGCCGGACAGATCTCCGGCGCCCGGCTGCTGCGGGCCAGCACCCACGCCCTCGCCGGCGACCTGCCCGCCGCCGTCACCGAGATCGACGCCCTGCTCGACCGGCTGCGGGCGGACGGCCCCGCCTGGCACCTGCCCCGCACACTCGTGCTCCGCGGCCAGCTCCAGCTCGGTCTCCGGGAGCCGCAGGCCGCGCACGCGGACCTGACCGAGGCGCTGCGACTGGCCGCCGACTGGCCGGGGAACGTGACCGACGCCGATCGCGGCCACGCCATGCTGGCCCAGGCCTGCATGCACCTGGGTCGCCCGGACGAGGCCCTGCGGCACCTGACGCGCTCGGCCGAGCTGGACCTCCGTCGCGGCAGCCGGACCGATGCGTACTGCACCTACAGCAACGCCGCCCAGCTCACCCTCGACCTGGGCCGTGTCGAGGACTGCATCGCCCTGCTCGACTCGCTCCTGATCGAACCCGACGTCGTCGCCGGCGAGCTGGACGACAGGCTGGTCGCGCAGCTGCGGCTGACCCGCGCCCGTGCGCTGCACGCGGGCGAGGACCTGAAGGCCGCCACGGCGGAGTTCGTCTCCCTCGCGGCGGAATCGGCCGACTGGGACGACGACCCGTCGAGCCACGCCATGATCACCGCGGAGACGGCGGTACTGCTCGGCGAGTCCGGCGAGTTCGACCGCGCCCGCGAGGTCGTCCAGCAGGCGCTCGCCGCCCACACCCTGGCTCCGCGCTACGAGCAGCTCAGCAGCTGTCTGCGCGAACTCGCCCGGCTCCAGGCCCACCAGCAGGGCGCGGAGGGCCTGGCCGGAGCCCTCGCGCACCTCGCCGACGCCGGTCGGATCGCCGACGAGGCACGCGCCGCCGGTTTCGAGGCCCGCGACCGCTCCCTGGACACCGCACTGGCCTACGAACACGGCCGGGTCAACGCCTACGCGGGCCAGTACGAGGACGCCCTGACCGCCCTGGAGAAGGCACTCGCCCTGCTCGGCGATCCGAGGGAGGACCAGGAACACGCCGGTGAGTGGGCCGAGTGCGTCCGGCTCGCCGGGGCGGTGGAGGGCGTCTACCTGGAGCGCCCCGCCCCCGCTCTCACCCGCCTCGACGCTGCGGTCACCCGCCTGACCGCGCTGGGCCACACCGAGAAGACCGAGCCGTTGACCTCCCTGGCGACGCGGCTGCGCGACGACGAGTGACGCGAAGGGCCACCGCGCTCCCTCAGGCGTCGGGTCCGCCGCCCTCCCCGGGCGGCGGCGCCCGTCACCATACTGTCCGCCCTCGACAGCCAGCCCGGCCACCGCACCCTGGAGACCGCACCGGCACCGGCGGGAACGGCGCGCTTCTGGTGCTGCGTCGGCCACGTCCTCACTCAAGACGGCGGACAGCGGACGACGAGGAAACCCGTGCCGCGTACGACCGGGTCACCGCCACGGCCGGCGTCCGGCAGATCCCGTCCGCGTGTGCTCGGCACCTTTCGTGCGTGGGACCGACTGATCTGTCGCGCGGTATTCGGCCAGGTCTCGATGGTTCTATGCCATTCGTCGACGACCCGCCTCCGACATCATCGGGGCCCGGCTACACAAGAGGCCCGGAACGGCGTCCCGCCGTTCCCACCTGTGACGGCCGGTCGTCGGGGGAGGTCGGACGGTTGCTGACCATCAATGTGACGCTGCTGCTCGGGGTCATCGTCGTCTGGCGGCTGCGGCGGCGTACGGAGGCCCGTAGCCGCTTCGACGAGAAGCTGACCGTCGCCATTGTCCTGGCACTGGGCGTCCTGATCGCTCCACCCCGGACGGCCAGGGGATCTTGAACCTCCTGGGACAGCTCGCGAGCGGCGTCACCGAGGCCGGCCGATGAATCCCCCTACACGCGAATGCCGGACGACACCTGCCGACGACCACTGCGGATCACGGGGCAGGGGAGAGGGTGACTGATGACGGCACGTCGAGGGCGTCGGCACCTGAAGAAGCGGACGCGTAGGCAGTTGCGGGCTTGGGGCGCGGTGGTGGCACTGGTCGCCGCGGTACGGGTGGCCGGGCACTGGTCGACGGTGTGGCCCGTCCTGGTGGCCGTGCTCGCCGCGGCCGTGGTGGGCGGGACGGGCTGGACGCTGTTGCGGGCGCACCGTCACGCGGTCGGCCAGGACCGCGCCTGGCGGGCACAGGAGGACGCCAGGGCACGGGAGTTGTCGATGGCCGACGTCGACGCGTTGTCGTGGCAGGAGTTCGAGACGTACGTCGCCGAGCTGTGCCGACGGGACGGCTGCACGAAGGTCGTCGTCAGCGGCAGAAGCGGCGACCTGGGCGCGGACGTCGTCGGCTACCTGGCCGACGGCCGCAAGCTGGTCGTCCAGTGCAAGAAATACGCGCCCCACCGGAGCGTGTCCTCGCAGGACATGCAGAAGTTCGTCGGCACCGCACGCCTCGAACACGGCGCGGACGTCGCGTTGTTCGTCGCCACCTGCCGCACATTCACCAAGGCCGCGCTGGGCCTGGCGCTGCGGCAGGACATCGTGGCTTTGCACCGCGATCTGCTGGGCGCCTGGGTCAAAGGCGCTCACCTGGAGACCTTGATCCCGCTGAACGGGAGCGGCGGCGGCACCGGGCGACGCCCTCCTGCCTGACCGCTACACCCAGCGGCGGGTGAGGCCGAAACGGCGGCCCGACCAGCAGACCGACTTCGGTTCATGCTCGGACGGGCAGTGGTGGGACGGCGGTGCTCAGACATGGGCGGGTTCGGTGCCGGGAGGCAGGCGGCCTGGTGATCGGCCTGCCGGACTCCGCTTCCTCCCGCCCATGCCCTGACCTGGCCGACTACTGCCGTCGCCGGCCTGCGCGGGGCTCGCTCGCCCGACCGCAGGGGGTCAGTGCGAGCTGTTCTGGCCCAGCGGACGTCAGTCACGGATGGGGTTCGCCGTTCGGCGGTCGGTTATGGCTGGCCCAGGGGCACCCGCTGTGAGCCGCTCCGAGAGGGAGCGGCCACCGGCAGCGGTGCGTTCGGGGCGATTCGGTGCGGCAGCCGGCGGGCACCCGGCAGGACGGCCAGGCCGAGGGCGAATCCGTAGCAGGTCACGAGTCCGTGCCCGTTGTCCTGGGTCAGCCACATCGCGAGGCCTGCCGCCGGTACGCTCACCGCGAGCAACCGCTCTTTGGTGGCCGTGCTGGTCAGTACGAGGCCCGCGGCCAGGGTGGCGGCGAGGAAGTACGTCGCACCGGAGCTGCCGGCGAAGTTGCGTGGGTCGGTACCGCGGGCGGTTTCACCGAACAGGGCGTCGATGTGCTGGGGCAGCAAGATGCCGGTGACGAACAGCGTGAGCATCAGCGGCCAGCGCCAGAACCACTGTGCCAGCGCCGAGATCGCCGCGAGGGTGACGATGTTCCAGATGGCGCCGAAGGTTCCGCCGTTCTGCATGAACGTCGAGGTCAGCACACGCCACCAGCCGCTCCTGCGTGGATCATTGTCCAGCGCGTTCATCGCGCCCGGCCAGGCCGCCTGGAGGAGCACCGCGCCGACGGCCAGACCGGTCAGGGCGATCGCTCCCCAGGGGACCGGCCGACGACGGATCGTCTCGTCGCCTACGAGCAGCACCCCGGTCCGGAACATCAGCACCAGCAGCGCCGCGGTCGTCAGGTTGAACACAATCGCGCTCAAGCGAGTCATCCCCCGTATGAAATTCTGTCAGGTCGGTGATCACAGTAGTGCCTGAGGGTTCGCCGTCCGGCTGGCCGAGTCCTGGCTCACCGCCCTGATGGGCACGCGAGGGGTGGGGGCGGGGCTGTCGGTCCGGCAGTCGTGGGTATCGAGTCCCGGACCGATGTCCGGGGCTCGATCGCGTATCCGCAGGGGCCGATGCGCACGCCGACCGAGCGGGACGGGGCCGGTCAGGCGGCCCGTGGTCCGGTCGGCGTACGGAACACGCGCGGCCGCGGGCAGGAGCCCTGATCGCGTCGAATTCGGTCCGCTGCACGTGCGCTGCTCTGGCGGGAAGTGACGGTGCGTCGGCGGTGACGGCGGTCCGGACCGCCTCAGCGTCACAGCTGCCGGGCTTTCTCGTACAGCGAAGGCTGCTCGTCGGTCCGCTCCCGCGCGGTGGGCCGGCCGTACTCGTCGCGCAGCTCCAGGACGCGGCCGTGAGCCTCGTCGGCAGCGCTGTGCAAGTTCACGAGGCGCGACTTTGACTACCGCGCGGCAGCCGGGACTTCCGGGCGAGGGTCGACCGGCGCGAGCACGCCGAGGCGGTCCTCGATCTCCTGGGCGGCGGCCAGGCACAGGTCTTCCCGGAACGCACGCCCGACGATCTGCACGCCGGACGGCAGTCCGTCGCTGACTCCGGTCGGTACGGCGACCGCGGGCACGCCCACAAAGCTGGTCATCGTGCACAGGCGCATGCCCTCGGTGACCCGCTCCCGTCCCGCTTCGTCGCGTGACTCCAGGCCCGGCTCGACGGCCGGCTCGGTGAACACCGGTCCGAGCAGCAGCGGGAACTCGTCGAGGAACTTCGCCCAGGAGCGGCGGATGCCGAGCCAGGTCCCCATCAGCCTGGTGAGTTCCGCGGCGTTCGCAGGCGGAGTCTTCTCCATGGCCATCTGGATGTAGCGGTCTCCGCCTTCGCCGAGCAGTTTGCGCACCACCGGCCAGGTCGGCGCGAATTCGGTCACGGTGATCCGGCCATACGCCTCCAGGGCCTCATCGGACCGTGGAACGTCCGCCATCTCCCGCACGTCGTACCCGGCGTCGCCCAACGCGTCGGCCGCGGCCGTGACAGCCGCGCGGACCGTGGGATGAACGCCGTGGCCGCCGGGGTCGGCGACGACCGCGACCTTGACCGGCCCCGGCAGCGGTTCGCCGTAGAGGGGCACGGGTACGGCCCGCGGGTCCCTCGGGTCGGTCCCGGCCAGCGCCTCGTACGCCAGCCGCAGGTCGGCGACCGTACGGGCCAAGGGCCCGTCGGTGACCAGCATCTGTGAGGCCGGCCCCGGGTCGTCCGGGCCCAGGACACGGTGGTCGGCGGGGAACCGCCCGGTGGTCGGCTTCAGCCCCGTCACGCCGCAGAACGAGGCCGGGATCCGTACGGATCCGCCGGAGTCGTTGCCGAGTCCGAGCGCGGCCATGCCGGTGGCGACGGCCACTGCGTCACCGCCGCTGCTGCCGCCCGGGGTCCGGCTCCGGTTCCACGGGTTGACGGTGTCGCCGAACAGCTCGCTGCGGGTGTGCATCCCGGCCAGGACCAAGGTGGGCATGTTGCTGTGGCCGATCGGTATGGCTCCCGCCGCGCGGAGCCGGGCCACAGGGGGTGCGTCGGCCCGAGCCACCAAGTCGCGGAAGCGTGCCGTTCCGAGTGTGGTCGGAACGCCTTCGACAGCGGTGGTCTCTTTCACCGTGAACGGCACGCCGGCCAGCGGCCCGAGTTCCTCGCCCGCTGCCCGCCGCTGATCCATGTGTGCCGCGGCCTCGCGGGCTCGCTCGGCCAGCAGTTGCGTGACCGCGTTGACCTGTGGATTGACCTCGGCGATGCGTTGCAGGTGGCCGTCGACCAGTTCGACCGCCGATATCTCTCCGCAGCGGACCGCCTCCGCCTGAGCGGCGGCGGTCATTGCCCACAGGGCGTTCTGCCTGATCATCGCGCTCCCTATCCACATGCTGCAGTGCTTGTGTCCGAACCCTGGGCCGTAGCGATACGATCGTATCGGAAAAAGGAGGCTGACCGAGCATGCCCAAACAGGTCGACTACGAAGGCCGACGCCGCCGGATCGCCGAGGCCGTCTGCCTCCTCGTCGAGGAACACGGACCTGAGGGAGTGAGCATGCGCGACGTCGCCGCCCGCGCGCAGGTCTCACTGGGCGCCGTGCAGCGCTGCTTCCGCAGCAAGGGGCAGATGCTCCTCTTCGCCGTCGACCACGTCGGCGACCGCATCATCGAACGTGCAAGGGCCCGCCTGGCCGCAAGCCCGGCCCAGCCGGCTGCCACGGCCCTGAGCCACGTGACCAACGAGATCGCCCTGCTGCGCGAGGAACACCGCGCCGAAGCACGGACCTGGCTCGCGTTCGTCGCTCAGGCCGCTGTCAGCGAGCCGCTCACCGGCCCACTGAGAACCAGCTACGCGGCCCTCCAGAACCTCCTCGTCCGCCTCATCACGGAGGCCGACGAGAGCGGCTCGGCCGACGAAGGCGCTACGCCGCCCAGCCCGCAGCACGAGGCCCGCACTCTGCTTGCTCTCGCCGACGGCCTCACCACCCATGTCCTCATAGGTCACTTGACCGCAGAGGAAGCCGCAGAAGTCCTGCATGCGCACCTGGAACGGCTCGGCACCCCCCGCCGCGAACGGCCGTCTGAGACTCAGGGCACCCCTCGCTGATCCGAGAGCCCCTCCCAGGTCACCCGGCACCTGGTTCGACGCTCGTCCGCGGCACCCCCGACGAGTAGGCAGCGCCCACCCCAGCAGCGCCATCGAACCCGCTGCTCAACTGCCTCAACGGCTCTCCAGCGCGCGGTGTTCAGTTCGATCCCTTACCGTGCGCGCGGACTGGGAAGCATGTCCGCGGTCACCGCCGACAAGGAGATACGACATTGAGCAGCACGCCCTCGGCCGCCCCCGGCGTGCCCGACGAGCTCCAGCGGCGCCTCGGGGTACCCGACGCGCTGATGATCGGGCTCGGATCGATGATCGGCGCCGGCATCTTCGCTTCCCTGGCCCCGGCCGCCCACGCGGCCGGCTCCGGCCTGCTGCTCGGCCTCGCCCTGGCAGCGGTCGTGGCCTACTGCAACGCCACCTCCTCCGCCCGGCTCGCCGCCCTCTACCCCGCCTCAGGCGGCACCTACGTCTACGGCCGCGAGCGACTCGGCGAATTCTGGGGCTACCTGGCCGGCTGGGCCTTCGTCGTCGGCAAGACCGCCTCCTGCGTGGCCATGGCTCTGACCGTCGGCACCTACCTCTGGCCAGGCCAGGCCCACGCGGTCGCCGTCACCGCCGTAGTGGCCCTCACCGCAGTCAACTATGCAGGCGTCCACAAGTCCGCCCTGCTCACCCGCGTCATCGTGACCATGGTCCTCTCGGTCCTCGCCGCCGTCGTGGTCGCTTCGCTGACCTCCGGCACCGTGGACACGTCTCGCCTGGACATCGGCTCGGACGCGACGGCGGGCGGTGTGCTGCAGGCCGCCGGATTGCTGTTTTTCGCGTTCGCCGGCTACGCCCGCATCGCCACCCTCGGCGAAGAAGTCCGCGACCCTGCCCGCACCATCCCGCGCGCCATCCCGATCGCCCTGGGCGTCACCCTCCTCGTCTACGCGGCCGTCGCCGTGTCCGTCCTGCTCGTCCTCGGCCCGCACGGCCTCGCCGCCGCCGAGGCCCCGCTGACGGAGGCCGCGCGGACGGCCGGCACGGACTGGCTCGTCCCCGTCGTACGCGTCGGCGCCGCCGTCGCTGCCCTCGGTTCCCTGCTCGCGCTCATCCTCGGCGTCTCGCGCACCACCCTGGCCATGGCCCGCGACCATCACCTGCCCCACGCCCTGGCAGCCGTGCACCCGAAGTTCAAGGTCCCTCACCGTGCCGAACTCCTCGTCGGCGCTGTCGTCGCCGTCGCGGCCGCGACCACGGACGTCCGCGCAGCGATCGGGTTTTCCTCCTTCGGTGTCCTGGCCTACTACGCCATCGCCAACGCCTCTGCCTGGACCCTGACCCCGGCCGAAGGCCGCCCGGCCCGGATCATCCCCCTCATCGGCCTCGCCGGCTGCCTCGTCCTGGCCTTCGCGCTCCCGCTGACCTCCGCGCTCACCGGCGCCGGTGTCCTCCTCGTCGGCGCCGCCGCCTACAGCATCCGCCGCACCGGCGCCCGCCAGCAGTAGACAGGACCCGGCGTTCGGCCGCGCTGGACAGGCATCGACCCGCCCGCGACATCACCTCGACCGGTGCCCCGAGGGGGTGGGTTCGTGGTTCCCCGAGTCCAGGAATCCACGAAGCCGCGTGCTTGCCGTCAGCCGGGGCGGAGCCGTCGGCCGGTGCGCGGGTCGGGGACGAAGGGGTCCAGGACGCCTTGATCTGGTCGTCGTCACGGCAGTTGCCGCGGTCCGGCCCCAAGGGCCGTCCTGGGCCACCGACGAGGTTGTCGGCGTACGGACTTTGCCCAGATGCGTACGGAGTGCGTACGGACGAACGTCCCCAGCTCTGGCCGCAGGCGGCGGCAACGGGACAGAGGGCCCCGGTTGAGATCGATGCCCCGAGCAGGGACACTCGCGCGATGAGCCGCAGCACATCGTCTGAACCGATTCGAGCGAGGGTGGGACGAGCCCTGGTATCGGGTTCGTAAGGAGGGTTTCGAAGCGCCGTTCCTGCCCAGCGACGGCGAGGACTCGGAAGTGGTCTGCGACGTCTGGATTGCCTCCTTGCGTCAGGGCCTCGATTCCGTGAGAACGGTGGCTGAGGCGGCGTCGTTGCAGCCCAGTGCGTTGACGGCTTCTGCGACCGCGGTGCCCTGTTCGCCGAGAGCCAGGTCCGAATCGGCACACACGCAGTGAAGGCCCGGTGGATGCCGGGCCTTCACGTTCGAGTAGCGGGGACAGGATTTGAACCTGCGACCTCTGGGTTATGAGCCCAGCGAGCTACCGAGCTGCTCCACCCCGCGTCGGTACGGTGAACTGTACGGCACCGATCGGAATCGGCCTAATCAGTGCTGCGACGTGCAGACGTCGACCATCACCCTACGCGGCCGTCGGGGAGCGAACCGTAGTGCTTGATCGGCGGACCGGGCTCTACACCTTTCCGCGCTGCGGCCCATGCCAGTCCAGGATGAGGACGGTGGCGTCGTCCCTGAGGTTTCCCCGACAGGCATCCAGCACCGCGGTGGTCATGCTGCGCACGGCCTCTCTGGGATGTGAGGCGCGGGTGTCCCGCATGAGCGATGCCAGGTCGACAGCTCCCGCCCCGCGTTCCTGCATGCCGTCGGTGAGCAGGACCAGGCGGTCGCCGGGGAGGAGCTGGAGTTGCTGGACATGGTAGGCGGCGGCTGCCACGCCGAAGGGGAGGTTGGCCGCGAGCCGGATCTCTTCGACCTCGGTGACGCCTTTGCGCAGGCGCAGCGGCCGAGGATGCCCGGCGTTGACCAGTTCGCAGGTTCCCGTCGCGAGGCTGATGCACAGCAATTGCCCGGTGGCCAGGCCGCGGCTGTGGGTCAACAAGGCGTCATGTGCGCTTTGAGCCTGCTGGAGTGCGTCACAGCCGCCGCGGCGGGCGCCGCGTAGAGCGCCGACCAGGAGCGTGGCGAGCAGCGCGGAGTGGGTGTCGTGGCCCATGGCGTCGGTGATGGACAGGTGCAGTGTGTCACGATCGAGTGTGTAGTCGTAGGTGTCCCCGCCGATGTCGTCGGCCGGCACCAGCCCCGCGGCGAGGGTGAACTGGGGGGCCTCACAGCAGGAGGCCGAGGGAAGCAATTGGTGCTGGATCTCGGCGGCCAGGCTGGTCCGGGTGGTGCGCCGGCCTGCGTGGTAGAGGTCAGTGAAGCGGCGGTCGGTGACGATGATGTAGGCCAGTGCATGCGCCGCGTCCTCGATCTGGGCGAGCACGGTGTCGTCGGCGTTCTGCAGCGTCGCCTCCAGCAGACCGATGCAGTCGCCGCGGTTGGTCACCGGCGAGATCACGCGCCGGCCGCCTTGGCCGTCCGGTTCCACGTGCTGGCGCTGGCTGCGCAGGACGGCGTCGTAGACGCTGCCCTGCAGGTCGATCCGCTCGGCAGCGCTCCCGTCATCGTCGACCTGTGTGATCAGGCGCAGCAGCCGACGGCCCACGAGGTCGACGAACAGGAACGACACGCGCTCCGCCCCGAAACGCTTGCGCAAGTCGTTCGCGACTACCTCGACGGACTCCCCCGGCGGTGCCGCCTCCGCGGCGGCCAGAAGCTGCCCCAGTTCCAGATCCCCGCCACCCATGGCAACCTCCTGTCTGTTGCCGCTCCTTCTTCCCCGGGTTCGCCCGTCTTCACCCAGTACATCCATCGCGCCCGCTCGCGGTTTTCTCTTTCGTCGGGATCCGGTTGACGCGTCGAGCCTGCTTGAGCTGTGCACCGGCGGTGGGGGTTCTCGGCCGGCTCGCCCGCCGACGGGACATCGGTTGCCGCAGGTTCACAGGCTGCTCTCGTCGGCTGAGGCTAGCCGCCTTCGGCGCGCAGTTGCTCGTTGATGCGCTGGGCCTCTGCGAGCTGGTCTTCGAGGACGACGATGCGGCAGGCGGCCTCTATGGCGGTGCCCTGGTCGACGAGCTCTCGGGCGCGGGCGGCGATGCGCAGCTGGTAACGGGAGTAGCGGCGGTGGCCGCCTTCGGAGCGCAGCGGGGTGATCAGGCGGTGTTCGCCGAGGGTGCGGAGGAAGGCGGGAGTGGTGCCGAGCATCTCGGCGGCCCGGCCCATGGTGTAGGCGGGGTAGTCGTCATCATCGAGAGGGGCGGTGGGGCGGGGACCGGCAGGCGGCATAGACCTCTTCTTTCGGGGACGCATCGGGGGGCCCGGGTGCCATTGCGGCACCCGGGCCCCGAGCTTTCAACACCATCTGCCGACGCGCTGCGCCGACCTTCTTTTCCGCAGGTTCCGCCTGGGAGGGCGGAGTTGCGGGGATCGCGGATGCGTGACCGGGGACCACCTTCCAATCCGGGGCCTTGCGGTACCCGGGCGGACTGCTTCCTCGCCCGGGCGATCCTGATGGCGTTCGGCTCCTTACCTTCGGTTACTCGGTTGTACAGCTGGATACCGCGGGTACTGCTCGCGGCCCCTGTAGGGCCGTGTCCTGCTTGACCTGCTCGCGCGGCAGTTCGTGTCTGCCGCGCCCTCTTCGACTTCCTGGGTACACGGAGACAATAACTCCGTGACGGACCAATGTCTACTGCAGCCATGACAGCTTTTCTCCATGAAGTACGCGTCTGCTTCTGCCGCGGGTGCACCAGCAAGCGTGCTCACTCGAAAAGGCGGTCCCCACTTCCGGCACAGCAGTGCTCGGTGGGACCGGCCCGGTGCTCGTCCATGCTGAACGGTGTCCCAGGCCGCGTACGCCCACCCCCACGACCTCGTGCCGAGGCTTTCACCTGCACCAGCACCCTGGCCCTCCGGCCCGACGGAACCACTGTTCTGGTCTCCACCGGTCCCGTCACCTCCGGGGACCACGCAGGACACACGATCACCAACACGGTCGTCATCACCAGCACGGACGTTCTGGCCTGCGCCACACCGAGCGGGCTCACCTCCACCGCCGGCCCGTTCCTGATCAGCATCCTGTGAGAGCCACCTGGTGGGGCACCGCCGATCACTGAGTGACGGTCCTTCCCCAGACGTGCCCGCCGTCGCGTGGGGACGTGGGTGACGTTGCTCCGGCTCGCCGGCGTAGGACCCGGACCGTCACCGAGGTGGCCGCGCAGCAGGTCGACACCCTGATGTTCGCGGGCGCTTCGGCCATGCCGACCAGCACCAGCGTCGCGATGGCCTTCCCGGCTGCGCCGCGCCTGGCGACTCACCTCGCGGGTCGGCCTGGATGTGTTCACCCTTGCCTCGGTCTGGCATCCGTCCCGGTTCCCGCCTGCTTCGCAGCCACGGTGGCCAGCCGCAAGGCGGCGGCGATGGCTCCGAGGTGGATGCCGTAGGAGGTGCCCGTCCGGTCGGTGTCGTCCAGATCGGCTCGCATGGCCTGCCGGGTGAACGTCTCGGCGGCGGGATGACCGAGGTCCCGGAGTACGTGGGCGGGGACCGCCATGCTCAGGGTGGAAGCCGTGGGCGGTGCGGGGGAGGTAGCAGTCGACGGTGCGCCGCCAGGTGTCCGTGCCGATCGGGTGTCCGAGTTTCCGGAACAGGGCGGTCAGTTCGTCCGGTGAGAAGAGGTAACCGAGCATGAGGGTCGTTCACCGAGGACCAGGCCGTACTGCGCCCGCTGACCCGCAAGCCGACCGCCCCGCCGTATGAGCGGGCCCACATCGCCGCCGACACACTGAAGGTCCGATCCCAGGCCGTGCGTCGCCCGGACCGTCTCGGCTCCCGCATCCGGCCACGGCCAGACCGCGGACAAGGGGGGCCCTGCACGGCCTCTCTTGAGTCCCCGCCCACCAGGGCGGCCTGAAGCGAAGGAGCCCGTGCGCTGCCGACATCTGCCGGCGCCATCTCGCAGCTGCCTCCGAACTGGAGTGCCCTCGCCAGCCCGGCTCACCTTCTCGGTCAGAGCACTGGAGTGGTGATCACATGACCGAGCCGAGCGGGGTCGGTCTCGCGCGTCAGGTGTCAAGTCCCGAGAAAAGCAGCGCCGTCACTCATTTGCGGCGGGAGTCCGGGCGGTCACCCTTTATGCGATCTGGATGGTGGTGGAGTCCGACGCGGTGCCGCCCACCCGGAAGGTCAGATGTGCAGGGCCGGCTGCGGCGGTGGCGGTGGCCGTCACGGCGACCCACACGGCGGAGAGCGGATGCTGCTGCGAGAGGCCGAGGTCCACGTTCCGGCAGGTCAGGGTTTTCCCGTCGTCGGACAGTTCCGCGTCGTACTTGTTCTCTCGCGCCCCGGCGTGCGAGAGCACGGTCATCTGATGCCTGCCTTCGTTTTCGGCCCTGAAGGCCAGGCCGGCTTCTGGGGGGAGGACGGCGGTGACGGTCTGCGCAGGCATTGGTCCTGCCCGGTGGACTTCCACCCCCGGGTACCTGGCGTCGTCGCTGCCCCGCACCAATTCCGTCGGTGGCCCTGACGGCGTCACGGAGAACTGGGCTCCTGCGGTGACGGTGGCGCTCAGCCGGATGCCCGGGTGGCGGCCCATGAGCAACTGCCCGTCGTGGTAGGCGGCGGGATCCACCGCGGCTACGGCTTTGACCGGAATGGTGTAGACCAGTGGGCCCTTGTCTCCGGCGCCGGTGTTGAGGTGCACGTCGCTGGTGACGACCATGACGCTGCGGTCGCGCTCGAACCGGCTGCCCAGGCTTCCCTGCCATGCGTCGTTGCCGTTGTAGGAGTAGGTGGGCCATTCGGCGAAGGCGAAGCCGGTGGGCGCGGTGAACCTCTGCACGGCGCGCCCGGCGTCGACGGCCTGTCCTGGGCGGTAGGCGGTGATCTCCACGGTGAGCTCGGTACTCTCGCCGAGAGCGGCCTGCGGGACCTTCACCTGGCGGACCGTCAGGCTCCGCTCCTGGGGGCCAGTGACCTTCCGCACCCGGTTGTTGCCCCACTCGGCGATGTACAGGTTGCCGTACTGGTCCAGCGCCAGCCCCCTGGGAGATCTCAGCTTGGCCTTGGCGGCCTGCTCGTCGTCCCCGCCGAACGCGCCTTCCCCGGTGCCTGCGACCGTCGTGATGGTGCCGTCCCGGCTCACCTTCCGCACCCGGTGGTCGTCGCTGGTGGCGATGTACAGGCTTCCGTCGATGTCCCGTACGAGCGCGGAGGGACCGTGGAGATGGGCTTCGGTAGCCGGTCCGCCGTCCCCGCCGAACGTCGCCTGCCCGGTGCCCGCGATCGTCGTGATGATGCCGTCGGGCGCCACCTTCCGCACCCGGTGGTTGCCGCGGTCGGCGATGTACAGGTTGCCGATCTCGTCCACGCACAGCCCTCTGGGCTCCTTCAGTTGGGCGCCGGGTGCACTGTCGTTGTCACCGCTGAACCCGCTCGAATCCTTGATGCCGGCCACTGTGGTGATCTTGCCGTCCGGAGTCATCCTCCGCACCCGGTGCTTCCCGTGTTCGGCAAAGTACAGATTCCCCGCACTGTCGAACGCCAGGCCGACCGGCCGGTCCAGGTCACCGACCACCGTGGTGATCTTGCCGTCCAGGGTCACTTTCCGTACGCGGGAGCTTTCGGCGATGAACAGGTTTCCCTCGGCGTCAAGCGCGAGCCCCTGAGGATTGCGGACCCGGGCAGCCGTCGCGGGCCCGTCGTCACCTCCGTCGCCTGCCGTGCCGTCTCCGGCCACCGTGGACATGAAGCCGTCCGAGGTCACCTTCCGTACCCGGTGTCCGCGGTCCTCGGCGATGAACAGGGTGCCATCAGGGGCGATCGCCACACCCTCCGCGTCGTAGAAGTAGGTGCTGATGGCGCTTGCGCCACCACTGCGGCTGTCCGCTTCGGTGTAGGCCACCGAAGTGATCACACCTTCCGCCGCCGCTGACGCACGCTGACCGTCCGGCGAAGCCGGACTTGCCACCAGCGTGTTCATCCCAGGGAAGTCCACACTCAAAGTCACCGTTGACACTCCTGCCTCGCTCGGGTGGCCCCGGAAGGTCTCGCACAGCCACGACCGCGGTGGGCGGCCACGACGACGCCGCCACTCCATTGGAAAAGGGAACGCCGAAGGAAGAGGCCGGCGCATCCGCCTAGGGAGAATCGTCCATCAGGACCTCACAGCCCGCACCTGTAGGAGGGGTCCCGGACCACCACCGAACCCGTCCAGGGTCACAGAAACGACGGCCCGTGTGACCGGAACATGGACTGTTCACCACAAACCAGCCGAGTTCCGCTGTCGCGCCGCCCACGGCTTCACTTGATGCTTTACAGCAGGGACACCGGGCTCCCGCCCTGGCCGCCCGCGGTCCCGCCGCCTTCGCCTGCTGAGGCTGCCTCGCGCACCGGCACCCCGCCCACCCCGCCCACCGCTTCGCAGGCCCGAACACGCCCCCGCTCCAGCAGGCCGGGACTGCTGCGCGGGGCCACGACCTCCCGTTCCCTGGTGAGCGGCCGGGTGGAGACGGACCGGCCGACGGCGCCCGGCCTGTATCGCGGGTGCTTGCTGCGCGGGCTGCGTGCCGCGGCGTAGGCCACGCCTTGGTAGGGAGCGAGACACTCTGCGGCATCGCTCGACACCAGATGAGGGCGTCGGCACCACTCGTCGTAGGCGTCGACGATCGCCTTCGCGACCATGGCGTCGAGTTCGGCGGTGGTGAGACTCATCGCCGGGGCCGCCCTTGCGCGCGCAGGAGTTCCGCGAGGCGTGCGCTGACCGGGGTAACGCTGGGCAGGGGTTGGTGTGCGAAATAGTTCTTCTTGCGGCGGCGCAGCAGTCCCTCGCCGTCCCGCTCCCAGGTGAACGCGGGCTTGCGCAGAAGCGCGCGGAATACGGCGTCGGCGTTGGCGGGGTGCCGCTGGACCAGGCGGCGGATGACCACGGGGGAGACGGAGTCGTCGTTCAGGTACTGCCGGAGCTGTGCCAGGTGGGTGCGGTCGCGGGCGAGCGCCGGATCGGCGAACAGGGCGTCGAGGCGGCCGAAGTCGGCGTAGTAGCAGATGCCCTCGGTTTCGTCGCAGATCACGGCGACGGTGTCCGCGTCGAGCAGGTCTTCGGGCAGGCGGCTGAGCTCGTCAGGGGAGAGTCCGCCGTCCCTTGCCCGGGACGCGGCTTCGTCGCCGAGTTCGGCGAGGGCCTTGTCCCGCCGGTGACGGTGATAGTCCCGCAACCGGAGCTGCGCCTGACCGGGGTCGAGGACGAGCAGGTCGGTGCCGAACAACTCGATGAAGTCGGCACAGGCTTCGGCCTGCATCTGCCAGGCCTGGCGCAGCATCTCGGGATTGCGGTGCAGCAGCTGCGGATGGGCGGCGAGGGTCTGGGCGGCGACCTGCGCCAACTCCGGACCGTCGCCGGGGGAGTAGGTGGTGAGGTCGCCGCTGATCAGCCAGGCATCGGTGTCGGGGTGAACGGGCACGATCCGGGCGGTGACGAACATCCTCTTGCGGAGCTCGTATATCCGCTGCACGCCGAAGGCGGCGTGATGGTCGGAGTTGAAGTCCCAGCGGCAGGGGCTCACTTCACCTCGTGAGCGAAATAGGCGGCTGCCCGGCGCAGGATCTCCCGCTCCAGCTGCCACTCCTTGTCCGCCTTCAGCAACCGCTGGTTCTCGGCCCGCAGCCGGGTCGGCTCCTCGGCCGGGCTGAGCGCGGTGCCACCCGGCGGCCCGGGCGCAGCCCGGCCGGCGTCCCTGCGGACCCACGTGCGCAGCGTCTCCCCGGTGATCCCGAGATCCGCGGCCACCGCCGCGTACGTCCGCTTACCGCCCGACGCGCGATACAGCGCGACAGCATCCTTCCGGAACTCCTCCGGATACGGAGACTTCCGTCCCACCTGGACATCCCTCCCTGCACCATCAAGATCCATTGTCAGGGTGTCCACTCCGAAGGGGCAGCCTCATGTGGGAAGTCGACTACCCCTTGCGTCAGAGCGACCGCGGCTGGCCCCGCACGGACCAGTCCGCTCGCGGCCGTGGTGGTCGGCGCCCTCGACGCCCAGGACGTGATCATCGGCAGGTCCACCCCATCGACGCCTACGCCGCCGCCCGATCCGTCCGCACGGGCCCAGCCCGCGCCCAAGGACGACACCGTCGCCGGCATACGCGCTCTGCACAACGCCGCACGCTGCGCGGTGAAGGCCCGCACCACGCCGCCGGCCACGGCAACACCGGGCAGGGCCGTTGGGTCCAACCGGTCCGGCAAGGCGTGATCAGGAGTCTTCCCGGCCTTCCGGAACTTCTTCGCGGTGCCCGCGCCGTGCCCCATCGGCCAGATGGCGTCGAGGCGCTCTTGCGGACCGGTCCTACGCTGGATGCATGGCCAATGATCCTGTGCTCAGGCAAGGCCCCGACTCGACGGATCTGGTCCTGCGCGGCGGCTCGCCGGCCGGGCCGGCGCGGATCGCGCTGACCTCGGCGGGGCCGGCGCTGTTGACTCCACTCGCCTTGGGCGTGCCGACCCTGCTCGTCGCCTTCTGGATGGCGCTGGCCGGGGCTCGGGCGTCGACCGTGTTCGTGGTGGTGGGGGTGATCGCCGGGCTGGAATACCTGCTCGGCTGGTCGGCGGTGGCCTTTTCCTCGGCCCGGCGCATCCTGCGGGTGGAGTTCGCGCCGGCCGGGATGCCCGCGTCCATGCGGTTGGTCCGGACCGCCGGGCCGGACGACTGGCTGCCCGTCGACACCCTGCGTGAGGTGCGGCTGACGCAGGAGGTGGTGGAGCCGTACGAGGGGGACCGCAAGCCGGCCGTCTCCACGCTCGTGCTGGAACTCGTCCTGCGGGGCGGCCGGGAGCGGCTCGACCCGCTCCCGCTCGGCGGCAACCCGCAGCGGCTCGCCGACGCGCTGGAGGCCCTGCTCGGTCCAGCCGGGGTCGTGGTGGAGCTGCGCACCGAGCGCAGCACGCGCCCGCGGCCGCTGTCCCACTCCGGCTGGACCTCCGGCGGTTCGGCCTCGGTCGGCTCGGCCGGCGGTTGACCTCGGGCTGCGCGTGGCGCTCCCCGGCCGGAGAGCGCTCGTCGACGCAGCTGGCGACAGGCGATGCGGGGCAGCCTGCCGCTGCTTGGACGCGTCGAGCCGCCGGGTCGGCTCGGCCGCGGCCTCAGGGCGAAATGAGGCTTACCCGGCGAGGGCCAGGTTGTGCAGTCGGGCCACGCCGAGGATGGCGTGGTGGACGCCGTAGCCGCATAGTCGGCAGTCGCGGAGGATCTTGTAGGTGTTCATCCGGAAGAATGCGTGTTCGACGCAGGCTCTGGCCCGGCGGTGCACGGTGTTGTCGGCCTACTGCTCTGGTGTGAGTGGTTGGCCTTTGCGTGGCCAGTGCGGGATGAGCGCAGGGGTGCCGCGACAGCCGCCGTTACCGAGAACCGGCGCGTTCTTCACAGCACGGTCCACGCCGAATTCCTGGTAGGCGCGGGCGTCGAGTAGCAATGAGCCGTGCTGGAGGCGGCCACGCTCCGGTCGTGGGTCGGGACCAGGGTGCCGTCCACGATCAGCGCCGTGCCGGCGGATGCCGGCCCCTGACGGGGGTCTATTGAGGGATCCATCATCGGCGGCATTCTCCTGCTTGCCGTCGAAACCATCTCTGGGCCGTCCACCCGTCACGCCCTTGACGTCATCGGGAGCATCCGAGGCAGCGGCGCGCCTTGATGTCGCGCCGTCGATGACTGCTGTGACTGGTTGTCGCGAGGTGAGTTCCGGATTCCCAGCCATACGCGAGCCATACGCGAGCCATACGCGAACAAGGTGAACGCGGGCGCGTTGCCTCACGTGCTGAGGTCTTTTGCCCCGGCCTCGCTATGGCGGGTCCTGAAGCCACTCGCCAGTTACTTCTCCCCTGGTGGCAGAACTGGGAGTCCAGGTCCGTGATGTATCGACAGATCAAATGCGCTAGAGGTTGTCCCGTATGGGTGTGGCACCTCGCCGCTGCTGACCGAGCGTCACTATGATCACGCCGAGCCACTTGTCACTTCGCCGTAGCTTCGGGAGAACAGGGCCGACACGGCGGCCACCGACCCGACACCGGCCCCTTACCGCCATGACGCGGTGTCAGCCAGCGGATCCCGGAACCACCAGGCCGGATTCGTATGCGATCACCACCGCGTGGGTCCGGTTCTGTGCGTCGAGCTTGGTTGCACTGCGACCATCGCACTTACCCTCCGGCCGGGTAGAGCGTCTGCTGTTTTCCGGGCGTGTTTGCTGCGGGGCCCGCTACGAAGATCACCGACCAGCCGGTGTTCTTCGAGAGGACCCCCGCACGTGCGTGGGCACCGCGCCTTGTCCGGGGGCGGGAACATCGGCCTCCGGCTGGCCGTTGTGCTGCTCAGCCCGGGCCTCGCGTCCTCCTCCCACACGGGGGCAGGACACGAGGCGGCCGCACTTCTAGGTGAGGTTGATGCTGGTGGACTGTGAGGTCATGTAGGGGCCGACGGCGAAGTCGACTGCGGTGAGGCCTTCGGGGGCGGTTGCGCCGGCGCTGACGCACACCCACAGGTTCGCCCGGTCCTGGTCCCTCGGAATCTTCAGGTCGACGTCGGTGAAGGTCAGCGACTGCCCGTCTGGGGACAGGCTGCCCATGTGCGGGGTGAGGGTGCCGGTGGTGTCCATGACGGTCAGCTGGTGGTCGGGGTTGGCCGGTGTGCCGAAGCGCAGGCCGGCCGGGGCGGTGACGGTGATGGCCTGTGCCGGGATGTCCTGCACGCCGTTGTTGCAGATTTCCACGCCTGGGTAGCGCACGGATGCGGTGTCGCGGGCCAGTTCCACCTCGTTGCCGCCCGGGGCGAGGGAGAAGGCCGGTCGGATGACGATGGGGGTGGAGGGTGAGGTCTTGCGTCCCACGGTGAAGGTCGCGCTGGTAGTGGCGAGCGGGGCGTCATGGCCGGCACTGACCGCGACGTACGCGGTTTTCTCGCTGCCCGGGGCTTTGTCCAGGTCGACGTTGTCGAAGGTGAGCGCCGTCTGGTCGGCGGACGCCGTCCCGGGGTAGGAGTCGCCGCCCAGCACGGTCAGCTGCCAGTCCGGTGCGGCCGCGGTCCCCCACCGCAGGTCCACCCCGGTCGGCAGGCACACCTGGACGTGCTGCGGGCCCAGGGGGCCGATGACCTTGTCCGTCAGGATCTTCACGCCGGGGTATCCGATGCCTCCGCCGCCGAGCAGGTTCACATCCGGCGGGCCGCCCGGTGCCACCTCGAACGCAGGGGTCACCTCGAGGGAGAACACCACCTGGGCGGTGCCCGACTGGGCGGTCACCTTCACCGGGCCCGTCGTCGTTCCCGCGGTCAGCACCGGCGGCGTGGCCTGCCCGGTCGGATCGGTCGTCACGGTGGCTGTCCGGCTGCCCCCGGCAAGGACCGCGTCGCCCTGCGTCACGGTGAACGTGACCGGCTCACCGGTGATCAGCGTCTGCCCGTCTGCCGACCACGCCTTCACCACCAGCCGATCAGCGAACGGTTCCCCCTGATCCGTGCTCTGGCCGTCCCCGCCCACCGCCTGCAACAAACCCGTCGGCAACCGCCACTGCAACACCACCTGACCCGGCGTCCCGACATCGCCCACACCGGCCTCGTAGAGCGGATCGGACTTGCCCGCCGCCTTGGTCCCCGAACCGGCCACCGTCGTACCGCCGGTCACACCCGGCCCGGAGGCATAACCGGAGCCGCCGCCGGCTCCAGAAACGTATTTACCGGCAGAGCCGCCCATACCGCCGCCACCACCGCCGCCCGCGTAACCGCCGCCACCGCCGTCATGGGCAGAAGCCTGACCGTTGCCACCGCCTCCTCCCATGCCCGGCAGCGGAGGCACCCCGCCCGCGTTGCCGCCCTTTTGGCCCAGGTCGCCTCCCTTACCCGCGGAGGAGCCGGGCTTAGGGGCCATCCCGGCCCCGCCTTTGGCTCCTACCGCTCCACGTCCTGGCGTTCCGCTGTGAGTTCCCGTAGCCCGCCCCGTCCCGTCTCCTCCGCGCGTACCGCCGCCCGCTCCGCCGGCCACAGTGCTGCTGTTGCTTGCGCCTCCGCCCCCGGCGATGAGCAGAGGGCCCGTCCCGACGCCGGTGCCGGGACGGTACAGACCGCTCATCCCTCCGCCCTGCTTGTGCCCGCCGCCGAAGGTGGTGCTGCCGACGACCATCTTCAGGACCTCGCCCGGCGTCACCGCGACGACGCCCGAGGAGAAGCCGCCCCCGCCGCCCAGTTCGCCTCCGCCTCCGCTGCCCCAGACGCGGACGTCCAGCGACGTCACCGCGTCCGGGACACGGAAGTCCTGGACCTTGTCCGTGGCTTTGAACCGCTGAAGGCGGTGGTAGCCCGGCGTGGGAGTGGTCATGGCGCAGCGTCCTTTCCTAGAAGATCCATGTCGTCAGTCGCGGTGTGCCGGGACCCGGCAGCACCACCTCTAGTGCCAGCAGTGCCAGCAGTGCCAGCAGTGCCGCGGCCGGGCGCGCCGGCTGATTCCTCGCTTCGGTCTGACCGGAAGGTCAGGTGCGCGCCGGCCGGTACCGGTGGCACGTGCGTCGCCGCCCGTCCCGGGCTCGGTGCGCCGTCGGCGCGCGGCGGGCTGAAGCGGTCGTCGAACACCCGCCTCATCCATCGCAGGGCGGAAAGCCGGGGCCTGCTGGAAATGGGGGAGTCGTCACGGGGCGTGCCGTCGCCTGCCAGAGCCGTGCCGTCCCCGGCCCTACGGGCGCTGCCGGCCGGGGAGAAGGCATGTCCGCGCCTAGCACGGGCGGTGCGGGTCTCGCCGCCCGTGCGGTCCTGGCCCAGCGCTTCGACGGCCTCGCACCACAGGTCCAGGTCCGTGGTGGCGCTGAGTTCGTCGGAGCGGGCTTGTGCGCGGCGTGAGGCGCGGGCCCAGGTGTCGGGGTCGCGCAGGGAGTTGAGGGCGTCGATCCAGGCGGTGGGGTCGTCGCGGTAGGCGAAGATGCCGGCCTGACCGAGGGCTTCGACGAGGCCGGGGGTGGGGTGGGCGATCACCGGGATTCCGGAGGCGAACGCTTCGATGGCGACCCGGCCCCAGGATTCGTACAGGCTCGGCATGAGCACCACCCGGGCGTGGGCGTAGACGTGCTCGCGCATCTGGTGCCCGGGCACGGAGTCGACGACCTTGCAGTTCGGCAGCCTCGGCGGCGGCATCACCTGCTGGCCGTAGGCGCCGCGCACGCCGCGGAAGCGCCACTGCGGGCTCCAGGCGGCGATCTGCCAGAACAGCTCTCCGCCCTTGTCGGCGTTCAGGTTCACCAGCGTCGCGCACTCGCCCGGCTGCGTGCGGTACTCGTCCGCGATGACCGGCGGCCGTACCACGATGCTGCGCTGGGGCAGGAACTCGGGCGGGTAGCGGGCGTAGAAGATCTCCCCGTCCCGGCGGATCCACTGGCTGTTGTAGACCACCAGGTCGGCGCCGGCCGCGTTGTGGAAGCTGGTGTCGAAGTTGTCGTGGCAGATCACCACCACCGGAATGCCACCCTCTCGGGCCAGGCCCGCGATCAGGGGAACGTTCTCGTAGTGGGACACCAGCACATCCGCACGGCGGGCACGGGCCACGAAGTCGATGCCGGCCTGGAACGGCACCACGTGCACACCGTCGATCTGATAGGGCCGCTCGCTCTTGCCCGGGTGGGACAGCCACACCTCCACCCGGTGACCGCGCTCGGCCAGCGGACGCAGCATCGAGTGCAGCATCCACTCCGAGCCGGCGTTGTGATCCGGCGGGTAGCCGTACACTCGCGCCACGACCGACAACCGCCGCCCGGCCGGCGCCCCCACCACCGCCCGCGACGCACACAGCGCCGTCTCCGGGTCCGCCTGCAGGGAATCCCTCACCAGCAGAGGTGAGGTCGATAACGCGCGCAGCAGGCCCGGCCCGCCCGGGCGATCCCGTGCCTGAGGCACAGCAGGCGCAGCCGTGGTGCGGGCAAGCGGCGGCCCCGTGCCCGCAGACGGCCAGGCAGCGGCCAGACTCCCGGACTTCCTGCTGTAGAGCGTTATGGCACGACGGCCCACGGATGCCGCCAGAGTCTGCAAACCGGCAGTCCTGCCGTCGCGCACACCATCTCCCCGTTGAGAAGCAGAAACGACCGTCGAGAAGCACGTGCGGCCCCATCGCACCGGGCCGCAGCGTTCCGCCTCGCCGGCCTTCTCGTGCACCGCTCCCACACCAGCGGCCCGCCACAAGACGTCCCGTGACCAGAGCGTGCGCACACCCGTGCGCATCGGATGTCACTGGAAAGCCGGTCAGTACACGCGCACAGCACCCGCGCGCACGCGCGCTGGCGCACTCCGGCGTGCGCCGGTGAACGCAACGGAGTCCTGCCCGATGACAGCCCTCACCTCAACGGGGGCGAGGGTTCCGGAAGGCCGCTACGGCGACCAACCGCACCCGCCACCGCCGCTCGTCCTCAACCGGATCGGCCCGCGCAACCCGGGCACCGTCATCGCGCAGCTGGCCCAGCTGACCCAGCGGCACTGGAAGGGCACCTGGTACGAGGGCGGCTTCCAGGTCCGCCCGCCACTAGGCTCGATGATTTCCGACCAACCTCGTTCTCGGAGCCAGCACATAAAGTCGCCGTAACGTAAAGTGATCTATTGATTACACTTCGTGCGAAGCGAGAGGAGCGCCGGCATGGCGAACACGGTGGACAGGGCGAAGCAGGAGGGCTCGGACACGTGGATCACCACCAAGGTCAAGGCTGACATGCTGACCGAGAAGGGCATCCCCGGTGGAGACATCAAAGTCGAGACCTCGCAGGGCGTGGTCTCTCTCTCCAGCGACATCGCGGTGACCTGCTCCCAGAAAGAAGAGGCCGTCCGTATCACCAAAAACATCGAGGGCGTTCGCAGCGTCCTGGCTGACGGACTGAAGGCCGAGTAGCAGCAAACCGGCATGTGGCGCCCCTGGCCTTACCGGGACACCGCCGCTGCGCCGTCCACGCTCACGGCGCACTTGCGCCCGGACGACTGCCGGGTGACCGGATGCTGCTCGCTGCAGCGCAGCCGTGTCTCCAGGGTGCGGAGGCAGGGCAGGCCAGGCAACGAATCGGTCGCGCCTTCGATGGCAGAGTCGGGGCGAGCGATCAGGAGTTGGTCATGCCGGATGATGGACGCGTCCTCATCGTTCTCGGTATCGGCACGCACGCCTTGGAGGCGGCGCCGGACGGTCCGCCACGCCACTGCGGGTACCAGCCCCGGATCCACCCGCTCTCACCGGAGCGCCGGTGTTGCTCGTCGTGCGGTGCGCCGACTGTCGCGATGCGCCGTCTGGATGCGCCGGGTCTCGATTTGCGCTGGGTGGATGCCTGCCGTGACTGCGTGATCGCCGCGTGGACCCGGTGACCCCCGCCCCCGGCCCTTCCACCTGACCGCGTACTCCGCCGGGCCGGCCGGTCGTACACGGCTGATGGAACGACCGGACGGTCGCAGACCGGAAGTTCACCGGCTGGGTGGGCGAGTACGGGACCCTGCCCGATCCGCGGATCGTCCTCGTGGACGGGGAAACCGGCCAGGAACTCGACCGCTGGCCGCAAGAGCGCGCATGAGCAGCAAGCGTTCCGACGCGCGGTACTGCTCGCTGCGCTGCCGCACGCGAGCCTGGCGGCGGCGTCGCTCGAGTTCAGCAGCCTTGGGGCAAGGCCCGTCTGCCTCTTGAGTGTTCTGGTCTTCGCCGGGTTGATCCATGGTTCCGGGCGGCCGTAGCGAGGATCAGGCTCTCCCCCGTGCTGACGTGACACGGCTGCTCGGCCTTCCGCACGAACCGTGACGGCCATCGGCGCATGAACAGCCATCCACGCAGACCGGGAATCTCCTGACCGGTGGCAACAGAGGAGAGTGGGTGTGCGCCCGGCGGGGGGGGGGGCCCCCCCCACCAACAGGGGGGCCCCCGAAAGTTGGGGGGGGGGGGGTGGTGTGTAAAAGACGGGGTGGCTCATACGGGGCTGGCGGGGGGGCCGCGGTG
>NZ_JBISAL010000017.1:39427-93257 GCF_044391765.1 Streptomyces sp. NPDC018610
GCCGGCCGCCCCCCCCCCCGGGGCGCCCCCGGGGCCCATCCCCCCCCACCCCCCCCCCGGGGCACCCCCCCCCGGGGGCCCCCCGGGGGGGGGGGGGGCCCCCCCCCCCGCCGGGCGCACACCCACTCTCCTAGTGCGGGCCCCTGAATTGAGGGCTGGGGGGTCAGTGCTTGAAGACGTGTCTGGCCTTCTCCCTGGCTTCGCGGGCGTCGCCGGTGCTCTTGTCGGCTTGTCCTTCGGCGGTCATGCGGTCGTCGCCGAGGGCGCTGCCTGCGGCCTCCTTGGCCTTGCCCTTGGCCTGCTCGGTCTTCGCCTTGGCCTTCTCGCCGGCACTCATGAAAGACAGCCTCCTCGAAGTCTCCGCTCGCTGATGCGGTGACCGCTCTCGTGCCCCGGCTTTCCCGCCACAAAACAAAGGCGTCAGCGAGGAATGTGCACAGCAGTGCAGGGCAATCGGAGGTCAGGAGGTCGATAACCATGGTTCCCCTTTTGCTTGTCCTGCTTCTGGCGCTCATCCTTTTCGGCGCCGGCTTCGCCCTGAAGATCCTGTGGTGGGTGGCGCTGATCGTTCTGGTGGTGTGGCTGCTCGGTTTCGTGATGCGTTCCACCAACGCGGGCGGTGGTCGCGGCCGCTGGTATCGATGGTGACCTGACACCGCACACACATCCCCCCGGGTAGGGCCCGGCCGAGACAACGGCCGGGCCCTACCCGCTTGTCCGGCGGATTGCCGGGCGCTCGCGTCGGGCGGAGGGGTCCGGAAGGGAATTCGGGGTAGGTGTGGTGCCGTCGGGGGCGGGGCGGACATGCGCGCCAGGAACCCGCGCAACCTCCACGTCGCGTTCCCGCCCCCGGCCTCACCCGCTCGGCGACCGAGACGCCACTGTCCTGGAGGACGGCGATCTGACGCGAGCCGGACGACGCCGGCGACGCCTCTGCCCGGTCCCGGTTCCGCGTACACCGCCGGTCGGCCGGTCACGCACGGTTGGTGGAACACGGGCGGTCATACCGCTGCGGGAGCGCCCGGCGGCCGTGCAGGCCGCGGACTTCGCCGTGCCCCCTGTGAGACAGTGGATCATGCCTTTGAGCACGTATGAGCTCAGAACATCGATCGCCGTCTCCGACATCCAACGGGCCGTCGCCTTTTACGAGGGCAAACTCGGACTGCCGCTCGTCCAGACCGGCCCAAGCGCCCGGATCACCGGCGGGAGTCGTGTCTACGCCTCCGGTGGAGGGCCCGCGCTGAACGTCTACCAGTCCACGACTGCCGGAACGACCGAGGCGACTCTGGCCGTCTGGTACGTCGACGACCTCGACCGGATCGTCGATGAACTCACCGGCGCCGGCGTCGAGTTCGTCCGCTACGACCAGTTCGAGCATGACGCCAGGGGTATCACGCCGCGGGCCGGTGGCGGACGGATCGCGTGGTTTCAGGACCCGGACGGCAACACCTTCGCCCTCGAAGCAGACGTTTGAGCTTCAGAGAGCGGAGCGCAAGTCTTTGGTTGGTTTGCCGTTGGCGGGGTGTGTGCGCAGGTCAGGGCCGGGTGCGTGGCGTCCTCCAGCGCCACCAACTGCGTCGGCGCCGCCGGTGTCACAAAGGTTCCCAGCCGTGCAGTTGTGGCCGCGTTCGAGGCCCCAGTCCGGGCCTGGCGCAGTGGGCGGGCGGTGATGCCGCGCTGCCGCTCCTGCTCGCGCCGCTCGCGTGCCGCGATCTCCTGCTGGACCCGGGCGAGGCTGTAGCGGAGCCATGTGTCCAGGGTGCGGAGGCGGGGCAGGTCGGGCAGCAAATCGGTCACGTGTTCGATATTGGGGCTAGGTTGCTGGCGAGCATCGTGAGGGGGTCGAGTGATGAGGAGTCGGTCGTGCCGGATGACCTGCGCGTCCTCACCGTCCTCGGCATCAACCCCACGCCCTGGAGGCGGTGCCGGATGGCCCCCGTCACGCCGCTCCGGGTACCGGGCCCACACGCGAGGCCAGAGCCTCACGACCGCCCGCCCGCCACAACTGATGCCACTGGTAAGCCGATTTCAGGCTCATCCGCAGACGCCGTGCGCCCTCTCGTGGCTTGATCTTCTGCTCGAACAGCTCGGCCGCCTGCATCCGTACCGTCTCCCGGCGCCGGCGCCCCGCAGCTGCCAGCCCGCCCCCATCCGCATACCTCACAGCACGAGATACAGCCACCCCTCCAAGCCCTTCAGCGACTTCGCGAAGATTCACCCCGCCGGGCCGAAGTCAGTAGATGGCTCGGGCGGCGTCACGAGTCCCGGACACTGCCGTCAGCCCCTTGCTCGAGGGCCGTCCGGCTCGAGGGCCGAGAGCTTGTCGGGGTTGGTGACGAGGTAGACGTCGCGGACCTGCTCACCGTCCGGGGCGAGGTCGAGAACCATCACCGCGCGCGGGGAGCCGTCCGCGAACACGACCACGGCCGCGTCCCCGTTGACGTCCCGGTGCTGGATCTCCAGAGCCGCCGCCGAGCGCGCGGCGAAGCCGGTCACGGCCCGCGCCACCTTGTCCCGACCCTGGATCGGCCGCGGCGCTGCCTGTCCCTTGCCGCCGCCGTCCGTCCACAAAGCGGCCCGCGAGGCCAGGATCTCCAGCAGTGCCCCGAGATCCCCACCGAGTGCCGCGGCCACGAACCGTTCCACCGCCTGCCGCCGGACCCGTGGGTGCACCCGGTAGCGGGGGCGACGGGCGCGGACGTGGGCACGGGCGCGGTGCGCGAGTTGGCGTACGGCCGCGGGACTGCGGCCGAGGATGTCCGCGGTCTCGGTGTGGGCGTAGCCGAACACGTCGTGCAGCACGAACACCGCCCGCTCCAGCGGCGTCAGGGTCTCCAGGACGACCAGCATGGCGAGAGACACCGACTCCGCGCGAAGCACATGCTCGGCGGCATCCTCACCGGTGCCCTCGGAGGGGGGACCGTCCGTGAGGAGGGGTTCGGGCAGCCACGGCCCGACATAGGTCTCGCGTTGCCGGGCGATCCGTGCCCGTCGGCCGAGCGCCTGCCGCACGGTGATCCGGACCAGGTAGGCACGCGGATGCTCGACGTGGGGCGCCTGCCCCGCCTTCTCGGCGTCCGTGCGCGCCGCCCAGGACAGCCAGGTTTCCTGGAGCACGTCCTCGGCATCACTGACGGTGCCCAGCATGCTGTACGCCACCGCGAACAGCAGCTCTCGATGGTCGAGAAAGACCTGGGTGGCGGCGGGCGTCCCATCGTCGGCCATGGCATCTCCTCACGACGTCTGGCCACCCGGAGAGGCCGGGACCGGGAAGTGTGACATCGCCGTCCCGGAGTGTGTCGTATGTCTCATGCTGCGCAGATCCTGTCACACCCGCCGCCGTAGGAACCCTCCGGGTTCGCGACAGCAGCAGGCTGAGCGAAGGGGAACATCCATGCGACTCGTCGTGTTCGGCGCGAACGGGCCTACCGGACGGCAGGTCATCAAGCAGGCGACCGCCGCAGGCCACACCGTCACCGCCGTGACCCGCCACCCCGAAGACTTCCCGTCCGGTCCGCCCCGGCTGAGGGTCGCAGAGGCCGACGTGCTGGACCCGGCAGCCGTGGCGGGCGTCATCGAGGGACACGACGCGGTGATCTCCGCACTCGGCGTCCCGTACGGCCGGGCCTCGGTCACCGTGTACTCGGCGGGCATCGGCCACATCACCCGGGCCATGACCCGGCACGGCCTCCGGCGGCTGGTGTGCGTCACCTCCACGGTCCTGTTCGACGTGTCGGCGCCCGGCGAGGGGGTGTTCTTCCAGAGGGTGCTTGAGCCGTTCTTCGTACGAGTCGTCGGGCGCACGGTCTACGACGACATGCGTCGCATGGAGGAGATCGTCCGGACGAGCGGCCACGACTGGACGGTGCTACGGCCCGCCGGTCTCTTCGACACCGACGGGGTCAGCGACTACCGGCTGGCGTCGGGCCGGCTGCCCGGACGGTTCACCTCCCGGGCCGACCTCGCGCACGCGCTGGTGCGCGAGGCCGTCACCGAGGGGCATGTACGCGCCTTCCTCGACGTGCGCACCACCCAGGGCACCCCGCGCATGCTCGACATCATCAAAAGGGAGGCGTTCGGCAGATAGACGCAGGCGCCGTCGGCAACGAAGCGCCGGTCACCGTGCTCTCCTCCCGGGAGCAGGGCGCGCACCTCGTCGGCGAGACCGAGGTGGCTCAACTGCTCGCGTCCAGGCTGACGTTCCGGACGGCCCGGATGTGAGGAACACAGTGGAAGGTGTGGGCCCCTTCGGCCGACAGAGCCGGGGCGGCCGTAGAGGAAGGGAGCCCGCGGGTGGGCGTCACTCACCGGTTCATTGAGCCTTTTCAGCGTTGCCTCTCCAGGGTGAGGACCGCGGCGGCGATGGCTGTCATGCGGTTCGGGCTGCAGCGGCTCCGGCGGAAGATCCGCCAGCACTTCAGGCGGGCGACGCCTCGTTCCACGGGAGCGCGGGTCTGGGTGTGCCCGGTTCAGCGTCCGTTCGTCGGCGTGAGTTCGCCGTTGGGCGGGCGGCGGTACAACAGCCTGGGCGGGGCCGGCTGGCACACCACCACCGGCTCCGACTACCGCGTCACCGAAGCGGCCTCGGACGCGGTCGTCGTCCGCGGCCCCAGCGGCACGATGGCCGTCTTCGCCCGCGACGGGTCCGGCTTCACCCCCGCCAAGGGCTACAAACAAGACCTGACCGAGGCCGACGACAAGAAGTCAGTCACCCTCACCACCCCGGCCGGCAACGTCGACAGCGCCACCGACTCCGCGGGGACCGTCACCTACGGCTACGACGACGCGAACGAGCTGACCTCCGTCACCGAACCCGGCGGCGCGAAGACCACGTTCGAGTACAACGACGACGGCAAGGACACCGACAAGATCTACAAGCGCACCGCCGACGGCGCCGCCACCGCCTACACCTACGACACCACAGGCCGCCTCACCAAGGCCGTCGAGACCAAGAACGGCACCACCACCGCCGGCTGGGCCTACTGCGACGACAAGGCCGGCAACCGCACCGGCGCCTCCACCGGCACCAGCCTTCCGGCCTGCACCAGCGCCCAGCACACCTCCACCTACAACGACGTCGGCGAACTCACCGCCTACGACTCGTCCACCGCCTTCACCTACGACGGCGCCGGCAACGAGACGTCCGCCGCGAGCCCCACCGGCGCCCGCACCGCAGAGAACTGGACACCCTTCACCCAGCTCGCCGCCTACACCCAGTCCGGCGCCACCACCAACCAGACCTACGCCGGCACCGACAACACCCAGCGCCTGACCCGCGACGCGACCACCTTCACCGACGCTGCGGTCGGCATCACCGGCCAGAGCGTGACGGGGACGGGGCGAGGCCGGTAACGCGGTTGGTCGAACAACGGATCTTGCGGAGGAGTCGCCAGGACTTGAGGGTGGCGACGGCCTGCTCGACCAGCTCGGATCGTCGCGTGGGACCGGTTGACGGCCTTCTGGCCTGAGGAAAGCGTCTCGCACCGGCCCCAGTACGGGACGCGGACCGTACTCGCGGCACCTCGGTAGCCCTTGTCGGCCCAGCAGGTGACGAAGGCCTCCGCGAAAGTGGCAATGATGCCGTGTTCACGGGCGGCCCGGACGTCGTGGACGGCTCCGGGCAGAGCCGGCGACGCCCACAGCAGCCGGCCGGATGGAGGGGCAGTACGACCGCCTCATGGCTCTGGACACCGCCCTCGGATTCCCCGGGCCGCTGGTGTACGACGGCCTCGACGTGACGTGGCCGCCCATCGACACCGCTCGCCGCGACGCCCCGGCCTGTCCGCGCTCACGTCGTGGTTCGCCTGGCACTGGCAGGAGGACACTGCAGGGGCCAACGTGTCCGGCGAGCCGCGGCCGCCGACGACAGCGGCCAGACCCCGGGATCGGCGGCGGCACTGCTGCTCACGGACACCCACCGCCTGCTCGGCTCCGCGCTGAGCACGAGGACGGTCGAGGTGCTGTGGCTGTCCGCCTCGGGCCGGGGCTACGACATCGACCAGGCCGGAGTCGACGCGAGGGATCGGCTACGGCTGATCAGGGACGTGTGCGAAGAGCGCCTGCGGGAGGTCGCCCACCGGTACCGCCATGACCCACCGCCTCCCCGGACCGATGTGCGAGACGTCGTGCTGCGGGAGATGCGGGAGGCGGCATCGCTCCTGACCGACGTGGAGATCAGCCCGCGCTGGAAGCCGGTTCCTGGTGCGAGCGCCCTGGCCGCAGTCGAGGAGGTCGTCACCGATGTGGACGCCGATCTCGGCTTCCGCCTGTTTCTGCGGTTGCTCCGTGTGGCCTCCCCATTCATCACTCACGAGCAGTACAACTGTTACCAGGCGCTCGGCAGACGCTTCGGCTACGGCGAGCACCACGTCGCGGAGACTCTGGAGCAGCTTGACATCACACTCTGAGCAGCTGACGACGTCACCCGAAGCAGAACTTGCCGCAGCGGCACTTCCCCCACCCCAGGCCCCGGCACACCGCCCCGCCCCCGGTCGGCGCCCTTACCGCCCGCGGCCCCTGCAGCAGATACGTCAGCACGAAGGGTGGAGTCCACCGGCCGGAGAGTGGACGACATCGCCGGGGACGATGCCGTGCGTCCACCCCGGCGCATTTCCCCTTGACCACGGTCCAGGTCAAGGGGAAACACGCCGCCCCCACCGGCCCGCTCCACCGCACCGACTCCACCCGATGCACACCACTGAGCCTGCCAACCTGAAGCCGCAGGTCAAAGGGCTGGTGTGCCCCGTGCTCAGGGAACTCGCCCCTGGTCGTGGGCGGCAGTCCGCGGAGAAGACCGTTCGTCCGGAGCCGCTCTCGTCAGAGGAGGAACGGACGGCGGGGCAAAGCAGTTCGTCCTGAGGTACCTGTGCCCTTACGGTGGCGCGATGGTGCACGTGCGGGAGATGGATGCGGCCGACATAGAGGCCGTCTCGACGATCAGAGTCCGAGGATGGCAGGCGGCGTACGGCGGCGTCGTCCCCCAGACATATCTGGACGCCATGACGGTGGAAGGTGATGCGAGGCAACGGCGGCAGCGGTTTTCTCAACCCGGACGCGAGCGAGATCTTGTGGCGCTCGGCGACCGTGGCCCGGTGGGGTGGATCTGCTTCGGCCCGTGCCGAAGCGAGGCGCCCGGTCTGGGACAGGTCGGTGAGGTCTACGCCCTGTACGTCTCGCCGGATCTGATCGGCCAGGGCATCGGCCGGATCCTCCTGGGTGAGGCTCATGCTCAGATGAAAAGCCAGGGCTTCGAGGCGTCAGCTTTGTGGGTTCTGCGTGACAACCAACGAGCCCAGCGCTTCTACGAACGGGCCGGATATCAGGCCGACGGTGCGGCTCAGGACGACGTCTACGACGGGATCACGCTCACGGAGGTCCGCTACCAGCGTGTGCTTTGAGCCGAGCAACGCTCGGCGCATGTGGGCCAGTTCGAGACAGGGAACGGTATGGGGCGCACGATCGGTGCACTGGCGTGGGCAGGTACTTCCGGTTCGGGGATCTGCAAGAGATGATCACGGGGTTCCGTGCACCCACCCGCTCCGGCTCGCGTTCAATGGGGGATCCCATGTACCGGCGCACCCGCCGTACCACCACGGCTCTGGCTGCCGTCGCTCTCATGGCAGCCGTGGCACCAGGCTGCTCCGGCTCGGCCGAGACGCCAAGGGCTTCCTCGTCGAAGAAGACGTCCGCCGGCGCTCCGGCCGCATCCCCAGCACAGAGGGTATCCCGGCCTGGCCATGAGCGGCTCGACAACAAGGCCCGCCGCCTGCTCGGCACCACCGGCCGTCTGAGTACGGACGGCGACGGCTTCATAGCGTCCGGGACGCTCGCGATCCCCGGAGAGAACCTGGACGAGACCATCGAGTCCGGCACCGCGCTGCGCGTGGAGGTGGCCTGCGCAGGAGAGGGCACGGTCACCTTCACGGCCGTATCCGGCACCGCCAAGGCCGTCAGGCGCCTCGACTGCGCGCAGCCAGTGACGAAGGGGTTCCGCCTCACCACGGCAGCGCCGCGCCTCGCGGTCCTGGCGGACTCCGCCACACCCGAAACGGTCGGCACCGCCTACGTGGTGCGCCACGCCGACTGAGGTTGGATCCCGTAACCCGGCCCGCCCGCCGGCGCGGGCATGGCAAAGTGCGCGCTGGAATCGGCATGGGCCCGGAAAGGGGCAGCCGCTATTCGGCCTCTCCGGTCGCCGTCCCATTCCTCGCGAGGAGTATGTGAGGCGTGCGACGGGCGGACGGTGCGCGTCAGGAGCCGACCGACGTGATCGCAAGGAAGGCGCTGCGCACCCGGTCGGCGACCTCCTCGCCCGACGCAGCCTGCAGCTTGCCGTCGAGGTACAGGCAGGCCAGTCCGTGGGCCAGCCCCCAGCCGGCCGAGGCCAGGGCCGAGGCGTCCGCGTCGGGGAAGACGTGATCGAGCGCGTCGGCCAGCAGTTCGTGCAGGGCGTCGGCGGCCTTGACCCGCTCGTCGTCGGCGTCGTCGCACGGCTTGCCGAACATCACGCGGAACAGAGCCGGGCGCCGCAGCGCAAAGGCAACATAGGCGACGGCGAACTCGGCCAGGTCCGGGAGGGAGGCGGGCAGGCCGCGCCCGCCGCCCAGGTCGGCCAGCAGCTCCCGGAAGCCCTCGACGGCCAGCGCGGACTCCAGGGCGTCGCGGTCCTTGAAGTGGCGATACGGCGCGGTCGGCGACACGCCGGCCCGGCGTGCGACGGCACGCAGCGAGAAGGGCTCGCCGCCCTCCAGCATCTCCATCGCGGTCGACAGCAGCGCCGCCCGCAGATCGCCGTGATGGTAGCCACTCTTCTCTGAAGTTGACACTGCTTACTTCGCCCTCCTATGCTGTGTGAGCACTGTAAACATATCGTACGTCCGGAGGGACCGAGGTCCGATGTCCCCACGCACGCATGCGCGCCCCTTCGACGTCGTGCTCCTCGGCTCCACCGGCTTCACTGGCGCTCTGGCCGCCGAGTACCTCGCTGCCCATTTCCCTCCCGGCGCCAGGCTCGCCCTGGCCGGACGCAACCAGGCCAAGCTGGAGGCCGTTCGCGACCGTCTCCTCCGGATCAACCAGCAGCTGGACGACATTGCGCTGCTCCACGCCGACTCCTCGGATGAGCGGTCCCTGGCCCGCGTCGCCGAGTCCACGCGGGTCGTGATCACCACGGTTGGCCCCTACCTGGAGTACGGCGAACCACTGGTCGCGGTCTGCGCTGCGGCCGGCACGGACTACGTCGACCTCACCGGCGAGCCCGAGTTCGTCGACCGGATGTACGTCGAGCACCACGCGACCGCCGAGCGGACCGGTGCTCGCATCGTCCACGCCTGCGGCTTCGACTCGATCCCGCACGACCTCGGTGTGCTCTTCACCGTCCAGCAGCTCCCGGCCGGGGTACCGGTGGCCCTTCGGGGAGTGGTCCGCACCAACGCCACCATCTCCGGCGGCACGCTGCACTCCGCTCTCGGCCAGCTGTCGCGACCGCGCGCGATGCTGCAGGCCGCGGCCGGACGCCGCCGTCTCGAGCCGCGACCGTGCGGACGCCAGGTCCGCACCCGCATCGGCCGCCCCCGCCGCGACCGCACGCTCGGGACCTGGCTGATCCCGCTGCCCACGATCGACCCCGACGTCGTACGCCGCTCCGCGCTCGCTCGCCCGGACTACGGGTCCGACTTCACCTACTCCCACTACGCCGGGACCCGCCGCGTCGCGACCGTCGCCTGCGCACTGGCCGGCTCCGCCGTAGCCCTGGCAGCCGTCCAGGTCCCGCTCCTGCGCCGCGCCATCGGCCGACGCATCCCCCAAGGCGAGGGCCCCTCGGCGGAGCGACGCGATCGCACCTGGTTCACCGTCGACATCATCGGCGAGGGCGGCGGCCAGACCGTACACACCCAGGTCAGAGGTGCAGACCCCGGCTACACCGAGACAGCCAGGATGCTGGCCGAGTCGGCCTTGTGCCTCGCCTTCGACGACAACCCACCCACCGCCGGCCAGGTCACCACCGCCACCGCGATGGGAGAGAACCTGCTGCGCCGGCTCGGCGACGCCGGCATTTCCTTCACCGTGATCACCTCGCAGACGGCGACCCATGCCGGACGTTGAGAAGGGCGGCACCAGCACGCCGATCGTTCTCATCTCACCGGCGATGGCCATCGGCTCCGGCTACCACCGGCCAGTGGTCGCCGAATTCGAGCGACACGGGTGGCAAGCCCGAGCGCTGCGCCGACGAGGGCTCGAGCGCGGCGAACCACGAGCGAGCCGACGCGAGGACTGGGCCTACCACGACGAGATCGACGACATCGCACAATCCGTCGCCGCCGCGCGGGCGGAGTCACCCGCGCGGCCAGTGCTCCTCCTCGGCCACAGCCTCGGGGGACAGCTCGTAGCCGAACACGAGCTCACCCGTCCGCCGACCGACGGGGTGAGCACGGTCGCCGGAGCGATCCCGCACCACCGGCACTACGCCTATGGAGGCCTCCACGTCGCCGCCATGGCGGTGCTGGTGGTCCCGGCGATGACAGCGGTGTTCGGCCCCCTCCCCAAGCGGGCGTTCGGCGGCCCCGGGGCGCGCACTTTGATGCGGGAATGGGCCCGCATGGTGCTCTCCGGCCGACCGCCGTACGCGGCCGACCAGCCGATCACCACACCAGCCCCCGTCATCAGCCTGGGCAACGACACGCTGTCGCCGCTCAAGGCCGTCGACGACCTCGCTCATCGCCTCTTCTCGCCCACCTCGGTGACACGCTGGCACCACACCGGCGACCAGGTGCCCCCAGGCTCGACCAACGACCACATCGGCTGGGTCCGCACCCCGGCCACGGTGGTCGACCGCATCGTCACGTAATGGCACGACGCCCCTCGCAGTTGAGCTGTCGTCGCCACCCGCACCATCCACCTCAAGGAGACCAGACCCATGCAGACCGTTCTCGGCGCCGGCGGACCGATCGCCGACGAGCTCGTGAACGAGCTCCACCACAACCACACCAAGGACATCCGCCTCGTCAGCCGCAAGCCGTCGAGGGTGAACGACACCGATGAGCTCGTGGCCGCAGACCTCACCGACTCCGACGCCACCAGCCGTGCCGTCGCGGGCAGCGACATCGCCTACCTCACCGTCGGCCTGCCCCTGGACTCGGAGCTGTGGGAGCGACAGTTCCCCGTCATGATGCGCAACGTCATCAACGCCTGCGCCGAACACGGCACAAAGCTCGCCTTCTTCGACAACACCTACATGTATCCCGGAACGCCGACGCCCCAGAACGAGTCGACCGCATTCGCACCGGGCGGACGCAAGGGGCGGGTCCGCGGAAAGATCGCCACCATGCTGCTCGAGGCCATGCGGGCCGGCCGGGTCGAAGCCCTGATCGGCCGGGCGCCCGAGTTCTACGGTCCGGGCCGGACGAAGAGCTACACGAACTCGCTGGTGTTCGACCGGATCAAGGCCGGCAAGCGACCGTTCGTCCCCGTCGACGCCCAAGCCAAGCGTTCCCTGATCTGGACCCCCGACGCGAGCCGAGCTCTCGCCCTTCTCGGCAACACGCCGGACGCCTACGGCCAGACGTGGCACCTGCCCGTCGACCCGGACCGCAAGTCCTACGCCCAGCTCATCGAGATCGCCGGCGAGGTCACCGGCCGAAAGATCGGCTACACGGTGCTGCCGATGCTCGCCTTCCGTCTCGGGCGCCGCTTCGTCAAGCCGCTCGACGAGATGTTCGAGCTGCTTGTCCGCTACCGCGACGACAACATCTTCGACGGCTCGAAGTTCGCGGCCCGCTTTCCTGAATTCCAGATCACCAGCTACCGGGAAGGCGTGGAGCGGATCCTCGTCGGCTGACTCGCCGACAGCGCCTCGGGTCGGCTGACTCGTGCCGCGATGCCGAACCGGCGCCGGTACTCCGACGGCGTGACGCCCGTGGGCCGCTGGAAGAGCCGACGGAAGTTCGACACGTCCAGGTAGCCGACGCCGCGGGAGATCTGGGCGACCGGCTCGTTGGTCAGCTCCAGCAGCTCACGTGCCTTCGCGATGCGCGCCGCCTGGATGTATTCCGTCGCAGTCAGGCCCGTAGCCTCCTTGAACCGTCGCTGGAAGGTGCGCGGGTGCATAGCCGCGGACTGCGCGAGGTGTTCGACGGAGTGGGGCTCGTTCAGGCAGGCGTGCAGCCGGGCCTGCACCTCACGGATGTCGCTGTCGCCGTGCTGGAGTCGGGGCGTGAACTCCTGGTAGAGGTGAGGCGTCCACCCGAACCTTCGGATGCCGGCGCCAGCCCCTCGGCGAACGCCCAGTGGGTCGTGGCGTCCCGGGAGTCGAGCAGGTGGGTCTCGGCGAGGACGAAGACGCCGGCGCACACGGCACACAGGATGGTGCCCTCGCACCGGAGTCCGACGAGCCAATCGGTGAGCTCGCCGACCGACGCCGTCAGCTCGGGTACGACGAGGCTCGGCGGGATGATGACATGGCTGAGCCGGTGCACGCGCTCAGGATGAGTGTCCGAGGTGCACACCATGACCGGCCCGTCGTCGGTCGCGGACACCGCCCAGGTGCCGACCCGGATCACGCTCGGAGGATCGGCCGACCCCACGGCGTACTCGCTGGCGACACGGAAGATGTCCCTGAGGCCATGGATCGCCGACACTTGGCAGTCGTTGTACTCCAGCAGGCCGACCTCACCGACGACCTGCGCTCCGGTCGAGCCGACGTGTGGACCTGTCGCGGTCGGGCTCATCGTGTCTCCTCGAAGTCCGTGGTCGGCGCAGCGATCGGGCGGCAGACCTTTCGAGTCTGCCGCCCATGTTCCTGTTCCTGGCTGTGGTCACTCCTGGTGGAGAGCCTCTCGCAGCGCGTCGACGGACAGCTTCCGTGCGACGTTGGTGGCCGGGGTGTCCCGCAGGCTGTCCAACAGCATGAAGTCGTGGACGGTCCCGCTGACGCGGACGGCCGTCACCTCGACGCCGGCCTCACGGAGCTTGTTGGCGTAGAGCTCGCCCCCGTCCCGAAGGACGTCGGCCTCCGCCGTGATGACGAGGGCGGGCGGCAGCCCCTTGAGGTCCTCGAGGGTGGCCCGCAGAGGCGAGGCGTACTTCTCCTCGCGCTTGGCCTCGTCGGTCGTGTACGCGTCCCAGAACCACTTCATCCCGTCGCGGGTGAGGTAGTAGTGCTCCGCGAACTGGTGGTAGGACTGCGTGTCGAAGTCCGGCCCGGTCACGGGGTAGAGCAGGATCTGCGCCTTGAGCGCGAGCCCGCCGCGGTCCTTGTTCATCTGCGCGAAGACTGCGGACATGCATCCGCCGACCGACTCGCCGGCGACGGCGACGCGGGAGGTGTCGAGGCCGTGGTCGGCGCCGTTCCTCTGCAGCCACTGGCCGACGGCGTAGTTCTGCTCGACCTGCGTGGGATAGCCCTTCTCGGGCGCCCAGTCGTAGACCGGGAAGACGCCGGCGGCACCGGCCCCGATGGCGAGTTCGCGGAAGAGGCGGTCGTGGGTCTTGTCGTCGCCGAAGACCCAGCCGGCGCCGTGGATGTAGAAGACCACGGGCAGCGGGCCCGTGGCACCCTTGGGCTTGATGATGCGGGTGCGGACGGTGCCCCACTCTCCGGCGTCGACGTCGACCCACTCCTCGTCGACGTCCGGGCGCTCGACGCCCTCGCCGTTCTGAAGGTCGCTGAGGATCTTGCGCCCTTCTTCGGGCGGAAGCTCGTAGATCCGCGGGTGTGGGTCGGTGGCGTCGGCAAGCTCCCTGGCCTCGGGCTCCAGGTACGGCGTGGTGGGGGCTGGAAGGTCAGTCATCGTTGGTCCTTACCTCGAATGCTGGTCGCTTGCCTCATCGACGCTATGGACGGTCCGCATCCAGGCCGAGTGCCGCGAACGACTCCCTTCGCGGTGATCGCGACACTCGTTCCGAGGTGCGGCTGACGAGCGGAAAATCGGGCGAGCAGAGAACGGGAGACCCCGGAGTGCGGCCCGACGGGGGCTCTCACCTCAGCAAGCTCCAGTCGCAGCGCGAAGCGGCTCCGCCCATGAGTGCTGCTCGTGAATGGACATGTCGCTCTTCCGGAGGAGGGCTCCTCTTCCGTACAGGGTCCGACTCGCCGGCGTTGATCGCATTCGGTGATACGGGTGGGAGCGGTGTGCCCGCATGCGCACGGAGCAGGTCCCGCAGAGTCGCCGCTGGGTCGTCTGGTAACCGCGGCCGTACAAGGTACTCGCGCATCCGCCAGTCGGCGGGTGCGTCCCAGCGTTCCTCATCGACCGCGGCGTCGCCCGGCCAGTCCATCCGGACGACCACGTTCTCCCAGTCGGTCAAATCCTCGGCGGCCCACTGCGGCGCTCGACCTCGGTGGGATCGGGCACCCCAAAGTGTTTCGTGTAAGAGGGGTGGTCGGCGAGGACGGCGGCGGCGTAGTTGAGTGGGATGCCGCCATGCTCGATGGCCCACCCCCATACGGCCAGGGCCTCGATGAGAGGGGGTGGACCGGATGGGCGGGGGTGGTACACGGTGTGCGCGTCTCCTCGGGTGTGGCCGATGGCTGGGGCCGGTGGCTGCCGGGGGCCTTCGCCGGCCCCCGGGCCCCCGCTTCCCCGGCACCGCCCGGCGCCGGCCTCGGGGATCAACGGAGCCGTGGTTATCGGCGAGAACGATCATGGCTCCGCCAACCACGACCTGTTCTACGGGAAGGACGGCGACCTGACCTGGTGAGCGAGGCGAGCACACGCAACTGAGCCAGCCCCGCCCCACCGGCTGGTGACCAGCGTCAACGCGACCTCCCATCCGGGCCCGGGCATCACCGTGACCGTCGAGGGTCTCTGTGGTCGCCGAGGCAGCCCTCACTGTCGCCTCCGAGAACGCCAAGGAGAACTGCCCGCTCAGTAGTGTCCTGCTCGGCACGACGATGATCCTGGCGGCCGAGCTGGCCTGGCCTTCGTACCCGGGTGCCCCGCCCCCCATTGGTAACGCGGCACCGCCACCCAGGACGCTGGGGCATCGGCGCGTCCCATGCTCAGCGGCAGCGTCGGACTTTGTGCCGTGGCCCAGCCCGCGAGGAGCCTTCACACTCGAAGACGCCCGCCCAGGGCCACCGTGAGCGGTTCAGTCGGTGGCTCTGGGCGGGCCGGGCCGTCTACGCCATGTCCCTGATGGTGAATGGGTCACCTGGCTCGTCCTCTGGAGTGCCGTAGAGCTCGATCGGCGCCGTCAGGCTGTAGATGTCGCTGCGCGGTGGGAACGTGGTGAGGACGTTCGATGTACGGACGCTGAGCGACCGGGGGACGATCACCTTCTCGCCGTCGACCTTCACCTCGTCCTCGAGCCCCTGTTCCGCTGCGATCGTCGTGAAGATCTCCGCGACCTCCTCGGCGCTCTGTCCGTCAGCGGGGATGACGTGTACCTCGTCGTCGCTCATGCGGCCTCCCAAAGATGTGCTCCCGCCCGACGTGGACGGCACACAGATGGTTTCGCGGCGCTGTACCGCCGACGCAGGCAGCCGCCGCACTTCACCTGAACGGGCCCTGCGCTCGGGTAGCTTCGGCACAGGGGCAGTAGCTTAGCGTAGTTATCGTGACTCACCGTGATGTCTACCGCCAAGCCCCCCACCTCCTGCGGCAGACGTTTCCGGATCACCGCATCGCTCCTCCGCTATTGGTATCGGCCGGAGTCGTGCAGCCAGCCCAGGTGCGTGCCGGGCATGTCGGCGATGATCCGTACGACTCGGTGAAGGTGGTCGCCGGCCGTGCGCGGCTGGCGGTGTACGGAGGCCAGGACGGCGTGTTCGGCGGCGTGGAGGTCGTGTAGACGGCGGGTGATCTGGGTCTTCATCTGGTCGATGGCGTCCAGTTCGGTGCAGGCGTGGGCGTGGCGCAGGACGGTGACGTAGTTGGTGGGTTCCCTGTTGGCCTGCCCCGTGCGAGGGAGTAGATGTCGTTGCACCAGGCGGTGATGTCGCTGGAGGCCGTGCACAATTCCTTCCAGGCGGGGCCTGCGGCCACGGTCTCGGGGATCTCGGTGCGGCAGGCGACCTCGACGAGGTCGTACATGAACATGCCGTTCGCATCCCGCCGCGGCCCCGGATACTCCTCCGGGGTGGGCAGCGTGCGCTGTCTCCGGTGGGTGATCTGGGTGAGGAACGCGTCGCGGTGGCGGTGGATGTGCCCACGGATGCGTCGTCGCCACGCTGGTGACATGCCCGCCATGGTGCGGGGCCACAGGTGGGTCAGCGCGGCCACTGCGGGCGAACCGGCCGCCCCGCCGGCCGGGACTGACTGGCCGTCGATGATGGCGGTGATCGCCGTGTAGGCGGCGTGGACGGTGTCGGGGCAGTGGCCCATCGCGCCTTCGTCCTGGGAGTCGTCGAGGTGGAACAGCCAGACCACCCACTGGGCGAAGAGCTCTACATCTGGGGTCTGCTCGTCGGGCAGGATCCGGGCGGCCACTTGGTGGAAGCCGGCACGGCGCAGCCGGGCCTGTCCCGTGGCGCCCGTGGCCAGGCCGACGTTGGTTGCCCAATGTGCCAGACGCTCGCCGATGGCCTCCATTTGGGGGTGGAACCGGTCGGGGACGCGGATGCCGAAGTCGTGCACGGCCACTTCACCGCGCGGTTGCCACTCGCGGCCCTCGGGGTCGGTGGCGGCCGGGACCAGGGCGCTCATCGCGAACACGGTGGTGAGATAGGAAGAGCCGAAGTACACCGGGAAGCGGCCCATCCGGTAGTAGGCGCTCGCGGGCCACAAGCCGTCCGGTCGCTGAGTCTGAGCCAGCCGGACACGGCGCTCGTGCTGGCCGGTCGTAACGTCCAGGTTGTCAGCGGCCAGAGTCCGCAACGCGATTTCCAGGACGCTGCCGCAGGCCGCTGAGGAGCCGCCGCTGGATTGCTCCAGGGCGCGGCGGGCCGGGGCGGTCAGCACCTGCACGGCGTCGGGGAAGCGGGCGCACAGGCGCGACAGGGCGTACAAGAACGCGTCCGGCGAGGGGTAAGTAACGGGTGCCGTGCAGGAAGCGGCCCGAGACCAGGTGCTCAAGAAGGAAACGGACCGTGGCGTCGACCACCCCCGCCCTTCCCCGCTCGCGCCCAGGCCTGCCAGACGGACGGTGTAGAGGGCGTTGGCGCACACGACCGCATCGTGCTTGCGCCCGCGCAGCAACGTCCCTGGCTCCACTTCTTGTGGACTGGTGGGTTACCGTCGAATCTGGGGGCGGTGGAGTGACGGAACGGCTGAATGATCATGAGGTGATGGCATCGCTCACGGGCGGTCCGGGTGTTCCTGAGCCGGTGGTATGACATCGAGCTGCCGCTCGGTGCGCTCCAACCACCTTCGGTACAAGTCCGCGAAGTCATGTCCGGACGGCTCGATCCCTCGGTCCGCCGGCCTCAGATCCCCCCAGATGGCACCCCGGTGCGGGCCCGTCATCACCAGCAGCGATGCATAGCCGCATCCCTGCTCGCTGAGGAACACGGCGCCTGCCTCCTGAGCGTCACTCAGCTCCTCGTAGCGCGCGTCCCAGGCCGCGTACGCGCGGCGGAACGCGTCGTCGGCCGCAAAGGCGTCCTCCTTGGGCTCCCGCGTCCCGAGCGAGTCGAGCTCGCTCTGAAGCGCCTCGGCCACGAAGGGCCGTCCGGCGAACTCGGCGGTTGTCGGTTGCGCGGGGAAGGCAAGCCCGATGCCGCGCCATTGCCACCCACCGTCACCCGCGACCGGCGTCATCAGACCGTAGTCGGGGCCAGCACCTCCGCCTCCCACGCAGAGCAGAAAACTCCGATACCGCACCGGCAGGCCGACACCCAAGTCCGCCTCCAGCGCTCGCAACTCTTCCTCCTCCATGACCGGACCGAGCCGAAAGCCATGGCCTCGCGCCCCGTCCGCCCAGGCCGCTGGGCTCGTCAACGTCGGCATGTACCTGACCGCCGCCGTCTGGGACGCGGCCCCGGAGGTCGGCTGGGGGATGTCGGGAATTCCTTTACGCTCGACGGCGACGGGCGCATCACCGAACTCACCATCACCCCAGATGTCCCGCGCGGGAGTGGGGCGTGGCCGTCCGACCGCGTCGACGAGCGGACGGGCGGCCGGCACCGCGTCGGTTTCAGAGGTTGTCGGCGACGGTGGAGGTCGGGGTGTGGAGGATGGCGTCGAACGCCTCGAGGATGGGGGTGTGGAGGTAGGCGCTTTGGATCCGGATGCGGTCGGGGCCCGTGGCAGGGTCGACGTTTCCCTGGTCCGCCTGCGGGCGTGCCTGGCTGAGGTCGGCGATGCTGAGCCCGAGTTCGGCGTCGGCGAATGCGGCTTCGATACTTCCCGGCTCGGCCGGCTCCAGCGCGGTGGCGTCGATGGTGAAGCCGAAGGGTGTGTTCTCGTCGCGGGCCATGTCTGCGGTATGTCCGGTGGTGCTCGCCATGCCGAGGGCGAAGTAGTCATCTCCGAGCGCGCGGTGCAGGTGCTGTCCCATGGGGAGTCCCGTGAGGTGGCCGTTGAAGGAGACCGGTGTCTTCTGGATGTGGGCGTTGTGAGCCGCCAGCACGACGCGGGTCCCGGGTCCGAAGCGGTCCAGGTGCCACAGGACCGACTCGGCCATGTAGACGTCGCGGGCCGAGGTGTCGGCGGTCAGTCCCTTGCCGGCGAAGAGGTCGGCCATGGCGCGGAAGGTGTAGTCGGCGTGGCAGGCGCCTTCGAGCCGGCGCACGGCGACGTCGTAGCTGTGCTGGTCGCTGCGGGAAACATACAGTGGTGCGACGGAGCGGAACCGGATGAGCAGGCGCGTCAGGGCCGCGCTGAGGGCGTCCTGTTCCGCGGTGGCCAGGCGTGCCCACGCGGGCGCGGCGGCGGCCGCGGAGCCACCGGCGAACGATTCGGCGATCCGCATTGCCTCCTGGATGATCGGCAGGGTTCCGGGGTCGATCCGGCGCAGGTATTCGGCGACCGGGGTCAGGGCGGGAAGCAAGGACCCACCGGCCGCCGGGATGTCGATCCCCGTGAAGCGCACCGGTGTCGAGGCGGTTCGGTTGTGCCCGCGTATCCAGCGCAGCGGCGCGTCGACTCCCACGGGGATCGTTCCGGCGAGGTGCGCCGACAGGTCGTCGTCCGTCCCCTCGCCCTGGGCCCATGCATCAAGGGGGAAACCCTCGCTGAAGCCGTACTCGAAGGCGAGGACGGTGAATCCGCAGCGCTCGGCCAGGAACCGCAGGATGCGCTCGCGCATGGACGCGAACTCGTTGATGAAGTGGGAACTCTCACCGATCGCGACGACACGTGCGTCGCCGATGATGGCGCGCAGCGGCTCCAGGTCGTCGAGTGGTGCCTCGGGGTCGAGGTGGTCGAGGGGGACGGCGTGGGTGCGAAGCCAGTCGGTGAACGGGTTGTGGTGGGGCGAAGCAGGCATGCTGACAGCTCGACTCTCGGTGTGCTGGAACAGTGGATCGCGGACAGGGGAGCGGGTCACCGCGCGGGTCGCCCTGGGTCGGGCTCGTTCAATGGCCCGCGGTCCTGGGGGTTGGTGGCTCCAGAGGTGCTGTTTCCACGTGCCCGGGCCGCCGCTTTCTCCAGGTCGTCGACGCTGCCGGACATGATCGTGCGGAGGTGTTCGGTGATGTCCTGGAGCGGCCAGTCCCACCAGGCCAGGGCCAGGAGGCGGGCAATGTCGGCGTCGCTGTAGCGGCGGCGGATGAGGCGGGCGGGGTTGCCGCCGACGATGCCGTAGTCGGGGACGTCGTCGACGACGACGGAGCCGGAGGCGATGACCGCTCCGTGGCCGATGCGGACGCCCGGCATCACCGTGGACCGGTAACCGAACCAGACGTCATGGCCCACCACGGTGTCACCCCGCCCGGGCAAGCCGGTGATCAGGTCGAAGTGCTGGGCCCAGGAACCGCCCATTATCGGGAAAGGGAACGTGGAGGGGCCGTCCATCCGGTGGTTGGCGCCGTTCATGATGAACCGCACGCCCTCGCCCAGCGCGCAGAACTTCCCGATGACCAGCTTTTCCGGCCCGTAGTGGTAGAGCACGTTGCGCGTCTCGAAGGCGGTCGGGTCATCGGGGTCGTCGTGGTAGGAGAACTCTCCGACCTCGATCAGCGGCGAGGTGATCAGCGGCTTCAGCAGCACCACCCGCGGCTGCTCGGGCATCGGATGGACCACGTTCGGGTCGGCGGGGACAGGTGGCATCACGAATTGGTTCCTTCCTGAAGGCGTGTTCGCGGGGCTGCCGGGGCCTCAGGCCCCGGCAGCGGGCGTCGCGGTCGCCCGCACGGCCAGGTGAGCGCCCTGCCAGCGCCGACGCAGCCGACGGTCGTGGCTGACGACGACGAGGGCGCCGGCGTAGCCGGTCAGCGCAGTCTCCAGCTCTTCGACGAGCGCGGGCGACAGATGGTTGGTGGGTTCGTCGAGCAGCAAGACGTCTGACGGTTCGCTGAGCAGCCGCGCCAGGGCCAGACGCTGCCGCTGCCCGGTGGACAACCAGCCGACCGGCACCGTGAGGTGGTCGCGGTCGAACAGACCGAGGGACAGCAGCTGTTCGGCGTGTCCGGCGGCCTCACCCGCCCGTCCGCGGGCGAAGACGGCAAGGACGGTCTCGTCCGGCTCCCCGGGGCGCGGCTCCTGGGGGAGGTAGCCGACCCTGCCGCGACGGGTGACACCCCCGCCGTCGGGGGCGACCTCCCCGGCGAGGACGCGGAGCAACGTGCTCTTGCCCGCTCCGTTCGGCCCCGTGACCAGCAGGCGCTCGCCCGCCTCGAGCGACAGGCTCGTGCGGTCGAGCCGGTCCGTGACGGTGATGTCGGTGGCGACGAGTACGGTGCCCTGCGGGCTACCGGTCCGCAGTACGGAGGCGAAGCGCAGCGGCTCCGGCGGGGGCGAAACCGGGGCGCTGAGGAGGCGGCGCAGCCGTTCTTCGGCGTTGCGCACCCGGCTGGCCAGCGACTGCTGCACCCGGGCGCCCGCCCGGTCGTACGCCATCTTGTTGCCGTCCTTCATCGCACGGCCGGGGGCCACGTGGCGGGCGGTGGTCGCGGCGGCCTCGCGGAGCCGGTCGACGTCGGCCCGCCACTGCTCGTGCGCCTGGACCCAGCGCCGCCGGGCGGCTTTCTTCTCGGCGAGGTAGCCGGTGTAGCCGTTGCCGTACCGGACGACGCTGCGCCGGTCGGCGTCCACCTCAAGGAGGCCGGTGGCGACGCGTTCGAGGAAGTCCCGGTCGTGGGAGACCGCCACGGTGGTGCCCCGGCGGGTGCGCAGGTGTTCCTCCAGCCAGCTCAGTGCGCTGTCGTCGAGATGGTTGGTCGGCTCGTCAAGGAGCAGCACCTCCGGCGCGGCCGCCAGGACGGCCGCGAGCCGCAACCTGACCCGCTCACCACCGGACAGGCCGCCCACGGTGCGGTCACGGCCCACCAGGGCCAGGCCGAGACCGTGCAGGGCACGCTCCACGCGGGCGTCGGCGTCGTAGCCACCGCGCTGTTCGAAGACGGTCATAAGTTCGCCGTACTCGGCCATGCCCGACTCATCGCCGTCGGCCATCGCGGCCTCGAGACGGCGCATGCGCCGCTCGACGGTGCGTAGATCACTCAGGGCACGGTCGATGACCTGCTGGACGGTCGCTCGCGGCTCCGTCCGCTCATCTTGGGCGAGATAGCCGACGCCGCCGGGGGCCTGGACGACGACCTCGCCCTGATCGGGCCGTTCACGCCCGGCGAGCAGGCGCAGCAAGGTGGTCTTGCCCGATCCGTTCTCACCGATGATCCCGGTGCGTTCGCCCGCGGCGAGCGAGCAGGTCACCGAGTCAAGGACGAGCCTGCCGTTGAAGGACTTGCTGACAGCGAGCGCGGAGATCTGTGTGGGCATACGGGGACTCCAAAGCATTCGAGAACGAGACGGCCGTCATGGGCCGTGCGACTGGGCGAACGCTTTGGATGAACATCGATCACTCCATTAGTGCGACAGCTGCTGCGTTAAGATGGTGCCACAACGCCGTTCCCTCGATCAATCGGACTACCTGTGGCGACTCCCACACCCTCAGAACAAGAACAAGAGCCAGCAGGCACCCGGCCGGCGCCGACCCGGCGCCGACCAGGGGGCCGCACCGCCCGCATTCGTACGCAGGTACTCGACGCGGTCCTCGCGGAGCTGGGTGAACACGGCTATGACGCGCTCACCACCGACGCCGTCGCCGCTCGCGCCGGCGTGCACCGCACCACGGTGTACCGGCGCTGGGGGGACGTCGGCGGCCTGCTCGCCGACGTACTCGACGCGGCGAGCGACGACGACTGGCAGCCACCGGACACCGGCTCCCTGGAAGGCGACCTGGCAGCGCTCAACCAGGAGATCCAAACAGCCCTGACCGCAGAGCCCCCGGTCGTGACGGCGCTCATCGCCGCCTCGTTCCGCTCCGAAAAAGCCGCCGACGCCCAACAGCGGCTCTGGGAGGACCGGTACGCCCGATGCGAGGTCGTCGTCAGCCGGGCCGTCCGGCGCGGCGAACTCCCATCAGGCACCGACGCCCGGCGCCTGCTCCTCGCCGCCACCGCGCCGCTGTACCACCAGCTGGTACTCCTTCGCACGGCACCTGACCCGCACCTGCCCGGCGATGCGGCCAGAACCGCCGCCCTCGCCGCAGCCGCCGGCGCCTTCGCCGAGACCCGGCCGGCACACGCTCCCTGAGCGGGATTCCACCATCGCGGCACCACCGGCGACCGTCTACGGAGCCCTCCTCGACCAGGAACTCTCCGCCCGGTGCGGCTGGCATCCCGCCAAGACCACCCGCATCCAAAAAGGCGCGATGCTGCCCTCGGACGCGGACATCCGGACCTGGTGCGCGGCGTGCGGCGCCGACGGCCAGGCCGACGACCTCATCGCCACCGCCCGCGCGTCGACTCGATGTACATGGAGTGGCGCCGCCTGCACCGCAACGGCATGCGCCAAGTCCAGGAAGACTGGTACGCCCTGCACGAGCGGACCCGCCACTGCCGGGTCTACGTCTCTAACCTGCCCCCGGGATTTCTCCAGACGCCGGCGTTCGCGACGGCCCTCATGGAGCAGATCACCCGCTTCCAAGGCACCCCCGACGACGTCGCCGAAGCCGTCGCCGCCCGCGTCGCCCGCTCCCGGCTCCTCTATGAGGGCGGTCACGTCTACGTCGTCCTGCTGGAGGAGTCCGTCCTGCGCTACCGCACAGGCGATGCGCGGGCAGCTGCGCCACCTCCTGGCCGTGATGCCGCTCGCTTCCATCTCGCTGGGGATCATCCCGTTCACCGCGCAGCGCACCGTGTGGCCGCTGGAGGCGTTCCACGTCCACGACGACACCACGGCCGTGGTGAAGACCCTGACGGCGGAGATCAAGGTGACGCAGCCGCGCGAGGTCGCCGACTACGCCAAGGCGTTCGCCGGCCTCGCGTCGATGGCCGTCTACGGCGACGCCGCCCGCGCCCTCATCCAGGCCGCGATCGACGCCCTGGAGTGAACTTCCGCAATTCCCCGCAATCTCGTCGAGAGCTGCGCGGCGGTCTCCGTAGCGTCGAACGACACCGACGCCACCCAGCAACAGAAGGCGGTGCCCCATGAGCGCACCCACACCCGCAGGCCCCGCAGGACGCGGTCTCCAGCCCCCCGCCTTCGGCCGGCCTTCCCCGGCCCTGCTGGCCCGCGCCGACCGCGGCTACGCCCGCTTCCTCGTCCAGGCGGCCCCGGGCGACCGCCCCGGCGACCACGACCAGGACGACGCGGCGAGGCAGCGGTGAGCGACACCTACACCGTGCTCCACGACCCCCACGGCCTGGTCGACGCCGAACTCCCCCTCGACCGCCCCCGTACGAAGCGCTCGTGGCCGCCGTCCTCGCGTGGAAGGACCCGAACCTCACGCCCCGCGACTACGAGCAGATCGCCCTCCAACTGACCGGGCACGCACGCGCAGTCGCCACCGACGTCCAGCGCCACGCCGCCGCCCTGCCGAAGAACGACGGCCGCGGCGCCCTCGCCGAAGTCATCCTCCGCGAAGCCGCCGGCCACCTCTCCCAACCGATCCAAGGCACCGCTCGCTGCGCCCAGAACCGCGCCCGGCTCGTACGAGCCCTGTACGCACGCCTGGACCGCCTGGCGGCCGCGCCGCCGAAGCGGCCATGTGCGCCCAGGGCTGCAGACCGTGGCCCGCGGCGACAACCTGGTCCTTGAGGATCGACTCCGGGACTGGTCCGAGGACCTCCGCCGACGCTGACGGCAAGGGCAGGCGGAGCTTGTTGCCGAGAGGTGCTGCCGGCACTGCGACGTGCGGCTGACGCGTCGGGACGGGAGGGGGGCTATGTCGAATCACCCGCGCGGGTAGATGAGACCGCCTCGTGGCGTCGGCTACGCTCTCAGAGCGGCAGGTCAGCGTCTGCCGGTGCCCTGCCGACCTGCCCACGCCAGTCGGCGCTGCGGCCAAGGTTCTCCGAATCACGCAATCAAGAAGCGGCACTCTCAGCCGGTCACAGGCGTGGGCGACGTGACCGGGACTAGGGAGTCGTTGTGACGACCGACCGAGCGCGTAAGCAGGCCGCCCGGCACCGCGCAGCACAGGAGAACATCGCCTACTCGGAAGCCAGGCGCCAGCAGGCGCAAGAGGCGGGGACAGACGCTGACCGCGCCAAGCTGGCCGAGTGTGAGGCCGGGATCATCACGGCGAAGGAGCGGTATGACTGCGGCGTCATGGAAGCCGCTGCGCAACTCGCCGAGGTCTGCGGTCTGACTGACGTGCAGATGACCTACTTCCGTCTGGCCATCAGGTTCCTCATCCGGGCAGACGAGCCCTACGACTGCGGCCTCATCGGTGCTCCGATGACACGCCAGCATGTCGAGGACTCGATCGCGAAGGTGCGGTGTGCCGACCCTGCCGTCATGGCCGTGATCCGTCCGGTCATCGAACACATGGTGGAGGCGCACAACAGTCACGCCCGCTAGGGTCCGTCTTCAAAGATCGCTAGATGGTGGATCACGTGGGGGTGATACGCCGTCATGAACTCACCGACCAGGAGTGGGAGTTACTGGCTCCACTGAGACCTCGCGCGGCCACAGGGCGGCCGCGTGTGTCGGACCGGCAGGTCGTCAACGGGATGGTCTACAAGATCCGGACCGGGATCTCCTGGCGTGACCTGCCGGAACGCTACGGGCCGTGGAAGACCGTTTACATCCGCTTCCGTCGCTACGCCCTGACGGGCGTGTTCACCCGGGCTCTGCAGCAGATCCAGTCCCGTGCGGACGCGGCCGGTGACATCGACTGGCTCGTCCAGATCACTCCACCATCGTCCGCGCCCACCAGCACGCCGCCGACACCGGCCGAAAAGGTGCCTCTATGGGTTCGTCAAGGAATCGAGCTGCGTTTGGCTGGGCTGACGGGCAGCATGGCGGCATGCCGGATCTGCTGTGGGATGACGTCAGGAACTTCTTCGACCCTGACCTGATGGGTGCTCTGCCTGATGTGTGCGTGACCGACACCTCGGTCGATGACTGGCAGGCGGTGTTCGACCTGGCCGGGTCGAGCGGGTGGACGTGGGAGTACTCGGAAGGCTGTGTTCGCATGCCTTTGCCCTCGGCGGAGGAGGTGTTGTCACGACCCATGGACGCGGACACGGCCCTGCTGAAGGTATGGCCTGTCGCGGATGTGCAGGTGAACTTCTGGCCGGTGTCGGCCGGTGAGATCGACTTCGATGTCGATCTCCGGGAGTTGCAAGGCCAGGAAGGAGTGGACGTCCTGTGCGGCCTCCTCGGCACGATCGGGTGCCGGTTGGGCAGGCCCGTGCTGATGACCGGAGAAGGAGACCGGGGGAAGCCGGTGCTCGGGTTCGATCCCAGGGCCGATCGCGTGGTGCTGCTGGCAGATCCCCTCGGAGTTCAACCGACCGGCGCTGCAGGCCGGGATTCGTAGAAGGCGCCGTCGCGGAGCACGGCGAACAGGACGCTGATGCGGTGGCGAGCGAGACGGGGAAGAGCCTGCCTGTGGGTCTTTCCGCGGGCCCGGCACTTGTCGTAGCAGGTGCGGGAGGCGGGATGGTGCAGGGCGGCGAACGCGGACAGGTACATCGCCCGTTTGAGCTGCCGGTTTCCGCCTTTGGGCGTGTGTTCGCCGTGGATCGAGGTTCCCGAGGACTTCGTCGTCGGGGCGAGCCCGGCGTAGGAGGCCAGATGTGCGGCGGTGGGAAAGCTGGTTCCGTCGCCGACGGTGACCAGCAAGGTGGCCGCGGTCCTGACCGCGACCCCCGGGATCGAGGTCAGGACCGGGGAAAGAGGGTGAGCCTCCAGCAACTGCCGGATCTGTGCTTCAAGGGCTCGTCGCTGTTCATGGACGGCAGCGAGCGCACGAGCAAGGGATGTGATGCCGATGTCGTGGATGCCCGTGCCTTGACGGCCTGTTCGTCCAGGGCATCGAAGACCTCGTCGATCAGCCGCTCGGCCATGCGTGGAGCTTTGGGCCTGATGTCCTCGACGAGCTTGCGGCGTCCGGCTTTCCGCAGCGCGGCCGGGGAGCCGTAGCGTTCGAAAAGTCAGGTAACCGCGCAGTGGTCCAGGCGTAGGCCAAGGACGCGTTCCAGCGAGCGCAGGGTGTGCGGCATCGTCCGCGGCGTCCGCGATCACTGCGGCGTCCTTCGCGTCGGTCTTCGCCTCGCCGGGATAACAGGACCGTGAGCCGCTCCTCACCGAAGATGTCGGCGAGTTCGCCGCGGGTGACGTCGAAGAGCACTGCCGGATCTCCGAATTCTGCGGCGACACGGGTGCCGTGGGGCCTTCAGTGGATGGACGTGGCGACCAGCGTCGCGGACCGAGCTGCTGCTGGCCACCTGGTTCCGCCCTCGCGCACCACCCGACAGCGCTGCAGACGTGCCGGGCCCCCAGGGTCGGATCGCCCGGCCGGTTGCCGGCGGCTTCCTCGCGGCCCGGGGCTACCCCGCCTTGGCGCCGGTCAGGTAGGGCGACCGCAGGTAGCCGGGTGTGGCGCTCGGTGATTATCACGCCGTGATAATTCCGGTCCAGTGGTGTCTGGGTCAGTACCCCGTTCCGGCTCGGCCTCGAGGAGCGCGGCCTGTCCTACGTGCTCGCGCTGACGGGCAAGGAGGTCGCTCATGCCCGTGACATCGAGCCTCACCGCCCTGCCCATGGCGGACTCGGGCCGCCGACCCTGCCCCGCTACCGCAGCGAGCCGCGGTCCCCTTCGGTCCACGCGATGGGGGCCGGCACCGACCGCTTCACCGAGGTGACCTGGCGGCAGGGCAGCAAAGGCTCGATGACCTCCCGTTTCGCGGTCCTGACGGTGAGGTCGGCGGGCAAGCAGGCGCTGGCTGCCGCCCATGCGGCGGGCGGCGGCCGCAATTGGTGGGACGGCGTTCTGCCCCACCGCACCGTGCTGGTGGAGTGGCCCGCCTCACGACGCCCCGACGGGCTACTGGATTTCGAACCTGCCTGCCGCCACCCCGGTCGCCGGCCTGGTGCGGTGGGCGAAGACGCGCTAGCGGATCGAGCACGACTACCGCGAGCTCAAGCACGGCCTGGGCCTGGACCACTTCGAGGGCCGCACCTGGTCCCCACCGGAGACGGGCCGCTGTGGCTGTCCGCGATCCGCAATCCGCGACGCGTTCTCCCGCCGGGTCGTCGCCCGGGAGAGTCTCGCGCACGCGGACCTGGTCCTCACCTCGCTGGAGAATGCCCTGGCCAGCCGCGGGTCGCCCCCGGCGAGCTCGTTCACCACGCCGACCACGGCAGTCAGCACACGTCCGTGAAGCTCACAACGCGCCTGCCCAGGCCCGGTATTCAGTGCCGCTGGGCTCGGTCGGCGACTCGTTCGACAAGGCCCCGGCGGAGAATCTGTGGATGCTGATCAAGACCGAATGCATCCGCGGCCGCGTCTTCGCCGGGAGAGCCGAAGCGAGCCTCGCGCTCTTCGAGTGCACCGACGGCTTCCACAACCCCAGCCGCGTCCAGAGGCGTCTCGGCTGTCTCAGCCCCATCGAGTTCGGAGAAAAGCACTATGCCACCCAGGCAGCGAACGGATCAGTGAACCTGACACCACGCCAGCCCGTTCTGACCAGCCAGTCAATATTTCCCGCGCAGCGGGGGAACCTCAGCTGGGACGGTGGGCCGAAAAACCTCTTCTTCCTCCCGCGCCCTGTGTGTTGGTCTGAGGGCCATGAGACGTGGGGAGAGGATCATGGCAACGGCCGTGGCCGGCTTGTTCGCCGCCGCCGCTGTGGTGGCGGGAGCGCCACCGTCCGCGGCACGGGCCGGCAACGGCTGCGCCGAGCTGGACGTCTGCTTCTACAAGACCGCGGACGACTGGGCACAGGGGCGGCCGACGGGCTCCTACCGGCAGGTGACACGGTTCCCGCAGGAGCTGGGGCCGGACGCCCACGGCGCCTACGCGGTCTACAGCGGCCTCAACGAGGAGAGGGCGATCCTGCACATGACAGCTGCGGGCGACGGTCGCGCGTACGGCGTCTGCCTGGCACCTCACGAGCAGCGGGTACTCCAGCCGGACACCGTGAGCACGGTCTACATCGACGGCAAGGCGGGTTGTTGAGGGTGCGCTCCGGTGCGCCCGCGCGACGGGGCGGACTCCGGCTGCCCGGCCCCGCCGGACGCCGGACGTGACACTGCGAAGGCCCATGCCCGGCGACCTTCCGGACGCACACCGGCGGCTGTTGGAGGAGCTGCGGCGGCTCAAGGGCCGCCACGGCTGGACCTTCGCCCAGCTCGCCCGGAAGACGGGCTACAGCGCGACCTCGTGGTACCGCTATCTGTCCGGCTGGACGATGCCGCCGTGGGAGGCCGTGGACGCCCTCGGGCGTCTCGCCGCACAGGAAGACGGCCGGCTGAGGGCGTTGTGGGAGGTGGCCGTGGCCCGGCAACCGGTGCCGGGACCTGCGCGGCTTCCGGACCGGGGTGAGGAGGCCGCACCGGTCGGCGCGGTCCCTCGTCGGCGGTCCGGGACGACCATGCTCGGCGGTCTGCTGGGGACGGCACTGCTGCTGGCCTCGTCGCTGGCTCTGCTGAGTCCCTGGGACGGAGCTGGGCGCACGGCGTCCCGTGACCCGATCCCTCAGGGGGCGCCGGCCGGTGAGCCCGAGTGGCCCTGGCCGCTGCCCTCCGCGACCGGGACAGCACCCGGCGTGCCCTGTCTCGGTGACGGCTGCCGGGGCCGGGACCCCTACCGGCTCGGCTGCGACCGGGGCAGTGTGCCGGTGCACGCGCTCAGTGCCGAGCACCACGCGCTCACGCTCTGGTACAGCCCGCTCTGCCGTGCCGTGTGGGCCGAGGTGGTTCCCGGCGCCGGCACCTCACGGCTCACCGTCTCCACCGACAGCCAGGCGATGAGCGCGCCCGCCGGTAACGCGTGCACCGGCATGCTGGCCGCGACGCCCGGCCGGGCCAGGGGGAGCGTGAACCTGCCCGGCCGCCAGCTCGGTGTCGGCGCACGTACCTCCTGGGTCGTGGATCAATGAGCGTCCCGGCAGACGTGCAACGTAGCCGTGTCGGCACGTAGCGGGAGGAGGCGCCCTTCGTCGTACACCTCGTAGACACCCGTGCTGGTACGGCGCAGAGGCAGGGTGTACCGCTCCCCGGCGTACACCGTCCACGGCTGCCGGTACATCAGCCTTGAGCCCGCGAAGCCGAAGGTCTGGGCTCCCGCGACCCCGTCCGCGACCAGGCCGTGGTTGCTCTGCCAGACGCGGGTGGCCTCACGGGTACGGGCGTCGTAGCGGCAGGTGACAGAAGCCCGGGGAAGATAGCCGTCCGCCCACAGCACGGACTGCCACAGGCCGACGAGATCACTGCGCGGAAGCCGGCGGGCGTCGAGCGGCCCCTCGTCCCGCCAGTCGTCGCCGAGGGCGCCGCGGCCGGTGACGTACGACGCCGCCGGCCGGTCGGCGGCACTCGCCGGTACCGACGCCAGGACGGCCGAGACGGCCAGGACGATTGCCACGCGCAGCAGATGCGGTCCTCCTGTGCCCCCCATGCCCCGCCCCTACCCGTCAGCGAGAATTGGCAAGCCCTGCACTTCTGCGGCGATAACCGGTGACCGTACCGTCGGTTGGGCGTGCAGTGCGCGGCGGCGGACAGGGCGGGACGGACGATGGGGAAGTGGCGGGAGCTACCGCACCAGTTGGAACCTGATGTGCGGGCTTTGGTGGACCGACTGCGGGAGATGAAGGACGACAGCGGACAGAGCCTGGCGGCGCTGGCCGGGCGGACGCCGTACAGCAAGTCGGCCTGGGAACGGTACCTCAACGGCAAGAAGCTGCCGCCCCGGGAAGCCGTCGAGGCGTTGGGCCGGCTGGCGGGCCGTGACGTCGCGCCCCTGACGGCCCTGTGGGAACTGGCGGAGCAGGCGTGGAACCGGCCGCGCCCGCCCGGCCCGGAAGCGGATCCCGGCGGACAGCCGGCGGCCGAGGCGGTAGAGCCGCCCGCCCGGTCCGTGCGCCGGATGCCATCCGGCGCACGGCTGGCTGGTCTCCTCGTCGTCTCCGCCGCGGTGGTCGCCGGAGCGGCGGCCGTCCCGGCCGCGAGCGGTCACGACACCGGCCCGCACGGGAAACCCGGCACCACGCAGACATCGACGACCGGCGCGGGTGCCGATTTGGACACGCAGTGTTTCGCGGACGGCTGCGCCGGCCTGGATCCGACGGACACCGGGTGTTCGGGTGACGCCTGGACCTCCGCCCTGGCCCGGGTGGGCCGGGTGTACGTCGAACTGCGCTACAGCAACACGTGCCGGGCCGCCTGGGGCCGCATCAGCTGGGGCGGTCCCGGCGACGTGGCGGAGGTGGTCCCGGCGCGCGGTAGGTCCCTGCGGGAGCGGGTGCACTACGACACCGACGTGTACACCGCCATGATCCCCGCGTCCGACCCCTCTCGGGCGAAGGCCTGCACGCAACTGACCACCGGCCGCCACGGCTGCACTCGGCCGGGTGGGCAACGGCACCTGCTCGAGCCCCCCGAGCCGTCGGCGCCCAGGCCCCCCAGCGCCCCGCCCCGCCGAGGTCCCGCTCACTCCGGCTGAGCGGGCCGAACGGACATGTGTCACCGTGATGGCGTGCTCCGGGTTCGCCGCCGACGCCTTCCGAGGTCGAATGAGAGGGCCGGATGACGGCGTTTACTGGAGACAGCCTGGACGCGGCGGACGCGAACACTTCACCCGCCCGCTGCGGAGGCGGGCGTGGGCGCGGGTGCAGCGGTCCCACACCTGCGCGGTCGACTTCCCGCAGAGCCGGGTGTCCGTGGCCGACGGCGCCCTTCGGCCGGGCGAAGGTGACCGCTCGGCCCACGATGGCGCCATCCTCGACCGCGGTGGCCAGGCCGATGACACGGCGGGCGGGCCTGGGTCCTGACAGGATGACCAGCACCCCTGACCCGGGCGATCCGGGATCACCTCCCCACTCCGCGGCGGGTGGACACGGTTCAGCGACGCGGTCCCCTCCCTCGGCAGGCCGAGGGAGGGGACTGGGAGGGACCCGCGGGGATCAGGCGGTGTCGTAGTGCCAGTCTCCGCAGTCGAAGATCTCGCCGGTACTCGCGTGCCCGAAGCAGGCTATGTAGGAGACTTCGACGCCCTCACCGATCGAGTAGTTCTTCGTCACCGGGCTGCCGCTGTAGCCGTTGGAGTTCCAGACCCAGCCCTCGTCGTGCCAGGAACCGTTGTAGTAGTACTGAAGGTCCCCGACGGCCGACTTTCCGTCCGAGGCGTAGTCGTGCACGGTGAAGTACTCGCCGTCGGACGTGAAGTTCACCTCCGAGGCACAGGTCGTCGCGCACACCGATCCGCTCGCCAACGCCGGTCCCGCGGTGATCAGCGTGGCAGCGGTGGCCAGACCGAGCGTGCCGAGGACCATGCCTGCCCTCGTCCGCATTCCCTTCAACATCGTTTCCCCTCTGTCGAGGTCCGTCTGCTGACGAGAGCCACCATGCGCGCCGAGCCGGCTACCGGGACACAGGCTTTCGCCAGGTGGCGACTTCGTGGGACGTCCCAGCTCGTGAGCTGCGAAGACGCATGTCTCACCGACGGTCGTGCGGGACGACGCCCGTCGATGGTTCCAGCGATCCCCGGCCGGTCACGCCAGCTTCGCCCCCGCCGACCGGGTCGCGGGGCCAGTCGACGGGAGGCAGTCGGCGATCAACCGGCTCGGGAATGTCGACGTGAGACCGACGGTACGTGTCCGGCCCAGTCTCCGGGACGGTAAAATGCCCTGTTCGCCCTGTTCGCCCTGTTCGCCCGTGGGGTGGGGAGACTGCTTTCCCAGGCGGACGCATTCCTGAGAGGTGACCTGTGAGCCTGTGACATCGCAGGCTCCCGGAGCCCGTGGCGGATCAATGCTCAGGACTTGTGGATCGGTTACGGGAGGGCACGTGGAGGGCGTACCTACCCGAAGGATCCTTAAGGTCTCCGAGTAGTCCCGCGTTGCAGCGCGGGTCAGGAAGGCACGCCCGTGCTCAGCGTAGTCACCGACGACGGCTCCACCCAGCCCGGCTCCTTGATCGACGAGATCGTGCGGGAAGGCGCCCGCCGGATGCTGGCCGCCGCGCTGGAAGCGGAAGTCAACCAGAACATTGCCCAGTTGGCTGCCGAGACCGATGAGTACGGCGGACGTCTCGTGGTCCGCAACGGTCACCACAAGGCGAGGACCCTGGTTACCGCCGCCGGACCGGTCGAGGTCAAGGCCCCGCGGATCAACAACCGCCGCGTTGACGATGAGACCGGTGAGCGCAAGCGGTTCGCCTCGAAGATCCTTCCGCCGTGGTGCCGCAGATCCCCGAAGATCTCCGAGGTGCTGCCGCTGCTCTACCTGCACGGCTTGTCTTCCGGTGACTTCGTCCCTGCCCGGCACTGGATCCACTTGCGGACCACCAACCCCATCGAGCCGACCTTCTCCACGGTCAAGCTCCGCACCAAGGTCACGCGCGGAGTGGGCAGCCCGGCGGCGACGCTCGCGATGGTGTTCAAGCTGGTCGAGTCCGCTCAGGCGCGATGGTGCGCGATCACCGGAGCCCACCTGGTGTCCCTGGTCCGGGCCGGCGCGCGGTTCGAAAACGGTGTCCTGGTTGAGCGTGGGGAGCAGGCCGCATGAACGTCGACGACATCCTGCAGAACCCGGACGAGCACGTCCGCTTCGCTGCCTACCTCGACGAGCTGCACCAGGTCGCAGACTCGGACGAGGTCGACCTGGTCAGCCGCGTGCTCACTGATCCGGATAGGACGATGGCCCAGTCCGCTGTGCTGCGGCACCTGGACCGTCGAGCCGCCGGCCTCCACCCCGATCCCGCTTACGAGGGGTGGGCGCAGGCGATGACCCGGGCCACGATCGACCGCCCCTTCCTGGCTCAGCGTCTGCGGGAGTGGTCATTGTTCCGCGCCATCACGCTGAAGCTGCCCTGGCAGCCGGATGACCTACTCACGTCATCCAACTGGCTCCAGCTCATGACTGCCGCCGCGACGAACACCGAGGCCACCGACATCCTCACCGAAGCCGGTCGCACCAAGCGGATCCGCAACACCGCGAAGGCCACCCTCAACCACCGCAGACAGAGCTGAAGAGTCAGCTCACCCACAACTCTTGACTATTGCTCCTGGCGGACACGGGCCGGGTCCGTCACCGCAAGGTGTGTGAGCTGGAGGACCGTGAGGTCGGCCAGGGGGAGATCGGTAAGGGCTACGAGTGGTCGAAGGACCAGGTCATCCCGATCAGCGACGCGGAACTGTCGAACCTGCCCCTGCCGACCGCGAAGGCGGTCGAGATCGACGCCTTCGTCCCGCTCGACTCGATCGACCCGGTACGCCTGGGGGAGGGCTACTACTTGGCTCCGGACGGGCAGGTCGCTGCCAGCGCCGCGAAGCATCTGAGCTGGTCCGCCCTTCCCTCGACCCGTAAGAAGACGTCGAATGACCTCGGCGCTGTACGTGGGCCTGCCCGAGAAGGGGCTGATCGTGCTGATCGGCGCCTCCGGCGCGGGCAAGTCGGTCCTGGCTCGCGCCTGGCCGGCCTCCCGGGTCCTCTCGTTGGATGGTCTGCGCGGCGTGGTCGGCGACGACTTCTCTGTCAAGTCCAGCGTGTTCAGCAATGGCTGACCGAAGCCTCTGATCCATCGCGCTCGGCAACAGCGAGAATCTGCGCGACCTCAGGAGATCAGGCGCGGAGCAGGTCGGCCGAGACAGTCCAGAGGCGCTTGGCGATGGCGGGATCGAGCGCCCATTCCTTGACACCGTGCGGGTGCTGCGCGAGGTCGGCGTCGTTCGGCACTGTGTAGGCCTCTTGTGCATCGTCGAGGTAGTGGCCTCCGGAGCGAGCGAACTCGGGGGCGACGGCCGCGACGATGCTGGTGGCAGCCCCCTGCTCGACGCGACTTCGACGGCGGGTGGTAAGCCGTCGGCGCCGGCCGGCGATGTGGCAGTCGCCGGCGTGGACCTGGACGGGCGGGCTGCCGCTGCCGCTGCCGATGGGGAGTTCGACGATCCACTCCGGCGGCCGCGGACGGACCCGGCGACCGTGCTCTTCCTCGGCCTGCCGTTGACGCAGGGCGGCGATCTTGCCGTCGATGTGGGCCAGCCACATGGCGTGCCAGACCCGCATTCTGTGGAATCAGCTTCGTCAAGCGTCCTCGGCAGCGACAGGGCACCCGTGGTTCGGCGCAGCCGCTGCGTAGCCGCTACTCGGGACGCCACCAGCCCTGTCCGACATGCCAGTCCCTGACCCAGCCATGGAAGGCGCCCCCGAGTTGCGCGGACGGGGAATCGGCGTAGGGAGCTGCGCATCCGTCGCGAAGCCACCAGACCTGGCCGCGCTGCGGACCGGTCACTACCAGCGTCCAGTACTCACCGGGCCGGTCGCTGCCCAGCAGCACCGAGCCGCACTGGTAGATCTGATGCAACGTGTCGGAGTGCAATGCGTGGTCGTAGTAGTCGTACTCCCACTGCCATTCCTCGGGGACATCCAGGCGATCGGCCAGCGCGCCTTCGGGGATGCCGCACGCGTCACCTCCGCCGTGGAGCTCGGCGGCGGCATGCGGTGACGGGCTGCTGGAAGGCGTGCGGATCACGGGGGATGGGGCGGAAGTCCATGACGCTCCCTAAACGCCATCGACCGCGTCCGCCGCGGCTGACGGGCGTCCCGGCTACCTGCAGCAGGCGGGTCAGGGCAGGACGGAAGTCTCCACAGTGCAGTCGCCGATCAGGCCAGCGAGGCGTGCGGGCGCAGCGTGCTCAACCATGAAACGTGGGACGGCTGTCGGCCCTCTGGTCAGCTACGCCACAGCCCGGCACATCCTGCGAATCATCAGCCTTCGAGAGTCCCCATGCACGTCATGCACCGGCTCGTCGCCTGCAGCCGCGTGTTCCCCGCAGTGGCGATGGCTGGGGTGCCTTCGCTGATCCGGCCCCAAGCTCCGGGAGACGGATCGAGGATCCAGCCCCACTTCGGGGACCGCACCTCGTCTTCTGTCATATGATCGCAGGCGCCTGGAACGTGCGCCTTGCCATTTTGCTTGATCAGGATGGCGTTGCCGGGGAACCGCCGCCACTCCTGTCGAACAGGCCTATCTTCGCGGTTAGCCTTGGGCACGCTGCCATCAGGAGGGCAGGCACACCCCATGCCGATGATGTTGTCGCATCGCTCGCAGCGCACCTCGTTCATGTGGGCCAGTGTGCCATCACCTTCCCCGAATGAAGCCCTACGAGATCCTCCGCGACTGCCGCCTACGCGGCAACGGTGTCCACCACCTCGGTGAGCGCGGAAGTCAGACGCCGCCGTAGGTCACGGTGACGCTCTCGGCGGCGGTTCGCCGCGCGCTACGGCACACGGGTGATTTCCCTCTTCGCCCAGCGGCCGGTCTTCCTTAGGGCGCAGGAACGTCCCATCACGCGAAGCTTAGGCGGCAGTGTGAGCCCGTCTGCGCTGGGCGTACCCGGCATCCGCAGCGTAGGTGGTGATGGTGACGTGCGGGTCGCCGGACGATGTGGAGTCGTTTCGCTGGGTAGGCGGCACCAAGTGCTGGGCGTCACGAACGGTGAGCTCCCGCCCTGCTACTGATGCCTTCTGGTCGGGTGGCTCACGGATGATCATCGGTTTTCGGCCGTTCGTATCGCGCCTTGAGTGGGACTGTCACTCAGTGAGCAGGCTCGGTGGCGCGATGATGTTGCGGTTCATCCGCATTGGTGGCCCTGAAGCGAAGGGGCGGATTCCGGCCCGTATGTGAAGGGATTCGGCGGGAATGGCGCGGATCTTTGTGCGAATCCTGTGACAACGTGTGCGGGCCCGGTGACCGCTGGGGTCGCTGGGGTCTGTCTTCCTGTGGGGGGAAGCCATGCACTCGCGTGCCTTCGGCACGTCTCTTCGGCGTGCCCGGAAAAGATCAGGATCGGCCGCGGCGGTGGCGGTGGTGACGACGGCGGCGCTGGCCGCGGCCGTCCTGCCGGCCGCGGAAGCGACCGCCGCCGGCAAGCCGGTGTCGGTGTGGGGCAAGGACAGCCCCCGCTTCTCGATGCCGACGGTGAAGGTGGGTGCGAACCGGCCGGTGAAGTCGCAGCCGTCGAAGACCCCGACGGACGAGGTGTACGTCCCCTGGCTGCGCGAACAGCGCGCGCACGCCCAGAATCCCGCATCCGGCAAAGCGGCGAGATCCGGCGCCGCGGCGAGTGCGTCGGTGCTCAACCTGGTGCCGGAGGGGCAGGGCAACGTGCCCTGGCACCGCTACACCAGCTTCGCGATCACGGACGCGCTTACCGCGAAGATCGACTACTCGACCGGCAACCTGATGCTGACGGCGACGGACTTCGACATCGCCGGCGTCGGCCAGCGCCTGCGGCTCGCCCGCACCTACAACTCGCTGGACGCCCCGTGGGGCCGTGTCTCGCAGCGCTGGTGGCAGCAGTACGAGCGCTACCTGTCCATCTCCAGCAGCGAGGTGATTTTTTATGACGCCTCCGGCGCGACGGTCCGCTTCAAGAAGAACAGCGACGGATCCTTCACCACCCCGAAGGGCTACTCGCAAGACCTGAAGAAAAACTCCGACGGCACCTACACCCTCACGAAGTGGAAGTCGGGTGCGAAGGAGACCTACGACGCGAACGGCTGCCTGACCAAGATCACCGACCGCAACCACGGCACCATCACCGTCACCCAGCACAGCGACGGCGGCTTCAAGCTCACCGAGACCCGTTCGGGCCGCTTCATCGACCTGACCAAGCCCTACCCGTCGCAGTGGCAGGCCAAGGACAACACCGGCCGCACCGCCGTCTACAACCTCGACGCGGACGGCAACCTGGCCACCACCACCGACACCGAGGGCAAGACGGTCACCTTCGGCTACGACACCTCCGGCCGTATCAGCAAGATCACCACCGCCGAAGGCCGGGTGACGGTCTTCACCTACGACGACGGCAACCGCATCACCTCGATGCTGCGCGCCACCGGCTTCAACGCCTCCGGCAGCACGGGCCCGACCTGGACCTACGCCTACACCAGCGACTCGGCGACCGCGGCGGGCAAGACCACCGCCACCGACCCCGAACTGCACGCGACGCAGTACGAGCACGACAGCGACGGCCAGGTCACCGACGTGACCGACCACCTCCAGCGCAAGCGGTCCACGAAGTTCGACGCCAACCACAACATCGACACCGCCACCGACGCGATGGGCACGGGCACCACCCCCGGCAACGTCACCGACTATGGCTTCAACTCCCGCAACAACCTGGAGACCGTCGCCCTGCCGACCGGCGCCAAGACGGCCAACAGCTGGCAGACCATCGCAGGCGGGGACGTACCCAAGGACTCCACCAGCCCGGACGGGGAGAAGACCGCCTTCACCTACGACACGGCCGGCAACACCAAGACGGTCGCACAAACCGGTACCGGCGGCGGCAACATCTCCTACGACTACAACCCCGCCACCCCGACCTGCGGCGGCTTCGAGGGCCAGCGCTGCGACCAGAAGACGAAGATGACGTCGTCGAAGACGGTGCAGACCGACTTCCACTACGACGCCCAGGGCAACCTGGAGTGGGCCAAGGCCCCGGCACCCCTGGGCAAGACGACGTACACCTACGACGACCTCGGCCGCACCAAGACGGTCACCGACGCCCGCGGCGTGACCGTCACCTACACCTACGACAACCTGGACCGTATCCGCACCGTCACCTCGCCGAACACGGTGAAGGTCGAGTACTGGTACGACGGCGACGGCAACCTCGTCCAGCGCTCGGACGGCACGGGAACGGTGAAGTACGAGTTCGACCCGTTGCAGCGGGAGACGGTCCGCCACCTCCAGGACGGTTCGCAGACCCTGCTCGTCTACACGGCGGCGGGCAACGTCGACTACTACCAGGACCCGGCGGGCAAGACCGACTACACCTGGAACGAGGTCAACAAGCTCACCGAGCTGAAGGACCCCCGGGGCCGGGTGACGACGTACAAGTACAACAACAACGACGTCCGCACCACGACCACCTACCCCGGCGGCACGGTCCAGAAGGTCAACCCCGACAACTCCAGCCGGCCGAAGAACATCAAGGTGACCTCCGACCAGGGAACCCTGGTCGACCTGGACTACACCTACAGTTACGGCACCGACAACGCCACCGACGGCAGCAAGATCCGCACCATGACGGACAACGTCACCGGCCGCGAGCGCACCTACACCTACGACGGCGCCGGCCGCTTCTCCTACGCCAGCGAGGTCAAGGCCGGAAGCGTCACCGACTCCTGGCAGTACTGCTACGACCTGGCCGGCAACCTCACCTCCCAGGGCACCGACCAAGGCTGCCCCCGCACCACCACCTACACCTACAACGACGCCCAGCAGCTCACCAGCAAGTCCAGCTCCTCCGGCACCTGGTCCTACGACCCCATCGGCAACGAGACCGCCGGCACCTCCACCGACGACTACCTGCGCACCGGCGAGATGTGGACCGACCACTCCCAAATGTCGTCCATCACCGTCAACGACAAGACGTACGCGGGCCAGTACGGCTCCACCGACCAGAGCGAACGCATCAAGCTCGGCGACACCTACTTCCACAACGGCCCGCTCGGCCTGTCGGCGAAGTCGACGGGCGGGGTGGACATGGGCTTCAACCGTGAGCCCGGGGGCACGTTGAACTCCATGACGACCGGGGGCAAAAGCTACTACTACCTCACCGACGCGATCGGCTCGGTGATCGGTCTGGTCGACGTGGACGGCAACAAGGTCGACACCTACACCTACAGCCCCCGCGGCGTCCGTCTCCTGGCCCAGTCCAGCGAGCCGGTCGACCAGCCCTACCGGTTCGCCGGCAACTACCAGGACCCCACCGGTCTCTACCACCTCCAGGCCCGCTACTACGACGCCAACATCGGACGCTTCACCCAGCCCGACCCCTCAGGCCAGGAACAGAACCCCTACCTCTACGCTGCCGGCGACCCCGTCAACCGAATCGACCCCAGCGGAACCTCATTCATGAGTTTTGCGGAGTCTGCGTCTAAGAAGGTTGGCTTTGCGTCCGACGTCATCAGCATCGGACAGATTGGCAGTCAGGTGTCCCAGGGGCAGTACAAGGAAGCGGCCGGTACGGCGCTTTCGTTCGCTGCGGACAAGGGCTTCGAAGCAGGCTGCCTTTACGTAACGGGCGGTACTGCGGCCCCTCTCTGCGCTTTCGGTGGGATGGCTGCCGGAAACGCGACACAGGAAATCTATGATCGAGCCACCTCGTGAGGTGAAATGAACCACATGATAATGGCCTACAAAGGCTGGCCGTCCGGAACGCCGATCTGGGTTCTGCTGGTCATAATCGTAGCCGTCATCGCAGTCGCAGCGGTAATAGGACGTACGAGACGCAAATAGTTCCCTTTGGGTACCGGTGCACCTGTGGATTCGTTGGATCGGCATCCGGTGTCAGGGTGACCAGTACATCGGAAGACGTCCCGTTTCCTGCGGGGAGATGCAGGTGCAAGGCCTGCCCGGCGCTCCACACAGACCCCGCCTCCGGGACATCGGAGGCGGGGTCTTCGCGTGTCCGGGGCCGTGGGCAGCGGGGCGAGGTGGCCACCGGCTGTTACTGAACCGTTTTTCATCCTGAGTATGTGCAGGTCAGTAGGGTGTGGACGGCTTGGACGGCTGTGCCGATGCGGCGGGTGGAACAGCGGGCTCGTCACAGGAACCGCCAGGTTTTGAGTTGGGCGAAGGCGCGTTCGCCGGGAACTCGGGGGCGGGCGTGGTCGCGGTTGAACTGCTGGTAGTGCTCGGGTTGTTCGCTGTAGTGGTGGTACGGGGTGCGGAAGGTGGCGCCGGCACCCTGGTAGGCGCGGTCTGCGAAGACGAGGATCTGCCGGGTCAGGCAGGCCTGGACGATGCCGTGGGCGGGCCGCGGTCAGGTCGTGGGTGCGGCCCGGTGTCGCACGGGAGAACCAGAGTGGGGTGCCGTCCGGGCGGGCTACGACCTGGACGTTCATGCCGTGTTTTCGGTGCTTTTGGGAGTAGTACGGCTCGTCCGTGGCATACGGTCGATGGGGATGAGCGTGCCGTCGACGATGACGAAGTCTCCTTCGCCCGGGCCGACGAGTGCCTCGTGCCGGCCGGGTGCCCAGGAGGCCAGGACGTCGAGGGGCTCGTCCACGTACCGCCAGGCGGTTGCGGTGGAAATCCCGAACCCGGCTGCGAGTTGGGGCAGCGTCTCGTTCTTGCGCAGGTGCACCAGCGCGAGCAGAGCCTGGTGGAAGCAGCCCAGCTTGCGCCACCGTGTGCCGCGTTCACACCTTCGGGCATAGATGAGCCAGGAGACGTGCTCGACCAGCTCATGCGGGACGTCGAGCGTGGCACGATACGGGACCAAGCGAGGCTCCTCGGTCGAAGCGTGGTGCGTAGAGAACACCACCGCAACGACCAGGAGCCTCGCCTCGTCACACCACCCCACTGACCTGCACCATCACCCCTGCAGGACAGGATGAAAACGGTTCACTGACATGAAAGCGAAAGGTCGCACGGTGGAGTCAGGCATCAACGAACCACCATCAATGGATGCGCGTCTGGCTGGTGAAGAATGGACACCTGCGCCATAAAGCGGTAGAAGGTGGCGATTATGAAGCTGTTGCGATGCTTCTCGACTCTGGCGCTGATCCTGATGAACTGTGCTTCGGTCACACACTACTCACGCAAGCCGTCGATGTTGCCGGTGATAGTCACTGGCAGACCGGATACCCTTTGAATGCAACTGCTGCTGCTATCTTGCTGGCTTATGGGGCAAATCCCGAGTTGCCGACGGCAGATGGCGAAACGCCTTTGCGTATGGCTCGATACTATGAACATGAACCGGCGCAACGTTTGATCCAACGATTCTTGCATTCCTAGAATTCGCTCGTCGGGGAGGGTCGGTGGCATGAACGCACAGTGGGGATCACACCGACGTCACGGTCTCCCCGTTCCCCGTGTTCGACGTCATCCAGGCTTGGGAGGCGTGGTCGATGCTAACCCTCACGGCGCCGGACATCGAGCCCCGCAACGGCATCGGAAACGACGGCAGCCGCATGACGTGGATGCTGCACCCGGTCGGGGCCTGGCCCGCGCCCGCACCGCGGCCGGTGAGCGGACCACGACCGTCCACCAGGGCGGCCCGCGCCGCCTTACGACCAGCTTGAGCAGATCCGATGGCGGTGGCTGGAGCGCGGCGAACTCCCCGTGTACGGCGCCCAAGTCACCATGACCCCTGAGAGGGAAACGATAAGTACGCACACCAGATAGTGGCCAGTGATTGCTGGCCATAGGTGTCCGGCTGTGGCCTTCTCGCGAAGATGCCGGTGTCAACTTCGGTGAGGATGTCGAGCTTGACCAGGCGTTTCAGCTTGGCGCGGGTGCCTTCGACGTTCTTCGACAGCAGCTCGTGGCCGAGGGCTTGGCAGACGTCCCTCGCCCGTTGTGGTCCGGTCGCGTGGTTGAAGGCGTCGAGGATGCGGGGGTAGTCCGGGTGCTCGGGCAGGTCTGGTGGAGCAGCGGGAAGCCGGTCGGCGAGGCTGGTGACGGTGGTGCGGGTGATCGCGAGATGCTCCAGATGGGTTTCGGCCTCCCGCAGCCGGTTCTGCAGTCCGTCGATCTGTTCACGGAGGTTGCCGGCCAGAACCCGGGCAGCTTGTTCCTGCAGTTTCAGAGCGTCGAGCAAGGGCTGGATGTTCATGCTGCGACCGCCTGTGCCTCGCGCCAGGTGGGGGTGTCCGTGCCGGTGAGCCGGCGGGTCATGACGTGGGTCATGGCCCAGTAGACGCGTGAGGCGGAGGACGAGGGGTGGTGCTCGTAGTCGCGGACCAGGCGCCGGTGCAGTATCAGGGTTCCGTAGGTCTGCTCGATCATCCAACGCTTCGGCTGCGGCACGAATCCCTTGATCTGCGGGTCGCGGGCGACGATCTCGACGTCGATGCCCAGGTCGGCGCCGTGCGCGACGACCTGATTCTTGAAGCCCTGGTCGACGAGAGCTTTGCGGACTGTGCCGCCGGTCTGTTCGGCGACCTGGTCCAGCAGGACGATGCCCGCCGCGTTGTCGTGGGTGTTCGCGGCCAGGATGACGACAGCGATGACCAGTCCGAGGACATCCACCGCCAATCCCCGCTTGCGGCCGGGCACCCGCTTGGCCGGGGCATGGCCGCTCGTGTCGGCGGGGACCCCGGCGGCCACATGGACACTCTGCGTGTCCAGAACCACCAGGGCCGGGTCCTCTAATCGCCGGGCGCGTTCGCGGACCTGGCACCGCAGGAGTTCGTGGATGACATGGTCGGTCCCGTCGTCTCGCCATGCGGCGAAGTAGTAGTAGGTCGCGCTCTTCTGTGGCAGGTCATGCGGCAGGTAGGCCCACTGGCAGCCACCCCTGGTACAGGATCGCGTTCACGATCTCTCGCATGTCGTAGGCACCCTGATGCCCGCTGACCGACCGATGCCGGCCCTTCCACGCGGTGATTACCGGCTCGATCAACGACCACTGATCGTCCGATAAGTCACTCGGATACGGCTTGCGTTCACTCACCTGGTCACATCAACAGATCAACGACCGTGGGTCGGCAGGTTCCGCCCCACCACCAGTCCATCAGGCGACAGCAAAACCCGTCAAAGACTAACGAACCGCCCACTTACAAGTCATCTCATTTGGCTGGTTAGTACTCCAGCTGTAGAACGTGATCTTCATGCCTGATTCGCGGTTCGTCTGCGGTAGTGGCTGGCTTGGGCCCGGGCCTGGTGGCGGCGTCGCCAGTCGGACCAGCGAAGCCGGTGCGTCGCATCGCGCACTGGCGGGACGACGAGCGGCGTGAACAGTCCCTGGATCTCGTTGCAGGTGAGCGGGATCAGCCAGTCCGGGGCCGGATGGCGGGCGTGCTCGTCGGTACGGACGACGGCGAGGAAGGCGTGGGCGAGCATGGCCAAGGTGACCCAACGGACCCAAGAGGTGAAGCGGCGGACCTGGCGTCCAGTCCGGCCAGACCCTTTCCGGATCGAAAGGTCTCCTCCACCCGCCATCTGGACCCGGCGACACGGACCAGCGTGGCCATGGGCACTGCGGCGGGCGACCAACAGCGATGGAAGGCGAGTTCACCAGTGGTGCGGTTACGGCGGATCAGCAGCTGATGGCTGCCGGGCCGGGGTCGTCTTCATCGACGCCATCCACGTCAAGATCCGCGACGGCGCGGTCGCCAACCGGCCGATCTATGTGGCCCTGGCCGTCACCACCGAAGGCCGGCGGGAGATTCTGGGCCTGTGGGCCGGGGACGGCGGTGAGGAGGCCAAACACTGGCTGCACATCCTCACCGAGATCAAGAACCGCGGTGTCAGCGATGTGCTCATGCTGGTCTGCGACGGGCTCAAGGGCCTGCCCGAGGCGGTGGAGACCGTCTGGCCGAGGACAATCGTGCAGACTTGCGTGGTGCATCTGCTGCGGAACTCCTTCCGCTATGCCGCCCGCCAGGACTGGGACAAGATCGCCAGACTCCTCAAGCCCATCTACACGGCGCCGACCGAGGAAGCCGCTCTGGAGCGGTTCGCCGAGTTCGCCGACGCCTGGGGCCGGAAGCATCCGGCGATCGTGAAGCTGTGGGAGAACGCCTGGGAAGAGTTCACTCCGTGCCTGCGGTTCGACACCGAAAACCGACGCATCGTCTGCACCACCCATGCGATCGAGTCGGTGAATGCCCGCATCCGCCGGACGGTCAAGGCCCGTGGACACTTCCCCAACGAGCAGGCCGCCCTGAAGTGCGTCTACATGGCGATCATGTCCCTCGACCCCACCGGCAAGGGCCAGGCCCACTGGACCATGCGCTGGAAGACCGCGCTGAACGCCTTCGACATCACCTTCGACGGCCGACTGTCGGCAGCCCGCCAGTAACCCCAATTACCCCAATTACACCGCTCGTTTGACAGACCCCCGCGCGGGCGGCCGCCGGGAACGGACCGGTGACCTCGGGTGGGACAGCGACGCCGGCAGTGGAAGGCGCGAGCGGTGACTGACTTCCCGGACTACCCCGGCGTCCCTGTGGCCCGCCACGCCACCGACGCCCGCCGAGGCGCCCCCACCGCGCCGCTGGGTGTGGTCGATCATGCCACCACCCGACCGCCGCGCCAGGCTGCGCGAGCTGCACACCTGGGTTCAGTGGCTGCGCCACACCGCCGAACTTCACAACGAGATCCCACCCTGCTGGTACCGCCGCCGCTGGGTGCGGAAGATGCTCACCGCCCTCTACCTGGGCTGGCTGCGCACCTATAGGGGCGGGAGGACGCCGGGGCGCGAGCTCGCCGAGGCCGAGTGGATCAACACGCTGCACGCCTTCCGGCCGCACATGCAACTGCCCGCCTGTGCCGGCGGCCACCAGGAACCTTCCATGCCCCGCCGCCGGACCCCAGAGCCGACGAGGAGTGGGAACTGTACCTGGCCACCTCCACCGAGACCACCGCCCCGGCGATACACCCGGCCGAGGCGGAGGTACGGCGGATGACCGCTGAGCTGGATGTGCCGCTGTAGCGAGGCCGGCCCGTACCTGTCGGCCGGGGGCCGGATGGCGTAGGGGCGCGGCCTTTCAACCGAGGAGTGCCGGCGCCGTAGCTCGCACGCCACTGCCTCCACCTCCGCCGCGATCTCGTAGGGACATGAGGCCGACCAGTGCGACCGGCCCGCCAGCACGGCCTCGGCGCTCCCTGCACGCGGATACGACGCGCACAGCCAAGCCGATCACGGCCACTGTCAACCATCAGCTGGGACCGAACTGCCAAGCATCTACCGGGACCGGACAGATGCCGATCATGGGCTGCGGTACAACTTCCCTACTCATCAAGCCCCGGCTGCGCTCCGCTCCGCCGGGCGCGCTCCCGGCTCCGCTGCGGGCGCCGCTCCTGCCTCCGGCCCGCTCCGCCCGCGCTGCGCCGACGCGCGTGCATGTGGATAGGGCCGGTGGCCATGAGTCGATCACCGCATAGAGCGGCCCACGGTCAAGACGATGCCTCCGGCGGGGGATCGGCCGGCACCGGGATGGAGGGGGGGTGCCGTCGCCGACCGCGGGCCCGTAGTGGTGTGCGCAGGGAGCTCCCATCCCGTCCACCATCGACCCAGGCAGAGCCGAGCAGACGCGGCCCAGCGTTGTCAAGGTCGTTCGTGCAGGGGCGCGTTCCACCTTGATGCCCCTGAACCACGCCTGCTCCACGATGTGTGGGTCGACGGCGGTCGGGATGGGAGCTGGGGTGAGTGGTGGGTGAGGGAGGAGGCCCGCAGGCCACACTTGGGCCGTGACAAACAACGATGGCAGCGGGGCAATCGACCCCTGGGCACTCCTCCTGGAGACGGACTGGAGCAGCGTCGACCACTGTTGCCCCAACTCAGCCCCGGCGACCCCCGTGATTCTGGCAGGGCTGCTGGATGACGACGAGGATGTTCAGCGGACCGCCGTACACGACCTCTGGCAGGCCGTGACCCATCAGAACAGCATCTATGGCGCCACCGCCCCAGCCGCTCGTTTCGTTATCGCCATCCTTGGTCACCTCCGAACAATGACCTTGGGGGTCTACCTCCACGAGGAACGTCGCCGGCCTATGCGCGCAGCACTCCTTCAATGGCTAGGTGACCTCGCTGACGACGCGACCCTCGACGAAGACGGCCCTGGCGAACCTGACGATGTCGCCGCCGTGCGTGCCATCCTCCCGCTGGTCTACGAGGCGGCGCAGCCGTTCCTTGATGATGCAGACCTTTTGATCCGGGAAGCTGCGGTGCACGCGGCTGCGATGACGCTCGCCGCGCCTGAGCTGGCCGTGCACATCCCGAAGCTCGTGCCGCTGGTACGCAGCACGCTGAGCACCAGCGAGTACCGGGGGTACCGATACCTTGCTGAGCGGTGCCTCGTGACCTGGGGTGTGGAGCCAGGTCCCCTACCCGACCCGCGGATCTCATGTCTCGAAGACGGCTACTCCGACGACCCGCCATTTTGAAACCGGCGATCGGCGGGACAGCGGCACTTGTCAAGACCGCGTACGACGGTTGACACCAGCGACTGACACCAACAAGCGCGAACAGCAGCGGTCGACGTTGGACCTCAGTGGACGGTCTGCCGAGGAGCAGGAACGGTTGGCTGACGTCGTCGACCCTAGAGGTTGTCCCGTAACCGGTGGGGCGGTTGGTGCGTTGGCTGGGCATGGGTGGGGTGATCTCAGCGGATGAGCCGAAGTGGATCGAGCCGTTCTTGGGGCTGACCGAGTCGCAGTTCGCCAGGCTGGTGGCGTTGGTGCGGCGCCCGGGCGGTGACGTGCAGCGCGGCCGGCCGTGGCGGCTCCCACCAAAGGACCGGGTGTTGCTGGTGGCGACGTATTGGCGCACGAACCTCACGTTGCGGCAGGTGGCGCCGTTGTTCGGGGTCTCGAAGTCGGCGGCCGACCGCATCCTCGATCACCTCGTGCCCTTGCTGGCCATCTCGCCGGCCCGCCGGCCGCGCAAGGACACCGCCTACATCGTCGACGGCACCCTGGTGCCCACCCGCGACCGCGGCATAGCCGCGTCCAGCAAGAACTACCGGTACTCGACCAACGTTCAGGCCGTCATCGACGCCAACAGCCGCCTGGTCGTGGCGATCGGCCTGCCACTGCCCGGCAGCCGCAACGACTGCCGGGCGTTCACCGAGTCCGGCGTCGACCGGGCCTGCCGCGGCACCCCGACCATCGCCGACGGCGGCTACCAGGGCACCGGCCTCCTCATCCCACACCGCAAACGACGAGGCCAGACGCACCTCACCCCGCAACAGGAAGCGGAGAACGCCGTCCACCGCCGGGCACGCGCCCGCGTGGAACACGCCCTGTCACGGCTGAAGAACTGGAAGATCCTGCGAGACTGCCGCCTCAAGGGCAACGGCGTGCACCAGGCCCTGCTCGGAATCGCCCGACTCCATAACCTGGCCCTCACCGGATAACCCAGACCCCATACGGGACAACCTCTAGGTGATCGACCTGATAAGGATGAGGCCCAGTCGCCGGTGGCGGTACAGCAGTGAGGTACAGCAACCGAGCCAACCGCCGGTGACCGCCGCGGACCGTTAGCGTCCCTACGACCAGCGCACGAGACCTCAGCGACCGCCCCGCCCGTAGTTCGCATCGAGGGGGCAGCCCGTCAACTTGCCCCGATCGTTGAGACCCCGCCAACTTAGCGGCGCTGGGCATACCGAAAGCCGGGTCTGTCCCGACACGCGATGGGCTAGCATCCCCGCCGGGCGAAGCCGTAGCGCAGAGGTCGTCGCGCGCGGTCTCCAAAATCGCGAGGACGCCGGTTCGAATCCGGCCGGCTTCGCCCGTGCCAACCTTGCTCCTTGAGGCGGTACTCACATGACGCAGTAGCCGACGGCAATAACCGGCAGCGTTGACGGCAACGACAGCGGACGTTAGCGGCACTGTGCGACCCAGCACGGTAGCGGCAGAGCGCCAGCGGGCCATTTCCCCCTAGGGGTGGCGGTCAGGCAAGATGGGGTGTTTCTTCCAGCCGGGCAGCGGCTTGTCAGGCATCTTGGGGGGTTTCAGTGTTCATCGCAGTGCCAGACGGTCATGCCCCCGTCTACCAACTTCAGACGAGCGTGCTCACCCTGATCTTCGGCATCGCGTTCATCAGCGTCGGAAGAATGCTTCGGCGGAATGGTCGGCTGCCCGGCCCTCTAGATGTCGGGCAGAAGATCTCAGGCTCGCTGATAGCACAAGAGGGCAAGAGTGCCGGCGTCGTCAGGCTGGGCGCCGTCATGATCGGCTTTGGCTGCTTCCTCCTCTTCGGCACGGTATGTCTCGTACTCGGCGCGACGGGTGTTTGGGGTCCGGCATGACCAGCGGCGCCGTGGTCTGCCCCGACTGCAGCCAACTTATGGAGCCAGCTGGACTCGTGCTCTCTCGACGGGAAAACGACGGCCAACGAGCCTGCCGATCGTTGTGGAAGTGCCTCAGTCGACACGTCTGGTGGCGCTGGGCGGACCGGCCGGAGGAGCCTTTGGATGCCTGCCCGGTGCCACGTCTGTTCCGTGACATCCGCCGCTGACATCAACGACCCTGGAGCGACGACACACGGCAGCCACATATGGCGCCGGTACACGAGGCGGGCTCACACTAGGCCGAGGAGGGATCGAAGTCCTGATGCGGTGCTCACGCGCGAGCGCCCTCCCGGGCCGTCCTCGGGCCGTGGAAGGGCGCTCAATGGTGACCAACGTCGACAGGTGCCGACAGCTCGGCAGCAGGTCAGGGCGTTGATCCGTCAGGCGGCCGCAGGTCACGGCCGCCGTGGGTCAGTTGTGGCTGTGCAGATCACGCAGCGCCGAGCTGAGCGGCGAGGAACACCGCTGCCACCGAGGGGCGGACCGCGTACGTTGCGCCCGCGCTCCCCTTAGGGGCCTCCCACCAGTAGAACGGAAGGCGCCGCCCACTCTTGCTGTGAGCCTTGCTCATTCCGGACAGTACACCTGCCACACGCCGCGCCGGATCGCCCTCATTGGGGCCGCCCAGGACCTTGTCCACCAGTTCCGTGGAGTGGATCCCCCGGCCAGGATTGCACAGCAGATACTCGAAAACCCGCCGGGCCTGCGGCGCGAGTTCGGCAAGGAACACCGAAGCGCGCTCCAGGTCCTCCGGGCCCCATTCCGGAGCACCGTAGTGCCCCGCTTCGCCAGAGTGTCCAGCCCATCGCAGATCAACCTCAGACAGATACTCCGTCATGCCGGCCCCCAACAGTTAGTCCCCAGCGTGTGTGGTTCGCACACTGTGTGTCGAATCCGTGTCGAAGTTCTATCAGCGCACAGCTCAGTTGAGGAAGAGTCGCAGGTCGACATAAGGAGGGGACTCAACCTGCGAAGCACCTTCTACTGAGGTTGAACTTGTGGCCCGTGTCATGAGGCGTGCTTCCCTGCGTGCGGCATGCCCCCGTCCGCGTGGTTTCGCGATGTGTTGGTTATCCACAGCCCACGACCGTCGTTGGATCGAAGTGGGACCCTCGCGGAGAGCCGCATGCGCCGCACCGGCGGTGCGCGGCGGGGCGACAGGAGGAAGCACCGCGACGACGCAGCCGACCATCACCGACCTCGACGCCGCCCTGGACGACAACCAGGCCGACCTCGTGCTCTCCGCCGCCTGGGACACGCTCGACGCCGTGGGACGACTGGCGGACGCCCTCACTCTCGACGAGGGCAGCGACGAGATGCAGGCCATGCTCGTCGGCATCAAGTGCGTGGACGGACGCCGCTTGCTGCCGCCCCCGAGAACGGCCGGTCCTTTACCACCCCGTCGCCGGGCCCTGGCTCGGCCGAGCTCGAGCCCTACGGGGCGCTGCTGCGCCACGTCGACATGGCACTCCGTCGGCTGGCGCGCGTACCGGAATGCGCGGACGACGCGGAGCAGCTCGGCATCGCGACCGGTCATGCGGCGGCCGCGGCGGGTCTCCTCATGACCGTCCGGCAGGAGGGTGGCGGGGCCTGATGACCGTCATGCTCGGAGAGCTCTACGACGTCCTTCACCACCGCCTCGACCGGGTCACGTCCGCCAGTCTCCCCGAGGACGATCCCTTCGGGCAGGCCCTCGCCCTGAAGCAGCTCGACACACTGGGCCTGTCTTACGCTGCGGTCGTCTGCCTTGACCTGCCGCTTGGTGGGGAGCAGGACCAGCCGGCAGCATGGTTCCGCCTGGACGCCGGCACCTGGAGGAGCTCAGTCACGGCGGCATGGGTGACGTGTGGCGCGGCTACGACGCCGTGCTCGACCGGCCCGTCGCCGTGAAGCTCATCCGGCAGGCGTCGGTCACCTCCCCGCAGCTGGCCGAGGAGTTCGCCAAGCGCTTCCGCCGCGAGGCCCGCATCACCGCGCGCATCCAGCACCCCGGCGTGCCGCAGGTGTACGACGCGGTGCTCGACGCGTCGTACGAGCGGCTGTTCCTGGTGATGGAGCTCGTCGACGGCGTACCGCTGACCGCCTACCTCGACCCCGGCCAGCCGCTGCCGGTCAGCTGGGCGGCCGCCGTCGCCGCCCAGGTCGCGACCGTGCTGTCGTACGCGCACGACGTGCCGGTGATCCACCGGGACCTCAAGCCGGGCAACATCCTCGTCGCACGCGACGGCATCGTGAAGGTCCTCGACTTCGGCATCGCGGCGATGCTGCGCACCGACGTCACCAAGCTGACCGCCACCGGCAGCCCCATCGGCACCCACCAGTACATGTCGCCCGAGCAGGTCCGCGGCGGACGCATCACCCCGCAAACCGACCTGTACGCGCTGGGCTGCGTACTGCACGAACTCCTCAGCGGACGCCTGGCGTTCGAGGCGGAGAGCGAGTACCTGCTGATGTACCAGCACGTCAACGCCGCCCCCACCCCGCTGCGGCGGCTGCGGCCCGACGTCCCCGAGGAGCTGGAGGAGCTGGTCCTGCACCTGCTGCGCAAGGCGCCCGAGGCGCGGCCCGCCGACACGCAGGAGGTGTACGCGCGGCTGCTGCCGTTCCTCCCGCCGCCGGGCGGGGAACCCGGCGCGGCCGACGCCGGGCCGGCCGGCGCGCCCGACCCGACGGGCGTGTTCCGTCGCCCCTTCGCGCCCCGCGCCCGCGCCCAGACCCCCGCCCCCGGTGGTCCGGCGCCGACAGCCGTCCTCCCGGGGGCCCAGCCGGTGCCCGTCCCCGCGCGGCTGCGCGAGGACATCAAGGAGGCGTACGCCCACTCCGAGACGCGGAAAAACTGGCTGACACGGATCCTGACCGCAGCATCCCCGCTCTTCTGGCCTTGATCGCCGACACCGACCTCGGCACCGTGGACAACCTCGGATACCGCGCAGACGCCCTCGTCCATCTGCTCAGCAGAGGCGGAAGCGCAGCGGCCGCGGCATGGTGGGTGATCAATACCTCCAACCCCTGGCGTGAGATGCAGCGGGTTTACTGGCAGTCAGACCAGTACACGGCTCCCGGGCAGCGGGAGCTGACCGAGGATGAACGACGGCAGGAACACGTCGCTGCTCTCCGGCACCTCGTCGCGTCCTCGGACCTGCAGGACGACCTCCGCTGGCCGGCCATCGGTGAGCTGATCAACGAGAACGGGCGAGAAGGATACGAGGCCGTCAAGAGCCTCGCCCCTGACATCGACATCGCGAACCTCGCCATCGGAACCGGCGAGGCGGACGATGTCAGCACCTACGGCGTCGCCCGCTGGGTCGCAGCCGACCAGGATCAGCCGGCCGAGGTGCGTGTGAAAGCGGCAGCGTGGCTCCTCGATGAGGGCGCATGGTCCGCATGCGGTTGCGGACGCGCTACGAGATGTGCCCGTCGGCCTGGGCGAAGGAGACTTCGTCATCGTCGACGGCACGCTCATCCCCATCGACCGTATCGCCACGGACGAGCCGTACTACTCCCAAAAGCACCGAAAACACGGCATGAACGTCCAGGTCGCCGCCCGCCCGGACGGCACCCCACTCTGGTTCTCCCGTGCGACACCGGGCCGCACCCACGACCTGACCGCGGCCCGCCCACGGCATCGTCCAGGCCTGCCTGACCCGGCAGATCCTCGTCTTCGCAGACCGCGCCTACCAGGGTGCCGGCGCCACCTTCCGCACCCCGTACCACCACTACAGCGAACAACCCGAGCACTACCAGTAGTTCAACCGCGACCACGCCCGCCCCCGAGTTCCCGGCGAACGCGCCTTCGCCCAACTCAAAACCTGGCGGTTCCTGTGACGAGCCCGCTGTTCCACCCGCCGCATCGGCACAGCCGTCCAAGCCGTCCACACCCTACTGACCTGCACATACTCAGGATGAAAACGGTTCACTCAGTGGTGTGGGCGGCGGCGTCCAACAGTTTCGATTGGGCGTTGACGAGATCGCTTGGGATGCTTGCCGGTTTACCGATGGAGTCGGACGTTGTTTTGTAGATCGCCAGCGTGGAACCGTGACGTATGGCGGTCACGCTGACGGGGGTCTTCAGGACTTCTTCATCGGGCAAGGCGTCGTCATCGGGTGTCAGGATCAGCTTGAGGCGGAACGCGATCCCGTCGTCGCCCTGTGACGGTGCGTTGGTCGCTTCGATGTCTTCGTAGGTCGCCCTCATGGGGCCTGCCGTGTACTGCTTGCAGGACTTCAGGGCCGTGCGTAGTTCGCTGAGCACCCGAGCGGTATCCGCCGGGTGGTACGAGACCAAGGTGAGGATCGCGCCGCGGCCTTCGCTGTCCACGGTGCGCTGCACGCTGGCGGCGGGGGTGTAACCGCTGGCGCCGTCCACTGCGGCGCTGACCGGTGCGCACAGGGAGGGACTGGTGTTCGTGCGGCGTGCGGCATGGATGACGCCGTTTCCGACACCCTCCGTGCCCATCCCGATCTCTTCCACTCGCACTCCGGGGAGGTCGTGAGCGTCCACGACGGCGTCTTCGAGCTGCTGCTGAGACAGCACGCGCGCCTCGTGTTCCGTGGCCGGGCTGGCCTTCGCCTTCGCCGTTGGGGTGCCTGCGTCATGCCCGCTGTCGCAAGCCGTCACGCTGATGGCTATCAAGGTCACAGCCGCCAGGTGTCTTCCCCCTATGGCGCCGCTCATGGTCCCTCCCCTTTGTCTGCACAGTGACGAGGAACGTTACGACAGGTCATCGGCTGCGGGCACCACAACCGGAGACCGGAATCACGCAGCAGAAGCTGCAGGACCCCTCTCTCACCTTGCGGGGGCGCCGCAGTTTTCGTGGCTGGCCGCGGTTGGGGCGGAACCCCCTTGCCCCCTGGAGCGGCCTACCGCGCGCCAGGTTGTTCAGCTCGGTGATTGCGGTCCCTGCGTGCAGTGCTCACGCTTGCCCGTCGTTGGAGTCCCGTTCGCTGTGGGCGAGGCGCTCGCTCTAGTACTGCAACGGTCTTTGCCGTGACGGGTGGCCAGCTCCGTCGTTGTTGTGGCTATGGGTGGGGACCTTGCTGATGTCAGGTTGTGGGCGGGTGAACTCGAGGCGGTGCATGAGCGGTTCGTGCGGGGTGCGAGGTGCCCCATGTCCCGCTGGTAGGACCGCAGGACGGCGAGTTCTCCTTCCGCCAGCGCAGCATGGCTTGGTAACGCTCGGAGGTGGGGTTGTTGGTGTGCCGAGTGTTTGTTGGCCTGCGGTGTTGTGGGTGTGTTGAGAGAGACGGGGTGCACGGTTCCAGCGGGTAGTTCGGGGTGTGAGCTGGCGTTGTGTCGTGTGCGCTGAGTGGGGATCGGGCTCGTTGTGGGTGTCGCTAGCGTGTAAAGGCTCGTTTGGTGTTTTTGCTGGCCAGCGCTGTTTCGCCTGGTGGGGGTGGGGTTAGCGGCTTCGGGTGCGGGGGCGGTGGTGGGTGTGAGTGGGCGTGTTGGTGGCATTGGGTGGGTGTCAGCGGGGTTGGGTGCTGGGTGCCTGGTCCGGGGTTTTGTGTGGGGATGGGTTCGCTGTC
>NZ_JBISAL010000018.1:0-9680 GCF_044391765.1 Streptomyces sp. NPDC018610
ACCGTCCGCAGCTTCGACCCCTGCCTCCCCTGCGGCGTCCACATGTACCTCGGCAACGGCAAAACCCTCACCACCACCCACACCCCCACCTACGGAGCGTGAGGAGCGGATCATGGGCAGCATCAGAGTCGGCAGCCCCGACGTGAAGCCCGACACCCCCCGGCACGTCACCGGACTGCACCAGGGCAACAAGGGCCCGTACCACCGGCAGCAGGGGCACCACAAGGACGGTACGTCCGACGCGCGTCGCTCCACCGGGATCCACTGGAAGAAGCACGACGCGATCATGAAGATCATGCCGAACATCTCGCCCGGCTGACCAGCGGGGCGGCCACCGGCCGGCCACCGCGGGAACAGGGCACGAGCACAGGAGACACGGCACAGCGGGACGGACAGGGAAGGAACGCGGGAATGACAGCCAAGAAGGTGGTGGCGGCTCAGCTCGCCGTGGTCGGCGGGCTGGCGGTCGCCCTGCTGGTCAAGGAGATGCCCGGCATCATGCGTGAGATCAGGATCTGGCGCATGGTCGGCATCCGGTAGGACCGCGGAGCGCGTGACACCGCGCCGGGCGAACGCCCCGCGCCCCGCCCCGGCCGCGCATCGAGCGGCCGGGGCGGACGGGCGTCAGGCGGGCATCCCCAGCAGGACGAGGGGCGCGGTGGTCGGCTGCCGCGCCCCGCCCGCCGGCTCCATGGTGATCCCGGCCCCCGAGGCGCGAGCGCCTCGGCGACCCGCGGGCGGGTCAGCCCGCGGCAGTACGCCAGGGTCCCCGACGGGCTGGAACTCCGTCAGGGTGCGCAGACTCCGCCGTACCCGCTCCTGCCCCAGCCGGGTCCCGGCCCGCTCGGTCGCGTCCGGCTCGGCTGACGGTTTCCCGCCGATGCCGCACGGCTTCCCTCACGGCGGTTCTCTCAAGGGCGCGCGAGACGAGGGGACGGACGTTCCGGCGTGATCCGGGGCGCGGTCGCGGACGGGTCGCAGCCACCATGGAGCACAGGGGACGGCGGCCGGTGCGCCCGCGGTCGGGGCTCAGCCGTTCGGGTCAGCCGCGGATGCGGGGCGGTGACGGCGCGCATAACGTCGGAACCGCACACCGGCGGGGGACTCGCCACACGGTCCGGAAGGCATCCGAACGCCCCCGGCCGCGTCCGCGCCGCAGGAGGCCGGTCGACGATGAGACTCACCAAGCCGCGGCGCCGCGACCGTGCCCGCCCCCGGCTCACGGCGCGGTGGCGCGAGGCGGCGGGCCGCCGTCTCACCCCGGTGCAGCGGTCGCTGCTCGTCACATGGATCTCCTTCGGGGTGACCTTCGGCACCGCACGTGTGATCACGCACGGCATCCGGGGCGGCTGGCTCCCCTGGGGCGACGTGTCCGCGGGCGGCCGGCATCTGCACCACTACAACCTGGGGATCGCCGCGCTCGCGGCGGTGGGCCTGATCGCCGTACGCGGCGACGAGCAGGCCGTCGGACACCCCGCGGTGGCGGCCTCCTACGGCTGCGGAACCGCGCTGATCTGCGACGAGTTCGCCCTGCTCCTGGACCTCCAGGACGTGTACTGGGCCAAGCAGGGCCGGCTCAGCGTCGACGTCTCGCTGGGCGTCATGTCCACGCTGGGCGCCTATCTGACCGCGAAACCGTTCTGGCACGAGGTGGGCCGCATCACCCGCGATCACATCGCCTCCGTGGCCACGCGCGACCCGCACGAGGCCGCCTGACAACGCACGGAGACCGCACATGCGCAGGAACATCAGGACCCTACGAATACGGCACCGCGGGGCCGGGCCGGCGGACGGGAAGCCGGACGCCACCGGGGACGACGCCCCGGCCCGCCGGGCGCCCGGCGAGGCCCCCCGCCCGAAGGCGCGGCCGGAGGCCGGCGCGGTCAGCGACCCCGCCGCCGAGGCGGCCGACCGCGGCGTCCCCGTCGGCGCGGCCGTCGGCGGGACCGCGGAAGGTGCCGTCCTCGCCGCCGAGCCCGCCGCCCCCGCCGAGGACACCGCCTCTGCCGCCGAGCCCGGCACGGCGGGCGACCCGGCCCCTGTGGCCCCCGCGGCGGACGACGCGCCCGACGACGGGCCGTGGGCCCCGCCCGGCGCGCCGGGACGGCCCGGGCGCGTACGGACGCGTATGTCCCGGACCGATCCCTGGTCGGTGCTGACGGTGAGCTTCCTGGTGTCGACGGGACTGGTGGTGTGCACGGCCGTCACCCTGCCTCCCCTCTGGACCGTGCTCGGCCTGCTCGGCCGGGACCCGTGGCCGCCGCCGGCCTGGCAACTGGGGCTCGCGGTCGCCACGGTGGTCCCGGCCACCCTGTTCACCACGCTCTGCGCCTTCTGCTACAACCTCTCCGCGCGCTGCGTCGGCGGCGTCGAACTGACCCTCGCCGAAGGCCCTCCGGACACCCTGCTGCCGGACGCGACGGCGGCAGGCCCACCGCCCGGCCCATGACCGCCGGGCCCCGCTCCGCCGGCCCATGACCGCCGGGCCCCGCTCCGTCCCGCACCGAACAGATCACGTCCCGCCCTTGCTGACCGGACCGGACCGGCTCCGTCCGCTCCGACGCGTCCGGACCGTTTAAACGAACAGCGATCCGCACACCCCTTAATGACATGGACCACCGCGACACGCCAGCACAGGGCCCGGCCTGCTCGGTCGACCTCTCCCACCGGGTACGGGCCCACTGCCCCGTCGGCAGGGGACCCGAGGCGGTCGTCGTCGACCCCGGCCGGCGCCGCGCCTACGTGGCCTGCTCCCGCGGCGACGAGGTCGTGGCCCTCGACCTGGACCGGGCCGCCCCGGTGTGGCGGGCCGCGGTCGGCCGTGAACCGATCCCGGTCGTGCTGGACCTGCCCACCCGGCGGGTGTTCTCGGCCGACGCCCGTTCCGACACCGTGACGGTGCTCGACGCCGACACCGGCGCGCGCGTCGCACAGCTCCCGGTCGGCTGCTACCCCGCCGGGCTGGGCCACCATCCCGGACTGCGCCGGGTGTTCTGCGGCAACACCGCCGACGGCACGGTCACCGCCATCGACGCCGACCACCTGGAGATCGTGGGTACGGTGCGCGCCGAGCTCGGCGCCGGCAGCATCGCCGTGGACACCGTGCGCGACCGCGCGTACTGCGCGAACTTCATGGCGGGATCCGTGACGGTCTTCGACGCCGCCACGCTGCGCCCCCTGGAGCGGATCGCGGTCCGCGAGGGCCCCTGCAAGGCGGTGGCCGACCCCGCCGCCGGGCACCTGTACGTGGCCAGTTCGCTGCACGGCACCGTCAGCCGCATTCCGCTCGACGGCGGCGCCGTGCTCGACGAGCTGCCGGTCGAACGGGCGCCGGTCGGCATGTGCGGGGACGAGACGGGCGGCCGGCTCTACGTCTGCAACCGGGGCGCCGGCACGGTCAGCGTCCTGGACACCCGCGCCGGCCGCGAGACGCACCGCGTCACGGTGGGCAACGCCCCCGGCGACTGCGCCCTGGATCCGGTCTCCGGCACCCTGCTGGTGAGCAACGCGGGCAGCGGCACGGTGACCTTCGTCCACCGGCCCTGGCTCCCGGGCCCCACGCAGCCCGCCGTACACCCCCTGGTGGGCCGGGCGCTGCCCGACTTCGCACTGCCCGACCTGCGTGGCGGCCGGATCCGCACGTCGCGGGAGTGGGCCGAGAAGAAGTACGTGATCAACTTCTTCGCCAGCTGGTGAGGCCCCTGCAACGCGGAGGCGCCGGTCCTGGAGGAGCTGCGCCGCCGTACGGCCCGGTCCGGGCTGGACGTGATCATGATCAACGTATGGGAGAACACCGACCCGAGGCAGGAGGCCGCCGACTTCGCCGCCGTCTGGGACATCGGCGCCACCGTGCTCCTGGACGGCACGGGCGAGTACGCCGCCCGTCTGGGCATCCGAGGCGTCCCGACCAACGTGCTCGTCGACGCCTCCGGCATCGTGCGCACCGTCGGCGGCACCACCCCCGCCGAGCTGCACGCGGCGGTCGGCGAACTGCTCGCCGACGACTGAACCGCGCCCGCCCGCCCGGCGACCGCTGCCCGGCCACCGAGCCGACTGCGGTCCCCAGGCGCCCGCCCGGACGGGAGCGGGCGGCTCCGGTTCGCTCCCGCCGTCGGCGCACCGTCGTCGGCCGGACGGCACGGGTCCCGTCCGCCCGGACCCGGTCCGCACCGACGGAGTCAGAGGGCCGACGGGGTCAGGACCATCGCCGGGTTCAAGACCGCCGACGGGCTCAGGACAGTCATCGGCTTCAGGAGCGCTGCCGGGCGGGCCGCTCGGTGTCCGGGCCGGGGCCGCCGCGCTCGCCCGGCGCCGTGTCCCACTGGTCGCCCGCGGTCGTGGCGCTCGCCAGGCCCACGCTGCCCGCCCCGACCAGCGCCACGCCGATCGCCTCCGGCAGCACCCGCACGCCGAGCCCGATGTACTCCTGGAACAGCACCCAGCCCAGCGCCACGCTGGTCAGGGCGTCCCCGAGGGTGAGCGCGGGCTGCGAGGCGGTCAGGCTCCCGGCGCGGAACGCGCTCTGCAGCAGCAGGAAGCTCAGCATTCCCACGGCCAGGGTGACGTACGGCGGCCACTGCGTCAGCACCACGTCCAGCCCCTGCCCGAGCCGCCCCATCACCTCCTTGATCAGCGCGGCCGTCGCGGCGAACGACACCGCCGAGGCCAGTCCGAGCAGCGCGGCCCGCGGAGCGCCCTCGACCAGACGGGAGGCGACCAGCACCACGACCACCACGCCCAGCACCGCGCCGCCCACCGTCAGCCACAGACCCGGTTCGGCCGTGGACTTCCCCTCGGCGGGCGACGCCGCGCCCAGGAACAGGGCCAGCCCGACGGCGAGCGCGGCGAACGCCAGCCAGGTCCGCCGGTCCGGACGGCTGCGGAAGACGAGACCGCCCACGGCCAGGGTGAACAGCAGTTCGCTGGCCATCAGCGGCTGGACGACGGACAGGCTGCCCACGGCCAGCGCCGCCGCCTGCAGCACGGTGGACAGCCCCAGCAGCCCGGCGCCGGCGAGCCAGTACGGGCGCCGCAGCACCCGTGCGAGCCAGCGCAGCGCCTGCCGGGCCCCGCTGCCCTCGTCGGACTCGTCCGTGGCGGCCCGCCGCTGGAGCACGGAGGCCGAGGCGTTCGACAGCGCGGCGAGCAGCGCCAGCGCGATGGTCAGGGGACTCACCGGCGGCCGTCCGAACCCGGTCTCGGTCCGCGTGCGCCGGCACCGTCCCCGGCGGCGTGCCGCGCCGGCGCCGTCCCGCCGCCGCACGCGGTGCGTACGGGCCCGGCGGCCGCCCGCGCCCGGCCTGCCGGGCGCGCCTGGGCGGCGGGCCGGAGCCTGGATTCCGGGACGGCGTCGAACACGGTGGCTGACCTCGGCTGCGACGGTGAACGCCCGAAGGCGGCCGGAGGACCGGCTGCCCCCGGGGCCGGGAGGGCTGGGCCGTCACGGAGTATCCCGGCACCGGCGCCGCCAAACGCGAACGCCCGCGGCCCTTCGGAACCCGGTCCCGCGGCCGTGCCGTCACCGGATCCGGGGCAGCCAGTGGTGCTCGCAGAACCAGCGGCCGAACATCGCACCGCCGTAGACGACGAAACCCACGCCGGTCAGCCACGACTCCACGACGAGCACGATCCCGACCGTGCCGTAGCTGATCGCGTTGTCGACGATGAGCGGCGTGAACACCAGGTTGGAGAAGACGCGCAGGCCGCCGAGGCCCACCATGGTGGCGATCGCGCCCGGCAGCAGGCGGCGCCAGGGCACCTGGCCGCCCAGCAGGAAGTGCTGGCCCCACCAGAAGAACAGCGCGCCGGTGCTCGTGGACACCGCGACCCGCTCCAGGCCCTGGAACTCCCGCCGGTTCAGCACCTCCTGGTACAGGTACGCGGTCAGCAGGGCCAGCCACGTCAGCTGCCGCCACACGCGGTGCCAGGGGCCGGGCGGCAGGGCCCAGATCCGTTCGTAGCCGTTCTGCACGCTGCCGGCGAAGGACACCCCGAACACCGCGAGCAGGATGCCGCCCCAGATGCTGGTGGTGCTGATCACCTTGACCGGGGGACTGATGATGTCGGTGAGCACCCGGGCGGAACGGCCGGACAGCCCCATGCCGTCGACCAGCCAGAAGGCGAAGCCGCCCTCGCCCAGCGGGTCGGCGGCGGCGACCACGATGAGCAGGGGCGCCAGGGTGACCAGGGAGAGGGTGGCGAAACCCATCGCCCGGTGCATCAGCTCCAGGTCGCGGCCGCGCCGGACCAGGGCGAGCGCGCCGAGCCGGTCCTCCAGGGAGAGTACGGCGCGCCGGATCCGGGGGAAGCGGCGGCTCACGCCCGCCACCCCGCACGGGCGGACGGCCGGCCGCCGGGGCCGGGCCGCCGCCCTCTGCTGTCACCGGTCATCCCGCCGCTCCTCGGGGTTCTCGGGGCCGCGGCTGTGCGGCGGATCGTCCGGTCGCGCGCCCGCCCGCGGTGCCTGTGTCCCGCCGACGGGCGCGGCGGGGCCGACGGCTGCGCCACCAGACATACCAGGTAGGCGGCCCCGGGCCGGCCGACCGGGCCGCGAAGGCCGACGTGCGGGTGACCTCCCCGCAGACCAGGGTCCCTCCGGGACCGTGGACGTGCCCGTGGACGTCCTGTCCGGACCCGGCCTGACGTCCTATCCCGACCCGGCCGGTTCCTCCCGGACCACCTGCGACGGCCTGGGATGCTCGGCGGCCGTGCCGGAGGCCAGGGCGGAGGCGAGGGCGAGCAGCACCAGGACGACGGCGGCGAAGAGGTAGACGCGTCGCCGCTGGCCCGGCCTCGGCCGCGGGGCGGTGATCTGCTCGAACGTCTCCAGCTTCTCCGCCAGGAGAGGATCCTGCGTCACCAACTGCTTCTCGATCTGCGCGAGTTCGCGTTCGAAGTTCACGAGGGCTCCTTCGGATCCGGCGAGACGTCGGATACGGCGGTGGCTCCCCGGCGTCCCACCCGGGCCCCGGGGCCGGCGCCCGGCACGGGCGCGGGGAGAGCCGCCGTCGGCCGGGGCCGATGCGGTCCGTAGCTCCGCAGTACCCCCGTCGGCGGCCGTCGACGCGGAAAACCCGGCACCGGCCGCCCCGATCCACACGCCACCCGCCGTGACGCTGCCGACCGTGACACCCGCACGGGGTCACGCTCCCGCAACCGCCCGGCGGCTCATCGTCGTCCCCGCCGCGCGGTCATGTCCCGCAGGCGGTCGAGCGGTCCCCACACCTGGGCGGTGAGCCTCACCAGCGGGGCCGCGTCCGGGGCTTCGGGGCGGGGCCGGGTCGGTCCGGACGCCTCGGCGTCGCGCACCTTCGCCCCGAGCTCGCGCAGGATCTCCGGCGGGCACAGCGCCTGCAGCCGCGGGAACAGCAGCTGCTCGTCCTCCACCGTGTGCCGCGTCGCCCGGACGACCACGGACAGCAGCAGCTCCGTGAACTCCTCGCCCTCGGGATCCGCCGCCTCCAGCGCCGCGAGCAGTTCCCCGATCTCCCGGTGCTCGCGCAGCCCGCGCTCCGCCCAGCCGTCCCCGTCCGGCAGGAACCGGCGCACCGCGGGATACAGGTGGGCCTTCTCCGCCACCGAATGGCGTACCAGCGCCACCGAGACCCGCTCCACCAGGGCCGACCGCTCGGCGCCGCCCGGGGGCGCCGAGCGGATCCGGTCGAAGAGCGCCCGGATCCGCGCGTGGTCCGCCGTCAGCTCCCCGACGACGCCGCTTCGACTGTCCACACCGTGTCCTCACTGTGGCAATGGGGGTGCTCCCGGCACGCCTGCGCCGTGTGCCCGGGCCGCACACCCAAGATTGAAACACCTGGCGGACGCCGGTGACGACACCTGAGGAGCGTGATGCGGGCGTGCTGACGCGGCGACGCAAGGCGAGACTGGAGGCCAGGGCCCGGCAGGCCGCCTTCCAGGCGTACGTCGTCGCCGACCGGCGCGCGCCCGTCTCGGAACTGGCCGGACAACTGCTGCGCAAGGCCTTTCCCGACCACTGGTCCTTCCTGCTCGGCGAGATCGCCCTGTACAGCTTCGCCCTCCTGGTCCTCACCGGGTCCTTCCTGACCCTCTTCTTCGACCCGAGCATGGCCGAGGCGCCCTACCAGGGCTCCTACGGGCCGCTGCGGGGCCTGCTGGTCTCCCGGGCCTACGACTCCACCCTGTACCTGAGCTTCGACGTGCGCGGCGGGCTGCTGATGCGTCAGATGCACCACTGGGCCGCACTGGTGTTCGTGGCGGCGATCGGTGTGCACATGCTGCGGATCTTCTTCACGGGCGCCTTCCGCAGGCCCCGCGAGACCAACTGGTTCGTGGGCGTCACCCTCTTCATGCTGGCGCTCCTGGAGGGGTTCTGCGGCTACTCGCTCCCCGACGACCTGCTGTCCGGCACGGGTCTGCGCACCGCCGACTCCATCGTGCAGTCGATCCCGGTCGTCGGCACGTATCTCGCCTTCTTCGCCTGGGGCGGCCCCTTCCCGGGGCAGCGGATCATCGGCCGGCTGTACATCGTGCACGTGCTGTTCGTGCCGGGCCTGCTGATCGCGCTGATCGCCGTGCACCTGATCATGGTGGTGTACCTGAAGCACACCCAGTGGTCCCAGCCGGGCAAGACCAACCGCAACGTGGTGGGGCAGCCCATGTTCCCCGCGTTCACGGCCAAGTCGACCGGGCTGTCGCTGATGGTGTTCGGCGTCCTCGCCGTCGCGGGCGCGATCGCGCAGATCAACCCCATCTGGGCGTTCGGCCCCTACGTCCCCGACCAGGTGTCCACCGACGCCCAGCCGGACTGGTACGTCGGCTTCCTGGAGGGGGCGCTGCGCCTGATGCCCGGCGTGGAGTGGAACGTCGCCGGACACACCCTCATGTGGAACGTCCTGCTGCCGGCGGTGGTCCTGCCGGCGCTGCTCTTCCTGGTGCTGTACTGCTATCCCTTCTTCGAACGGTGGATCACCGGCGACCTCGTCGAGCACCACCTGTGCGACCGGCCGCGCGACCGCCCCGTGCGCACCGGGCTCGGCGTCGGCGCCATCGTCTGGTACGCCGTCCTGCTGCTGGCCGGCGGCAACGACGTCATCGCCGAGACGTTCCGCGTCTCCGTCGAGGGCCTGACGTGGATCTTCCGGGTGCTGTTCTTCGCCGGCCCGGTCCTCGCGTTCCTGGTCACCAAACGGATCTGCCTCGCCCTGCAACTGCACGAGCGGCAGCTGCTCCAGGAGGGCGAGGAGAGCGGCCAGGTGTACCAGGACCTGCCCGGCGGCATGGCCGAGAGCCACACGGACCTCGACGCGGGGCGCCGGTACGAGATCCTGGTGAAGGACGTCCCGCTGCCGCTGGAACGCCCGGGCCCCGGGGCCCCGCTGCGCCGCCGTCTGCGGGCCGCGCTCAGCGCCTGGTACTACGGCGAGCGCGTCGAGGCGCCCGCGACCACGGAGGAACGGCTCCAGATCACCGGCCGTACGGCCGCTCCGGTGCCGGACGGGGCGGCCTCCTCGCAGGAGCAGTGAGCGGACGGCCGTCCGCCGGTCCGGGGACGCCGCCGTCCTGGGCGTGCGGCCGCCGGTCCGGCGCGGCGCCGGGGGGGGGCCCCCCCCCCCGGGGGGGGGGGCGGGGCGGCGCCGCAGCCGCCGCGCCCCCCGGGGGGGGGGGCGCGCCCCCCGCGCGAGGGCCCCCCCCGCGGGCCCCCC
>NZ_JBISAL010000018.1:9690-45530 GCF_044391765.1 Streptomyces sp. NPDC018610
GGGGGGGTGGGTGGGCGGTTTTGTGGGGGTGGTTGGGGGGGGGGTTGGGTGGGGGGGGGGGGGGGGGGGGGGGGGGGGGGGGGGGGGGGGGGGCGGGGGGGGGGGGGGGGGGGCCGCGGCCCGGGGGCGGCCCCACGGCGGGCTCTCCCTTCACGTCACCGGCGGCCCCTGTGGCTGCGGCGCGCCACGCCGATGGTCAGCCCCATGGCGGCCAGGCCCAGCGCGGCGGTCACCGCGCCCACCCAGCAGTTGTTCCAGATGACGCCCGCCCGCGCGGTGTGGGTGAGGGTCACCACCCAGGGCGAGATGAACAGCCACACGCCGAGCGGCACCAGCGTCCACGTCATGCGCAGCATGCGTTCCGGGGCCATGGCCAGGCCGAGCCCGATCAGGCCGATGGTGATGCCGACGATCAGGTTGTTGGCGGTGATGGCCGGCTGGATCGCGAAGTGCACGACCCAGGGGGAGATCGCGGCGTACAGGCCGGTCAGAAGGATGAGACCTTCGATGGCGATCGCCGGGCCGCTCGACGCGGTGCGTTCGAGCCGTTCCCGCATCTCGGCCATCTCGGGATGCGAGCCCATCATCTCCGGATGGGTGGTGCCCACGTCACTGGAGCGATGTGGATACGACATTGCTGTCGTCTCCTCTCCAAGAAGGGTTTCTTTGCCTTGTGCAAGAGTTCCCCCGTCCGGGTGACTTATGCACCTTTTATGTAGATTATCGGCGCGGGATTCCGGTCCCTGCCACCCCACCCGGTACCGCGGTTCAGCCGCTGTCGCGTCGCGCGAACTCCAGCACCATGCCGAGCACCCCGATCGCCAGGACGCCGATCCCGATCATGAAGAGCCAGAAGCCGTAGACGATGCCGACGGCGCACATCGTGACGCCGGCGGCGGTCACCACCGGGTTGTGGCTGTGCGGCGGGAAGAAGTCGATCCGGCCGCTGCGCTCGTGGACCTCCCCGTCCTGGCGGTCCTCCGGCCGCTCGCCCTTGCGCCGGTGGTCGATCAGGCAGAAGAAGGCGATCACCGACGACATGAAGCACGACACGGTCAGCGCGGCGATCCCGGCGGGCTCCCGCGCGAACCAGATGTAGGCCGCGTCGGTGAGGAGGAAGAACACGGCCACACCGGCGAAGAGGTACGCCTCGGATTTCATTCGCTCTGCTTCCCCATGGTGTCGGGAGTGGGCTCCACCGTCCCGTGCTCGCCCCGCGGCAGCTCCCGCAGGATGGCCGGATGGTGCAGGTCGAAGGCCGGCGAGTCGGACCGCACGCGCGGCAGCGCGGTGAAGTTGTGCCGGGGCGGGGGACAGGAGGTCGCCCACTCCAGCGATCTGCCGTACCCCCAGGGGTCGTCCACGCCCACGTGGGGCGCGTGACGGGCGGTCTTCCACAGGTTGTACAGGAAGGGCAGGGTGGACAGGCCGATCAGGAACGCGCCGATCGAGGAGACCATGTTGAGCGCGGTGAACCCGTCGGCGGCCAGGTAGTCGGCGTAGCGGCGCGGCATGCCCATCTCGCCGAGCCAGTGCTGGACGAGGAAGGTGGTCTGGAAGCCGACGAACAGCGTCCAGAAGTGGATCTTCCCCAGCCGCTCGTCGAGCAGCTTGCCCGTCATCTTCGGCCACCAGAAGTAGAAGCCGCCGAACGTGGCGAAGACGATCGTCCCGAACAGCACGTAGTGCAGGTGGGCGACGATGAAGTAGCTGTCCGTCAGATGGAAGTCCAGCGGCGGGGAGGCGATGAGGACGCCGCTGAGCCCGCCGAGCAGGAAGGTGACCATGAAACCGATGGACCACAGCATCGGCGTCTCGAAGGAGAGGCTGCCCTTCCACATCGTGCCGATCCAGTTGAAGAACTTCACCCCGGTGGGGATGGCGATCAGGAACGACAGCATGGAGAAGAACGGCAGCAGGACGCCGCCCGTGGCGAACATGTGGTGCGCCCAGACGGTGGCCGACAGCATGGTGATCGCGATGGTCGCCCCCACCATGCCGACGTAGCCGAAGACGGGTTTGCGGCTGAAGACCGGGATGATCTCCGTGACGACGCCGAAGAACGGCAGCGCCACGATGTAGACCTCCGGATGTCCGAAGAACCAGAACAGGTGCTGCCACAGCAGCGCCCCGCCGTTCGCGGGGTCGTAGATGTGGGCGCCGAGCTTGCGGTCCGCCTCCAGGGCCAGCAGCGCGGCGGTCAGCACCGGGAAGGACAGCAGCACCAGGATGGAGGTGAAGAGCACGTTCCAGGTGAAGATCGGCATCCGGAACATGGTCATGCCCGGCGCGCGCAGGCACAGGATCGTGGCGATGAAGTTGACGGCGCCGAGCGTGGTGCTCAGACCCGCGACGACCAGCCCCATCGCCCACAGGTCGCCGCCGTGGCCCGGACTGTGCTCGGCCCTGCTCAGCGGCGTGTAGGCGAACCAGCCGAACGGCGCGGCCCCGTCGTCGACCGTGAACCCGGACAGCACCGTCAGCCCGCCGAACAGGAAGAACCAGTAGGTGAGGGCGTTGAGCCGGGGGAAGGCGACGTCCGGGGCGCCGATCTGCAACGGCATGACGGCGTTGGCGAACCCGGCGAACGTGGGTGTCGCGAACAGCAGCATCATCACCGTGCCATGGATCGTGAACAGCTGGTCGTACTGGTCCTGGCGCATGATCTGCAGCCCCGGGCGGGCCAGTTCGGCCCGCATCAGCAGCGCCATGACGCCGGCGGCCAGGAAGAAGGCGAACGACGTGACCAGGTACAGGTGGCCGATCTTCTTGTGGTCGGTCGTGGTCAGGTAGTCCCGGATCGTCTCCCCGGTACGGGCCCGGGGCGGCCGGACGGTCTCCTGCGGCTCGGTCAGGCCGGGGTGTGTCTGCGGCATGAGCGCCCTCCACGTGCGGGACTCGCGACTCGTCTCACTGTGTCTGTCCGGTCGCACCGTCGGCCGGACGCGTGGCCGGCCCCGGTCGCTGCGCCGGCCGGGTGTGGATGTACAGCTCCCGGCGGCTGCCGACGGGAGCGGTGGGCGGCAGCGGGAGCTGGTAGCGGACCGGACGGAGGTGGTCGGCGAGCTGCCGCCGCGGGTTGTACACATCGTTGAACTTCCACAGCATGCGGGCGAAGTTGGTCTGGCCGTGCGCCAGCCGGCCGGCGAGGATCCGGGCCGCGCCGAACGCGGTGCGCAGGCCGAGGTGCTTGCGGTTGATGACGGACTGGGTGCGCACCAGCTCCTCGTAGAAGCGCTCCAGCGGCAGCGTGGTGGGGACCACGGCGTGCTGGATGTCGAAGAGCCGGTAGTCCCGCGTGGTCAGCCGGCGCGACTCGGTGTGCCAGATCTCGGTACCGGGGTAGGGGGTCATCACCGTCAGATGCACGATCTCCGGCACGGACAGCGCGAACTCGCGCACCAGCCGGAAGCGTTCGGCGTCCCACGCGGGGTCCACGATCAGGTTGACGGCGACGTTGATCCCGAGCCGCCGCGCGGTCTCCAGGGCGCGCAGGTTGTCGTCGGGGTCGACGCGCTTGCGGAACCGGTCCAGCCCCTCGGCGTCCAGCGCCTCCATCCCCAGGAACATGTAGCGCAGTCCCAGCCGCGTCCAGCGCTCGAACACCTCGGTGTGGCGCAGCAGCACGTCCGCGCGGGTCTCCAGGTAGTACTGCTTGCGGACCCGGCGGCGTTCCAGCTCGGCCGCGATGGCGTCGCCGTGCTCGGGCCGGATGAAGGCGACGTCGTCGACGATGAAGACGTTGGGCTCGGCGATGGAGGCCATCTCCTCGGCGGCGGCCTCCGGGCTCGCCTTGCGGTAACTGCGGCCGTAGAACGTCCAGGCGGAGCAGAACGAGCAGTCCCAGGGGCAGCCGCGGGTGAACTCGATGGAGGCGCAGGGATCGAGCTCGCCGATGAAGTAGCGGCGGCGGTGGCGCATCAGGTCGCGCGCGGGGCGCGGCTCGTCGATGCCGTGCAGTATCCGCGGGGCCGGGCCGTGCCCGTCGGCGGTGACGACGCCCGGAACCTCCCGCAGCCCGCCGTCGGCCACCGCCTCCAGCAACGGCGCCATGGCGGGCTCGCCCTCGCCGCGCACCACGGCGTCGACGGCGCCCCGCGCCTGGCGCAGCACGTCGTCGGCGACGAAGGAGACGCTGTGCCCGCCGAAGAAGACGAAGCATCCCGGCACGGCGTGCTTCACGGCCCGCGCCAGGTCGATGGCCTCGGGGATGTTGGCCAGGTAGTTCAGACCGAAGCCGACCGCCTGCGGCCGGAACGAGTGCACGACGCGGCGCAGGGCCTTGTGCCCGAGGACCTGCAGGTCGACCACGCGCACCTGGTGCCCGGCGTCCCGGGCCGCGGCGGCCACCCGCTCCAGACCGAGCGGCTCCAGTCGGAGGAAGATCTCCGAGTACATCAGGGCACTGGGATGGACGAGCAGGACGCGCATGGATCACCTCGGGTTCCGCGGCGGATGCGGGGGAGTAACCGGCCCCGCGGGCGCCAAACGCCGGTCATCCGGGTGGCCCAGCGACGCCCGGCCGGCCGCCCGGCCGACCCGCCGGGCCCCGGCGCGCCCGCGCCCGCACGGCACGCGCCCGCACGCCACACGGCTGTCCGGCGCGCGCTCGCACAGCGGGCGCTCGCACAGCGTGCGCCCGCCCGTCATCCGTCCACCAGGCGGGCCCGCAGCTGCGCGCAGGTCCGCGAGATGAGCCGCGACACGTGCATCTGCGACAGGCCGACCGCCTGGGCCACCTGCTGCTGGGTCAGCGACTCCAGGTAGTAGAGGCACAGCACCCGGCGCTCCCGTACGGGCAGCCCGCGCAGCAGCCCGCGCAGCGCCACCAGATCGGTCACCAGGTCCAGGGCGGGATCCTCCGCGCCCAGCGTCTCGGCCAGCGGCCGGCTCCGGTCGAAGCCCCGCTCCCCGTCCAGGGAGGCCGAACGCCGGGCCCGGTCCACCTGGAGCGCGAGCCGTACGTCCTCCCGGGCCATCCCGGTCACCTGTTCGAGATCCGCGTCGGTGCCGCCCTCGCTGTGCCCCAGCCGGCGCAGCGCCTCCTGGGCCGCCCGCAACCGGCGGTGCTTGTCCTGCAGGGCGCGCGAGACCCGCAGATCCCAGGCGCAGTCGCGCAGATGGCGCCGCACCTCTCCGTCGACGGTCGGCACCGCGTACGACAGGAAGGCGTGCCCGCGGTCCGGGTCGAACCGGTCGACCGCCTTCACCAGACCCATGCACGCCACCTGGAACAGGTCCTCGTCGCTGTCCGCCTGGGACCCGTACCGCCGCGCGATCCTGCGCGCCATCGGCAGGAACGCCCGGATGGCCTCCTCGCGCAGCGCCTCCCGCTCCGGTCCGGGCGGGCACGAGGCCATCCGGTACACCAGCTCCTGGTCCCGGGACGTGCCGGCGTGACGGGAGGGCAGGGCGCCACGGGCATCGCGTCCCGGGGCGGTCGTCGAGGTCCGCAAGGCAGGCTTCCCATCGGTGGACGACTGCGCCTGGCGTCCATGACGGGTCTGATAGGCGCATCGAGTGATTTATTCGATCCCGCTCCTCACGGCACTCATGCGAACGTTCGCCCGCCTGCGCCGCACCTTCCGTCTCACGAGTGATCAGCGCCGGGGAACGGCCCGGCCGCCCACGCTGTTTACACATCTCCGCACGGGTCACCCCGAAGGGACGTCAGAGGTTGGCAGGGGCGTCTTCGAAGGAGTACGGCATGGCACTGGTGGCCGATCCCGATTCCCGGGCGACGGGCGGGAAACCCGCCGGGCCGGTCCCGCGCCCGACGGGACACCGCTGATGGCGGGCACGGCACCGGCCCTCGACGAGTGCCGGATCGACGCCGTAGACGTGCACGCCTTCGGACTGCCCACCGACGGACCGGACGGCAAGGAGCAGGACGGCACGCTGGAGTGGTCCTCCACCACGATGGTCCTCCTGCGGGTGCACGCCGGCGGGCGCACCGGCATCGGCTACACCTACGGTGACGTCTCGGTCGCCGCCTTCCTGTCCGGCGCGATCGCCCCGCTGCTCGAGGGACGGAGCCCCGCCTCGCCGCCCGCGCTGTGGGAGCTGACGGGCCGGCGGATCCGCAACGCCGGCCGGCCCGGCGTCGGGGCCATGGCGACGTCCGCCGCGGACATCGCCCTGTGGGACCTCAAGGCCAGGCTGCTGGACCTGCCGCTGGTCCACGTGCTGCCCGCCCACCACGACCGGGTCCCCGTCTACGGCAGCGGCGGCTTCACCAATTACTCCCTCGACCGTCTCGCCGGCCAGCTCGCCGGCTGGACGGAACAGGGCATCGGCCGGGTGAAGCTGAAGACCTCGCGCGATCCGGAGCGCGACCCCGAGCGGCTGGACGCGGTCCGCGCGGCGGTCGGCGACACGACCGAGATCCTCACCGACGCCAACGGGGCGCTGGGCCGCAAGGAGGCGCTGTACTGGGCGCACCGGTTCCACGACGAGTGGGACGTGCGGTGGTTCGAGGAACCCGTGAGCTCGGCCGATGTCGAGGGGCTGCGCACGCTGCGCGAGAGGGGACCGGCACGGCTGGAGATCGCCGCCGGCGAGTACGCCTACACCACACGGGACTTCGTGAACCTCGTCGACGGGCACGCCGTGGACTGCCTCCAGGCGGACGTCACCCGCTGCGGCGGGATCACTGGCCTGCTGGAGGTCGCGGGCCTGGCGGCGGCCCAGCACCTGGACCTGTCCGCGCACTGCGCGCCCGCGGTCTCCGCCCACGCGTTCTGCGCCGTGCGGCGGTTGCGGCACCTGGAGTACTTCCACGACCACGTCCGCTTCGAGCACCTGGTGTTCGACGGCACGCCGTCCCCGGCCGGCGGAGCGCTGCGCCCCGACACCGGCCGGCCCGGGCTCGGCCTCGACGTCAAGTGGGCCGACGCCGAACCCCACCGCGTCTACGGCGAACGCCCCGCCTGAGCGGCGCCCCGGCCGGCGGCCGCAGCCGGTCGGCCCCCGGGGCGCACGCCCGACGTCCGGCGCCGCCGGCGTACGACGACCCCACGCCCCCGTCCCGCCCCGCCCTCTCCCCGCGTCCCCCCGCCGCTTCGGCGGTAGCCTGCTGCTGAGGGGCAGCCATGGCCGAAGAGGTACGCATCCGGCTCCTCGGCGGATTCGCCGTGACGGTCGGGGACCGTCCCGTCGCCGCCGGGGCGTGGCGGCTGCGCAAGTCCCGGACCCTGCTGAAGCTGCTCTCCCTGGCCCCGGGCCACCGGCTGCACCGGGAGCGGCTCTACGACCTGCTGTGGCCCCGCCTGGACCGGGCGGCCGCGGCGAACAACCTGCACCAGGTGCTGCACGCCGCACGCCGGGCGCTCACGGCCACCGGCGCGCCCGGCGACGTCGTCGTCCTCCGCGACGACCTGGTCCTGCTCGGACCCGCCGGCGGCGTCCGCGTGGACGCCGACGAGCTCGACGAGGCGATCCGGCGCACCGCGCACGACGGCGCCCCGGACGCCTACCGCGCCGCGCTCGCCCTGGCCGAGGCGCCACTGCTGCCCGAGGACGCCTACGAACCCTGGGCGTGCGAGGCCGCCGCGGCCCTGGAGACGCGGCGGACCGCGCTGAGACTGGGGCTCGCCGAGGCACTCGGGCGCGAGCACCGGGCGGTGGAGGCGATCGAGGTGCTGCGGGACCTGACCGCCGAGGACCCCTTGCACGAGCCCGGTCACCGGGCGCTGATGCGGGCCCTGGCCGGGGCGGGACGGCGCGCGGAGGCGCTGGCCGCCTACGAGCGCCTGCGGGAGACGCTCGGCCGGGAGGCCGGCGCCGACCCCGACCCGCGGACCCGCCGCCTGTACCGGACCCTCCTGGCCGACTCGGTCGAGACGCCGCAGCGGCGCCCGGCGGCCCCGCGGCACAACCTGCCGGCCCAGCCGACGGCCCTGATAGGCCGGGAGCGCGAGCTGGAGGAGGTGACCGCACTGCTGGGACGCGGCAGGCTGCTCACCCTCACCGGGGCCGGCGGCTGCGGCAAGACCCGGCTCGCCCTCGACGCGGCCGCGCGGCGGGTCGACGCGCACCGCGACGGCGTGTGGTTCGTGGACCTCGCCGCGCTGACGGAACCGGACCTCGTGCCCGACGCGGTGGCCGCCGCCGTGGGACTCGGGCTGCCGCCGTCCGCCGCGGCCCGCAGGACGCTGCTCGCCCAGCTCGCCGACCGGGAACTCCTGCTGGTGCTGGACAACTGCGAACACCTGGTCGACGCGTGCGCCGCCCTCGTCACCGACGTGCTGGCCCGCTGCCCGCACGTCACCGTGCTCGCCACCAGCAGGGAACCCCTGCGCAGCCCCGGCGAACGCACGTTCAGGGTGCCCTCCCTGGGTTTGCCGGACCCCGCTCGGCCGCCGCCCGTGCCGGAGCTCGGCCGCTTCGCCTCCGTACGCCTGTTCGTGGCCCGGGCCGCCGACGCCGCGCCCGGGTTCCGGCTCACCGAGCGCAACGCGGCCGCCGTCGCACAGATCTGTTTCCGGCTCGACGGGATGCCCCTGGCCCTGGAGCTCGCGGCGGCCCGGGCGCCGGTCCTGGCCCCGCGCCAGATCGCCGAGCGCCTCGACGACGCCCTGACCCTCCTCGGCCGCGGCACCCGGCGGGGCGTGACCCGGCAGGAGACGCTGACGGCGGCCCTGGACTGGAGCCACCGGCTGCTCGACGCCGAGGAGCAGCGCCTGTTCCGCCGCCTGGCCGTCTTCCCGGGAGGCTTCTCCCTGGCCGCGGCCGAACACATCTGCGCGGCGCCCACCCCGCCCGGAGACGCGCCCGGATGCGCACCCGGCCCCCCGCCCCGCGAAGGCGCCCCGCCGGGGCCCGCCGCCCCGCCCGGCGTGGGCGCCGGCGTGCTGGAACTCCTCGGCCGGCTGGCCGACAAGTCGCTGGTGTGGGTGGAACCGCGGCAGGACGAGGCGGACGAGGCCCGCTACCGGCTGCCGGAGACGATCCGGCAGTACGCGGCGGAGCGCCTGCGGGCAGCCGGAGAGACGTCGGCCGTGGAGGACCGGCACCGGCGCTTCTACCTCGCGCTGGCGCTGGCACGCGACCGGGAGCCGCGTACCGGCACGTCCGGCGCGACCTCGCTGGAGCTGGAGGCCGACCACGGCAACCTCCGCGCCGCGCTGCGGTCCCTGCTGCGCGACGACCCGGCCGACGCCCTCCGTCTGGCCGTGGCGCTGCGCTGGTTCTGGACCGAGCGCGGGCACCTCGCCGAGGGGCGGCGCTGGCTCGACGACACCCTGGCCGCCGCCCCCGAGTCCACCCCCGAGCGCGCCAGGGCCCTGATGGGGCAGGGGGTGCTGGCGATCCGCCTCGGCGACACCTCACCGCTAGGGGCCGTCGCCGCGCGGATCGCCGCCGCCCACCGGGGCCGCCCGGACCCCGCAGCCCGGGCGTACGGCCACTACCAGCAGGCCGTCCTGCTCTGGATGGCGGGAACGTGGGAGGCCGCACGCGCGGCGCTGGACCGGGCCGAGACCCTCGCCCGGGACGTCGGCGACCCCGCGGCCCTCGCCTGCGTCGCCCACCACCTGGGTGTGCGGGCCGTCTGCCGCGGCCGGGCGGCGCCCGCCCGCGAGGCCTTCCGGGAGAGCCTGCGGTTCCTCGACGCGGTGCCGGAGGGGAACGGCCCCTTCCTCCTCGTCATGACGCCCGGCTACACGGTCGAGCAGGACGGCGCCGGCGAGGTGTCGCTGTTCTTCGAGGAGACCGTCCTCGCCGGCCCGGCGGTCGGCGCGGCCCGGGCCCGAGGGCACGTCCTGACCGGGCTCGCCTGGGCGGCCCGCCTGGCCGGCGACACCGCGCGGGCGACGAGCGCGGCCGAACGCGGGGCCGACTGCTTCCGAGCCCTCGCCGACCGCCACGGCGAGTCGCTCGCCCTCAACACCCTCGGCAACATCCACCGGAGCCGAGGCGAGTACGACGCGGGGCACGCATGCCTCGACGCCGCGCTGGCGATCAGGCGCCGGCTCGGCGACCGGCGTGAGGAGGGCGTCACCCTGGGCTGTCTCGGCCTGCTCCGCCTGGCCCGCGGGGACACCGAAGGGGCCCGGCGCACGCTCGCGCGGGCCCTCGCGGGCTTCGAGGAGACCGACGACCTCCCCGGCATCACCAACGGCCTGCTGCACCTGGCCCTCGTCGCCCGGGCGGAAGGCGACCGGGCCGGCGCCCGCGCCCTGCTCACCCGTGCCCAGCGGCTGGAGCACATCGCCGGCTCGCAGGGCGCCGCCGGATGGGTCGCCGTCATGCTGGCGCGGCTGGCCGGCCGGACCGGGGAGGAGGAGACGGCCCGGGCCTGCCGGGACCGGGCCGCGCGGCAGTTCGCGCGGCTGGGCGACCCGCGCGGGCAAGCCGCCCTGCGCCGCACCGCGCCAGGACGCGAAGCCGCTGCTGAGTGAGTGCTAAGAGGCGCCGCCTACGGTCCGGAACGTCCCTGGCGAACACCGGCACCGAGGAGCCGACCATGTCGATCGACACGGCGAAGGGCGTCCTGGGAGACGCCACCACAGCAGAACTGGAGGCAGGCCTGCGCGGCGCTCTCGTGCGCCCCGGCGACCCCTCCTACGACCGGGCCCGCGCCGTGTGGAACGCGGCCCACGACAAGCACCCGGCCCTCGTGGTCCGCTGCGCCGGAACCGCGGACGTGCTGCGCGCCGTCGAGTTCGCCCGCAGCCAGGACCTGCTGGTCGCGGTGCGCGGCGGCGCCCACAGCATCGCGGGGTTCTCCACCTGCGACGACGGCATCGTCATCGACCTGTCCGCCATGAAAGGCGCGTACGTCGACCCCGAACGGCGCCGGGTGGTCGCCCAGGCGGGCCTGACCTGGGGCGATCTCGACCACGAGACCCAGGCGTTCGGCCTCGCCGTCCCCGGTGGCCTGATCTCCACCACCGGCGTCGCGGGCTTCACACTCGGTGGCGGAGTGGGCTGGCTGACCCGCCGCCACGGCCTGACCTCCGACAACCTGACGGCCGCCCAGATGGTCACCGCCGACGGCCGCGTGGTGCGCGCCGACGCGCACGAGCACGCCGAGCTGTTCTGGGCGCTGCGGGGCGGCGGCGGCAACTTCGGCGTCGTCACGTCGTTCGAGTACGAGGCGCACCCCGTCGGGCCGCAGGTCCTGGCCGGCCTGGTCGTGTATCCGCTCGCCGAGGCCCGGCAGGTCGTCACCCGCTGGCGCGAGGCCAGCGCGCACATGCCCGACGAGCTGACGACCCTGGTCGTCCTCACCACCGCCCCGCCGCTGCCGTTCCTGCCCGAGGAGGTCCACGGCACCCGGGTCGTGGTGCTGGCCGGCATGTACGCGGGGCCGCCCTCCGCCGGCGAGACGGCCGTCGCCCCGCTGCGCCGCCTGGGCACACCCCTCGCCGACGTCATGGGCCCGATGCCGTACACCGGGGCGCAGTCGATGCTCGATCCGCTGTGGACGGCCGGCGCCCACAACTACTTCACCTCCGCGTTCATCGAGCCGTCCGACGACGCGATCGACGCGCTGCTGCGGCGCCACCTGACCACGCCCACGCCCTTCAGCGAGCTGCACCTGCACCACCTCGGCGGCGCCTTCGCCCGTGTGCCCGCGGGGTCCACGGCGTTCAGCCGACGGGAGGCGGGCGTGCTGTGCAACGTGATCGCGCGGTCTCCCACGGCAGCGGGTTTCGACGGCCACGTCGCGTGGGCCCGCGACACCCGCCGGGAGATCGCCCGCCACGGCCACGGGGGCCTGTACGTCAACTTCACCGGCGACGGCGGCGAGGACAAGGTGCGGGCCGCCTACCCGGACGCCGTCCACCGGCGGCTCGTAGGGGTCAAGGACGTCTACGACCCGACGAACATGTTCCGGCTCAACCAGAACATCCGCCCCTCGACGAGCCGTTCGCCGGCCGGCCGGTGAGTTCCCGCTCCGGTGGCCTCGCACGGCGTGCCCGGCCCGCGGGGACGCCGGACCGGGCACGGCGTCGACGGCTCCCGCGGACCGGGCGCGGGACGCGTCACCGCGGCGGCTGGTCCGTGCCCCGGTCCTGATCGCGCAGTTGCTCCCTCATCCGGTCCTGAGCCGTGTCGACCTGGCTGCGGTACTTGCCCTGGGTACGTTCGTCGACGTAGTCACCGCCCTTGTCGATGCCCTTGTCGGCCTGCCCCTCGTGCCCCTTCAGCAGGCCCTTGAGCTTGTCCATCATGCTCATCGCGCACTCCTTCGCGGCGTCGTTCCCTCCCAGAATGGCCGACCGCGCGGGGGGACGCACCCGCAGGCCGCGTGGCCGGGGGAGTTTGCCGGTGGTCCGGCGGGCAAGGCGATGCACATGACAGAATCGAACGGCAGTACTGACCAGAAGGCCACCGCGGCGAAGGCCCGGCGGGCCGCCGGCAAGGCGACCGCCCCGGCCGCGCGGGCGGCCGGGGCAGCGGCGGCCGCGAAGACGGACGACGCGGCGAAGGCGGCCGGTGCCGGCGCCGTGAAGGCGGCCGATGCGGCGAGCGGCGTCACGCGGAGCGCGGCCAGGGGAGTGGCGGTGGGCCGGCAGGCGGTCGTCGCGGCCTCCGGCCAGGTCGCGGCCACCGCCCGGACGGCCTGGACGCTGATCGCCCGGCGCAGGCTCGTCGCGGCAGGCGTGGGCGGCACCGTCGCCGCGCTCAGCGCGGCCTCGTACACGGTGGGCCGCAGGGCCGGCCGCCGCGCCCAGGGCCCCCTCACCCGGCTCACCGGCGGGCGGATCTGAGCCCGCGAACGGCCGGGGCGGATCCGATGCGAGGAGCGTGACGGCGGACCGCGGAAGCGGTCCGCCGTTCCCTGTTCCCGCTTCGTCGCCGAGTGCGTCGCCGCCACGTCCGCCGAGCACGGGACACGGGGCACGGGCGGCCGCGTGGGCCGCGGGCCCGGCCTACCCCGCCGAGGAGACGGGGGGCAGCAGCAGCTGTGCGGTGACCTGCTTGCCGGGCTCACGTTCGGTGACCGTCACGGCGTGGCTGACCGCACCGACGATCTCCAGACCGTGACCGCCCACCCGGCGGCCGTCGTGCGGCCGGGGCAGCGGCGGCCGGGGGGATGTGTCCCACACGCTGATCTGCACCAGCCCGCTCTCGGGCCATGCCTCGAGGCCCATGCCGCAGGCTCCGGGGGCGTGTTGTACGACGTTGGTGATCAGCTCGCTGACCACCAGTTGCGCGTCCTGTGCCACGCGGTCGGGGACGGTGATGCGGCCGGTGGCGCGGACGCGGTCCAGGAAACTGCCGACGGCCGCACGGGCCTCGGCCGCGCTGATCGCCCCACTGTCCCAGTGGGCCTGCCAGCGCAGCACGGATCCCGTGCTCCTGTTCCGGTCCGGCTCATCCGACGCCTTCTGCCTAAGCGGGACGGCCATATGGTTGCCTCAAAAGTGTCACAGTGTGTTACTGCTCTTCCGCATCTGCGGCTACCCCGCCGGGCCCGGGATAGGCCCGTCCCGCCCCACTGCCGGTGTCCGCGATCCGGACTGGCGGTGTCCGGTTCCTGACGTCCAGGGATCCCGGGCGCACGGACGGCCCCCGCACGGAACGTGCGGGGGCCGTCGCAGTCAGCCGAGTACGGTGCCCGGGGCAGGGCCGGGAACGAGCGCCGTCGCGTCGGTCACCAGTAGTGCCGATGGCCGGCCACCGCGTGCCCCATGCTGCCCAGCAGCCACAGGACCGCGCCGACCACGGCCAGGATGATGCCTATGGTCCAGAGGATGGAGATACCGGTGACGAACCCGACCACCAGCAGAATGACACCGAGGACGATCATGACCGCCTCCGTTGGGGTGATGGTGCTCCTTCCACTGTGCACCCAAAACCCTGACAAATCCTCTATCGGTGTACACGGCAAGGTTCACCGGTGGGCACGTCCGACTCCCCGGGTGGCCGAACCACCCCAGCCCCGGTCGGCGGTCGCGGCGGATAGCGTCCGCCCCGGAGCGGGTACGCATGCACCGCAATCGCGTCGGGCGGGGCCCGGCGTTCGTCCTACGCGGAGGTGCGTTCGGTGCGGACAGGACTGCTGCGGATGATCGGAGCGGCGACCGCCGCCTACGGAATGGCGGCGGCCTGCCGGCCGGACTGGATGGCCCGTCCCGTGGGGATGGTGGACCCCCAGGGCGTCACCCACCGGCACACCGCCATGGCGCTGCGCCCGCTGGCATGGCGCGACGCCGCGAGCGGCCTGTCGATGCTGCTCGCCCCCCGGGGGCCGGCCCTGGTCACCGCCACGGCCGTGCGCATCGCCTCGGACGTGGGCGACGCCGTGCTGTTCGGCCGTACCGTCTCCGGCCGGGTCCGCCGGGCCGGCGCGGTCGCCAGCGCCCTGGGGTGGGCCGCCCTGACGGCCGCGGCCCTGGCGGGCGCGCCCCACGACAAGGCGGCCTGCCCGGCCTGAGGCGCCTCGCGCCCCGTGGGGCACGAGCGCCCGTGCGGCGGGCGCCCCGGCGGGGCAGCCCCGTTCGGCGGGCGGACTCGTCCGACGGACAGACCCACCCGACGAGCGGGCGCGCCCGACAGGCGCGCCCGCTCGGAAGGCCACAGGTGCGGTCAGCGCACCGGGAAACCGAAGGAGTAGCCCTGCTGCTTCAGCCACGGCAGCACCTGGCGCAGGGCGGCCACGGTCTGGGAGCGGTCACCGCCCGCGTCGTGGAACAGCAGGGTCGGCCCGTTGGGGACCTCGTGCTTGACGGTGGCGACGATGGTCGCGACACCGGGCCGCTCGAAGTCCTTGGAGTCGACGTTCCAGCCCAGCGGCCGCATCCCGTGGGACGCGGCGAGCGTCCGGCTGTACGGGGTGAACGCGCCGCCCGGTGCGCGGTAGTACATCGGCCGGACGCCCCCGGACGCCTCGGTGATCATGCGCTCGGCGTCGAGGATCTGCTGCGACTGGTAGGCCTGCGACTTGTGGTCCATCGAGGTGTCGTGGGACACCGTGTGGTCGCACAGCCGGTGCCCGGCCGCCACGACCGCCTTGACCAGGTCGGGGTGCGCCTTGGCCTGGGGGCCCACCATGCAGAAGGTGGCCTTCACCCCGTAGTCCCGCAGCACCTGCAGCACCTGCGGGGTCCAGACGGGGTCCGGCCCGTCGTCGATGGTGATGTTGACGCCCCGCGCCCCGAGGTCCGAGGCGTGGGCGATCGTCACCGCCACCTTGGCCGTCCCCGCCCCGGCGCCCGGAGCACCGGAAGCCGCCCCCTCGGCCCCGGCGCCCTCCGTGGAGGGACGCCCCGAAGCCTGCGCCCGCGCGTGTCCGTCCCCCGACGGATCGGCCTGCGCCGTCCACACCGAGGCGGCCGTCGCCACCGCGGTCACCCCCAGCGCCGCCGCGAGCACCCGACCGTGCCAACTCCGTCCGCCATGCCGCACCATGTCCCCGCCCCGCCTCTTGCCGTCCGTGTCCTTCAGCGCGCGCGTTCCCGGCCCGCGCACTTCTGAGGACGGTGGAAAGTCCCCTGAGGATCCCGCTGTTACGGATCACTGACAAATCCGCGGACCGAGCGCGACAGCGGCGGCCCGGCCATTTGCTGACACACCGTCTCAAACCGTGCGCATCACACCGGTTCGCGCGCCGTGTCACCGCCCCGAGCGCCCCCGCCCGGGGGAGACACCGGTGTCAGTGGCCCGGCTCACATGGCGTCATCGGGGTGTCGCCGACACCATGGTCCTCGTCACCGGCAGGCCGAAGGGATCCAGGATGTTCCGCAAGGTACTGGTCGCCAACCGGGGCGAGATCGCGATTCGCGCGTTCCGCGCCGGCTACGAGCTGGGAGCGCGTACCGTCGCCGTCTTCCCGCACGAGGACCGCAACTCGCTGCACCGGCTCAAAGCCGACGAGGCCTACGAGATCGGCGAACCCGGCCACCCGGTGCGGGCCTATCTCTCGGTGGAGGAGATCGTCCGCGCGGCGCGCCGGGCGGGTGCGGACGCCGTCTACCCGGGCTACGGGTTCCTGTCGGAGAACCCGGAGCTGGCGCGCGCCTGCGCCCGGGCCGGCATCACCTTCGTCGGACCGGACGCCGACACGCTGGAGCTGACGGGCAACAAGGCCCGCGCGGTCGCGGCGGCCCGCGCCGCCGGGGTGCCGGTGCTGGGCTCCTCCGCGCCCTCCACCGACGTGGACGAACTGGTCCGCGCCGCCGAGGACATCGGCTTCCCGGTGTTCGTCAAGGCCGTCGCCGGCGGCGGCGGACGCGGCATGCGGCGGGTCGAGGACCCCGCCGCGCTGCGCGAGTCCATCGAGGCGGCCTCCCGCGAGGCCGCGTCCGCGTTCGGCGACCCGACGGTCTTCCTGGAGAGGGCCGTCGTCGAACCGCGCCACATCGAGGTGCAGATCCTCGCCGACGGCGCGGGCGACGTCATCCACCTCTTCGAGCGGGACTGTTCGGTGCAGCGCCGCCACCAGAAGGTGATCGAGCTCGCCCCCGCCCCGAACCTCGACCCCGACCTGCGCGACCGCATCTGCGCCGACGCGGTCCGCTTCGCCCGCGAGATCGGCTACCGCAACGCCGGCACCGTCGAGTTCCTGCTCGACCGCGAGGGCAACCACGTCTTCATCGAGATGAACCCGCGCATCCAGGTCGAGCACACCGTGACCGAGGAGGTCACCGACGTCGACCTGGTGCAGGCCCAGCTGCGCATCGCCGCCGGCGAGACCCTCGCCGACCTCGGACTGTCCCAGGACACCGTCACGCTGCGCGGGGCGGCCCTGCAGTGCCGCATCACCACCGAGGACCCGGCCAACGGCTTCCGGCCCGACACCGGCCGGATCAGCGCCTACCGCTCCCCGGGGGGCTCGGGCATCCGCCTGGACGGCGGAACCACCCACGCCGGCACCGAGATCAGCGCCCACTTCGACTCCATGCTGGTCAAACTCACCTGCCGAGGAAGGGACTTCAAGGCCGCGATCGGCCGGGCCCGGCGCGCGGTCGCAGAGTTCCGCATCCGCGGCGTCGCCACCAACATCCCCTTCCTCCAGGCCGTCCTGGACGACCCCGACTTCCGGGCCGGGCGGGTCACCACCTCGTTCATCGAGCAGCGCCCGCACCTGCTCACCGCCCGCACCTCCGCCGACCGCGGCACCAAGCTGCTCACCTACCTCGCCGACGTCACCGTGAACAAGCCGCACGGCGAGCGCCCCGAGACCGTCGACCCGGTCACCAAGCTGCCGCCGCTGCCGGCCGGGGAGGCGCCCGCCGGATCCCGGCAGCGGCTCGTCGAGCTCGGCCCGGAGGGCTTCGCCCGCGCGCTGCGCGCCTCGCCCACCCTCGGCGTCACCGACACCACCTTCCGCGACGCCCACCAGTCCCTGCTGGCCACCCGGGTGCGCACCAAGGACCTCCTCGCCGTCGCCCCGGTCGTCGCCCGCACCCTGCCCGAGCTGCTGTCCCTGGAGTGCTGGGGCGGCGCCACCTACGACGTCGCCCTGCGCTTCCTCGCCGAGGACCCCTGGGAGCGGCTGGCCGCGCTGCGCGAGGCGGTGCCCAACATCTGCCTCCAGATGCTGCTGCGCGGCCGCAACACCGTGGGCTACACCCCGTACCCCACCGAGGTCACCGACGCCTTCGTCCAGGAGGCGGCCGCCACCGGCATCGACGTCTTCCGCATCTTCGACGCCCTCAACGACGTGGGCCAGATGCGTCCCGCCATCGACGCCGTACGGGAGACCGGCACCGCGGTCGCCGAGGTCGCGCTGTGCTACACCGCCGACCTGTCCGACCCCGGCGAGCGGCTGTACACCCTGGACTACTACCTGCGTCTGGCCGAGCGGATCGTCGAGGCCGGCGCGCACGTGCTGGCCGTCAAGGACATGGCCGGACTGCTGCGCGCGCCCGCCGCGGCCACGCTGGTCTCGGCGCTGCGCCGCGAGTTCGACCTCCCCGTCCACCTGCACACCCACGACACCGCGGGCGGCCAGCTCGCCACCTACCTGGCCGCGGTCCAGGCCGGCGCCGACGCGGTGGACGGCGCGGTCGCCTCGATGGCCGGCACCACCTCGCAGCCGTCGCTGTCCGCGCTCGTCGCCGCCACCGACCACTCCGAGCGGCCCACCGGCCTGGACCTGAAGGCGGTCGGCGACCTGGAGCCGTACTGGGAGAGCGTCCGCAGGATCTACGCGCCCTTCGAGGCGGGCCTCGCCTCCCCGACCGGCCGCGTCTACCACCACGAGATCCCCGGCGGCCAGCTGTCCAACCTGCGCACCCAGGCGGTCGCGCTCGGCCTGGGCGACCGCTTCGAGGAGATCGAGGCGATGTACGCCGCCGCCGACCGCATCCTCGGCCGGCTGGTCAAGGTCACCCCCTCGTCCAAGGTGGTCGGCGACCTCGCCCTGCACCTGGTGGGCGCCGGTGTGACGCCGGAGGACTTCGAGCGCACACCGGACCGGTTCGACATCCCCGACTCCGTCATCGGCTTCCTGCGCGGCGAGCTGGGCACCCCGCCCGGCGGCTGGCCCGAGCCGTTCCGCACCAAGGCCCTGAAGGGACGCGCCGAGGCCAAGCCCGTGCGGGAGCTGACGGCCGAGGACCGCGAGAGCCTGGAGAAGGCCCCTCGCGCCACCCTCAACCGGCTGCTGTTCCCCGGCCCCACCCGCGACTTCGAGACCCACCGCCAGGCCTTCGGCGACACCGGCGTCCTGGACAGCAAGGACTTCTTCTACGGGTTGCGCCCGGCCCAGGAGTACGCCGTCGACCTCGAACCCGGCGTACGCCTGCTGATCGAGCTCCAGGCCATCGGTGACGCGGACGAACGCGGCATGCGCACCGTCATGTCCTCGCTGAACGGCCAGCTGCGCCCGATCCAGGTGCGCGACAGCGCCGCCGCCTCCGACGTCCCCGTGACGGAGAAGGCCGACCGGACCGATCCCGGCCACGTGGCGGCGCCGTTCGCCGGTGTGGTGACGCTCGCGGTCGCCGAGGGCGACGAGGTGGCGGCCGGCGCGACCGTGGCCACCATCGAGGCGATGAAGATGGAGGCCGCCATCACCGCCACCAGGGGCGGCCGGGTGGGCCGGCTGGCCATCAACCGCATCCAGCAGGTGGAGGGCGGCGATCTGCTGATCGAGATCGTCTGAACCACCCTCAGGCAATACCCGGAGGGAGTGGCGGAGGAGCGTCCGGCGGTGGGCCGGACGCCCCTCCGCCGCTCCCGCGTTCAGCGCCGTGGCGGGGGGCAGTCACGTCCGTTCAGGGCCCGGTAGGCGAACCGGGTGACGACCTCCCGCCTCCGTCGGCGTGCCGTACACCTGGACCGTGCTGCGCCCCGGCGAACAGCCCCCGGCCGGGACCGACGGCGCCCGGCTGGTCGTCGACGCGGACGGCCACGCCCACGCCGCCTGCGCGGCCTCGGCGGGCGATGTCTTCCTGGTCCGCTCCGACGGCCACCTCGCCTGACCGCGCCGCAGGGCGTCGGCCCGCGGCCGATCACGGTCGCGGACCGGCGCCGTCGTGCGGACGGGGCGGTTCCGTCGGACGGGGCGGACCCGGCAGCCCCCTCACCGCGCGGCGGCGTCCCCCGGTCCCAGCCAGCCCCGGGCGGCGGCCGCGAGCGCCGTGATGCCGGTGCTCAGGGTCGGCTCGACGACCGGGGCGAAGTGCGGGGAGTGGTTGGAGGGCTGCCGGCGCGCCACCTCGGCCAGCTCCTCGAAGCCACGGGCCGAGGCGAAGGCGGCCGGGTCGGCGCCGCCGAGCAGCCAGTACACGCAGGGCGCCCCGGCGGCCCGCGCCAGCACCCCGACGTCCTCGCTGCCGGTGGCCGGCCCGGGATCCACCAGGCGCGCGGCGCCCAGCGCCCCGGTGAGCGCCGCACTCGTCCGCGCGCACGCCGACGGATCGTTGACGACCGCCGGGAACGACTCGGTACGCGAGATCTCCGGCTCGCGCGGCGCGCCCGAGGCGACGGCCTCGGCGCGGACGACGCGTTCCACGGCCGCCAGCACGCTCGTCCGCACCGCCGGCTCGTAGGTGCGGATGCTCAGCAGCAGCTCGGCGCGGTCGGCGATGACGTTGGGCTTGGTCCCGGCGTGCAGGGCGCCGACGGTGACGACCGCGGTGGAGGTGCCGGCCACCTCCCGCGCGACCACGCCCTGCAGGCGCATGACCGTCGCGGCGGCCATGACGACCGGGTCGACGCAGGCCTCCGGCCGGGAGCCGTGACCGCCGCGGCCGTGCAGGACGACGCGCAGCGAGTCGGAGGCGGCGAACGCCGGCCCGGGGTGCAGTCCCAGGTAGCCGGCCGGCAGCGGCGCCACGTGCTGGCCGAGCACCACCTCCGGCCGCCCGAACCGCTCGAACAGCCCGTCGTCGACCATCGCCTGGGCGCCCTGGCCCATCTCCTCGGCGGGCTGGAAGACCAGCAGCAGCGTGCCCCGCCAGGCGGCTCGGTCGGCGGCCAGTTCGGCCGCCGCCCCCAGCAGACAGGTGACGTGCATGTCGTGACCGCAGGCGTGCATGAGGGGGAGGGTGCGGCCCTCGCCGTCCGTGGTGCGCGCGGTGCTGGCGTAGGGCAGGGCGGTCTGCTCCGCCACCGGCAGGGCGTCCATGTCGGCCCGCAGCGCGACCGTGGGCCCGTCGCCGTTGCGCAGCACTCCGACCACGCCCGTGCCGCCGACGCCGGCGGTGGTCTCGTACCCGGCGGCGCGCAGCCGTCGTGTCACGATCCGGGCGGTGCGGTGCTCGGCGAAGGCCAGTTCCGGGTGGGCGTGCAGGTCGCGGTAGAGATCGGCGAGGTCGCCGTGCGGGAACGGAGTGCTGGGCATCGTGCCACCTTCCGGTATCCGGGTCCGGCGGTGCCACCGCACAGGCGCACCGCCCGGGCCTCAAGATAGCCAGGGGACGATCTTCCCGCCCGCCCCCGTGCCCTCCCGGCCGCGCCGGCCGCGCCGACGGCCGGTCACCGGGTCCGCTGTCCGCGGCCCGCCAGTACCGCGTGGACGACGACGCCCACGAACAGGAACAGCACGCCCTGGTACACCGCCGCGTAGCCGGCGCCCGCCATCAGCCACAGGGAGAAACCCGCCGCGACGGCGGCGATCACCGAGTCCCGCACCAGCCGGGCCGGGTTCACCAGCTCACGCCGTCCGGTGACCAGGTGGCGGATCTGGGCGGCGGCGGCCAGCAGGTACGGCACGGTCGCGGTGAACGTCGTGACCAGGACCAGGACCTGGAAGACCTTGGCCGAGCCCGACGTGTAGTTGTAGACGGTGAGCAGCGAGGCCAGGACGACGGTCACGCCCACGCCGACCGTCGGCACGCCCCGCCGCCGGCGGGCGAACACGGCGGGGAACAGCCCGTCCCGCGCCGCGGCGTAGGGAGTCTGGGCGCTCAGCAGCGTCCAGCCGTTGAGGCAGCCGGTCATCGACACCAGCGCGGCCGCCGCGACGGCCCAGCCGCCCCAGCTGCCGCCGAACATGGCGTTCACGGCGTCGGAGAAGGGCGCGGTGGAGTGCACCAGCCGGTCGTGGGCGACGGTGCCGAAGACGGAGAGGGTGCCCAGCAGATAGACGAGCGCCGCGCCCACGGTGCCGATCACGGTGGCGCGTCCCACGTTGCGCCGGGGATTCTTGACCTCGCCCGCGCTCACGGCGGCGGACTCCACGCCCAGGTAGGAGAAGAGCAGGATCGCCGCGGAGGCGGAGACGGCCCCGATGCCGCTCTGGCCGCTGGCGTTGAACGGGCCCAGGTTGTGCGGGTCGAAGAAGAACAGCCCGCCCACTGCGACGAGCAGCAGGGGCACGAACTTCAGCACCGTGGAGACGAGCTGCACCGCGCCGACGTAGCGGGTGCCCGCGAAGTTGGCCAGCGCGGGCAGCCACTGCAGGACGAGCGCCGCCAGACACGCCGTCCAGCGGTGGCCGCCGACCGGGATCAGCACGTCGAGGTAGCCGACGGCGGCGACGGCGAGGGCGGCGTTCGACACCCAGGTGGTGATCCAGTACGCCCAGGCGGCGAGGAACCCGGCGAAGTCGCCGAAGGCCTCGCGGGCGTAGACGTAGGGGCCGCCGGTGCGCGGGTCGCGTTCGGCGAGCCGGCCGAAGACCAGGGCGAGCGCGATGGCGCCGGCGGTCAGGACGCCGAAGGCGACCAGGCTGACGGTGCCGTACGGGGCGACGGATGCGGGCAGCAGGAAGATGCCGCCGCCGATGATGTTGCCCATGACCAGCGCGGTGGCGACGGGCAGCCCGAAGCGCCGGGCGTGCCTGCCCGCGGAGGCGGTGGGATCCTGGACGGAACTGCCAGGGGCGGAGGCCGCAGGCTTCTCCTGCGGGGCCGGAGCCGGCTGCGCGGCGGTCCCGGGGACGTGCATGGGATGGTGCGCCTCTCGTCGAACTGATGTCCAGGATCGCCGGACAGGTCCCATCGTCCGACATGTGCCGAGGTAGCTCCAAATCAGACGTTTTTGTCCCGTATCGCACCGCCAGCAGCCGGAGAATGTGCGCCGCGATGTTCCCGCAGCCGCGAATCCTGCAGGTGGGAGGGGATCGGCGACGGCGGGCGGCGACCCGGGGCGCCGCCTCGGTGCGGACGGCCGGCGTCGACCGTGCGCGCTCCTGGGGCGCCCACAGTGAGATGACTCACGGCAGATGATCTAGCGTGGGCGGTATGTCCGAGTTGCCGCATGGGGAACATGGCCGCCCGCCCAGCCCGGCCCAGCGCTGGGCCGCCTTCCGCGCCTCGCCCTTCCTGCCCGCGACCGTGCTGGCGCTGATCCTGGCCGCCGCGGCCGGACTCTTCGCCGGTTCCTACACCTACGCCATGGCCAACCCCACCCCGCGCACCATCCCCACCGCGGTCGTCGGCGCCTACGACCAGCCGCAGGGGCGGCGCTTCATCGACGGCATGGAAAAGGCGCTGGCCGCCTCCCTGCGGCTGCGCGCCTACGACACCCGGGCGGCGGCCGAGACGGACGTCGACGACCAGCGGGTGTTCGCCGTGCTGGAGATCCCGGCGGCCGGCGACGCCGTCGTCCTCGACGTCTCCGGCGCTTCGGGCGCCACGGTCGCCCAGGTGCTGGAGGAGGCGGCGCAACAGGTCGGCAAGGTCACCGGCACACCCGTCACGATCCGTGACCTCAAACCGCTGCAGAAGGGCGACCCGCGCGGACTGGCGATCTTCTACATCTCGCTCGCGGCCGTGATCATCGGCTTCGTCGGCGCCATCCAGCTCAGCGTGCACGCCCGGGCGCTCAACCCCGCCGAGCGCATCCTCTTCACGGCGGCCTACGCCCTGCTCGGCGGGTTCGTGATCGCCGCGGTGGTGGACTGGATGCTGGGCGCCGTGCACCTGCCGTTCGTGGAGTCCTGGATGATCCTCGCGCTGACGATGTTCGCCTCCGGCATGGTCTTCACGATGTTCAACACCCTGTTCGGACGCTGGGCCATGCTGCCCACCTGGGGACTGATGGTCCTGCTCGGCAACCCGTCCTCCGGCGGCGCGGTCTCCTGGCCGCTGCTGCCCTCCCCGCTGGGCGTCATCGGCCGGTGGCTGCCGCCCGGCGCCTCGGTGAACGCCCAGCACACCGCCGTGTACTTCGCCGGCCACCAGCACGCCTTCCCCTTCCTGGTCCTGGCGGGCTGGGCGGTCGTCTCCTGCGCGGTCTTCTGGCTCTGGCGGCACCGCCACCCCGGCGGCCGCGCCGCCGCACCCGCGCACGCCGCCCCCTGACCGGCCCTTACCCGAGAAGTCATCGACCCGGCGCCCGGCGCGTGCCAAGATCGTCCTCGAACGGAGCCGACCGACCGGAGGACGCCATGACCGCCTACGCCATCGCCCACCTGCGCGAGGCCGCCCCCCACCCGGAGATCGCGGAGTACATCGAGCGCATCACCGCCACCTTCACGCCCTACGGCGGCCGCTTCCTGGTGCACGCCGCGCAGCACGAGGTGAAGGAGGGTGCCTGGCCCGGTCACGTCGTCGTCATATCGTTCCCGGGCATGGCCGAGGCGCGCGCCTGGTTCGACTCGCCCGCCTACCGCGAGATTGCACCGCTGCGCACACGCCACATCGAGGGCGACCTCATCCTGGTCCCCGGCGTCCCCGAGGGCTACGACCCCGCCACCACCGCGAGGGCGCTGCGCGAGTCGCTGCCCGCCCGGTAGCCGCCGGCCGCCCCGGACGGCGAGCGGCGCCCCGACCCGGCGCCCGGTCGTACGCCGGACCACGCACCCGGTCAGACGCCCGACAGCCGAGCGCCCGGTCACCGCGGCCGCCGGGCCCGCCGGGCGCGCCTGACGGTCACCGGCTCGCCTCCTCCCGTCGCACGGCGAGCCTCCTCCCGTCGAGGACCGACACCGACGGGGCGCCCGCCGCGCGGCGCTGCGGCCCGCCCCGGGAGCCCTCGCGGGCGACGTGCGCGCCATCCGCCCCGGGAGGCCGGGGCACACCGGGAGCCCCCGAACGCTCCAGCCAGTCGCGGTACACCGGCGACTGCTGGGCCGCCTCCCAGTATGCGTCGGCCAACTCCACGAAGACGCTGTCGAGTTCGTCCTCCGTACGGGCCGCGAGCAGCAGCCGCACCCCGATCGGGTCGCCCCGCAGCGGCCGGATGGCGAGGTCGGGGCGCGGATGCGCGGTGGGCTGGCTGACCGTGACCACCTCGCCGATGGCTGCCAGGGAGTACGCGGTGAGGTAGTCGCCGTGCAGCATGTCGGGTTCCAGTCCCGCCGCGCGCAGCACCCGGCACAGGGCGTTCCACTCGCCGTCGACCGTGGAGTCGACCATCCACCGCTCGCCGGCGAGATCGGTGAGCGGCACCTCGCGCCGCGCGGTCGCCGGGTGGTCCGGGGCGAGGGTGACGAACTGCGGTTCGCGTTCGACCAGGACCCGCAGACAGAGCCCCGGCGGGACGCGCAGCGGGCTGCCCTCCACCTCGTGCACGAAGGCCATGTCCAGCCGGCCCGAGGCGACCATGCGCAGCAGCGAGTTCGCGGACACGTCCATCTGGAGCGTGGGCTCGGTCCGCGGCGCCCGGGCGCGCAGCCGTCGCAGCCAGCCCGGGAGCGCCCGGCTCGCGGTGGCGCCGATCCGCAGCCGCCGCCCGCTGGAGGCCCGGGCGGCCGCGGCCCTCGTCTCGGTGACGAGCGCCGCCAGCCCGTCGACCAGCGGCCTGGCCCGGCTGAGCACTTCGTGCCCCAGCGGCGTGGCCCGGCACCCGGTGCGCGCCCGGACGAAGAGCTGGCCGCCGAGCGTCTGCTCGATGCGGCGCAGCTGGGTGCTCAACGAGGGCTGCGCCATGCCGAGTTCACGAGCCGCTTTGTGCAGACTGCCGGTGTCCGCGATGGCGCAGAGGACGCGCAGATGTCTGACCTCGAGCTCCATGGGGGGAGCGTAGGGCGGCTCCGGGACGGCCCGCCAGATGTTCAAATCCCAACGGAACCGCACGAGTCGGCCCCCGATAGCCCCGTGCTATCCCCGATTGCCATCATCCGCCGCACCGTTGGTCTGCCCGAGACTCCTGCGTAACCGATCGTTCACACCCCACAGGGAACGAGTAGGAGCCCCCCATGACGTCGTCCCGCACGAACTCCAGGTCCCCGAAGTCCGGTCGCAGACTCCTGGCCCTCGCGCTCGGTGTCGGCCTCGCCTCCGCCGCACTGGGCACCGCGGTCCCGGCCGCCGCACAGCCGGCCACCGCCCCGTCCGCCACCGTCGGCTACGCGCACTACGCCGGCTCGGCCGAGAACGCCGCCGCCAACAAGGCCTTCTTCGACGCCGTGCTGAAGTCGGTCGCGAAGAGGCAGGCCGCCCACCCGAGCCTGAAGTCGGTGACCGTCTACTACAACGCCGCCCAGGCGCCGAGCTTCCGCTCGCAGATATCGAGCGCCGCCTCCATCTGGAACAGCTCGGTGTCGAACGTCAAGCTCCAGGCCACCTCCGGCAGCGCCGACTTCGCCTACTACGAGGGCAACGACTCGCGGGGCTCCTACGCCTCCACCGACGGCCACGGCCGCGGCTACGTCTTCCTCGACTACGCCCAGAACCGGCAGTACGACTCCGTGCGCGTCGCCGCGCACGAGACCGGCCACGTGCTGGGCCTGCCGGACCACTACAGCGGCCCGTGCAGCGAGCTGATGTCGGGCGGCGGCCCCGGCCCGTCCTGCACCAACCGCTACCCCAACGCCAACGAGCGGTCCCGGGTCGACCAGCTGTGGGCCTACGGCCTGGCGCAGGCCGTGAAGGAACTGGCGCACTGACGCCGCGCCGTCCGCGAGGCGGGGACCGCGGCACGCGCCGCGGTCCCCGTCCCTGTCCCCGGTCCTTCCCGTCCGTCCCCCCACCGGCGGCGGGCGCCGCCCCACCCCGTGAGGCGGCGCCCGCCCCGCGCCCGGGCGGGAAGGACCGGTACCACGCCCGCATCCGCGATACGGCGCCGGCGGCTACTTGCTGACGGCGAAGCGCATCAGGGCGTGCTCGTCGCCCTGCTTGATCTTCCCGGTCACGTTGATGACCTCCAGCTTCCAGGCGCCGCCGACCCGCACGGCCTTGGCCACGGCGCAGCCGTTGTCCTGGGTGAGCAGGCTCGGCCAGATGTCGGCGACCTGCTGGGAGCTGCCCCCCGTCGCGTCGTAGACCTTGAAGCTGATGTTGCGCGCCTTCTGGAAGGAACTGCCCTTCTTGAACGCCGCGGCGACGAACACGATCGCGGTGATGTTGGGCGGTACCCGCGCGAACTCGACCGTCACGGTCTCGTCGTCGCCGTCCCCCCGGCCGGTCTGGTTGTCACCGCTGTGCACCAGGGAGCCGTTGCCCATGGGGTCCAGCGAGTCCAGGCCCGCCAGACGGACCGGGTCCGCGCCCTGCATGGCGACGGCGATGAGATCCAGGTCGGTGCCGGTCTTGCGGCGGAGCATGCCGACGACCCCGCCGCTGGAGCCCGCGGTGGGGTCCCAGGACACCCCGATGGACAGATGCGTGACACCGTCCAGGTCCGCCGGACCGTCGTCCTTCGTCAGCGTAATCATGCGTTGATCATCCTCCGTGGTGAGATCGCGTCACGCAAAGTCTGCACGGAAGGCCCGCTGTCGCCCACAAGTGGTCCACGGTTGACTGTTTCGTCCATGAATGCGGGGCCGTCTCACGTCTTCCCCCGCCCCGCCGCCTTCCCGATAGGCTCGGCGACCGTGAACGGACGGTGCGGAACAAGCCGTCCGGACGCCCCGCCGGGGCCGGGGGCCGGTGACACCGCCGTGACCCGCGGCGCGCACGCTCCTGTGCGGAAGCCGTCCGGAACGGCCCGGCGCGCCGACGACGAGGGGGAGGACCGTATGAGCAGCAGCACCTCCGGCGCACGCGAGGGCGCGAGCCCGCCGCGCGACCGCACGGGCCAGGCCGAGGCCTTCGACGCCATCGGCGACCGCTACGACGAGGCCTTCCCGCACAAGGAGGGGCAGATCGCGGCCACCGAGTGGCTCGTCGAGTCCCTGCCCGCCGGATCCCGTGTGCTGGACCTCGGCTCCGGCACGGGAGTCCCGACCGCCCGCCGGCTGACGGAGGCCGGGCTGGAGGTCGTGGGCGTCGACCTGTCGGCCGGCATGGTCGCCCTCGCCCGCGAGCAGGTGCCCGGGGCGGAGTTCCACCACGCGGACCTCGCCGACCTGCGCCCCGGCGGCCCCTTGGACCTGGGCCGCTTCGACGCGGTCACGGCCTTCTTCTCCCTGCTCATGCTGCCCCGCGCCGAGATCCCCTCCACTCTCGTGACGATCCACCGGCTGCTCGCGCCCGGCGGGCTGTTCGCGCTGTCCATGGTGGAGGCCGACGTGGACGACGTCCCCATCCCCTTCCTCGGCCGCCGCATCCGGGTCTCCGGCTATCCGCGCGCCGCCCTGCGCGAGGTGGTCGAGGCGGCGCGCTTCGACGTCGTCGAGGAGGCCTCCCACGGCTACGCCCCGGGCGGCGCGGACGTACCGCCCGAGGAGCACCTCTTCCTGCGCTGCCGACGCCGCGGCTGAACGGGCGCCGGCCCGCGGCCGGCGAGGCCGCGGGCCGGCCGCGGGTCAGTTCAGCGCGGGCGGAGCCGCCTGCGGCCCCGTCGCCCACGCCGAGGGCCGCGGGCCGACGGTGTAGTCGAGGGTCCGCAGGGAGCGCAGCGCGCCGGTGGTGAGGTAGGTCCGGTCGTAGCGCGAGCCGTCGGCGCGCAGCCCCTGGACGTACCGGTCGGCGTCCGAGGTCCCGGCCGCCGTGATCGTCAGCCAGCCGTGCGGGTAGTAGCGGCGGTCCAGCGTCAGGTCGACCCGGTCGAAGACCGGCGTGGACAGCCCCCAGGTGTCGTATCCGGGCTGCACCGGGAACAGTCCGATGGACGACAGCACCACCCAGGCGGACATGGTGCCCAGGTCGTCGTTGCCGGTCATGCCCGTCGGGGTGTCGGTGAACAGGGTCAGCGCGGCGTGCACCACGTCCGTGGTCTTCCACGGCTGCCCGGTCGACAGATAGGTGTACGGGGCGATGAGGTCGGGCTCGTTCTGCGGGTTGTACTTGTCGGCGTTGTAGTAGTCGTACGGCCCGTTGACCCACACCTCGCGCGCCGTCCTCGCCGGGTCCTCGAGCAACCGGTCGTAGGCGAAGAAGGAGTCGAGGCGGTCGTCGGCGGCCCGGGCGCCCCCGATGAGGCCGACCATCCCCGGCAGGTCCTGCGGCACGAGCCACTGGTACTGCCAGGACGTCCCCTCGTGGAAGCCCTCGCTCTGCGCGGGGTCGGCCGGCCCGGTGAAGGCGCCGGAGGCGTCGCGGGCCCGGAAGAAGCCGGTCGAGGAGTCGAAGACCGTGCGGTAGTCGCGGGACCGGGCGGCGTAGCGGTCGGCGTCCTGACGGTGGCCGAGATCCCGGGCCATCTGCGCGAGCATCGCGTCCGACAGGGCGTACTCCAGCGTGGCCGAGGCCCCGTGGTCGTAGTCCGAGTCACCGGGCTTGGCGTGCGGGCGGTCCTTGAGGTACGGGACGAACCCGTTCGCCAGGTACTCCTTGTTGCCCTCGCGGCCCACCGCGGGCGAGGAGGCCGGCGGCACCCCGTCGGCGTTCTTCCTCAGCACCCGGTACGCCCGCTCCTCGTACCCCTCGAGCAGTCCCTGCTGGTAGGCGTTGGTGAGGAACGGCGTCACCGGGTCGCCCGTCATGATGTTCGTCTCGACCGTGCCGTAGCCCCACTTGGGCAGCCAGCCGCTCTCCTCGGCGATCCGGATCACCGAGACCGCCATGTCCCGGGCCTCGCGCGGCGCGAGCAGGGACAGCAGCTGCGACTGGGTGCGGTAGGTGTCCCACAGCGACCAGTTCTGGTAGTAGGTGTACCCGTCGGTGCGGTGGATCCGCTGGTCCCAGCCGGTGTAGCGGCCGTCGGTGTCGCTGCCGACGTTGGGCGCCAGGAACGACCGGTACAGGGCCGAGTAGAAGGTGCGGCGCGCGGTGCCGGCGCCCCCGGACACCCGCACGTCCTCCAGCCGCTTCTCCCACGCCCGTCGCGCCGCCGCCCGTACGGCGTCGAACGGACGGCCGCCCTCGGCGCGCAGGTTGCCGGCCGCGCCGGCCGCGTCGACGTACGACAGCGCGGTGGTCGCCTCGACGGTGCGGTCCTTCGTCGTGTCGAACCGCACGTAGGCGCCGCCGCTGCCGGTGGCCGAGCCCGGCGTCACCGTCGAGCCGTCCCAGGTGCCGTACGCGGTGAACGGACGGTCGAAACGGGTGATCGTGTAGACCGTGTACGGCAGCGTGTCCTGGCAGAAGCCGCGGCCGGTGATCGCGGTGCGCACGGTGCGGTCGTCGAGGACCTCCACCTTCGTCGCGACCGTCCGGTGCAGCGCCTGCCCGGCGTCGAGCAGGACGTTGGCCTTGTCGGTGGCGGGGAAGGTGTAGCGCTGCACGCCGGTGCGGGTGGTCGCGGTCAGCTCCGCCTCGATGCCGGAGTCCAGGCCGACCCGGTAGTAGCCGGGGCTCGCCGACTCGTCCTCGTGGGAGAAGCCGGCGGCGTACTTCGCGTAGTCGGTCTGCGTCACGTCGCCGGTGGTCGGCAGCACCGGCAGGTCGCCGCCCAGGCCGCAGCCCACGCCCGAGAGATGGACCAGGGAGAAGCCGCGGATGTGGTCCTGGGAGTAGTCGTAGCCGGTGTTGTGCCCGGTGTCCGGCGACAGCTGCACCATGCCGAACGGCACGGCGGCCCCCGGATAGGTGTTGCCCTCGTTCTGGGTGCCGATGAACGGATCGACCAGGTCGGTGAGCGGTCCGCTCCGCTGCGCGGCGGCCTGCGCGGCGACGGGCGCGGTCAGCAGCGCGGACGCCGCCACCGCCCCCGCCACGCACAGACGCAGACCGCGCAGCCATCCGGCGCGGGCGTTCGGGAAGGGTCCGGCGCGCACGGGACCTCCTGTCTCGGAGTGTCAGACAACGTTGTCAAACGATCGGTCAGGGGCATGACAGCACGGACAACGCCATGACGGCAAGGGCCGGGACGCCACCGGATCGCGCCGGTTTTCCTTGAACGCGATGCGCGGCCGGGGGAGTGGCGGTCACCACAATTCCGCCCGTCACACCCGCAACCGGACGTGGCGAATCTCGCTCTCGCCGGACGATCCGTTTGCCACTGCCACGAGTGAGCAAGCGGTCCCTGCACGACCGTGCGCAGGCAGAGAGGAAGCACCATGGCGGACAACGAAGACGGTCTCCACGACATCGACGCCGACCCCGAGGCCCTCAAACGCCACCGCACGCTGTTCAGGGCCGTCCGCCGGCGCAGGAATCCCCCGCTGCGGCGGACCGACATCACGGTCACCGACGAGGCCGCCGTCAGACGCGCGGTGAAGGCCGCCTCCCTCGGCAACGCCATGGAATGGTTCGACTTCGGCATCTACAGCTATCTGGCGGTCACCATCGGCCATGTGTTCTTCCCGTCCGGGAACGACACCGTGCAGCTGCTGTCGTCGTTCGCGACCTTCGCCGTGTCCTTCCTGGTGCGCCCGCTCGGCGGCATGGTGTTCGGCCCGATGGGCGACAAGATCGGCCGCAAGAAGGTGCTCGCGCTGACGATGATCATGATGGCGGTCGGCACGTTCGCCATCGGCCTGATCCCGTCGTACGCCGCGGTCGGCTTCTGGGCCCCCACCCTGCTGATCCTCTTCCGGCTGGTGCAGGGCTTCTCCACCGGCGGCGAGTACGGCGGCGCGTCCACGTTCATCGCCGAGTACGCGCCCGACCGGCGGCGCGGCTTCTTCGGCAGCTTCCTGGAACTCGGCACGCTCGCCGGCTACGTCGGCGCGGCCGGCCTGGTGACGGTCCTGACCGCGCTGCTCGGCGGGGACGGGATGGAGTCCTGGGGATGGCGGGTGCCGTTCCTGGTGGCCGGGCCCATCGGCCTGATCGGTCTGTACCTGCGGCTGAAGCTCGACGAGACGCCCGCCTTCCGGAAACTGGAGGACGCCTCCGTCCACCGGGCCACCGAAGCGGCGTCGGCCGTCGAGACGACCGCCAAGGGCGACCTGGCGAAGATCTTCCGCGACCACTGGCCGACCCTCGTCCTGTGCGTCTGCCTGGTCGGCGCCTACAACATCGCCGACTACATGCTCCTGTCGTACATGCCGACCTACCTGTCGGACGAGATGGGCTACTCCGAGACCCACGGCCTGCTGATCCTCATCGCCACGATGGTGGTGCTGATGCTGCTGGTCAACCAGGTGGGCCGGCTCTCGGACCGGGTCGGCCGCAAGCCGGTCCTCATGGCCGGCATGCTCGGCTTCCTCCTGCTGTCGGCGCCGGCCTTCCTGCTGGTCCAGCAGGGCGGCCTGGCGGCGGTGTCCGCGGGGATGCTGATGCTCGGACTGTCCCTGGTGTGCCTGCTCGGGACCATGTCCGCCGCGCTGCCGGCCCTCTTCCCGACCCAGGTGCGCTACGGCTCCCTGTCCATCGGCTACAACCTCTCCGCCTCCCTGTTCGGCGGCACCACCCCGCTGGTGATCACCGCGCTGATCTCCGTCACGGGAAGCGACCTGATGCCCGCCTACTACGCGATGGCCGCGGCCCTCGTCGGAGTCGTCTCCGTGGCCTGCATGAAGGAGACGGCGCGCCGGCCCCTGGCGGGCTCCCCGCCCTCCGTGGCGACGCCCGAGGAGGCGGCGCGGCTGGTGGAGAGCCAGGCGGCGACCCCCAGGTTCTGACGGCCCCGCGGCCCGCCGGTGCTCCGGCGGGCCGCACGCGCGGCGCCCCTCAGCGCGTCGGCCGCCTGCCGCGCCGCCCGCCGAGCCGGATCCCCAGCAGGAGCACGTCGGCGACGAACACCACGATGCCGATGATCAGCAGGAACGTCAGACCGGAGGCGACGACGCCGATCACCCCGAGGGCGACGGCCACGAGGACGAGGAACAGGAAGAGAGCCAGCATTGTCCGTTCGCTTTCTCGGCCCACCGGCGCGCGGCCGCCGGGGGGAGCGGTGGTCAGTGACTCGCGGGGCGGGGCCCCGCGGCGGCGTCGGGCGGCCCGGGCCTCATCGCCGGGCCAGCCGACGCTGCCCGGCCGCGCCGGTCTCGTACGGCAGCCCGTAGTGCTCGAACACCGCGGGCTCGTCCCCCACGGGGAGTTCCCCGTCGGTGTCGATGGACGGGGCGTCCTTGACGTACTTCTTGTCGTAGGCGACGTTCAGGTGGCCGGGGCTCACGGTCGCTCCCTCGAGCGGGACGAACACCAGCCGCTGGCGCCCGAGCATCCCCGTCTTCACGGTGGCGAAGAAGGGCTGGTCGGTGACCGTGTCGACGTAGACGGCCTCCAGCTCACCGATCTTGCTGCCGTCGCCCCCGTGGACCGCTTGTCCCCGCCACTGACGGATGTCCTGCGCCTCGAACATGGCGTCCTCCACTGTCTCGCGCTGTTCACTGGGTGAAACACGTACCCGCCCCACCAGGAATGTCACGGGCGGCGCGGGCCACGGGGAGGCACGGGTCACCCCATCGCCGCCACGGCGGGGGAGCGCGGCGCCCATGGGAAGATCGGTTGCCTGGGCGCGGGACGCGGCGTGGCCGTAGGATCGGAGCTTCCTTGGGGGAGGTGGTCATGGGCATGCGGCGCCCGGGCACGCCGACGCTTGAGGAGGTGGCCGCCCTCGCAGGCGTGGGGCGGGGCACCGTCTCGCGCGTCATCAACAACGCGGCCGGCGTGAAGGAGTCGACACGCCGTGCCGTGCGACAGGCCATCGCCGAGCTGGGCTACGTCCCCAATCTGGCGGCCCGCTCCCTCGCGGGACGGCGCGCGGACGCCGTCGCCCTGGCCATGACGGAGCGGGACTGGCGGCTGTTCGGCGAGCCGTTCTTCGCCGAGACCGTCCACACGGTCGGCGACGCCCTCGCCGAGACCGGTGTACAGCTCCTGCTCACCCTGATCCGCACCGACGTCGAGCGCAAACGGTTCGTGGAGTACGCGCGCGGCGGCCGTGTCGACGGCGTGCTGCTGGTGTCCGTGCGCGCCGACGACCCGCTGCCCGACATGCTCGCCGAGGCGAGGCTGCCCACCGTGCTGCTCGGCCGGCGCTCGGGCGAGGAGCGCATCACCTACGTCGACGCGGACAACGCCGGCGGGGCCCGCGACGCCGTCGCCCATCTGCTCGGCCAGGGACGCACCGCGATCGCCACCATCACCGGGCCGCTGGACATGTACGTCGCCCAGTGCCGGCTGCGCGGCTACCGGGAGGCCCTGGCGGCGGCCGGGCTGGACGGCGGGCCGTCCTGGACCGCCGAGGGCGACTTCACCGAGGCGAGCGGCCGGCGCGCGATGACCGAGCTCCTGGCGCGCCATCCGCACGTCGACGGCGTCCTGGCCGCCTCGGACACCACCGCGGCCGGAGCTCTCACCGCCCTGCGCGAGGCCGGCCGCCGGGTGCCCGAGGACGTCGCCGTGATCGGCTTCGACGACTTCCCCCTCGCCCGGGACACCGTCCCGCAACTGACCACGGTCCGCCAGCCGATGGGGGAGATCGGCCGCGCGATGGTCCGGCTGCTGCTGGAGGAGATGGAGGAGCCCCAGGTGGCCTGGCGTCACGTGCTCCTGCGCACGGAACTGGTGGTGCGCGAGTCGGCCTGACGGACGGGCGGCTGCCACGTCCCGCCGGAAGCGACCCGCTTCCGCTTCGTCGCTCTTTCGGTCCGCCTTCGTCTTCCTTTCGTCCGGTTCGGCCGTCGTCTTCGCCCGGCACGGCCGTCGCCGTTCGTCCGGTACGACCCTCGCCGATCGCCCGCACGGTGCCCGGTAGGGCCGTCGTCGCGGCGCGAGGTCCGCCTCCGGGGCGCCCGTCCCGGTGCCGTCCGGCGGCCTTCCGCGCGAAACTTTCGGGAGCGCTCCCGGCCGTCGGCCGACCGCTCGTCGTGGTTGCCCGATGCCTGTGACCAGGCCTTCGGCGGCTTCCCTCCACTCCCTCGCGTCCACGGTCTTGTCAGGGACATGCGTTACTCCTACAGTCCCGTTCAACCGGTGCTTGGGAGCGCTCCCACCTCTTGTCGGTGACGGGGCACGTCCCTCGACGTCGACCATCACACTCCCTCGTCCGTCAGGCGGCGCCTCCCCCTGGCGGACGGGGGCTCCAGCGTCCGCCCACCGGACGGCACCACGCAGAGAACGCAAACGATCACCCTCATCCGACGGAAGGATCGAACGTGGCTCGACGCAGCAGACTCCTGTCGGTGGCGGCGGCCTTCGCCACCCTCCTCGCGGCCCTGGGGCTGACCCTGCTCGGGCAGGGCCGCGCCGAAGCGCACGGTGTCGCGATGCTCCCCGGATCGCGTACGTACCTGTGCCATCTGGACGCCCAGACCAGTACCGGCGCACTCGACCCCACCAACCCGGCGTGCCGGGACGCGCTGGCCAAGAGCGGCGCCACGGCCCTGTACAACTGGTTCGCCGTGCTCGACTCCAACGCCGGCGGGCGGGGGGCCGGTTACGTGCCGGACGGCACCCTGTGCAGCGCGGGGGACAAGTCGCCGTACGACTTCTCGGCCTACAACGCCGCCCGTGCCGACTGGCCGAGGACCCATCTGACCTCCGGGGCCACCATCCAGGCGCAGTACAGCAACTGGGCGGCGCACCCGGGTGACTTCCGGGTGTACGTCACCAAGGCGGGCTGGTCGCCGACGGCCCAGTTGCGCTGGAACGACCTTGAGCTCGTCCAGACGGTCACCAATCCGCCCCAGCAGGGTTCGCCCGGCGCCGACGGCGGCCACTACTACTGGGACATGAAGCTGCCCTCCGGCCGCTCCGGCGACGCGCTGATCTTCATCCAGTGGGTGCGTTCCGACAGCCAGGAGAACTTCTTCTCCTGCTCGGACGTCGTCTTCGACGGCGGCCACGGCGAGGTGACCGGCATCCGGGGCCAGGGCTCCTCGACGCCCACGCCCACGCCGACCCCGACCCCCACTCCCACGCCGACCCCGACCGACCCGCACACCGGCTCCTGCATGGCCGTGTACACCGTGACCAACTCCTGGAGCGGCGGGTTCCAGGGTTCGGTGGAAGTGATGAACCACGGCACGACGCCGCTGGGCGGCTGGTCGGTGACGTGGAAGCCGGGCGCCGGCACCCGTATCGGCAGTGCGTGGAACGGGTCCCTGTCGACGGGTGGCGACGGCACGGTCACGGTCAGGAACGTGGACTACAACCGGGTCGTCCCCGCCGACGGCAGTGTCACCTTCGGGTTCACCGCCACGTCCACGGGCAACGACTATCCGGTCGGTTCGGTCGGCTGCACCGGTTCGTGAGGAGGAGGTGAGAGGGCGGGGCGGGGGCCGCGGGCCCCCCCCCCCCCCGCCCCCCCCCGACCCCAACCCCCCCCCCCCCCCGGGGTTTTGCGTGGCCGACCCCCCGCCCCCGTGCTCTGACGACGAAAGCAAAAAATCA
>NZ_JBISAL010000018.1:45540-91402 GCF_044391765.1 Streptomyces sp. NPDC018610
GGGGGCCGGGGGGGGGGGGGCACCCGGGGTTGGCCGGGGGGGGGGGGGGGGGGGGGCCGCGGGGGGGGGGGGGGGGGGGGGGGGGGGGGGGGGGGCCCGCGGCCCCCCCCCCCCCCCGGCCGTCAGTGACGCCTACCGCTCCGCCCGGCCGGGAGTGAGGCGTGCCGTCCCGCCCGGCCAGGTCGGATGCGTCCGAAAGCAATCTTGCAGGCCTCTGCAACTTTACCTAGGGTGCCGAATACAGGAGAAATGCGACGGTCCGGGCATCGGATCCGTGAGCCGGCCGCCCCGCGGCGGACCGGCCGGCGTTCCCGGTCCCGTGCGGATGGCTCTCCCCCCACGAGAGGCGGCACTCATGACGATCGGCAATCCCCGGCCCTACCCCTTCGAGGTGACCGACGAGCTGTACGTCGAACCGCGTCTGGAACAGCTCCGCGAGAGCGAGCCGTTGTGCCCCGTGCGGCTGCCGCACGGCGAGGCCGCCTGGCTGGTGACCCGGTACGAGGACGTGAAGACGGTCCTGGGCGATCCGCGCTTCAGCCGGGCCCGGGCGGTGACCGAGGACGAGCCCCGGACGCGCCGGCACCGCGGCCTGCCCGGCAACATCCTCGAGTTCGACCCGCCCGAGCACACCCGGCTCAGGCGCGTGGTGGCCAAGGCCTTCACCGCCCGCCGGGTGGAGGAACTGCGAGTGCGCACCCAGGCGATCGCCGACGGGCTCGTCGACGCCATGATCGCCCAGGGGCCGCCCGCCGACCTGGTGGCGGGCTTCGCCCTGCCCCTGCCCGTCACGGTCATCTGCGAACTGCTCGGTGTACCGCTGGAGGACCGGACGCGGTTCCGTCTGTGGTCGGACGCGCTCCTGTCCACCACCCGCTTCACCCTCGAGGAGGTGGAGCGTCACGTCGGCGAACTGGCGGCGTACATGGCCGGCTTGATCGCCGAACGGCGCAAGGAGCCCAAGGACGACCTGCTCGGCGTGATGGTGGCGGCGCGCGACGAGGAGGACCGCCTGACCGAGGACGAACTCGTGGCCATGGGCGTCAGCGTGCTGGTGGCGGGCCACGAGACGACCGCGAGCCAGATCCCCAACTTCGTGTACACGCTGCTCTCCCACCCGGAGCAGCTGGCCCGGCTCCGCGCCGACCTGGACCTCGTGCCCCAGGCCGTGGAGGAGCTCATGCGGTTCGTGCCGCTCGGCGACGCCGGCATCGCCCGCTACGCCCTGGAGGACGTCGAACTGAGCGGCGGGGTGGTGCGCGCCGGCGAACCGGTCGTCACCTCCAACGTGTCGGCCAACCGCGACGGCGCCGTCTACACCTGCCCGGAGAAGCTGGACCTGACCCGGCAGGAGGCCTCGCACCTCGGTTTCGGCCACGGTCCGCACCACTGCCTGGGCGCGCAACTGGCCCGTATGGAACTGCGCGTGACGCTGAGCACGCTGCTGACCCGGCTGCCGGGCCTGCGCCTGGCCGGCACCGACGGCGACCTCGTGCCGAAGGCCGGCACTCAGGTCAAGGGCTTCACGAAGATGCTCGTGACCTGGGACGAGGCATGACCGGCCCGGCCGGCGAGGGTCCGCGGCCCCCGGGCCCGGACGGTCCGTACGGCGCGGAGGGGCGGCCCCCGGACACCGGTGCCGGCGAGGACATGTGGCGTGTACGGGTCGACGAGAAGGCGTGCATGGCCACCGGCATCTGCGCGGGCACCGCGCCCGGACGGTTCCGCGTCCACGACGGCGCCTCGCACCCCACATCCGAGATCATCCCTCCGGCGCCGGAGGTGATCGACGCGGCGGAGTCCTGCCCCATGGAAGCGATCCTGGTGACCCACCGCGGCACCGGCGCCAGGATCGCCCCCGAGGAGTGAGCGCGGCGGGCCCCCGGCCCGCCCGCCACGCCGCACCCCCCCGGCCGGCGGCACCCCGCCGTCGGCCGCGGGCGTGGCCGGCGCGACTACGCTACGGCCATGACGGGCGAGACGAGGACGTCCCACCGGGAGCGGAGCAAGGCCAGACGCAGGGAGGCGATCAGGCGTGCGGGCATGCGCCTGTTCGCCGAGCGGGGCTACGACGGCACGACCATCGCCGACATCGCCGAAGCCGCCGAGGTCGCCCCCCGGACGGTCTCGCTGTACTTCCCCTCCAAGCACGACATCGCCCTGTCCGTGCCCGACGAGATCGCCGCCCGGCTCACCGCCGTCTTCAAGGACCGGCCCGGATACGGGTTCCTGGACGTCGTCGACGCCTGGCTCACCGGCGAGGCGGACGCCCTGGACCCGGAACTGCTGGCGCTGCTCACCGCGATGTTCGAGGCCAATCCCGCGCTCAAGGCGCACGGCAGCAGCCAGCTCACCGAAGCCGTACGTCTCACCGGTCCCGCGCTGGCGGCCGCGACTGGCCTGCCCGAGGCGCACCCGATGAACGCCGTCATCGGCTCCGCCGTGGGCGCCGCCCTGAGCCAGTACTTCGGCACCGTCCTGCGCCACGACGACGCACCTGGGACGCATCCCCTGTTCATGGCCTGTCTGCGCGCCCTGATCGACGCCGCCCGGCAGGGCGCCCCGCGGACCTGACGGTCCCCGCGTACCGCCCCGCCCGTCCTCATCGGCACGTCACGCGTTACGAATGCGAATTCGGGGGCAAGGTGGTGGGGTGGCGGATGTGACACCTGAAGGACAGACCGACCCCCTCGGCACGGAGCGGCCCCGGGAGACCCTCGCGACGATGCCACGGCAGGTGCGCGAGGAGCTGACCCGCAGACTCCGGCGCAGCAGGCGCGCCCTGCGGAAGGAGGACGTCCAGGTCGTCGAGCCGCCGCTGCTCAGGCGGGCGGTCGGCGCCTCCGCCCTCGGGAACTGCATGGAGTGGTTCGACTTCGGCGTCTACAGCTACCTCGCGGCCACCATCGGCAAGGTGTTCTTCCCCGGCGCATCCCCGGGCGCACAGGTGATCTCGTCCTTCGCCACCTTCGCCGCGGCCTTCGTGGTGCGTCCGCTGGGCGGCCTGGTCTTCGGGCCGCTGGGCGACCGCCTGGGCCGGCAGAAGGTTCTCGCCACCACCATGATCATGATGGCGATCGGAACGTTCGCCATCGGCCTGATCCCGAGCTACGGCACCATCGGCATCGCCGCGCCCGTCCTCCTGCTCCTCGCCCGCATGGTCCAGGGCTTCTCCACCGGCGGCGAGTACGGCGGCGCCACCACCTTCGTGGCCGAGTACTCGCCCGACCGCAGGCGCGGCTTCCTCTCCAGCTGGCTCGACTTCGGCACCTTCGTAGGCTACGCGCTGGGCTCCGCCCTGGTCACGGTCCTGAACCTCGCCCTCACCGACGCCCAGATGCTCACCTGGGGCTGGCGCCTGCCGTTCCTGATCGCCGGCCCGCTCGGCGCCATCGGCCTCTACATGCGGCTCAAGCTGGAGGAGTCGCCCGCCTTCCAGCAGCAGCTGGACGAACACGAGAAGAGCCTCGCCCAGAAGTCGGCGGGCAGCGAGTTCAGGACCATCGTCAGGGAACACTGGGCGGCCCTGCTGGTGTGCATGGGCATCGTGCTGCTCTACAACGTCACCAACTACATGGTGACCGGCTACCTGCCCACCTACCAGACCGAGACCCTGCACCGCTCCAGCGGCTCCGCCGACCTGCTGGTGCTGATCGGCATGGTGTGGATCGTGCTGCTCATCACCTTCATCGGCCGGCTCAGCGACCATGTCGGCCGCCGCCCCGTGTACGCGGTCGCGGCGGCGGCGATGATCGTCCTCGCCGTGCCCGCCTTCCTGCTGATCAAGATGCACGGCACCTGGCCGCCGGTCCTCGGCGTGCTGATCCTGTCCACGCTCCTGGCCGGCTTCGCCGCGCCGAGCGCCGCCACCCTGCCCGCGCTCTTCCCGACCGCCGTCAGGTACGCGGCCATGGGCATCGGCTTCAACTTCGCCGTCGCCGCGTTCGGCGGCACCACCCCGCTGGTCACCGCCGCCCTGGTCGGCGCCACCGGCAACGACCTCATGCCCGCCTACTACCTGATCGCGGCCGGTGTCATCGGCCTGGTGACCGTGAAGTTCCTGCCGGAGAGCGCGCAGGTGCCGCTCCACGGGTCCCAGCCGATGGTGGGCTCCGAGCAGGAGCAGCGCGAACTGCTGACCACGTCCGAAGCGCTGTACCGCGACGCCCGCTCACGCAAGGCGGCCTGAGGCCCCGCCCGGGCGCCCGGGCGGGGCCCCTATGCTCCGAGACGGTCGGCGAGTTCGGTGAGCGCGGCGCCCAGGGGCAGGTCGAGGCGTACGGCGGCGAGGTCGTCGCCGCGTGTCGGGCCCTGGTTGACGATGGCGACCGGCTTGCCCTGTTTTGCCGCGCGGCGCACGAACCGCAGACCGGACATCACCGTGAGCGAGGAGCCCGCGACCAGCAGCGCCGAGGCGGCGTCGACCAGCTCGTAGCAGTGCGCGACGCGCGGCTTCGGGACGCTCTCGCCGAAGAAGACGACGTCCGGTTTGAGGGTGCCGGTGCCGCACACCTGGCAGGGCACCGTGTGGAAGTCCGCCTCCTGCTCGCGCGCCGGCTCCGCGTCGCCGTCGGGATTCATCCGGGCGGCGATGTCGCGAAAGCCCGGGTTCGCCTCCCGCAGCCGCTGGTCGAGGTGGGCTCGTGAGACGGTGTTGTGGCAGGTCAGGCAGATCACCCGGTGCAGGCTGCCGTGCAGCTCGACCGCCTCGCGCGTGCCCGCCGCCGCGTGCAGACCGTCCACGTTCTGCGTGATCACTCCCATGACGCGCCCCGCCGCCGCGAGGCGGGCGACCGCCCGGTGCCCGGCGTTCGGCCGGGCGCTGACGATCGTCTCCCAGCCGAGATGGCTGCGGGCCCAGTAGCGGCGGCGGCTGTCCTCGCTGCCGGTGAACTCCTGGTAGGTCATCGGCGTGTGACGGCGGCGGCTGCCCGTGGGCCCGCGGTAGTCGGGGATGCCGGACTCGGTCGAGATGCCGGCGCCGCTGAGCACGAGGACCCGCCCGGCGGCCAGGAGCCGTTCCACCGTCCGCTCCCCGTGGGCGTCGGGCGGCGCGGAGGGCCGCGGTGCGGCGGCACCCGCCGGGGGGTCGGGCAGCGCGCGTACGTCCATGCGGGCAGGGTACGCCGACGCGGAGCGTCCCGCCGCGAGCCGGCCCGCGTATCGGAGCCCTGCCCTCCGGCGTCCCCGCACAGCAGTCCGCCCCGCCGACCACTGTCGGCGGGGCGGACTGCTGTGCGGCGCGCTCGGCGCGCCAGGCGGGGGAGCGGGAGGCGTCAGGCGGCCGTCGCCGCGGCGGGCTGGGGCTCGCTGTAGACGGTCTCCAGGTCGTCGACCGACGAGGCCGACGCGTTGTCGTACTTCGTGCGGTCCAGGATCTTCTCGCGGGCGGAGACGAGGACCGGGATGAGGGCCTGGCCGGCGACGTTGGTGGCGGTGCGCATCATGTCCAGGATCGGGTCGATCGCGAGCAGCAGGCCCACGCCCTCCATCGGCAGGCCGAGGGTGGACAGGGTGAGCGTCAGCATGACCGTCGCGCCGGTCAGACCGGCGGTGGCCGCCGAACCGATCACCGAGACGAACGCGATGAGCAGGTACTCCTTGATGCCCAGCGACACGTCGAAGATCTGCGCCACGAAGATCGCGGAGATGGCCGGGTAGATCGCCGCGCAGCCGTCCATCTTGGTGGTCGCGCCGAACGGCACGGCGAAGGACGCGTAGTCCTTCGGGACGCCGAGGCGGATCGCCGCCTGCTGGGTGACCGGCATGGTGCCGACCGAGGAGCGGGAGACGAACGCCAGCTGGATGGCGGGCCAGGCGCCCTTGAAGAACTGCAGCGGGTTCAGCTTGGCGACGGTGGCGAGCAGCAGCGGGTAGACGCCGAACAGGACCAGCGCGCAGCCGACGTAGATGTCGATGGTGAAGGTCGCGTAGTTGCCGAGCAGGTTCCAGCCGTACTGCACGATCGCGCGGCCGATCAGGCCCGCGGAGCCGATCGGGGCGAGCAGGATCACCCACCACAGCGCCTTCTGCAGCAGCTCCAGGACCGACTCGGAGAGGGTCAGGATCGGCTGGGCCTTCGTGCCGATCTTCAGGATCGCGATGCCGGCGACGACCGCCATGAAGACGATCTGCAGAACGTTGAGCTCGGTGAACGGCGTGACGACGTCCGTCGGGATGATGCCGGTGAGGAAGTCCAGCCAGCTGCCGGCGTGGTCCGGCTTGGCGCCGTCGGCCGCGGTGAGGTCGGAGCCGGAGCCGGGGTTGGAGACCAGTCCGATGACCAGGCCGATGACCACCGCGATCAGCGACGTGATCATGAACCAGAGCAGGGTGCGGCCGGCCAGCCGGGCCGCGTTGTTGACCTTCCGCAGATTGGTGATGGACACCATGATCGCGAAGAAGACCAGCGGGGCCACGGCCAGCTTCAGCAGCTGTACGAAGATGCCGCCCACCTTGTCGAGGGTGGTGGCCAGCCACGACACGTCATAGGTGCGGGCGACGAAACCGAGGACCAGGCCGACGGCGAGGCCGAGCAGGACCTGGGCCCAGAACGGGACGGGTATCCGGAAGCCGGTCTTCGCGGGCTTGGGATCGGTGGTGTTCGCGGACACGGACACACTCCAGCTGAGGACGCACGGAAAGGGACGAGCAACGAGGGGCGACAAGGAAGCGGCGACCGTGAAGAGGCGTCGGCGCCCCGCTGCGACGGGGGATCGCGGTCAGGCGCGACAGGCCGCGGACACGCAGCGGCAGAGATCGACGTGCAGGCGCGCCACGAGCGGTACGCCCATGACGGCGCGCCCGGCCTCGCGGGAGGCGTCGGCGCGGTGCGCGGCTGCTGTCTTCATAAATGAAACGTTAACACTTGTACTTTGAGAACATCAAAGCCGCCCTTTGGGTACGGCGTCGGCGCCGACTCACGACAGCGACCGCACGGCCGCGAACGAGTCCACCAGGGCGTCGGCGTGGGCCAGGCCGCTCTCCTCGGAGATCTCCCTCAACGTCTGCGCACGGCGGACCGTCGCGAACACCACCCGGCCCTCCGACTCGGCGCAGCCGTACACCGCCGGCCGCGGCAGACTGTTGTAGGCCCAGTGCGTCGAGAAGTAGTAGGCGCCCGTGTCGTGCAGCACCACCAGATCGCCCTCGGCCAGCTCGGGCAGCTCCCGGTCGTGCGCCACCACGTCACCGGCGAAGCAGCAGGGCCCGGCCACGTCCTGCCGCACGACCGGCGTCCGCTTCGGGCTGCCGTCCGGTCCGTACGCCGACGCCCGCAGCGGCCAGGCCTCGGGCATGAACACCGTGCGCGTGGCGATGTGCGCCCCTGCGTGGGTGAGGGCGACGCGCCGCCCGCCGGCGTCCTTGACGTACTCGACGACCGCGGCGATGAACCCGTTCTTGGCGAGCAGGGACCGGCCGAACTCGGTGACGACGCGGTACCGCCCGTCGAGCAGGCCCGGCTCGGCGGCCTCGAGCGCGGCGACGTAGTCGGCGTAGGTGGGCAGCGTCCTGTCGTCGGCGAAGTTCACCGGCAGACCGCCGCCGAGGTCGAGACTGGTGACCTGACGGCGCCCGGCCCGCTCGTTGATCTCCTCGGCCAGCCCGTACGCGGCGGCAAGCCCCTCGGCGATCAGCGGCAGCGCACACCCCTGCGAACCGACGTGCGCGTGCAGCCGGGTCAGCCAGGGGCGGCGGAGGAAGGCGTCGACGACCCGCTCGCGGGCGCCCGCGTCCCGCAGCGCCACGCCGAACTTCGAGTGCCGGGTCGCGGTGCTCATGGCCCCGATGGACCCGCCGCCGACCTGCGGATTGACCCGCAACCCCAGCACGGAGGCGCAGCCGGGCGGACGCAGGGCCCCGATCCGTTCCAGCTCGTCGAGATTGTCGGCGTTCACCGCGACCCCCAGAGCGAGCGCCTCCGCGATCTCCGCACGCGTCTTGGCGGGCGCGTCGAGCACGATGCGCTCCGGCGGGAAACCCGCGTCCAGCGCCAGCCGCAGTTCGCCGGGGCTCGCGACCTCGCATCCCATGCCCGTCTCGCGCAGCAGACGCAGCACCGGCACCAGGGAGCACGCCTTCACCGCGAACGTGTGCAGCACCTCCGGCACACGTGTGAACGCCGCGTGCAGCCCGGCCACACTGTCGCGCACGCCTCGGACGTCGATGAACCCGGCCACGGGGTTCGCGGGACCGAGGATCCCTTCGGCCACGGCCTGCCGCAGGGCACGCTCGACGGGCAGCCGGCCGGGAACGGTGTCGGAATCGGGCATCCACGGGCCTCCTCGCTGGAACGGCGACATCACGGGCTCGGTCGCACGCGAGCCTCGCCCGGGCGACGGACCGGGCACCAGCGTCGCGCCCGGCCGCAGGGCACGTCTTCAGACCACCCCACAAAGCCGGAGGACTCCTTCGTACACCCGCACAACACGAAGCGGACGCGCGGCGCCGACGCGACCGGGCCGCTCACGCCGGCGGGGGAGCGGCCAGCCGGGCGGCCACGGTGACCAGCAGCCGGGTGTCCGGATCGTCCAGGTCGACACCATGCCGCTCGCGTACCCGCCTGAGCCGGTAACGCAGGGTGTTGGGATGGACGACGAGCCGCCGCGCGGCGGCCGCGACATCGCCCCCGGAATCGAGGAAGGCGGCCAGACTCCGCAGCAGCTCACCACCCGCGGCCGCGTCCGCCCGCACGAACTCGTGCACCGGCCCCGCGCCCGTCTCCCACACCGGACGCAGCGCGTCCAGCATGCGCAGGGCCTCCAGCGTCGTGCCCACCCCGGCCGCACCGGAGTGGCGCGGCGGCAGGGGACGCCCGGCGGCCACGGCGCGCGCCTCCCGCTCCCGAAGCGCCCTCACCACGAGATCGGCGCGCTCACGGGACCGAGCGGCCCGCACCGACGGGACGACCGGACCGGCCCCCAGCCACACCGGAGCGGCATCGGGCACGGCGTTGGCCAGCAGGTCCAGCTCGCGGACGAGGGCGAGAACCTCCTCCTCGTCCTTCCCTACCCCCTGCTCCCGATCGTCCCGGCCCCGGTTCACCCCCTGTTCCCGATCGTCCCGGCCCCGGTTCCTGACCCCGTCCTCGGCCCCGTTCCGGCCCCTGGCGTCGCGGTCGCCCGGAGGCGGACCGCAGACGACCAGCAGCACCAGACGGGCATCCTCACGCAGCACCTCGGTGCCCGGACGCGACGCCGCGGCCCGCAGGGCCAGCACCTCCAGCCCCCGGTCGGCGTCCGCCGCACGGCGCTCGGCCACGACGACCGCGCACGCCGTGCCGGGGGACAGGCCCAGCGCCCACGCGTGCGTGCGCCGGTCTCCCGAACCGCTCAGGAGACCGCGCAGCGCGGACTCCCGACGCCGCACCGTGCCGCTCTCCCGCAGCCGCTCGCCGGCCAGCAGCGGAGCCGCCAGCGCGGCGGCGGACCGCAGATGCCCGGCGGCGTCGGGAGCCAGCGCGCCGCCGTCGGCCGCGGCCCAGATCGAGCCCAGCACCTCCCGCCCGCTGCGCACCGCGACCACCAGCCGCTCGGGACCGTTCGCGTCGGCAGGCCGGTGGATCACCTCGGCGGAGGTCCACAGGGCGCGCAGCAGGCCGCTGTGGCGCAGCTCGGCGACCCGCCACGCGGGCACCCGGCCGCCGAGGATCGTGGTGCGGCGCAGCGGATCGGCCGTCTCCCCGGTGGCGGAATGGGCCAGGACCCGCAACCGCGTGTCCTCGATGGTGATGGAGCCGCCCACCTGGGCGGCCACGCGCGCCGCCAGCGCGGCGAGCGAGGAGACCGCGCCCGGGTCCGCGGTCGGCGCACCGGCCGGGCCGGGGTGTCCGGCGACGGCGTAGGACAGGGCGCTGCGCAGCAGTGCCGCGGTCTGGGCCCAGTCGGCGCCCTCGGCGCGCACGAGCAGGGCGACGCCGGTCTCCTCGGCGGCCGCGACCAGTCCGGCACGCGCCTGTGCGTCGGCCGCTTCGTCCGTGTGCTCGGGGCCGCTCAGCACCACGGCCGAGGCCCCGCGCCGCGCGGCCTGCCGGACCGTCTCGGGCAGGGCGGGCGCCCCGACGGCCAGGAGCAGGGCGTTCTCCCGGCCCGGCCGCAAGTCGTCCAGGCCCACGGCCACATGACCGATCGGCACGTCCTGACCGGCCGGCGCGCACAGCAGGCGTACGGCCTCCACGTCGTCGAAGGACAGCAGGGCACGAAGGCTCGCGGCGTCCGCGCTCCCGCCAGGAGCCCCGTCGGCCCGCGCCGTCTCGTTCACCGGCCCATCCTCCCGCCCTCGCACGCCCGGCGATCCCCGCCGTCATCGTCGCAGACGGCATCCGTCCGGGACACGTGTGAGCCGGCCAGGGCCCCGACGGCCCTCGGCGACGATTCCGACGGCGCCGAGGGGGATGGCCGGGGCGGGCCGCGACATCCGAGAGCCCCGTGGCCGGCGGGTCGGGCCAGTTCGCCGAGCGCCTCCCAGGTGCGCAACCGGTCGTCCGGACCGCCGAGTTCGCCCGCCGTGACGACGACCTCGGTGGCGCCCGCGTCGCGGTGACGGCGGACCGTGTCGGCCAGGTTCTTCTCGTCGCCGATGGCCGCGAGCTCCACGGGGTGGGCCACGCCGGACTGCTCGGTGACACGGGCGTAGGACCTGGTCGCTCCCACAGTCATGCCGGTGCCGACGCACCTGCCGTGCGAGGGGATTCCGCTCCTGGATGAACAGTGTGCGTCAGCCGGTGCGGCGGCGCGAGGAGCGAGCGAAACGGGCCGCCCCCGGCGAAGGGAGCGGCCCGTTCCTGTGCCCTCGAGGAAGGCGGTGGGATCAGAACAGGATGCGGTAGGTGTTCCAGCCGCCGTTGCCGATCTTCACGCGGGACGCGTACGGGGCGGCGGCGTTGCCGGTGCCCTTGTACAGGTACAGCGCGCCGGTCTTGTCGCGGGCGACAAGGTCGGTTATCCCGTCGATGTCGATGTCACCGACGGAGATCAGCTTGTTGTACGTGTTCCAGCCGCCACCGATCTTCACGCGGGACGCGAACGGGGCCTTGTAGTCGCCGGTGCCCTTGTAGAGCCACAGCACACCCGAGCTGTCCCGGGCGACGATGTCGTCCTTGCCGTCACCGGTCAGGTCGCCCTTGCCGGTGATCTCGTCGTAGGCGTTCCACCCGGAGCCGACCTTGTAGCGCTGGGTCAGCTTGCCGTTGCCGTAGCCGAGGTACAGCCACAGGACACCGGAGCCGTCCCGGGCCAGCAGGTCGTCGGCGCCGGCGCCGCCGAGGTTGCCGGCCGAGAACACCCGGTTGTAGATGTTCCAGCCGCTGCCGATCACCGTGTTCGTGGAAGTGTTCCACTCGGTGTAGGACAGCTTGCCGCTGGTCACGTCCCAGATGCCGTCGGAGAAGCCGTCGGAGTCCTGGTCGACCTGCGTCATGAAGCTGGTGTACTGCCAGCCGCTGCCGCCCGTGTCGTAACGGGAGTCCAGACCGCCCTCGAAGTTGGGGTCGTTCTCCCACAGCTCGCCCGCGCTGTCCACGCCGAACAGGGGGTTGATCTGGGTGTTGCCGAGCCCCGCACGGATGCCGGACTTCGCGGCGCCCGACGGCTTGGCGTCGAGAGCCTTCGAAGCGGAACGGCTTCCGGACGCGTCGGCGGCGAAGGCGGAGCTCGCGCCGGTCGCCACCAGAGCGGCGGTGAGTGCCGCAGCCGTGACACGCGCCACCGTGCGGCGCGTGTTCAGGCCGGAACTTTTGGCCACGTGGGCCCTCCAGTTGGTCGTGAGGATTGGATCGCGGACCGTCGTGCGGCCCGGTGAGACCCAGGGATACCCGACGATCATTTACACGTGTCCTTCACGCGTCAACCAGATTTGCCCCTGGCACGAAAGTGCTACAGAAGTGGGACGTAAGTGAAACATGAGCCGTGCAACCATTTCCGGACTCACCGTCACGAACGGGCCGGTCGGCGCGTCGAAGCCGGCCCGCCCCGACGGCCGATCGTCGGCAGGCCCGCCGCCGGGGGTGGGCTCGTCACTCCAGGCGTGAGGGGCACGGGGGCCCGGCCTGCCCGTGACCGCGGACGACCTCCTGCCGACCGGAAAGGCCGCGTCCGTCGAGGCGCCGGCCGAGTCGTCATGCACCGCCACCGCAGCGGGCGGGAGGTCGGGGAAGCGCCGGCGCCCGCCCCGGGGCCTGCCGGCCGGAAGCCGTCGACCAGGGCGGGCAAGGCAGACAGGGCGGACGCCGCGTCACCTCCGGCGTGTCACCCGGCTTCCCGGTTCAGGACCCGGCGGGCCGCCTCGGCCTCCGCCGCCGGCGGAGACAGCTCGTCGAGGGTGTCGAGTTCGTCGTCCGCCTCGAGCTCCCGCTCCCAGGCCGCGGCGAGCCGCTCCTGCTCCTCGCGCGATCTGGCGCCGACGGTCTCCCGGTGGTCCGGGTCCAGGGCCGCCAGGAATCGTCCGACCGAGTCCGTCGGCATACTGTGCTCCTTGTCGCGTTCATCCATGTCTTCCGGCCTGCCCTCGGCCGCACACCGGGCTCCCGTACCGCGGACCGACGCGCGGCCGGCGCGGACCCACTCCCGGTCCGCGCCGACGCGCACACGTCACTGGGCAGGTTCGGCCGAGTCGAGGTGGGCGAACACCACGACGTTCGACTCGTAGTCCTGGATGGTGCGGTTGTAGCTGCCGCCGCACGTGATCAGCCGCAGCTCCGGATCCGAAGTGTCGGCGTACACCTCGTCGTTGGGGAAGTCAGCCTTGCTGAAGGTGTCGACGGCGTCGACCTTGAAGCTCGCCACGACGCCGTCCGACCGCGTGATGTCGATGCGGCTGCCGGGCTCGAGCGTCGACAGCTGGGCGAACACCGCGGGCCCGGTCTTCGTGTCGACGTGGCCCACGACGATCGACGCACCGCGCTCACCCGGCGAGGCCCCGTCCTGGAACCAGCCGACCAGGTTGGTGTCCTCTGCCGGTGGCGGGTCGAGCTGTCCGGAGGCGCCGATGGACAGGCCGGTGAACGGCGCGTCCACGTCGATGTCCGGGATCGAGATCCGCTTCGGCGCCGATCGCGGCAGCGCGATGCCGTCGGGGCTGGCGGATGTCTTGGGGTGGGGGAAGGCTGAGGCGGCAGTCGTGGGGCGTGCCGGATACGGCAGGCTCGCCCGCGTGGTGCCGAGTGAGTTGTGGATCAGGACGAGACCCAGTCCGACCGCTGCTGCGGGCCACAACAGCCGACGTCGGCGAGGACCCGTCGTGCGCCCGTTCTCGGGCTGCTCCGTCTGGGACGGCTGCTGCACGGCCATGCTCGGTGCCTTTCATGAACCGGTGGTGATGGGGCGATGCGGGCCGGCGGTCACGCCGTCGCCTCGGCCCCTGCCACGCTCCGGGCGAAGCGCCCGGAGCGCGCGGGGCTACCGAACCCGCGACAGCGGAGCGTGGCCGTCCGGAACCCGGTCAGGCAACCGAGCCGTCCGAGGCACGCCGGCGTCGCAGCATGTAGGCACCGACTCCCAGGCCACCGAGCACCAGCGCGGCGCCCGCGCCCATGCCGTTCGTGGACTGGGCGAGACCGCCGCCGCCGGCGTGGACGCCGCCGTGGGGCTTGCCCTTGCCGCGGCCGCCTTCGTCGCCGCCGTGGTCGCCGCCACGGCCGCCTTCGTCGCCGCCGCGGTCGCCGCCGCGGCCGCCTTCGTCGCCCCCGCGGTCGCCGCCACGGCCACCTTCGTCGCCGCCGCGGCCGCCCTCGTCCGAGGAGCCGTTGTCGCCCATCGCCATGGCGAGTGCGCCGCCGCCGGCGTGGACGCCGCCGTGGGGCTTGCCCTTGCCGCGGCCGCCTTCGTCGCCGCCGCGGTCGCCGCCGTGGTCGCCACCGCGGCCGCCTTCGTCGCCGCCGCGGCCGCCGCCCCGCGAGGAGCCGTCGTCGCCGCCGTTGTCCTCGGAGTCCCCGCCCTTGGCCGTGGCGACGGTGCTGTGGGAGACCACGCCCGACGAAGCCGAGAGCGCGGCCGCGCTCACGGCACCGGCGCCGGGAGTGGAGAGTGCCACGGCGGTGGCGACCGCCGCGGAGGTGAACAGAGTACGGGTGATACGCATGGGTGTTCCCTTCGCCATTCGAGACGTCACGACTCCCGCCCTTCGGGATCACAGTCGCGACGTGATCACCTTGAGCGGGCTCGCGTCCGCGCACCACTTGAGAGCCGCATTCGGAGCACTGGGTGACTCGTGCCGGCCGTGTCCTCGGGGCGTCGCGGGAGCACATGTGCCACCCGACAGGTGACCGTGAGCAGGCCGTTCGGTCGCGCGGCGCAGCCGACGGGGCATCATCCCGTCGAATCCGATCTGCCGGTCCGACACCCCGCCGAAAGCCTGAACGCCGCTGACGGTGTGTGTGGAGAACGGACCCGGAGGTGTGTGCCCGCCGTGAGCCGTCCCCGGGGCGCACACCCGGTCCCCGATCCGGATGCCCGGTCCGCGACCGACGAGGGGGCACGGGTGGTCAGGAAGGTCGCGCGGACACGTAGCCCGCTACCCGATGTCCGGAGCCCGGAGCCCGGAGCCCGGAGCCCGGAGCCCGGACCACGCCACCGGCCGCGGCCCCCGGGCGCGCCGAGCCACCACCCCGACCCCGCATCACCACCCCGACCCCGCATCACCACCCTGCCCCTGCATCACCACCCTGCCCCCGCACCGGCACTCCGCGCCTGCACTCACACCTGGCCCACACCCGTCCCAGGCAATGCCCCCGGGCCAAGCCCACCCCGCGGCCACCCCCCGACACGGGGTACGGCGGACCCGCGGCCGTAAGCGGCATCCGCGATCCGTGGCTCCCGCGCCGACGAGAGCGCACACGTAGGCGGGCCCCGGCCGCCCGGCCTCGGGCAGCCACCGGCAACGAGCCGGGCCGGTCACCCGCCCCGTGAAGACCCGCTGGCGCAACACCACGACAGAGTCGAGCAGTTGATCTCGACGTCGTGCCACCCGTGCTCGAGGCCACCACGCTCACCTGGCGAATATCCTCGCCGAATGCCCGAAGCAGCCGAGAAGTTCGACACCGACACAGCGATGACCAACTGGAAGAAGTGGCAGGACGCGCCCTGGGGCCGACTGCGCTACACGGTCGCCGAGGCCAATCTGCTCCGCCACCTCGACGGCCTGGGCGAGGGATCCCTGCGCGTGCTCGACCTCGCCGGCGGGGACGGCGGCGACGCCGTCCGCCTCGCGGCCCGGGGGCACCATGTCACCGTCGTCGACCACGCGCTGCCTCGCCCCCGACGCGTCTCACGTCGCGGTGTGAGGCATGCCCCGCTAGTTGACGTGACGTCAGTGACCGACTGACGGTGATGCCTTCGGTCTTCGTTGGCCGACGGCAGCCCGCCTGCCTTCCTGTCCGTCGGCGGCACGCCGGCGTGCGTCACGCTGAGTGGACCGACTGCGCGAGTCCCGGCGCCCCCGACCGCTGATGCCCGTCGCCGTGCCCCGCCCCGCCCCGCCCACGGCCGGCGTCCGGCCGCCCCGTCACGGAGAGGGCCGCTCCACGGCCGGCGCCACGGCAGACGGTGCATCGGCCGCCGGGGCCACAACCGACGCCGTATCGGCCGATGCGGCCGCAGCCGACTCGCGAACGGCCGGCGGAGCCACAACGGACCCGGCGCCGGCCCACGGCGATTCGTCTGAAGGCTCCTCGGCCGAACGCTCCCGCGCCGGTGCGGGAGCCGCGGCCGCGAGCGCGCGCCCTCTCCCTCGCCCGGCGTTCGCGACGACGCCGGTGAGCGCGCCCGCGAGCAGCCCCCAGAAGGCGGAGCCGATGCCCAGGAGCGTGACACCGGACGCGGTGGCGAGGAAGGTGACGACCGCGGCCTCCCGCGACGACCGGTCGGACAGGGCCGTGCCCAGGGCGTTCTCGATCGTGGCCAGCAGGCCGACGCCCGCGGTGGCGAGCACGAGGGCCTGCGGCATGGCCGTGAGCAGCGAGGCGACCGTGGCGCCGAACACCCCGACGCAGAGGTAGAAGATCCCGGCCCACACGGCGGCGACGTAGCGCCTGTCCCGGTCCGGGTGCGCCTCCTCGCCGGTGCAGATCGCGGCGGTGATGGCGGCGAGGTTCAGACCGAAGGCGCCGAGCGGGGCGAGCAGGACGTTGACCGCGCCGGTCCACGTCATCAGTGGCGACACGGGCACGTCGTAGCCGGAGTTGCGCAGCACGGCGACTCCCGGCAGGTTCTGCGAGGCCATCGTCACCACGAACAGCGGCACACCGACGCTGACGAGCACCTTCCAGTCGAAGTCCGGCGCCACGAAGGCCGGCGAGGCGAGCGAGACGCGCAGGCCGTCCAGCCGCCATCCGCCGGTGACGACCGTGGCGAGGACGCCGGCGGCGAGTGCGACCAGCACCGCGTACCGCGCCGCGAACCGGCGCGCCAGGAGGTAGCACACGAACATGGGGAAGGCCACCGCGAAGTTCCCGTGCATCGTGCTGAACAGACCGGTGCCGAACCGCAGCAGCACCCCGGCGAGCAGGGCCGCGGTGAGCGACACGGGGATGCGGTCCATGACGCGGGCGAACCATCCGGTCACGCCGGTGACGAGGACGAGCAGCGCCGAGAAGACGAACGCGCCGACGGCCTGCCCCATCGTCACCCCGGTCAGGGCGGTCGCGAGCAGCGCGGCGCCGGGCGTCGACCACGCGGTGACGACGGGCGTGCGGTACCGCAGCGAGAGGCCGACGCAGGTGACGGCGAGCCCGACACCGAGCGCGAACATCCAGGAGCCGATCTCCCGCGGGCCCGCGCCCGCGGCTTTCGCCGCGGTGAACACGAGCGCGGCCGAGCTGGTGACGCCCACGGTGACGGCGATCAGGCCGGCGGCCACCGCCGACGGCGGGGCGGCCGCGCGGAGGCGGCCGGTGAAGGAGGACATACGGGGCAACTTCCGAGGACGGGGGGCGCGGCGGGTGTCCGGACGAGGACCGGCCCGGGGTGCGGCGGCGAGCGTTCCACATACAGAACGTTCTGTTTGTGGAACACTAGAGAGGAGGGCGGAACCCGTCAACCACGGCGACGAGAGCGGGAGCGCGATCCGGCGATGGGGCTGAACGACGAAGTGGGACGCAGGATCCGGGAGCTGCGCGCGGCCCGGGGCCTTTCGCTCTCGGAGCTGGCGCGCCGCTCGGGTGTGGGCAAGGGCACGCTCTCGGAGCTGGAGAGCGGCACGCGCAACCCGACGCTCGAAACCCTCTACGCGCTGACCACGGCGCTCAACCGGCCGCTCAGCGCGGTGCTCGACGACGATCCGCCGCCGCGTGCCGAGCGGCACGCGGCGGCCGTCTCCGGCAGCGCGGTCACAGCGGTCCTGATCGAGCGGCACGAGGACGACGACGCCGTCACCGACGTCTTCCGGATCACCATCGCCGCCGGCGCCACGCAGGAGTCTGCCGCGCACGTCCCCGGCACGACGGAGAGCCTGACGATCCTGAGCGGCACGGCCCTCGTGGGCGTGCTGGGCGCGCCGAGCACCGTCGGGCCCGGCGGGACGGTGTGCTGGCCGGCCGACACCGCGCACCTTTACCACGCCCCGCACGGCGACGTGCACGGCATCCTTCTCGTGCGCTACCGGGCCGCCGCGCTCTGAGCGGCGGCCCGGCGAGGCGGGAGGGCTGGTTCGGCCACGCGGGTGTCAGGGGGCGGGTGGCTCGTCGGCTGGTTCGTCCGCGGGACGGGAGAGAAGGGAGTCGAACGCGTCCATGCCGAGCAGAAGCAGCAGCATCGCCACCGGCATGCACAGCGCTATCACGACCACGACCATGGAGCCTCCCAGGGGAAGCGCGATCGGACCCCTGCGGCCCAGCCGCACACCTGCCGCGTGCGGCTGCGGGGCCCTCCTCAGGATGCCGTCCGACGGAGTGACGCGCATCTCGTCATCACCGGACCGGCCCAGAACGCCGACGCCACCGGCGCGGAGGCCGACCCCCGGCAGTGCCGGGCCGCCCCCTGGCATGACGAGGTGCTGATCGTCCCGGACGGACGCGAAGGCCGGGCCCCGGATGCCCGCCACCGCCACTCGGCGAACGTGCCGTTCCTGGGCCCGGACGAGTACATCCACTTCCTCGTCGACGTCCGGCTGCCCCCGGTCGCGTACCGGGACACCGCGCCGGAGACGGTCCCCGGTGGCCGAGCGGGGCGCACCGCGCGACTGACCGGAACGAGCCCCGACAGGCGAACCGGACCGACTCGTTCCCCCATGGCTCGGGTCCCTGGCTCGTGCCCACAGCCCGTTCCCGGCGGCCGGGGATGCCCAGCCGGGCTCTCAACTCCCCGTGCCACGCCCGTCGGTGGGGCCGGGCGCCCTCGCGACAGTCTGCGCGTACTCCCCGTCCACCGCTTCCAGCGAGGTCAGCAGGGCGCGCAGGCGTCCCGGAGGGAGCCCCGCCGCCCGGCGGACCACGCGGGTCATGTGGGACTGGTCGGTGTAGCCGAGTTCCCGCGCCAGCCCCGCCAGGTCGCGTTCGCCCTCGCCGAGCCGGTCCAGGACCCGGGCCAGGCGCAGCCCGTCGCGATGGGCGGAGACCGTGACGCCGGTGACGGCCGTGAAGACCCGGCTCAGATGATGCGGTGACGCGCCCACGGTCCGGCCCAACGCCTCCAGTCCGATGGTCGGTTCGGCGGCCAGCACGGCGCGCGCGTCGTCGACGAGACGACGGCGGGCGGCGGCGGAGGCAGGGCGGCCCGAGGCGACCCGCGCCGGGGCGAGCCGTGCGAAGACCGCGGCGGCCAACCGGGCGGTGTGCTCGCCGAGTTCGAAGGCGTCGGCGCCCCGGCGGGCGCGGGACAGCAGCATCCGGTGGGCCAGGGCCAGAGCCGGCGTCACCATGACCAGACCCTCCGGAACGGTGGGATCGCCGCCCAGCAGGTCCGCGACCCGGGGCTCGGAGAGAACGATCTCCGTGAACACGTCCGGGCCCAGCGGATGCGCGAACTGCTGCTCGGTGCCGAGACGTTCGACGTACACGCTGGCTGCGTCCAGCACATGCTCGACGCCGTCGACCCGGCCGCGCAGCACCCCGTTCCGCAGCAGCACCAGTCCGAACACCGGGGCGGGCCGCAACGGCGACCAGCCGCGCGTCGTGCTGCCGCAGCGCACATCGGTGAGGTGGACGTCGTCCTCGCGCAGATACGTTCGCCGGTTCCCGGCCATGCGCCCATCCTAGGGCGCGGACCCCTTGCCACGGCCCCCGCGAACCGGACACGAACGTACAAGCCGCGGGGTGCGCGGCCCCCGCACGGTGGTGCGCACATGTCACGACCTTCGACGCAGGGGGAGACCATGACCCACCGTCCCGTTCCGTCCGACACCCCGATGACGGGCGACGCCACGACGACGGGCGACGCCACGAGCCGCCGCACGGTCCTGCGGGGCGCCGCCACCGCCGGCATGGGGGCGCTCGCCGCGTGGGCCGACACCGGCGGCGCCCGCGCGGCGGCCGCGTCCCAGCGCCGCATCGGCGCCGCGCGTATCGTCACCCGCCACGCGGGCGCCTACGAGGTACTGGCGCTGCTGGACGCCCACGGGACGTTCCCCGGCAAGCGGCGGGACTGGTTCCCCGACGCGAGCGACGCGGACTGGGCGCGCGCGGAGCGGCTCGACCCCGCCGCCTTCGGCCCGGACGACACCTGGGAACTCGACTTCCGCTGCTACGCCGTCCGCCGGCCCGGCGGCCGCGTCACCCTCGTCGACACCGGGATCGGCCCGGCCGGCAGCCCCGCGTCGGCCTGGGCGCCGGTCCCCGGACACCTGCCTGCGGTCCTGCGGCACGCCGGCATCGACCGGCACGACGTCGACACCATCGTCCTGACCCATCTCCACGAGGACCACTACGGCTGGACGGTCGACACCGCCGGCACTCCGCTGTTCCCCGACGCCCGCCACGTGGTCCAGCGGGCGGAGATCACCGCCCTCACCGCCGACGACTCCGCCCGGGCATATGTGGTCGAGCCACTGCGCCGGGCCGGACTGCTGCGTGTGATCGACGGCCGGACCGCGGTACGGGGCGGCCCGGGCGGCTCGTCACTGACCGCCGTGCCGACACCCGGCCACACCGCCGGCCACCAGTCCGTCCTCGTCGACGGAGGCAGGGAACGCATCATGATCACCGGGGACGTGCTCGTGCACGCCGTCCAACTGGCCGCGCCGAGCGTCGCCTACCGGCTGGAGAGCGACCAGGCCACGGCCCGCCGCACCCGCCTGAACCTCCTCGCCGACGCCCGCGACCACGGCCACCTCCTGGCCACCGCCCACCTCAACCACGCGTTCGTCCGCCCCTGACGACCGCTCCAGCGGGCGCGCCCGAACCAGGCCCCGCTGCCATGACGCCGGCAGCGACCGCCTCACGACCGGCGACGCCACGCGCAGACGTCGAGCGGTGAGGCCGAGCGGCGGCGCACCCCCCCCCGCGCCCGGCCGACCGTGCCCGTACAGAACGGTCGGGCGCACCCGCGGCCCGCCCCGCACCCTCTCGGCAGCCTCACACCGCCGGCCGCAGGCCCCACGTCTGCAAGGCATAGGGCCGCCCCTTCTCCACCCCCTCGATCAGCGGCACGTCGAGCAGGCTGAAGCCCGCCTTGGTGGCCACGGCGACACTGGCCGCGTTCTCGGCCTCCAGCTCCAGGATCACTTGCTCCACGCCCAGTTGCTCGAACGCGTACGCGGCCATCACCCGCACCGCCCGCACAGCCAGCCCCTGGCCGCGGTGCGCCGGGCCGACCGCGTAGCCGATCTCCACGCCCTCGGGGGCGCGCCGCAGCATCACCTCGCCCAGGGGTGCGCGGCCGTCGACGGTGATGGCGAGTAGGACAGTCGTGCCCTCCGCCCGCAGCCGCCGCCCCCGTTCCAGCCGTGCGCGGGCGGCCGCTTCGTCGAAGGGGGAGACGATCGGCGTCCAGTACGCGATGTCGGGATGGTCGAACAGGTCCGGCATCGCGGCCAGGTCCGCCTCCGCCCAGTCGCGCAGGACGAGACCTTCCCCCGCGAGTTCGATCCGTTCGGCAAAGGGTGGCGTGGTGCTGTTCATGGTGCGGTACCTCCCCGGCGCGTGGGCGAGGCAGCATAACCGGGCCACCGCACAGCCCGCGAACCCGCCCGACGCCAGCGGCCGAGGCCACGCCGCGGTCCACCCCGGCCACCGAGGCGGAGGATCCCGAAACACGTCCCGCACCACTGGTCAGCCGTGGTCCTCCCATTCCGTCGACCGGTCGGCGGCGGGCGTACGACGTGCTCCGCCCCGGCGGCTGGCCGGCGCTGCTCGGCCACGTCGTCGTCCGCCGGCCGGTGGAGCCGGAGGTCTACGCCGAGACCGCGGACCTCCATGAGCCGGGACGTCCCGACGGCGACCCGCCCGCATCGCTCAGCGGACCGATCAGGCACCCCGGACCGTCCCGCCCCGGCAGAGACGACCGTACCCGAGCGGTGATCGAGTCCTCCCGCCGCTCCGCCGACTGCCCGAACCGGGCGCCTGGGACGGTCCATACGGGCACCAGCGACGGGGCGAACCGCGCCGCACGCACATGAACTGCGGTTTTGTGTCACCCCTTCGGGCATCACCGGGCAGCTTCAGGCCCGCTCTGGGCCCGCTCACGCGAAAAGGTGGTTGGTATAAATGTGCGTCAAGACCGGGCGCGCCGTGCCCGGACCGGTCGTACAGAAGACGAGGTGAATGCGATGAACGCCGCGGAGCGTCAGAGCCGGATCCTCGCGCTCGCCCGGCACCAGGGACGTGTCGAGGTCACCACCATGGCCGCCGACCTGGCTGTCGCGCCGGAGACCATCCGCCGGGACCTCGGCGTCCTGGAACGCCGAGGTCTGCTCCGGCGCACCTACGGCGGCGCCTACCCCGTCGAGGGCGCGGGTTTCGAGACGGGCCTGACCGAACGGGAGACCCTGCACGTCAAGGACAAGCGCCGGATCGCCGCGGAGGCGGTCAAGCTGCTCGGCGACGCGGAGACCGTGTTCGTGGACGAGGGCTACACCCCTCAGCTCCTCGCCGCGCTCCTCCCCGGCGACCGTCCCCTGACCGTGGTCACCGCGTCATTGTCCACCGCGGCCGCGATCGTGGACTCCCCGCAGCTCACCGTGCTGCTCCTCGGCGGCCGGGTCCGGGCGCGGACCCTGGCGACGGTGGGCTCCTGGGCCTGCGCGATGCTCGGGCAGTTCGTGATCGACCTGGCGTTCCTCGGCTCGAACGGGATCTCCAGGGAGCTTGGCCTGACCACCCCCGATCCGGTCGTGGCCGACGTCAAGGCCAAGGCGCTGGCCGTGTCGCGCCGCCGTGTGTTCATGGGGCACCACAGCAAGTTCGGAGCGAGCAGCTTCTGCCGCTTCGCCGAAGTGGGTGACTTCGAGGCTGTCGTCACCGACACCGGACTGTCCAGCGCCGAGGCGCACCGCTACTCACTGATGGGACCCCGAGTCCACAGGGTCTGAACGGATCTCAGGTCCGCCGGGCCTGACCCGCCGTCGCGCCGTCGGGTCCTGCCCGCCCGGGTCGCCCCCGCCGCCGGGGGGCGGCCCCGCCGAAGCCGTGCCGGCGACACCTCCGCGCCCGCACAGCCGGAACACGGCCGTGCGACCGATCCCACCTCCTTCGTGCCCTGCACTGCCCGTACCCGACAGCTGACGAAAGGGACGCTCATGACTTCACGACCGACCGGTCCACGGAAGGCGGTGCCGCTGTGCGCGCTGGCCGTGTGCGGCGCACTGCTCACGGCGTGCGCGGGCGCCGGCGGCGCAGGGGGCGGCTCCGGCACGCACTCCGTCAACGTACTGATGGTGAACAACCCGCAGATGGCGGACCTGCAGAAACTCACGGCGGACAACTTCACCGAGGAGACCGGCATCAAGGTCAACTTCACGGTGCTCCCGGAGAACGACGTCCGCGACAAGATCAGCCAGGACTTCTCCAGCCAGGCCGGCCAGTACGACGTGGCGACGATCAGCAACTACGAGACGCCGATCTACGCCAAGAACGGCTGGCTCGCCCCGTTGAGCGAGTACGCGCAGAAGGACACCGCCTTCGAGCAGAGCGACATCCTGCCCGCCCTGCGGGAGTCCCTCACGGTGTCCGGCAAGGTGTACGCCGAGCCGTTCTACGGCGAGTCGTCCTTCCTGATGTACCGCAAGGACGTCTTCCAGAAGAAGGGGCTGACCATGCCGGCCCACCCCACCTGGCAGCAGGTGGCCGCCCTCGCCGCCGAGGCCGACGGCGCCGAGCCCGGGATGAGGGGCATCTGCCTGCGCGGACTGCCCGGTTGGGGCGAGGTGATGGCGCCGCTGACCACCGTGGTCAACACCATGGGCGGCACCTGGTTCGACAAGGACTGGAAGGCCCGGGTCGACAGCCCCGCCTTCGCCGAGGCGACCAGGTTCTACGTCGACCTCGTACGCGCCCACGGCGAGAAGGGCGCCCCGCAGTCCGGGTTCGCCGAGTGCCTCAACAACATGGAGCAGGGCAAGGTCGCCATGTGGTACGACGCGACCTCCGCGGCGGGATCGCTCGAAGCCAGTGGCTCGCCGGTGGCCGGGAAGATGGGCTACGCGCCCGCACCGGTCGACCGGACGAAGAGCTCGGGCTGGCTCTACACCTGGGCCTGGGGCCTGCAGAAGGCGAGCAAACACCAGGGCGACGCCTGGAAGTTCATCTCCTGGGCGTCCAGCAAGAAGTACGAGGAACTGGTGGGCCAGCAGCTCGGCTGGTCCCGGGTCCCGGCGGGCAAGCGGAGCTCCACCTACTCCGACGCGCGGTACGTCGCCGCGGCGTCCGCCTTCGCCGGGGCCACCGCGAACGCCCTGAAGTCGGCCGACCCCGGCAACCCGGGTGTGCAGCCCCGCCCCGCCCCCGGCATCCAGTTCGTCGGCATCCCCGAGTTCACCGACCTGGGCACGCAGGTCTCCCAGCGGATCAGCGCCGCCATCGCCGGCAGGACCAGTGTCGAGCAGGCGCTGAAGTCCAGTCAGGCGCTCGCCGAGAAGGTCGCCGCCAAGTACGCGGACAAGTGATCCCTCCCGGTCCACCCGACGTTCCCCTCCCGTCTCCGCCCTCGCGGGACCGGGGACGGGAGCACAGCGGAGACACACGATGACCCTCACACACACGCTCACCGGGCGTGCCCGCACACCGCGGACCGCGGAACGGGCCAAACCCCCACGACGATCCCGCGGAGCATGGGTCCGGCGGGCCCCACTGCTCCCGGCCCTGATCTTCATGATCGCGGTCACCCAGCTGCCGTTCGTCGGCACCGTGGCGATCTCGTTCATGCGCTGGAACGCCCTCGACCCCGACGACCGTGCCTTCGCGGGCCTGCAGAACTACAAGGAGGCCGTCACCGACCCGAAGTTGCGTTCGGCCCTGCTGACGACCGTCACGCTCACGGCGACCGTGGTTCTGGTCAGCCTGGTCCTGGGCCTGGGACTGGCCCTGCTGCTCGACCGCCGCTTCCGCGGCCGCGGCATCGTCCGCACCCTGCTGATCACGCCGTTCCTCGTCGTGCCCGTGGCCTCCGCCCTGCTCTGGAAGCACGCGCTGTACAACGCCACCTACGGGCTGATCAACGGCTCGCTGACCTGGGTGTGGAGCCTGTTCGGCAGCGACGAAGCGCCGCAGCCCGACTGGCTGTCCTCCCTGCCGCTGATGTCCGTCGAGGCGTCGCTGATCTGGCAGTGGACGCCGTTCATGATGCTGATCCTGCTGGCCGGACTGCAGAGCCGTCCTATGGACGCGGTGGAGGCGGCCCGCGTGGACGGCGCGAGCACCTGGCAGGTGTTCCGCCACCTCACCTTCCCGCACCTGCGCCGCTACCTGGAGCTGGCGGCACTGCTCGGGAGCATCTACGTGGTGCAGAACTTCGACGCCGTCTTCACGCTCACCGGCGGCGGCCTGGGCACCGCCAACCTGCCCTACACCGTCTACGAGACCTTCTACCAGGCGCACGACTACGGGCAGGCCTCCGCGGAGGGCGTCCTCGTCGTCCTGTGCTCCCTCCTCGTCGGAAGCCTCGCCCTCAGGACGGTCTCGACCCTGCTGCGAGAGGAGACCCGCTGATGGCCGCGACCCTCGTCGGCCGCGCCACGGGCAGCCGCCGCGCCACGGCCGGCCCCGGCACCGCGGCCCGCCGCCGACGCGGTGCACTCGGCCTGCTGGCCTGGCTCTGCGGAGTCGTGTTCTTCCTCCCGGTCGCCTGGATGTTCCTCACCTCGCTGCACGGAGAGTCCGACGCCGCGACCAACCCGCCGAGCCTCACCGCGCCGCTCACCCTCCACGGCTACCGCGAGTTCTTCGGCGCGAGCACCGGCGTATCGCCCTGGCCGCCGTTGATCAACTCACTCTCCGCGAGCCTCCTTTCGACGCTCCTGGTGCTGGTGCTGTCCGTGCCCGCTGCCTACGCGCTGTCCATCAAGCCCGTGCGCAAGTGGACGGACGTCATGTTCTTCTTCCTGTCCACCAAGATGCTGCCCGCGGTGGCCGGACTCCTGCCGGTCTACCTGATCGCCGAGAACAGCGGCCTGCTCGACAACGTCGCACTGCTGGTCGTCCTCTACACCTCGATGAACCTGCCGATCGCGGTGTGGATGATGCGTTCGTTCCTCGCCGAGGTCCCCGTCGAGATCCTGGAGGCCGCCTCCATCGACGGCGCCGGACTGCCCACCGTCCTCGCCCGGATCGTCGCGCCGGTCGTCGCCCCAGGCGTCGCCGCCACCTCGCTGATCTGCTTCATCTTCAGCTGGAACGAACTGCTCTTCGCCCGTGTGCTGACCGGCGTCGTCGCCGGCACGGCGCCCGTGTTCCTCACCGGCTTCGTCACCAGCCAGGGCCTCTTCCTGGCCAAGGTGTGCGCAGCCGCCGTCTGTGTCTCCCTGCCGGTCCTCGTCGCCGGTTTCGCCGCCCAGGACAAACTCGTCCAGGGCCTGTCCCTTGGAGCAGTCAAGTGAAAGCCGCCGTCATCAGCTCGCCCGGTCAGGTCGGCGTCGAGACCGTCGACGACCCCGCACCCGGCCCCGGTCAGGTCGTGGTCGAGGTCTCGGCCTGCGGCCTGTGCGGTACCGATCTCCACATCCTCCAGGGCGAGTTCGCGCCCTCCCTCCCCATCGTCCCCGGGCACGAGTTCGCCGGCGAGGTCGTCGCACTGGGCTCCGGGGTGGGCAGCCTGGCCGTCGGCGACCGGGTCGCCGTCGACCCCTCCCTGCACTGCCACGAGTGTCACTACTGCCGCATCGGGCGCGGAAACATGTGTGAGCGCTGGAACGCTATCGGCGTCACCGTCCCCGGCGGCGCGGCGCAGTACGCGGTCGCCCCCGCCGCCAACTGCGTCAGGCTCCCCGAGCACGTGCGCACCGAGGACGCCGCCCTCATCGAGCCGCTGTCCTGCGCGGTGCGCGGCTACGACATCCTGCGCAGCACGCTCGCCAGTCATGTGCTGATCTACGGCTCCGGCACCATGGGCCTGATGATGCTCGAACTCGCCAAGCGCACCGGGGCGGCCACGGTCGACATGGTCGACATCAACGAGGACCGGCTCGCCACCGCCCGCGCCCTCGGCTGCGGCAACGCGGTGACCTCCGCCGACGCCCTGGAGCGCCCGCGCGGCTGGGAGGTCGTCATCGACGCCACCGGCAACGCCCAGGCCATCCAGGACGCCCTCGGACGGGTCGGCAAGGGAGGCACGTATCTCCAGTTCGGAGTCGCCGACTACGCGACCCGGGCCACCATCGACCCGTACCGGATCTACAACGAGGAGATCACCATCACCGGCTCGATGGCGGTCCTGCACAGCTATGAACGCGCCGCCGAACTGTTCGCCGCGGGAGTGCTCGACCCGGACGTCTTCATCAGCGACCGGCTGCCGCTGGCGGACTACGCCGAGGCCCTGCGGCAGTTCCAGGCCGGGAAGGGCCGGAAGATCCAGGTACTGCCGTGACAGGGGCCACCCGCCGCGGACACACCCGGGCCCGCCCCGCGCCGACACCCGCCGCGCACACGGGAGCCGCCGGGCCGCCGGTGCTCGTCGTCGGCGAAGCACTGGTGGACGTCATCGCCGGCCCCGACGGCCCGCGCCGCGGCCACCCGGGCGGAAGCCCCGCCAACGTGGCACTGGGCCTGGGCAGACTCGGCCACCCGGTCCGGCTCGCCACCCGCGTGGGCCACGACGACTTCGGCCTCCTGGTACGCGAACACCTGGAGGCCGGCGGGGTCGAGCTGGTGCCGGGCTCCGTGGCCGACGGCGCCACCTCCACGGCGACCGCCGTACTCGATGCCGCGGGCGCCGCGCACTACACCTTCGACATCACCTGGGCACTGTCGGCGGCCGTCGAGGGGGCACTGCGCGACGGCCCCCCGGCGCACGTCCACACCGGGTCCCTCGCCACCGCCCTGGCTCCGGGCGCCGATCAGGTCCTCGGCGCGCTGCACGCCCTGCGGCCCTCGGCCACCCTCTCCTACGACCCCAACCTGAGACCGGCGCTGCTCCGCTCCGCTGAGCGGGTGCGGGAACGGGTGGAACAACTCGTCGCCGTCAGCGACGTGGTGAAGGCGAGCGAAGAGGACCTGGCCTGGCTCCACCCGGACGAGAGCCCCGACCGGACGGCGGCCCGCTGGGCACGCAGCGGCCCGGCACTGGTCGTCCTCACCCTGGGAGCGAGGGGCGCCCGGGCCTGGTGGCGGCACGGCAGCCAGGACGTGGCGCCGGTATCGGTCCGGGTACGGGACACCGTCGGGGCAGGCGACGCGTTCACCGCAGGCCTCACCGGCCGATTGCTGCACGCCGGCCTGCTGGGAGGCGGCCCGGGAGACGAGGCGCCGACGGCACGCGCGGCCCTGCGCGCGGCGACGGACACCGATCGCCTGCCCCCGGTTCTCGGCGAGGCACTGGCGGCGGCCGCCCGGACAGCCGCGCTCACCTGCACGCGTGGGGGAGCGGACCCGCCCACGGCGGCGGAACTGGCGGCGTGAGCCAGTACGCGTTCCTCGAACCCTGGCGCAGGGTTCGCCTGGCCGGATCCGAACAGCCGGCCGGCGTCCCCTGCCGCACGGGACCGGCGCCGGCCGCTAGGTGATGGTGCTGCCGTAACTGAATGGGAAGCTGCTGGCCGGCTCAGACCGATGACGGAAGCCTCAGTGCATTGTGAAGCCATTGAGGACAGCGACCAGGAAAACGATCACGGCGACAAGGAACAGGCAACCGCAGCACCCACTTGCATTCTGGCCGGCCTGGAAGCCGCCTGCGGCCGCCCTTGTGTGCTTTCCACTGCCGAACGGCCCGGGTAAGTCTGCCATCGGCTGCCCCCTCAGCACGCGGACCTTGAGTGTCCGGGCCGGCGAGACCTTCGTCAAGAGGCTCACTTCAGCCCGGTGCTGCGCTGCCCCGACCGGTTCGGAAGCACGCAGCAGGCTGGGAAACGGGCCGGAATTTCATCCGGATTCGCATGGATACCGGCCCGAGGGCTCCACCCGGCGATGCCCGGCCACCACGGTCTGCGCCACCCGATCAGCCACGTGTGGAATCCCGAGGTTTCTCGTCCCTCCGCCAAGGGGCCAGGGAGTCTCCCCGCACGCACCGGCAGTGGAAACGAATCGGAGTTCTCCGACGCCACCCTCGGCCGCATCGCGTCGGTGTGCGGCTTCGGCGCCACCGACACCCTCAGACGTGCCTTTCACCGCCGTCTGAACACGATGCCGGTCAGGGCGCACCAAGTGTCGTGACCCACACCACAGTTGAGGTTGACCCTGGGGCAGGGTGCAGGCTCTCCGCAACGGCCCGGCACCGAGCGGGGCACACACGACATGGAGGCGCATCATGCCCAGCCATCCCACCCCCCAGGGCCCGGACCGGCCGGAACTGCAGAAGGCGATCGAAGAGATCGCGGCGTCCGGGATCCTCGGGGTGCAACTGCGGGTCGACGACGAGCGCGGCGCATGGGTGGGCAGCGCCGGACGCCGTGAACTGGGCGGAACACAGGGCCCGTTGACGGACGCGCACTTCCGGATCGGCAGCACCACCAAGAACTTCGTCGCGACGACAGTGCTGATGCTGGTGGCCGAGGGCCGGACCGGCCTGGACACGCCGGTCGCCGACCAACTGCCGCAGCTCGGCCTCGACCGCCGCATCACCCTACGGATGCTGCTCCAGCACACCAGCGGGATCTTCAACCACACCGGGGAGTACTACGAGGACGGGACGGTCGCCGCCGGCATCCCCTGGCAGGGCAAGGAGTGGGTGGACATGCGCTTCCACACCTACGAACCCGCGGAACTGGTCCGGTTCTCGCTCGACAGGCCGGCCCGGTTCGAGCCGGGGGCGGGCTGGAGCTACGCCAACACCAACTACGTGATCGCCCGGCTGCTGATCGAGGAGCTCACCGGCCGCCCGTTCGCCGAGGAACTGCGGCAACGGATCCTCGAGCCGCTGCACCTGACCGGCACGCTCGCGCCGGGCGCGTCCCCCGAGATCCCGGACCCCCACAACCACAGCTACTACCGCTACGACGACGCTGGGGTGGAGCACACGATCGACATCACCCGGCAGAACCCGTCCTGGGTCGGCGCCGGCGGCGACATGATCTCCACCACCGCGGACCTGCACACGTACTTCTGCGCCCTCATGGGCGGCAGGCTGCTGCCGGAGGAACTGCTGGCCGAGATGCGCACCCCCGAGCAGACCATTGGCTACGGCCTGGGAATCTTCGCTCAGGACCTGGGCGAGGGGCGCACCGTCTACCACCACAACGGCGGCCAGGGCGGCTCAGCGGCCCTGATGTACGCCTCGGCCGACGGCACCACGACACTGACCGCCGGGCTCAACTACGTCGACGACCCCGGCCTGTCGCTCGCCGCGCCCTTCCAGAAGGCCCAACAGCGGCTCGTCGAGGAGGTGTTCGGCACACTGGGCGCATGAGCAACGGAGTCACGATCGGGCAGGCCGCGGCCTTCGTCGGCGTCACCGTGAAGACGGTGCGGCACTACCACAAGCTGGGGCTCGTCGCAGAGCCGGAGCGCGACAGCTCCGGCTACCGGCGCTACGGCTCGGCCGACCTGCTGCGCCTGGTGCAGGTGCGCACCCTCGCCACCGCCGGAGTGCCGCTCGCCGACACCGCGCCCCTGCTGGCGGCGAACGGCGCGCAGTTCACCGCCGCGCTCGCCGAGGTGGAACGGCAACTCGACGACCAGATAGCAGAGTTGATCGTTCGACGCGAGACGCTGCGCCGGCTCGCCGACGGCGACCGGGCCCTGCTGCCCGATCGGGCCTGCGCCCTCCTGGACCGCATGCGCGCCCTCGGCTTCGCCGCCGAGTACGTCGCCATGCAGCGCGAGGCGCTGGTCCTCGCCAAGGCGCTGATCCCAGCCGGCTTCGACGGCTTCCTGGCCGTCCAGGAGAGCCGCCTGACCGACCCCGCCTACGTCGAGCTGACCCAGCGCGGCTGGGAGGCCGAGAGCTGGGACCCCGACGACCCGCGCATCGAGGAACTCGCGGCAGCCCTGGCCGACCACTACCTCGCCCACCCCGAACTCCTCGACGTCAGCGGCCCCATGCGGGCCTGGGTCACCGCCGCCGCCCGCTACCGGATGATCAACCATCACGGTGCGGAACAGGCTCCCGTCTCGGCCCGCCTCACCGCACTGACCGAACAGAAGCTCCGCGCGGCCGGCTTCCGGGTGCCCCGAGTACCGTGACCCGCCGACACATCGACGCCGCGGCCTTGCCGGCCGGCGCGGGCAGCTCGCACATCTCTGCCTCGTCCTCGTGGAGGAGCCCGTCCCGCGCTTCCGCACCGCCGGCACGCACCGGCCGGGACGGCCTGGCACGCCGTCGGCGACGAGGGTGACGCGGTGCGGGACGTCGCGACAGTCATCGGCCGACGACTGGGCCTGCCGGTCGAGGAGGTCGCGCGGGAGAACTTCGGCCCGTGCGGCCCGATCTTCGCCATGGACCAGCCGGCGTCCAGCGCCCACACCCGCGAGGCCCTCGGGTGGCAGCCGACCCACTCCGGCCTCCTCGAGGACCTGTAGACCCTTCAGCCCTGACGCTCCCCGATCCTGACCGGCGTTTCCTCAGCACCACACTCAGCGGCCTGAGCGCCGCAGCCGGCACAGGGGCAACGGCGGATCTGTTGATCAAGGAGGTATGGCGACGGACGAGCAGTGGATCGCGATGCGGTACGCCGTCGCAGCGGTACGCGCGGCGGGGCACAGCCCCGCCCGGCGTGAGCAGGCCGGCCGGTTCCCCGCTCTGCACTACCTGTCCCGCCTCGATGCCCCGGTGGTCGGCACTGCGTTGCACGCTGTGATGCCGCTGGGAGGGCGGGCGACGGCCGATGAGTTTCGCCGCGATCCGCGGTCAGAGATCACGGTTGGTGCGCTGTGGTCGCGCGTGTGGTCCCATAGCGCACCGGACCGGATCCGCTGAGAACCGAACTCGAAGAGCCGAGGAACCTGAGATGCGTATCGTGATCAGCACCGCCTTCGTATCGCTCGACGGCGTGGTGGAGGCCCCGGGCGGCGAGCCCGGTTACCGGAACTCCGGGTGGACGTTCAAAGACGTCGAGTTCTTGCCCGAGGCCTTCGACATCAAGGGCAGGGAGCAGCAGGAAGCCACCGCGATGCTGATGGGCCGGACCAGCTACGAGGCGTTCAGCGCGGTGTGGCCCGACATGGAGGACTTCGCCGGCTACAAGGTGATGCCGAAGTACGTCGTGTCCACCACCCTCGCCGAAGGCGACCTGGTGTCGAACTGGGGTGAGACGACGATCCTGCGCTCGCTCGACGAGGTCGCCGCGCTGAAGGAGACCGAAGGCGGGCCGATCATCGTCCACGGCAGCGCCTCCCTGAACCAGGCGCTCTCGGACGCCGGCCTGATCGACCGCTACCACCTGCTGGTCTTCCCGCTGCTGCTCGGCGCGGGCAAGCGGCTCTTCAGCGCCACGGACAAGGACACCCAGAAGCTCAAGCTGGTCGAGCACGAGGTCTACGCCAACGGTCTGCAGAAGAACGTCTTCGACGTCGTCCGCTGACAGCGGGCTCCCGCACCTGCTGGGCCGTCACGCTTCGGACATGGCAGCGGGCCAGGCAGGTGTGTCGTCGGAGCCACCCTTCGGCGAACAACGGCCGACCGGCGCAGGAGCCGGAACTCGGCAGGTCGCCTTCTCCAGCCGAGCTTCGAGCGGGTGATCCGGCAGAAGCTCCCGACTGCTGCTTGGATTCACCAAGTAGCGCGGCTACGCTTCATGATCAAGATCAGGGCGGACGGTCATGCGGAGGCGGTCTTCTCTTCCGGCGCAGAAGCCTCGGCCGACGTCGGCGCCCATGGCAGCCGGACGCACAGAGGGTGACCACGGGGCAGGCCGGCCGGATGCCGACCTGTCACAGGGTGACGGCGTGAACGCTCGCCGAACCCTGCGCGAGCAGCCGGCCCGGCCGGCCGCAACCTCATGGCCACTACAGGAGGCACCATCACATGATCGAGCCGTCGACGTCGTCGCCCGAAGACCGCAGTGGCAGTCCTGCCATCCGGGTCGGCGCTCTCGTGCCGCTGTCGCGGCCCGGCTGGACCGAGGCGGGCCGACACCTGCTCGCCGGTCTCGAGCTGGGCGCCGAAGAGGTCAACGAAGCGGGTGGGATCGGCGGACGAACACTGGAGCTGGTCGTCCGTGACACGGCGGCGGACCCGCAGCGGGCTGCCGCCGCCGTGGAGGAGCTGGCCGAACTGGGCGTGGCGGCCGTGGCGGGGGAGTACCACAGCGTGGTCGCTCGCGCCGCGGCCGGCAGGGCCGATGCCCTCGCCGTACCGTTCCTGTGCTCGTCGGCCGTTCTCGACGAGCTCACCGAGCACGACACCCAGTGGGTCGCGCGCCTGTGTCCTCCCCAGTCCCGCGGCTGGCGCCTCTACGCGGACCACCTCCTCGGCTCGGGCCACCGCCGTATCGCCGTGGCGGCCCAGCCGAGCGTCTACTGGGCCACCGGAACCCGCATCCTGCGTGACCACGTACTCCCACACGGTGGCACCGTCATCGAACTCGACGCCGGCGCACTGGACCCCACGGCCCTGTGCGACGAACTCGTCAGGCGAAGGGCGACGGCCCTGCTTCTCCTGGTCGGCCACCCCGAGCCGGCCATGCCCATCGTCACAGCCGCCCGCCGCGACGAGCGCCTCGCCGGCCTCCTGATCGGTGCTCCCGCGGGGCAGCCGGAGTTCACGCAATGGGCGACCACGCTCGGCGCGGACGGCGCCGCCGTGCCGTTCCTGCGCTACCTGCCCGAACGCCTCACCCGGCTCGGCCTGCGCGTCGAGGCGCATCTTCGAGACCGACTGCCTGAAGCACCCTCCTTCGTCGCGTACGAGGGGTACGACGCGATCACCGTCCTCGCGGATGTGCTCCGCTCCCACGGCACGGACCGGAAGCGCATCGCCGCCGCCTGGCCGCACGTCGACGTCGAGGGCACCCGCGGCCGGATCCGCTTCTCCCGCCCGTCCGGCAGCAGGGTGTGGCAGTGGGCCTGGCCGTCCCTGCAGATAACGGACCGGGACCCGGCCCACCCGGGCCGCTTCCGCGTCCTGAGCGCCAAGGCCCAGGATGACGTCGCGGGCTGACGGCCTCGGAGTCAGGGGGGAACACGATGAGCCGGGCCCCAGCCGCGCCGACCGCGGGCGTTCACGCAAGAAGGCGGCCGGCGGCGAGGGCCTGAGCACCGCCGGGCGGGAGAGGTGTTCGGCGTGTCCGCGCTGGCCACCCTGGTGGCCGGTGTCGTGATCGAGCGCAGCGGTGAGGATTCCGGCTTCCGCCTCCGGCGCGGCGGTCGGCATCCGGCGGACGCCTTCCCCTCACGATCGTGTCGATCGGGGAGCCGGACTGTATGAAACCGTCGTCGGTGACTGCGCTGAGCACGCGCACGCCCTCCCGTGCCGCACTGCTCCGCGAGCCTGCTCGGAGTTCTCCAGGGTCACTCGGGGGACGGCGGCGTCCTGCGTGTGTCCTCCCACATGCGCTCCACCAATCCTGGGCGTTGCTCGATCACGACGGGTGAACCCCTTGTTCCCGTGTGTGGGAGGCGACACGGCGGAATGGTTCCGCCCGGCACGCCGGTCCGGGGAACATGGTCGCGGACGCCAAGGGCCGGGGTCGCACCGTTGTCGGGGGACGCGACCAGGCCACGCCATCCTGGGGGGATGCCATGAACACAGCCGCACGCGCACGGACGGCGGACAGGGGACGCGGAGTGCTGGAGGGGGCGTTCGCGCTGCTGGAAGCCTTGCGGCAGCACGGCGACGAGGTAGGGGTGACCGAACTGGCGGTTGCTTGCGGAGTGCCCAAGAGCACGGCTCACCGGCTGCTGGAGCAGTTGGTGGCCCTGGGGGCCGTGGAGCGCCGTGGCGTGTGCTACCGGCTGGGCGCGCAACTCTACCGGCTCGGGCAGGCGTGGCAGCCGCACCCGGGACTGCGTATGGCGGGACGTCTGCCGCTGCACCGGCTGAGAGCCGCCACCGGGGGCGGTGCGGTACTGGCGGTGATGCACGAGGAACGGGCTCTGACGGTCTGTTCGGTGCCCGGCCGGACGGAGCCTCTCGTGCCGGTCCGTAACGGTGAGGCGTTCTCGCTGGACACGGCGCTGGGCAAGGCGCTGCGAGGCCCGGTGCGCGGCGGCGTCGTCCTGGACCGGGAGGATGTGGTGGCGGGGGTCTGCTGCGCCGCGTTGCCGGTGCGGCTCCCGGCGGGGGCCGTGGTGGGGGCGGTGGCGGTGATGGTCGAGGCCGGCCAGAGGCTGGAGGTGATGGCGGACCGGGTCGCCGAAGCAGCCGCCGCCCTCACCCGTGCCTTGGGACGGTACGGGAACGAGGCGTGTCCGTGAGGGCGTGAGCGACCGCGTTCCGCTCAGCGGAACGCGCGTAGATGCGAGGCGATGACGCCGGGCAGGGTGGATGTGTGCCGGGATGGCACGGGTCTCGCGGGACAAGGCGGGGCCACCATCGCAATCAAGGGGGAATCAGCCATGCGTGGAATCGCTCGAGTGGCCACGGCCGCTCTGCTCTCGTTGGGCGGCGTCGCCGGATTCGCCGCGGCGGCCCAGGCCGAGCCGATCGACTACGTCCGCGTCGAACTGCTGGAGCTGACCTGTCACCAGCAGAGCGAGGGTGATCACGATGAGGCCTACCTGAAGATCACCGACGCCAACGGCAACGCGGTCAAGGTGTGGCCGGGAAGCCTCAAGTACCAGACGATGGGCCCGGGTTACGTCCGGTCGATGACCGACGGAAACGGCAACGCGGCCCTCGTCCTCGGCAAGCAGCAGGCGCGCACCATGACGCTGTGGGACTACGACACGACCAGCGGCGACGACAAGCTCGGTTCGACGCAAGTGACGGGCAGTGAGGCGGGTGCCGAGACCCAGTACCGCTCGCTCGAGGGGTCCGGCGGCGTCTACACCATCGCCTACCGGGTCATCGACATCTGACGGTCCCGGCGCCCTCGCGTCGACGGCCTGCCGGGCGGGTGCTCCTCACCCGCCCGGCGCCGGAACGCGCGCCGCCGTCGGCCGACGCCAACCTGCCCACATCGCGCGCGCCGCCGACAGTCTTCGCAGGCTGCTCGACTGGGCGCGCACCGGTGTGGAGACACCCCGGTAGGCGAGCATGGACGTCCGCGCCGCGGAGATCGAGGCCGGGGCAAGGTGGCCGGTCGCCGATCTGGTCGTCGACGTGGAAGACGGTGCCGACCGCTTCGAGGCGGCGGTACGCTCTCTGCCCCCGGTGGCCTGGCACGCCGAGGTCCGGATGCGCACCGGCGAGCTGCGCACGCCCGGCGAACCGAATCCCACCCGGCTGCGCGAACTGGAGATCCATCACGCCGATCCGGATGCCGGCTATGGCTTCTCGGACATCCCGGCCGAAGCCGCCCCGTGGATCATCGGGGACATCGCCGACGCACTCGCCCGACGACAGGACACCCCCGCGCTGCGCCTGGAGGCGACTGACAGCGGCTTCGCCCGCACTGTGGGGTCGGGCAGCGGCCCCACGGTCAGTGGACGCCAGGCTGACCTCCTCGCGTGGACGCGGCCTGCCCGCCGCGGCGTTGCGCCGTTCGCGCTCGTCGCGCACTGCGTGGACTGACCCGTAGTGAGCGGCCCTGAGGGCGTGCGGCTGGGCGAGCGGGCGACTGCCTGTCGCCGTAGCTCCGACGACGGGCGGAGATCACCCCGTACGGGTGATCCGGGCGGCCCCGCCGGTGCACGAGTCTTGTGGCGTCTCGCGCCGGCGTACCGATCGGCAGGCGAGCGGTGCCACGAGGAGGCGTCATGACCGTACCGCGTGACCCGGAGGCGTCCGGTGCGACGGGGGTCGTGTCCGACGGCACGGTGCCCGGCGCCGACCACGTGCCGGTAGGTGCCGCGGTCTCGTGGGTCTGGATCGTGGCGTCGGCGCTGGCGGCGCTGGTACCCGGGGTCATCGTGCTCGTCTGGCCGGGAGAGACCCTTCACATCCTGGCGGTCGCCGTGGGCCTGTACCTGTTGACGGCCGGTGTGTTCCGGTTCGTCACCGCACTCTCGCGCGAGGAGCCGGGCGAGCGGCTTCCTCGGCTGCTGGTCTCGGTGCTGTTCGTCCTGGCGGGAGTGCTGTGCCTGAGGCATCCGCTGCAGACAGTCGCGGCCCTGTCTCTCATCACCGGGAGCGTCTGGCTGGTGTCCGGCATGCTGCTCGCGCACACGGCGCTCACCGTCAGGGACCTGCCCCACCGTCCTCTGGTCGGCGGCGCCGCAGCGCTGGGCATCGTCGCCGGCATCGTGGTGCTGGCCCTGCCGTCCCAGTCGGCGACCGCCCTGACCCGGCTGCTGGGCCTGTGGCTCGTCCTGCTCGGCCTGGTCGAGATGGCCTACGCCGTCGCATGGCGTTCGGTGCTGCGACGAAGTCCGGGGCAACGTGCTCCCGAACGCACCGGCACCGTGTGATCGGCGTGACCGCGATCGGCGGGAACCCGCCGGGTCATGCGCCCGACGACCACGGGCACCACCGTCGGCGGCGTCCCCGTTCCGTCGCGACACCTCACCCCCCGCCGGCGGCGGCGTCACAGCGGCCCCCGCCGGCTCCCGGTCCCCGGCCGTGCCGGGCCAGAAGAAACGAGGCAGAAACATGACCGCGACACACTCCACCAGCTCACGCTCCACCAAGCAGGCGTGGGCCACCGGCCTGATGGCCTTCGCCGCCGTCATACTGGGCATCGCCGGACTGCTCGACATCTTCCGCGGCATCATGGGCATCGCCGAGGACGACGTCTTCGTCACCACGCCGGCCTACGTCTTCCGGTTCGACCTGACCGGCTGGGGCTGGATCCACCTGATCCTCGGGGCACTCGCCGTGATCGTCAGCCTCGGACTGTTCCAGCGAGCCACCTGGGCGCGCGTCGCCGGCGTCGCCATAGCCGCCTTCATCGTCCTCGCCAACTTCCTGTCCCTGCCCTACTACCCAGTCTGGTCCGTCGTGGCGATCGCCTTCTCGGGATTCGTCATCTGGGCCCTGTGCGTGGCCCGGCCCGAGGGGGACGCGCAGTCTCCCGGCACCGCGCGCCGCGCGCCGTGAGACGCAGGCTCGCGACGGCCGACAGGCACCACCCCAGCGGCATGGCACCGGCGAGCCGGGCGGAGGCGGCTGTGCGCGGGAAGGAGGAAGCAGCGGGCACGGCTGCCAGGTGCCACCACCCCGGCCGCCCGACGGGCAGCAGCACCGCGGGTCCCACGCTGCTGCACCGCAGTTCCCACGCGCATGGGCGTACCTGGCCCTGCTCGGAACGGCAGCGGCCGTCCTCGTGCCACTCGCCGGAACGTGAGTGATGGTCCGCGCCGTCCGCTGGCCGCCACCGAACAGCGCGGGCCATTCGATTCATGCCACCGAATCGAGCCGCCCGGTGCACGCCTGCCGGATCTTGCTGAGGTCATCCAGCACTTCCTCGCTCGCGGCCGCGTCACCCGTCAACGCTGCGATCACCCTGGAGGAAGACTCACATCACCTGCTCAGCCCAACATGCGTCAGGTTCACGCGGCTCCTACCGTGGATGAAGTAAACGGCCGACGCGTGAGGTTCCCGTGGTCGACGGATGACGTGTGTCGGCTTTGCACAGCACCGGAAGGCGGTCCGGACATGGCCACACGGTCAGACACCCCCGTTCTCGACACGCTCGCCGCTATGACGGTCGACTCGATCGAGCGCTGCGGCCTGGACGAGAGGACGTTCATTCTCACCCGTCTGGCCGCGCTCGCGGCCACGGACGCACCGGCGATCTCCTACCTCGCGCATGTCGATCCCGCCATGAAGGCCAACCTGACCGCCGAGCAACTGCAGGACGTTCTCGTCGCCATCGCCCCAGTCGTCGGCACGGCACGCGTCATGTCGGCCGCGACGCACATCACCCAGGCACTCGGCATCACCATCGCATTGGCCGAAGCCGAGGCCGAGGCAATGGCCGAGGCGGAAGCCCAGAGCCGGAACAAGCTTTGAGCGAGCTGTCTCGACTGTCCCAGGTCGGTACGTGCCTGTCCTCGTCGTAGCACGGGGGCAGCAGCAGCGGAACACGGCAACCGCCGTGAGGGCGAACGGACTGATGACTCGTCACCGACCTGGCCGAAGGACGGCGGGACTGAGCCACCGAGATACTTCAGGACGTGTCCGACGGCCGGTCCACGCGTGCCGTGCAGGCCGCGGCGAGCCAGGTCGCCGCAGGCCGCTCCCCCGCGGCGGGTGAGGCGGGACGCCCGTGCCTGGGTTGCCATGGAGGAGCAGCGGGGCGTGCGCCGGCCGGCCTACCGCCCCGCCTGCTCCGGCTGTGTACCTGAGCTGGACGACTCTGCGAGGTGGACAGCGTGAAGCACTGGCGGGCTCTGATCGTCCTCGGTACGGCGCAGTTCCTGATGGTCCTGGACACCTCCGTCATGAACGTGTCCATCACTCAGCTGGTGGAGGACTTCCACACGGAGGTCACCGCCATCCAGGCCGTCATCACGTTGTACGCGCTCGTCATGGCCGCGTTCATGATCATCGGTGGCAGGTTGGGGGACATTCTGGGGCGCCGCCGCATGTTCCTGCTGGGGCTGGTCGTCTATGGCGTGGGATCCGCCCTGACCGCTGTGGCACCCACGCTGTGGGTCCTCACGCTGGGCTGGTCCGTCATCGAGGGGCTCGGAGCCGCCATGGTGCTGCCGGCCATGGCCGCCCTCGTCGCGGAGTCGTATCGCGGGAAGGACCGAGCCGTCGCCTACGCGGTCATCGGCGGGCTCGCCGGCGCCGGGATCGCGGTCGGCCCGTTGCTGGGCGGCTGGGTGACGACATACCTGACGTGGCGGCTGGTCTTCGTCGGTGAGGTGGTGGTCGTCATGGCCGTCCTACTGTGCCGCCGGGTGATCGCGACGCCCCCTCCGGTCGGCCGACGCCCTCGATTCGACGTCATCGGCGCGGTGCTCTCCGCGGCCGGCCTGGGGCTCGGCGTGCTCGGGGTGCTGCAGAGCAGCACCTGGGGATGGGTGCAGCCGCGCAACCCGCCCTTCACCGTCCTCGGCTTCGCCCCGACGCTGTTCGTCATCGGCGCCGGGGTGGCCGTCCTGGCCCTCTTCCAGCACTGGGAGAAGCGGCGGGAGAACCAAGGCGTCGACCCCTTGGTGCACCTGTCCCTGTTGGGCAGACCTGTCCTGCGGTCCGGCCTGATGACGCTACTGAGCCAGAACCTCATCCTGCTGGGACTGTTCTTCACCATCCCGCTGTACTTGCAGGTGGTTCAGGGGTTCGACGCCTTCGAGACTGGCCTGCGTCTGCTCCCGGTGTCCGCCAGCATGCTCGTGACCTCCCTGTCCGCGTCGTCGCTGGGACGGGTATGGGGGCCGCGCCTGGTGGTCCGGCTGGCCCTGGTGACCCTGGCGGTGGCCATCGTGTGGCTGCTGGCCACGATCGACTCGGCCATCGACGATGCGCAGTTCGCCGGAGCCATGGCCCTGCTGGGGGTGGGCGTCGGCCTGCTCGCCTCGCAGCTGGGCAACGTCGTCCAGTCCGGCGTCGGTGAGGAGGAACGCAGTGAGGCCGGAGGGCTCCAGTTCACGGCGCAGAACCTGGGCTCCGCGCTGGGCACCGCGCTCATCGGGTCCATTCTGATCGGTGCACTCGCCCACGCCTTCACCACGCAGGTGGACGACAATCCCCAGCTGTCCGAACAGACCCGTGAACAGGTCGGTGTCGCCCTCGAGGCCGGGATCACCTTCGTCCCCACCGATCAAGTGCGCTCGGCGGCCGAGCGTGCCGGGCTACCGCCGTCCGAGGTCGACGCCGTCGCGGACTCCTACGCCTCCGCGCAGCTGAACGGCCTGAAGGCGGCGATCCTGGCCACCGGCGGCATCGCTCTCGCCGGTTTCCTGGTCACTCCGCACCTGCCGAGCGCCCGGGAAGGCCGTCGGCGGCCGGACACAGGGGCTCCGGCCGGGGCCGAGGGATCGGCGCGCTGAGTTCAGGGGAGTCACCGGTGTCCGAAACCAGAGCCACGACCGGCCGGGCCGCGGCCCACGCGGAGCACCGGGCCCACGCGGACTACACGGGCGGCGTCCACGGATCCATCACATGCTGGATGGTGTGGGCCGCGTTCGCCCCAGGTCCGGCGTGCGCCGAGGCCCGTGAGGCCGTGGGGGCCGGCCGGAGTGCGTGGTGGCGTCCCGCCGGCCCCTGGGGGTCCTCAGGCCGCCGGGCGCTTGGCGCGGGCGGTGAGGCGTTCCCAGTTGCGGTGGCCGATGTCGGCCTTCTGCTCGTCGGTGAAAGGCGAGTTCTCCAGGAAGGAGCGGGCTTCACCGTTACTGGTGTCGACGTAGGGGAAGCCGCCGGGACGGAAGCCGTAGGTGAAGGGGTAGTCGGTGGAGTACAGCATCCGGTCGGTGCCCATCACTTCGGCGGTCCAGCGCAGGTAGCGGGGGCTGTTGGTGCCGCTGCCGGCGACCCAGAAGTTCTGCTTGAAGTAGTCCGCCAGGGGTTGGCGCAGGCGGCCTGCTTCACCGAAGAAGCCGGTGTGGTCGAGGTAGAACAGCGTGACCTCGCCCCAGTGCCCGGCGATCACCTGCAGGTCGGGGAACCGGTCGAAGACCCCCGAGAAGATCATGCGCAGGTACTGGAGACCGAGGTCGTAGTACCAGCCGAGTCCGGCTCCGGCCAGAACGGGCCCCATGGGCTCGGGAAGATCGGAGTAGTAGGCGTCGATGACGGGCTGGACCGGTGTCTGCGGGTGGAAGTGCAGCGGCACGGCCAACCGCTCGGCCATGGCGTACAGCTCGTCGTTGTCCGGATGGTCGGCCGGCTTGTCCCCGGTACGCCCGTACAGCATGGCGCCGGGAAAGCCCAGCTCGCATATGGCGCGCTCCAGTTCGGCCGCGGCCGCGGCCGGCGACTGGGTGGGGATCGCGGCGAACGCCTGGAAGCGGTCGGGGCGGGAGGCGACGATCTCGGCAAGCTGGTCGTTGGCCTCGCGGGCCACCGCGACGGCGTCGGCCTCGGGCAGGTCCTGCACGCCCGGAGACGACAGGGACAGCACGGCGACGTCGATGCCCTGATCGTCCATGTGGGCCAGCCGCTGCTCCCCGACCTCGTGCAGGTTCTCGGCAATGGGGTTGTCGCCGAAGCCGCGAGCGGGGATCTGCGGCGATCCGGCTCGCTGGTACGCCGCGTAGACGGCGGGCACCACGACGGTCTCTTCCACCCCGATGATCCGCAAACGGTCAGACAATGGCTTCTCCTCGTACCGGTGTTTCCCATGGAAGACCCTTGACGTTATCATTGATAGTATCAATGGAATCGCGGCAGCAATAACGGCGATATCACCGGGGTTCCGGCGACGGTATCGTTGCTTCCATGCCTGTTGAACCGACCCGACCGACCCCTGCCCGGCGCGCCGCGGAGCCGGGCACCGCCGCACGGGAGCAGACGCGCCGCCGGATCATCGAGGCCGCGACCGGGCTGCTGGAGCGCGGGGGCCGCGACGCGGTCACCACCCGGGCGGTCGCTGACGCCGCCGGACTGCAGCCGCCGGCCCTCTACCGGCTGTTCGGCGACAAGGAGGGGCTGCTGGACGCAGTGGCCGAGCACGGCTTCACCCGGTTCCTGGCAGCCAAGCAGCAGATCGAACCCGCACCGCACGACCCGCTCAAGGAACTGCGCGTCGGCTGGGACACCGTGGTCGAGTTCGGACTGGCCAACCCCGCGCTGTACACGCTGATGTACGCCGAACCCGCCCGGTCCACGGCCGTCTTCCGGATCGGCCTCGAACACCTCATGGACAAGATCCGCCGCATCGCCGCCGCGGGTCTCCTGCGCACGGAAGAGGCACTCGCGGCCCAGATCGTCCATGCCACCGCCAGCGGCGCCATCCTGACCTGGCAGTCCGTCCCCGAGGCCGAGCGAGACCCCGCGCTCCTTGTCGCCCTGCGCGAATCGATGATCACCACCATCACGACCCAAGAACCGGCTGTGGAGGAACCGGGGCCGGGCGGCGCTGCCCGTGCCCTGCGCGCGGCGCTGCCGGGCCAGACCGCCCTCAGCCAGGCCGAACAGCAACTTCTGGTGGAATGGCTCCAGCGACTGTCCGCGTAGCCACTCCCCACGACCTGCCTCAAGCCCGTGATCGTCGGTGGGCCGATCCCGAAACCGCGGTCGCCGATGGCGGTGAGGACCAGGCCGAGCGGGTCCTCAACGCCCTCGCGGTACGTCCGACGGATGGGGTCGCGCTTGCCGCGGCACCATCCCGGGCGAGCCCTTGGCGGGACTCCCGCACGGTGAGCGAACTCGCCGCGCAACGCATGGGGAAGGACGCGGCCGTGCCGCCTTGCACCGCGGCGCGGGAGGGAGGCGTGCGAAGGGCCGGCGGTGAGGGACCGCGGCCGTCAGTGCGGTACCTCGTCAGCGCTGCGAGGCTCACGCCGTTCTTGCTGGTTGAGTCTGTGTCGTTGGATGAGGAGCGGCGGTAGACCTCTTTGCGGGCCCGCATGATGTTGCCGAGGGCGGCGTGTTCGGCGGTGGCCCGCCAGGGTGTGAAGGACAGTGAGTCCATCTTCTCCAGGTTCTCCGGGCCGGAGATGTCCTGCTGGGGGAGACGCGGCTCGGCCACGGTGACGGTCGGCGAGAGTCGCTCGGGCCACTCCACGGTGGTGTCATCCACCGGCATGCGTTCCAGGTCGGTGCGGAGCTGTACCTGGATGTCGAAGCTGTAGGGCCGCTCCCGCAGTTCGGCTTGCAGGGCGGGCCGGACGACTTCCGCCGCGGAGGCCGGATCGATGGTGCGCCGGACCACCGCGGCGGCGGCGTCCGGGTCGGCTCTCGAAGGCGCCGTCGCCCCCACATCTCCATCCTCACCACGCGAGCCTGGTCCCGCATCCTCACCCCTGGTCGATGCGGCCACCCGGGACGGCTCTCCGAGAACCGCTGCACCGGCATGCGCTGATCGATCTCGGGCGGCCGGACCCGAAGCACTCCCGAGGACAGCTGTGAGCAGGGCCAGGAAGATGGAAGAGGCGGAGACGCCGGCGTCGCCGTTCCGAGGTAGCGGCTTGCGCCGCGGCCGATCACGCGGCCGATCGTTCGTGCCGCACGGACGGCCCGCTCACCGCGGCTTCCGCCGCATCAGCACCGCTGGATCGTCATCCGGAGGCAACCATGGGCGCAGTTCTCGGTGACGTGCTCGGTTTCGCGGCGGCTGTCGCGGTCAGTCCCCTGCCGATCATCGCTGTCATCCTCATCCTCGCCACGCCTCGGGGCCGCCTGAACGGCGTGCTCTTCACCACCGGCTGGATCCTGGGTCTGTCGGCCCTGGGTGCGGTGATGCTGGCGGTCGCTTCGCCGGCAGGCGCCTCCGCCCACAGTCACCCCGCCACATGGGTGGGAGCGCTCAAGCTGGCCCTGGGCCTGTTCCTCGTCGTCTTCGGCGGCAGGCAGTGGCACCGGCGCCCGAAGGATCCCTCGCAAGCCCGGCTGCCGAAGTGGATGAGCGCGATCGACCGCCTCACGCCGGTCAAGATCTTCGCACTCGGACTGGCCCTGGCAGCGCTCAACGCCAAGAACGCGCCGTTGACCATCGCCGCGGGTGCCGCGATCGGCTCAGCGGGACTACCCGTCGGGCAGCAGATCGCATCGCTGGCGATCTTCGTGGTCATCGCCACCCTCGGCCTGCTGGCCCCGCTGGCGGTCTTCCTCCTCGGAGGAGAGCGAGCCAGGACCACGCTCAGTAACTGGAAGGAGTGGGCGGCTCAGCACAATGTCGCCGTGATGGCCGTGCTGTTCTTCGTCCTGGGGCTGAAACTGCTCGGAGACGGCATCTCGATCCTCACCTCCTGACAACCGAGGAACTGGCGAACCAGGTCAAGACGCCTTGGTCGTGCCGGCCGCCCGCAATCACGACGCCGCCCTGCTGAACGCCGGAGCACAGACCGTGCGCCGGGCGGCCGGTGAACTCGGCCGCATCCACCGCTACGCTCTGCCCGGCGGCGATCGCCTCACTCTGGCCCTCGGCGACGTCGTCCGGGTGCACACCAACGACTCCGGCTCTTGCCGCGGCGCCGATCCGGGATTCTGACCGATGGTCAACGGACTTCGATGGGCGCTGGTTCGTGCGTGCTCCGGGCCGGTGCATCATATGACCGCGCACCTACAGGCCAAGCCACCCGTACAGGCGCGGGTGCTGGGTTTCCGCCTGGCAAGGGTCATCGCCGCCCGAGCCGAACGCGGCGGTCGTACTGGACCCCTCAGCTTCGGCCGGGTCGTAGGTGGACCCGTACGGGTCGGAGGACAGTGTGAGGCCCCCGGTGGGGCAGTCCTCGCCGACCGGCTGCACGGCCCACCAGGCGAACAGGCACAGTCCCGCGACGGCGCCGAAGGTGGCGAGCCGTCGGCGCCGGGTCGATATGAAAGGCGAGGTCATCCCCGGATGGTACGGAACGGCATCGCGTCCGCCAGGGGGCCCCTGCCCTTTCGGCATTTGAACGAATGATGCAGCGGCCGCTGCGATCCTCTTAACCGTGGTGATCAAACTTCGATGACACGAACTCGCGTCCATCGCAGTTCGTTGACAAACGGTCAAGGTTCGATGACACAGGACAGCGGTCCACGGTCTCGGGCGCGGTCGAAGGACACAGAACGTGAACAAGGGATCTGATATCGAAATGGACGCGACCGGCTTCCCCGACGACCTGGTGCAGACGCAAGCCGCCTCGAACGCCACTCGCGACGCGCTCGCACGACCGACGACAGCCCCCGTTCGCACCGTAGGGTCGGAACATGTCGACCGACGACCTCCCGGCCCCCGCCGCTGGCACTGGCAGGACTGCACGGACGTGTCCAGCGCGGCGCCGACCAGGACGGCCAGGCCGATCAGGGTGCACCGGGCGGTCGAGTCGGCATCCAGCCGCTGGCCGGCGACGCTGTGCAGGTGCACCAGGCCGGGGAGTTGGACGATCGACGAGCCGGTGACGGTCGTGGTGTCCGCCATGAACACCACCGTGCCGACGGTGTTCACCCAGCCGGTGAGGAAACCGAGCCAGGGGTTGAGCGTGCGGCCCACCCAGCGCTAGCTGCTGCCGGCGTCCGGCTCGGCGGTGTGGGGTGGGGAAGTGCGAGCCATGAGACCGGGCGGGTCGAGACACGTCCATGCTGTTGTCATAAGGGTGCGACGGTGACCGCCCGGGAGTCCGGACTGCGGCTTCCCGGACGTCGGGTCAGCCGGGGGCGTGACAGGGCCCGGCGGACGGGATCGGCGTTGGCGGAGGCTGACGGCGGGCTCGGGCCCGGGGCGAAGCTGTTTTAGAGGTGGAAGCAGAGCGGGGTGCCGTCGCGTCGGCCGGTCGCGTAGGCCG
>NZ_JBISAL010000019.1:0-89946 GCF_044391765.1 Streptomyces sp. NPDC018610
CTCTATCAGATCTTTCCGATCCGATTTCCTCGGTGCTTTCCAGGTTCCCGCTTTCGCGTTTCCCTTTCCGGCGGTTCCGACTCTATCAGATCTTTTCTCGACCTGATCCCCGGTCAGCGGGGTTGTCTTCCCGGTCCGTTGGGCCGTTCCGACGTCTCAAACCTTAGCGGATCTTCCCGGCGATTCCCAATCGGGCCCTTGCGGATCCGTTCGAGGCCGACGAGTCCCTTTCGAATTGAATTCGGGCACGCCGAATACAACCCGGCTGGGAGATCGTGCTGGTGGTTTGGTTGCCGCAGGTGCGGCGGGAGGTGTCACCGGAGAACCGTTACGGCTCGCTGGCAACCCGAAGAACCTTACGGATCGGACAGGGGGCTGTCAAGGGCCCCTGTCAAGAGCTTTTAGTCGAGGTCGCTGAGCCGGCCGCCGGCGTCCGGCTGGGCGTCCTCGACCCTGCGCAGCAGCCTGGTCAGCACCTCGCCGAGGACCGTGCGCTCGGCCGGGGACAGGTCCTGGAGGAGGTCGCCCTCGAAGACCGTGGCCAGGCGCATGGCCTCCAGCCACTTCTCCCGGCCCTCGGGGGTCAGCTCCACGATCACGCGGACCCGGTTGTTCTCGTCGCGCTCCCGGGTGACCAGACCCTCGCCGACCATGCGGTCGATGCGGTGCGTCATCGCCGCGGGGGTCAGACCGAGGCGCTTGGCGAGTTCGCTGGGCCCCATCCGATAGGGGACCCCGGACAGGACGAGTGCCTTGAGCACCTCCCACTCGGCGTTGCTGATGCCGAGCGCGGCGGTCTGCCGGCCGTAGGCGACGTTCATCCGGCGGTTCAGCCGGGACAGTGCCGAGACGATCTTCTCGACCTGGGGGTCGAGGTCCTGGAACTCGCGCTGGTAGGCGGCGATCTGCTCTTCGAGTGTCGGTTCGCTGCCGATGCCGGGGGTGTCGCCCATGTCCGCAGTATGGCATGGGCCGCTTGGCGTCGAAGTCCTTCCGGGTGTACTGTTTAGCTTCGAAGTTTAGCTTCGAAGTCTTCAGTTCTAACTACTGAAGCGAGACCAAGTACCTACGTTCTCGAGAGAGGTGAACGTGACCAGGGCGATGGGCGCAGCGATGCGCCGGATCCACGTGGGCAACGCACTCAGCGCGTTCGGGCTCGGCTTCACCGTCCCCTACCTGTACGTCTATGTGGCGCAGGTGCGGGGGCTGGGGGCCATGACGGCGGGCACGGTGCTCGCCGTCTTCGCCGTGGCCGCGCTGATCGTGCTGCCGTTCGCCGGCCGGGCGATCGTGCGGCGCGGCCCCCTGCCGGTCCTGCTCGCCGCCCTGGTCCTCGCCGCGCTCGGCGCGCTGAGCCTGGGGCTGGCGGGCGGTGCGGTGACCGTGCTGCTGTCGGCGGCGGCGCTGGGCGCCGGCCAGGCGGTCATGCAGCCGGCGCTGGCGACGATGATCGTGGACTGTTCGTCGACCGAGACGCGGTCGCGGGCCTTCGCGATGCAGTTCTTCCTGCAGAACCTGGGACTCGGTGTCGGCGGCCTCATCGGCGGTCACCTCGTCGACACCTCCCGGGTGTCGTCGTTCACGCTGCTGTTCGCGATCGAGGCGGCGGTGTTCGCGCTGCTGGTCGTGCTGATGTCGACGGTGCGGATGCCGCACGCGCCGCGGGTCGAGGGCGCCCCGGCGGGCTCGACCGGGCGCGACGCCCGGCGGCAGCTGTTCGGCAACCGGGCCATGGTGCAGCTGTGCGTGCTGGGCTTCGTGCTCTTCTTCGCCTGCTACGGGCAGTTCGAGTCGGGCCTGAGCGCGTACGGCGTGGAGGCCGCCGGGATATCGACGTCGACGCTGGGGACGGCGCTGGCGGCGAACACGCTGATGATCGTGGTGGCGCAGTTCGCCGTGCTGAAGTTCGTGGAGCGCCGGCGGCGTACGCGGGTGATCGCGGCGGTGGGCGTGATCTGGGCGGTGGCCTGGGCCGCGGCGGCCTACGCGGGCCTCGGGCACGGCAGCCCCGCGATGGCGACGGCCGCGTTCGTGTCCACGTACGCGCTGTTCGGGCTGGGGGAGGCGATGCTGTCGCCGACGCTGGCCCCGCTGGTGGCCGATCTGGCGCCGACCGGGATGGCCGGGCAGTACAACTCGGCCTTCGCCCTGGTGAAGCAGCTCGCGCTGGCGGTCGGCCCGGCGGTGGGCGGTCCGCTGGCGGCCTCGCTGCCGGGGCCGTACGTGGTGACGTTCCTGCTGTTCGCGCTGGGGGTCAGCGTCCTCGCGCTGCGGCTGGGTCGGGGGCTCACGGCGGTGCAGGACCATCCGTGGGCCGCGCGGAGCCGGGTGGTGGCGCGCGGAGGGGCTGCCGCGGAGACGGTGGCCGCGGAGGCGTGACGCCTTTCGCCCCGTGTGCGGTGGGCGCTCGCGACGCGGTCCTTCCGGGCTGCTGACGCCGGCCCTGCTGCCGGACTGCTGACGGCGGTCGTCATCTGCGGGTGACGGCCGCCGTTCGCGTTCCCGCGGTCATGGCCGCCTGAGCCGTGCGGCTACGGCTGCTTCCCCGGCAGGGTGAACTCGCACCACACCGCCTTTCCGCCGCCCGGTGTGCGGCGGGAGCCCCAGCTGGAGGCGATGGTGGCGACGATGGCGATGCCGCGGCCGGACTCGTCGGCCGGTTCGGCGCGACGGCGCCTGGGGAGGTGGTCGTCGCCGTCGGTGACCTCGATGATGAGGCGGCGGTCGGTGCGGCGCAGCCGCAGCCGCATGGGCGGCGTGCCGTGCTGGAGGGAGTTGGCGACGAGTTCGCTGGCCGCCAGGACCCCGAGGTCGTGCAGTTCGGGCGGGAAGCGCCAGCTGGCCAGGACGCCGGAGGCGAAGGCACGCGCGCGGGGGGCCGCTTCGACGCCGCCGAGCAGTTCGAGGGCGGCGTTGCGGAAGAGTTCGCCGTCCGGGCCGGTGCGGGCGGGATGCTGGAGGACGAGGACGGCGACGTCGTCGTCGTGGTCGGCCTGTACGCCGGCCGAGCGGACCAGGCGGTCGCAGACGACCTGGGGGGTGCCGGTGGCTCCGGCCAGGGCGCGTTCCAGGGCGCTGATGCCCTCGTCGAGGTCCCGGTCCCGGCGTTCGACCAGGCCGTCGGTGTAGAGGACGGCGGTGGAGCCGGGGCCGAGCGGGACCGAGCCGGAGGCGTGCATCCAGCCGCCGGTGCCGAGCGGCGGGCCGGTGGGTTCGTCGGCACGTACGACCGTGCCGTCCTCGTCGCGGACGAGGATCGGCAGGTGTCCCGCCGAGGAGTACAGCAGCCGGCCCTCGTTGGGGTCGTGGACGGCGTACACGCAGGTCGCGATCTGGTTGGCGTCGATCTCGGCGGCGAGGCCGTCGAGCAGCTGGAGGATCTCGTGCGGGGGCAGGTCCATGCGGGCGTAGGCGCGGACGGCGGTGCGGAGCTGGCCCATGACGGCCGCGGCGCGCACGCCTCTGCCCATGACGTCGCCGATGACGAGGGCGGTGCGGCCGCCGCCGAGGGTGATGACGTCGTACCAGTCGCCGCCGACGGCGGCTTCCGTGCCGCCGGGTTGGTAGGTGGCGGCGATGCGCAGGTCGTCGGGCTGCTCCAGCACCTGGGGCAGCAGGGAGCGCTGGAGGGTGACGGCGGTCTCGCGCTGGCGTCGCTCGCTGGCCCGCAGGCGTTCGGCGGCTTCCGCGTGGTCGGTGACGTCGGTGGCGAAGACCAGCACCCCGGGGCCGGTGGCGCGGGCGTCGCCGCCGGCTTCGCCGGCCGGGGTGCAGGTGAAGGTGTAGGAGCGGCCGTCGGTGGCCTTGCGGGACTTGAGGGTGCGGGGTCTGCCGCTGCGCAGGACCTGGTCGAGGAGCGGGAGCAGGCCCAGTTCGCGCAGTTCGGGCAGGGCGTCGCGGGCGGGTTCGCCGAGGGGGCGGGCGCCGAAGGCGGCCGTGTAGGCGCCGTTGACGTAGGCGAGGCGGTGGTCGGTGCCGTGGACGACGGCGACGAGGGCCGGGACGCGGTCGAGGACCTCGCGTGCGGGGAGCCCGTCGACGGCGGGCACGGGCGCCGCCTGGTCGCCCGGCTGTCCGGCGCGGGCGGCGGGCACGGAGCCGTCGGCCCGCCCCGGGGCGGTGGCGAGGTCGGTCCGCGCTGCGGCGCGGCGCTGCGATCCGGGGATGCCGGGGAGCCGGGCGCTCCAGCGCGTGAAGTTCACGAATCCTTGCCTCGTGTCTGTCGTCTCGGGCCGGCTCCGGGGCCCGGCCGGGGGGTGTCGGGCCGCGCGGCGGGAGCGCACTTTTCTGCCGCCCCGGTCGGTGCGGCACAGCGGTCATGCGTCGGGTCGTGCGTCACGGGTGACCGGGCGCGGCGGCTGCCGCTCCGCGGTCGTGGGCCAGTGTGGCAGTGTGGCCGCCTCGCGCCGACATCCGTTGGACGCCGGGGCGCGCCACGGAGTTCCTGGGTTCGCTCAGGACGACCCTTTCGGGTTGATGTTCGGGTCGAGTGGATGTTTTCCACCGGCCGCCAGTTCGAACTCCGCGCGGGGGTGTTCCAGTGAGCCGAGGGAGACGATCTCCCGTTTGAAGAGTCCCGCCAGCGTCCATTCCGCGAGGACCCGGGCCTTGCGGTTGACGGTGGGCACCCTGCTGAGGTGGTAGGCGCGGTGCATGAACCAGGCGGGGTAGCCCTTCAGCTTGCGTCCGTACACCTGTGCGACACCCTTGTGCAGTCCGAGGGAGGCGACCGAGCCCGCGTACTTGTGGGCGTACGTCTCCAGGGGTTCGCCGCGCAGGGAGTGGGCGATGTTGTCGGCGAGGGCCTTGGCCTGGCGGACGGCGTGCTGGGCGTTGGGCGCCGTGTCGCGGCCGGGTTCGGCGGCGGTGACGTCGGGGACGGCGGCGGCGTCGCCCGCGGCCCAGGCGTGTTCGACGCCGTCGACGGTGAGCCGGGCGGTGCACCTGAGCCGGCCGCGTTCGTCGCGGGGCAGGTCGGTGGCGGCGAGGACCGGGTGCGGCTTGACGCCGGCGGTCCACACGAGCGTCCGGGTCGGGAAGCGCTGCCCGTCGCTGAGGACGGCGACGCGGTCGGCGCAGGACTCCAGACGGGTGTGCAGGAGGACCTGGATGTTGCGGCGGCGCAGCTCGGTGACGGTGTAGCGGCCCATCTCCTCGCCGACCTCGGGCAGGATGCGGTCCGAGGCCTCGACCAGGATCCACTTCATGTCGGCGGGCCGGATGTTGTGGTAGTAGCGCGTGGCGTAGCGGGCCATGTCCTCCAGTTCGCCGAGCGCTTCCACGCCGGCGTAGCCGCCGCCGACGAAGACGAAGGTGAGGGCGGCGTCGCGGATCTCGGGGTCGCGGGTGGAGGAGGCGATGTCCATCTGCTCGATGACGTGGTTGCGCAGGCCGATGGCCTCCTCGACGGTCTTGAAGCCGATGCCGTAGTCGACGAGGCCGGGGATGGGCAGGGTGCGCGAGACGGAGCCCGGGGCGAGGACGAGTTCGTCGTAGGCCAGTTCCTCGGTGCCGCCGCTCTCCTCGGTGGCGAGGGTGGTGAGGGTGACGGTGCGGTGCGCGTGGTCGACGGCGGTGGCCTCGCCGACGACGACACGGCACTGGTCGAGGACCCGGCGCAGCGGTACGACGACGTGCCGGGGGGAGATCGCCCCGGCGGCCGCTTCGGGCAGGAAGGGCTGGTACGTCATATAGGGGTCGGGCGTGACGACCGTGATCTCCACCTCGCCCCGCCTGAGCTCCGGCTTCATCCGCTGCTGCAGGCGCAGGGCCGTGTACATCCCGACGTAGCCGCCGCCGACAACGAGAATGCGCGCACGTTCCTTCACCATCCCATGACGCACCCGTGACTCTCGTTTGTCCACAGGCCCGGCGATTTGTGTGACAGCGCGGCAGGGCGCGCCGGGGTTGGCCGAATCAGTGAAGTACGGGAAAGGAACGCAGGTCAGCGAGGGTGTGCGGGCGCTCGTGGGCGGCTGCAATCCGGACGTTTGCGACCCGTACTCCGATCGGGGGGCGCACTGTGCGGAACCTGCCCCTTCTGAATTGACTCCCTCTCAACTATGTTCGTGTCGGCGGGGTGTAGGGGATGGGGGGCGAGCGAGTCCGCGGGGTCTCACCGGATCTCGGGAACGGCTCGGTCGTACGCGATTCCCGTTTCGGGCATCTCGCGTTCAGTGGCGGGGAGTGTCTCCGGGGGGAGACGTCATTACCGGGGGATCAGTCATGCACATTCAGAACACTCATTGGTCGACCGCGTCAGCCGTCGCGACCGGTGGCGGTGGGCTGGGCACGACGGCCGGCGGGCGCGGGGACGAGTCCCGGGCGGCGCGTACGGCGCCGTTGCGCGTGGACGCGCAGCGCAACCTCGAACATGTGCTGCGGGCGGCGCGCGAGGTCTTCGGCGAGCTGGGTTACGGGGCGCCGATGGAGGACGTGGCGCGGCGCGCGCGGGTCGGCGTCGGCACGGTGTACCGGCGGTTCCCGAGCAAGGACGTCCTGGTGCGGCGGATAGCCGAGGAGGAGACCTCCCGGTTGACCGACCAGGCGCGGACCGCGCTCGGGCAGGAGGACGACGCGTGGGCGGCGCTCTCGCGTTTCCTGCGCACGTCGGTGGCTTCCGGCGCCGGGCGGCTGCTGCCGCCGCAGGTGCTGCGGGTCGGCGTCGCGGAGGACGGCGCGGCCGGGCCGGACAGGACGCGGCTGCCTCAGCAGCGGACACAGCCCGGCTCGGGTGAGCTGCGGCTCGTGCCCGAGAGTGCGGGAGCGGCGTTGGTGCCGGACCCCGCCGTCGAGGGCGCGGGCGTGACGGCCCTGCTCGACGTCGTGGGGCGGCTCGTGGAGCGGGCGCGCGCCGCGGGCGAGCTGCGGCCGGACGTGTCGGTGTCGGACGTGCTGCTGGTCATCGCGACGGCGGCGCCCTCGCTCCCGGACGCGGCCCAGCAGGCGGCCGCCTCGGCCCGGCTGCTGGACATCCTGCTGGAGGGGCTGCGGTCCCGTCCCGCGTGAGCGGACGGCGGCGGGTGACGGTGGGCCTCGGTCCGCGGTGAGCCGGCCGGCCTCGGTCGACGCCGGGCCGGCCGGCCCGCGTCGGTGGCGGTTCGGCCCGCTCGGGCCGGCTTCGGTCGGCGGTGGGCCGGCCGGTCGAGGATTCGGCCGGGCCGGGCCGTGGTGTCCGACATCGGCGCCTGGCGGTACGTCGGCCGGGTGAACGGCCGGGCCGGGCGGGCCGGACGAGCGGCACCGTCCGGCACGGTCCTCCCGACGGGGGACGGTGCCGCTTGGCGGTTGACGGCGTTGCCCGGCGGCGGCTCCGGCCGTCGGCCGGTCTGCCCGCGCCGCGGGAGGGCCTGCCGCGCGGTCGAAGGGCCCTCGTTCAGGCGCCGGAGGCCAGTGCGCCCCTCTGGGGGGCGATGCCCGCCGGTACCGCACGCGCGCGTGCGGGGGTTCCGGTCCAGCAGGTGCCCCTGCGGGACAGCAGGCGGCGCAGCCACATCTCCAGGGAGATCAGGTCCGCCAGACCGTCCAGGGGCAGCGGCTCGCCCTGGGCCGCCGCGCGCAGGGCCTTGCGGACCACCCGCGCCTCCACGAGGCCCGCCTCGGCGAGCAGCGGCGTGGCGAACAGGTCGATCAGTCCGTCCACGGCCACGCGCAGGCCCGCGCGGGCGGCGACGGCCGCGGGCGCGTGCGAGGGGGCGCCCCAGCCGGGCGGCAGTTCACCGACCCCGGCGCCCTCCAGGACCGTGCGCAGGATGGCCGCGCGCGCTCCCGGCTGCACGCGCAGCGCCTCCGGCAGGGCGCGGCAGGCGCGGACGACCTGGTTGTCGAGGAACGGGGTGTGCAGCCGCTGGGAGCGGATCTCCGCGGCCTGCTCCAGGACGCGCACGTCGGCCGCGCATCTCGCCAGAGCGGCGCGCGCGCGGTGGTCGCCCGGCCGCTGGCCCGGACCGATGCCGGGGCGGCTCGTCGCCCCCTGCAGGCGAACCGATACTTCGGCCAGCGCCTCGCCGGTCAGCCAACGGGCGGCGGGGCCGGGCCCGGCCCAGGTGAGCGCGGCCAGCGACGCCCCTACGGCGCCCGCGGGCTCGTCGAAGCGCCGGTGCAGCAGCCGCTCGGCGAGGCCCTCCAGGCCCGCCCGGTACGGCGTCCGCGCCAGTCGGCGGGCCGCGCCGTACACGCGCGCGGGGACCATCACCGATCCGTCGGCCCGGGTGAGCGCGGCGACCGGCCGGACCAGGTGGCGCCGCTTGCGGTCCATCAGGAGGTCGGCCAGGCGCGCGGGGTGCGCGTCGAGCACCTGGCGCGCGCCGTAGCCGGTGAAGTGGTCGGCGCTGCCCGAGGCCAGGCGGGCGCGGTGCCGGGCCGCCGTGACCAGGGACGGGCCGGGCTCGTCCGTGAGCGGCCCGTCCAGGTCGGCGTACGGCAGTACGTCCTCGCCGCCCGTGACGACCACGTGGTGCAGGCGCGGGTCGGCGGCGAGGGTCCCGGCCCGTTCGAGTTCGGCCTCGCGGCCGCCGACGGCCAGGTCGTTGAAGGTGACGGCCAGCAGGCGCTCGCCGGCGCCCGTGCCGTGGCCGAGCAGCGTGCCGGGGTTGCCCGGCAGGCCCGCCGCCAGCAGCGCCAGCGTGCCCGAGGCCGGGCCGCCGGACAGGTCCGAGCCGATCCCGGGCACCGGCATCCCGCGGGCCGCCCGGCGCTCGGCCGGACCCATGCCGGGCACCGGGCCGGGATCGATGTCGGGCACGTGCCGGGGCGCGGACAGACGCGCCCGGACGGCCTCGACCAGGGCGTCGCGCACCGCGTCTACCGCGCTGTCGGGGTCGGCCGGGGGCGCCGCCACGGCGAGCGAGGCGACCGGCTCGTACCCGGCGATCTCCCGGGCGCCCGCGCGCAGGATCAGGGCGTGTCCCGGAGGGATGCGCCGTACGCCGTCGTAGGGCGTGGAGTCGTGCAGCGCGGCCGGTACGTCGGGGGCGGCGAGCAGGGCGGCGAGGTGGCCGAAGTCGAGGTTGGCCTCGACGAGGTCGGCCAGCGGCAGCGCGGCCGTCGCGTAGGCCGTGCCGCCGGCCCAGGGGGTGTGGAACACCGGGCGCGCGCCCGCGAGGTCGCCGCAGACGGTGATGCGGCGGCCGACCTGGACGACGGCCGTGTAGCTGCCGGGCCAGGCGGTCAGGTGCCGCAGCGCGCCCCCGCGCGCCGCGAACAGGCCGACCCGCAGCTGCTCGTCGGAGGCGCCGCAGGTGCCGAGCACCGCGATCCTGGTCCGCGCGTCGGCCTGCACCAGGCGGACCTCGTCGGGCCGCCAGTCGCCGACCGCCCACAGCGGGTCGGGATCACCCCACAGGAGCTGGGAACCCACCGGCTGCACGGTCTCGCCGTCGTAACCGGTGGCGCCGGCCGAGCCGACCGGATCGGCACCCGCGGCGGCCATGCTCCAACCCACCAACCACCGCATCGACGCCTCCACGGACCGCGGACAACCAGGTGCACCGTACGAACCGGTCACCATGCTGCCACGAAGGAGGCGCGCCGGAGGGGAGGCGGAGCCGCCTCGGGCACACGGTGCGCGCCCCCGCGCGCCTGTCTCGTCAGTGGCGAACGTCCGTAGCGGGCAAGGTCGCTGCGACCTGAATGCGCCCCCTGATGCGCTCCCCGCGATACCCCGCGCGCCGTCAAGTGCCGTGGTAGAGACGGAAATCGGCGACAGGACGATGGAGCGATTTTCGGCCAAATCCGGGTTCGAGGAACAGGCGTGCGCACGCTCCGTACACGTCTGCGCACGGTATGGACAACGCGCGGTCCGGGAGGCGGAGTTCGCCCCCCGGACCGGTCCGCCGCCCGCGGGGATGAAGGCGGCGGTGTCCCCCAGCCCACTGGATCCAGTACAGCGGGCCGACCCACGCGGGACCATGCAACCGCCGCCCCGATGGCCGGAGTAGAGCGCACGCGCAGGCGCACGGCCACACATCAGGGGCACGCCGCCACCCTGCGTGCAGGGCCCGTACTCCCGTGCGGACCACAATCCCGCCAACCGGAAGAATGCCCCTTAACGCTTGGGATGCGGGGAACTACGCTGGGTTTACGAATGCCGCGTGGTTATGCCAGAAGCGGCAGCCGTCTGTGTCGAGGGGTGGCGCATGTCCAGGGAGCAACGCGGGCCGAACGAAAAGCTCGGCGCCGTTCTCGCCCTCGCGGGAATCAGCAACGCGGGGCTCGCACGGCGCGTCAACGACCTCGGCGCCCAGCGCGGGTTGACCCTTCGCTACGACAAGACGTCGGTGGCGCGCTGGGTCTCGAAGGGGATGGTCCCGCAGGGCGCGGCGCCGCACCTCATCGCCGCCGCCATCGGCCAGAAGCTCGGCCGCCCGGTGCCGCTCCACGAGATCGGCCTGGCCGACGCGGACCCCGCGCCCGAAGTGGGCCTCGCCTTCCCCCGGGACGTCGGTCAGGCGGTGAAGTCGGCGACCGAGCTGTACCGGCTGGACCTGGCCGGCCGCCGGGCCGGTTCCGGCGGCATCTGGCAGTCGCTCGCCGGCTCGTTCGCCGTGACCGCCTACGCGACGCCCGCCTCCCGCTGGCTGATAACCCCGGCCGACAGCTCGGTGGCGCGCGAGGCGAACACGGCGGAGGCCTCGGGCGCGCCGATCAAAGTCGGCCACAGCGATGTGCAGAAGCTGCGGGAGGCCGCCGAGGACGCCAGACGCTGGGACTCCAAGTACGGGGGCGGCGACTGGCGTTCGTCGATGGTCCCCGAGTGCCTGCGGGTCGAGGCGGCGCCGCTGCTGCTCGGCTCGTACTCCGACGAGGTCGGCAGGGCGCTGTTCGGCGCGTCCGCCGAACTGACCCGGCTGGCCGGCTGGATGGCCTTCGACACCGGCCAGCAGGAGGCCGCGCAGCGGTACTACATCCAGGCGCTGCGGCTGGCCCGCGCGGCGGCCGACGTGCCCTTGGGGGGCTACGTCCTGGCGTCGATGTCCCTCCAGGCGACCTACCGCGGCTTCGGCGACGAGGGCGTCGACCTCGCGCAGGCCGCCCTGGAGCGCAACCGCGGCCTCGCGACGGCCCGCACCATGAGCTTCTTCCGCCTCGTGGAGGCGCGCGCCCACGCCCGCGCGGGAGACGCCCAGGCGGCCGGCGCGGCCCTGAAGGCGGCCGAGGGCTGGCTCGAGCGGTCCCGGGAGGGCGACAACGACCCCACCTGGCTGGGCTTCTACGGCTACGACCGGTTCGCCGCCGACGCCGCCGAGTGCTACCGCGACCTGAAGGCGCCCCGGCAGGTGCGCCGCTTCACCGAGCAGGCGCTGTCCAAGCCGACGGAGGAGTTCGTGCGCTCGCACGGCCTCCGGCTCGTCGTCTCCGCCGTCGCCGAGCTGGAGTCGGGCAACCTGGACGCGGCCTGCGAGCAGGGCGTGCGGGCGGTGGAGGTCGCCGGGCGCATCTCCTCGGCGCGCACCACCGAGTACGTCAAGGACCTCCTGCACCGGCTGGAGCCCTACGGCGACGAGCCCCGGGTCGCCGAGCTGCGCGAGCGGGCCCGACCCCTGCTGGTGACTCCCGCCTGACCGGCGGCCCCCGCCCGGCCCGCACGGCTACGGGCCGACCGGCACGACCGCCGGCCGGGCGGCCGGAGGGCTTCCACCACCCGGGTTCGGGGGCGTTGTCAGTGGCACAGTGCACTATCGAGGCGGGAGGTGGAGCGGATGCGGCCGAGGATCGCTCACGACTGCGACGTGCTGGTGGTCGGCGGCGGAATCGTCGGGCTGTCGACGGCGTACGCGATCACGCGCGCCGCGCCGGGCACGCGGGTGACCGTGCTGGAGAAGGAGCCGGGTCCGGCCCGGCACCAGACGGGACGCAACAGCGGGGTGATCCACAGCGGGATCTACTACCGGCCGGGCTCCCTGAAGGCGCGGTACGCGGTGCGGGGCGCCGCCGAGATGGTCAAGTTCTGCGCCGAGTACGGCGTCGACCACGCCGTCACCGGCAAGCTGATCGTCGCGACCTCCCGGGACGAGCTGCCCCGGCTGCACGCCCTGGTGCAGCGCGGCCGGGAGAACGGCATTCCGGTGCGCGAGCTGGGCGCCGCCCAGATCGAGGAGTACGAGCCCGAGGTGCGCGGGCCGGCCGCGATCCACGTGGGCTCGACCGGGATCTGCGACTTCACCGGCGTGGCCCGGCGGCTGGCCGAGGCCTCGGGGGCCGAGATCCGCTACGGGGCGCACGTGGTGCGGGTGGACCGCCGGCCGGAGCTGGGCGTGGCCGTCCGCACCGGGCACGGGGACGTCGTCCGCGCGCGCGTGCTGGTCAACTGTGCGGGACTGCACTGCGACGAGGTGGCCCGGCTGACCGGGGACGACCCGGGGATGCGGATCGTGCCGTTCCGCGGGGAGTACTACGAGCTGGCGCGGCCGGAGCTGGTGCGGGGCCTGGTGTATCCGGTGCCGGACCCGGCGTTCCCGTTCCTCGGCGTGCACCTCACGCGCGGGATCGACGGCGGGGTGCACATCGGCCCCAACGCGGTGCCGGCGCTGGCCCGCGAGGGGTACGGGTGGGGGGTCGTACGGCCCCGGGAGCTGGCCGGGACGCTCGGCTGGCCCGGCTCGTGGCGGATCGCCCGGCGGCACTGGCGGTACGGGGCGGGGGAGCTGCGCCGGTCGGTGTCCAAGGCGGCCTTCACACAGGCGGTGCGCAGGCTCCTGCCGGTGGTCGAGGAGGGGGATCTCGTGGCGGCTCCTTCCGGGGTGCGGGCGCAGGCCGTGCTGCGGGACGGGACGCTGGTGGACGACTTCCTGATCCGGGAGGGAGTGCGGGCCGTGCACGTGCTGAACGCGCCGTCGCCCGCGGCGACGGCTTCGCTGCCGATCGGGCGGGAGGTGGCCCGGAGGGCGCTGGCGGCCCTGGCGGAGGGGTGAGGCCGCGGTGCGGTGCGCGGGCGGTGGGTTCCGCACCCCCGCCGCCCCTTCCTCCCCTGCTCTCGACTCCGCTCGACCAGGGAGGACCCCCGTCGTCCCTGGGGGCTGCGCCGCCCGGCCCCCGTTGTCGGCCCGGGCGGCCTCGTCCTCAGACGCCGGACGGGCTGAAGGATCGGGGTGGGTGGCGGCCGCGACCGCTCCTGGCGGCGGGGCTCTTCAGGAGGGGCTGGGGGAACGTAAAATCGGGGGCACTGTGTCTGAGTCCTTGAAGCTTTCCCCTGTGTCCCCGTCGCCGTCGGATGCCGACGGCGAGGCCGTCGCACGTGTCCGGACCAAGGGAGAACCCCGGTTCCCCGACGGGCCCGCGGCCGATCCGGCCGGGTCGCACTTCGAGCGGCGGATCCGCAGCTTCCAGCCCCGGCGGAGCCGGGTGACCACGGGGCAGGCGGACGCGCTGCAGCGGCTGTGGTCCCAGTGGGGGCTGGACATCGACGGTCAGCGGGTCCTCGATCTCACCGAGTTGTTCGGCGACGACCGTCCCGTCGTGCTGGAGATCGGGTTCGGGATGGGCGAGGCCACCGCGCTGATGGCGGCGGCGGACCCGGACACCAACGTCCTCGCCGTCGACGTCCACACGCCCGGCCAGGGCAATCTGCTCGCCCTCGCCGAGCGGAGCGGGCTGAAGAACGTCCGGGTCGCCAACGGCGACGCGATCATCCTGCTGCGCGAGATGCTCGTCCCCGACTCCCTCGACGGCCTGCGCGTCTACTTCCCCGACCCCTGGCCCAAGAAGCGGCACCACAAGCGGCGGCTGATCCAGCCCGAGTTCCTGACGCTGGCCGCCGCCCGGCTGCGGCCCGGCGCGATCGTGCACTGCGCGACCGACTGGGAACCCTATGCCGAGCAGATGCTCGAGGTGCTGACCGCCCACCCGGACTTCGAGAACACCCGGGCCGACGGCGGCTTCGCACCCCGCCCCGACTTCCGCCCCCTGACGCGTTTCGAGGGCCAGGGCCTGGACAAGGGGCATGTGGTGAACGACCTGCTCTTCCGTCGCGTACCCCACGACGACCAGCACGAATAGCCCAGGACTGCACAGGTCCGCACCGCCCGCCCCTGGCCCGCGAGGCACCGTCGCGGGCGGTCCCCTCCCTCGTTAGGGTCAATCACGTGGCCACCTGTCCCCCGTACCCGACGCATCCCAGCGGCCCCGCCCCCGCGGGCGGCCGGCCGCGACACGCCCACTGGTGGCAGAAACGGTGGGTGCGGTACGGCGCTCTGGCCGGCCTGCTGGCCCTGTCCGGGCTCGTCATCCTCGCCCTCGTGCGGCGGCAGACCGGCACCGAGGGCTTCCTCGTCGGACTGGGCCTGGCCGTGCTGCCGGTGCCGCTGCTGACGGCCGCCTTCCGCTGGCTGGACCGGGTCGACCCCGGGCCGTGGCGCAACATGGTGTTCGCCTTCGCCTGGGGCGCCTGCGCGGCGGCGCTCATCGCGATCGTCGCGAACAGCTTCGCCACGAAGTGGATAGCCACGGCGACCGCCGATCCGGCCGGGGCGGACACCCTCGGCGCGACGGTGATAGCCCCGATCGTGGAGGAGTCCGCGAAGGCCGCCGCGGTGCTGCTGGTCTTCCTCTTCCGCAGACGCGACTTCACCGGCATCGTCGACGGCGTCGTGATAGCCGGGGTGACCGCGACCGGCTTCGCGTTCACCGAGAACATCCTCTACCTCGGCACCGCCTTCGGCGCCGACCAGATGACCGGCGGCCGGGGCATCGCCTCCGTCACCGCGGCGACCTTCTTCGTGCGCGTGGTGATGTCGCCCTTCGCACACCCCCTCTTCACCGTCCTGACCGGCATCGGCTTCGGCATCGCCGCCTCCCTGTCCGGTGAGCGCCGGCGGCTGCGCCGCGTCCTGCTGCCGCCGGCCGGTCTGCTGCTCGCCATGGGCATGCACGCCTTCTGGAACAGCTCCTCGACCTTCGGCGAGTACGGCTTCTTCGCGGTCTACGGCGCCTTCATGGTCCCCGCCTTCGGACTGCTGACCTGGCTGGTCGTCTGGACCCGCCAGCGCGAGCTGCGCACCGTCCGCGAGGAGCTGCCGGCGTACGCCGCCGCCGGGTGGCTGACCCCCGCCGAGCCGTTCGCCCTCGGGTCCATGCGGGCCCGCCGCCTGGCCCGGGAGTACGCCGGCCGGCACCTCGGCAAACCCGCGGCGCGGACCGTCGCCCAGTACGAGGCCTGCGCGACCTCGCTGGCGTTCCTGCGCCGCCGGGGACGCCTCGGCCGGGCCGGCGCCGACTTCGTCGTACGGGAGCAGGAACTGCTGCACGAGATGTGGCGCGGGCGCGAGGTCGCGCAGCCCGCACTCGACCACGCGGCGCGGATGACCGCTCCGCCCGTCCGGGTGATGGCCCCGCCGTGGCCGGTCATGGGCGTGTACGGGCAGTCCCAGCGGTACGGGGCGGCGGCCGCCCACCCCTACGGCTTCACCCCGGGCCCCGGCCCCGGCCCCAACTCGTACGGACAGCCCCTGGGGCCCGGGGCCTACGGGCATCCCCAGGGCCCCGGAGCCCCCGGGCAGGCTCAGGGCTACGGGGCCTACGGGCATCCCCAGGGCTACGGGACCTACGGGTCGTCCGGTCCCCACGGCTCCCACGGCGTCCAGGGCGCCCACGGGCCGTCGGCCGCGCCGTATCCCGCCTACGACCCGTACCGGGCACGGTCGTAGCGCCCCCGGCGTGACCGTGGTGGCTGGCTGCCGCGGCCACGGCCGCGACGCGTACGGCCATGACGTGTACGGTCGCGACGCGTGCGACCGGGACCGCCGGGCTCAGGCGGAGGCCTCGGTCAGCTTCGTGAGGTCGTCCTCGGTCAGCCTCAGGTCCGCGACGCCGAGCAGGGCCGGCAGCTGCTCCACGGTCCGCGCCGAGGCGATCGGGGCGGTCACCGTCGGCTGGGCCGCGAGCCAGGCCAGGGCCACCGTGGCGGCCTCCGCGTCATGGGCCCGGGCGACCTCGTCGAGGGCGGCGAGCACCTTCTGGCCGCGCTCGGTGGCCAGGTGCTTGGCGGCGCCCTCGGCCCGCGCGCTGTCGACCGTGGCCCCGGGCCGGTACTTGCCGGTCAGGAAGCCGGAGGCCAGCGAGAAGTACGGCACCGCGGACAGGCCGGTGCGCTCGGCGAGGTTCTGCAGCTCGCCCTCGTAGGTGTCGCGCGAGACGAGGTTGTAGTGCGGCTGCAGCGCCACGTACCGGGCCAGGCCCTCGCGCTCGGAGAACTCCAGGGACGCCTTCAGGCGCTCGGCGGAGATGTTGGAGGCGGCGATGTGCCGCACCTTGCCCGCCTTCACCAGCTCGTCGAGCGCGCCGATGATCTCCTCGACGGGCACCTCCGGCTTGTCGAAGTGGGTGTAGTACAGGTCGATGTGGTCGGTGCCCAGACGCTCGAGGGAGGCGTCGGCCGCCGCCTTGATGTTGGCGGCGGACAGCCCCTGGTAGTCGGGGTGCTGGCTGACCTTGGTGGCGATCACGACGTCGGAGCGGTTGCCGCGCTCCGCGATCCACCGGCCGATGATCGTCTCGGACTCGCCGCCGTGGTTGCCCTCGATCCACGCGGAGTAGGAGTCGGCGGTGTCGACGAAGTTGCCGCCGGCCTCCGCGTACGCGTCGAGGACGGCGAAGGACTGCTGCTGGTCGGCGGTCCAGCCGAAGACGTTGCCGCCCAGGGCGAGCGGGAAGACCTCGAGATCGGACTGGCCGAGCTTGCGGAGAGAAGTCATGTAGGACATCAACGGTCACGCGCGAGCGGGCCATTCCGTGCCCCGCCGGATCAGGGCGCAAAGATCACGCAAACACGGGCGGGCGAGGCCGTCGCACGGGCGCCGGCCAGGGGCGGGTCGGCCGGGCCGCGGCGCGGAGACGGGCCAGGGGGGCCGGCCGGGCGCGGCGCGGACGGGTCAGGAGCGGACGGCGAGGCCGCGGCGCGGAGGCGGGTCAGGGGGTGAGGCCCTTGCCGTTCAGCCACGCCATCGGGTCGATGCCGGTGGGCTGCCCGTCCGGGTGCACCTCCAGGTGCAGGTGGGGCCCGGTGACGTTGCCGGTGGCGCCGACCCGGCCTATGACCTCTCCGGTGCTGACCTTCTGGCCGGCCGAGACGCTGATCGACGACTGGTGGCAGAACCACAGCTCGGTGCCGTCGTCGAGGGTGAGGATCGTGCGATAGCCGTAGGCGCCGGCCCAGCCGGCCTCCGTGATGGTGCCGCTGTGGATCGCCTTGATCAGGGTGCCGGTGGGCGCGGCGAAGTCGAGGCCCGTGTGGTAGCCGGAGGACCACATGGAACCGGCCTGGCCGAAGGTGGAGGTGATCGTGTAGGAGGAGGTCGGCAGCGTGTACTGCTTGGCCAGCTCGGCCAGTCGCGCCTCCTCGGCCTTCTTCTTGGCCTCCTCGTCCGCCTTCTTCTTCGCGGCGGCGGCCTTGGCCTCGGCCTCCTTCTTCGCCTCGGCGGCGTCCGCCTGCGCCTTCTTCACGGCGGCGGCCTCGGTGGCGGCCCGGGCCTTCGCCTCGACCTGGGACTGCTGCTGCTCGGCCTGGGCCATGATGCGGTTGCGCAGCGCCTCGCCCGCGTCGGCGGTGTCGTGCACCGCCTCGGGGGCGGCCGTGGCGACGTCGCTGAGCGCGGTCGCCGAGCCCTGGTGGGTCTCCTGGGCCGAGTCGTCGAAGAGCGAGCCGACGGAGGGCAGGTGCTCCACGGAGGGCAGGTCGGGCAGCGAGATGGAGACCGGCGGCTTGCCGGTGTTGGCACTGGCCATGCCGCCCGCGCCGACCGCGGCGATCACGCCGACGCCGAGCACGGTGGAGCTGCGCGCGAGTCCGCCGCCGCGCTGCTTGGCGACGCGATGCCGGCCGCGTACGGGACGGACGGAATCCTCGGTGGGGTTCCACTCCTCCCAGGGGCCCTCGTCGGTGCGCCGCTCGCCGTAGCCGAAGGACTCGGTGCGCTGGCTCGGCATGAACGGGGCTTCAGAGGCAGGCCGGTTGGACGCCACGCGGGCGTGCTCCTTTCCTTCCGCGTCGCCTACCGGGTTAGCTGACGGGTTCGGAACGGGAAGGTCTCCTACGCGCGTCAACCGGCCGTGGCGACACGGCGGACGACGTGCGATTCACCCCAAGTTGGTGGTTCCCCGGTTCCCTCGCGGGATTCGGCGCGTGCGCGCACGGAGCCGCCTCTGTGACGGCTGGGACGACCGCGCTGCGTTATCGAACGTTAATAGACGCGAGCGTTTGATTCCAAGCCGTATGGCTTGATCATTAAACCTTTTTGGCCAAGACATATCGACCGGCGCGGAGGAAACTCGGGCGAGTTGACAAAGGATCAGGCCAGTCGGCCGCTCCTGACGGCCCGGGACGCCCTGAAGCCAGGGCTGATGGTGTGTCAGTTGTTATGCGGACGGAGGTCGGCCGCTCACGTGACGTGACATCGATCAGGGACTGGCGCCGGCCGCCGGTCGACGACCGTCGATCGTCGACCAGGGGGCGGGAAAACACTCAGGGCCGGAATCCGTTGATCGGATTCCGGCCCTGAGTCTTCAGTAGCGGGGACAGGATTTGAACCTGCGACCTCTGGGTTATGAGCCCAGCGAGCTACCGAGCTGCTCCACCCCGCGTCGGTGAAACCAGTGTATCCCATGTTCGGGGCAGGTTGCACACGAGTTCACTCGCGCCCCGCCTCCGGATGCCGGTCCGACTCCTGGGCCCCCGCCTCCAGGTGCCGGTCCGGTTCCCTGGCCCCCGCCTCCAGGTGCCGGTTCGGCTCCTTGGCCGCCGTCTCCAGCTCCGGCAGGACGACGACCCGCGCGCCGCCGCCCGCCAGGATCCCGGCCCCGTCCGCCGCCTCGACGAACGTGTCCGGCTCCCGCCAGGCGGTGACCACCCGCCGCACTCCCGCGTCCAGAATCCGCCGGGCGCACGGGCGCGGCCGGGAGGCGCGTCGGGCGCACGGCTCCAGGCTGCTGTACACCGTGGCCCGGGCGAGCCGCGGGTCCGCCGGGTCGATCTTGGCGAGCGCCGCCTCCTCCGCGTGCACGACCGGGTCGCCGCCCTCCCGCGAGTGGCCCCGCGCGAGCTCGGTGCCGTCGGCGGCCACCACCACCGCGCCCACGCTGAACGCGGTCGCCGAGGGCGGGCACAGCAGCGCCAGCTCGCAGGCGGTCCGCAGCCAGTGCCGGTCCGCGGGCACGGCCCGGCCCCCCGTGCCGGGGGCGGTGGGTTCGTACCGCATGAGCACCACGTCCTCGATCGCCCGGGTCTCCACCAGCCGCAGCCGCCCGCCCTGGTACCGCCCCGGGCCGAACAGCCGCGGCGCCGCGGGGTCGCCCACGAAGAGCGGGGCGAGCACGAGCTGCACCTCGTCGACCAGCTGGAGCTGGAGCAGCTGCGTGTGGATCGTGCCGCCGCCCTCGACCATGAGCCGGCGCACGCCGAGCACGTCATGCAGGTGCTCGAGCAGCCCGCGCCAGTCGAGCTCGGCGCCCAGCGCGACCACCTGGACGTCCTCGGAGGCGACGCCGGAGGCCCGCAGCCGCCGGGCGCCCTCGTCGGTGGTGTAGACGGCCTTCGCGCCGCCCGTGTGCCAGAAACGCGCCCCCGGGTCCAGCTCGCCGGACGCGCTGACCGTGACCTTCAGCGGATACTCCGGCCGCCCGGCGGCGGCCCGGGCGGCGCGCCGCTCGGTCGAGTTGACCAGCAACCGCGGGTTGTCGGCGCGCAGGGTGCCGGCCCCGACGAGGATCGCGTCCACGGACGCCCGTACCTCGTCGACCCGGTCGAAGTCGGCGGGACCGGACAGCAGGAGGCGGTCCGGGCCGGTGTCGTCCAGGTAGCCGTCGAGGGAGACGGCGGCGGACAGCAGGACGTACGGGAGGGGCATCGACGCGATCTCCAGGGAAGCGGGACGGTGGGCGGCCGGGGCCGGACGGCCGGGACGTGGTCCCAGTCTGGCGGAGGACCCGCGGCGCCCGTGGTCACGGGATGCCGAGCTCGAAGAGGGCGTAGCCCGCGTACGAGCCGGAGGCAAGCGCCGCGATGCCGAGCAGGGTGAGCAGCAGGGGCGTACTGAGCCGGCGCAGGGCCAGGGCGAGGGGGAGGAAGAGGGGGAAGGCGGGCAGCAGATAGCGCGAGACGTTGCCGAAGATCTGCTGGCTGCCGAGGACCAGCGCCATGGTCAGGACCGTGTAGACCACCAGGGCGGCCGGCGGGCGCAGCCGGATCAGCAGCAGGAGCAGCGCGAGTGCCAGCAGGACGACGGCGACGCCGATCTGGTCCTCGAAGGGGTACGCGAAGATGTAGTCGTAGTGGCCCACCGGGAGCGCGGTGAGCACGTGCAGCGTGTGCTTGCCGTAGTCGAACGAGTGGGCCCAGGCGCCGCTCTGCAGCTTGAAATAGCCGCTGTAGTCGCCCATGCGGTGGCCCACCCAGCCGACGTAGCCGACCAGGCCGAGCGGTGCGACGATCAGCGCGGCCAGCGGGCGTGCGCCGTCCTCGCGCCGGTACAGCGCGAGCAGCCCGGCCACGGCGAGGGCGGCGATCAGCGCGGCGGCGGTGGGACGGTTGAGCCCGGCGAGACAGGTGAGCAGCCCGGCGGTGAGCCAGCGACGGGTCAGGACGGCGTGGCAGGCCCAGACGGCGAGGGCGACGTAGAGCGAGTCGGAGTAGACGGCCCACTCCACGCCGGAACCGGGCCACACCGCCCACAGCCCGGCCGCGGCGAGCCCGGCCCGCCGGCCGCCGAACCGCTCGGTGAGCGCGTAGATCCCGAGGGCGGCGGCGAACGACGCGATGACGGAGACCAGCAGGCCCGCGCCGTAGGAGCCGAGTCCGGTGAGCTCGGAGACCAGGCGGATCAGCGCCGGGTACAGCGGGAAGAACGCCGCAGAGTTCTCCTTGACGGTGATCAGGCCGGTCGCTCCGGGGATCACCTCCAGCGTCGGGTGGTACCCGTGCTCGGCGATCTGCCGATACCACCAGCCGTCCCAGGTGGCCAGTACGTCCCAGGCGTGGGCGCCGCCGCCGAAGCGGGGGTTCTTGTTCCGGTAGTCCCCCGCTGAGCTGAGCAGGTACATGAAGACGGCGAAGCCGGCCAGCTTCAGCCCGCCGTAGACGGCGAGGACGGGGCCGTGGTGGCGTGCGGCGCGGCGCAGCGACGGACGTAGCGGCAGGAGGGGTGGAGGCTGGTCGGGGGCGGTGCCCGGAGTGCCGTCTCCCGGGTCTTCGGCGCCGCCGGGGGCTTCGGTGGGGCCGGGCGCTTCGGTGAGGCCGGGCGCTTCGGTGGGGTGGCGGGTCCCGGTGGGGTCGAGGGCTTCAGCGGGACCGGGGGCTCCGGCGGGGGCGCCGGCGGTCGGGCTTCCCGGGTGCGCGGGGTCGGCGCCGTACGCGTGGCCGGCGGTGTTCTCTCGGTTCATGAGGCCACGGCTCCTGTGCGGTGGCCGCCGGATCCGGCGCGCGACGCCCGGACGCGCCGGGCGGTGAACCGCAGCAGCGCCAGGGCCAGGTCGGCGGCGGCCAGGACGGCGAGTTCGGTGCGGTGCGCGGCCGCCGGCGCGGCCTGGTGCAGGGCGGCCAGCGATCCGCCGGTGAGCAGGAGGGCGGCCGGCAGGGCGAGTCGGCGGCCGGTCGCCGGTCCGGCGAGGGCGCAGACGAGGACGGCCAGGGCGTTGGCGCTCTGCGCCCCGGTGACCGGGCGCAGGAGCGCGTACAGCAGCAGGTGCGCGAGGACGGCCAGGGCGGCCGCCGCGGCGAAGTTCCGGGCGCGGGCGACCGGTTGGGGCCAGGGGTCGCCGTCGCCGTCCGGACGCGGATCGGCATGGGCGAGGGGGGCGACGCCCGGCGGGAGGCCGCGGTCCGGCGGGAAGGCGTCGTCGGGTGGTGGGGCGCCGTGGGACGGATCGCCGTGGGGCGGGGACGTGGTGGCGCGCAGCGGGATGGCGGCGGTGCGGGCCGGCCGGGGTCGCCGGGCGATCCTGGCGATGCCGCGGAGGTCGGCCAGCGCGGTGGGCAGGAGGTCGACGCGGCTGTCGGGGTCGTCCACCCAGTCCACCGGCACCTCGTGGATCCGCAGCCCCGCCCGCTCGGCGAGCACCAGCAGTTCGGTGTCGAAGAACCACTCCGTGTCCCGCACCAGCGGCAGCAGCCGCTCGGCGGCCTCGCGGCGCACCGCCTTGAACCCGCACTGGGCGTCGGAGAAGCCCACGCCGAGGGTGGTGCGCAGAATGGTGTTGTAGCAGCGGGAGATGACCTCCCGTTTGGGCCCGCGCACCACCCGCGCGCCGGGCGCCAGCCGGGTGCCGATGGCGATGTCGGAGTGCCCGGACAGGAGCGGGGCGACGAGCGGCAGCAGCGCGTTCAGTTCGGTGGACAGGTCCACGTCCAGGTAGGCCAGCACCGGGGCCCGCGACCGCGACCACGCGGCGTGCAGCGCCCGGCCACGCCCCTTCTCGGGCAGTCGCAGCCACTCCGCCTCGGGGAGCTCGTCGGCCAGCCGGGCGGCGATCCGAGGCGTGTCGTCGGTGCTGGCGTTGTCGGCGACGGTGATGCGGAACGGGTAGGGGAAGGTCTCGCGCAGGTGCGCGTGGAGCCGCCGTACGCCGGGCTCCAGGTCGGTCTCCTCGTTGAACACCGGTACGACGACGTCGAGTACGGGCTCCGTGCGGTGTGCCGGTTCCGGCGCGTGCCGGGGCGCCGGTATCGGCGCGTGGCGGGGTATCGGCGCCGGAGCGCGGCGGGGCGGGCGGCCGGTGCCCGGCGAGGCGTCGAGGCCGGTCTCTGTCACGTGCGGTCCTTTTCTGCGTTGTGGACGAGGTGGCCGGTCGGCCCGGTGCGGGAGGTTTCGGTGGGCGGCGGTGCGGTCGGCGTCGCGCTCGTCCCCGGCGGGCTCTGTGATACCGGGGACGTGGTGGGGATCGAGGACGACGGCCACCTCGTCGTGGCGGCGGGCGGAACGGTCGTGGTGAGGGGCGGAACGGTCGCGGGGTCCGCGTCCGAGGTGGGCGCTCCCCTCGTGGACGGGGCCGCCGACGGCGTGGCCCCGGGGGGCGAGGAGAACGAGGGCGAGGGGACCGAGGGCGAGGGGACCGAGTCGGGCCGCGGGACGGGCGCGCCGGGTTCGTTCCTCACGTGCCGGCCGGGCAGGAACAGCAGTCCGAGGCCGAGCGTGGCGACCACCAGGGCGGAGCCGGCGGTCCGTTGAGCCGCCCGCACCCTCCGGCGGGCCCGTACGCCGGCCCGGAGGCGTTGCCGGTGCCTCGGCTCGAAGGGGGCGTACTGCTCGCTCTCGCGCATCAGCCGGGTCAGCCGCCGCTCGAAGTGGTCCGTGCCGTCCATGTGCTCCATGGGTGTCTCCTTCACCCCACCGGCTCGGTGACGTCGGTCAGGAGCTGTCGCAGGCGTGCCAGTCCGCGTGCGGCGTGCGACCGCGCGGTGCCCACCGGACAGCCCAGCGCCTCGGCCACCTGCCGCTCGGAGAGGTCCTGGTAGTAGCGGAGCACGACCACGGTCCGCTGCCAGGCGGGCAGCTGGGCGAGCGCGGCCTCGATGCGCGAGCGCTCGGCCACGGTCGCGGACACGTCGCCCGCCGCCGGGGTCTCGGGCACCTGCTCGACGGGACGCTCGCCCCACCAGCGCCGCCGGGCCGAGCGCGCCGCGGCCCGCGCCATCACCTTGCGCACATACGCCTCCGGGGCCTCGTGGGCGATCTTCGGCCACCGGAACCAGAGCTTGACCAGGGACTCCTGCACGAGGTCCTCCGCCCGGTGCCGGTCGCCGCCGGTGAGCAGCCGGGCGAGGTGGAGCAGCGACGGCCAGCGGGCCGCCACGAACGCGTCGAACTCACCCGCCCGAACCTGCTGCATCCCGCCGTCCTCGCTCTCTCCGTTTGCCCGCACCCAGGGAAAGACGGTGATGTCCTCGGTTCTATGCACTTCGGGCGTGTGATTCAGGTCACGCACATCGTCCGGTCGGGTGTCCCGGCCCGGGCGGCGGCGCGTGCCGGGAATGCCAGACTGGCCTCATGTTCGTACAGTTCCTCGCCGCGGCCGGCGTCCTCGGCCTGCTGACCGTGGTCCCCGGTCCGGACATGGCCGTGGTGACGAAGCGGTCGATGGCCTCCGGCCGGCGGGACGGTCTGCGCACCGTGGGCGGCATCACCGCGGGGCTGCTCGTGTGGGGCGTGCTCACCGTCGTGGGCCTGGCCGCCGTCCTCGCGGCGTCCGCGACGGCGTACACGGTCGTCAAACTGGCCGGCGCCGCGTATCTGGTCCTCCTCGGCATCCAGGCCCTGTGGCACAGCCGTCGCGACGGGTCGTCGGCTGCGGCGGCGCGCGGCGCGGAGCCGGCGGGCAGCCCGTGGCGCACCGGGCTGGTGAGCAACGTCTTCAACCGGAAGATCGCCGTCTTCTACACCGGCCTGCTGCCCACCCTCGCGCCGTCCGGTCTCTCGCCGCACACCGGGATGGCCCTGCTGGTCCTCCTGCACGCGGCCCTCACCCTGCTGTGGCTCGGCGGCTATGTGCTGCTGCTGGCCAAGGCCCGCGGCTTCTTCGAACGCCCCGCCGTACGCCGGGCCATGGACCGCGTCACGGGGTTCGTGCTGATCGGCTTCGGCCTGAAGGTGGCCACGGCGTCGGAGTGAGCCCCGCGCCGCTCGGGCCGGCAGCGGGCCGGCGCGACCACGTGGTGACCGGCTCGGCCCGACGTCCGGCCGCCGGGCAGACCCCGGAAACGACGGAACCCCCGTCGGCGCGGGCCGACGGGGGTTCCGACCCCGAGGGGTCCGGTAGGCCCTGTGGGACTCGAACCCACAACCAATGGATTAAAAGTCCACTGCTCTGCCAATTGAGCTAAGGGCCCAGGCGATGTCGCCTCCCTGAGCATAGCCGTAGGACGCCGCGTCTCCGATCGGGTATCGGGGAGCCGACCGGGAAGTGTGGCGTCCGAGTGGCGGCCCGGGATGCGGAAGGGCCCGTACGAGCGGAGTCGTACGGGCCCTTCCGGCGCTCACCTCAGGGGGCGTCAGCCGTTGCGCTTCCAGCGCGGCTTGTCGTCGCGTCGGCCGAAGGAGCCGCCGCCGCGGTGGTCGTCACGGCGGCCGTAGGGACGCTCGTGGCCGCCGGTGCGGAAGCCGGGACGGTCGCCCTGGCGGTCGCGGTTGAACGGACGGTCGCTGCCGCGGTGGCCGCCGCGCTCGTCACGACGCGCCGGACGGTCGTCACGGCGGAAACCGCCCCGGTCGTCACGGCGGTCGTCACGACGGTCGAAGGAACGCGGCGCGCGGTCACGGTCGAAGCCACGGTCACCACGGTCGTTGCGGTCCCGGTTGAAGCCACCCCGGTCGTCACGACGGTCGAAGGAACGACCACCGCGGTCGCCGCGGTCGGCCCGGTCGTCACGGCGGAAGCCGCCACGGTCGCCACCGCGGTCGAAGCCGCGGTCACCGCGGTCGTTGCGGTCCCGGTTGAAACCGCCCCGGTCGTCACGACGGTCGAAGGAACGCGGCGCGCGGTCACGGTCGAAGCCACGGTCACCACGGTCGTTGCGGTCCCGGTTGAAACCGCCCCGGTCGTCACGGCGGTCGAAGGAACGCGGCGCGCGGTCACGGTCGAAGCCACGGTCACCACGGTCGTTGCGGTCCCGGTTGAAGCCACCCCGGTCGTCACGACGGTCACGACGGTCGTACGACGACGAGGCCGCCGCACGCTCCTCGCGCTCGGCGCGGTCCGCCCGGTCGACGTCCTGCGCCGCCGGCTGCTCCGGCACCGACACCTCGGCGGTCCGTTCGGCCGCGGCCTGCGCCTCGGCCACCGCGGCCTCCGGGTCCTCGCCGCGCTCGCGGGCGACCCGGGCGACCAGGCGGTCCGCCTCCTCGCGCAGCTCGGTCGCGCGCCGCTGCGCCCGCTCCAGCTGCTTGGCGAGGTGGGAGACCTCGCGCTCGGCCTGCTGCGCCGCGTTGCCCGCGGACTCGGCCTGGACCTCGGTCATCGAGCGGGCGCCGGTGATCTCGGCGACCTCCGGGTCGAAGGCCGCGCCGCCCTGGATGATGTGGCGCGAGGCGTCGACGCCCGCGTCCTCCATCAGGCGGAAGATCTGACGCCGCTGGTGCGGCAGGGACAGGGAGACCACCGTGCCGGTGCGGCCGGCGCGGGCGGTGCGGCCGGCGCGGTGCAGGTAGTCCTTGTGGTCGCCGGCCGGGTCGACGTTCAGCACGAGGTCGATGCCGTCGACGTGGATGCCGCGCGCGGCGACGTCGGTGGCGACCAGGACGTTGACGTAGCCGTCCTTGAAGTCGGCCAGGGTTCGGGTACGGGCGCCCTGGGTCATGCCGCCGTGCAGCGCGTCCGCCTTCACACCGGCGTCGCGCAGCTGCTCGGCCACGCGGTCGGCGCCGAGCTGGGTGCGCACGAAGATGATGGTGCGGCCCTTGCGGGAGGCGATGGCCGAGGTGACCGGCGCCTTGTCCTTGGGCTTCACGATCAGGATGTGGTGCGACATGGTCGTCACCGCGCCCTGCGCCGCGTCCACCTCGTGGCTCACCGGGTCGGTGAGGTAACGGTCGACGAGGGTCTTGATCTCGTTCTCCATCGTCGCGGAGAAGAGCATCCGCTGACCGCCCGCGGGGACCTGGTCGAGCAGCTCGGTGACCTCGGGCAGGAAGCCCAGGTCGGACATCTGGTCGGCCTCGTCGAGGACGGCGATCTTCACGTCCTCCAGCGAGCAGGCGCCGCGGTTGATGATGTCGCGCAGCCGGCCCGGGGTGGCGACCAGGATGTCGACGCCCTTCTCCAGGGCGTAGATCTGGTTGCCCATGGAGGTGCCGCCGCAGACGACCTTCATCTTCAGGCCCACGACGTCGCCGTAGGGCTGGAGCGCGTCCGCGACCTGCATGGCGAGCTCACGGGTCGGGGTGAGGATGACCGCGCGCGGCTTGTGCTTCTGGGTGCGGCCGCCGGCCAGCGTGGCCAGGGTCGGCAGACCGAAGGAGAGGGTCTTGCCGGAGCCGGTGCGGCCACGGCCCAGGATGTCCTTGCCGGCCAGGGCGTCCGGGATGGTCGCGGCCTGGATCGGGAAGGGGGTGGTCACGCCGTTCTGCGCGAGCTTGCGCACGACGCCCTCGGGCAGACCGAGGTCGGCGAAGGTGATCTCGGGGGCCTGGCTCTCCTGGTCCTCGGAGGCCTGGTCCTCGACGTTCTCGGGAGCCTGGGTGTCCTGGGTCTCCAGGGCGTCCTCGGTGCTCTCGGGCACGACGACGTGATCAGTACTGGCAATGGACATGCGAATGCGAAACCTTCCGGAGTCTCGTCGGCACGCGCCCGTCAACTCCGTGTTTCGCACCACGACCGCCTCGATGCGGTCCGCCACGGCAAGGGAGAGTACGCGCCACACGGCGCGCTCTGCGTGGGCGCCGGGCAAATGGGATCAAACGATCTACCACCATACGCACCCTCCACCCCCAAAGGCAAACCGGTGCCATAGGTGCAGGTCAGGCGGTCATGCCACCCGGCGCCCCGGCCGCGGCGCCGGCTCACGCCTGCCCAGCTGCGGTCCCGGACCCTCGTGCGCCGACGACGACGGCTCCGCCGGCGGCGGCTCCGACGTGGGCGGCGGGGCGGGCGACGACGCCGGCGGCGGCTCCGGAGCGGCCGACGTCCGCGGCGGTGGCGGCACCGCCTCGGTGGGCGTCGGATCACCCGCCTTCGGCGGCGTCCCGGGCTCCTTCGGCGCGGTCGCCGCAGCGCTGCCCGGGGCCGACGGCGAGGCCGCCCGCGCGGACGGTGACGCATCGCTCTTCGAGGCGGCCTTCCCGCCGTGTCCGCGCGTGCCGTCGACGGGACCGCCGGCCCGCCCCGCACCCCCGCCGGACACCGCCGCCGCGTCCTGCGGGAACGCATCGCCGCGCCGCCCCGCGGAGTGCGACGGCCGGGAGCCGTCGCCCGGGTGCTCCGCCACGCTCACACAGCCGGTGGCGGCGGTGAGGGCGGCGGCCACGGCGGTGAGCCGGACGGAAACAGACAAGGGGCGCACGGGAAAGCCACCTCCGGGGTGAAGAAGTCTCCGTGCCCAACTCCCCACGCCCGCAAGAAGACACGCCCGCCCCGCCCCGGATCCGCGGACATCGCCACCGGCCGCGCGGACGCCCGCGCCGCGCCGGCCCGCGGGGCCCCCGCCGGGCCGGACCATCCGCCTGGCTCCGGCCGAGTTCCCACCGGCCCCACCGGCCCCGGCGACCGTGAGGCGAGCGGCAGCGACCGGAAATCGGGCAGCGGAGACCCAGGGGCCGAGGCCGAAGGTCCGAGACCGGAGACCCGGGGGCCCGAGACCGGGCGCCGAGAAGCGGGGACCCGAGAAGCGGAGACCCGGGAACGAGGATCCGGGAGCGGGTCGCTCAGCCGTACCCCAGCGCGTGCAGCCGCGCGTCGTCGATGCCGAAGTGGTGGGCGATCTCGTGCACCACGGTCACCTCGGTCTCGGCGACGACGTCCTCGCGGGTCTCGCACATGCGCAGCGTCGGCCCCCGGTAGACCGTGATCCGGTCGGGCAGCACACCGGCGTACCACTCGCCGCGCTCCGTCAGCGGGGTGCCCTCGTACAGCCCGAGCAGTTCCGGGTCGTCCGCGGGCGGCTCGTCCTCGACGAACACCGCGACGTTGTCCATCAGCCGTGTCAGCTCCGGCGGGATCCGGTCGAGGGCCTCGGCCACCAGTTCCTCGAACTGCTCGCGCGTCATCTCCAGCACAAGGGCCATTGTCCGGCACGACCCCGCGCCCGCCCCACTGCCCGCTGCCCGCATATCCGGTGTCGCACATGGGCATACGCGACCAATGGCCCGCGTCCCCGCCGCCGACCTGAACCGCCCCTCCCGCATACGGGGCGTACGACACCGCATACGCAGGGCGGTGCGCGCCCCCGGCTCCTCCGCCCCCGACTCCCCCGCCGTCCTCTCCCTCACCCCCGAACCGCGCCCCTGGCCGCGCGCCCTGGGCCTGGTCGCCGTCGTCGTCGCCGGGGCCTGGCTGGGCCTGCTGATCGCCGGCGCCACCCGGGTGCCGGTCGGCCCCATGAACACCACGATGGCCCTGCGCCCCTCCCTCACCGGCGGCACCCGGATCAACGTCTCGCCGCTCGGCTCCCTGGAACTGCGCAGCCACATCGCCCCGGTCAGCCTGGACGTGAACGTCGACCGGCTCGACCCCGAGCGCTCCCAGTCCCTGGTCGACCATCCCGAGCGGCTCTCCGGCCTCCAGGACGAGGTGGTGCACGACGTCGAGCACGGCACCCTCGACCTGGCCCTGCGCTCCTGCGCGGCCGTGGTCTTCGGCGCGACCGCGCTCGGCCTGGCCGTCTACCGCCGTCCGCGCCGCGCCCTGGCGGCCGGCGGCCTGGCGCTGACCCTGCTCACCGCGTCGGGCGCGACGGCGTACGCGACCTGGAACCCGGAGTCGGTACTGGAGCCGAGGTTCTCCGGACTGCTCTCCTCGGCGCCCTCCCTGGTGGGCGACGCGCGCAGCATCGTCACCGAGTTCGACGTCTACCAGCGGGAGCTCGCGCGCCTGGTCACCAACGTGACCAAGCTCTACGACGTCACCTCGACGCTCCCCGCCTACCAGCCGGACCCGACGACGATCCGGGTCCTGCACGTCTCCGACATCCACCTCAACCCGGCGAGCTGGAAGATCATCGACTCGCTGGTGCGGCAGTACAAGGTGGACGTGGTCGTCGACTCGGGCGACACGATGGATCACGGCACGGCCGCCGAGAACGGCTTCCTGGATCCGGTCGCGGACCTGGGCGTCCCCTACGTCTGGGTGCGCGGCAACCACGACTCGCACACCACCCAGCGCTACCTGGAGCGCATGAAGAACGTGCACGTCCTGGACGACGGGCGCGCCGAGACGGTCGCGGGCCTGCGCTTCGCCGGCATCGGCGACCCCCAGTTCACCCCCGACCGCTCCTCCCCGGTCGGCGAGCAGGCCTCCGAGGAGCTGGCGGGCGCCCGGCTGGCCTCGGCCCTGCGCGACCAGCGGGCCGCGGGAACTCCCGTCGACGTCGCGATCGCCCACGAGCCGTCGGCGGCCCGGGAGACGGACGGCACCGTGCCGCTGGTCCTGTGCGGCCACCTGCACCACGAGGGCACCCAGATCCTCGAGTACGGCACCCGGCTGCGCATGGAGGGCTCCACGGGCGGCAGCGGTCTGCGCGCGCTCGAACGCGAGTACCCGGCCCCGATCGAGGCCTCGATCCTCTACTTCGACCGGGACAACCGCCGCCTCCAGGCCTGGGACGAGATCAGGCTCGGCGGCCTCGGACTCACCACCGCCGAGGTCAGCCGCCACCTCCCGAAGGAGAACCAGCCGGGCGCGACGCAGCCCGCGTCCCCGCCCGCCACCAGGACCCCGGCCTCGCCGTCCCCCGCCGGGCCGTAAACGGTTTTGGCGATACCCCCTGCCATCCCATATGCTTCTCACGTCCCCGACGCGCTGAGAAGCGCCCAGGCGGGCCGATAGCCCTCATCGTCTAGCGGCCTAGGACGCCGCCCTTTCAAGGCGGTAGCACGGGTTCGAATCCCGTTGGGGGCACGCAGTACGGTGTGCGACACTACTCCGGTAGGTAAGCGCACCACCACAAGGTCCTGTGGAGCAGTTTGGAGTGCTCGCCACCCTGTCAAGGTGGAGGCCGCGGGTTCAAATCCCGTCAGGACCGCTGAGGTTTCACGTGAAACCTCGTGGCTGGGTAGCTCAGTTGGTACGAGCGATCGCCTGAAAAGCGATAGGTCGCCGGTTCGACCCCGGCCCCAGCCACAACAGCCCTCTTCAGGGCAGAAGCCCCTCTCCGGCGTCAACGGAGAGGGGCTTCTTCGTGTGCGGTCGTCCGCTCCTCACGCGGTTCCGCCACCCGGTCGGGTGACTGGAGCGAAGCGTGAGAGACGGGTGAGACACCGACCACACCGGGCCGGAGCGGGCCGAGTCGCGCCAGGCCGCGACCCGGCAGGCAGCACGCCGGCCATGTCCCGTTCCCCGCGAGGGCCGTGCACCGGGACGGAGCCCTCGCGGACACCGCCGGCCACGTCACCGAGGCCCGTACGGCCCCTCGCCGCCACGCGCCGTCAATTCATTCGCGCGTGATTTCCCCGAGGTGAGATCCTGGATCGCGTATGTCTACGCATCCCGCCCCCGCGCTGGGCACTCTCGCCTCCCGTCTGACCGAGCTCTCGCTGCGCGACGCGCACCGCATCGGGCGCCGGCTCGAAGGCGCGCGCAAGATCCGCAAGCCGGAGGCGCGCGCCTCCGTCCTGGCCGAGATCGAGGGCGACGTCGCCAAGGCCGAGGAACGCATGGCCGCGCGGCGCTCCCGCGTGCCCGCCGTCAGCTACCCCGAGCAGCTGCCGGTCAGCCAGAAGAAGGACGAGATCGCGGCGGCCATCCGCGATCACCAGGTCGTCATCGTCGCCGGTGAGACCGGGTCCGGCAAGACCACGCAGATCCCGAAGATCTGCATGGAGCTGGGCCGGGGCGTGCGCGGCATGATCGGCCACACCCAGCCCCGCCGGATCGCGGCCCGCACCGTCGCCGAGCGGGTGGCGGAGGAGCTGGACACACCACTGGGCGGGGCCGTCGGCTGGAAGGTGCGCTTCACCGACCAGGTCGACCCGGAGGCCACCTTCGTCAAGCTGATGACGGACGGCATCCTGCTCGCCGAGATCCAGACCGACCGCGAGCTGCGCGCCTACGACACGATCATCATCGACGAGGCCCACGAGCGGTCCCTCAACATCGACTTCCTGCTCGGCTACCTGGCCCAGCTGCTGCCCAAGCGGCCGGACCTCAAGGTCGTCATCACCTCGGCCACCATCGACCCCGAGCGTTTCTCCCGGCACTTCGGCGACGCGCCGATCGTCGAGGTGAGCGGGCGGACGTATCCGGTGGAGGTGCGCTACCGGCCGCTGCTGGAGGAGGACTCCGACGACGCCGACCGGGATCAGATCACCGCGATCACGGACGCCGTCGAGGAGCTGATGGCGGAGGGGTCCGGGGACATCCTGGTCTTCCTCTCCGGGGAGCGGGAGATCCGCGACACCGCGGACGCGCTCAACAAGAAGCGGTACCGGTTCGTGGAAGTCCTGCCGCTGTACGCGCGGCTGTCCCACGCCGAGCAGCACCGCGTCTTCCAGCAGCACACCGGCCGCCGGATCGTGCTGGCCACCAACGTCGCCGAGACGTCCCTGACCGTCCCCGGCATCAAGTACGTCATCGACCCCGGCTTCGCCCGGATCTCCCGCTACAGCCACCGCACCAAAGTGCAGCGGCTGCCCATCGAGCCGGTCTCGCAGGCCAGCGCCAACCAGCGCAAGGGCCGCTGCGGCCGTACCTCCGACGGCATCTGCGTCCGGCTGTACTCCGAGGACGACTTCCTCGCCCGGCCGGAGTTCACCGACGCGGAGATCCTGCGCACCAACCTCGCCTCCGTGATCCTGCAGATGACGGCGGCCGGCCTCGGCGACATCGAGAAGTTCCCCTTCATCGACCCGCCGGACCACCGCAACATCCGCGACGGCGTGCAGCTGCTCCAGGAGCTGGGCGCGCTCGACCCCGAGCAGAAGGACCCGCGCAAGCGGCTCACCCAGACCGGCCGCAAGCTCGCCCAGCTGCCCGTGGATCCGCGGCTGGCCCGCATGGTCCTGGAGGCGGACCGCAACGGCTGCGCGCGCGAGGTCATGGTCATCGCCGCGGCCCTGTCCATCCAGGACCCGCGCGAGCGCCCCTCGGACAAGCAGACCCAGGCCGACCAGCAGCACGCCCGCTTCCGGGACGAGACCAGCGACTTCCTCGCCTTCCTCAACCTGTGGCGCTACGTCCGCGAGCAGCAGAAGGAGCGCGGCTCGTCGTCCTTCCGGCGCATGTGCAAGCAGGAGTTCCTCAACTTCCTGCGCATCCGCGAGTGGCAGGACATCTACACCCAGCTGCGCACGGTCGCCAAGCAGATGGGCATCCACCTCAACGAGGACGACGCCCCCGCCGACCGCGTCCACGTCTCGCTCCTGGCCGGTCTGCTCTCGCACATCGGCATGAAGGACGTGAAGGAGTCCAAGGACGCCGCACCGGGCGCCCGCAAGGACGGCGGCCGGAACGAGTACCTGGGCGCCCGCAACGCCAAGTTCGCGATCTTCCCCGGCTCGGCGCTGTTCAGGAAGCCGCCGCGGTTCGTGATGTCGGCGGAGCTGGTGGAGACCTCGCGGCTGTGGGCGCGGGTCAACGCCAAGATCGAGCCCGAGTGGGTCGAGCCGCTCGCCGGCCACCTGCTGAAGCGGACGTACAGCGAACCGCACTGGGAGAAGGACCAGGCCGCGGTGATGGCGTACGAGAAGGTGACGCTGTACGGCGTGCCGATCGTCGCCCAGCGGAAGGTGAACTACGGGCGGATCGACCCCGAGGTCAGCCGGGAGCTGTTCATCCGCAACGCCCTGGTGGAGGGCGACTGGCGCACCCACCACAAGTTCTTCTCCGACAACCGCAAACTGCTCAGCGAGGTCGAGGAGCTGGAGCACCGGGCCCGGCGCCGGGACATCGTCGTCGACGACGAGACGCTGTTCGACTTCTACGACCAGCGGGTGCCCGAGCACGTCGTCTCCGGCGCGCACTTCGACTCCTGGTGGAAGCGCAAGCGCCAGGAGCAGCCCGACTTCCTGGACTTCGAGCGGGAGATGCTCATCCGGGAGTCGGCGGAGGCGGTCACCAAGGCCGACTATCCGGACTCCTGGCGGCAGGGGAACCTGAAGTTCCGGGTGACGTACCAGTTCGAGCCGGGCGCGGACGCGGACGGCGTGACCGTGCACATCCCGCTCCAGGTCCTCAACCAGGTCACCGACGAGGGCTTCGACTGGCAGATCCCGGGACTGCGCGAGGACGTCGTCACCGAGCTGATCCGCTCACTGCCCAAGCCGATCCGCCGCAACTACGTGCCCGCGCCGAACTTCGCCCAGCGCTTCCTGGCCGCCGCCGTCCCGCTCCAGGAGCCCCTGACCACCACCATGGCGCGCGAGCTCAAGCGCATGGTCGGCGTGCCGTTCGACGCCGAGGACTTCGACTGGTCGAAGGTCCCCGAACACCTGAAGATCACCTTCCGGATCGTCGACGAGCGGCGCCGCAAGCTGGCCGAGGACAAGGACCTCGAAGTCCTGAAGGTGCGGCTCAAGCCGAAGGCGCGCAAGGCGCTGTCCCAGGCCGCGGCGGCGACGGCCGAGCGCACCGGCGGTGAGTCGCTGGAGCGTGCGGGGCTGACCGACTGGACGATCGGCGCCCTCACCCGGATCTTCGAAACCCGCCGGGCAGGCCAGCCGGTCAAGGCGTACCCGGCGCTGGTGGACGACGGCGACACGGTCTCCGTCCGCCTCTTCGACACCGAGGCCGAGCAGGCCGAGGCGATGTGGAAGGGCACCCGCCGGCTGATCCTGCGCAACATCCCGGTCAACCCCGCGAAGTTCGCGTTCGAGAAGCTGACGAACCAGCAGAAGCTGGCGCTGTCGGCGAATCCGCACGGTTCGATCCAGGCGCTGTTCGACGACTGCGCCATGGCGGCGGCGGACCGGCTGATCGCGGAGTTCGGCGGGCCGGCGTGGGACGAGGAGTCGTACCGCAAGCTGTACGACAAGGTGCGCGCCGAGATCGTCGACGTGACCGTGCGGACGGTGGGCCAGGTGCAGCAGGTGCTGGCCGCCTGGCAGGCCTGCGAGCGCCGTCTGAAGGCCGTGCGCAGCCCCGCGCTGCTGCCGAACCTGGCGGACGTACGGGCGCAGTTGGACGCCCTCGTGAAGCCCGGCTTCGTGACCGAGGCGGGGATACGCCGACTGCCCGACCTGATGCGCTATCTGGTCGCCGCGGACCGCCGGCTCCAGCAGATGCCGACGAACCTCCAGCGCGACACCACCCGCATGGAGAAGGTCCAGGAGATGCGGGACGAGTACGCCTGGCTGCTCGAACAGCTGCCGCAGGGGCGCCCGGTGCCCCAGCAGGTGCGGGACATCCGCTGGATGATCGAGGAGCTCAGGGTCAGCTACTTCGCCCACGCGCTGGGCACGGCCTACCCCGTCTCCGACAAGCGGATCGTGAAGGCGATCGACGCGGCGGCGCCGTGACGGCACCGGCACAGTGAGTGAGTTCGACCAGGCGGCCCGCCTCCTGTAGAGTCTCATCTCGCAGCGCAACGAGAGATCAGCGCCGCAAAACCTGGTCCTGTGGAGCAGTTTGGAGTGCTCGCCACCCTGTCAAGGTGGAGGCCGCGGGTTCAAATCCCGTCAGGACCGCAGTAACGAAGGCCCGCTTCCGGAAACGGACGCGGGCCTTCGCTGTATCCCGACCCCGCCCAGCAGGCCGCGCCCGCGGCGGAGCCGCAATCCGGCACGGCACATCCCGTCAGGACCGCACCCGCGAAGGCCCCCACATCCAGGCACGGACGCGGGCCTTCGCCGGGCCCTCCGCCCCACCCGGCAGACCACGCCCGCGACAGAGCAGCAATCTCGCACAGCACACCCCGTCAGGACCGCACCCGGCGAAGGCCCCACGTCCAGGAACGGACGCGGGGCCTTCGGCACGTCCACCCCTGGTCCGGACCTGCTCGCGGTCGTCGTGCTCGGTCCGTTCCCGCGAATCCGCGTCCCGTCAAGACCGCCCCCCGTCCCCCGCGCCGGCGCGGCGGCCCCTCCGGGAAGGCGGGCCGTACCGCGGGCGCCCGGTGTCTTGACGGAGTCACATTCCCTCGGTACCCAGAAAGCAGGGCACGTTCGGGTACGGCCCCCCCGCTGGAGGTGGCGTATGGCGGCATCGGCCAGGCACGAGACACGGGCCCTGCTCCGCGCGCACCTCGCGGCCGCCTCGTCGTACCGCCACTTCACGCGCCGCTGCCCCGTCTGCCACCACCTGCTGCGTCTCGCGATGGACAGCGCGCCCCGGACGGCCCCCGACGCCCCTGAGACGGCGTTGGAGACGCTGGAGGCCCTGGAGGCCTTGGAGGGCGAGCAGCACCCCTCCACCGCGTGATCCGTCCCCCGCGCCCGGCCGACTCGGAGCCGAACTCCCGTGCGGGCGTGGGCTGATGGAACCGGAACCTCCACTAGCGCACCGGGGCGGTGGGCAACAAGCACCCGGCCATGTGACGGGTGTCACCGTAGGAGTTTTTGAAAGCCCGGCACTTACACCCCTCCTACAAGGGGTCAATTTAATATGTGCAATTGCACTTCCCCCGGAGGGTCTCCACAGAGGATCCGACAGCCCTCCCCAGGCTCCGACAAGGCCGCTCACAGAGCCGCCCCACAGCCTCCCCACACGCACAAAAAAGATCGCGCTGGACCCGGCGGAGTCCAGCGCGACCGACGACGCACCCTGTTCACATGCCTGAAAAGCTCTGACGGCTTGGGCGTGGGGCCTGTTGGGGCAGGACCCGCGTCGCTTGGAGCTATGGGCCCGGACATGACAGCCGGTTGGGGGACCGACCGGATTGCCCGGCTATGGAGTTGTTCAGGCCTCGCTGCGCTGCTGCGGGATGCCCGCGAGCAGAGCGCGGACCTCGGCCTCGCGGTAGCGGCGGTGCCCGCCGAGCGTGCGGATCGACGTGAGCTTGCCGGCCTTCGCCCAGCGCGTGACCGTCTTGGGGTCGACGCGGAACATGGTGGCGACCTCAGCCGGGGTCAGCAGCGGCTCGGCATCAGGGGTGCGAGCGGTCATGAGCGGCCTCCTCGGGAGAACCGAACCTTCTCGGTTCTTTCCTCTAAATTCTGCACCTTGACCCGCGTTGCCCGAAATGGCGGACGCGAGTCGAGTCGGTTATAGGACGAACGGCTTGTCCTCGGCACTACAACTACACCATCTGTCCAGCCGCGTCGGCCAAACCGATGGAATTGCCCTCCCAGGTGTTCATCAGCGACGGAAGCCGATGGACCATGCCATAGCGGACAGTCACACCACTGTGACGATCAGTCACAGGGTGATCAGGAAGTCACCAGACCCCCCAAAGCGTGCAATGCTGAGATTCCGCCCAGATCGGAGCACAGTTGGGCGGAAGGAGCCCTCCCCGGACTCCTTGTCCTATTTTGGCATGAGGAGGGGCAAGCAGGGCAAGGGCCTCGTAAGTGCGGTAGATCACCCTTGGAACGAAAGCCCGGATCGCAGCCAATCGCTGCCTACGCCCCGTCAGCTCCGCTAAAGGCCCTTGACGGTACGTCGTTCGACCGCGTTCGAGCCGTGATCCAGGTCACATGGCTGCGCGTCAGTTCGCCGACCTCCGGTCGCGCACCGCCCGCCACCGCTCCACGAGCCGCCCGTACGCCTCCCCCGCGGCGGCCCCGTCGCCCCGGCGCAGCGCCTCGATCCCCTCGGCCACGTCCGCCGCCGAGTGGTCGCCCTCCAGGTCGCCCGCCGGCAGCACGTGCACCAGCCCGCCGTAGTCCAGCTCCACCAGGGAGCGCGGGTGGAACTCCTCCAGCCAGCGCCCGACGTCCACCAGGCCGTCGATCAGCGGCCCCTCGTCGACCGCGTCCCGCAGCGCCCGCAGGCCCCGCGCCACCCGCCGCCGGGCCTGCACCATCGGCGTCCGGTAGCGCAGCGACGGCGCGCCGCCCCCGAAGTCCTCGTGGTCCCCGTCCGCGCCCGGTCCGCCGCCGGCCGCCGCGGCCCCGGTGCCCTTGACGTACTCCCGCTCCTCGTCGGCGACCAGCACGAACCAGTTGAGCGGCACCTGCCAGGTCGCGGTGCGGATCCACGGCCGGGCGTCCGGGTTACGGGCGAGCCAGCGCTCGTAGTCCTGGGCGGCCTGACGGCGCACGAGCGGGGGCAGCACCGCGTCCAGGACCACCGCCGGCAGCTCTTCGGCGAGTTCGCCGAGCGCCTGCCAGCCGCGCAGCCGGGTGCGCCACGGGCAGACGCAGACCACGCCGTCCACCTCGGCCACGAAGGCGTCCCGGCTCTCGTGCACCGGCACCGCCACCGGCGGGGTGGGCAGCAGGTCGGCCAGCGAGCGGCGCAGTTCGTCCTGGTAGGAGGGGCGGTCGGGGCGGCGGGCGTAACGCGCCCAGTACCCGCGCTCCTGCTCCGGGAAGGCGGCCAGCGGCTCGTAGACGCGCAAGTAGGTGGCGTACGGGACGACCACGGAGGACACCTTGGGCACGCCTGCTCCCTCCCCACCGGTCCGGAGCCGAAACCCGACCGGCCCGCGCCCGGACGGACGGAAAACCATGGCAAATCGTCGCACGTCCGGCTGGGAAGGTACTCCTAGGGAGGGTGATCCGGACCACTGCGGCCGTGGCCGAGGGGGTCAGGGTCTAATCTCCTGGCACGGCCTCCGCCACCTTCACGGAAGCCCGTCCCACTCGCCGCTACTTACCTGGGAGTCACCACCGTGACCGACGTAACCGGCGCATCTGCTGACGTACTGCAGACCCTGTTCCGCTCCGAACAGGGCGGCCATGAGCAGGTCGTGCTCTGTCAGGACCGTGCCAGCGGCCTCAAGGCCGTCATCGCCATCCACTCCACCGCACTGGGCCCCGCCCTCGGCGGCACCCGCTTCTACCCGTACGCGAACGAGGCGGAGGCCGTCGCCGACGCGCTCAACCTCGCCCGCGGCATGTCGTACAAGAACGCCATGGCCGGGCTCGGCCACGGCGGCGGCAAGGCCGTGATCATCGGCGACCCGGAGCAGGTCAAGACCGAGGAGCTGCTGCTCGCCTACGGGCGGATGGTGGCCTCGCTCGGCGGGCGCTACGTCACCGCCTGCGACGTCGGCACGTACGTGGCCGACATGGACGTCGTGGCGCGCGAGTGCCGCTGGACCACCGGCCGCTCCCCGGAGAACGGCGGGGCGGGCGACTCCTCCGTGCTGACCGCCTTCGGTGTGTACCAGGGCATGCGGGCCTCGGCGCAGCACGTGTGGGGCGACCCCACGCTGCGCGGCCGCAAGGTGGGTGTCGCGGGCGTGGGCAAGGTCGGGCACCACCTCGTGCGGCACCTGCTGGACGAGGGCGCCGAGGTCGTGATCACGGACGTGCGGCCCGAGGCCGTGCGCCGGGTCGTCGAGGCGCACCCCTCGGTCGCCCAGGTGGCCGACACCGAGGCGCTGATCCGGGTGGAGGGCCTCGACATCTACGCGCCCTGCGCCCTCGGCGGCGCGCTGAACGACGACTCCGTGGCGACTCTGACCGCGAAGGTGGTCTGCGGCGCGGCCAACAACCAGCTCGCCCACCCGGGTGTCGAGAAGGACCTCGCCGACCGCGGGATCCTCTACGCGCCGGACTACGTGGTGAACGCCGGCGGTGTCATCCAGGTCGCCGACGAGCTGCACGGCTTCGACTTCGACCGGTGCAAGGCGAAGGCCGCGAAGATCTTCGACACCACGCTCGCGATCTTCGCACGTGCGAAGGAAGACGGCATTCCGCCGGCCGCGGCGGCCGACCGGATCGCCGAGCAGCGGATGGCGGACGCGCGGAGGTGACCACCGGCGCGCGCGGACGGTGAGCGCCCGCGCGCACGGTGTCGTCGTATGTTTGACCGGTACCTGCCGGTGGGCGGTTGGAGACAACTCTCACGTCGACCGGCGGGTCGCTCGCCGATAAGTGGTTAAAATCGCCACTGACCAGCGAGGACGGGGCGCCTCGATGGTTCTGCGCACACGCGCGTCCTGCGGGCGACGTACCGTATGGGCGTGGGCTCAGGTACCGTGGAAGCCCTACGGACCGGTCTCTCCACGGAGAGCCCGTGCCGGAACATGAACGCGTGTCAAGACTCTGGGGCCGTCGAGCCCCGTCGTTGAGGGGGTCGAGCCATGGGGCGCGGCCGGGCCAAGGCCAAGCAGACGAAGGTCGCCCGCCAGCTGAAGTACAACAGCGGTGGGACTGACCTCTCACGCCTGGCCGAGGAGCTGGGCGCATCGACGTCGAATCCGCCGCCGACCAACGGCGGCCATTTCGAGGAAGATGAGCAAGACGACGACCTGTACGCACGGTACGCCGACCTCTATGAGGACGACGACGAGGAAGAGGACGACAACTCCTCGCACCAGCGTCGTCGCGGCGCTTGACCTTGCATCGACCACAGCCCGGTCCGTGGGCTTCCCACGGACCGGGTTCTGTGCTGTCCGTGCCCGGGTCCGCGCCCATTGACCGTGCCCCGGCCGCCGACGCCGGTGCGCCGACGGCCGCTGTCCGGATTCAGCCGGCGTAGTCGCCCACCAGGGCGGCGCCCGTGGGGTGCTCGCCGCGGTCGGTGATCTCGCCGGCCACCCAGGCGTCGACCCCGCGGTCGGCCAGGGTGGCCAGGGCCGCGTCGGTGGACTCCTCGGGGACGATCGCGATCATGCCCACGCCCATGTTGAGCGTCTTCTCCAGCTCCAGCCGTTCGACGTCACCGGTCCGGCCGACGAGGTCGAAGACGGGGGCCGGGGTCCAGGTGGCGCGGTCGACCACGGCGTGCAGGCCGTCCGGGATCACCCGGGCCAGGTTGGCGGCGAGCCCGCCGCCGGTGACGTGGCTGAAGGCGTGCACGTCGGTGGTGCGGGTCAGCGCCAGGCAGTCCAGCGAGTAGATCTTGGTCGGCTCCAGCAGCTCCTCGCCGAGGGTGCGGCCGAACTCCTCGACGTGCGCGTCCAGCGACAGGCCCGCCCGGTTCAGCAGGACGTGCCGGACCAGCGAGTACCCGTTGGAGTGAAGGCCGGAGGCCGCCATCGCGATCACGGCGTCCCCCGTGCGGATGCGGTCGGGACCGAGCAGCCGGTCGGCCTCCACGACGCCCGTACCGGCGCCGGCGACGTCGAAGTCGTCCGCACCGAGCAGTCCGGGGTGTTCGGCCGTCTCGCCGCCGACCAGGGCGCAACCCGCCAGCACACAGCCCTCGGCGATGCCCTTGACGATCGCGGCGACCCGCTCGGGGTGGACCTTGCCGACGCAGATGTAGTCGGTCATGAACAGCGGCTCGGCGCCGCACACGACGATGTCGTCCATGACCATGGCGACCAGGTCGTGGCCGATCGTGTCGTACACGCCGAGCTGCCGGGCGATGTCGACCTTGGTGCCGACGCCGTCGGTGGCGGAGGCGAGCAGCGGCCGCTCGTAGCGCTTGAGCGCGGAGGCGTCGAAGAGACCGGCGAAGCCGCCGAGGCCGCCGAGCACCTCGGGGCGCCGCGTCTTCTTCACCCATTCCTTCATCAGCTCGACGGCGCGGTCGCCCGCCTCGATGTCGACGCCGGCAGCCGCGTAGGAAGCACCGGACGTGCCGGACGCGCCGGTGGTTGTCTCAGACATTGCCTGGGATCTTTCGGGTTGGTGAAAGGGGGCTGACGGGGCGCCTACGGGCGCCGGATCGCGTCGGCGGCGGCCGTGGCGGCGGGGCCGGCGGCCAGCTCGGTCTCCAGCAGCTGCTTGCCGAGCAGCTCCGGGTCGGGCAGCTCCATCGGGTACTCGCCGTCGAAGCAGGCGCGGCACAGGTTCGGCTTGGCGATGGTGGTCGCCTCGATCATGCCGTCGATGGAGATGTACGCCAGCGAGTCGGCGCCCAGCGAGGTGCCGATCTCGTCGATGCTCATGCCGTTGGCGATCAGCTCGGCGCGGGTGGCGAAGTCGATGCCGAAGAAGCACGGCCACTTCACGGGCGGCGAGGAGATCCGGATGTGGACCTCGGCCGCGCCCGCCTCGCGCAGCATCCGCACCAGCGCGCGCTGGGTGTTGCCGCGCACGATCGAGTCGTCGACGACGACCAGGCGCTTGCCCTTGATGACTTCCTTCAGCGGGTTCAGCTTGAGCCGGATGCCGAGCTGGCGGATGGTCTGCGAGGGCTGGATGAAGGTCCGGCCGACGTACGCGTTCTTCACCAGGCCGGCGCCGAACGGGATCCCGGACGCCTCGGCGTAGCCGATCGCGGCGGGGGTGCCGGACTCCGGGGTCGCTATCACCAGGTCGGCCTCGGCCGGCGCCTCCTTGGCGAGGCGGCGGCCCATCTCGACCCGGGACAGGTAGACGTTCCGGCCGGCGATGTCGGTGTCGGGGCGGGCCAGGTAGACGTACTCGAAGACACAGCCCTTGGGCTTCGCTTCTGCGAATCGAGAGGTGCGCAGGCCGTTCTCGTCGATGGCGACGAACTCGCCCGGCTCGATCTCGCGGACGTAGCTGGCGCCGCAGATGTCGAGGGCGGCGGACTCGGAGGCGACCACCCAGCCGCGCTCCAGGCGGCCGAGGACCAGCGGGCGGATGCCCTGCGGGTCGCGGGCCGCGTACAGCGTGTGCTCGTCCATGAAGACGAGGCTGAAGGCGCCCTTGACCTGCGGGAGGACGGTGTGGGCCGCCTGCTCGATGGTCAGCGGCTTGCCGTCGGCGTCGACCTGGGCGGCCAGCAGGGCCGTCAGCAGGTCGGTGTCGTTGGTGGCCGCGACACGGGTGGAGCGGCCGTTGGTGTCCTTGGGGAGCTCGGCGACCATCTCGGCGAGCCGGGCGGTGTTGACGAGGTTTCCGTTGTGGCCGAGCGCGATGGAACCGTGCGCGGTGGCCCGGAACGTCGGCTGGGCGTTCTCCCACACGGAGGCGCCGGTGGTCGAGTAGCGGGCGTGTCCGACCGCGATATGACCCTGGAGCGAACCGAGCGAGGTCTCGTCGAAGACCTGGGACACGAGGCCCATGTCCTTGAAGACGAGGATCTGGGAGCCGTTGCTGACCGCGATTCCCGCGGATTCCTGGCCCCGATGCTGGAGGGCGTAGAGCCCGAAGTACGTGAGCTTTGCGACCTCTTCGCCCGGAGCCCAGACACCGAAGACGCCGCATGCGTCCTGGGGGCCTTTCTCGCCGGGGAGCAGATCGTGATTGAGTCGACCGTCACCACGTGGCACGCCATCGAGTCTAAGCGAGGTCGACCACTGGTCCGAATTGGGGATGCGCGGCTGCCCTGGACAGCACGGCCGCCCCTGCTGTACTGCCGTCACTGTTCCCGCAGGTCACCGGCGTGATGTGCGAACGGCGCGGAGGGCGCGGAGGGGCCGCGCAAAGGCGCTGCGGGGCCCTTCGCGGCGGACGCGAAGTGAGGTGTAGCACATCTTTCGGGTGCCGGCGCCCCAGGCGCGGACCGGCCTTCGGACGGGACCGGACGGAGGCCGCGCCGGGCCTCACGGCATCCGCATCCGCGTCGGACCCCGGGGCGCCTGTGACCGGCCTCGCGGCGGCGGTCGCGTCGGAATCCCGGGGCGGCCGTGTCCGGCCTCGTGGCGGCGGTCGCGCGCGATCCCGGCGCCCCTGTGTCCGGCCTCGCGTCGCCGGACCGCCGCGGCTCAGGCCATGAGCGGGAGCAGCCCGGCGAGGTCCGCGCGCTCCCCGCTCGCGCTCACCTTCGCGTCCGCCACGGCGTCCTGCCAGGTGAGCCGCCCGGTGGCCAGCCGGACCCAGGTCAGCGGGTCGGTCTCGACGACGTTGGGCGGGGTGCCGCGGGTGTGCCGGGGCCCTTCCACGCACTGCACGACGGCGTACGGCGGGACGCGCACCTCGGTCGATCCGCCGGGCGCCCGGACGGCGAGCGCGTCGGCCAGGAGCCGGGTGGCGGCGGCGAGCGCCTGGCGGTCGAAGGGCACGTCCAGGCCCGGCACGGCGGCGTTCAGGTCATCGGTGTGGACGACGAGTTCGACGGTGCGGGTGACGAGGTAGTCGGCGAGCGGCAGGGCGCCCGCGTTGGTGGCGAGCAGCCGGGTGCCGGGGTGCTCGTCGAGCTGGGCGGCCAGGGCCTGCTCCACGTCCGCGAGGTGGGCGGCGGGGTCGGGGTGCTGCTCGGCGAGCCGCCGGGTGAAGTCGTCGATCGCGGCGGCGCTGGCGGAGGTCGCGAACGGCCAGTCCAGGAGGACGGCGTCCTGCCGGGCGGGCTCGGGCAGGGCGAGGGCGCGGCCGACGGCCGTGACGGCCATCCCGATGTGGAGGGCCAGCTCCCGCACCGTCCAGCCGTCCAGCCGCGTGGGCAGGGCCAGCTGCTCGGGCGTCAGCGTGCGCACGGCCTGCCGCACGTTGCCGAGCTGGGCGAGGACCGCCGTGCGGGTCCTGTGGGGGTCGTAGGCGCGGGCGCGCTTCCTGGCCGGGGGCATGACGGCGAGCCTATGCCTTCACGGCGTATCCGCTCAGGCCCTTTTCGACCGGGCCGAAGGCGCGCCGGGCCCGTGCGGGGGCGGTGGCGGCCCCCTCCAAGGGGCTCTCGCCCGCCCTGATGCGGCGGTAGCGGTCCTCGACGAGGGCGGCGCTGAGGGTGGCGGCCGCGACGAGGGCGTCGCGGGCCTTCGTCGACGCCACCCGGCTGGTGTTCTGGGGCGGCGCGGCACAGATGACCGCCGCCGCCCTGCCGGCCCTGCGCCGGCCCGGCCCCCACGCCCGCCCTCCGGGAGGACACCGTCCCGGCGTGAGCCGGCCCGTCGGGCGCATACCGACCGCCTGCCGACCGCCTGCCGGCCACCGGGACGGCCGTCGGCGGGCTCCGGCCGCACCCGTGAGGCCCGGCCGCTGCGGCGGCCGGGCCTCTTCCGGTCGTGGGCGGGTGTTACGCCAGCAGAGCCGGGATCGTGGCCTCGTGGGCCTCGCGCAGCTCGGCCAGGGTCAGTTCGAACTCGCCCTGGACCTCGACCGTGTCTCCGTCCACGACACCGATGCGGGTGACGGGCAGACCCCGCGCACCGCACATGTCGTTGAAGCGGACCTCCTCCGAGCGCGGCACCGCGACGACCGCGCGCCCGGCCGACTCGGACAGCAGGAAGGTGAACGCGTCCAGCCCGTCCGGCACGACCAGACGGGCGCCCTTGCCGCCGAGCAGCGCGGACTCCACGACCGCCTGGACGAGACCGCCGTCCGACAGGTCGTGCGCGGAGTCGATCATGCCGTCGCGGGAGGCGGAGATCAGGATCTCGGCCAGCAGGCGCTCGCGCTCCAGGTCGACCTTGGGGGGCAGACCGCCGAGGTGGTCGTGGACCACCTGCGACCAGGCCGAACCGCCGAACTCCTCACGGGTGTCGCCGAGGAGGTACAGCAGCTGGCCCTCCTCCTGGAAGGCGACCGGGGTGCGCCGGGCCACGTCGTCGATCACGCCGAGGACGGCGACGACCGGCGTCGGATGGATGGCGGCCTCGCCCGTCTGGTTGTAGAGCGAGACGTTGCCGCCGGTCACCGGCGTGCCGAGCTGCTGACAGCCGTCCGCGAGACCCCGTACGGCCTCGGCGAACTGCCACATCACCGCCGGGTCCTCGGGCGAGCCGAAGTTCAGGCAGTCGGAGACGGCCAGCGGCTTCGCACCGGTCGTGGCGACGTTGCGGTAGGCCTCCGCCAGCGCCAGCTGCGCGCCCGTGTACGGGTCGAGCTTGGCGTAGCGGCCGTTGCCGTCGGTGGCGAGGGCGACGCCGAGGCCGGTCTCCTCGTCGACGCGGATCATGCCGGAGTCCTCGGGCATGGCCAGCACGGTGTTGCCCTGCACGAAGTGGTCGTACTGCTGGGTGATCCACTTCTTGGACGCCTGGTTCGGCGACGCCACCAGCTTCAGGACCTGGTCCTTCAGCTCCTCGGACGTCTGCGGCCGGGGCAGCTTGTTCGCGTCGTCGGCCTGGAGGGCGTCCTGCCACTCGGGGCGGGCGTAGGGGCGCTCGTAGACCGGCCCCTCGTGCGCCACCGTGCGCGGGTCGACGTCGACGATCTTGCCGCCGTGCCAGAAGATCTCCAGGCGGTCGCCGTCGGTCACCTCGCCGATGACGGTGGCGATGACGTCCCACTTCTCGCAGATCTCCAGGAAGCGGTCGACCTTCTCCGGCTCGACCACCGCGCACATGCGCTCCTGCGACTCGCTCATGAGGATCTCCTCGGGCGAGAGCGTGGAGTCGCGCAGCGGGACGTCGTCCAGGGTGACGCGCATGCCGCCGGAGCCGTTGGAGGCCAGCTCGCTGGTGGCGCAGGACAGGCCGGCCGCGCCGAGGTCCTGGATGCCGACGACCAGCTTCTCGGCGAACGCCTCCAGGGTGCACTCGATGAGCAGCTTCTCCTGGAAGGGGTCGCCGACCTGGACGGCGGGGCGCTTGGAGGGCTTGGCGTCGTCGAAGGTCTCCGAGGCCAGGATCGAGGCGCCGCCGATGCCGTCGCCGCCGGTCCGGGCCCCGTACAGGATGACCTTGTTGCCGGCGCCGGAGGCCTTGGCGAGGTGGATGTCCTCGTGCCGCATCACGCCGATGGCGCCGGCGTTGACCAGCGGGTTGCCCTGGTAGCAGGCGTCGAAGACGACCTCGCCGCCGATGTTGGGCAGGCCCAGGCAGTTGCCGTAGCCGCCGATGCCCGCGACGACGCCCGGCAGGACGCGCTTGGTGTCGGGGTGGTCGGCGGCGCCGAAGCGCAGCGGGTCCACGACGGCGACCGGGCGCGCGCCCATCGCGATGATGTCGCGGACGATGCCGCCCACGCCGGTGGCCGCGCCCTGGTAGGGCTCCACATAGGAGGGGTGGTTGTGCGACTCCACCTTGAAGGTGACGGCGTAGCCCTGGCCGACGTCCACGACACCGGCGTTCTCGCCGATGCCGACGAGCATCGCGTCGTTCTCGGGGGCCTTCTCGCCGAACTGGCGGAGGTGGACCTTGGAGGACTTGTACGAGCAGTGCTCGGACCACATCACGGAGTACATGGCGAGCTCGGCGCCGGTGGGGCGGCGGCCGAGGATCTCCACCACCCGCTCGTACTCGTCCTTCTTCAGGCCGAGTTCGGCCCAGGGCAGCTCGACGTCGGGGGTCGCGGCCGCGTGCTCGACCGTGTCCAGAGGCGTCCTGCTCATGCGGTGACCAGCTTCTTCAGGATCGAGGTGAAGAACGGCAGGCCGTCGGTGCGGCCGGTGCCGATCAGCGGCTCGGTGGCGTGCTCGGGGTGCGGCATCAGGCCGACGACGTTCCCGGCCTCGTTGCTGATGCCGGCGATGTCGTTGAGCGAGCCGTTCGGGTTTCCATATCCGTCGGCGGCTTCGCCGTGGACGAGGTAGCGGAAGGCGACGCGCCCCTCCGCCTCCAGCTTGTCGAGCGTGTACGCGTCGGCGACGTACCGGCCGTCCATGTTCTTCAGCGGGATGCTGATCTCCTGGCCGGCGGTGTAGTCGCTGGTCCAGGCGGTCTCCGTGTTCTCCACCCGCAGCTTCTGGTCGCGGCAGATGAAGTGGAGGTGGTCGTTGCCGAGCATCGCGCCCGGGAGGAGGTGGGCCTCGGTGAGGATCTGGAAGCCGTTGCAGATGCCGAGCACCGGGAGACCGGCCTTCGCCTGGTCGACGAGGGTGTCCATCACCGGCGAGAAGCGCGCGATCGCGCCGGCGCGCAGGTAGTCGCCGTAGGAGAAACCGCCGCACAGAACGACCGCGTCGACCTGCTTGAGGTCCTTGTCCTTGTGCCACAGGGCGACCGGCTCGGCGCCCGCGAGGCGGATCGCGCGCCGGGTGTCCCGGTCGTCGAGGCTGCCCGGGAAAGTGACGACGCCAATACGAGCGGTCACTTCGCGGCCTCCGCGACTTCCTCCACCTTGACGGTGAAGTCCTCGATCACGGTGTTGGCGAGGAAGGATTCGGCAAGATCGTGAATGCGGGCGAGCGCGGCGTCGTCGACGGGCCCGTCCACTTCCAGTTCGAATCGCTTTCCCTGACGTACGTCGGAGATGCCTTCGAAACCCAGGCGCGGCAGTGCGCGCTGCACCGCCTGGCCCTGGGGGTCGAGGATCTCCGGCTTGAGCATGACGTCGACTACGACGCGTGCCACTGGCACTCCCGGTGTGTGGTGCTGAGCAGGTCCCTTCAGACTACCCGCACAAAATTTCTACGCGAGTAGATTGGTAGGAAACTACGTGATGGCGGTCACGGTCCGGTATCGGATCCAGGGCCTGGGGAAAAGTTCTGGGAAAGTTCGTGTTCTGCCCCGGACGCCCTATTGCCCCGGGACACGCGGGCAGATTTAGTCGGGGCTTCACTTGGCATTGCCCGGCACTGTACAAATGAATTGGCAACAGCCGATACTTTTCCCGATAACAGGCGGACAGCCGACATCTGGCGAACATCTCCGCACGTCCGGCAGGTCCTGATGGAGCAGCCGGGGCGCCGAGGTGTCGCACGAAGGGACCGATATTCGTGGCGCAGCGTGTCGTGGTCACTCTCTTTGACGACATCGACGGCTCGGAAGCGGCGGAGACGATCGCCTTCGGACTCGACGGCAAGTTCTACGAGATCGACCTGAACCAAGCCAATGCCAAGCGACTGCGCAAGGCGCTCGCGCCGTACGTGGAGGCGGGCCGCAAGCGGTCGCGGTCGGGCAAGGCCTACCGGCAGACGGAGGTGGCCCCCGACCCGGCGGCCGTCCGCGCCTGGGCGCAGGCCAACAAGATGGACGTGCCGGCGCGCGGCCGGATCCCCAAGAAGGTCTACGAGGCGTTCAGCGCGGCCCAGTGACGGGACCGGCCACGCCCGAGGGCGCCGACGGGCGGACCGGGGGTGCTCGCGAGGGTTCTCCCGGGCCCGTCAGAGGGCCCTGGGAACAGCCGACTTGCGCAACCCCCCTGCTGATCAGCTAATGTCTGGAGCACGCCGAGGGGCGAGGCCGAAAGGCCGAGGCCCACGGAGTACATGCGGGTGTAGTTCAGTAGTAGAACATCCCCCTTCCAGGGGGAAGGCGCAGTGTGCGATTCCTGTCACCCGCTCTGCACCGCCGGTCCCGACCACTCATGTGGATCAGGTAGGCTGGTGCTCGCGCCGATCGGTGGGAGCCGGTCGGAGGCAATGCGGACGTAGCTCAGTTGGTAGAGCGCAACCTTGCCAAGGTTGAGGTCGCGAGTTCGAGCCTCGTCGTCCGCTCGGGAAAAAGAACCCGGTCCAATGGACCGGGTTCTTTTCGTGTTCGCCGCGCCTGTTCGCCGGGCTCCGGCGCCGCGGGTCGTGGAACCCCGAGCGTTTCGCCCTGACATTTGTCATACCGACCGATGACATCGCGCACTGCTGTCCGCACCGAGCGGGCGGGACGCTGATGCCATGGAGATCAACGAGCACGAACACGTGATTGAGGTCACCGACCTGCGGCGTGTGTACGGGGGCGGGTTCGAGGCGGTGCGCGGCATCTCGTTTCACGTGAAACACGGCGAGGTCTTCGCGCTGCTGGGCACCAACGGCGCCGGAAAGACGTCCACGGTGGAACTGCTGGAGGGCCTCGCCGCACCGACCGCGGGACGGGTGCGGGTCCTGGGCCACGACCCGTACACCGAACGCGCCGCCGTACGGCCGCGTACCGGAGTGATGCTCCAGGAGGGCGGTTTCCCCTCCGAGCTGACCGTGGCCGAGACCGCGCGGATGTGGGCCGGGTGCGTGAGCGGGGCGCGACCGCCGCGGGAAGTGCTCGCGCTGGTCGGGCTGGAGCGGCGCGCGGACGTCCGGGTCAAGCAGCTGTCGGGTGGTGAGCGACGGCGTCTGGACCTGGCCCTCGCCCTGCTCGGCGACCCCGAAGTGCTGTTCCTGGACGAGCCGACGACCGGGCTGGACGCCGAAGGGCGTCGGGACACCTGGGAGTTGGTGGGTGCGCTGCGGGACGCCGGCACGACCGTGCTGCTCACCACGCACTACTTGGAGGAGGCGGAGGGACTCGCCGACCGGCTCGCGATCCTGCACGAGGGCCGCATCGCGGCGGCGGGCACCCCTGCCGAGGTGACGGCCGCGCAGCCTTCTCATATCTCCTTCCAGTTGCCTGACGGCTATTTCCTCGGCGATCTTCCGCCCTTGGCCGAACTGGGCGTATGCGGCCACGAGGCGACCGGAGGCGTCGTTCGGCTGCGCACACACGAACTGCAGCACACCGCCACGGAACTGCTGTTGTGGGCACGACGGGCCGGGATCGCACTGCACGGGCTGGACGCCCGGTCGGCCTCATTGGAGGAGGCGTTCCTCGGCATCGCCCGGGAGGCCGCCGCACCCCGGGACAAGGAGTACGTCGCATGAGCGGCACCGTCACCGCCCCGTCGCCGGCCCACGCCCAGGGCACGCGCACCACTTCGATGGGCCGCGTCGCAGCCCTCGCCCGTGCCGAGCTGACCCTGTTCGTACGCAGCAGGAGCACTCTGGTCTCGGCCGTGCTCGTGCCGCTGGCGCTGCCGTTCACCGTGCGGTCGGCGACCGGCGGGATGGACCTGAAGGGCGCCGGTCTCACCGTGGGACTGGTCGTCCTGCCCGCCGCGATCGCCTTCTCACTGCTGTTCGCCGTGTACTCCACCCTCGTCGGCGTGTTCGTCGCCCGCCGCGAGCAGCTCGTCCTGAAGCGGCTGCGCACCGGCGAGCCGCGGGACGCGGAGATCCTCGCCGGGGCCGCCCTGCCGGCCGTCGTCACGGGACTGGCGCAGTCGCTGATCCTGGCGGCCGCGTGCACGGCGTTCCTCGGCCTGCCCGCTCCGCGCGCACCGCAACTGGCCGCCCTCGGGCTGTCGCTGGGCCTGGTGCTGTGCGGGACGCTGGCGGCGGTCACCTCGAGCTTCACCCGGACCGCCGAGAGCGCCCAGGTGACGGCCATCCCGCTGGTGCTGGTCTCGATGACGGGCTCGGGCGTCGTGGTGCCGCTGGAGCTGATGCCCGACCGGCTCGCCCGCATCTGCGAACTGCTGCCCCTGACCCCGGTGATCGAGCTGGTGCGCGGTGGCTGGACCGGTGATCCGAGCGCACCGGAGGTCCTGCGGGCCCTGGCGGTGGTACTGGCCTGGTCGGCGGCGGCGGTGTTCGCTGTGCGACGGTGGTTCCGGTGGGATCCGCGGCGCTGACCGCGCGGGGACGACGAAGGGGGGAGGCCGCGGTGCTCGGCGGGATACGGGGCTGGCAACGGCGCAACTGGCGGGACCGGAGCAAGGCCGAACGGGTCGAGCTGCAGACGGTGATCACCTGGTACGCCGCGGTCTGGGTGTTCGAACTCACCTGGCTCACCCTGCCGGTGGCCGGCGCCGTCCGGCACCGGCCGCTGCCACTCGTCCTCGGCGGCCTGCTGCTCGTCGTCGGCGTCCTGCAGTGCCTGGCCGCCGGCCGGCTCGCCCGGCCGGCGCTCGGCCACTATCTGGGCCGGGGCGCCCTGACCGCGCGGACCCTGCGCCCCTCGCTGGTCCTGCTGGCACTCGCGCTGGTCCTGATCTGGGTCCTGGTCCTGACGGGCGGTCTCGACCCCTGGGCGGCGCGGCTGGCGATGGGCGCCGCCCTGCTGACGTTCGGCCTGCTGTACGGGCTGGTGGTGGCGGTGCGCGTGCTGCTGCGCCGGGCCACCGTACTGGCGGTCGTCCTCATGGCGACCTCCGCGCTCGTCCTGCGAGCCCTCGTCGATGTGCTGATGACCGGGCTCATGGTCGTCTTCGCGATGGCCGTGTCGCTGCTGGCCGCGCGCTGCGGCGCCTGGACCCTGTCGGTGCTGTGGGAGGCCGAACGCGCCCGCGAGGTCGAGGCCCGGCTCGCCGTCGCCGAGGAGCGGCTGCGCTTCGGGCGCGACCTGCACGACGTGCTGGGGCGCAACCTCGCGGTGATCGCCCTGAAGGCCGAGCTGGCGGTGCAGCTGGCCCGACGGGGACGGCCCGAGGCGGTGGACCAGATGACCGAGGTGCAGAGGCTGGCGCAGGAGTCGCAGCGCGAGGTGCGCGCGGTGGTGCGCGGCTACCGGGAGGCCGATCTCGAAGCGGAGCTCGCCGGCGCTCACGGCGTGCTGGCGGCCGCCGGCATCGCCTGCTCGATCACCGGATCGGCCGCCGGGCTGCCTGCCCCGGTACAGTCCGCGCTGGGCTGGGTGGTCCGGGAGGCGGCGACGAACGTGCTCCGGCACGGTGACGCCCGGTCGTGCGCCATCACCCTGAGGATCGACGACGGCCGGGCCGATCTGTCCGTGGAGAACGACGGGGTGCCCGACTCCCCCGCCCGCGACCGACCCGGCTCCGGACTCGCGGGGCTGCGCGAACGGCTGGCGGAACTCGACGGAACGCTGCGGGCCGGGCCCGCCGGACCCGGCCGGTTCCGGCTGACCGTCGAGGTGCCGTTGCGGACCGCCCCCACCGAGACACCCGTGCGATGAGCGAGGTCACCCCATGACGACACCCTCCGCCCCCGTCCGGCTGCTGCTGGCCGATGACGAGCACCTCATCCGGGGCGCGCTCGCCGCGTTGCTCTCCCTCGAGGACGACCTGCTGGTCGTCGCCGAGGCGGCGAGCGGACCCGAGGCGCTGGCCATGGCACGGGCGCACGTTCCCGACGTCGCCGTGCTGGATCTCCAGATGCCCGGCGCGGACGGTGTGAAGGTCGCCACAACCCTGCGCGCCGAGCTGCCCGGCTGCCGGGTGCTGATCGTGACCAGCCACGGACGGCCCGGGCACCTGAAGCGGGCACTGGCGGCCGGGGTGCGCGGCTTCGTCCCGAAGACCGTCAGCGCCCAGCGCCTCGCCGAGATCATCCGCACCGTGAACACCGGAAACCGCTACGTCGACCCCGAGTTGGCCGCCGACGCGATCTCCGCCGGGGACTCGCCGCTGACCGCGCGCGAGGCCGAGGTGCTGGAACTCGCCGCCGACGGGGCGCCCGTCGCGGAGATCGCCGAGCGGGCCGCGCTGTCCGCCGGAACGGTGCGGAACTACCTGTCGTCGGCCGTGACGAAACTGGGCGCGGAAAACCGGCACGCGGCGATATGCCTCGCACGGGAGCGAGGTTGGGTATAGTTGCTCTCGCGCCACGGCGCAACGCGGACGTAGCTCAGTTGGTAGAGCGCAACCTTGCCAAGGTTGAGGTCGCGAGTTCGAGCCTCGTCGTCCGCTCCAGTTCCGAGCCCCCCGGCTTCCACCGGGGGGCTCGGTCGTTTCTACGACCAGCTCGTACCGGTCAGGCGCTCGTAGGCCTCCGCGTACTTGGCGCGGGTCGCCTCCACGACCTTCTCGGGCAGCGGCGGCGGGGGCTGCTCGCTCCCGCGGTCCCAGCCCGACTCGGCGGAGGTCAGCCAGTCACGGACGTACTGCTTGTCGAACGACGGCTGGGCGCGGCCCGGCTGCCACAGGTCGGCCGGCCAGAAGCGCGAGGAGTCCGGGGTGAGGACCTCGTCGGCCAGGACGAGCGTCTCCCCGTCGAAGCCGAACTCGAACTTGGTGTCGGCCAGGATGATGCCCCGTTCGCGGGCGATGTCCCGGGCCCGTCCGTAGACGGCGAGGGTGGCCTGACGCAGCTGGGCGGCCGTCTCGGCGCCGAGCCGGCGGGCGACCTCCTCGTAGGAGACGTTCTCGTCGTGCTCGCCGACCTCGGCCTTGGTCGCCGGGGTGAAGATCGGGGCGGGCAGCTCGGAGCCGTCGACCAGGCCCTCGGGCAGGGCGAGGCCGCAGACCGTGCGGCTCTCGTCGTACTCGACGAGGCCGGAGCCCGTGAGGTAGCCGCGGGCCACGCACTCCACGGGGGCCATCCGCAGCGACTTGCAGACCAGGGTGCGCCCGGCCCAGTCGGCGGGGGCGCCCTCGGGCAGGTCGGTGCTGATCACGTGGTGGGGGACCAGGTCGGCCAGCCGGTCGAACCACCACAGGGACAGCTGCGTGAGGATGCGGCCCTTGTCGGGGATCTCGGTGGGCAGCACCCAGTCGTAGGCGGACATGCGGTCGCTGGCGACCATCACGAGGTCGCCCGCCTCGTTGCGGTACAGCTCGCGCACCTTGCCGGTGTGCAGATGCACCAGGCCCGGAACCTGGATCGGCTCGGGCTTTTCGACGAATCCGGACACGGTTCCTCCCCGTGGTTCTGTCCAATGGCTCGATTGTCCCGTATGGGGGTGGCGGCCTCGGACAGCGGGTCAGTCGCGCTTGCAGATGCGGTCCAGGAGATTGGCGGTGGCACGCTGGACACGGGCGTCGGTGTGGCCCGGCCGGTCCAGCGCCGGTGACCAGGCGAACGTCCCGGAGGCGAAGACCAGGGCGCCGGACGGGGCCCGGTACAGGGATGTCTCCTGGTGGCGCCGGACGCCGTCGGCGTCGGGGTAGGGGGAGTGCGCGAGCAGGATGCGGTCCTGGTGGTCGGGCAGGGGCGTGCGCGGGAAGTAGCGGTCGGCCTCGCCCGCGACCAGGCCCTCGATCTCCTCGCCCTCCTGCGCCCCGGTCGACTCCCACAGCCAGTGGCCGGCGTTGCGCACGATCAGCGGGTGCGGCTCGGGAACACGGCCGGCGTACTGGATGCCGATGAGCTGCTGCTCGGGACGGTCGATCTCCCGCCACAGCGCCGGCCGGCCCGGGCCCTTGCGTTTGCGGCAGGTCAGCAGGCGGTCGGGGACGCCGGACGGGGACGGCCCCAGCTCCACCTGCCAGTACATGGTGTTGGCGGAGAGGAAGACCAGGGACGTGCCGGTCTCGCGGGCGAGTTCGACGGTGCGGCGCATCGGCGCCGACCAGTACTCGTCGTGGCCCGGGAAGACCAGGCCGCGGTAGCGGGTCGGGTCGATGCGGCCGGAGTGCAGGTCGCGGGCGTCGGCGTAGGCGAGGTCGTAGCCGTAGCGCTCGGCCCAGCGGATGAAGTCGTAGGCGTGCCCGACGTGCAGGGGCAGGCCCGCGCCCGCGTACGGGCGGTCGAAGGAGACCGTGGTCGCCGCGTCGGCCTCGCCCAGCAGCCGCCCCTCCTCGTCCCAGGCGTGATAGAGACTGGCGCCGGTGTGGCCGTCCTCCGGGTAGAGGTTGTAGGCCTGCCAGGTGACGTCGGGCAGCAGCAGGAGCAGGTCCGCGGGATCGTTGTCGCGGACGGTGAAGGGGATGTGGGAGCGGTAGCCGTCGGCGGTGGTCAGCACGGCGACGTAGGCGCCGGTGCTCCAGTACGAGGGGACCTGGAGCCGCCAGGACAGCCACCAGTGGTGGCAGGAGACGGTGCGGTCGGCGGTCAGCGGCGGAGGCTGCACGATCCCGGACAGCCGCGGGCTGGTGGTGATCTTGGCGGCGCCATCGCCGCCGTAGTGGCCGATGCGGTAGACGTCGACGCCGAACTGCTGGGGCGGGTCGACGGTGATGTGGAAGTCGATCGCCTCGCCGGGCGTCACGGCTCCGGTGGAGGCGAAACCCTTGATCTGGCGGTGCACGTCGTCGGCCGAGCGCGGACCGCCGTCGGCGGCCCGGGGGGCCGGGACGCGGGGCGTGCCGGGCGTGGTGTGCGCGGGCGGGTCGACGTACCACGGGACGACGTGGCCGGTGTCGTCGAAGTACGTCTCGCTGCCGCGCAGCCAGGGCACGGGGCCCTGCCCGAAGGGGTCCGTCACGGCGTGCGCGAGTGCTCCCGACTCCCAGCGGCGGATGCGCTCCGGTCCCATCCCCGATCCCCTCCCTCGTGCCCCCGTGGCGGCTCGCGCGGCGGTGCGGGTCCGTCCTCGAGCGGCCGTCGGCCGGCTCACTGTGCGGTTGTCGGTGGCTGTCGTATGTCGGGGGCGTTTGCCACGCGCGCGTTCGGTCCCAGCACATCACATTACGCACGCATGCTGTCACTAGTCGTTGCGAATTGGCCGAAAGTGGAAGCGGGCGGTCCGGTAGGGCGGTCGTGAGGACGGCGTCGGGTGCGGCGACGGCGCGGGTCGCGGCCCTGTCCCGGGGCGGTCAGCCCAGCCGCACCGGCTTCTCCGGGCGTATGCCCCAGTCGATCAGCCAGGTGCGCAACGGCACCGGATCACCGTCCTCGACCAGGGCGAGGACCTTGGCGCCCAGGTCGGCGGCGCGTACGCCGTCGACCAGGAGGGTGGGGCCGTCGAGCCAGTCGAGTCCCGGCGTGGCGCCCGCGGTGTCCATCGCGGCGCAGCACACCATCGCGGTGACGTGGTCCGTGAGGAGTTCGCGGCCGGTGCGCGGCGGCTGGAGCGGGAACAGCGGGAGCGAGTCCTGGTCCCAAGGGGGTGCGCCCGGGGCCTGTCCGGCGCCTCCCGGCGGCGACGTCCCGGCCGCCTGGTCGGCCGCCTCCTCGCGGGCCAGCTCGGCGCTGAGGCCCGCCGCGAGCGCGGCGCTGCGCTCGTTCGCCAGGCCGGTCTCCTCGTCCTGGTCCATGGCCGTCAACAGGCCCTCCTCCAGGTCGACGGCGTGCGGGCCGCCCGCCGGGCCTTCCTCCGGATCACGCCGCAGGACCTCCTCCCGGCCCTCGGGCCCGGCTGCCCCGTCGGCCGTCACCGCCGCGTCCGTCTCCACCGCGTCCGACTCCGTCACGTCCGGCGGGGCCGCGAACGCTCCGTCGGCCGGGGCGGGCGGCCGGGCCGGCGGTCCCGGGGCGTCCGCGGTGCGCGGCGGGGCGGAGAGGTGATCCAGGACCCGGGCCAGGGTCGGGCCGTGCGGATCGGCGGCCGGGGGGTCCGGACAACGGCGTACGCCCAGGGTGTCCAGCACGCGGTGGAGGCGCGCGGCGTCGGTGCGCCACTTGCGGTCCACGACTTCGTCCGGATAGTCCCCCCAGTCCACCGGGGCCCACTGCGGCCCCGGCTCGGCCGGCCCGCCGTGGAACAGCCGGGCCGCCAGCAGCGAGGTCGCCTCGTCCACCGCTCCGGGCTCCTCCAGCAGATCGCAGGCGGGGCGCTCGCCGAGCCGGGAGGCGAAGCCCTCGGCCAGACGGTCGCGGCGGGACAGCTCGGTGAGGGCGGCGACGACGCCGACGTCCAGCCGGGAGGGCCAGCGGCCCATGCGCCAGGCGGGGAGCGCGACCCGGGTCAGCAGCCGGTCCCAGCCCGCGTACGCCAGGCCGACCTGCTCCTGGGCGACGATCCTCAGGCCGTAGTCCACAGCCTGTGCACGCTCGGCCGCGGCGGCGGCCACGCCCCGCTCCATCTGGGCCGCGTCCTCCCGGCAGCCGCGCAGCAGCAGCCGGGCCACCCGGCCGACGCCCGCGGACACCGCCCGGGACGGCAGACGGCGGCCGGGCGACGCGGCGGCGCCCACCGCCGCGTCCAGACCGCGCACGAAGCGGCGGGCGGCGGCTATGTCCGGGTGCGCCGAGGGCCCTGTGCCCGCGACGACCGGGGCGAGGACGGCCCGCAGCTCCCCCACGCGCATCCACCACAGGAACGGGGAGCCGATGACGAGGACGGGCGCCGCCGTCCGGCGCGGGCGGGCCGGTGCCGGTCCGCGCAGCCCGTCCGGCTCGTCGCGGACGTCCGGCTCGGGCGGGGCGTGGGCCGGGTGGGTGCGGTCCTCCAGCCAGCTGTCGCAGTCCGGGGTGAGCGCTATGGCGGACGGCGCGGGGACGTCGAGCCGGTCGGCCAGGTCGCGGACCAGGCGGTACAGGTCCGGGGCGGACCTCTCGGGGACCGGGACCGTGGGGCTCATGGCGGGGCGGGAGCGGGCGACGACCAGGGCGACGCCGGCGGCGGCCAGCAGCACGACGAGCGCGACGGCGCACACCGCCCAGCGGGCGACGTCCCAGCCCCGGCCCACGAGGTGCCCGGTCGCGCCGCCGGCCAGCAGGATCACGGCGAGGGCGGCGGGCAGCAGGGCGACGGCCAGCGCACGGCTGCGGACGCGCAGCACGGCGAGGGCCCTGGAGCGCGCGGACTGCGCGCCGACCTCGGTACCCGAACCGTTCACGGCCGGTCGTCACCCCCTCCCGACTGTCCTGGTGTTGCTCACTCCCCCACTGTGGCACCCGCCACCGACATCGCAATGCCGGTGGGCCAAGTGCCGGAACGCTTGCGCCGCACCCTAGTTGGGGCCTCGGCCCGCGTCAGCCGGATGGGGCATTGCTCACTCGATGGAATGGCTTTGGTCAGAGGTGGTCGACGGACAGCAACGGTCGGGCCCCGGCTCATGTCCGGGGCCCGACCGTCGGTGAAGGGCTGGGGGAGGCGCTGGGCGCGCCGCCGGGAGGGGGGCGGGGGCCGCCTCCTCACGCCGTCGGCAGACGGCGTGGCGCGGCGCGGGGCCCCGTGCGGTGGCTCGTCGGCCGGGTCGCCCGTCAGGCGTCCGCCGCGGCCTTCGCCGCGATGTCCGTGCGGTGCTGGGAGCCGTCCAGGCCGATGCGGGCGACCGCGGCGTACGCGCGCTCGCGGGCCTCGGTCAGGTCCGCGCCGGTCGCGGTGACGGACAGGACCCGCCCGCCCGCGCTCAGCACGGCGTCGCCGTCGCTCCGGGTGCCGGCGTGCAGCACGTACGCGTGCGGGGCGTCCTTCGCGGCCACCTCGTCCAGGCCGGTGATCGGGTCGCCGGTGCGCGGGGTGCCGGGGTAGTCGCGCGAGGCGACGACCACGGTGACGGCCGCGTCGTCGCTCCACCGCAGGGGCTCCAGATCGGCGAGGTTGCCGGTGGCCGCGGCCATCAGGACGCCCGCGAGGGGGGTCCGCAGCCGGGCGAGGACCACCTGGGTCTCGGGGTCGCCGAAACGGGCGTTGAACTCGATCACGCGGACACCGCGGCCGGTGATCGCGAGACCGGCGTAGAGCAGCCCGGAGAACGGGGTGCCCCGGCGGCGCATCTCGTCCACGGTGGGCTGCAGCACGGTGCGCAGGACCTCGTCCACCAGCGCGGGGTCGGCCCAGGGCAGGGGCGAGTACGCGCCCATGCCGCCGGTGTTCGGGCCCTCGTCGCCGTCCAGGGCGCGCTTGAAGTCCTGCGCGGGCTGGAGCGGGAGGACGGTCACGCCGTCGGTGACGGCGAAGAGGGACACCTCGGGACCGTCGAGGTACTCCTCGATCACCACGCGTTCGCAGGCGGCGGCGTGGGCGCGGGCGGCCTCGATGTCTTCGGTGACGACGACGCCCTTGCCGGCGGCCAGGCCGTCGTCCTTGACGACGTACGGGGCGCCGAAGGCGTTGAGCGCCTCGGCGACCTCCTCCGCCGTCGTGCAGACGTACGAGCGGGCCGTGGGGACGCCCGCCCGGGCCATCACGTCCTTGGCGAAGGCCTTGGAGCCCTCCAGCCGCGCGGCCTCCTGGGAGGGGCCGAAGACCGGGACGCCCGCCTCGCGCACGGCGTCGGCGACACCGGCGACCAAGGGGGCCTCCGGGCCGACGATCACGAGGTCGGCGCCCAGCTCCGCGGCCAGCGCGGAGACGGCCTCGCCGTCCAGGGCGTCGACCGGGTGCAGCTCGGCGACCTCGGCGATGCCGGCGTTGCCGGGCGCGCAGTGCAGCGCGGTGACGTCGGGGTCGAGGGACAGGGAACGGCACAGGGCGTGCTCGCGGGCGCCGCTACCGATGACGAGGACCTTCACGGGGTCAGCCTAACCGCAGCGGCGCGCGGCCCTTTGTGCGGGCCACCGAGGAGCCGGGACGGAGCCGTTCGTACGTTCCTCCGAGGGGACGGCCCGGATGCTCCCGCGGCACCCGGAGCGGGGGCCGCGGGACGCGGAGAGCCGGGCGACAGGAGGCGCGTGGAACGGCAGGCGCGCCGCAGCAGGGCCACCGGGCGGGCCGCGCAGCCGGCCACCCGGGCGCGCCGTGGCTGGCCGCGTCCGGACCCTCCGCCGGACGGCGGGGCGCCGGGCGGCAGACCGCCGGACGCGCGGAGTGCGGGCGGTGGGCCGCCGGACGCGTGGAGTACGGCCGGTGGGCCGGGTCACTCCGTGGTGTACTCCTCCACCACAGTCGCGCCCAGCTCCCGAACGATCAGCTCGCGGCCCGAGAGGGCCGACTCGTTGAGGTCGGGGTCGTCGTCCTCGGGGATGTCGTCCTCGGGGGCGACAGGGACCGGGGCCGGGTCCGGGGCGGGCGGACGGGACGCCTGGGGAGCGGCCGACACGCCCGCCGCTCCCGCTCCCGCCGTCGGTCGCGACGGCCGGTTCGGGGAGGCGGTGGGCGCGGGTGCCGGGGCGGCGGTCGGGGCCGCCGCCGTACGTTGCGCCACCGGGGCGCCGCCGCCCTGGCCGCCGCCGTACCCGCCGCCCGCGTACCCGCCGACGGGCGGGGGCGCGGAGCCGCCCCCGGTCGGGTCGACGATCGCCTCGATCTTCCACTGGACGTTGAACTGCTCCGACAGAGCCTGCCGCAGCACGTCCTCGCTGCCGCTGCCGGCGAAGTTGTCGCGGGCGCCGGAGTTGACGAAGGCGATCTGCAGGGTGGTGCCGTCGAAGCTGCCGACCTGGGCGTTCTGGCTGAGCAGGATCCAGGTGAAGCGGCGGCGGTTCTTCACCGCCTCGAGGATGTCGGGCCACAGCGTGCGCGGGTCGAGCCCGCCGGCCGCCGGGGCGGCGGGAGCGGCGTACCCGGCGCCTGCGGCCGCACCGGCGGGCGCGGCCTGAGGAGCCGCGGAGGCGGGCGAGGCGGCGGGTGCGGCGGTGGGCTGCCCTCCGCCCGGGGCCGCCGCCGTGGGCCACCCACCGGGGCGCCGACCGCTGCCCGCGGCGGCCGCGGTCGGCCAGGCTCCGGGAGCGGCGGCGGTCGGCGCGGGAGCGGGGGACGCGGCGGGCGCCGCCTGAGCGACCGGTGCGGCCACCGCGGCGGGAGGAGCCGGCGCGGGCGGAGGAGCCGGCGCGGGCGCTTCCTGGAAGCGGTCGCCGGCGGCGGGCGCGGCAGGCACGTGCGCAGGGGCGCTCGGGCCGCCCTGGGCCCCGTGGCTCCCCTGACCGCCCGCTCCGCCCTCGAAGGCCCCCGCGGGCGCGCCCGAGCCCCGTACCGCCGCCCGTGCCGCCGCGACGCCGGCCCCGGGCGCGAGGGACGGCGCCGGAGCGCCGGCTCCGGCGCCTCCCCCGTGGACGTCGGCCCCGGGCACGTAGCCCATCGCGGGCGCCCCCGCGCCCGTGGTGAAGCTCACACCCCGCTCCAGGCGGTCGAGGCGGGCCATCACGGAGCGCTCGTCGCCGTAGGCGGCGGGCAGCAGCACGCGGGCGCAGATCAGTTCGAGCTGGAGACGGGGCGAGGTCGCGCCGCGCATCTCGGTCAGGCCCTCGTTGACGATGTCCGCGGCGCGGCTCAGCTCGGCGGCGCCGAAGGACCGGGCCTGGGCCTGCATGCGCTCGATCACGTCGGCGGGCGCGTCGATGAGGCCCTTCTCGGCCGCGTCGGGCACGGCGGCGAGGATCACCAGGTCCCGCAGCCGCTCCAGCAGGTCGGCCACGAAGCGGCGGGGGTCGTTGCCCCCCTCGATGACCCGGTCGACGATCTCGAAGGCGCCGGAGCCGTCCCCGGAGGCGAAGGACTCGACGACGGAGTCGAGCAGCGAACCGTCGGTGTAGCCGAGGAGCGAGGTGGCCATGGTGTACGTCACACCGTCCGCCGCCGCTCCGGCGAGCAGCTGGTCCATGACGGACATGGAGTCACGCACGGAACCCGCGCCGGCCCGCACCACCAGGGGGAGCACGCCCTCCTCGACGGGGATGTCCTCCTTCTGGCACACCTCGCCGAGGTAGTCCCGCAGGGTGCCCGGTGGGACCAGCCGGAAGGGGTAGTGGTGGGTGCGCGACCGGATCGTCCCGATGACCTTCTCGGGCTCGGTGGTCGCGAAGATGAACTTCAGGTGCTCCGGGGGCTCCTCGACGACCTTGAGCAGCGCGTTGAAACCGGCCGACGTGACCATGTGGGCCTCGTCGATGATGTAGATCTTGTACCGGCTGCGGGCGGGCCCGAAGAAGGCCTTCTCCCGCAGGTCACGGGCGTCGTCCACGCCACCGTGCGAAGCGGCGTCGATCTCGATGACGTCGATGGAACCCGGCCCGTTGCGGGCGAGGTCCCGGCAGGACTCGCACACGCCGCACGGGGTGGGCGTCGGGCCTTCCTCGCAGTTCAGGCAGCGGGCGAGAATGCGCGCGCTGGTCGTCTTGCCGCATCCGCGCGGGCCGCTGAACAGGTACGCGTGATTGACCCGGTTGTTCCGCAGCGCCTGCTGCAGCGGGTCGGTGACATGCTCCTGCCCGATGACCTCGGCGAAGGACTCCGGGCGGTAGCGGCGGTACAACGCGAGAGACGACACGCATACGAGGTTATAGGCGGCCACTGACAACCGGCCCGGCCCGCGAACGCGAGCAGTCCCACAAAAACCGGCGCCCCCGGACGCGAGCGCCCCGCGAAGACCGGCGCCCCCGGACCCGACACCCCACGAGGACGGGCACCGCCGCCGCGGACGCCTACGGAACCCGTCCCGGGACACGCCCCCGGGATGCACCCGGAACGAAAGCGCCCCCCACGCACCCGCCAGAGCCGACCTACCCTTGCTGCCTTCCGGCCCTGGGGGAGTTCAGTCAGATAGCGCCGCGTGAGGGGCTGCGAGAAGCCTACCCGATGCCGGGGGCGCGGAACGAGTTCGCGAGCACTCCTCTCGGTCATGTAATGTTCCCAGCGGAGGATTCGCCTAGAGGCCTAGGGCGCACGCTTGGAAAGCGTGTTGGGGGCAACCCCTCACGAGTTCGAATCTCGTATCCTCCGCCAGTGCCTCACCGGGCACGATGTCGAAGGGCCCCCTGGAAACAGGGGGCCCTTCGACGTTGCGTGGTCCCAGTCACCTCTCCCGGGGCGGATCACCGTATCCAGGTGGACATGGTGCCCCTCGCCCCTGCCCCGTACCGGTGAGATGTCGGCCGCCCGACAGCGCTTCCGGTGGCCTGTCGGCGATATGTCGGTGACCGCTGTAACCGTAGGGGTCGAGAGGCCCGGCAAGCAGCCGCGGCCTTCGTCACCGGCAAGGGAGTCCCGGCGCCATGTCCTCCGCGTCCTCCGCCCCACCCTGGAATGTCCAACGGCCACCGCGTGCCGATGGCAGCTTCTTCCTGGTCACCGGCGGCAACGCCGGCATCGGCTACTTCGTCGCGGAGCAGTTGTCGGCGACCGGAGCGACCGTCGTGCTCGGCAGCCGCAATCCCGCGAAGGCCGAGGACGCCGTCGCCTCGATACGGGCGCGTGTTCCCGGTGCGCGGGTGCGGGCCGTACAGCTCGACCTCGCCGACCTCACGTCGCTGCGAACGGCTGCGGAATCACTGGGGGTGGATCACCTCGACGCGGTGGTCCACAACGCCGGCGTGGCGCTCGACGAACCGCCGCGCGAGGAGACCGCGGACGGCCACGAGCTGATGTTCGGCACGAACCACCTCGGGCACTTCGCGCTGACCCGGTGGCTGATGCCGCTGCTGTCGGCCGCTCCCGCGGCCCGCGTCGTGACGATGGGCAGCTTCGCGGCGAAGTCCGAGCGGCTCGACCTGGACGACCTGCAGTCCCGGGAGGACTACCGGCCCAAACGCAGCTACGGACGCTCCAAGCTGGCGCAGATGCACTTCGGCTTCGAACTCGACCGCCGCCTGCGCGCCGTCGACAGTACGGTGGCGAGCGTGGTGGTCCATCCCGGCGGAGCGCTGGACTCCCTCACCCCCTCGCGGCCACCGGTCCATGAACGGACGACCGGCGCCCGGCTGGGCGCGGCCCCGGCAGCCCTCCTCCTCCAGGGCAAGCATGCCGGCGCGTGGCCCGCGGTCCGGGCGGTGCTCGATCCGGCCGTGCTCGGGGGCCAGTTGTGGGGACCGCGCGTCTTCGGCCTGCGCGGCGAACCCCGATGCGAACCGGTGTGGGACCACCTCGCCGATGCCTCCGTCGCGGCGCGGCTGTGGGACGCGAGCCGTGCTCTGACCGGCGTCGATCCCAGTCCCCTCCCCGGGTAGTCCCGTCGGCCCGGAGGGCAGGCGGTGGGCGGAGAGGATGTCGCCGCCCCTCCCCGGGTAGCCCCGTCGGCCCGACGCGACGGCCGCTCGGCACCCGAGCGAGCCGGTACCCGGCTGACTTCTGCCGGGAGCGCCTCGAGCCGCGCGGCGCAGCGGAAGGACTCGTCCGCCGCGCGCGAACCTCCGAACCGGGTCGGCGGGGACGGGTTCCGGGCTATTCGTCGGTGGAGCGGGCGGCGGCGGCCCAGACGGTGCCGGGGCGGCGTCTTTCGACCCAGCCCGCGACGTTGTTCTGGCGGGCCCTGGCGATCGCCAGGCTCCCGCCGGGCACGCGCTCCGTGATGACGCTGCCGGCGGCCACGAAGGCCCCTGCCCCGACGTCCACGGGAGCGACGAGGCTGGTGTTGCAGCCGATGAAGGCCGCGTCCCCGACCCGGGTGGGGTGCTTGTCCACGCCGTCGTAGAGGGAGAACGTCGTGCCGGCGCCGATGTTGACGTCGGCGCCGAGCGTGGCGTTGCCGACGTAGGCGAGGTGGGCGACCTGCGTGCCCTCGCCGAGGACGGACTGCTTCACCTCGACGAAGGTGCCCACCTTGGTCCGGGGGCCGAGCTCGGAGCCGGGGCGCAGGTAGGCGTAGGGGCCCACGGTCGCCTCGGCGCCGATGCGCGCGTCCACGGCGTGTGCGCGCAGGACGTGCGCGTCGGCCCCGACCTCCGTGTTCACCAGGGTCGTGTCCGGCCCGACGGTGGCGCCCGGCCCCACCCTGGTCGTGCCGCGCAGATGCACTCCCGGTTCGACGACCGTCCCGGCGGCGAGTTCCACGGTGGCGTCGATCCAGGTGGTGGCGGGCTCGGTGATGGCGACGCCGCGTTCGAGCCACAACCGGTTGATGCGGTCCCGGAGGACCGCCCGCGCGTCGGCGAGCCGGGCGAGGTCACCGCATCCGATCACCTCGGCCGCGTCAGGGGTCCGATGGGCGCGGACGGGCAGTTCCTCCCCGCGGAGGACGCCGAGCACGTCCGTCAGGTGCGCCTCACGCGTGTCGTCGTCGCCCGCGAGCTTGCCCAGGGCCATGCGCAGGGCGTCCGCGTCGAACACGTAGACGCCACCGTCGATCTCCGTGAGGTCCGGCCGGGGCGGGGCCGCGTCGCCGTCCTGGACGCCCTCCATGAGCCCGTCCTCGGCGAGTTCCACGCGTCCGTCCTCGCCGCGGACGACGCGTCGCCGTCCCGCGGGGTCGGTGACCGCCGCGGTGAGCACGGTCGCGGCGGAGCCCTCGCGCTCGTGCGCGGCCACCAGCGCCGACAGGGTCCCGGTGCGCAGCAGCGGGGCGTCGCCGGGAAGGACGACCACGGTGCCGGTGCGTTCCCCGGCCGCGTCGAGGGCGGCGCGCACGGCACGGCCGGTCCCGGGACGGTCGTCCTGGCGGACGGGCGTGGCGTGGGGGGCGTGCTCGGCGAGGAACGTCTCGACGAGGCGGTGCCGGTGATCGGTGACCACCTGGACCGGGGAGGCGGCGAGGGGTTCGGCGGCGTGCAGGACGTGGTCCAGGAGGGGCAGGCCGAGCAGGGGTTGCAGCGCCTTCGGCAGCTCGGGGTGCGTTCCGGTGCCCTCGCCGACTGCCAGGACGATCAGCATGCGTGTCATGGGGTGGGCCTTTCGGTCCGCTCTTCGAGGAAGCGCGTCACCAGGTCGGCGACGGCGTCCGGGGCTTCGATGTCCATGCCGTGCCCGGCGTCGATCACCTGTGTCCGGCAGCCGTGGTCCCGCAGCGCCCGGATCGCCGGCGGGCCGAGCACGCTGCCGTGGGCGGCTTCGACGACCAGCGTCGGTGTGCGGGGCAGGGGGTCGGGCAGCGGTCGTGCCGCCTCGGAGAAGGCGGCCACCACGGCGCCGGGCTCGTAGCGCCAGCGCCACAGTCCGTCCGGTGACCGGGCCAGATGTGCGGCGACCTCGTCGTCGACGACCTGTGAGGCGGCTCCGTCCCAGATCAGCGCGCGGACGGCGCGGGCCTCCGCCCGGTCGGCGAAGGCGGGGGCCGGGGTGGCCGCACGGGCGCGTTCCAGCGCGAGCGCCGGGTCGACGGCCACCACCGGGTCCAGCAGGACGAGCCGGTGGACCAGTTCGGGCGCGGCCGAGGCGACGTGGAGCGCGACCGCCCCGCCGAAGGAGATGCCGACGAGGTCGAAGCCGGTGAGGCCGAGGTCCGCGACGGTCGCGATCACGTCCGCGGCGTGCTGCTCCAGCGTCCAGGGCGGTTCGTACGTCGACCGCCCATGGCCCCGGAGGTCGAGGCCGTAGCCGCTTCGGCCGGCCAGGAAGGGCCACCGCCGGCCGTGGCCCCGTACGCCGTGCAGCGCCACCAGGGGGCGGCCGGCGCCGCGCCCGGGGCCCGGCGGGAGCGGGTGGGCGTGGAGGACCGCTCCGGTGGGCGGGAGCGGACGAGCGCGGGGGACCGCGCCGGTCGGCGGGAGCGGACGGGCGCGGGGGACCGCGCCGGTCGGCGGGAGCCGGTCGGACGGTGGTGCGCCGCTCATGCCGGCACCGCCGTACGGATCAGTCCGGTCCGCATGATGGTCTCGTGGTCCTCCCGCATGGGCGGCCGCTCGTGCATCAGGTGCAGGAGTTTCCCGGGCTGCCGCTCGACGCCGCCGGCCCGTTCCAGGCGGTTGATCAGGTCGCGGTCCTCGCCGCCCCAGCCGACGAACCGTTCGTCGAAACCGCCGACCGAGGTGAAGCGGTCGTGGGTCACGAGGACGCAGCCGCCCGGCGGGCGCCGGATGAGGTAACCGGCGAGCCGCTGCGGGGCGCGCTCGGGGCGGGCCGCGCGATGGTGGTCGGCGACCGCCGCGGACGACGCGGAGTCCAGGCAGAACGCGTCCTCGTAGGGGAGTGCCGCCCAGGAGGCGCCGGCCGAGGCGACGGCGCGGGCCAGGAAGCCGCGGTCCAGGACGATGTCGGCGTCCAGCAGGCACAGCAGGGGGTTGCGGTCGACCTCCTGGGTGGTGCCCAGGTTGACCGCGGCGGCCTTGTTGAAGTCCCCGGCGTCGCGGTGGAACACGTAGTTGTCCACGCGGCTCGCGTAGGCGGCGCGGTGGCGGGGAACGGCGTCGCTCTCGACCAGCGTGACGGTGAACCGCTCCCGCGGCAGCGTCTGCCGCGCCAGCGCGTTGATGCAGGCGTGCAGGTTCCGTTCGCGCAGGGAGCCCGCCTCCCGGGCGCGGAAGGGGATGACCACGTGGACGAAGGTGTCGGAGTCCTGGTCGTCCGGCGCCGTCCGCGCGGCCGTCTCCTGACCGGTGGCGGCCGCGTGGTAGAGCAGCCGGATGCGCTTGCCGACGGCGAGTCCCGCCGAGCGCAGCCTGGCCGCGGCCGCCGGATGACGCTGCTCGAACTCGGCGAGGGCCTGGCAGAGTCGGCCGTAGACGAGCGCGCGGTCCGGGCTGTCGTCGAGCCAGCTCATCAGGTAGCGCAGGCGCTTGCTCTCCTCGGCCGCGGCGCCCAGGAGCTTGCGGGTCTCCGCGTAGCGCGGGCGGCTGGCCTTCCAGCACGGGGGGCTGTACGAGCGGGCCGAGGGGTCGGTCCCGGCCACGGCCGCTCCCGCGAGGACATGGTGCCAGTCAAGGGACATGGGCTTCCTTCCGCAGATCTTGGGACTCAGGTGGCGGCCGGACTGTGCTGTCGCAGGGGATGTCTCAGCCGGTGGGCCAGCGCACTGCCCGCCACGCAGATCCCCATCCCCGCCCACAGCTCGGGCGGATCGCTCAGGCCGAGCCCGATGGCGGCCGGCCCGACCGCGTAGGCCACGGTCCACGACAGCTGGAACAACGACATGTACGGCCCCTCGTCGCCGGTGGGGGCCATCGCCACCGCCGCCGCCGAGGCGGTCGGCTTCGATGCCAGTTCGGCCGTGGACAGCACCACGGCGACCAGGACCGCGAGGGGCCCCTGGAGGGCGTGCGGGACGCTCGAGACGGTCGCGCTGAGGGCGATGGCCAGGGCGGCCACGCCGATCGACAGCCGGAGGATCCGTGACCGGGTCCAGCCGGCCAGACCGCGGCTGACGCGCATCTGAAGGGCCGCGATGGTGACGTAGCGGGCGGTGACCACCGCGGTGGGCCAGTAGGCGGGCTGGTGCAGGGTCTGCACGAGGAAGACAGGGAACGCGACCGTCGGGATCAGCCACGCGGCCGACAGGAGCGTCTGCGAGGCGACCAGCGACAGGAACGGCCGGTCGCCGACGGCCCCGCGCATGCTCGCCCGCGCCCGGCGGGGGTCACGCCGTCCGCTCTGCGGCAGGACCACCCCGAGCAGGAGCGCCGCGGCCGACAGCGAGCTCACGCTGTTCAGCGCCAGGGCCAGCTCCAGGCCGGGGTTCCCGAGAACGGCCATCAGCCCGGTCGCGCCGAGGGTCCCGGCGCCGAGGCAGGTCGTCTTCAAGGCGTTGACCGACGCGAACCACCGCGTGAGCTCCTCCGGTTCGACGATCCGCGCGGCCAGCGTCGGCCAGGCCGCACCGTAGAGGCGGTCGGAGGCCATGACGACAAAAGAGGCCACCACCACGAGGAACTGCTTGTCCGCCACGAAATAGAGCGCGTATCCGCATGCCGTGAGCACATTGCTGGCGACCAGACAGGATTTCGGACCGAAGCTCTGGATTAAGCGTCCGCAGACGGGGACGACGGCGAAAGACGCGACCGACCCCACCGTGATGGCGATACCCGCGGCGGCCGTCGAAAAATTCTGGACGGTGACGAAGAAGAGAAGTGAAAGAGGCATGAAGACGCCGGCGCCCACGGTGTCGATGCCCACGGACAGGAAGAGCCTGCCCTGCCGGCGCGGCGGCGTTCTGGCCGTCATGTCGTGTCCCCACGCTCCTGCCGATTCGTGCATGAGCGCGACGATCGTCACGTCTCAGGTGAACGGAGAGTGAACTCTGCCTTGCATTCCGCTGTCCTTGCCGTGATCACTTATAGGTCTAGACCATGACGGTCGGCAACCGACTCGGGGGCGACCTGGGCATTTGTGGCCCCGATCACAGAAATCTTGGGCGGCATTGACGGGCACATGGTGACCCTTGCCCTATGCCCGGCCAAAGCGGACCCGGAGCGGAGAAGCAGGCGGCGGAAAATCGACCGCCCTCCCCGCGGTTCACCCACCGGGGTAAGAGAAAGGAAAGATCCGGCGGTCGGTATTGACACGACGATTTCCGCCCGCTCATGATCGGTGCGCTGCTTTCCGGCCCGCGTGATCGACGCGGGCCGCGCATCTCCGCCGCCTTGCCAGCCGGCCAGCCCGATGGGTCCAGCGCACCGTCCCCGGTGCCGTTCCTGGAGATGCGACATGGAACCGAGTCCGCTGCACTGCCTCGCCGGTGCGGCCGTCGCGGCCTTCGACCGACAGGCACGCTCGTACAACGCGCCCTGTTGGTCCTCGAGCCGCCCGATGTACCAGCAGGCACGCGAGACGCTGGAGACGCTGGCACGGGCCGACACCGGCGTCCGCTCCGTAGCGGCCCACCTCGCCCGAAGTCCCGCCCCGCGCGAGATGTTCCACCCGCTCGTCGCGGCCCTCCACGCCCTGCGAACAGGACCGCGGGAGACAGCCGTCGAGCGGGGACGGCACATCGCCGACGGCATACGCCTGCTCTACCACGCCACCGACGCCGCGCTCCTCCGACCGCGGGCGCCGGAGCGCGGGGGCGGCCGGCGGCGCGTCCACGTGGTCATCCCGTTCCGGAGCACCGCCGAGGACTCGCTGCGACCGCGCAATCTGCGGACCTGCCTCGCCGGCCTGGCCCGGCAGACCGGCCCCCGGGCCGATCTCACGGTCACCGTCGTGGAGAGCGACGCCGTCCCGCGCCACCGGCTCGCCGTCGAGGGCCGCGTGGACCGCTACGTCTTCCAGGAGGACGGCGGGCCGTTCAACAAGGCCCGGGCCGTCAACACCGGCGTCGCCGCCACGGCCGACGGCGGGCCCGACGACGTCGTCTGCGTCCTCGACGCCGACATCGCCGTGGACGCCCGCTTCATCGCCAGGATCGCGCGGGCGACCCCGGCGGACGGCGCCCTCCTCCCGTACCAGGACGCCTTCTGCCTGGACGGCCACTCCTCCGAGCGCCTCGCCGTCCTCATGGCCTCCGAGCGCCTCACCGGTCTCATGGACGCCGAGGCCGAGCGGGCCCCTGGTCCCTGGTCCGGCTACCTCATCCGCCGGCCGCCGGGCGGCTGCCTCGCCGTCACGCGCGACGCGTTCGACCGCGTCGGGGGGTTCGACCCCCGGTTCAAGGGGTGGGGCGGCGAGGACCGGGACGTCGTCGACCGGCTCGAACGGCACGCGCGGGTCGAGCGGGCGCCGGGGCTGCTCGTCCACCTCATGCACGAACGACCGCCCATGCGGGAGAGCCGCGAGGAGATCATGAACGCCGCTCTCCGGAACTGACGCCCGGCCGGGGGGATCGGCACGGCGTCGCCGCGCACCGGCACGGGTGCCGCCGCCGCGCACCGACGCCTCGCTCCCCGTTCGCTCCCCCAGGTCACGCCACGTCACATCACGCCATGTCACGCCTCCATGCCAGAGCCACGCTCCACGTTCCAGGAGAAGAGCAGATGACCGCTGTCCTGATCACCGGCGCCGCCGGATTCATCGGCCGCAACCTGGCCGCCCGTCTCACCGCCGACGGCCACCGCGTACGCTGCGTCGACAACTTCCGCGTCCCGCCCACCGGCCCGCTCCCCGTGCCGGTGGAGACCAGGGACGTCCGGGAACTCACCGCCGACGACCTCGCCGGCGTCGACACCGTCGTGCACCTGGCCGCGCTCAAGAGCGTCCCCGGGTCCTTCCACGATCCCGCGAACCTGACGCACAACCTGGGCGTCGACCATCACATCCTGGCGACGTTCGCCCGGTCCGACGCGCGCCGGCTCCTCATGGCCGGCACGTGCGAGGTCTACGGGGAGCGGCTCGGGTACAACCGCGAGACCGACACACTCCGACCACGTTCCCCGTACGCCGTCGGCAAGGCCGCCTCCGAGATGCTGGCCCACGTCTACCGCAGCCTCGCCCCCGGCAAGCAGATCGGCGTGGCCCGCTTCTTCAACACCTACGGACCGGACGAGGGCGCCGACGCGGTGGTGCCCGCCTTCATCGACGCGGTCGACACCGCCGGGCTCTGCCGCGTCGAAGGGGACGGCGCCCAGGCCCGCGACATGACCCACATCGACGACATGGTCTCCATGCTCACCCTCGTGCTCGCCGCCGAGGAACTTCCCGAGGTCGTCAACCTCGGTTCGGGCCAGGCGACTTCGGTGCGGGAGATCGCCGAGCACATCATCGGCGTCGCGGGCGGGGGCAGCATCGAGTACGTCGCCTCCCGCCCCAACGAGATCCTCTCGTTCATCGCCGACATGAGCCTGTTCCACGCCACCCTCGGGCACAGCCCCCGGCGCGACCTCACCGACGGGCTGTCCGCCTCGTACCACGGAAGGCGGGCCCTCATGAGGCGCCAGACGGGGGGCCTGGTGGCCGCGGGACGATGAACCCGGCGAACGAGACGCGGACCGGGCGGTCCGCGCTCGTCCGACGGCAACGCACGCGCCCAGCACGTATCGAGACCGAGGCGAACACATGGCCATTCCCGACCACATCCGACAGCTACGGCGGCTCGTCGGCCCGGAGACCCTGCTGTGGATCCCGGGGGTGAACGCCGTCGTCGTCGACGAGAGCGACCGGGTGCTCCTGCACCGCCGCAGCGAGGACCGTGCCTGGTCGGTGCTGAGCGGCATCCTCGACCCGGGCGAGGAGCCGGCGGCCGGCGTGGTCCGCGAAGTCCTGGAGGAGACGGGGGTCCATGTGCTCCCGGAGGCCGTCACCAGCGTCACCGTCTCCCCGCCGGTCACCCACGCCAACGGGGACAGGGCCCAGTACCTGGAGATCTGCTTCCGCTGCCGGCCGCTGTCCGGGCAGGCGCGCGTCAACGACGACGAGTCGATCGACGTCGCCTGGTTCGCCGCCGACGAGCTGCCGGCGCTGGAGGAGCGCAGCCTGCTCCGCATCAGGCACGCCCTCGACCGCTCACAGGCGTGGTTCACACCCGCCCGGCCCGGGCTCACGGGGATCGGGCAGGAAGTTCCCGAAGTTGCGTCGTAGGCCCGCTGGGGCGTGCCGGGCCGCGTTCAAGGAGCGGACGGTCGAAGGGCCGGCGGCCGAAGGCTGGTGGCCAGAAGGCGGACGGTCGAAAGGCCGGCGGCCGGAGGGCGGACAGCCGAAAGGCGGGCGGTCGAAGGGCCGGCGGTCCTAGGGCGGGGCGGGGCGGGACCAGTGCGGCCGGGCCGGCTGCCCGCCGGGCCTTCACCACCGGTGCTCCCGCCCGCTCCGCCCCTCGTCTCGTCGTTCCGTCCCCTCACCGGCCCGCGGTGGGCGGGGGCGCTCCGGGTTCCCCTCGGCTCAGGCCGATCGAGGGGTCTTGACGCCGGACGCGCGCGCCGGAGAGGAGCGACGCACCGCGGCCGTCTCCGGCTGCGGGGCACGGCGCACGCGGTGGCGGGGCGCCCGGCGGCGGGGCGGACGGGTCAGGGTGACCTGGCGGACGAGCTGCTGGAAGCAGGCCAGGGAGGCCAGGCCCGGCAGCGTGGCCGCCGCCATGTCGACGATCGTCCTGGGCGCCTGGATCACGCACAGGAGCGTGGCGATGGACGAGAACAGCAGCACCACGCACCAGGAGTGCAGGGCCCGGCGCCGGTGCAGTGCGGCGCGCAGGACGGACAGCGACGCCGCCAGCCAGGGGCCGTACACCAGCAGCGGCCACCAGGACGCGATGCCGTCGTCCATGCGGGCGACCGCCACGACGCGCAGCGGCTCGTAGGCGACCATCCCGCTGAAGAAGCTCACCGACGAGGCGGTCACCGCGGCCATCGCGGCGAGGATCCGGCTGGCGGTGCGGATGCCGTCCGGGCGCGTGCGTCGGCGCACCTTCCGGTGGCCGCGGGACACGTCCTTGAGCGACGCCAGTTCCTCGGTGATCGCCTGGAGGTTCCGCAGGGGCGAGTTCGGGGCGGCCGGGGCCTCGGACGCGGCCGGCCGCTCCGGGACCTCGGGCGTCACCGCGACGTCCGGGGGGCCTGGTGCGCCCGTCGCGGGCGGCGCCTCGACGGTCGCGGCCGGCGCGTCCGGCGCGGGCGGCACGGCCGGGTGTTCGGCCTCGTCGGGGGTGAAGTCCGCCGCGTCCGGGGCGCCCTGCGGGTCGTACGTGCCGTGCGTGCCGTACGCCTCGTGCGCGTCCCGCGTCTCCCGCGCGTCGTACGCCTCCTGCGCGGTCTGCCCGGTATGCGGGCTCTGGTGACCCTGCGGGCTGTAGAGGCTCTGCGGGCTGTAGAGGCTCTGCGCGGTGTAGAGGTCTTGCGCCTGCGGGCTGTAGAGGTCTCGCGCCTGCGGACTGTGGAAGCCTTGGGGGCTCTGGAAGGCCTCTTGCGGGTTCGGTTCGCCGTTCGCGTACCCGGCCGGATCGCGGAGGTCCTCGTCCCGGGGGTCGGGCATGTTCGGCCACTGCTGGTGCGTCAGGGCGTCCTGGAGCATGAACGCCAGCTCCTCGGCCGGGTCCCAGGCCGAGTCCGGCGGGATCAGCGGGCCGGAGAAGAACTGGGTCGGAGCCCGGTGCCGTCCGGTTCCGGTGGCGGCCTGCTCGTCGAATCCGTCCGCGTACGGATTCGGATAGGTGTACGCGTAAGGATAATCGGTGGAATACCCGGGACGCCCGTCGATACGTTCGTCATACATGACGCGGCCCGGCTATTCGGGACGCGAGAACGGGGACCGGCCTCCGGGGAGGGGCCAGCGCCGGGCGAGATCGGCCCCGAGCGCGCTCATCGCGTGCAGGAAGTCCCGCAGCAGCGGCTCGGTCGCTCCGGCACCCGGGTCCCGTCGTCCCCGACCCACGAACGGTCCCCAGTACCCATCCCCGGTTGCCTTAGTCATATCCGAACTAACGCCACCCGACTTTCACGGATGCGCGGCAAACGGGTGAAGGAATTCCCCGATTAGACCTATATATGCGATCGGATGTCTCATCCGTCCAGCCGACGAAATGGCCGCCGTCACAGACATAACGCAACGGAATATGTGAGGTCACGGAACGGGAACGGAACTCCACGGCAAGGCCCCCGGTCGGGCCAACGTTCCGATGAGCGTTCCATCGCATCTTCCGTCCCCCTCTCCCCTCCACGGCCCCTCACGTCCACGCCCCCTCCCATCCAGGGCCCTCGCGCCCCTGCTTCCACGGCCCTCGCGCCCCTGCTTCCACGGCCCTCGCGCCCCCCGCCTCCGCGGCGCGGCCCGACGTGCTCGCCGCCGTGCGGGGTAACCGCTCGTCCATGGGCGAGATCCTGGTCGGCGCGTGTTCGTGGACGGACCCGCAGCTGGTGCGCAGCGGTTGGTACCCGGTGGGCTCACGGAGCGCCGAGGGGCGGCTGCGGCACTACGCGGCCCGGCTGCCGGTCGTCGAGGTCGACTCGGCCTACTACGCCCTTCCCGGCGAGCGCAACAGCCGTCTGTGGACCGAGCGGACCCCGGACGGTTTCGTCTTCGACGTGAAGGCGTTCTCCCTGCTCACCGGCCACCCGACCCGGCGCGAGGCCTTGCCGGCGGACCTGCGCGGAGGCCCCGGGACCCGGTTCGATCCGTGGGACTCCCGGGACCCGGCGCTGCTGGACGCGGTGTGGGAACGGTTCGCCGAGGGGATCGCGCCGTTGCGCCGCGCCGGTCGGCTGGGCAGTGTGCTGTTCCAGTTCCCGCCGTGGTTCCGCCCGGGCCGGCGGGCGGAGGCGTTCCTCGACGGATGCGCCGAGCGGACCGCCAAGTGGCCCGTGTCCGTGGAGTTCCGCCATCCCGCGTGGTGGCGGGAGGAGCAGGCCGACGTCACCGCCGCCCTGCTGCGCCGGTACGGATTCGCCGCCGTCGCCGTCGACATGGCGCGGAACCTGCCCTCCTCGATCCCGCCCGTCACCCCGGTGACCTCGCCCCGGCTGTCCGTCGTCCGCTTCCACGGGCGCAGTGCCGCGTGGGGCACCGGGAGCAAGGAGGACCGGTTCCGCCACGACTACGCCGACGAGGAGTTGGCGCAGTGGGCGCCACGGCTGCGTTCGCTCGCCGGGCGGGTGGAGCGGGTGCACGCGCTGTTCAACAACTGCTGCGGCGACGCAGCCGTCCGTGCCGCCGAACGGATGCGCGCCCTGCTCGACGGCCGGGACGCTCCGGATTCCTGAGCCACCACTCCCCTGAACTCCCTTGACCTCCCGCTCCCTCAGGGCCGTGATCCCGCCCCGCTTCGGCGCGCTACCCCGTGATCCGCACCGTTCGCTCCGCGCTCGCCTGGTCCAGCTCCGACACCCGAACCGTCGCCTTCGCACTCCAGGCTCCGGGGAACGGCAGGTTCAGGGAGTCGGTGCCCCAGTAGCCGCCCCGGTCGGTGAGCCGGGCGTCGACGGGACCGATGTCGCGGCCGGGCAGGGACAGGGCGAGACGGAGTTCGGGAACGGCGGACAGGCCGCCGTCGGGGCCGAACACCACGGCTTCCACGGCGTTCTGGCCGACCCGGCCCGGTTCCAGGGTGATCTGGACGGTGCCGCGACCGCCGGGGGAGCCGGTGTCGAAGGGGATCTCCGTCACGGAGGCTCCGGGCACCCCGGCCGTGGGCGCGGTCTCGGCCGCTTCCGCCGCGGCGCGGCCCGGCAGCGTGCCGGCCAGCACCGTGGAGACCACCAGCACGGCGATCGCCACGGCAACCTCGGCGAGGACCGAGCGGCGCAGCGCGCGCAAGGTGGCGGCCGTCGTCGCCGGCCGTGCCGTCCAGCGCCGCGAGCGGCTCGCCGCGGCCAGCAGCAGGACGACGGCGGTCAGCTTGACCAGCAGCAGCCTGCCGTACGGCGTGCCGGTCAGCGCGGCCCAGGCGCCCAGGCCGCGCCAGGACTGGTAGATCCCGGTGACGACGAGGACGGTGACGGCCAGGAAGGCGATGCGGGAGAAGCGGGCGACCGCCGCCGCCCACTCCGCCGAGGCCGCCGGAGCCGACGGGTCCGTCGGGTGGGTCGAGGCGGCCGAGCCCGCCGGGTCAGACGTGACAGCAGCCAGGACTGCCGGGTCAGTTGAGGCAGTCGGGTCTGCCCGGCCAGTCGAGGTGGTCGGGACAGTTGAGGCCGTGGGGCCTGCCGAGACTGCCGGGTCGGTCGAGTAACCGGCGTTGACCGGGTCGGCCGGATTTGCCGACGTAGCCCTGCCGTCGGCGGAGACCGCTGTCGCGCCTTGCAGTGGCGCGCGTTGCAGTGTGGTGAGCAGTGCCGTCAGGCCGCCGAGCCACACCGCCATCGCCAGCAGGTGCAGTACCGAGGAGACCGTCGCCACGGGGACCTGGATGCCGGCCGAGGCGTGTTCCGAGGCGGCCCAGGTCAGGGCGAGGGCGACGGCGAGCACGGCGCCCACCGCGAGCGAGGCGGTCCCCGGCCGCCCCTCCCCCGGCGCCTCCGTCTGCGATCCGCGCCGGAGAAGCCGTAGTCGTACGAGGAACAGGGCCGTCGGCGCGAGCAGGACCAGGCGGCTCAGCAGGACCACGCCCGGGCGGCCGGTGAGGGTGCGGGACAGGGCCGAGGGGTCGAGGGCCGCGGCAGGGCCTGCTCCCGTCTCGTAGGGCGCCCGCAGGACCAGCAGGGCGAGCGTGGCCGCCAGCAGCGCCCACCATCCGGCCAGCAACGGCCGGCGCAGCGGGGTCGCGTCCGGCGGGCGGCACAGCAGTACGAAGGCCGCGGTGCCGATGAGCAGGGCGGCGGCGCCGTACGCGGCGTAGCGGGCGAGGTCGTGAAGACCGCCGGTCAGCGGGTCCTCGGTCGGGCCGGTGTCGATCGCGGCGGTCGCGGGGGACGGCGTGCCCACGGAGAAGGTGAAGGCGCCGGAGACCGGGTGGCTGTCCGCCGACACCACCCGCCAGGCCACGGTGAACGTGCCCTGGCCGAGCCCCGGAGGGAAGGCCACCTGGGCCGTGTCGGAGCGGCCGGGCGCGTGCCGGGGCTCACCCGTGTGCACGCGCCGCCCGTCGGGGCCGAACAGCCGGAAGGAGTCGTCGAGCAGGCCGACGGACTCACTGAAGGTCAGGGTGACCGCGCGGGGGGCCGGCCGCAGGACGCTCCCGTCGACCGGGTCGACGGACCGCAGGGCGGCATGGGCCGACGCGGGGCCAGCGCCGCCGAGGAGGAGCAGCACCAGCGCCGCGCAGAGCAGCGCCAGGCGCGGAAGCCGCCGGCGCGCGCCACCGCCTCCCGCCCGTCCCGTGCGCTGTCCGCGCCCTTCGCACCGCCGTCGGGTCACATCACCTCTCCGTCCGGGGACTTGCCGGTTCACGGATACGTACGGGCCCGGACGGCGTAGTGCTCACCGCGCCGGCGACAAGATCGGCGCCGGACCCCTTTCGCCTGGCGGGGCCCGCTCCGTCGGGGCGCGAGGCGGTGCCGTCCGCGCCGGGTCCGGCTGCGCTCCGGGGCCGGGCGGGCGATCATCGGGGCATGGACGTCACCCTGCACCTCGCCCAGGACCCCGACGCGGACGCGCTGCTCGGCCGCAGTCCGCTCGCCGCGCTGGTCGGGATGCTGCTGGACCAGCAGGTTCCGATGGAGTGGGCGTTCAAGGGACCGGCGACGATCGCCCGGCGGATGGGCACCGACGACCTGGACGCCCACGAGATCACGGCGTTCGATCCGGACACCTTCACCCGGCTGCTGTCGGACAAACCGGCCGTGCACCGGTATCCGGGGTCGATGGCTACTCGGATCCGGCAGTTGTGCCAGTACCTCGTCGAGCACTACGACGGCGATCCCGAGGCCGTGTGGCGGGGTGTGGACAGCGGTCCGGAACTGCTGCGCCGACTGGAGGAGCTGCCCGGGTTCGGCCGCCAGAAGGCGCAGATCTTCCTCGCGTTGCTCGGCAAGCAGCTCGGCGTGCGCCCCGAGGGGTGGCGGGAGGCCGCCGGAGCGTACGGCGAGCCGGGGTCCTTCCGGTCCGTCGCCGACATCACCGGCCCCGACTCGCTGGCGAAGGTGCGGGCGCACAAGCAGGAGATGAAGGCCGCCGCCAAGGCCGCGAAGTCCGCCGGGAAGTGAGGGGGCGGGCCGGCGTCCGGTGTGCGCGGCTCAGGGGCGCCGTCTCCCGCGCGTCCTCGTCCGCCGTCCGCGCGGCCCGCTCGGCCCCCGCGCTCTGGGCGCCCCGTGCTGCCCGCGCGGTCCCTGCCGGCATCGGCTTCCCGTGCGCGGATTCTCGGTCCACAGCCTGTGCACAACGTTCGCGGAGGGCGGGGAGCCCAGGGGCGGGGACGGGTTCGCCCGGTTTTGCCGTGGCATTTCCAGCGTCGCACTGCGCCGCCTGGGCTGCGCCCGGAAGCTCTTGACCGGTAGGCTTTCCGTGTGATCTTCAAGCGCATCGGAAACGGCCGGCCGTACCCCGACCACGGCCGGGAAAGCACCCGGCAGTGGGCGGACGTCGCGCCGCGCCCGGTCCGCCTCGATCAGCTCGTGACCACCAAGCAGCAGCTCGACCTCGAGACCCTGCTCGCGGAGGACTCGACCTTCTACGGCGACCTCTTCGCCCACGTGGTGAAGTGGCAGGGCGACCTGTACCTGGAGGACGGCCTCCACCGAGCGGTGCGGGCGGCGCTCCAGCAGCGACAGGTGCTGCACGCACGCGTGCTCGAACTGGACTGAGGGGTCCGCCGGACCCGGCGGTCGGGCGACCGTTTGGACCTTTCGGGTTCTGCTGAGCGGTATCCGATGATCATCCAGTAGGAAACACTGCCCGGGCGCACTACGCTGCGCCCATGAGCATGCTCACTCCCCCCGGCATGGGCGGGAAGTACCGGATCACGGGTGACAAGTACCCGCGGATGCGCAGGCCCCGACGACACGGCAGGCTCGCGTTCCTGGCCGCCGCCTCCGTCGTCGTGCTCGGCGTGATCGGCTGGGGCACACTGCAGCTCATCGACGTCTTCACCGGCGGTGAGAAGGCCTCGGCGGCCGGCGGCAAGGCGCACTGCGCGACCGACGCGTCGGTCAAGTCGGCCCCCTCCGGGGCGAGTACGCCGCGGGTGCCGCCCAAGCCGGGCACGATCACCGTCAACGTCCTCAACGCGACACCCCGCGGCGGGCTGGCCAAGCAGACCGCGGACGAGCTCAAGAAGCGCGGCTTCAGGATCGGCCAGGTGGGCAACGCGCCCAAGGAGTTCGACAAGAAGGTCAAGGGCGCGGGGGTCCTGCTCGGACCGGCCTCCGCCCTGAACACCTCGCTGCCGGTGCTCGCGACGCAGCTGCCGGGCGCGGAGAGCCGTACGGACACCCGCAAGGGGACCGACGTCGATCTGATCATCGGCACGGGCTTTCAGCAGCTGGCGCAGAAGCCGGCCGCCGACAAGGCGCTGGCCGCGCTGAGCGCGCCGGCCCCGGTCACGCCGAAGAAGGGCTGCTGAACCGGCGGCCACCGGCCTCCGGCCACGCCCCGGGTCGGGGCCGACACTTCGGCAGCGGCCGCACGGCCGCCCGTTCCGGCGGCCGTGTCGAGGCCGCCGGTCACGGTTGTCGGGCTCGGGCCGGTGCGGCCGTTCGGCCCGGCAGGGCCGGCCGTTCAGCCCGGTACGGCCGTTCGGCCCGGTCGGCTATTCGGCGGAGCCGTACATCCGGTCGCCCGCGTCGCCGAGGCCCGGGATGATGTAGCCGTGCTCGTTCAGGCGTTCGTCGACGGACGCCGTCACGACCGTGACCGGGGTGCCCGCGAGGTCGCGTTCCATCACCTCGACGCCCTCGGGAGCGGCCAGCAGCACCACGGCGGTCACGTCGTCCGCGCCGCGCTTGATCAGCTCCTGGATCGCCGCGACCAGCGTGCCGCCGGTGGCGAGCATCGGGTCGAGGACGTACACCTGGCGGCCGGAGAGGTCCTCCGGCATGCGCGTGGCGTACGTCGAGGCCTGCAGCGTCTCCTCGTTGCGGATCATGCCGAGGAAGCCCACCTCGGCGGTCGGCAGCAGCCGCACCATGCCGTCCAGCATGCCGAGCCCGGCCCGCAGGATCGGCACCACCAGCGGACGCGGGTGGGAGAGCTTGACGCCGGTGGTCTGCGCGACCGGGGTGGAGATGTCGACCTGCTCGGTCCGCACGTCCCGCGTCGCCTCGTAGGCGAGCAGGGTGACCAGTTCGTCGGCGAGCCTGCGGAAGGTCGCGGAGTCGGTGCGGCGGTCGCGCAGCGTGGTGAGCTTGTGAGCGACCAGGGGGTGGTCGACGACGTGGAGACGCATGTTCCAACAGTAACCGGGCCCCGAGCGCCCCCGCCGCCCGCCATCGCGGCCCACCGTCCCGCCCGGAACGCCACGCCACGCCGCCCCCGCCACGCCGCATCGCCTCCGGTCGCCCCGCTCCCCTCGCGCTCCGTCCATCCCTTCCGGCCCGCAGCTCCCTGGCATCAAACCCGCTGTCCGAGGGAAGGCGGGAGGGACGGACTGGGGTGGTGAGCCAATGCCTGACCGGCAATCCCGCAAGGATCCGTCGCCGCGCGACCGGCCCGGGACGGCGGACACGACGAAGTCGGCGGCCCGGGCGCGGACCACGGACCCCGCGCGCACGAACCGCGCACGGCCGAACCGCGCACGGCCGACGGGCCTCACCCGCACGGAGCCCACGCGGACCGACGTCGCACAAGCGGACATCGCACAGACGGACGTCGCACAGACGCACCCCCCGAAGCCGGACGTCGCACAAGCGCACCCCCCGAGGCCGGACGTCGCGAGGACGCGCCCCACGAAGCCGGACGTCACGCGGTCGGCGGAGCCCGCGCATCCCGCGGAGACGGAGCCCCCGCGCCCGGCCGAGGCCGGGGAGGCCGAGGAGACCGACGTCCAGCGCCGCCGGCGCCGCGCCCAGTTCCTGCGCGACCTCGCCGAGGCGCGTGAGCTGCGCAACCGCGTCCAGCCCCGCCGCGCCAAGGCCGCCCGACTGCGCCACGCGATGCGGATGCGCACGTTCCGCTGGTAGGCCGACCGCTCCGCCGGCGACGCACGCCCCCGACGCCTTCGCGAGGCCGCGCGGGGAAATGCCGACACCCGCAAGGACGTTACGCGGCAGCCGTGCGTGACGGCCGGGCAAACCCGCGTACGATCCGCAGGTGGCGGCAACGAGTGCGCTGGTGAGTCCTTTACCGGCGCACGGCAAAACAGCCGGACACAGGGTGCCGAAGACGTCCCCTGAAGGCCTTGTTTCTGCCACGATTCCGAGTGGGCGGGGCTCGGAGCCAGCTCCTCTCGCCCACAACCTCCGCCGGGGGGACCCCCAACCGGCACGCCTATGACCAGTGGGAGAGTCACGGTGTACTTCGCCGCACTGCTCGCGCGCACCGAAGACGGGTGGGAAGCGAGCGACACAGAGCTCGACGATGTGGAGACGCTGTCCGACCTGGCAGACCTGGCCCGGGAGGCCTCGTCCGAGGACGACACCGTGCTCGTGCTCATCGAGCAGGAGGACGCGTGGTTCGGCGTCGTACGCGTGGACGGCGAGGACGACCCTCGTATCTACGTGTCGGACGCCGCCGCCGCTGCCCGCAGTTCCTACGGCGAGATCCTGCTCACCGACGAACTGCTCGGCCGGGAGCCCGGTGACGACGGCCCCGACCTGGACGCCCTCGACCTCGACGGCACGGAGGACGGCGAGCCCGCGTCCACCGAGGACGACGAGGAGGAGAACGGTCCGTCCGAGGCCATCACGCACAACCCCCTGGGCGACGGCCGGATCCTCGACGACCTCGGCGTCACCGAGAAGGAGCTGCGCACCCTGGACGCGGAGGACGCGCTGAGCGCGATCGCCGAGTCCCTGGGCGCCTCGGAGGTCCTGGAGACCGTCCGCTGACCCCGAAGGAGACCCCGGACACGCCCGACATCCCGGACACGCCCGACACGGCGGGCGTCCCGGACGGTCCGAAGACCCCGAGAACGCCCGCCCACCGGACGTCCGGCCCCTGGTTGCCGGAGCGGGGAACGGGCGTTCCGGGAACGACCGCGTCCGGCCGGGCCGAACCCGACACGACCGACGCGCCCGCTCACGCCTCCGCCCCGGTCCCGCCCGTCGCTCCGGACCCCGTCCGGGACCCCTGGCGGGACGCCATGCGGCTCGCCCTGGCCGAGGCCGGGCGGGCCGTCGGGGGCGGGGACGTGCCCGTCGGCGCCGTGGTGCTGTCCGCCGACGGCAGGACGGTGCTCGGGACCGGGCACAACGAGCGCGAGGCGACCGGTGACCCGACCGCCCACGCCGAGGTCCTCGCCATCCGGCGGGCCGCCGCGGAGGTCGGCGAGTGGCGGCTGTCCGGCTGCACACTGGTCGTCACCCTGGAGCCCTGCACGATGTGCGCGGGGGCGATCGTCCTGTCCCGGGTGGACCGGGTGGTCTACGGCGCCCGCGACGACAAGGCGGGCGCCGCGGGCTCGCTCTGGGACGTCGTACGGGACCGGCGGCTCAACCACCGGCCCGAAGTGATCGGGGGCGTGCTCGCCGAGGACTGCGCCGGCCTGCTCACCGACTTCTTCCGCGCCCGCTGAGTCTCACGGCCCCGCGCCCCGTCCACCAGCGCGCTTCCGTCCCTTCCGGCGGCCCCCGCCCGCCGTCCGGCCCACCGCCCCATGCACCGCTCCGCCCGCCGCGGCCCGGCCGGGGAATCGATTTCTGACCACGGCCCACTGTGCTGTAAGGTCTCCCTCGGTAGCGTGTCCGAGCGGCCGAAGGAGCTCGCCTCGAAAGCGAGTGTGGCGCAAGTCACCGAGGGTTCAAATCCCTCCGCTACCGCAGGTAGACGAAGGGCCCGGTCCGATGGACCGGGCCCTTCGTGGTCTTCCGTCTCCGTTTCCCTCTCATTCAGCCGAGTGGCGGCCACACGACGAGGTGGATCGTCGCGGTTGCCGTGTTCGGTGCGAGACGCCGACGCCCGGCCGGTCCGGGGACGCTCCGGGCCCTACACCTCGGTGAGCTTGAAGGTGAACTGGTTGCGACCGTCCCGCGAGTAGTCCAGGTTCTCGGGGACGTTCGAGGCTTCGGCGACGTCGATCGACTTGGTCCCCGAGTTCCAGGCGAAGTAGATGGCCCCGAGGGCAACGTATTCGCCGGACAGCTCGTTGCGGACGTAGATGGCACTGGTGACCGGCGGGCCGTCCTCGGGCATGACGCCGACGAGTCCGTACTCCGGGTCGCCGGAGCGGACGACGGTGTCCCCGACGTCGTAGGAAGCGACCTTCAGGCTGTACCGCCCGGGCTGAGCTCCGGTGAGGTCCTGGAGCCGGACCGCGATGGGCAGCGTGGTGCTCTCGACGACCTTGAACCGGGTCAGCCCGCCGATGTCGGAGATGTCCGGCTGGTCGACCTCCCACTCCCGGTACTTGCCGGTCTGGTTGGCGTGCTGCCATGCCAGGACCTTGGCCTTCCGGCCGACCCTGACGGAATTGAACCTGTCGTTGAGTTCGCCCGGGTGCAGGTTCTCGTTGGCTCCCACCGTGTAGGTGTGGCCGTCCCCCGTGTAGCTGGGCCTGGCGTAGAAGGTGACTTCCTGTTCGCTCATGCGCCTCTCCTCAATTGATCACTTGGGCCGGATGGGCAACACATGGCTACCCTTCGGCTACTCCTAGTCACCGCGAGGAACGGTTGTGAAGGGGCAGCTCACTGGTGTGTCACGCGCCGGTATGCGCCCTCGTCCGCCGCTCCGGATCAGCCCGTCGACCTGTCGGGCGACGTCGCTGCGCACGGAGTCCACCATGTGCTGGTACCGCGGCCATGGCGGTCGTGGACCAGCCCATGAGCCCCATGACGGCGCGCCTGCGAGACTCCGAGGATCGACAGGACAGCCGCCGCGGCGTGCCGGGCGTCGTGTACCGGCCGTCTCAGACCTCGGCCTCGTCAAGCAGTTCCTTCCAGTCGTCGTGATCCGGCCGGGGGGATGTGCCCCGCCCGGCCGGCGTAGCGAACAGCCACCCTTCGTCCGTCCAGTCGGCGCGGGCCGCCGCGCGTTCGGCCCCCGCTTGGTCTGATGCGTCCGCGACAGGCCTACGTGCAGGCGAAATTGTCCGACGGTGCTTGGCGTCTCGTCACCGAGTACGCCATGGCGACGTGGGCCGAAGTCCTCCCCAACGCTCCGGACAGGCGGGCCGCGCGAACTGATCGACACCGTCCGCAAGGTGGAGGCCACGGATCCGACGGGCCGACGGTGGTCACGCCACAAGTCGGGCGATGACGCTTCCGTTGCCTTCTGCCAGTGGTGACAGCCGCAGGTCAGTGACGGCCGCTCCGTCGCACTCCGTCTCAGTCTCCGTCTCGTTCACTGCCGCCCGGCCCCGTTCACGACGGTTCGCAGGGAGGGCGCGAGTACCGGGAATGAACGGGGATGGACGGGCCCGATCGTGCCCCGATTGCCTCGAACAGACCTAGAAAGCGAGTGTGGCGCACGTCACCGAGGGTTCAAATCCCTCCGCTACCGCTGTAGAAGGGCCCTGTCTGATCGGACAGGGCCCTTCTTGCGATCATCTGCGATCATCGACAGCGCGCGGCACGCTGCCGATGACGACGGGGCGGCCGACGACAGGGCAACCAGCGACAGGGGGAGGCCGCGATGGCGGTGAACGCCAAGAAGATCGTCGTCTACGCACTCGTGGTCTTCGCGCTCTACGTGATCATCACGGACCCGGCCAAGGCCGCCGACTACGTCCAGATAGGGTTCGAGGGCATATCGGACGCGGCCAGGGCCATCGGCGACTTCATGACCTGGGCCGCCAACGGAGGTAAGTGATGATCCGCCATCTGGTCCTCTTCAAGCTCAACGAGGGTGTCGAGCGCGACGACCCGCGCGTCGTGGCCGGCGCCGAGGCCTTCCGGGCCCTCGGCGGCCAGATCGACGACCTGCGCTTCTGGGAATGCGGCTGGAACATCAGCGACCGGCCCATCGCCCACGACTTCGCGATCAACTCGGCCGTCGAGGACGCCGACGCGCTGAAGCGGTACCTGGAGCACCCGGCGCACCAGGCCGGGGTGGCCCTGTGGCGCGAGTTCGCCACCTGGGTGATCGCGGACTACGAGTTCTGAGCCGTACGGCTTCCCCGGACCGTACGGCCGGCCCCGCACCATGGAGGACGCCCCAGGCGTCCCCGCCCGGTGCGGGGCTTCGCCACGTCTCACACCTTTTTCCTCCCTCAACACGTGCATATGCGGTGCTTGAACACTCTGCACCTGTCTTGTGATGCTATGACCGCTTTTGACGGATGAGTTGATCGACGAAGAGGTGGCGTTGACCGTGTCGGCCAGTACTGCGCCGCCCCAGGAAGAGGCTCCCGCCGAGGCCGCACCCCCGGGGCCGGCCCCGGTGCCGGCCTCCACTTCCGCTCCAGCCACCACAGCCGCTACAGCCGCCGCGGCCCCGGACGCGGCCACGGCCGCCGCCCAGGGGCCCGCCGGGACGCCGGCGGCCGCCCCCGCGCCGGAGAAGCGGCGCGGCGCCGACACCCGGGCCCTCACCCAGGTGCTCTTCACCCAGCTCAAGGAGCTCGAACCGGGCACCTCCGAGCACACCCGCGTACGCGGGGCGCTCATCGAGGCCAACCTGCCCCTGGTGCGCTACGCGGCCGGCCGCTTCCGCTCCCGCAACGAGCCGATGGAGGACGTCGTCCAGGTCGGCACCATCGGGCTGATCAACGCCATCGACCGCTTCGACCCCGACCGGGGCGTGCAGTTCCCGACCTTCGCGATGCCCACCGTCGTCGGCGAGATCAAGCGGTACTTCCGCGACAACGTCCGCACCGTCCACGTGCCGCGCCGGCTGCACGAGCTGTGGGTGCAGGTCAACAGCGCCACCGAGGACCTGACGACCGCCTTCGGCCGCTCCCCCACGACCGCCGAGATCGCCGAGCGGCTGCGCATCACCGAGGAGGAGGTGCTCTCCTGCATCGAGGCGGGGCGGTCGTACCACGCGACCTCGCTGGAGGCCGCGCAGGAGGGCGACGGGCTGCCCGGGCTGCTGGACCGGCTCGGCTACGAGGACCCCGCCCTCGACGGCGTCGAGCACCGGGACCTGGTCCGCCATCTCCTGGTCCAACTCCCCGAACGCGAACAGCGGATCCTGCTGCTGCGCTATTACAGCAATCTCACCCAGTCGCAGATCAGCGCGGAACTCGGCGTCTCGCAGATGCACGTATCCCGGCTACTCGCGCGTAGCTTCCAGCGACTGCGATCCGCAAACAGGATCGAGGCGTAACCTTCACGGGCGATTCGCTCACCAGGGCGGATCCCGACAGTCAGGGCCCGAAACACCGTCAGAGCCCGTTCTGCCAGGGCGGATTCGCCTTTCGGATGTCGACATGTCACTACAGCGCGTTGCCGACATGTGACATTCTGCGGGAAGCGCGTTTGCCGTGGCTTCGGCTCCGGTATTCAGGTGAGGGCTGAGTTCTCCTCGTCAGAGAGCCCGGCCGCGACCGTCCCGCGACCCAGAGGGGGTGGCATGTCCGCAGAACAGGGCAGCTCCGAGGTGCTGACGCTCACCAAGAGCGAGGCTCCTTCCCCGGCGCTCGAGCCGATCGACGCCCTCGACGACGTGGCGGCTCTCGAGGCCGCACCGGACCCGGCCCCGGTGCTCGACGCCCCGGAGGCCATCGACACCCGCACCCTGTCCCGCTCCCTGTTCCTGCGGCTCGCCGCCCTCGACGAGGACAGCCCGGAGCGCGCCTACGTCCGGGACACCCTCATCGAGCTCAACCTCCCCCTGGTCCGCTACGCCGCCGCCCGCTTCCGCTCGCGCAACGAGCCGATGGAGGACATCGTCCAGGTCGGCACCATCGGCCTGATCAAGGCGATCGACCGCTTCGACTGCGAACGCGGCGTGGAGTTCCCGACGTTCGCGATGCCGACCGTCGTCGGCGAGATCAAGCGCTTCTTCCGCGACACCTCGTGGTCGGTGCGGGTGCCCAGGCGCCTGCAGGAGCTGCGGCTCGCCCTCACCAAGGCCAGCGACGAGCTGTCGCAGAAGCTGGACCGCTCGCCCACCGTCGCCGAACTGGCCGCCGTGCTGGGCGTGTCGGAGGAGGACGTCGTCGACGGCCTCGCGGTCGGCAACGCGTACACCGCCTCGTCCCTCGACTCCCCGGCCCCCGAGGACGACGGCGGCGAGGGCTCGCTCGCGGACCGCCTCGGCTACGAGGACACGGCGCTGGAGGGCGTGGAGTACCGCGAGTCCCTCAAGCCGCTGCTCGCCAAGCTGCCGCCCCGCGAGCGGCGGATCATCATGCTGCGCTTCTTCGCCAACATGACCCAGTCGCAGATCGGCGAGGAGGTCGGCATCTCCCAGATGCACGTCTCCCGGCTGCTGACCCGCACCCTGGCGCAGCTGCGCGAAGGGCTCATCTCCGACTGAGGCCCCGCTTCGAACGGAGCCGGGCCGGTCCCGCGGCACGCACCGCGGGCGCGCACGACTCATGGCCGCCGACGCACCCGTGACAGGGCACGTCGGCGGCCGTCGTACGTCTGTACGGGGGTTCTGACCGCCCCGAACTACTTGAGCGCCAGCCAGGCGACGGCCGCGACGATCACCACGGCGACGACGACGCCGACGATCAGGCCGATACGCGGGCCGGAGGAGGCGGCCTGCGGCTGCGGGCCGCCCTGGGGAGCGGCCTCGTCGACGAACGCGCGGAACATCTGGGTGCTGCCGGCGGGGTCGTAGTTGCCCTGGGGGCCCTGGGTGTTAGCCATGGCCCGAGACCCTAGCGAAGACGACGGCCGCTGCCCAAGTGGGGGTGCGTCTCCTCGCTTGATTCCCACCCGAGTTGGGGCGGACGTCCCCGAGGTCCGCGCCCCTCGGCACCGCTTTCGTCCTGAACGGCCTGGTCCTCGAACGCCGGACGGGCCGGCCGTGGGCACCCCGGGTGAAGCCGGCTCCGGACGACGGTGCGCCGGTGATCACGACCCACCTCCCTTCACCTGCGGGTTTACACTCGCAATACTTGTCTTTGCCAGGTTTTTGCGTCAGTCATCCCCGATTTGTTTGCCTGCAGCAACCAACCGATCGTATGGTTGCCCCAAGCAACGATTACGGGAGGTGTGATGGCCGAGCGGGCGCAGTACGAAGAACTGGCGCGTCAGCTCAGTGCCGTCGGCGCCGTGAAACGGGACATGGGGCGGATCCTGCCGCCCGACTGCCCGGCCGGCTCCGCCGCCGTGCTGACCCTGCTCGGCCGCCACGGCGACATGCGCATGAGCAAGCTCGGCGAGCTCCTCGCCGTGGACATGTCGGTCACCAGCCGGCATGTCGCGCACGTCGCCGCGCGCGGCTGGATCGAGCGGCTGCCGGACCCCGCGGACAAGCGCTCGCGCATCCTGCGCCTGACGCCCGCCGGGCTGGACCAGATCGACGAACTGTCCCGGCGCACCACGCACCTGTTCGCGGAGCGGCTGAGCGACTGGACCGACGACGAGGTCGGCCAGCTCATCCGGCTGATGGGCCGGCTGCGCGACAGCTTCGGCGACTGCCGGTCCACCCCGGTCCGGCTCCCCGCCCCCCTGGCCGAGCAGCCCGCGACCGCGGCGCCCGTAGTCCAAGAGACCACCCGTACACCCGCAAGCACGTAAGTAAAGGAAGCCCATGGCAACGACCACACCAGCCGGTGTGCGGGCTCACGCCAAGCGTGGGGGAGACTCCCCGGGCAACGCTCCGATGTCGCACCGGCAGATCATGGAGGCGCTCTCCGGGCTGCTGCTCGGCATGTTCGTGGCGATCCTGTCGTCCACGATCGTCTCCAACGCCCTGCCGAAGATCATCGGCGACCTCGGTGGCGGCCAGTCCGCCTACACCTGGGTGGTCACGGCGGCCCTGCTGTCGATGACCGCGGCAACTCCCCTGTGGGGCAAGCTCGCCGACCTGTACAGCAAGAAGGCGCTCGTCCAGATAGCCCTGATCATCTACGTCGTGGCGTCGATGGCGGCCGGGCTCTCGCAGAACCCCGGCATGCTGATCGTCTGCCGCGTGATCCAGGGCGTCGGCACCGGCGGTCTGTCCGCGCTGGCGCAGATCGTCATGGCCGCGATGATCTCCCCGCGTGAGCGCGGCCGCTACTCCGGCTACCTGGGCGCCACGTTCGCCGTCGCCACCGTCGGCGGCCCGCTGCTCGGCGGTGTCATCACCGACACCTCCTGGCTGGGCTGGCGCTGGTGCTTCTACGTCGGCGTCCCGTTCGCGGTGATCGCCCTGATCGTGCTCCAGAAGACCCTGCACCTGCCCGTCGTGAAGCGTCAGGTGAAGGTCGACTGGCTCGGCGCGTTCCTGATCTCGGCGGCCGTCTCGCTGCTGTTGATCTGGGTCACCTTCGCCGGTGACAAGTACGACTGGATGTCGTGGCAGACCGCCGTGATGGTCGCCGGTTCCGTCGCCCTCGGCGCGCTGTTCGTGCTGGCCGAGGCCAAGGCCTCCGAGCCGATCATCCCGCTCAGGCTGTTCCGCAATCGCACCATCACGCTGGCGTCGCTCGCCTCGCTCTTCGTGGGCATCGCGATGTTCACCGGCACCGTCTTCTTCAGCCAGTACTTCCAGCTGGCCCGCGACAAGTCCCCGACGATGTCGGGCGTGCTGACCATCCCGATGATCGGCGGTCTGTTCGTCTCCTCCACCGTCTCCGGACAGTTCATCACCCGCACCGGCCGCTGGAAGGCCTGGCTGGTCAGCGGCGGCGTCCTGGTGACGGCCGGCCTGGGCCTGCTCGGCACCATCCGGTACGACACGGACTACTGGAAGATGGCCGTCTTCATGGCCCTGCTGGGTCTCGGCATCGGCATGATGATGCAGAACCTGGTGCTGTGCACGCAGAACCAGGTCGACCCGAGCGACCTCGGCTCCGCCAGCTCCACGGTCACCTTCTTCCGCTCCCTGGGCGGTGCGGTCGGCGTCTCCGCGCTGGGCGCGGTGATGGCCAGCCGGATCACCGACTACGTCAAGGACGGCCTCGCCGACCTCGGCCCGAAGTACGCGCAGCTCGCCGGCGGTTCCGGCTCCGGCACCAGCAGCATCCCGGACATGGACGCGCTGCCCGCACCGCTGCGCACGGTCATGGAGAGCGCCTACGGGCACGGCATCGCCGACATCTTCCTGATCGCGGGCGCCATGGCGGCGATCGCCTTCCTGATCACGCTGTTCATCAAGGAGGTGCCGCTGCGCACCAAGGGCGCGCTGGCGCAGGGCGCCGAGTCCGAGGCCGCCCCGGTGGACCCGGCCGCGGCTCCGGCGGTCGCCGAGGCGCAGACCCAGGCCGTGGTCGTCGAGACCGCGTCCGACACGTTCACCCCGGCCGAGGCGGGTCCGGAGGGCACGCAGCGGCTCGCCGCGGTGGCGACCGTCGCGTCCGACGCTCCGGTGGCCGGCTCGGGTGGCGGGATCCCGGT
>NZ_JBISAL010000020.1:0-53520 GCF_044391765.1 Streptomyces sp. NPDC018610
CGTGAGGCGGACCTGGGTGTGGCGTCGGGCAACGGCAAGGGGCAGATCTTCGTGAAGGGCGAGGTCATCAAGACCGTGCCGGAGTCGAAGATCGTGGAGACCCTGATCGAGGAGGCCATGAAGCTCGCCGAGCAGATGGAGGCCGAGGGAGTGGCCTCCGGCGAACCGGAGATCTCGGTCGCGGGCTGAGATCGCCGGAGACCACGGTCGCGGACCGGGCCCCGCTCGCCGCGGCCCGGGCCCCACGCTCCCGCTCCACGGACGCGCTCCTCACTCGCGCTGGTTCAGATCGCCCGGGGGCTCGTGCTCGTCGAGATCGCCAGGGGACTCCTGCTCGTTGAGATCCCCCGGGAACTGCCCCCGGACACCGCGGGTCGGATCCTGCACCGGAGCGTCCTCCTGGACCGAACCGGGAGCGGACCGGTCCGGGGCGGCCGGACTGTACGGCGACTGCGGAGGCGGCGGCGGACTCTGGTCGCCGGGCGCGCCCGCACCCGCCGGCGGCAGCCTCAGCGCGAGCAGCGCGACGTCGTCGCCGCTGGGCGCGATCCGTTCCAGCAGCGCGTCGCAGAACTCGTCCACCGTCTGCCCGGACATCCGCCGGGCCAGCACGGAGGCGTGGTGGCGGAGCTTGGCCAGCCCCAGGTCGATCGGCCGGCCCCGGCTCTCCACCAGCCCGTCGGTGTACAGCAGCAGCGTCGACTCCGGCGGAAGGTCCTCGTAGGCGTCGGGCCAGCTCAGCCCCAGGTGCAGGGTCGCGCTCATGCCGATCAGCGGGCCGTGCCCCCCGGTCAGGAACCGGGTGTCGCCCTCCCGGGTCACCAGAAGCGGCGGCGGGTGCCCGGCATTGACCCAGTTGACCCGCCACGGCCCGCCCTCGGGCCCCTCGATGCGGGCGAAGACGAGGGTGGCCATCGGGGCGTCACTGGTGTTCGTCACCGCCTCGTCCAGCCGGCACATGATCAGGCTGGGCGGATGCTGCTGGTCCCATGCCAGGGCGCGCAGCATGTTGCGGACCTCCGCCATGTGCGCGGCGGCCTGCAGATCGTGGCCGACCACGTCCCCGATCACCAGGGCCATCACACCGTCGGCGAGCAGGAACGCGTCGTACCAGTCACCACCGATCTCCATGGCGCTCTGCGCGGGCAGATAGCGGGCGGCCATCCGCAGGTGGTCCACCTGCGGGAGCGGGGCGAGCAACTGGCGCTGCATCGTCACCGAGACGTTGCGCTGCTCCTGGTAGAGCCGGGCGTTGTCCAGCACCAGCGCGAGGCGCCGGCCGATGTCGGCGAGCAGCCGCGTCTCGGCGTCGGTCGGCGCGGGGGAGTCCCCGGCGCGGCCCAGGGTCAGCATCCCGTACTGGTTGCGGCGGGCGGTCAGCGGCACCACCACCGCCGAGTGGGCGCCGAGCCGCTCGAACAGCTTCCCGTGGGTCACGGCCAGCGGCGCGTCCGGCTCCCGCAGCTCCTCGGCGGTCAGCAGCACCGGCTCGTCGGCGCTCATGACCCGCGCCACCGCAGAGCGGGCCGCGGTGGGCAGCGGCGGCAGCGGCCCCTGCAGCCGCCTCGCCCGGCGCGGATGCGCGGGACAGCGCACGGCGATCCGTTCCAGCGCCCCGGTGTGCTCCGAGTACAGGGCCACCGAGGCCCAGTCGCCCATCTCCGGGACCAGCAGCCGCAGCAGCCTGCGCATCCTGCCGTGGGAGTCCAGGGCGGACATCAGCACCGAGGAGACGTCCGCCAGCAGGTTCAGCCGGGCGGTCAGCGCCTCCAGGGCGGCGGCGTGCGCGGCCATCCGCTCCTCGGCCGCGCGGTGCAGGCTGAAGTCGCTGAAGACCACCACCAGCCCCGCCACCCGTCCCGCCAGCCGCAGGGGCGTGGTCGACCAGATGATCGGCACGATCGTGCCGTCGGCGCGCAGGAAGTACTCCTCGCTGCCCTCCACGGCGGACCGGCTGCCGCGCAGCGGGGCCCGCATGGCGCACTGCTGGCGCGGCATCGGGGAGCCGTCGAGGCGGCGGTGCAGCAGGTCGTGCGCGTCCCGGCCGAGCATCTGGGCCGGCTGTCGGCCCAGGAGCCGCTGGGCCCACGGATTGACGTAGGTGATCCGTCCCTCGGTGTCCAGGGTGAAGACACCGGTGCCCAGGTCGCGCAGGACCCGCAGCGGGAAATCGGGGTCCAGCGCCGTGCCCGCCCCGTTCATGGCCGGCCCCCCTCCCCGTCCCGGGCGGTCCTCCGGCGTGATGCCACCGCGATCACCGCTCTCCCGAAGCCGTCCGACTAGTGACTCAATGTCCATTCTTACCGTTTTGCGGGAACCCATCGCTCTTCGGGCGGAGTGTGTTGCCGCCCGTCCGCGCCGGCCGCCCGGGCATCACCGCCGGGGGGCGGCGCGGCCAGGATTCGGCGGGTACAGTGCGGAGATCAGCCAAACCCCCAGCGTGAGGCCCCGTACGTGTTGACCCAGACCACCTCACGGGTGCTCGAACCGAGCGACCTGGACGCCGCGCTCGCCGTCCTCGACCGCGAGCCGGTCGTGAACGCCTTCGTGACGTCCCGCGTGCAGGTCGCCGGACTCGACCCGTGGCGGCTCGGCGGCGAGATGTGGGGCTGGTACGAGGACGGCGCGCTGACCTCCCTGTGCTACGCGGGCGCCAACCTCGTCCCCATATGCGCCACACAGCGAGCCGTACGGGCCTTCGCCGACCGTGCCCGCCGAGCCGGCCGCCGCTGCTCCTCCATCGTCGGCCCCACCGGACCCACCACCCAGCTGTGGCGGCTGCTCGAACCCAGCTGGGGCCCGGCCCGCGAGGTCCGCGCCCACCAGCCGCTCATGGTCACCGACCGCATGCCCGCCGACATCGCCCCCGACCCGTACGTCCGCCGCGTCCGCAAGGACGAGATGGAGACGATCGTGCCGGCGTGCGTGGCGATGTTCACCGAGGAGGTCGGCGTCTCCCCGCTCGCCGGCGACGGCGGCCTGCTCTACCAGGCCAGGGTCGCCGAACTCGTCGGCGCCGGCCGCTCCTTCGCCCGCCTCGACGAGCACGGCAAGGTGATGTTCAAGGCCGAGATCGGCGCGGCGACCGACCGGGTCTGCCAGATCCAGGGCGTCTGGGTCGCCCCCGAGTACCGGGGTCGGGGCCTCGCCGCCCCCGGCATGGCGGCGGTCCTGCGGTACGCGCTGGCCGACGTGGCTCCGGTGGTGAGCCTGTACGTCAACGACTTCAACACCGCGGCCCGGCGGACCTACCGCAGGGTGGGCTTCCGCGAGACCGGCGCCTTCACGAGCGTGCTGTTCTAGGCCTGCCGTACGTCCGTCCCCGCCGTACGTCCGTTCCCGCCGTACGTCCGTTCCCGCCGTACGTCCGTTCCCGACGCACATCCGCTCTTCGCCTACGTCCCTGCCGGACGTCCGTTCCCCGCCGCACGTCCGTTCCCTGTCGTACGCCCGGACCGTGCCGGACCGGAGCCCGCGACGGACGCCGGCCGGGGCGGCTCGCCGGGCCCGATCCGGACGGGAGCCCCGAACCCGTCCCGTCACGCCGCCCTTGGCCGGGGGAGCGCCGGGTAGTCTCCCCGGCATGGCCCACATTCCCGGTGACGGCTCCGGCCGGCCCGACGCGATCGCGGACGACATCGTGATCGGCCCCCTCGACCTGCCGGCCCACGTCGACGAGGCGCTCGCCGTGCAGGCCGTCGCCTTCGGGCTCGGCGCCGAGGAGGTCGCCGTACGCCGCCAGATCGTGCTACGGCACATGACCAGCCCGGGCGCCCGCGCGCTGGGCGCCACCACCGCCGACGGACGGCTCGCCGGATTCGTCTACGGCATGCCCAACGACCGCGCCCACTGGTGGTCCACGGTCGTCGAGCCGTACCTGCGCGCCCGGGGTCACGAGGACTGGCTCGACGGCTCCTTCGTCATCACCGAACTGCACGTCCATCCCGACCACCAGAACCGCGGCATCGGCCGCGCCCTGATCACCACGATCACCGACGGAGCCGCCGAGACCCGCTCGATCCTCTCCGCGATCGACACCGACAGCCCGGCCCGCGGCCTCTACCGCTCCCTGGGATACACGGACCTCGCCCGGCAGGTCGTCTTCCCCAGCGCCCCCAAGCCGTACGCCGTGATGGGGGCCCCGCTGCCGCTGCGCCGCGGTTAACCGATTTCCACCGGCCCGCCCCGCCCGGCTAACCTCCTAGCCATCACCGTTACCCGGCAGGAGTACGAGAACCATGGCGAACGCACCGGTCCAGCGCATGTCCCAGTTGATGGCGAAGACGCTGCGCGACGACCCGGCCGACGCCGAGGTCCTCAGCCACAAGCTGCTGGTCCGCGCCGGTTACGTCCGCCGCACCGCCGCGGGCATCTGGAGCTGGCTGCCGCTGGGCAAGAAGGTCCTCGCGAACGTCGAGCGGATCGTGCGCGAGGAGATGGACGCCATCGGCGCCCAGGAGGTGCTGCTGCCCGCCCTGCTGCCGAGGGAGCCGTACGAGGCCACCGGCCGCTGGAACGAGTACGGCGGCGAGCTGTTCCGCCTCCAGGACCGCAAGGGCAACGACTACCTGCTGGGCCCCACCCACGAGGAGATCTTCACCCTGCTCGTGAAGGACCAGGCGTCCTCCTACAAGGACCTGCCGGTCATCCTCTACCAGATCCAGAGCAAGTACCGCGACGAGGCCCGCCCGCGCGCGGGGATCCTGCGCGGTCGCGAGTTCCTGATGAAGGACTCCTACTCCTTCGACACCGCCGACGAGGGCCTCTCCGAGTCCTACGCCCTGCACCGCCAGGCCTACCAGCGCATCTTCGAGCGCCTCGGCCTGGACTACCGCATCTGCGCGGCCACCGCCGGCGCGATGGGCGGCTCCAGGTCCGAGGAGTTCCTCGCCCCTGCCGAGGCCGGCGAGGACACCTTCGCCGACTGCCCCAACTGCGACTTCGCCGCCAACACCGAGGCGATCACCTACGAGCTCAAGCCCGTGGACGGCTCCGGCGTGCCGGCGCTGGAGGAGATCCCCACCCCGGACACCCCCACCATCGAGACCCTGGCCGCCTCCCTCGGCGTCCCGGCCTCCGCCACGCTGAAGAACCTGCTGGTCAAGGTCGACGGCGAGATCGTCGCCGTGGGCGTGCCCGGCGACCGCGAGGTGGACATGGACAAGGTCGAGGCGCACTTCGCCCCGGCCGCCGTCGAGCTGGTCACCGCCGAGGACTTCACCGGCCGCCCCGACCTGGTGCGCGGCTACGTCGGCCCGCAGGGCCTGGGGGAGAAGGTCAAGTACATCGCCGACCCGCGGATCGCCCCCGGCACCGCCTGGATCACCGGCGCGAACAAGGAGCACACGCACGCGAAGAACGTGGTCGCCGGCCGCGACTTCGAGGTCGACGAGTACGTCGACGCCGTGGTCGTGCAGGAGGGCGACCCCTGCCCGAAGTGCGGCACCGGCCTCAAGCTGGACCGCGCCATCGAGATCGGCCACATCTTCCAGCTCGGCCGCAAGTACACCGACGCCCTCAAGCTCGACGTGCTCGGCCAGAACGGCAAGCCGGTCCGCGTCACCATGGGCTCCTACGGCATCGGCGTCTCCCGCGCGGTGGCGGCCCTCGCCGAGCAGCACGCCGACGAGCACGGCCTGGTCTGGCCCGCCGAGGTCGCCCCGGCCGACGTGCACGTGGTCGCCGCGGGCAAGGCCCTGCAGACCGAACTGGCCCTCGACGTGTCGCAGAAGCTGGCCGCGGCCGGCGTGCGCGTCCTCGTCGACGACCGCGCCGGGGTCTCCCCGGGCGTGAAGTTCACCGACGCGGAGCTCATCGGCGTACCGCGGATCCTGGTCGCCGGACGCCGCGCGGCCGAGGGCGTCGTCGAGCTCAAGAACCGCCGCACCGGCGAGCGCGAGGAAGTCACCGTCGAGGAAGCCCTCGCCCGCCTGACCGCGTAAGCGTTCCCGGGACCCGCCCGACGGCCCCACCGCCCCGTCCTCCGGACGAGGGGGTGGGGCCGCTCCCGTCGGGCCGCTCCCGCTCGTCGGAGGGCGCGGCGGCCGCCGTCCGGCGAACCCGACGGGCGCCAGCCGTCCCGGCGGGCGGCGGCGGTGCGGCTACGGCCGGCCGGGCAGTGGCGACGCGGCCGTCAGCGGGCGGGATCGCTGGGGGGGGGCGGAGGCGTCGGCGGTGGGCCGACTGCGGTGGGGCCGTCCCCACCTGGTGAGGCGCGTACCGCGCCGGCGGGCGGGCCGGAGCGCCTGCCGGACCGGGATTCCCACCGAGCCGGAGGCGCCTGCCAGGCCGGAGCGCCTGCTCAGTCGTAGCTTCCTGGGCTGTGAGGCCGGCGCGCTTGCCGGGTCCCGGCCACCGGTGTGCATCGCGTGCCCGCCGCGGGCCGCGCGCCGGGCCAGGGGCCCCGGCGCGCCTCACGGGCCGTGGACGCGCGTGGCGTGCTGCCGCCCACCGCCGCCGTCTGCCGCCCCGGCGTCAGAGCCAGGCGGCGAATTCCAGGAGGAGTTCCGCGTCCTTGGGGCGGCCCACGCGGCGGGCTCGTACGCCGGACTCCACCGCGCGGAACAGCGTCCAGCCGCGCAGCCGTTCGCGGTCCACCTCCAAGGACTCCGCCAGCCGCTTGATCCGCCGCCGGGTGATGGCCGGCCCGGACGGCGAGGCGATCAGGTCCTCCACCCGGTCGCGGACCAGCCGCGCCAGATCGAACGCGCTCTCGCCGACCACCGGATCGGGCCCCACCGCCAGCCACGGCACGCGGTCGCCCGCGAGCACCTTGCTCTGCCGGAAGGTGCCGTGCAGCAGCAGCCCCTCGGGCGGCGCGGCCAGCAGCTCCTCCCGGGCCGCGAGCGCCGCCGCGACCAGCTCCTCGGCCTCCGGCGGCGTACCCGCCCGCATCGCCTCGGCCTGCCTGCCGGTCCGTTCGGCGACCGTCTCGAAGAGCCGCCCGGCGTCGTCGGGGGGCGTCACCCACAGCCGCCGCAGCGTGTCCGCCGCCTCCAGCAGGGCCCGCGCCTCGGGCAGCGACCGCACCGACACGTCCGGATGCAGCCGCTCCAGCACCAGCACGCCCTCGTCCGCCGAGCCGCCGTCCAGGAGCCGTACGGCGCCCCGTCCGCCCCAGTGCGCGAGCGCTGCCAGCTCGCCGGCCGGCCGGGCGCGCGGCGGCGCGAGCTTGAGCACGGCCGGCGTGCCGTCCGCCGTCCGCACCAGCACCACCAGGCTGCTGCGCCCGCCGGGCACCTGCACCCGCTCGACCGTCAACTCGCGCTCGGCGACGGCCCGCCGGGCCAGCCCGGGCAGCCGCTCCAGCCAGTCGTCGCCCTCGGGCGCCGTCTCGCCGAGCGCCCGCACCAGCCGCTTCGGGGGTTCGAAAGCCATGCGCGAGTCGTTCCTTCCTGGACGCGCCGAGACGCGTTCCCCGTCGGTCGTTGCGCCGGTGGCGCCCGTCGCGTCCCGCCGCGCACCGGGTCCGGCCCCGCGCGCGGCCCCGGGCCCGTCCGCGCTACGGCGTCGGCGCCGTCGCCGAGCCCGTGCCGTCGCCGGCCCGTTCGGCGAGACCAGGGAAGGCTACGCTCCCCCCGCGCCAGCGCACCGCCCGGACCGCGGCCTCGCGCAGCGCCCCGGCGGCGTCCCGCCGCCGCTCGCCCGAAGTCGCCCGCACCAGGTCGGAGTAGACCCCGGCCACCCGGTCCTCCAGCACGGCCGCGAACCGCACCGCGGCGGCCGAGTCGGGCACCGCGAACGGCAGGGCGTAGGCCGCCGCCGCGGCCGCCGGCCGGCCGCCCAGGTCCCGCACCCGGCGCACGAGCGCGTCCCGCCGGGCCCGGTGGGCGTCGTACGCCGTGCGGGCCTCCGCACGCCGCTCGCGGACGATCCGCCCGCCCACCACGCCGTAGCCGTACACGGCCGCGTGCTCCGCGGCGAGCGCCGCCTGCACGGCCGTCAGCTCCCGCGCGTCCGTGGTCCCGCTCACTTCTCACCCTCCGTCAGCAGATAGGCGTGCGCCGCCCCGGCCGCCGCGACCGAGGCCAGCAGCCGCGCCAGCTCGCCGGGCACCCCGGTCAGCGCCGCCGTCCGCCGGTCGGCGAGCGAGCGCTCGGCGGCGGCGAGCCCGGCGAGGGCGTCCGCCGGCTTGCCGGGCACGGCAGGCGACGCGGCGGCCGAGGGCCCGCCGGACGTCCCGCCGGATCCCTGGGTCGCCGCCGTCGGCCCGGCCCCGGCGGTCCCGGTGGCCCCCGCGGTCCCGGCCGTGGCCGTGGGCCCGGCGGGCGCCGCCGGGGAGCCCGTGGCCGCCGCGGAGGGCGTGAGCGCCCCGGAAGCCGTCGCCGAAGGGGACGCGGGCGTCCCGCCGCCGAACGCGGCCGCGTGCCGCGCGACTTCCGCGCGCAGCGGCCCCAGCCGCCGCGCCAGCGCCGGATGCGCGGCGAGCACGGCGTCGTAGCGCCGTACCAGCTCCTCGCTGTCCTGGGCCGCGCGCGTCCGCACCCGCTCGGCGGGCGACGGGCCGCCGCTCGTGGCGCCGCCCGGGTCGTCGGATCCGGCGGAGCAGCCCGCGAGCAGGGCGGCCCCGGCCGCCGAGGCGAGCAGGCTCCTTCGGCGCGGACCCGGAGGCAGGGTGCGCGGGGATGGCGGCAACGGCACGGAAGACGTCCTCGGGTGCGTGCGAACGGGAACGGGGGCGGCCGGGCCCTGTCGGCCCAGCCCGTGATCACCGTACCCGCGCGCCCGGCGCACGCGACTCAGCGGCACCACCCCAGGCCAGGTGGACGGCAACACCCCTTGGAACCGGATACCCTTTGACCGGACACGCGACCATCCCACAACAGCACACGCGGCCGAGGAGTCACCCGGATGAGCACCACCCAGAGCGAGAGGCTGCGAGAGCTGCTGGAACCGCTCGTCGCCTCCCAGGGGCTGGACCTCGAAGAGATCGCCGTGGACTCGGTCGGCCGCAAGCGGGTGCTGCGCGTGGTGGTCGACTCCGACACCGGGGCCGACCTCGACCAGATCGCCGATGTGAGCCGCGCGCTCTCGGCGAAGCTCGACGAGTCGGACGCGATGGGCGAGGCCGAGTACACCCTCGAGGTCGGCACCCCCGGCGCCGAGCGCCTTCTCACCGAACACCGGCACTACGTGCGCGCCACCGGACGGCTGGCGAGGTTCCAGCTGGCCGAGGGCGGCGAACTGGTGGCCAGGATCCTCCAGGTCGACGACGAGGGACTCGACCTCGAGGTGCCCGGAGTGAAGGGCCGCAAGGCCACGACCCGCAGAGTCGCCTTCCCGGACGTCGTCCGGGCGCGCGTGCAGGTCGAGTTCAACCGCAAGGACGACAAGGACATGAAGAAAGAGGAGGAGGCGTAGCCATGGACATCGACATGAGTGCCCTGCGGGGCTTGGTGCGGGAGAAGGAGATCTCCTTCGACCTGCTGGTCGAGGCGATCGAGTCGGCCCTCCTCATCGCCTACCACCGCACCGAGGGAAGCCGCCGCCACGCGCGCGTGGAGCTCAACCGGGAGACCGGGCATGTGACCGTGTGGGCGAAGGAGGACCCGGAGGACCTCGAGGAGGGCCAGGTGCCCCGCGAGTTCGACGACACCCCGTCCGGCTTCGGCCGTATCGCCGCCACCACCGCCAAGCAGGTCATCCTGCAGCGGCTGCGCGACGCCGAGGACGACGCGACGCTCGGCGAGTACGCCGGCCGCGAGGGCGACATCGTCACCGGTGTGGTGCAGCAGGGCCGCGACCCGAAGAACGTGCTCGTGGACATCGGCAAGCTGGAGGCCATCCTGCCGGTGCAGGAGCAGGTCCCGGGCGAGACGTACCCGCACGGCATGCGGCTGCGGTCGTACGTCGTCCGGGTGGCCAAGGGCGTGCGCGGTCCGTCCGTCACCCTTTCGCGCACCCACCCGAACCTCGTGAAGAAGCTCTTCGCGCTGGAGGTCCCGGAGATCGCCGACGGTTCCGTCGAGATCGCCGCGATCGCCCGTGAGGCCGGCCACCGCACCAAGATCGCCGTACGGTCCACCCGTTCGGGCCTGAACGCCAAGGGCGCCTGCATCGGCCCCATGGGCGGCCGGGTGCGCAACGTCATGGGCGAGCTGAACGGCGAGAAGATCGACATCGTCGACTGGTCCGACGACCCGGCGGAGATGGTGGCGAACGCCCTGTCCCCGGCCCGCGTCCACAAGGTGGAGGTCGTCGACCTCGCGGCCCGCTCCGCCCGCGTCACCGTGCCGGACTACCAGCTGTCGCTGGCCATCGGCAAGGAGGGCCAGAACGCCCGGCTCGCGGCCCGGCTCACCGGGTGGCGCATCGACATCCGCCCGGACACCGAGCAGGCCGGGGAATAGATCCTGGCCTCGGGGCGCTCAGATCACGACAGGTTTGGGCGCGGCAAGTGTTCGAATCCTGCCCCAAAGGGGTGAGGTGCGTTCGGGGAGGTAGACTTAGCGGTGTCTGGCCGGACACGGGCCCGAGTGTGCCCTGAGCGCACCTGTGTGGGGTGCCGGGAACGAGCGGCCAAGACGGATCTGCTGCGGATCGTGGCGGTCGAGGACGAGTGCGTCCCCGATCCTCGCGGTACGCTGCCCGGCCGGGGTGCGTACATACACCCCGCCCTGGTCTGTCTCGACCAGGCGGTGCGCCGCCGGGCGTTCACGCGGGCGCTGCGCGCCCCGGGAGCGCTCGACACAAAGGCGTTGCGCCATCACGTCGAGCGGACGACAGTTGCCGAGCAGGCAACACGGTAGGAAGACGTGTCGTGCGGAAAACCCCGCGCGGCCTGGTACCTCGCGAGTCGAAAGCAGGTCGAGATTGCGATGAGCACTCGATGAGTACGCGATGAGTACGCCCATGAACTAGCGACGGTCCGGCCGCAACCCGGACCTCAAAGGAGCGAAGTGGCTAAGGTCCGGGTATACGAACTCGCCAAGGAGTTCGGTGTGGAGAGCAAGGTCGTCATGGCCAAGCTCCAGGAACTCGGTGAATTCGTCCGATCGGCATCCTCGACGATCGAGGCGCCGGTAGTACGCAAGTTGACAGACGCCTTCCAGCAGGGCAACGGCGGCGGCCGGTCCGCCAAGCCGGGCGCCCCGAAGAAGGCCGCCCCCAGGCCCGCCGCGCCCTCCCCGGCGCAGGCGGCCCGTCCGGCTGCTCCCAAGCCGCCGGCCGCCCCCAAGCCCGCCGCGGCCCAGCCGCCGGCGGCTCCCTCGGCCCCCGCGCCGGCCGCTCCCGGCCCGCGTCCGGTGCCGGGTCCCAAGCCCGCCCCGCGTCCGGCCCCGGCCGCGCCCGCCACGCCGGAGTTCACCGCTCCGCCGTCGGCTCCGGCGCCGTCCCCGGCCGCCGCGCAGGGTCCGCGCCCCGGCGGCGCCCGTCCCGGTGCTCCCAAGCCCGGCGGCGGCCGTCCCGGCGGCGGTCAGGGCCAGGCCCGTCCGGGCCAGGGCGCCCCGCGCCCCGGTGGCCAGGCGCCCCGTCCGGGCGGTCGTCCGGCCGGTCCGCGTCCGGGCAACAACCCCTTCACCTCCGGTGGCTCCACCGGCATGGCGCGCCCGCAGGCGCCCCGTCCGCAGGGCCAGCGTCCCGGCGGCCCGGGTGCTCCCGGCGCCGGTCCCCGTCCGCAGGCTCCCGGCGGCCAGGGCGGCGGTCCGCGTCCGCAGGCCGGACCGGGCGGTCCCCGCCCGACTCCGGGCTCGATGCCCCGTCCGCAGGCGGGTCCGGGCGGTCCGCGTCCCGGCGGCCCGCGTCCGAACCCCGGCATGATGCCGCAGCGTCCCGCTGCCGGCCCGCGTCCCGGCGGTGGCCCCGGCGGCCGCGGTCCGGGCGGTGCCGGTCGTCCCGGCGGTGCCGGTCGTCCGGGCGGCGGCGGCTTCGCCGGTCGTCCCGGTGGCGGCGGCGGTCGTCCCGGTGGCGGCGGCGGCTTCGCCGGTCGTCCCGGTGGCGGCGGTCCCGGCGGTGGCTTCGGCGGCGGCGGTGGCCGTCCCGGCTTCGGCGGTCGTCCCGGCGGCCCCGGTGGCCGTGGTGGCACGCAGGGCGCCTTCGGCCGTCCCGGTGGTCCCGCGCGTCGCGGCCGCAAGTCGAAGCGGCAGCGCCGTCAGGAGTACGAGGCCATGCAGGCCCCGAGCGTCGGCGGCGTGATGCTGCCGCGCGGCAACGGCGAGACGATCCGTCTCTCCCGCGGCGCGTCGCTCACCGACTTCGCGGAGAAGATCAACGCGAACCCGGCCTCCCTCGTCGCGGTCATGATGAACCTCGGCGAGATGGTCACGGCCACGCAGTCGGTCTCCGACGAGACGCTCCAGCTCCTCGCCGGCGAGATGAACTACACGGTTCAGATCGTCAGCCCGGAGGAGGAGGACCGCGAGCTGCTCGAGTCCTTCGACCTGGAGTTCGGCGAGGACGAGGGCGGCGAGGAGGACCTCGTGGTCCGCCCGCCGGTCGTCACCGTCATGGGTCACGTCGACCACGGCAAGACCCGCCTGCTCGACGCCATCCGCAAGACCAACGTCATCGCGGGCGAGGCCGGCGGCATCACCCAGCACATCGGTGCCTACCAGGTCACGACCGAGGTCAACGACGAGGACCGTCGGATCACCTTCATCGACACCCCGGGTCACGAGGCGTTCACCGCCATGCGTGCCCGTGGTGCGAAGTCGACCGACATCGCGATCCTGGTCGTCGCGGCCAACGACGGCGTCATGCCGCAGACGGTCGAGGCGCTGAACCACGCCAAGGCGGCCGACGTGCCGATCGTGGTCGCGGTCAACAAGATCGACGTCGAGGGCGCGGACCCGACCAAGGTGCGCGGTCAGCTGACCGAGTACGGCCTGGTGGCCGAGGAGTACGGCGGCGACACCATGTTCGTCGACATCTCCGCCAAGCAGGGTCTGCACATCGACTCGCTGCTGGAGGCCGTGATCCTCACGGCCGACGCCTCGCTCGACCTGCGGGCCAACCCGAACCAGGACGCGCAGGGCATCTCGATCGAGTCCCGTCTCGACCGCGGCCGCGGTGCCGTGGCGACGGTCCTCGTCCAGCGCGGCACGCTGCGGGTCGGCGACACGATGGTCGTGGGCGACGCCTACGGTCGTGTGCGCGCCATGCTCGACGACAACGGCAACAACGTCGCCGAGGCCGGCCCCTCGACGCCGGTCCAGGTCCTCGGCCTGACCAACGTCCCGGGCGCGGGCGACAACTTCATCGTGGTCGAGGAGGACCGTACGGCCCGCCAGATCGCGGAGAAGCGCGCCGCCCGCGAGCGCAACGCCGCGTTCGCCAAGCGCACGCGCCGCGTGTCGCTGGAGGACCTGGACAAGGTGCTGAAGGCCGGCGAGGTCCAGCAGCTGAACCTGATCATCAAGGGCGACGCGTCCGGATCGGTCGAGGCGCTGGAATCCTCCCTGCTCCAGCTGGACGTCGGCGAAGAGGTCGACATCCGCGTCCTGCACCGCGGCGTCGGTGCGGTCACGGAGTCCGACATCGACCTGGCGATGGGCTCCGACGCCATCGTGATCGGCTTCAACGTGCGCGCGGCCGGCCGTGCGCAGCAGATGGCCGAGCGCGAGGGTGTGGACGTCCGGTACTACTCGGTCATCTACCAGGCGATCGAGGAGATCGAGGCGGCCCTCAAGGGCATGCTCAAGCCGGAGTACGAAGAGGTCGAGCTCGGCACGGCGGAGATCCGCGAGGTCTTCCGCTCGTCCAAGCTGGGCAACATCGCGGGTGTTCTCATCCGCTCCGGCGAGGTCAAGCGCAACACCAAGGCGCGCCTCCTGCGCGATGGCAAGGTCATCGCGGAGAACCTCAACATCGAGGGTCTGCGTCGCTTCAAGGACGACGTCACCGAGATCCGCGAAGGCTTCGAGGGCGGTATCAACCTCGGAAACTTCAACGACATCAAGATCGACGACGTCATCGCGACGTACGAGATGCGCGAGAAGCCGCGGGTGTGACACCCCACGGCACCTCGGCACCGGCCGGCGGGACCTGGTTCCCGCCGGCCGGTGCGGCCGTGTGAGGGGGTGCGCTCCGAAGGGACACGCACACCCCACCCGAACGGGCGGGACCAGGCCCGCGCCGGCCCTCAGGGGCCGGTGGGGGCCATGGGGCCCGTCCCGGGCGGTGCCTCCGCTTCGCCGGGTCCGGTGGAGCGGGGTGCGGGGCGCGGTCCCCGCCGGGCCCGGGGCGGGAACCCGTTCCCGAGCCGGACCGGTGGGCGGGCGAAGGAGCGGTCGCGCCGAGCCCCCGGCCGGGAAACCCCGTCGAGCCTCCGGCGGGATCGCGGTACCGTTCTTGATGTCCCTGCCCGCACCGAGGGCAGGACCATCGACCCCGCACCGGCGGGCAACCCGGCACACACATGTATGTGGGGACTCTGTCCTTCGACCTGCTCCTCGGCGACGTCCACTCGCTGAAGGAGAAGCGCTCCGTCGTCCGCCCGATCGTCGCCGAGCTCCAGCGCAAGTACGCGGTGAGCGTGGCCGAGGTGGACCACATGAACCTCCACCGGCGGGCCGTCATCGGCCTCGCCGCGGTCTCCGGCGACGCGACGCACCTGACCGACGTGCTGGACCGGTGCGAACGGCTCGTCGCCGGCCGCCCCGAGGTGGAACTGCTGTCCGTCCGACGGCGCTTCCACGGCGAGGACGACTACTAGGCCCCGGCGGAGCGCGTCAGCGCACCGCACACACGACAGAACGCAGAAGAAGAAAGAACGGGAGACGGACCAGTGGCCGACAACGCGCGGGCGAAAAGGCTGGCGGACCTCATCCGAGAGGTGGTGGCCCAGAAGCTGCAGCGCGGGATCAAGGACCCGCGGCTCGGCTCGCACGTCACCATCACGGACACCCGGGTCACGGGTGACCTGCGGGAGGCGACCGTCTTCTACACGGTCTACGGCGACGAGGAGGAGCGCCAGGCGGCGGCAGCGGGCCTGGAGAGCGCCAAGGGCATCCTGCGCTCCGAGGTCGGCCGCGCGGCCGGCGTGAAGTTCACCCCCACCCTCACCTTCGTCGCGGACGCCCTTCCGGACACGGCCCGTTCCATCGAGGACCTCCTCGACAAGGCGCGCCAGTCCGACGCCAAGGTGCGCGAGGCGTCCGCGGGCGCCGCGTACGCCGGCGGGGCGGACCCGTACCGGAAGCCCGGTGCGGAAGACGGGGCCGACGAGACGGACGACACCACCGAATGACCAGCAAGCCCACCCCGCCCGACGGCCTCGTCATCGTCGACAAGCCGTCGGGCTTCACTTCGCACGACGTCGTGGCCAAGATGCGCGGGATCGCCAAGACCCGCCGCGTCGGCCACGCCGGCACCCTCGACCCCATGGCGACGGGCGTCCTCGTCCTCGGTGTGGAGCGGGCCACCAAGCTCCTCGGCCACCTGGCGCTGACCGAGAAGGAGTACGTCGGCACCGTCCGGCTCGGGCAGAACACCCTGACCGACGACGCCGAGGGGGAGATCACCTCCTCCACCGACGCCTCCAAGGTCACCCGGGAGGCCGTCGACACCGCCATCGCCAAGCTGACCGGCGACATCATGCAGGTGCCGTCCAAGGTCAGCGCCATCAAGATCAACGGCGTGCGCTCCTACAAGCGCGCCCGCGAGGGCGAGGAGTTCGAGATCCCGGCCCGCCCGGTGACGGTCTCCTCCTTCCGGGTGTACGACATCCGGGACGCCGTCGCCGAGGACGGCACCCCCGTGCTCGACCTCGTCGTCTCGGTGGTGTGCTCCTCCGGCACCTACATCCGCGCGCTCGCCCGTGACCTCGGCGCCGACCTCGGCGTCGGCGGCCACCTCACCGCGCTGCGCCGCACCCGCGTGGGGCCGTACAAGCTGGACGCCGCGAAGACGCTGGAGCAGCTCCAGCAGGAGCTGACCGTCATGCCGGTCGCCGAGGCCGCCTCGGCCGCCTTCCCCCGCTGGGACGTCGACAGCCGCCGCGCCCGGCTGCTCACCAACGGCGTACGGCTGGAGATGCCCGACGAGTACGCGGGCGGCGGCCCCGTCGCCGTCTTCGCCCCCGAGGGCCGCCTCCTCGCGCTCGTCGAGGAGCAGCGGGGCAAGGCCAAGAGCCTGGCCGTCTTCGGCTGACGAGCGAGGGCCCGCCGGAGAGCGGAGCCGACACACCGGGCCCGGGGCGGACGCGCGAGGACGCGCGTCCGCCCCGGGCCCGTCCCGTCCGTCGCGGGCCCCGTTCCGCGCCCGCCCCGGCTCCGTACCGCGTCGTCCGTCGCGCGCCCGAGCCGTCCGGCACGTCCGGGCAGGCGTGTCCGTCCGTGGAGCGGCGGCCGCGGTCCGTTCCGACGGCCGCCGCTCCACGGTCCCCCCTCGGTTCCCCCACCCCTAGGGTGCGTCCGGCTGCGCCCCGCTATTCACCCGACCGTGCAGGCGCTCGGAGTGAACGGAGGGAGTGCGAGGGGGCGCGTTCGACGTGCGATCTTCCCCGTTGATCATTCCGTGCCTACCGTCGGATCCAGGGCACAGTGCACGGCGCGACGGTGGGAGGTTCGACCATGGCGGCACACGACCCGCGGACCACGGCCGTCACCCCCGGCCGGGCCGGCGGCGACGGCGGGGGAGGGGAACCGCCCGCGCCGGGCTCCCCGGCGGGCACCGGCGCGCTGGTCGCGGCGGCGGCCCGCGGCGACGCGGAGGCGGCGCCCCGGCAGCAGACCGCCGCCGAGGCCCTGGACCGCGCCCTGGACGGCTCGCTGGTGTGCATCCGCGACCTCGCCGGACGGCCCCGCGGCACCGGCTTCGCGGCCGACCACCACGGCACGGTGCTCACCAGCCACGAGGCCGTCGACGGCCTCGCCCGCCTCGTGCTGCACGCCCCGGGCGCCGGCGGCCGGTCCTGCGTGGTGACCGCCGACGCGGTGACCCCGCTGCCCGGTTGGGACCTCGCCCTCGTACGGACCGAGGGCCTCGGCGTGCAGCCGCTTCCCGTCACGACGCGGGAGGCCGTCGGGACGGGCGCCTACGTGCGGATCGCGGCCGGCGGCTGGCGTGAGGCCCGGGTGCTCGGGCCGGCCTCCGTGACGTACACCGCCACGGAAGGCCGCCATCTCCTGGACGGCGCGCTGGAGCTGGCGATCGGCACGGCCGGCCGGGACGCGCTGCGGCGGGGCGGGGGGACGGCCGGGGGGCCGGTCCTGGACGCGGCGACCGGCACCGTGGTCGCCGTCCTCGGCACGGCGCTGCGGTCCGGCGACCGCGACGCCCGGTTCGCCGTGCCCCTGCGCGCACCGTCACCCGGTCCCGCCCGGGCGGGGGGAGCCGTCGTGCCCGAGGGCCCGCTCGCCGACCTCCTCGCCCGCAACGCGGCCACGGTCCCCGCCTACGGCCCCGACCTCAACCTCGCGGGAGTCCTGGAGCTCACGGCCACCTCCGTCGCCCAGGACGGCCCGCGAGGAGCACTCCCGCACCAGGCGTCCGCCGCGTTCCCGGCCTCCGACGCGCTCGCCGGGCCGTACTCGGTCCCGGCGAGCCGATCCGCTCCCGCGGCCGTCTCGGCGGGTGACCCCGGCGACCGGACGGGCCCCGCGGGACTCGCCCTTCCCCGCCCGCGGACCGCTCCGGACCGCGCGGCGACCGAGGAACCGCCGACCCCGGGCGCGCGGGCCGCGCGGGACCTCGCCCCGCGCACGGACCCCCGGTCCGCCGGCGCCGTCGGGGAACCCGGGGCCGACACCGTCACGGGTTCCGGCCTCGGCGGACCGGCCGTCCCGGCGACCGGCACGCCGTGGCCGTACGGCATCGCCGCCCGTCCGGACCCGGGCGCCTCGGCCGCCTACGTCTTCCGCCGCACCGTCCGCTCCACGGTCCGTGTCGAACGTCCCTCGGTCGCCCTCGAGTTGGACGCCTTCGTCGGCGGACGGGCCGATGTGCTCGGTCTCGTCGGGGCGCCCGGCAGCGGCCGTACGACCGAGCTCGCGGCGCTGGTCGGCCGACGCGCCCGGGGTGACGCCGCCGCGCCCACGCTGTGGCTGCGCGGCGCCGACCTCGACGGCGCGGACACGTGTGTGGCGGACGCCGCGTGCCGTGCGCTGGACCGGGCGGCCCGCATCGTCGCGGCCGCCCGCGCACCCTTCCCCACCGAGCTCACCGACCTCACCCCGGAGCGCGTCGCACGTCTGGCCCACGCCCACGGCCGTCCGCTGCTGCTCCTCCTCGACGGACCCGAGGAGATGCCCTCCGCCCTCGCCCAGCGGCTCGCCGAGTGGACGGACGGGACGGCGCGGTGGCTGCGCAGGACGGGCGCCCGCCTGGTGGTGGCCTGCCGGGAGGAGTACTGGGAGAGCGCGGGCACCCGGTTCCCTCCCGATCTGCTGCACACCCCGGCATCAGCGCCGGCCCAGGCGTCCGCACCGGACGGGCCCCAGGCCACGCCGGGCACATCGGCCCCGCGCGACACGACAGCCACAGCAGACCGAGGAGCTGCAGCGGTCGCATCCGACACTTCGGTCGCACAAGCCGTTCCAGCCACCGCCGCCGCACGGGACATGCCGGCCACCACAGCCACATCGACCACCCAGGGCACGGGACACACCGGAGCCGCAAAAGACGCTCACCGCCCGACCCACCGCCCCGACGCCACCGCCGGGAGCGGTGGACCGGGCCCGGAGCTGCCCCCGTGTCTGCGCCTGGGCGACCTGACGCCGGACGAGGCCCGTGAGGCCCGCGTCCGCTACGGCATCCCGGACGGCGCCCTGGTGGAGGCCGACGCCGGCCACCCCCTCACCCTCCGGCTCCTCGCCGAGGTGCGCGCGGCCGTCCCCCACCTCCCCGGTCACCCCTCGCTCGACCGCTCCGACGTCCTCGCGGCCCATCTCGACCTGATGTGCCTGCGCATCGCCGTCCGCCTCGCCGCGCAGAACGACCTGCGCGGCACGGCCGTACGCCGGCTGGCCGCGCGGGTCGCCGGGCAGGTCCACGAGGCCGCCCGCCGCAGTCTCGGCTCCGGGCGGGGCGAGCTGGACCGCGCGACGTTCGAGACGGTGTTCCCGTGGGGGCCCGCCCCCGTCCGGCTCGGCGGCGGCGCCGGCTGGGCGTCCGCCGTCCTCGCCGAGGGCCTCCTCGTCCCGGCCGGCGACGGCTACCGGTTCGCCCACGAGGAGCTCGCCGACTGGATCCAGGGCGCCCACCTCGACCTGGACGAGGCCCTGCGCGTCCTGGTCCACCGGCGGCACATCCCGGGCGAGACGCGCCCCCTGCCGCCCGTCCCGCACCACCGCATCGGCCCCGTCGTCCAGGCGCTGCTCCTCCTGGCCCGCCGGCACGGCACGCGCCGGCTCGCCGTCCGGCTGGAGGAGCTGGTGTGCGCGCTGGACACCGACCCGAGCGCCTGGTGGCCGTCCCGGCTGCTCGCCGGCGTACTGCTGCGGGTGCCCGACGCCAGGCCGTACGCCGGTGTGCTGCGGCAGCTCGCCGAGCGGATCGTGGCCTGGCAGCAGTGCGACCTGCCCGTGCCGGACGGCTTCGGCCCCGGCTTCTGGACCGCGCTGCGCCTGCCGCCCGCCGAACGCTGCGATCTGCTGCGCCGCCTCCTCCTGGCCGACTCCGCCCCGCAGGCCGCCACCCCACCGCACGGGTCCGACGGAGCCGACACCGCCCACGGTGCGCCGCCCGCGCACCGCGCCGCCCGTCCGCCCCGCTTCCTCGACGCCGCCGCACGGCTCCTCGCCGCCGACCCGGCAGCCGTGCAGCCGCACCTGACCCGCTGGTTCGACGACGAGCGGCCGCTGCCCGCCGCCCCGGACGCCACCGTGGCCACGGCCGCCCAGGCGCTGCTGCACACCCACCGGCACCGGGCCCCGGACGACCTCACCGAGACACTCGTCGGCTGTCCCCACGAGCGGGCCGGCGAACTGCTCGTGGCGCTCGCCGAGGAGGAGCCGGCCATCCTGTGCCGGGCCGTCGGCCGATGGGCGCGCGACGAGCGCCCCGACCGCCGCGCCGCCGCGGTGACCCACGGCCTGCGCACCGCCCCCCACGTCCGCACCGACAGCGACCGGGAACTGCTGCGCGACGCCGCCCTGACCCTGCTCGCCCGGCCCGCCGACGCCGCCCTGCACGGCGGCGCGCTCGCCCTCCTCGTGGCGGACCCGCACACCCGCGCCCGCCATCTGCCGCAGGCGCTGCGGCACTTCGCCTCGGGCGACCCGAACCTGCCGCCGACCGCGCCGGCCCCCGCCCTGGCCACCCATCCCGAGGCGGTCCTCGCCGCGCTCGGCGAGCGGCTCGGGCGCGGGCCCGGCGCCGCCACCGGCGAGGCGCTGCGAGCCCTGGCCGACGCGGCCCCGCCCCCGCTCGTCCCGCGCCTGGCGGCCGTCCTGCGCGACGCGGTGGCGCGGCGGCCCGACACGGCGGGACAGGTGGCGGCGTACGTCGACCGGCGCCTGCGAGGCGGCCCGGCGGTGCGGTCGACGCTGTTCCCACTGGTCACCGGCCTTCTGGAGGGCGGCTCGACACGACTGAGGGCCGCGCTGGGCGGTGTGCTCGCCACTCCCGGGACCCCGGCCTGCCACGCGCCGCGCCGGGAACTGCTCGGCGCCCTGCTGGCCCGGGAGAGCGACCCGGCCGTCCTGGACGCGGTCCTGCACGCCGCCGCCCGCGGCGCGGAGGAGGACCTCGGCGATCTGGTCCTGCGCATCGGCATGCTGCTCGTGCGCACCCCGGAGGGCGCGGCCCTCTTCGACCGCGGCCTGGTGGAGCTCGGCCGGCGGGTCCCCGGCTTCGCCGCCCGCGTGGCCGGCTGGCTGACCGACGCCCCACAGGACTGGGCCGCGGTGGTGGGACCGAGCGCCCGCCGCACCCTCGGCGACCTCACGGGAACCCCGGCCCCGGCCTGACCGGCCCCCGCGCCCCTCGCCGGCCGCGCCCGACTGGACCGCCCCGCCCGCGCGCCGCCGCCGGCACTGGGGGGCGTGCGGTGAGGTCACGCGCCCCGACGTGCGCCCGGTCACAGCGCCCATGCCGATGCGGGCGGGGAACACCGGGCATGGCACCCTTAGACCTGCGGACAAGCAGCCCTGCGGACAAGGCAGCAAGGCAACCAAGGCAACACGGACACGGGTTCGACGAGGAGCGGTCACAGTGCAGCGCTGGCGTGGCTTGGAGGACATCCCCCAGGACTGGGGGCGCAGCGTCGTCACCATCGGCTCCTACGACGGAGTCCACCGGGGCCACCAGCTCATCATCGAGCACGCCGTGAACCGCGCCCGCGAGCTGGGCGTTCCCGCCGTGGTCGTCACCTTCGACCCGCATCCCAGCGAGGTCGTCCGCCCCGGCAGCCACCCGCCGCTGCTGGCCCCGCACCACCGCCGCGCCGAGCTGATGGCGGACCTGGGCGTGGACGCGTGTCTGGTGCTCCCGTTCACCACCGAGTTCTCCCGGCTGTCCCCGGCCGACTTCGTCGTCAAGGTGCTGGTCGACCGGCTGCACGCCAAGGCGGTCGTCGAGGGCCCGAACTTCCGCTTCGGCCACAAGGCGGCCGGCGACGTCGACTTCCTCGCCGAGCAGGGCAAGCTGCACGACTTCGAGGTCGAGGTCGTCGACCTGTACGTCACCGGGTCGGCCGGCGGCGGCGAGCCGTTCTCCTCGACCCTGACCCGCCGCCTGGTCGCCGAGGGCGACGTCGACGGCGCCCGCGAGATCCTGGGCCGCCCGCACCGCGTCGAAGGCGTTGTCGTCCGCGGCGCCCAGCGCGGCCGCGAGCTGGGTTTCCCCACCGCCAACGTCGAGACGCTCCCGCACACCGCGATCCCCGCGGACGGTGTCTACGCCGGCTGTCTGCACGCCCAGGGCGAGGCGATGCCGGCCGCGATCTCCGTGGGCACCAACCCGCAGTTCGACGGCACCGAGCGCACCGTCGAGGCGTACGCCATCGACCGCGTCGGCCTCGATCTGTACGGCCTGCACGTCGCCGTCGACTTCCTGGCCTTCGTGCGCGGCCAGGCCAAGTTCGACTCGCTGGAGGCCCTGCTGGAGACGATGGCCGAGGACGTCGAGAAGTGCCGCGAGATCATCGCGGCGGACGAACGACAGCAGCCGCAACCGAACTGACCGCCCGGGCCCCGCCACCGACAGGGCCCGGCCTCGGCAGGACAGGGCCTGCCCCGGCGCAGGGAAGGCCCCGCCACCGGCACCGGGAAGGCCCCGCCTCCGTCCCCGCCCGGGCCCAGCCCCGGCCGGACAAAGCGCGCCCCGGCTCCGGGAAGCCCCGCCACCCTCCGCGTGAAGGCCCGGCCCAGCACCGGGGAGCCCCGCCACCGCCCCCGACAGGGCCCAGCCCTCGCGGGGCGAAGCCCGCCCCGGCGCCGACACAGCCGGGCCTCCGGCCACGAGACGGCCCGGCCCCGTCACTCGGCCCCGCCTCTCACGGCGAAGGCGCCACCGTCTCCGTCTCCGTCTCCGCTCCCGTCCTCGTCCGTGAACGGGCCCAGTGGCAGGCCACCTGGGCCGTGCCGCCGCCGGTGAGGATCCCCGGGTCCTGGCCGCGGCAGGCGTCGGCGACACCGGCCCGTTCGGCCTCTCCGCCCGCCAGGACCTGGCAGCGGGCGTGGAAGCGGCAGCCCCCGGGAATCCGCGACGGGTCGGGCGGTTCGCCGGTGAGGACCACCGGGTCGCCCGGGGCCTCGGGCAGCACCGACAGCAGGGCCCGCGTGTACGGGTGCCGGGGCGCGGTGAGCACCTGCTCCACCTCGCCCGTCTCCACGATCCGCCCCAGGTACATCACCGCGACCCGGTCGGCGATGTTCCAGGCCAGGCCCAGGTCATGGGTGACCACCAGCGCCGAGAGACCGAGTTCGGTGCGCAGCCGCAGCAGCAGCGCCAGGATCTCGCCGCGCACCGACGCGTCCAGGGAGGCCACCGGCTCGTCGGCGACCAGCAGTTCGGGTTCCAGCACCAGCGCGCCCGCGATCACCACCCGCTGGCGCTGGCCGCCGGACAGCTCGTGCGGGTAGCGCAGGAAGAACCGTTCCGGCGGGCGCAGCCCGGCCCGCGCCAGGGCCCCGGCGACCGCCGCCCGCTCGTCGCCGCCGTACCCGTGGATGCGCAGCCCCTCGGCGACGGCGTCGTACACCGTGTGCCGCGGGTTGAGCGATCCGCTCGGGTCCTGGAGGACCAGCTGCACGCGCTTGCGGTACGTCTTCAGCGCGCGCGAGGAGTAGTCGAGCGGCGTGCCGCCGAACCGGACCCGGCCCGCGGTCGGCGGGACCAGGCCCAGCAGGGAGCGGGCCAGCGTCGTCTTGCCGCAGCCCGACTCGCCGACCAGCGCCACGATCTCGCCGGGCCGGATGTCGAGGTCCACCCCGTCCACGGCCCGGGCCGGCGGCGCGCCGTTGCGCCCGGGGAACGTGATGTGCAGGCCCTCCACGGCCAGCAGCGGTGGCGTGCTCGTCATGCGGTGCCGCTCCTCACTTCTGCCTCCTGCCCGGCCGCCGGCGGCGTCCCGCCGGCCACGTGCACGCACGCCGCCCGCCGGTCCGTCCCCGCCGCCCGCAGCACCTGGTCCTCGGTGGCGCACAGGTCCAGCGCGACCGGGCAGCGCGGATGGAACGCGCACCCGGGCGGCACCGCCGCCGGGTCCGGCGGATCACCGGGCAGCCCGCGCGGAGCGAACCGCGACGCCGTGTCGCCGATGCGCGGGAACGCCTCCGACAGGGCCCTGCCGTAGGGGTGGCGGGCGTCGTCGTAGACCTGCCGGGCCGGGCCCTCCTCCACCACCCGGCCCGCGTACATCACCGCGAGCCGGTCGCAGGTGTCGGCGAGGACGGCCAGATCGTGGCTGATCATGATCAGGCCCACGTCCTGCTCGCTCACCAGTTCCTCGATCAGGCGCAGGATCTGGGCCTGGATCATCACGTCCAGCGCGGTGGTGGGCTCGTCCGCGACGATCAGCCGCGGATCGCAGGCCAGCGCCATCGCGATCATCACGCGCTGCCGCTGCCCGCCGGACAGCTCGTGCGGGTAGGCGCTCGCCCGAGCCGCCGGCAGGCCCACCTGCTCCAGCAGCTCCCCGGCCCGCTTCCGCGCGCCCGCGGCGGTCGCCTTCCGGTGCAGCAGGATCGGTTCGGCGATCTGGTCGCCGACCCGGTGCACGGCGTTGAGGGAGTGCATCGCGCCCTGGAAGACGATGGACGCGCCCGCCCAGCGCACCGCCCGCACCCGCCCCCACTTCATCTTGAGCACGTCCTCGCCGTCCAGCAGGATCTCCCCGCCGACGCGCGCCCCGGCCGGCAGCAGCCGCAGCAGCGCCAGCGCCAGCGTGGACTTGCCGCACCCGGACTCCCCGGCGACGCCGAGCTTCTCGCCCGCCGCCAGCGACAGGTCGACCCCGCGCACGGCGGCGGCCCCGCCCGGATAGGTCACGTGCAGGTCCCGTACGTCGAGCAGACTCAACGCGACACCCCCAGCCTGGGGTTGAGAACGGACTCGACCGCACGCCCGCACAGCGTGAACGCCAGCGCGACGACCGCGATCGCGATGCCCGGCGGCACCAGGTACCACCAGTCGCCGGAGCTGACCGCCCCCGCCTCCCGCGCGTCCTGGAGCAGCCCGCCCCAGGAGACGACCGTCGGGTCGCCGAGCCCGAGGAAGGCGAGCGTCGCCTCGGCCAGGATCGCGGAGGAGATGATCAGCGTGGTCTGGGCGAGGATCAGCGGCATCACGTTCGGCAGCACGTGCCGGGACATGATGTGCCAGTGCCCGCCGCCCAGCGCCTTGGCGCGCTCGATGTACGGCCGCGACTCCACCGCCAGCGTCTGCGCCCGCACCAGGCGCGCGGTGGTCGGCCAGGTGGTCACGCCGATGGCCAGGACCACCGTGCCGAGCGAACGCGACAGCACGGTGGCGAGCGCGATGGCGAGCACCAGCGTCGGCATCACCAGGAACCAGTCGGTGACCCGCATCAGCACCGTGGCGTACCAGCCGCGGAAGTGGCCGGCGGTGATCCCGATGACCGCGCCGATCGCCACCGACAGCACCGCCGCCAGCAGTCCCACCAGCAGCGAGACCCGCGATCCCCAGATCACCAGGCCCAGGAGGTCGCGCCCGAACTGGTCGGTGCCCAGCGGGAAGTGGCCGCTCGGGCTCTGCAGGGGCTGCCCCGGCGCGTCGGTCACGCTCGCCACGTCCGACCCGACGGTCAGCGGCGCGGTCAGCGCGACCAGCGCGAACAGCAGCAGCGCGGCCAGCCCGACGACACCGGCGCGGTGCCTGCGGTACTCGCGCCAGAAGCGGGCGGCGGAGGCCCGCCGTCGCTGCCGGGCCAGGGCGCGCGGGCCCGGCGTCGCCGCCCCGGCCCGGGTGGTCTCGGCACTCGTCATCGGCCCACCCTCGGATCGAGCAGCGGATACAGGAGGTCGGCGAGGGTGTTCATCACGATCACCGCCGCGGCGAAGACGAAGAACAGCCCCTGCACCAGCGGCAGGTCGGGCACGCTCAGCGCCTGGTAGAACAGTCCGCCGAGCCCCGGCCAGGAGAAGACCGTCTCGACGAGGATGACGCCCGCGACGGTCCGGCCGAGGTTGACGAAGATCAGCGTCACGGTCGGCAGCAGCGCGTTGGGCACGGCGTGCCGGCGCCGGACCAGGTCGTCCCGCAGCCCCTTGGCCCGCGCGGTCGTCAGATAGTCGCCGCCCATCTCGTCCAGCAGCGCCGACCGGGTGACCAGCAGCGTCTGCCCGTACTCCACCGCGACCAGCGTCACCACCGGCAGGACCAGATGGTGGACGACGTCCACGGCGTACGCGAGGCCCTCCTTGCCGCCCGACTCCATACCCCCGGTCGGGAACAGCCCCGGGATCGGGCCCGCGCCCACCGACAGCACGATGATGAGCAGCAGCCCCAGCCAGAACGACGGGATGGAGTACAGCGTCAGCGCGAGACCGGTGTTGAGCCGGTCGCCGAGCCCGCCGTGCCGCCACGCGGAGCGGGTGCCGAGGAAGATGCCCAGGGCCGTGTAGAGGACGAACGCCGTGCCGGTGAGCAGCAGGGTGTTCGGCAGCGCCTCGGTGATCTTGTCGGTGACCGGCACGTGGAACTGGTACGAGGTCCCCAGGTCCCCGGTGAGTGCCTTGCCGCAGTACTGCGTGAACTGCCGCCACATCGGCAGGTCGAGACCGAACTCCCGCCGGTAGGCGGCGATCTGCTGGGCGGAGACCGGGCGGCCCCCGGTCATGAACTTCACCGGGTCGCCCGGGATCAGCCGGAACAGGAAGAAACTCGTGACGAGCACGGCCAGCAGCGAGGCGGCCGCACCGCCCAGCTTGCCGGCGACGTAACGGGCGTAGGCGGCGCCGGGGCGCGCCCGGCGGGTGCGCCCCGCGGCCGCCGCCGGCCCGGGACCGTCCGGGCCGGCGACGGCCGTGCCCAGGGCCGGCGAGGGTGTCGCTTCAGCGGTCATCGGTGCGTGTCCCTACTCGCGGTCTTCCGCGGTGGCCCGGCGGCGCACCGCGAAGAGCACCGCGAGCCCGCCGAGGACGACGACCCCGGCGACGATGCCGATCACGACCCCGGTGGACGTGCCGCCGCCGGAGGAACCGTCGGAGTCGGCCGGCACCGCCGACCACCAGCTCCAGTAGCCGTCCTGGCCGTAGATGTTGCCCGCCGCGGACGGCATGGTGGTGATCGACTTGATCTGGTCCGTGCGGTAGGCCTCGACCGCGTTCGGATAGGCCATGACGTTCATGTACCCCAGGTCGTACAGCCGCGACTCCATCCGCTTGACGATGTCCGCCCGTTTGGCGGGGTCGTACTCGGCGAGCTGCTGGGCGTAGAGCTGGTCGTACGTCTTGTCGCAGATGAAGTTGTCGGTGGCCCCGGTGTCCTTCGGGGTCTGCGGGCGGGCCGCGCAGGTGTGGATGGAGAGCACGAAGTCGGGGTCGGGGTTGACCGACCAGCCGTCGAAGGCGAGGTCGTACTTGCCCGCCAGCCACGGGTCGGTCACGTTGTCCAGGCAGTCGAGGCTGACGCCGATGCCCAGCTTGCCCCACCACTCCTGGAGGTACTTGCCGACCGCCTTGTCGTTCGGGTCGGTGGCGTGGCACAGGACGCGGTAGTCCAGCGGCTTGCCGTCCTTGCCGACGCGCTTGCCGTCGGCGTTCTTCTTGTAGCCCGCCTGGTCGAGGAGCTGTCCGGCCTTCACCGGGTCGTACGCCAGCTCCTGACCGGCCGACGGCTGCCAGTAGTACGAGGGGAACCGCGGCGGGACGTACCCCTGGCCCTCGACGGCGTGGCCCTGGAAGACCTTGTCCACGATCGTCTTGCGGTCCACCGCCATGAACAGCGCGTGCCGCACCCGCTCGTCGCGCAGCGACGGGTCGCCGTCGCCGAACTTCGTGCCGTCCTTCGCCTGCGCGCCCGGGTTGGTGGCCAGCGCGTAGAAGCGACGGCCGGGGCCCTCGTTGACGTGGATGTCCTTGTCGCCCTTGAGGGAGGCGGCCTGGGCGGGGGTGAGCGACGGTGAGCCGGCCACGAAGGAGACCTCGCCCTTGCGCAGGGCGGCGACGGCGGCGTCCTGGTCCTTGTAGTAACGGAACACCAGTTCGTCGAACTTGGGCGCGCCCCGCCAGAAGTCCTTGTTGGCCTTCAGCTTCACATAGCTGTCCGGCTTGTAGTCGGTGAGCACGAACGGCCCGTTCCCGACGATCGGGAAGCTCTTGTCGTTGTTGAACTTCGAGAAGTCCTGGACCTTCTCCCACACGTGCTTGGGCACGATCGGCACGTCGAGCGCGGTCATGGTGGCCTGCGGCTTCTTCAGCCGGATCACCAGCTTGGTGGGGCTCGGCGCGGTGACCTGCGCGAAGTTGCCTACGAAGCTGCCGTTGGCGGTGGCGGCGCCCTGGTCGGTCATCATCTTGTTGAACGTCCAGGCCGCGTCCTCGGCGGTGGCCTGCTGCCCGTCCGACCACTTGGAGTCGGTGCGGATCGTGTACGTCCAGGTCAGCTTGTCCGGCGACGACTCCCACTTGGTGGCCAGGCCCGGGACGGCGTGGGCGTCCTTGGGGTCGTAGTTCGTCAGGTACTCGTACATCAGCCGGCCGACGCTCGTGCTGAGCAGCCGAACCGCCAGGAACGGGCTGAGCGAGTCGACGCTCTGCGCGACGGCCACGGTGAGCACCTTGTCGCCGTGCCCGTCCTCGGCCGCGCCGGCCTGCTGCGCGGCCGACGCCGCCGGGGTCGCGAGGCCGGACGCGAGGAGGAGCGCGGCGGCGCCCGCGGCGGCGAGCAACCGCGTCCTCCTCGGGCGTGGGCCGGTGCGTCCTCTGCCGTGCTGATCTTGTGTGTTCATGGCTCGGTGACCTCGCGTCATCGCACGCGCGGGACGGTGTGCGTCCCTCGCGCTGCGGGCTTCGAACAGGGGCGGGCTTCGAACAGATGTGAACAGGCCGAAACGGAACGGACGGGAAGCGAACGGGCTGGAAGGAGCTTGATCGAGTGGCGCCGACTGGAATGAAGTGAGTGTCTATCAGCGGCAGTCTGCGCGCGTCAACGGTTCGTCAAACCCCATGTGGCCTGCGGAAACAACGAGTTGACCACGATGTTGCTCCCATTGGTCGAGACCACTGACGCCTTCCTGGTGAGGGCCTGGCGGCGAGAATCGGCCGGTCCCGCCCGCGAACGCGCGAAGGCCCGCGCCGTCGGGGACGACGCGGGCCTGGAACACCCCGGGACCGCCGCCGGGCGGGCGGCGGTCCGGTGCCTTCTGGCTGCTGCTTCCGCTGCTGCTACTGCTGCTGCGGGGGAGGGGGCGGCGGGGTCTGGCCGCCCTGGGCGGGCTGCGGCGGATAGGGCTGCCCGGGCTGTCCTGGCTGTCCTGGCTGACCGGGCTGTCCGAGGTCGCCGGGCTGCGGGGCGTACGGCTGCTCGGGCTGCTGGCCGCCCTGCTGCGGGGGCAGCGGCTGGGCCGGGAACTGGCCCGGGGCCGGCGGCCGGCCGGGGTAGGACAAGTTGGGGTACGGCTGGCCCTGGCCGGCGGGCACGGGCTGCGGGGGGTAGGGGTGCTGTCCCGGTCCCGGCTGCGGCTGTCCCGGCTGCTGCTGGGGCGGCTGGCCGGGGTGGGCGTACGGCTGGGGCTGTGCCTGGGGCGCGTACTGGCCCGGGGCGGGCGGCTGCCCGGGGTGCCCCGGCTGTCCGGGGTAAGGCGACTGGCCGGGCTGATCGGGCATGGGCTGGCCGGGTACGGGTTGCCCGGGCTGACCGGGGTAGGGCTGCCCACCCGGATGGGCCTGCCCGGGCCGGCCGGGGTAGGGCTGCTGGCCGGGGTACGGCTGTCCCGGCATCGGCTGGCCCGGCATCGGCGGGGCCGCCACCGGGGGCGGGTTGCCGTCCGAGGTCCACAGCCCGTGCGCCTGCTGGTGCCGGACGAAGTCCTCGGCCACCAGCGCCGCCAGGTTGAAGTACGCCTCGCGCACCTTCGGCCGCATCATGTCGAGGTTGACCTCGGCGCCCGCCGCCAGGTGCTCGTCGAACGGCACCACGACGACCCCGCGGCAACGCGTCTCGAAGTGGGCGACGATGTCCTCCACCTTGATCATCTTGCCGGTCTCGCGCACCCCGGAGATCACGGTGAGCGAGCGGGAGACGAGGTCGGCGTACCCGTGCGCGGACAGCCAGTCCAGCGTCGTACTGGCGCTGGACGCACCGTCCACGGAGGGCGTGGAGATGATGATCAACTGGTCGGCGAGGTCCAGCACCCCGCGCATGGCGCTGTAGAGCAGACCGGTGCCGGAGTCGGTGAGGATGATCGGGTACTGGTTGCCCAGTACGTCGATCGCGCGCCGGTAGTCCTCGTCGTTGAACGTCGTGGACACGGCCGGGTCGACGTCGTTGGCGATGATCTCCAGACCGGAGGGCGCCTGCGACGTGAACCGCCGGATGTCCATGTACGAGTTGAGGTACGGGATCGCCTGGACGAGGTCGCGGATGGTGGCCCCGGTCTCCCGGCGCACCCGGCGGCCCAGCGTGCCGGCGTCCGGGTTGGCGTCGATGGCGAGGATCTTGTCCTGCCGCTCCGTCGCCAGCGTGGAACCGAGCGCGGTCGTGGTCGTCGTCTTGCCGACGCCGCCCTTGAGGCTGATGACCGCGATCCGGTAGCACGACAGCACCGGCGTGCGGATCAGCTCCAGCTTGCGCTGCCGCTCGGCCTCCTCCTTCTTGGCGCCGATCCGGAAGCGGGACCCGGCCGCCGCAGGACGGGTGCTGCGGGCCTTCTGCCTCTTGTTGTTGAGCAGCCGGTCGGAGGACAGCTCCACGGCCGCCGTGTAACCGAGCGGCGCGGCAGCCGGGTTGGTCGGCTGCCGCTGGTCGTGCTGTATCGGCTGCGGCCAGGCGGTGCCGGTGCGCGGATCCACGGGCTGCTGCGGGGGCTGCTGCGCCCATCCCTGGGGCTGCGCGGGGGGCTGCGCGGCCTGAGCCGCGGCCTGCTGGGGGGTGCCCTGCCGGGCCGCGGCCGCGGGGTCCGTCGAGTCGGGGCGCGGGGCTCCGTCCGGCTGAGCCTGCGGCTGTCCGAGCTGTCCCTGCGGAGCGGCCTGTCCCTGCTGTGCGGGCGGGAAGCCGTGACCGCCGGGCTGCGCGGGCGGGTTGGGCGCGCCCGGTGCCTGCGGTGCGGCGCTCGTGGGCTGCGGGAATCCGTAACCGTTCTGGGCGCCCGGGACAGGAGCGCCGGTCTGCGGGAAGCCGTAACCACTCTGCGCCGGGTTCGGCGGCGTCGGCTGCGCCGCGCCGGGCCCGGCGGCAGGCGCGGCCGTGGGCTGCGGGAATCCGTAACCGGCCGGAGGCGCCGGGGGAGCGGGCACCACGCCCTGCTGCGGCGCGGCGGGTGCCCCGGGTACGCCCGGCATGCCCGGGGCACCGGGCGTACCTGGCGTGTGCCAGGCGGTCGGCGCGGGCTGCGGGGCCTGCGGCTGGAAGGGAGGCTGCTGATAGGGCGCCGACGGCTGACCCGGCTGACCCGGCTGACCCGGCGGTTGGGGCTGGGCGGGCCACTGGGCGGCGGAGGCCGGAGCGGCGGGCTGGTAGGACGGCGGGAGCGGCGGAACCGCGTCCTGCGGCACCGGCGGCGGCCCCCACCCCTGCGGAGTCCCCTGTGCGGCTCCCTCGGCGCCCGCGCTCGCGGCGGCCGCCGGGGGGACGGCGTCCCGCACGTCGTCCACGGGCTGCCCGGCCTCCTGAGAGGAGGCGTCCGTGCCCTCACCGCCGATGTCGACACCGGCGTCGACACCGTGGGCCGACTCGGCCGTGACGCCCCGTACGGCGTCGCCGGGCTCGGCGGCCGCGGCGTCCCCGGGAGCGCCCTCCGCGCCCGGAGCGGAACCGGCACCGGGCTGGTCCTCGGCGTCACTCGTCACGTCCGCGGAGGCGCTGTGATCACTGTCCTCGTCGGCGTCGGCGTCGGCAGCCGCGGGGCTTCCTGTCCCGGTTGCGGCCTCGGAGTCCGCGGCAGCGGACTCGGCGTCGGCGGCCGTCACCGCGTCGTCCGTCCGGCCGTCCTCGGCTCCGGAGGATTCCTCGTCTGCGGAGGCCGGAGCCGCCGGAGCCTCGTCCTCCGTGACCGGAGCCGTGCCGCCGTCCACGGCCGCCTCGCCGCTTCCGTCACCGCCGCCGGCCGTCGCGGCCGTGGGAACGCCCTCGGGGTCGCCTCCGCTCTCGGGGGAGGCTTCACCGTCCTGTGCGCCGTGCGGCGTGGACGGGACGTCACCCGAGGGGGAGTCGATCCCCTTGGCGGCGTCGCGCTCCGCGAACTCGCGCTTCAGCGCCGCCGCGGAGATCCGCATCGTCGCGCCGCTGACGAGGTCGCCGTTCCCGGCGGGCTCGGCATCCGGAGCGAGGGAGGAGACGGCGGGCGCCGCCGGCGGAGCGGGGGGCGCGGGGGGCGCGGGCGTCCAGGCGGGCTGGAAGCCGCTGCCCGGCGGCGGGTCGGGAAGCTGGACCGGCGGGCCGACCGGCGGGGGCGGCGGGGGAGTCGCCGGCGCGGCCGGGGCGGCCGGTGCCGCCTGCGGGGAATCGCCGGACGCGTCCGCCGAGTTCTGCGTGTACCAGGCCGGCGGGGCGTAGTCGATGGTGAACTCGCCCGTCGCCTCGACGGAGGACGCCGCGTCGGGTTGGTCGTCGCCGGGCGTGGCCCAGCCCCCGCGGATCCCGTCCCGATCGCTGTTCACAGTTCCTCCTGGTGTGGTCGAGCACCCTCATGCCGTGCTGGGGCGACCGTTCGTGTCCAATCGGGGTCGGTCGGAAGCGGTCACCGGTGGTACGGAACCGATCCGGTCCGCCCGGCCTCCCCCGGGGCGCCGACGGCTCAGCCGCGGGTCCTGATGTGGCGCCCGGTCCCAGCCTAATCACCACAGGCACGCTCACGTCAGGCCCGTCCAGCCCTCCGCGCCCGTACCCGGCGCGCCGGCCGGCTTCCGGCGCACCCGCCCGCACACCCGACAACCGGTCAAAACCGGACGAGACATCGTCATCCGGCCGCTCGCCCACCGCACCGAAACACTCGCCCGCCGCACCGAAACAGCGGCCGGGACCGAAGCGGCGGCCGTGGCCGAAACAGCGGTCGTGCCCGAAGCGTCGGCCGGGACCGAAACAGCGGTCGTGCCGGAAGCGTCGGCCGCGAAGTCGCCGTCACCCGCCGCCGGTCGACACCGGCGCGGTTCAGTCCATCCGGCGGGGTGTGCCCAGCAGACCGATCTCGGCGTCGGTGGGCTGCGTCATCACGTACTGCCGGTCGCGGTCGGCGCACCAGAGGGTGACACCGTCGGGAAGAGTGGGCAGCGACTCGATGTCCGTCCGCGGCAACGCCATGGTGCGGCCCAGCTCGGTGGCCTCGTCCGGCGAGATCCGCTGCACGCCGACGAGCCGCGCCTGCCGGATCAGCCGGGGCGCCACCGGACTCAGGTACGGCAGCAGCGTCACCACGGACTGCCAGGGACCGGAGACCACCCGGCCGCGCGGCGGCCGCATACCGCAGTCGCGCACCACCAGCACCGGCGTGCCCGCCGACGCGCCCTGCGGAGGCACCCGGCCCACCTCGTACACGGCCAGGCCGTTCTGCCCGCCGCCCATGGCGTGCACCATCTGCATCCACGCCGGGGCGCGACCCGTCTCCACGGCGACCCGCGCCCCGGTGGCCGCGGCCCGCAGGGCCAGCACCTGCGCGGTCCACAGACTGCCGATGAGCACGACGTCGTACGGCGTCGGCCGGTTGAGCCCCAGAACGGCCGGCTGCCCCTCGGTGTCCACACCGACGACGACGCCGTCGTCGCCGATGGGCAGCGCGAGCGAGTCCACCTGCTCCGCGGACAGCGCGTGCCGCGCGTGCCGCGGGCCGATCAGCCCGAGGCCGCTGCGCAGCCGGTCGCGCACCCGCGCGGCCGCGGACGGCCCGGCGGCGGCCGGGGAACCGGCCGTCTGTGCGGTGGTGACGGTCATCGGGCACCTCCCAGGGGCAGCGTGGCCAGCATGCCCGGCGTCTGCTCCCGGTCGAGCCGGGTCAGGCCCGCGCCCACCTGCCGTGCGACGTCCTCCAACGCCCGCCTGGCCGACACGAGTTCGTCGTCACTGCGGCCGGTCACCCGCAGGTGCCCGCACAGCGCCGTCTCCTGCCGGTCCGCCCGCGACAACGTCAGACTGAACGTGGTGGCCAGTGCGGGGACACTGGTCAGCTGCGCCACCGTCTGGGCCAACGACGCTCCGTGACCGCCCAGTCGGGGCCAGCGGCGGATCCAGTACGTGGTGTGCCGGCGGTTGTCGCAACGCCAGCTGCGCCCGGACTCCTCGGTCCGCCGCTCCCGCGCCTCGGTCCGGCCGGCCTCCGCCGTCACCAGCGGGTTGGCGCAGGCCGAGGTGGCCAGGGCCGCGGTCAGCTCCTCCTCGTTGAGCACGGTGGCGCGGAACCCGGCGCCCGTCAGCCGGCTGGAGAGGTGGTCGGCCACGCGCGCCAGGCACTTCTGCGCGCCCTGAAGGCCACCGCCCCGCGCCGCCACCGCCTCCCGGCACAGCTCCGGGTCGAGCTTCAGCGCGATCCAGGTGATGCGCACCGCCGGAGCGCCGGTCTGCGCCTGAAGGGGCGCGTAGTTCGTCACGGCCACCGAGTGCTGCGGCAGGTGCAGGGCGGGCGCGGGCTGGGTGTGCAGCACGATCTGGGCCGACTCCAGCCGGATACCGTCCACTTCCAGCGCGTCCCGCACCAGGGCCACCGGCAGTGGCTGCCGGCCGCGCTCGGCGCGCAGCGCGGCGACATCGGCCTCCACCTGCAGCAGCGCGCTGACGAAGGTGCCGTCCCCGATCATTCCGACCGGGCGCCGGTCGCGGGCGCCGTAGGAGTGGGTCCGCAGCGTGGGGTCGCACTCCAGGACGGGCGCCAGGCCCGGCTCGGTGCCCTGCGGCGCCGGAGTGCTCGCCGCCCGCCGTCTGCGGGCGCGCAGCGCGAGCAGCGTGCCCAGCCACTCCGGCAGGGTGCGGCCACGGCGTCGTACGAAGGCCAGCGCCACCAGTGCGACGGCGACCACGCCCGCCGCGACCAGTGCGATCGTGTCGATGGCCCATCCGCACAGCACCAGCGCGACGGCCAGTTCCAGCAGGACGAGCCGCTGCCGGGCGGAGGCGCCGCCGCTGCCCGGACGGGCCGTCAGGCGCGGTGCGGGAGAGCCCGTCGAGCGCGTCGCGGAACGGGGCGCGCGGGAGCCCGACCGCCTTCCGTCGCCCGATCGTGACCCCGATTGCGATCGCGACCGGGCCCGTGCTGCGGAAGCCATCACTGCAAAACCCCCGAACTCTCCCGAAAACCCTCGTGCACGGCCCCTTCCGGGCCCCAGCACCCTACCCGTGCCGCGGGCGGTGCGCCGCAACAGGCATAGTAGGGGCCGGTGCTGACAGCCGAGGCACCAGAGGCAGTCCGGGGGACGGGCACGGAGCGCGCGGTTTCTCCACATCCCCTCCACAGCTCTGCACGGGGAGAGAGCGGAACAGATGGCATCACGGCGGGACGAACTCAACGCCTACACCTTCGCGAAGCGCCGCATGCTCGCGTCCTTCCTGCGGCCCTCCGCGTCGGGCTCGGAGGAGGGCGCCCCCAAGCCCCTGGGCGCGGTGGTGCCCGGCGTCGTCGTCGGAGCCGTCGTCCTCGCCGTGTTCGGCGGCATCGGCATGTTCAGCCCCACCGCACCCAAGGGCTGGGACACCCCCGGCGAACACGTCATCGTCGCCAGCAAGTCGACGACGCGGTACGTGGTGCTGAAGACGGGCAAGCAGGTCCAGCTGCACCCGGTCCTGAACATGGCGTCGGCCAGGCTCCTGCTCGACCCGGACAAGGACAGCGTCATCACCGTCGACGAGAAGGTGCTCGACAGCGGCAAGCCCCCGCACGGCGCCACCATCGGCATCCCGTACGCCCCCGACCGGCTGCCCGCCCCCGAGGAGGCCGGCGCCGCCAAGCGCTGGGCGGTGTGCGAACGCCCCGGCGCCGGCGGCCGCGCCATCCAGAAGGCGGCGTTCGTCCTGGCGAAGAAGGAGTGGTCCAAGGTCGAGGGCGGCGACCGGATGTCCGGCGGCGACCTGATGTACGTGGTCGCCCCCGACGGCAAGACCCAGTACGTCGTCGACGCGAACGGTTACCGGTACCGGCTGGCCGACCCGGACAAGGAGCTCCTCAAGGCCCTCGACACCCAGGGCCGCGCACCGCAGCGCGTCTCGCAGGAGTGGCTCGCGACCCTCCACAAGGGCGACGACATCGCCGTCCCGCACATCGACGGCGAGCCGGGCGCCAAGGCCGGCGCCTTCAGCGGACTGGAGCAGTACGACCAGTACGACAAGATCGGCATGGTCATCAAGGCGTACGACGGCCGGCGCATGCAGTACTACGTGGTGCTGCGCGGCCACGTGGCCCGGATCTCGGAGTTCACCGCCACCCTGCTGCTCAACAGCCGCCAGCTCGTCGGCGTCCTCCAGGCCGGCGAGGCACAGCAGGTCAGCCCCGGCGCGGTCACCGACAGCACCACCTTCCAGGGGGACAAGACCTGGCCCGCGTACAAGCCGAAGACGGTCAACGACGGCGCCGGCGCCGCCACCGGACGCAACACGGTCTGCAACGTGCTCCGCTCGGTCGACGCACACGGGAAGACCACCCTGTCCACCTGGGTGGGCACGGACTTCCCCGCCGACCTGCCCACCGGCTCCTCCAGCGCCTACGTCACCGCCGGCTCCGGCCTGCTCTTCCGCCAGTTCCAGGGCACCGAGACGCAGGCGGGCGGGGTCTTCCTGGTGACCGACACGGGCCTGCGCTACGCCCTGCAGTCCAACAGCGACAGCGCCACCGACGACAAGGGCATCGGCACCTCCGCCCAGCAGCGCAAGGAAGCGCTCAACGAGGCCAAGATCGCCCAGACCAGGCTCGGTTACGCCAAGACCGGTCCCACCCCCGTGCCCATGGAGTGGTCGACGTTCCTGCCGACCGGACCGCGCCTCTCGGAAGCCGCGGCCCGCCAGCCGCAGGGCTCGTAGCCGCCGGAGGAGACGCAGTCATGCTCAAGGCACACGCACGCCGCCGCGCGGGCGCCCTCGCCCGGACCGCGGCCGTCGCCGCGGCCACCGCCCTCACCGCGGCGACCTCGGTACTCGCCCTGCCCGCCACCGCCGCCCACGCCGACGAGGGCCAGTGCACCTTCCCGTCGAAGCCCTACACCGGCCGGCCCTGGGCGCTGCAGCGCGTCAACCTCGACGAACTGTGGGCGCGGTCCACCGGCAAGAACGTCCGGGTCGCCGTGATCGACACGGGCGTCGACGTCAAGAACCCCCAGCTCAAGCAGGCGGTCGACGCGTCGAAGGGCATGAACAACCTGCCCCCGAAGAACTCCGAGGGCGAGAAGATCGAGCGCGGGAACGCCCACGGCACCACGGACACCGTGGGCCACGGCACCCGCGTCGCCGGCATCATCGCGGCCCGCCCCGCCAAGGGCACCGGCTTCGTCGGCCTGGCCCCCGACGCCACGATCATCCCGATCAAGCAGAACGACGCGGAGGGCGACGGCACCGCCAAGACCCTCGCGGCCGCCATCAGGTACGCGGTCGGCGCCGGGGCCGGCGTCATCAACATCTCCCAGGACACGGCGAACGCCGTACGCCCGGACTCCGAGCTCGAACAGGCCGTCGACTACGCCCTCGCCCACCAGGTCGTGGTCGTCGCCTCGGCCGGCAACGACGGCCTCGGCGGCAACGTCCAGATCACCTACCCGGCGTCCTACGAGGGCGTTCTCGCGGTCGCCGCCTCCGACCGCAACAACGAGCGCGCCGCCTTCTCCCAGTCCGGCGAGTTCGTCGGCGTGGCGGCCCCCGGCGTGGACATGATCTCGACCGTCCCCGGCGGCGGCCACTGCTCCGACAACGGAACCAGTTTCTCCGCGCCCTACGTGGCCGCGGTGGCCGCCCTCCTGAAGTCCGCGCACCCCGGCTGGACGGCCCGCGAGATCGTCGCCCAGATCGAGCAGACGGCGGAGCGCTCCATCCCCGGTCACGACCGCCTGGTCGGCTGGGGCGTGGTCGACCCGGTCAGGGCCCTCACCGACGTCGACCCCTCCCACCCGGTCCAGACCCCCCGACCCGAAGGCGGCGTCACCCGAGCCGAAGCCCCCACCGTCACCCCCCTCCACTTCGGCGAGACCCCCACCGAACGAGACCAACGCCTCGGCACCTACGTCGCGATCGGCGCCCTCGTCCTGGTCGCGGGCCTGAGCGGCACGGCGGTCGCGGTACGGGACGCACGCCGGCGTCGGGCAAGGGTGAGCGGAACGCCGTAGACCCGTCCTCAAGGGCGGTGCCTCATGACGACGATGGCGACCACCAGCTTCGTCCCGTCCGCCGTCCTGGTGGCGATGGCCTGCGTCAGAGCCTCCCATGTGCGTGCCTGGCGCACCTGGATCAAGCCAGGCGTCGCCGCGCTCCCGCCGTACGACCCGGGTCACCTGCAGCTTTTCCCGCTTTCCACGGCAGCGGTGTAGGCAGCGATCAGCTTCTTCACGGTGGCTGCGTCGTCGACGTCCTTCGCATAGACGTCGATCACTGCGTAGAGCGTGTGCTCGGCGTGGTCCGGGCTGGTGCAGTTCTTCACTCGTCCCACTGCGCCCGTGCCCGAGGAAAGGTAGAGGCCACTGTCTGTCGGCTTCGCTCTGTCAAGCCTCGGGTGGGCGTCGGCCACGTCGGCGAGGCTGTCTGTGTCCTCCCATGACTGGCCATCAACGCGATCTCGCCGTCGACAACGACCTGACAGCGCTTCCTGCTGGGGACGGGATGCTGTTCTTGACCTTCAGGTCGCCGTACTGGCTCGGCACGATGTAGGGGCCATAGGTACCGCCACCGCCGGGGTCGACGTGGTTCAACTGCATCCGCGCCGACTGCCGCTCGCTCGCGGCAGCCCTGAGCTGCTCCCACTCGTCCCATGCCATCCCGAAGCCCTTCCTGCGCCCTGCCTCATGGTCAAGTTGGCAACCCGTGGGAGGGAAAGGTTGGGTCATGTCCACTGTGGGCGTGATTGCCCATCGCGGAGGTTCCGTGCGAGCCGGGAACCGTAGGGGCCGGTCCCCGCGTCCGGCGGCAACCGGCTCAGGAACGGGGTCTGCAGGGTTGCCCCTTCTCTCAGCCGGCCGTGAAGCGCCGGTGAGGCGCCTCACGGCCTCGTCGTCGGTCCGGCCGGGGACCACGCGCGTCGACGTCCACCCGGGTCAGCGCCGGCAGGGTAGTTTCTTCGCGTAGGACTCGGCGAACGCGGCCAGGAAGCGCTGCATCCTCTCACCGACATCGCCGTCGGGGTGGGACACGGTGACTTCGAACGAGAACTTCTCCGCCTTGTACTCGGTGTTCGCGCAATCGACCACGGTGAAGGCCTTGTCGTCCGAGAGTGCGAATCTGCCGTCGTCGGTGGAGCGGGTCTCGAACGTCAGCTCCTTACTCGCCGCCTGCTTCGCAGTGGTTCCGGAGGGGCGCCAGACGCCCTCCACCGCGAGCTCGATGTCTCCGTCCACCAGGACGTCGCAGAACTGGCGCGGACTGGGCCCCCCCGATTGCGACTGCTTCACCTGCAGCCTGTCTCCTGCGGGAAGCAGGGCACTCGTCAGCCGTGACGCCACGTTCGCGCCGCACAAGTCCAGCGGCACGGTGTAGTTCGTCTTCTCTCCGGCGGAACACCCGCTCAGCATCAGCCCGACGAGGGCGCCGAGCACAGTGACTCGTCCGGCGCGGATCACGACGCGTCTCCCGCGCTTTGCATCTTCGCCCCAGTGGTGTGTCCCTGATCTGCACCGTTCGCTGCGGCATTGGCAAGGTCGTTGAGCGTGTCGGTGTCCATCCCCTTGGCCCGCGTCGCGATGCCGACAGCGTTCATTGCCGAGTCCCTGGCTGCCTGTCGCCCCGAATCGTACGTACCCGTGGCATCCGCCTCGGCCTGGTTCGACGAGTCCTGTTCGATACTCTTCATGATGGACTCCTGGATATCCTCCGAGGCCCATTCGAGAGGAGCACCGGCAATGGGGACCCGCTCACCGACCTTCTCCAGCCCCATTCCCAGGATGCGGTTCACCCACTTCTGCTTGTCCGCGGCAGCCTCGTTGAATTCCTTGTCCGAAGCCGCGTGGTAGTCGAGAACGGCGTCAGCCCGCGCCTCGCTCATGATGCCCGCGATCACTCCGCCGGGATACGTCGCATCCCTCAGACGGTTCACGTCCGACACGGAGGAGTGACTGGTCCCGTTCATCACTTCATTGACGATGTGCGCCGTCTGCGCCTGTTGTGCCGAGGTGATCGCCGCGTATGCATGCGGGTCCTGGCCGACTTCGGCGAGGAATCGATGAGCTCGCGTCGGATCCAGTTCGGCGGACACGCCGAATGTGGCGAACTGGTCACCCTTCGACTGTGCGACTGACTGCTGGAAGTCGGCCATGTATTCGGCGCTGATGTCTCCGAGACTTCCACGCAAAGCGTAGAGCGGCCCCGTCTCTTCGCCTTCCAGATCGCCGTTCTCATTGTGGCGAATGAGCTCAGGCCGCTGACCGAACTTGTCGACGATGTCGTGCACCAGTTTCGCCCGCGCCTCGGTGTGCCTGATGGCGTCGCCGGTGTCGTCGCTGTCGTAGGGGCGTCCCGTCGTCGCCGATTCCAGCGCGTGGCCCAGGGCCTCGGGGCCGAAGGTCAGGGCCTTCTTGGTCTTGTCCTCATCGGCCAGGACGTTCGTGTCGTTGGTGTCGATCGTCCACTCGAAGTCCTTGTCGGTGAACAGATCGAGGTAGGAGTCGAAGCCCAGGTGACCGCCCTTCTTCACCGTGCCGTCCTCGTTGTACGCGGTCGGCGGCTGGGTGAAGAACTTCTCCGAGGCCTCGGGGCTGTGGCCCAGCGCCTCCAGCACGCTGTTGAGCGGGTCGTTGCCCGTGCCGAGCTTCCCGGACGGGTTGAATCCGTAGAGATCCGGGCTGCCCGCCGGCTTGTTCAGCGCGAAGCGGTACGGGTCCTCCTTGTGGAGCTGGGTGATGTGCTCCGCGATGGGTGTGAGGAACCGCGCGTCGTAGTCGCCGTAGCGGAGCAGGCCGCCGAGCACCTGGTAGCCGTACGGCTTGTTCATCTGCCCCCGCTCCCAGCCGATCTGCTGGGTGCCCAGACGGCGGAACTGGGTGTTCCAGTCGTCCGGCAGGTGGTGCTCGTGGTCCGGGTCGGTGGCGTTCGCCAGCGTGTAGCCCATGACCTTCTGCAGGTCCCGCACCTCGTCGAGCCGCGTCTTCGTCGCATCGGCGCCGGTACCGTCTACGGACATCTCCGCGTAGAACTGCAGCGCCTTCTCCGGCCCGCCGAGCCCCTGGTAGAACTGTGTCGCGAACTCGCCGTCTTTCTCTCGCGAGTTGAACCGCAGCAGCCGGTTGAGCTCGCGCAGCTCCGCGTCGGACATCTTGTCGCCCTTGCGAGCGAGTTCCAGCGCGCGCTCGGCCTCGGCGTCGTTCAGGGACTCGTACTTGCTGTGGCCGGCGTCGTGAGCGTCGTTGCCGTGGCTCCTGGCCAGCGCCCGGGCGATGGAGTCGTCGATCTCCGCGGCGTGCGACAGGATGTCGTTGATCCGGTTCTCCAGCGCCTGCCGGGAGTTCAGCTGCTCCTGCGAACGCTCGTCGCTGTCGCCCCGGATGTGCGGGAAGAAGCAGCGGACCTTGCCGTTCCCGAGGTCCTCGACCCTTACGCCGAGGTGACTCGCGTCCTTCTGCACGGCCTGCCGGATCCGCTTCTGCAGCGAGACGAGTTGCGTGTGACCGTCGTCGAGCACCTGGTAGACGCTGTTCGCCTCTGTGTGGAGGTCCGAGATCTCCTTCACCGTCTTGGTGATGAACTCCCGTGTCACCGTGGCGTTGACGCCGGCCCACTGCGCCGAGTCCGACTTGGCCTGCAGACCCGTGCGGGCGTTGTCCGCCGCCTTCTTGAGACCGTCGACGGTCTTCTTCCAGTCCGCTACGGCCGCACCGAGTCTGCCGAGGTCGACGTCGACGAGATCCGAGTACTTCAGAGTCATCGGCGGTCTCCCTACTTGAAGTAGTCGTTGAGGGCGGACACCGAAACGGCCGAACCGTCACGACCCCGCAGGACGGCGGCGATCTGCGCGTCGTCCGACGCGTGGCGCTTCTTGCTGTAGTCCAAGTGGTTCGAGATGTGCGCGCAGGCCTGCAGGACGGAGTCGACCTGCGACGTCCACACCGAGACGGTGGTCTCCAGGGCGCCGCCGGTGGCGAAACCGTGGGACTTCAACGTTGCCGCCGCCTGCGTGGTCGACCCGGCGTCGCCTTTGCCGGACCCCGCCCCGGCGATGTCGGCCTCGCGCTTGAGTTCGTCGAAGAGGATCCACGCCTCGTGTCCGACGGCACCGAGATCGTCCGCGTGGGCGACCAGGTCACCGGAAGCGCCGCTCCCGCCACCGGGGTCCACATGGTTCAGGCGCATGCCGGTCGACTGCCGCTCGGCCGCCTGGGCCTTGAGCCTGTCCCACTCGTCCCACGCCATGGTGGCCCCTTCCCCGTGTGTCCGCCCGCTGTCCGCGCGGGCGGCCATCGATGTCCCGGTGTCGTGGTGCCTGGTCAAATTAGCAACCCGGAGCGAGCAAAGACCGGGGCACGTCCACCATGAGTGGAATGTCCCGCGCGCACGTCGCGGGGAGCGTCGGGCCCACCGAAGCGGCGGCGCGACGGGGACGGCGACCCCTCCGGCGAACGCGCAGGTCGCGCGGTCACCCGCCTCGGCGGCCGCCTACCGAGTCACCCGGAAGTGTGGAGGTTGCGTAGAAGTCCCCACTGGTTCGGGGGCGGCCCGAGCCTTGCCCCGACGAGCGCCGCGCAGGACGGACCCCCGACGCCCAGGCCCGCGCGGCCCCTCGGGACGGCAACGGCGGATCAGGCGGACCTACATGACGGCTGTGCGTCGTGACGAGGCCGGGACACAGCGGGGTTGGAGCGGTTGCGGGCCCTGACTAGAGTGGTGAACGCGTTGTGAGACCCGACCGGCTTTGCGATCGTGTGCGAAGCGCCCGTCGGCCTCGGACGACGCGTACACGGGGAATCGGGGAGGAATGTCGTGCTTCCGGCAGACATGGTGGGGGGAGTGTCGCCCACCAGGGCAGCGGACTTCGAAGCAAGTGGCGAGGCGCTGGCCAAGTTCGTGAAGCGGGTCGACGCGGTGCTGCACGACCTCGAGGGGTCGGCGGGCAATCCGACGAAGGTCGGCGCGCAGACGATCCGGCTGTCGTCGCTGAGCGCGGCCAGTGAAGCGGTATTCCCCGAGGCGCACCGGCTGTACCAGAATTACGCGACTGTGCACAAAGAGCTCACCGCACTGTCCAAGGTCCTCCATCTGCAGATCGAGGCGATCGGCATCGCCGTACAGGGGGCGGATCACGGCTTCGAGAAGCTCGAAGAGGAGCAGCGACGTCGGTTCTGGACGATTCAGGCTGAGATCAGGCAGATCCAGGGCGCGAAGGAACACGCGAACGACTCGAAGGGCGGCGCGACGCTCTGATGAGTCACGACCACAAGGCCGACCAGCAGCGGATGTCCGGGCAGAACTCGCTGACCGACCTGACCCGGACCGGCGAGCACCTGCCGAGGGGCGACGGGTTGTTCACCAGAATGGTGAACGGCACCTTGCGCGCGGTCGCCCGCCAGAGCCCGTATGCGAAGACGGTGCAGGACAGTACTGACTTCGGCGATACCTCCCTCGGCCTCAACCAACTGCTCGATCTCGTCGAGCAGACCAATCTGGAGGACCTGGCGTCCTCCGGGAAGGCGCTGTGGGACGCGCGCGACGCCATCAAGTCGGCGGCCGAGGAGCTCGCGGGGCACATCGACAACGTCCACTGGGTGGGTGAGGCGGGCGATGCCTTCCGTCAATGGGGCGGAAGCCTGGTCGGCAAGACGCTCGTGCTGAGTGACTTCGCCGGCGGTGCCGGTGACCAGCTCACGGCCGCGGCGGACGGATTGGCCTCTGTGCGCGGAGCGATGCCGTCCCGTGACACTCAGGCGAACCGAAAGCGGCCCCATGAATTCACGCCGACGGAGCGGGCCGCCAACAAGGACGACTACGACGCCGCTGTCAAGGTGGAGAAGGACCGTCAAGAGGCCATCAACCAGATGAACCGGCTGGCGTCCTACTACGCCGTCTCCAACAAGGAGTTGGCGTCTTTGGAAGGGCCCACGTTCGACCCCATGCCCAATGTCGGCGTGCCGGCGCCCGCACAGAGCAAGCATGACGCCGTCCCTCAAGGCGTCGTCTCCGGTGGGGCGTCCGGGTCCGGTGGGACGACTGTGCCGACTCACCACACAGCGGCCACCCCGTCCGTTCATGCCGACGATCACGCCGAGGCGGACAGTCCGACGCCCGTGCGACACCAGGTGACGCAGCCCGCGCACCACATCGTGCCAGCCGTTGCTCCCGTCGGTACCGATCCCGTCGGTACGGGCATCGACAGCGTCGGCACCCTTCCTCCATCCGTGTCCTCGCCTCCGACCGCTCACACTCCGCCCGTCACGGGCGGACCTGCCCCGAGTGGAGGTCACCTCGGCATGTTCGAGGGCGGCCCGGGGGCTCCGCTTCCCTACACCTCAGGCAGAGGTCCTGCTGGATCGGGTGGCTTCCGAACTCCGGCAGCGTACGGGGAGGGGCGCACCGCGGCCTCCGGCCAGAACGCGGCGGGAGCGGGACGTTCCCAGTCCCGGGGCCCCATGAACCAGACGGGGCGCTCCGCGCCGACGAGACAGCCGATGGGCAAGGGCGGCGCACAGGCGGGAGGGAAGTCGTCGCCGACGTCCATGGGCCGAGGCGTCACCGGCGGGACCCCGCGGCCCGGTGGCACTGCAGGACCACGGGGTACCGTCGGCAGGGCCGCGGGCGCCGGGCGCGGGAACGGGGTCATAGGGGGACGTCCCACGACGACATCCGGTGCGGCGGCGAAAGGCGGCGGGTCGAGGATTCCTCGCGGAACCGTCGTCGGCGCCGAGGAAGTCGCCGGTTCCCGGTCGGGATCCGGTCGACCCGGTACGCGTGGTGTCTTCGGATCGCCTGAGTCCGCTGCGAAGCCGCGCACGGGCATGCCTGCGTCCCGAACCGGCGGGGGTGCGACAGAGCCCGTCAGCGGCAGGCCGGCCGGACGCAGCTCCGCCTCCCGGGCCGAGCGCGACGGCATGACACGCGGTGGCACCGGTCTTGTTCGCGGGCCCGCCAAGGGCCAGAAGCGCGAAGACGAGGAGAGCACGGAGGGCGCGCCGCGTCCGGACTACGCGGTCGAAGAGACCGAGACCCATCTGCCCACCAAGTCACGGCGCGACGTGCCGCCGGTCGTCAACTGAGCGCGGACAAGGACTACGAGACGATGAAGTCAGGGACCGGTCGAAGAGCCGAAGGAGCAGCGCTCGGCGGAACGGGCCGCGGACGACGAGTGCGTGCGGTGAGCCTGATCCTCGGAGCCCTTACGGCCCTGAGTACGGGGCTCGCTCCGAGTGCCGCTGCCTACGGTGCCCAGTCGAAGCAGTGGTACCTGAGCCCCATGCAGACCGAGCAGATGTGGAAGATCAGCACGGGCAAAGGCGTGAAGGTTGCTGTCATCGACACCGGGGTCAACCCGGACACGCCTTCTCTGAAGGGACAGGTCCTGGCGGACCAGGTCCCCGAGTCGGTGGCTCACGGCGCCACACAGGACCTGGACGGCCACGGCACGACCATGGCCGAACTGATCGCCGGTACGGGGGCGGGTGGAGGCATCAGGGGTCTGGCTCCCGGCGCGAAGATCGTTCCCTACCATGTCGTCCTCGAAGGTCTGAAGGGCGCGGAGGCGAAGAAGACGCCCGAGCCCTGGGAGGCGATCAGGGCGGCCGCTGACAGCGATGCCAAGATCATCAGCATGTCCTTCGGCGGAGTGCCTCTGCCCCAGGAGGAAGAGGCGGTCGAATACGCCGCCTCCAGGGGGAAGTTGATGGTCGCGGCCGTCGGCAACGCCGGAGGCGGCAATGGCCGGATCGACTATCCCGCTGCCTTCCACTACGTGGTCGGCGTCTCTTCGATGGACGCCTCCGGCACCGTCTCGAAGTTCTCCTCGTACGGGAACTACGTGGACCTGACGGCTCCCGGCGAGGGGATCCCCGGCTGGTGTGACGCCACCTTCCGTTCCTACTGCGACGACCGGAACGGGACCAGCCCGGCCACCGCCATCGCCGCGGCCTCCGCAGCGCTGATCTGGTCCGCTCACCCGGACTGGACCGTGAACCAGGTCACCCGGGCCCTGATCGACACGGCCGGCCGAAGCTGGCCCAAGAACGACCCGAGCAAGTACCTGGGCTACGGGGCGGTCCGGCCGAAGAGCGTCCTCGCGAACCCGAACTACAAGCCGGGTCCGGCCGACGTCGATCCACTCGCCGAGGAGAACGGCGGCGACCTGCTGGCCAAGTCCGGAGCCGTGCCGGCGACACCGCGGCCGTCCGCGTCCGCCTCCGCTTCCGCATCAGCCGCGTCACAAGCCCCGCAAAAGACTACGAGCGGCGGTACATCTGCGGCAGGATCGAACGCGGAATCGGAAACGCACAGTGACAGCAACACCCTGTGGATCGCGTTGGCCGCGGCCGCCGCGGTCGTCGTGACAGGCGGTGGCGGCCTCGCCGTCATGCGCGCGCGACGCGCCAGGTGACGACGTCATCAGCCGTCTGTGGCCCTGCACCCTCGGGGCGGGGCACGCAGCACACGCCCACCGCCGTACGGCACTACGCGGCGGCGGGCGGACAGTTGGACCGTAAGACAGACAGAGAAAGGGGCGGGCTGACATGTCCGACAAGCAGAAACTCGAAGATGCGTCAGTAGTCCACCTGCAGAAGCAGATGGTGGAGAAGTACGACAACATCCGCAAGCGTGTGCACACCCTCCAGGGCGTGATCGACGGCCTCGAGGGCCAGTGGCAGGGCATCGGCCGCGCCGCCTTCGACAAGAAGCAGTTCGAGATCAACACCTCGCTGCAGAACATCGGCAACATCCTCGGCGAGGTCATCGAGGCGATGACCGCGACGCGCAACATCAAGGACAGCAAGGAAGACGAGGTCCGCGCGTCCGTCAACAAGATCGACGTCCACGACGGCGCCCCCACGGTGCAGACGTCCGCCCTGAGCTCCTACTGAGCGGGACAAAAGCTCGCAGACGTCGGCGCAGCGGCTGACGCACCCCACCAGACACACACCAGCGAGACGAGGTAAACAGACATGGCGCACAACGCGGACGGTCTGTCAGTCACTTACAGCGGGCTCGACACCGCGGCCACCCAGCTCGGCAACGAGGCGAGCCAGCTCGAGACGGACCTGGACCAGCTCAGGAAGCTGGTCGTGAGCAGCCTCCACTACTGGGAGGGCGAGGCCCAGAGCCACTTCCACGAGAAGCTGAACCGCTGGGACAAGGAAGCCAACGACATCCACCAGGCGCTGGCCGGCATCGGCCACGTCGTCGCCCAGTCCGGCGGCACGTACATGGAGGGTGACAAGAAGGCGGCCAGCTACTTCCACTAGGAACCGGCCCTACGGAGCAGAACCGGGGTGGGCGCGCGCGGGAGGCGCCCACCCCGCCCTCATGCCTCGGCACCGGGAAAGCGGCGGGGAACACGAACACCCCGGGTTCCGGCGGGGAACACGAACACCCCGGGCACCGGCATGGGTTGACGCGAAGCATCGGCCCGTACAGCGTCGTCACCGGTCGGCAGCCGCGGGACCGCCCCGGCGGTTCCCGCCTGAGCGCCGGCTCCTCGCCCGCAGCGCCGACGGCGACCGCACCGTCCTGCTGCGCACACCGCTGAAACGGGCCGGTCCGCAGCGGATCATGACGGAAGACGAGGTCTAACCGCCGACGCCGGGGGAGCCCTGCGCACGCTCGTCCCGCCGACCGGCGCGGCCGAGGGGACGGCGAAGGCCGTCGCCCAAGCGCTCGTCACCACGCGCACGAGGACCTCGTCCACGGGGTGACGAGTGCCGGTCTTCTGAGCAGACCGGTTCCGACGCCGCCGCCCGCAAGGGCGTTGTGGAGGACCGGGGCGGTCGCCGCCCCGGCCGCCGTCACTGCTCGACCGACCCCACCTGCACCAACGGCCGCCCCTGCCGCCGTGAGACGAACACCCCGCGCCCGGCCGGCATGGGACGGGGCCGCACGTTGGCGAGGACCTCGCCCTCGGCCGGGTCGCCGGCCAGCACCACGCCCTGCGCGCCGAGCTCCTTGATGCGCTGCATGAAGGACTCGTAGCCCGCGCGGCCCGCGCCCGCCGTGGAGCGGGCGATGATGAAGCGCACGCCCACGTCCCGGGCGAACGGCAGGAGTTCGGTGAGGCCGGCCAGCGGGTTGCCGCTGGAGGTGGACACCAGGTCGTAGTCGTCGATGACGACGTACACCGTGGGGCCGCGCCACCAGCTGCGGTCGCGCAGCTGCTCGGGCGTGACGTCCGAGGTCGGGGTGCGGCGCTGCATCAGGTCGGCCAGCGCGTCCATGTGGTGCTGCATCTGGTTCGACATGGGGATGTACTCCGCCAGGTGCGAGGTCGGGGTCACCCCGAGCAGCGAGCGCCGGTTGTCGACGACGAACAGCTTGCAGGTGTCGCCGTCGTAGCGCTCGGTGAGGCGCTGGATGAGCAGCTTCAGCAGGTTCGACTTGCCGGACTCGCTCTCGCCGAAGACGAGGAAGAACGGGTCCTGGTCGAAGTCCACGAAGACCGGTTCGAGGTTGTCCTCGTCCAGGCCGAAGGCGATGCCCCGGTTCGGGAAGCGGTCGCCCGGCGGCAGCTGGGCGGCGGGGAACTCGCGCGGCAGCAGACGGACTTCGGGCGCGCCCGGCTGCTGCCAGTGACGGCTCACCTCGGCGGCCAGCGCGGTCGCCGCGTCCGCCAGGTCCGTGTCGGAGGACAGGCCGTCGATGCGCGGGACACCCGCCATGAAGTGCTGCTTGAGCGGCGTCTGGCCGCGCCCGGGCACGCCCGTGGGCACGTTGGCCGCCACCTTGCGGTCGAACTCGGAGTCCATCGGGTCGCCGAGCCGCAGCTCCAGGCGGTTCATCAGGTGGTCCTTGAGGTTGGAGCGGACCTCCATGGAACGCGACGCGGTCAGGACGAGGTGGATGCCGTAGCCGAGGCCGCGGGCCGCGATGTCCAGGATCAGCGGCTCCAACGCGTCGTACTCGGTGCGGAAGTTGCCCCAGCCGTCGATGACCAGGAACACGTCGCCCCAGGGCTGGTCGGTGACCGAGATGTCGCCCTTGGCGCGGCGGCTGCGGAACTCGGCGATGGAGGAGATGCCCGAGGCGCGGAAGTACTCCTCGCGCCGGGTCAGCACGCCGTACACCTCGGCCGCCGTGCGCCGTACCTTCTCCGGGTCCAGTCGCGAGGCGACGCCGCCCACGTGCGGCAGGCCGGCCAGCGAGGACAGGCCGCCGCCGCCGAAGTCCAGCCCGTAGAACTGCACTTCGTGCGGGGTGTGGGTGAGGGCGAAGGAGGCGACCAGGGAGCGCACCAGCGTCGACTTGCCCGACTGCGGGCCGCCGAGGATCTGCATGTGGCCGGCGGCGCCGCCGAAGTCGACCCAGAGCGGGTCGCGCCGCTGTTCGTACGGCTTGTCGACGAGGCCCACGGGGACGACCAGCCGGCCCGCGGCCTCGTAGCCCGGCTGGGTGAGGCCGCGGCCGGGGACCGGGGCGAGGCCGGGCAGCAGCGAGTCCAGCGACGGCGGGCTGTCCAGTGGGGGCAGCCACACCTGGTGGGCGGCCGGACCCTGCGCCTCCAGCCGCCGCACGATCACGTCGAGCACGGTGTCGGCGAGCGCGTCGTCCTTCTCGTCGGGGCGCGTTTCCTGGCGCTGCCGCGGCACCGGCGCATAGCGCACCGGGACCTCGGCCGCCGTGAACAGGACCGGCCTGCGGTCCACCGGCAGCGGACCGCCGAGCGCGGCGGCCTGCTGCGAGCCCGTGCGGTACACACCGGAGACGTACGCCGCCTTGAAGCGGACCATCTCGTCGGTGCCGAACTTCAGGAAGCCGGAGCCGGGGATGTTCGGCAGCTCGTAGGCGTCGGGCACGCCGAGCGCGGCCCGTGACTCCGCGGCCGAGAAGGTGCGCAGACCGATGCGGTACGACAGGTACGTCTCCAGGCCGCGCAGCCGGCCCTCCTCCAGGCGCTGCGAGGCCAGCAGCAGGTGCACGCCCAGCGACCGGCCGATGCGGCCGATCTGGACGAACATGTCGATGAAGTCGGGCTTGGCGGTGAGCAGTTCGCTGAACTCGTCGATGACCAGGACGAGGGAGGGGATCGGCTGGAGCGGGGCGCCGGCCGCGCGGGCCTTCTCGTAGTCGTGGATGTTGGCGTAGTTGCCCGCGTCGCGGAGCATCTCCTGGCGGCGGTTGAGCTCGCCGCGGATGGAGTCGCCCATGCGGTCCACGAGCGTGAGGTCGTCGGCGAGGTTGGTGATCACGGCGGCGACGTGCGGCAGTTGGGCCATGCCCGCGAAGGTCGCGCCGCCCTTGAAGTCGGCGAGGACGAAGTTGAGGGTCTCGGAGGAGTGGGTCACCGCGAGGCCGAGCACCAGGGTGCGCAGCAGTTCCGACTTGCCGGAACCGGTGGCGCCCACGCACAGGCCGTGCGGGCCCATGCCCTCCTGGGCGGCCTCCTTGAGGTCGAGCATGACGGCCCGGCCGTCCTCGCCCAGGCCGATCGGCACCCGCAGGCGCTCGGCCTGGGCGCGGGGCCGCCAGGTGCGCTTGGGGTCGACGGAGGCGGCGTCGCCCAGGTTCAGCAGGTCGGTGAACTCCAGGTTGGCGAGCAGCGGTTCGTCGTCGTCGCCGCCGGAGGCGACGCGCAGGGGCGCGAGCTGGCGTGCCAGCGCTTCGGCGGCCTCGTACGACAGGACGTCGGGCGTCCCTTCGTAGACCATTCCGTGGGCGGACTCCAGGCGCAGTTCCTGGGGGCGCACGACGACGGACAGGTCGCCGCGGCCGGTGGTGAGTTCGCCGGGCACGACCTCCAGGACCGTCACGCCCTGCAGGCCCTCGGGGGAGGCCAGCAGCGACGTGGGCGGCAGGGAGACGCCGTCGAGGACGACCACCAGATGCGGCTGCTCGGGGACGGGCGGGCCGCCCGGGTGGAAGCGCGGCCGGCCCTGGAGGCGGGCGCCGAGCAGGTCCTCCAGCTCCTGGGGGTCGGTGGTGATCAGACGCCGGCTGCCCGCGCCGTCCGAGACGCCGGGGGCCTGGCTGTGCGGCAGCCACTTGGCCCACTCCCACTCGGGCGTGACGTCCCGGTGGGCCGCCACGGCGACGACCAAGTCCTCGGGGGAGTGCAGGGAGGCGAGGGAGCCGACGAGGGCACGGGTCGTCCCGCGCACGGTCGCCGGCTCGCCGCTGACCGTCACGTGGTAGAAGGCGCGCAGCGAGACCGCCATGGGCAGGTCCTCGACGGTGCCGTGGGTGGCGAGGAAGCGCTGCATGGCGCCCGCGGTCAGCGGCTCCAGCTGGTCCACCGGCGCGGTCTCCGGCGCGAGCAGCTCGGTGGCCAGCGCCTGCGGGCCGAGGCCCACCCGGACCTGGCCGAAGTCCTCGTCGGCGGTGCGCCGCTCCCACACCCTGCTGCCCTCGGCGACCAGCGCCCACAGTTGCTCAGGTGAAGGGTGCAGGTAGTACTGGGCGTCGCGCTGGGCCCTGGCGGCGTCCAGGGCCGCGCGCCGGGTCTGCGACAGGTACCGCAGGTAGTCGCGGCGGATGTCGGCCATCTGGCCCTGGCTGCCGCGGCGGTAGCGCACCAGCATGGAGATGCCCATGGCGACCGTCGAGGCCACCATCACCATGCCCATGATCTTCATGAACGGCTGGGCGTTCGGGTTGAAGAAGAACACCACCGAGCCGCCCATGCCGAGCATGGGCAGCAGCTGCATCAGCGCGCCCTCCTGCTGGCCGCGCGGCAGTTCCGGCGGGGGCTGGAGCACGATCTCGTCCGTGGGCACGTCCTTCGGCAGTGCCCGCGGTGGGCGCTTGACGACGATATGGCTCACTACGCACCAATTCCCTTGCCCGACCGAGGTGTTCTGTCCGCCGCCCCGTGTCAGGCGGACGCCGATCGCGAACCGCGATCCTACTGACAACCGGCGGCGCCGGTGGGCGGTAGGGTGCCGGTGGGGCGTGTGAGCAGTTGCGAATCGGCCCCGCGAAAACGGGCGATTCGCGACGATCGAAGCAGGCGGCCCCCGCGCTTCCCGGGCCGGGCGACTTCGCCGACCGACGCTCGGAAAGTCGCTGCACGAACTCCCGGCGGAACGTGCACACGATCTTCACGGCCGGCGTGTGCGAGGACGCCCCGACCGGCCGCACCACCGACGACGAGGGGGGAACAGCAGGTGAGCATGACGGCCTCCGCGCCGGGCGGCGCCACCACCGGACCCGGCAGCGAGGGACACGCGGCATCGGGCACGGGGCTCGGCTTCTGCCGCGTCACCATCGTGGCGCCCGACAGCCGCATCGACGTGGCCCTGCCCGACGACGTACCGGTCGCCGACCTGTACCCGGAGATCCTGCGGCTCTCCCGGCAGAGCCCGGCAGAGGGCGCCCCCGTCGGCTACCACCTCGTACGCCGAGACGGCACCGTCCTCGACAGCGCCCGCTCCTTCGCCGCCCAGCGCATCCTCGACGGCGAACTGCTCACGCTGCGGCCGTTCGCCGAGTCGCTGCCGCCTGCGGTCTTCGACGACGTCTCCGAGGCGGTCGCCTCCGCCGTCACCCGGGACCGCGCCCTGTGGAGCGGCGACCTGACCCGCGCCGCCGGGCTCGTCGCCGGCGGCGTCCTGCCCGCCCTGCTCGCCTTCGTGGCCTGGAGCTCCGAACTCCGCCACGACATGCACAGCCTCCAGGGCGTCCTCGCCGCGGTCGCCGGCGTCCTCCTGACCACCCTCGCGTGCGTGCGCGCGCGGGTGTACGACGACGCGGGGTCCGCGATCGCCCTGGGCCTGGGCGCCCTGCCGAACATCGCGGTGGCGGGCTCCGGACTGCTCCCGCTCGACCGGGGCGAGGGCATCGGAAGGCTCCAGTTCCTGCTCGCCTGCGCCGCCGTGCTGATCGCCGCCCTGGTGCTCAGCCTGGTCTCGCCCAGCGGCGACGGACCCTTCGTGGCGTTCGTCTTCGCCTCGGCGGTCGGCGTCGTCACCACCTTCGTCGGCATCCTCACCGGCCTCAGGCCCATCGAGACGGCCGCCGTCTGCGCACCCGTCGCGGTGGGCGCGCTCGCCTTCCTGCCCGGGCTGTCGATGCGGTTCGCCCGGCTGCCCATCGGCTTCGAGGCCCCCAACCCGTCGCGGGGCGGCTACGCCGAGACCGAGCCGAACACGCACGAGCCCGTCGACGCCGAGCGCGTCGCGGCCCGCGCCCGCCGCGGCCACGAACTGCTCGTCGGCCTCGTCGGCGGCTGCGCGCTCGTCGCGGTGGGCGCGTCGATCGTCCTCGGCTTCTCCAGCGACGTCTGGGCGCAGCTCCTGGCGCTGGCGACGGGGGTGGCGATGCTCATGCGCGCGAGCCTGTTCCGCTACACCGCCCAGGTCGCCGCCACCCTGGCCGCCGGACTCTCGGCCCTGGTCTTCCTCGGTCTCGGACTGGCGCTGAACCCGCCGTGGGACTACGTCCGCCAGGCCCTCCAGGGCGACACCGCCTCCCTCGACATCCGCAGCGTCTGGCTGGTCGCGGCGATCGCCGTCGCGGCGGCCCTGGTCACCGCCATCGGCCTGATCACCCCGCGCCGCGGCGTCACCCCGTTCTGGGGCCGCTTCCTGGAGATCGCGGAGAGCTTCGTCCTGCTCACCCTGGTCCCGCTCACCCTCGCCGTGTTCGACGTGTACACAACCGTTCGGGCGATGACCAGCTGATACGACCGCACGGTCGGCTCTGTCGGCGCCCGCGGACGCGCAAGACGGACGAAGAGGGGGGGGGCCCGCCCGGGGCGCCCCCCCTACTACACACCCGACCCCCCACCACCCCCCGCCC
>NZ_JBISAL010000020.1:53530-65205 GCF_044391765.1 Streptomyces sp. NPDC018610
TTGCTTTTCTAAAAAACCGGTGGGGGCTTGCCCCGGGTTTCCGCCCGCCCGGGGGGGCTGGGGGGGGGCGGGGGCCGCGCCACGCGGACCGTGGGGGGGCGGCACGCGCGCGTGCCGCCCCTCTTCGTCACCTCCGTACGCCGCTCACCGAGCGGCGCTCTCCCCGTCCTGCGGCGCCGGCTCCAGGTCGAACTCGCCGTCCCGCGCCCCCAGCACGAACGCCCGCCACTCGGCCTCGGTGTAGCGCAGCACCGTGTCGTGGTCCAGGGAGGAGCGCATGGCCACGGCGCCGTCCGGCAGGTAGGCGATCTCCACGCGCTCCTCGTGCGCCTCGGTGCCCGGCGCGCCGTGCCACTCCACACCCGAGATGTCGAGGGCGTACAGCTCGTCCCGCTCGCGCTCCTTGCGGGCCTTGATCTCCGCTTCCGTCTCCGCCATGACGCAGCGACCCCTTCCAGACGTCCGTACTTCGTGCCGGCGCTCACCCTAGCCGCCGGGACGGCCGCGGCAGGGCGGTCCGCGAACCCGGGGAAACCCCACCGCCACAGCCTGGTACCCTGAGTGACGGCCGTTTGTGTACGCACCCCCGGAGCCCTGGCAGCTAGCCCTGCGAGGCCTGGAGGCCGCGCCCAGCGGATCCCCGCCTCCCGAGTACCGGAAGCTCTCCCGAGATGAAGACCGGGGGCACTCGGTGGCCATTTCCAGACCATGAGGAGTACGCGTGTCGCTCGACGCCGCTACGAAGAAGCAGATCATCTCCGAGTTCGGTACCAAGGAGGGTGACACCGGCTCCCCCGAGGTCCAGGTCGCTCTGCTGTCCCGTCGGATCTCCGACCTGACCGAGCACCTCAAGACCCACAAGCACGACCACCACAGCCGTCGTGGCCTGCTGATCCTGGTCGGTCAGCGCCGCCGCCTGCTGCAGTACCTGGCGAAGAAGGACATCCAGCGCTTCCGTGCGCTGGTCGACCGCCTCGGCATCCGCCGTGGTGCGGCGGGCGCCAAGTAAGACGCCGTGAAGGGAGCGGGCCCCACAGCAAAAGGGGACCGCTCCCTTTGCCGTACATGCACAAACGTGCGGAGTGTCACCGCCGCTTTGTACTGTGGTAGCAGAACGCGATACGCATGACACAGCGTGATAGCGCCCACCCACAGTGGGTAGGGCCTATCAGGCACCACGAGGAGGAGCGCACCTCGCCGCCGCCGGTCCTCGGTAGTGGCCCCCGGGCGAACAGGCCCCGGGTGCTTCGATCGAAGACCGGCCCGCACCAGACGGAGCGCTTCTCCGCCACCGTCCCCCCGCCACACGGGCGAGGCGGGACGAAAGACGACAAGTAACGGAGAAAACGCTAGTGGAGAACGAGACCCACTACGCCGAGGCCGTCATCGACAACGGCTCCTTCGGCACCCGCACCATCCGCTTCGAGACGGGCCGCCTGGCCAAGCAGGCCGCCGGCTCCGCCGTGGCGTACCTGGACGACGACACCATGGTGCTGTCGGCCACCACCGCTTCCAAGAACCCCAAGGACCAGCTCGACTTCTTCCCCCTCACGGTGGACGTCGAGGAGCGGATGTACGCCGCCGGCAAGATCCCCGGCAGCTTCTTCCGCCGCGAGGGCCGCCCCTCCGAGGACGCCATCCTCACCTGCCGCCTGATCGACCGCCCGCTGCGCCCGTCCTTCAAGAAGGGCCTGCGCAACGAGATCCAGGTCGTCTGCACGGTCATGGCGCTCAACCCCGACCACCTGTACGACGTCGTCGCGATCAACGCCGCGTCCGCGTCCACGCAGCTGGCCGGCCTGCCCTTCTCCGGCCCGATCGGCGGCGTCCGCGTCGCGCTGATCAACGGCCAGTGGGTCGCCTTCCCGACGCACACCGAGCTCGAGGACGCCGTCTTCGACATGGTGGTCGCCGGCCGCGTCCTGGAGGACGGCGACGTCGCGATCATGATGGTCGAGGCCGAGGCCACCGACAAGACCATCCAGCTGGTCAAGGGCGGCGCCGAGGCCCCCACCGAGGAGGTCGTCGCCGCCGGTCTCGAGGCCGCGAAGCCCTTCATCAAGGTCCTCTGCAAGGCCCAGTCGGACCTCGCCGCCAAGGCCGCCAAGCCGACCGGCGAGTTCCCGATCTTCCTCGACTACCAGGACGACGTCCTGGAGGCGCTGACCGCCGCGGTCCGCCCCGAGCTGGCCCAGGCGCTCACCATCGCCGGCAAGCAGGAGCGCGAGGCCGAGCTCGACCGCGTCAAGGGCCTGGCCGCCGAGAAGCTGCTGCCGGAGTTCGAGGGCCGCGAGAAGGAGATCTCCGCCGCGTACCGTTCGCTGACCAAGACCCTGGTCCGCGAGCGCGTCATCAAGGAGAAGAAGCGCATCGACGGCCGCGGTGTCACCGACATCCGCACGCTGGCCGCCGAGGTCGAGGCCATCCCGCGCGTGCACGGCTCGGCGCTGTTCGAGCGTGGCGAGACCCAGATCCTGGGCGTCACCACCCTCAACATGCTCCGCATGGAGCAGCAGCTGGACACCCTCTCCCCGGTGACCCGCAAGCGCTACATGCACAACTACAACTTCCCGCCGTACTCCACCGGCGAGACCGGCCGCGTCGGCTCCCCCAAGCGCCGCGAGATCGGCCACGGCGCCCTCGCCGAGCGCGCCCTCGTGCCGGTGCTGCCCACGCGCGAGGAGTTCCCCTACGCGATCCGCCAGGTGTCCGAGGCCCTCGGCTCCAACGGCTCGACGTCCATGGGCTCGGTCTGCGCCTCCACCATGTCGCTGCTGAACGCCGGTGTGCCCCTGAAGGCCCCGGTCGCCGGCATCGCCATGGGCCTGATCTCCCAGGAGATCGAGGGCGAGACGCACTACGTCACCCTCACCGACATCCTCGGTGCCGAGGACGCCTTCGGCGACATGGACTTCAAGGTCGCCGGCACCAAGGAGTTCGTGACCGCCCTCCAGCTCGACACCAAGCTGGACGGCATCCCCGCCTCCGTCCTGGCCGCCGCCCTCAAGCAGGCCCGTGACGCCCGCCTCCACATCCTCGACGTGATGATGGAAGCGATCGACACGCCGGACGAGATGTCCCCCAACGCGCCGCGGATCATCACCGTGAAGATCCCGGTCGACAAGATCGGCGAGGTCATCGGCCCCAAGGGCAAGATGATCAACCAGATCCAGGAGGACACCGGCGCCGAGATCACCATCGAGGACGACGGCACCATCTACATCGGCGCCGCCGACGGCCCGTCCGCCGAGGCCGCCCGCACCACGATCAACAGCATCGCCAACCCGACGATGCCCGAGGTCGGCGAGCGCTACCTGGGCACGGTCGTCAAGACGACCACGTTCGGCGCCTTCGTCTCCCTGCTGCCCGGCAAGGACGGTCTGCTGCACATCTCGCAGATCCGCAAGCTCGCCGGCGGCAAGCGCGTGGAGAACGTCGAGGACGTCCTCGGCGTGGGCCAGAAGGTCCAGGTCGAGATCGCCGAGATCGACTCCCGCGGCAAGCTCTCCCTGGTCCCCGTGATCGAGGGTGAAGAGGGCGACGAAGAGCAGAAGGACGACGCCGCCAAGTGACGTCCCGTAGCTCGCAGGCGACGGCCCGCACCTCCTCGGAGGCGCGGGCCGTCGCCCGTACCCAAACCCTCGTCAAGGGCATGAACGGCATCGGCACCGTCCGCAAGACCACCCTCCCGGGCGGCCTGCGCATCGTCACCGAGACCCTGCCCTCCGTCCGCTCCGCCACCTTCGGCATCTGGGCGCACGTCGGCTCCCGCGACGAGACCCCGGCGCTGGGCGGTGCCACGCACTACCTGGAGCACCTGCTCTTCAAGGGCACCTCCGAGCGCTCCGCCCTGGACATCTCCTCCGCCATCGACGCCGTCGGCGGCGAGATGAACGCGTTCACGGCCAAGGAGTACACGTGCTACTACGCGCGCGTGCTCGACACCGACCTGCCGCTCGCCATCGACGTGGTCTGCGACATGCTCACCGGCTCGCTGATCCGCGAGGAGGACGTCGACGTCGAGCGCGGCGCGATCCTCGAAGAGATCGCCATGACCGAGGACGACCCGGGCGACTGCGTGCACGACCTGTTCGCGCACACCATGTTCGGCGACAGCCCCCTCGGCCGCCCCGTCCTCGGCACCGTCGACACGGTCAACGCGCTCAACGCCGACCGCATCCGCCGCTTCTACAAGAAGCACTACGACCCCACCCACCTCGTGGTCGCCTGCGCCGGAAACGTCGACCACAACAAGGTCGTCCGCCGGGTGCGCGCCGCCTTCGAGAAGGCCGGCGCCTTCAGGAACGCCGAGGCCGCCCCCATCGCCCCGCGCGACGGACGCCGCAGCCTGCGCACCGCCGGCCGGGTGGAACTCCAGGGCCGCCGCACCGAACAGGCGCACGTCGTCCTCGGCATGCCCGGACTCGCCCGCACCGACGACCGCCGCTGGGCCCTCGGCGTCCTCAACACGGCCCTCGGCGGAGGCATGTCCTCCCGCCTCTTCCAGGAGGTCCGGGAGAAGCGCGGTCTGGCCTACAGCGTGTACTCCTACACCTCCGGCTTCGCCGACTGCGGCCTGTTCGGCGTCTACGCCGGCTGTCGCCCGAGCCAGGTCCACGACGTGCTGCGCATCTGCCGCGACGAACTCGACCACGTCGCCGACAACGGCCTGCCCGACGACGAGATCGCCCGCGCCATCGGCCAGCTCCAGGGCTCCACCGTCCTCGGTCTGGAGGACACCGGTGCGCTGATGAACCGTATCGGCAAGAGCGAACTGTGCTGGGGCGAGCAGATCTCCGTCGACGACATGCTGGCCCGGATAGCGGCTGTCACCCCGGACGAGGTCCGCGCCGTCGCCCGCGACATCCTGGGACAGCGCCCGTCGCTGTCGGTCATCGGCCCGCTCAAGGACAAACAGGCCGCACGCCTGCACGACGCGGTCGCCTGACCGCGCGGGCCGTGCGATCCGGCCCGGTCCGAGTCCCCCTCCGGTCTAAGGAAGCAAGAGATGAGCAAGCTGCGCGTGGCGGTCCTCGGTGCCAAGGGCCGGATCGGTTCCGAGGCGGTACGGGCCGTCGAGGCCGCCGAGGACATGGAACTGGTGGCCGCCCTCGGCCGCGGCGAGTCGCTGGAGGCCCTCGCCGACAACGGCGCCCAGGTCGCCGTCGAGCTGACCACGCCGGACTCGGTCATGGCCAACCTCGACTACTGCGTGAGCAACGGCATCCACGCGGTCGTCGGCACCACCGGCTGGACCGAGGAACGGCTCGCGCAGCTGACGGGGTGGCTGGCCCACTCCCCGGAGACCGGGGTGCTCATCGCCCCGAACTTCTCCATCGGCGCCGTGCTGACCATGAAGTTCGCGCAGATCGCCGCGCCCTACTTCGAGTCCGTCGAGGTCGTCGAGCTGCACCACCCGGGCAAGGTCGACGCCCCCAGCGGCACCGCCACCCGCACCGCCCAGCTCATCGCCGAGGCGCGTGCGAAGGCCGGCACGGCCCCGGCGCCGGACGCCACCGCGACGGCGTTGGAGGGCGCCCGAGGCGCCGACGTCGACGGCGTCCCGGTGCACTCCGTGCGCCTGCGCGGCCTCCTCGCCCACCAGGAGGTCCTGCTGGGCGCCGAGGGCGAGACGCTCACCGTCCGCCACGACTCGCTCCACCACAGCAGCTTCATGCCGGGCATCCTGCTCGGCGCGCGCCGCGTGGTGACCACTCCCGGCCTGACCTTCGGCCTGGAGAACTTCCTCGACCTGAACTGAGCCCGAGCCCCCTCATGCGCGCGAAGATCACCTATCTCGTCACGGCCGCCGTCCTGGTCTTCTACTTCGTCCTGGTCGGCAGCCGCGGCGTCATGCTCATCCAGTCCGGCACGTTCGTCACGGTCACCTTCGGGGTCGCCGTGCTGATCCTGCCGGTCATCGGCCTGTGGTTCCTGTGGAAGAACACCCAGTTCGTCCGCAGGGCCAACCAGCTCGCCTCCGAACTCGACGCCGAGGGCGGCCTGCCCGTCGACGATCTCAGGCGCACGCCCAGCGGGCGCATCGACCGCGACTCGGCCGACGAGGTCTTCGCCCGGCGCAAGGCCGAGACGGAGGCCGCCCCCGAGGACTGGCGCACCTGGTTCCGGCTCGCGATCGCCTACCACGACGCCCGCGACACCGCGCGCGCCCGCAAGGCGATGCAGCGGGCGATCGCCCTGCACGACGGCAGGCCGGTCCCGGCCGCCTGACGTCCCCGTGCACGCCTGTGGGGCCGACCGCGCACAGCGGTCGGCCCCACAGGCGTGGCCGGCCAAGGACGCGGCCACCGGCGCCCGGGGCCGACGGGCAGGGGGCGGGCCGACGCGCGGGGCGGCGGCGAGCGGGGCCGTGCCCGCCGCCCGCGGGCGGGCCGCGCCGGCGGCCCCCCCCCCCGCCCCCCCGGGGGGGGCCCCCCCCCCCCCCGGGGGCCCCCCCCCCGGGCGCCCACGGCCATGGACGCGGCCACCGGAGCCGCGGACGGACGGTCAGGGGGAGGGCGGACGCGCGGGGCGGCGACGAGCGGCCCCGAGGCGGAACGGACGCCGGGCCGGCGCCCGGGCCGCCCTCACCGCGGGCGGTTCTCCTCCGCCCACGCCTCCACCGCGTCCGTCGCCCGGTCGAAGGCCGGGAGCCGGCCCAGGAAGTCGGCGTCGTGCGTGGTCAGCAGCGGCGGCACGGCCTCGGAGGACCGACCCCTGCGCGCGAGCAGCAGCGCCTGTCCCTGCACCGTGCGCGGCAGCCCCAGCCAGCGCACCGGCTGCTGCACGGTCCGTACGCTGACGACCTGGGCCCACGGCGTCGTACGGGTGATGAGGAACCGCACATGGCGCAGCCCCCGCGCCCCGACCCACACGCCCATGCGCAGCACACGCAGGGCGCACGCGATGACGGCCAGGGCGACGGCGAAGCAGGCCCCGGCGGAGGAGAACCCGCCGGTGAGCGCGATCACCACCGCGGCGAACAGCACGAACGAGGCGAGCAGCAGCGCCAGCGCGGCCACGCCCACCCGCCAGGGACCGGGCCGGTAGGGGCGGCGCCAGCGCTCACGGTCGTCGAACGGCAGCGCGACGTCGTCCGCCGCGTCGAAGGCGCGGTCGGCCGTCAGGAAGGGCAGGGGCACGGCGGGTCCTCACTCGTTCCACACGGGGCTGTGCCCGGTGAGGCTATCCGCCCGTGTCCCCGCCCACCACCCACGGGGGTCCAAGGGGGTGGGCGGTGCCGTCAGCGGTCGTGGGAGGCCTGCTGCGTCTGCGCCGGAGAGTGACTGGTCGACAACGCGGGCAGCCCGAGGACAAGGGAGCCCACGAGGCCCGCGACGATGGTCAGGCCGAGCAGGCAGCGCCCGGCCATCTCACCGGCGGAGGCCCGCCGGCGGGGCGGGGGAGCGACATTGCTGCGGAACCTGTCCGCCTCGGCGACGAAGGCGAACGGGACGGGCTCGCGCCGACGGAACATCGGAGGTACGGCTCCCTTCGGGGGTCGGATCAGGGGTCGAACTGGGGTGTCTCACCCATACAGACGCACGAGTGTCCCCGAAGGTGCCCGCTTTCCCCGAATTCATCGATCTTCACCGAAGTTGTCGCGGCCCGGCACCGAACGCCCTGATGTCAGAGCCGGGCCGTAGAGTGGGCGCCGCCCGCCAGACGTGATGGAAGGACCCTCCGAGCCGTGACCGACACCCCCGCCGACGACCTGAAACCCAGCTTCCGCAGCGACGTCACCGTCGAGCTGGTCAAGCACACCGCGTCGGACGCCGACGTCCTGTTCGCGGCCCGTGTCTCGACCGTCGGCGAGCAGTCCCTGGAGGAGCTGGACAAGGACCCGGAGCGCTCCAAGGGCCTGATCAACTACCTGATGCGGGACCGCCACGGCAGCCCCTTCGAGCACAACTCGATGACGTTCCTGATCAGCGCCCCGATCTTCGTCTTCCGCGAGTTCATGCGCCACCGCGTCGGCTGGTCGTACAACGAGGAGTCGGGCCGCTACCGCGAGCTCCAGCCGGTCTTCTACGTCCCCGACGCCGCCCGCAAGCTGGTCCAGGAGGGCCGCCCCGGCAAGTACCGCTTCGTCGAGGGCACCCAGGGCCAGCAGGAGCTGGTCGGCCGGGTGATGGAGGACTCCTACCGGCAGGCGTACGAGGCGTACCAGGAGATGCTCGCCGCCGGCGTCGCCCGCGAGGTCGCCCGCTCGGTGCTCCCCGTGGGCCTGTTCTCCTCGATGTACGCCACCTGCAACGCCCGCTCGCTGATGCACTTCCTCGGCCTGCGCACCCAGCACGAGCTGGCGAAGGTGCCGTCCTTCCCGCAGCGGGAGATCGAGATGGTGGGCGAGAAGATGGAGGCCGCGTGGGCGGGGCTCATGCCGCTCACCCACGCCGCGTTCAACGCCAACGGCCGCGTCGCGCCGTGACCTCGCGCGCCGCCCGTCTCCCCAGGCACTGATGTACGCATCAGCCTCGCGAAGTGTCCGTATTGCGGCCTTTGTGGAAGTTCATCTAGCCTGATCGAACGGACCCGGCACTGCTTGAACCCCCGAGCAGGCAGTGCCGGGCTCCATCTTTGTCACGACTTGTCGCCCGCCCCGAGGGCAGACCCCGCCCTGAGCAACGAGTAGCGTGTTACCCATGGCTCCGACCTCCACTCCGCAGACCCCCTTCGGGCGGGTCCTCACCGCCATGGTCACGCCCTTCACGGCGGACGGCGCACTCGACCTCGACGGCGCGCAGCGGCTCGCCGCCCATCTGGTGGACGCAGGCAACGACGGCCTGGTCGTCAACGGCACCACCGGCGAGTCCCCCACCACCAGCGATGCGGAGAAATCGGACCTCGTACGCGCGGTCGTGGCGGCCGTCGGAGACCGCGCCCACGTCGTCGCCGGCGTCGGCACCAACGACACCCACCACAGCGTCGAACTGGCCCGCGCCGCCGAGCAGGCCGGCGCGCACGGCCTGCTGACCGTCACGCCGTACTACAACAAGCCCCCACAGGAGGGCCTGTACCGGCACTTCACGGCCGTCGCCGACGCGACCGGCCTGCCGGTCATGCTCTACGACATCCCCGGCCGCAGCGGCGTCCCGATCAACACCGAGACCATCGTCCGCCTGGCCGAGCACCCGCGGATCGTCGCCAACAAGGACGCCAAGGGCGACCTCGGCCGCGCGAGCTGGGCCATCGCCCGATCCGGTCTCGCCTGGTACTCCGGCGACGACATGCTGAACCTGCCGCTGCTCTCCGTGGGCGCGGTCGGCTTCGTCTCCGTCGTCGGCCACGTCGTCACCCCGGACCTGCGCGCCCTCATCGAGGCGTACACCTCCGGCGACGTGCAGAAGGCCACCGAGATCCACCAGAAGCTGCTGCCCGTCTACACGGGCATGTTCCGCACCCAGGGCGTCATGACCACCAAGGCCGCCCTGGCCCTGCGGGGACTGCCCGGCGGACCGCTGCGGCTGCCGATGGTCGAGCTCACCGTCGAGGAGACCGAGCAGCTCAAGATCGATCTTGCCGCCGGCGGGGTACAGCTCTGACAACAAGACTTCGCGAGTTCGCCTCGCACCGCCCGGACCCCCTCGGCGCCCCGCCGGGAACCGGGCTCCACAACCGAACAGCCAACTGAATACGGCGGGCCACCGGTGCCCGCACCCCACAACGACAACTGCTTCTGCACGAACGTCACGCGCGCCACGTGCCCACCGGTACGTGGCGCGTGTGGTGAGGAGGGTCTTTTGAGTCATCCGCATCCTGAACTCGCTCCGCCTCCGCCGCTCGCCGACGGCGGCCTGCGCGTCACTCCGCTCGGCGGTCTCGGCGAGATCGGCCGCAACATGACGGTCTTCGAGTACGGCGGCCGGCTGCTGATCGTCGACTGCGGAGTGCTCTTCCCCGAGGAGGAGCAGCCCGGAATCGATCTGATCCTTCCGGACTTCTCGTCCATCCGGGACCGCCTCGACGACATCGAGGGCATCGTCCTCACCCACGGCCACGAGGACCACATCGGCGGCGTCCCCTACCTCCTGCGGGAGAAGCCGGACATCCCCCTGATCGGCTCCAAGCTGACGCTGGCCCTCATCGAGGCCAAGCTCCAGGAGCACCGCATCCGGCCGTACACCCTCGAAGTCGCCGAGGGCAACCGGGAGCGCATCGGCCCCTTCGACTGCGAGTTCGTCGCGGTCAACCACTCCATCCCGGACGCGCTGGCCGTCGCCATCCGCACCCCGGCCGGCATGGTGGTGCACACCGGCGACTTCAAGATGGACCAGCTCCCGCTGGACAACCGTCTCACCGACCTGCACGCCTTCGCCCGGCTGAGCGAGGAGGGCATCGACCTCCTCCTCACCGACTCCACGAACGCCGAGGTCCCCGGGTTCACCCCGCACGAGCGGGACATCTCGGGGGTGCTGCGCCAGGTCTTCGCCGGCGCCCGCAAGCGGATCATCGTGGCGAGCTTCGCCAGCCATGTCCACCGCATCCAGCAGATCCTGGACGCCGCCCACGAGTACGGCCGCCGGGTCGCCTTCGTCGGCCGTTCCATGGTCCGCAACATGGGCATCGCCCGGGACCTCGGCTACCTGAAGGTCCCGCCGGGCCTGGTGGTGGACGTCCGCACGCTCGACGACCTGCCCGACCACGAGGTGGTCCTGGTCTGCACGGGGTCGCAGGGCGAGCCGATGGCGGCGCTGTCCCGCATGGCCAACCGGGACCACCAGATCCGCATCGTCGAGGGCGACACGGTGATCCTCGCGTCGTCGCTGATCCCGGGCAACGAGAACGCGGTGTACCGGGTCATCAACGGCCTCACCCGCTGGGGCGCCAACGTCGTCCACAAGGGCAACGCCAAGGTGCACGTCTCGGGCCACGCCTCGGCCGGCGAGCTGCTGTACTTCTACAACATCTGCCGCCCGAGGAACCTGATGCCGGTCCACGGCGAGTGGCGCCACCTGCGCGCCAACGCCGAGCTCGGTGCGATGACCGGCGTTCCGCACGACCGGATCGTCATCGCCGAGGACGGCGTCACCGTCGACCTCGTCGAGGGCAAGGCCAAGATCTCCGGCAAGGTGCAGGCCGGTTACGTGTACGTCGACGGGCTCTCCGTCGGCGACGTGGGCGAGCCCGCGCTCAAGGACCGCAAGATCCTCGGCGACGAGGGCATCATCTCGGTCTTCGTGGTGGTGGACTCCACCACCGGCAAGGTCACCGGCGGCCCGCACATCCAGGCACGCGGCTCCGGCATCGAGGACTCGGCCTTCGGCGCGGTCATCCCGAAGATCCGGGAGTCCCTGGAGAAGTCCGCGCAGGAGGGCATCGCCGACTCCCACCAGCTGCAGCAGCTCATCCGCCGCACGCTGGGGAAATGGGTCTCGGACACCTACCGGCGCCGGCCGATGATCCTCCCGGTCGTCGTGGAGGTCTGACGCTCCAACCGGCAGCGGGGCGCCTCGATTTGCATCGGGGCGCCCCGCTCCAGTACGTTTACGGCTCCGCCCGGACGGGAACCCGGACGCCTCGTGCGTTCCGAGGGACTCTCCCGGAGGGGCGGGAAATCCGACTCAGGATCTCTGATAAAGTCGGAACCGCCGGAAAGGGAAACGCGAAAGCGAGAACCTGGAAAGCACCGAGGAAATCGGATCGGAAAGATCTGATAGAGTCGGAAACGCAAG
>NZ_JBISAL010000021.1:0-54046 GCF_044391765.1 Streptomyces sp. NPDC018610
CTGCGTTGTCGCCCCTCGCTGTGGGTGTGTCTCATGGGTGTGGGGTTGGGGGTGGTGCGCGGTGCTCGCCGTCGCCGGCGAACGGGCCCGGGCGCGCGCCGGGTCAGGAACCGGATGCCGACGCCTCCGGCGGCTCGGGTGTCGCGAGCCGTTCGGGTGTCTCCGACACCTCGCCGGCCCCGAGCGGTTCGAGCTCGTCGGGCCGGAAGTAGTGGAAGCGGCCGTACCAGGTGTGCAGTTCGGCCGCCGGGTCGTCCTCCAGGGTGACGGCCAGGTGTGTGCTGCCGTCCACGTCGTGGAAGACGGCGGCGACCCGTGCGCTGCGTCCCGCGAGGAACATGTCCTGGGCGTCCGCGCCACGGCCCCGCGGCCGCAGCAGCACCCGGCTGCCGCCGCCCAGGCGAACCCCGTCCACGAGCACCGTGTCGGTCGACGGGGACAGGCCGTCGTCACCGCCCTCCTGCCACCAGGCGGGCCGCTCGGCGCCGACGGCGGCCTCTCCCGCCGGTCCGGCCGGAGAGGCCGGTCGGGCCGGGGCCAGCGAGCGGATGGCGCCGTGCAGACGGGCGAAGACCTCCGGGGGCATGCTGTCGACGCGGTCGATGATCTCGGCGGCGCGCGGGTCGGTGGCGCGGGCCTCGGCCTTCTCCTCGTCGGTCAGGAGCATCGTGCGCAGCGTCAGGATCTCGTCGATCTCCCCGGCGTCGTGCAGATCGCCGGGGCTCTCCGGCGCGATCCGAGGACGGTCGGGCAGGATGATCGGCGCGGACAGCAGCGCCGGCCCCGTGCTCCCGTCCGCCGCCGCGGGGACGTCGTACGGCGGCTCTCCGTGCGGGGCCGGGGGGCCGCCGAGGACCGGGAAGGTGAACTCGCTGCGGCACTCGGCAGCCTGCCGCGCCAGTGCGCCGGGCGGGTCGATCAGCGACACGAACTCCACGTCCGTACCGCCGACGAGCGTGTGTGTGGCGATGAGCGACCGGCGCAGCACCTCGTCCCGCAGAGCGCCGGGCTCCGTCGCCCGGCCCGTGTTCTCGGTCCGCACCCGCAGCCGCACCAGGCCGTCGGCGAGCCGCTTTGCCGTGAGCGTCGTGCCCGCCCGGATCTCCTCCCGCCGCCGCACCACCCGCCCGGCGCCCGAGGGCAGCGGCTCGGTCGTCTCGCCGGCCGGCGCCCCGGACCAGGTGGTGTGCTCCCGCCCGAGCAGGTCGTCCACCGCGACGGCGAGGTCCGTCTCGCAGGGCACCGCCTCGTCGAAGGTCAGCCACGTCGTGCCGTCGTCCGCCCGCAGCGACGCGACCGGGCGGTGACTCCCGTCCGAGCCGGCGGCCTCCACCTGCTTGTGCTGCATCTGCAGGTACCGCACCCGCACCCGCAGGACGGCACCCGCCCGCCGCACCCGCACCAGGCACTCGGTCTGCTGGTACCAGGAGTCGGCGGAGCCGGACACGCCGACCGTGACCGGGCCGTCCCGTTCCACCCAGTCGCGCGGCAGCAGCACCCCGAACTGCCACCGCACCCGGTTCTTGGGCGACGAGCGGCGGTAGGGGTACAGCAGATAGCCCTCGTAGAGGACGGCGTCGGCCACCGCGCTCAGCTGCTCGAATCCCTCCGGGCCGCCGTCGCTCCCCGGGTCTTGGCCGGCCACGGGGGCACGGTCCTCGCCGGCGCGGGCGACGTCGTCCTCGGCCACGGCATCGGGCATCCGGCCTCCTCGGGTTGGCGTGTGCGCCATCCCTTCCCCCACCGCCGCACCGCTCACGCGCCCCGCCCCCCTTGGGCCCAGCGGGTTCGACCGGGCGGCGCAACGCCACACGCACACGTGCCGCGTACGCCGGCCCGCCACCGGGTGTGAGCCGCCCGTTCGGCCCCGGGTGCGGGCACTCCTCCGCTCAGTCCCCGGGTGTGACCGCCTCACGGTCCGACGCCGGCCACACGTACGGCAGGTCGTCCGGCACACCCGGGAACAGCGGGGCGTACCGCTCCGGGTCCTTGCGCACCAGGGCCGACCGGTGGCTCAGGTGCAGGGCCTCGTCGCCCAGCCAGGGCGGCAGCTCGCCCGCCGCCTCCAGCTCCCTCTGGCCGCGCACCTGCGCGCCGGGCCGGTGGACGGCGAGGTCGGCGACGAGCGTGGCCGCGCAGCTGTCCTGGTGGCCGTGATCACGCCAGACCCGGCACACGTCCAGCCCGTACCGCACCAGCGCCTCCTCGTAGCCGGCCCACATCCGCACCGCCGGATGGTGACGCCACCCGTAACCGGGGACGGTCAGGCCGCGCAGCACCTGCAACGCCTCCACCCGCTGCTTGCCGAGGCGCCGGCGGTCGAGCACCAGCGCGGAGTCGGTGAAGCCGGGATACGGCAGGAAGGTCTGCATGGTTCCGCCCGCGACGCGTCGAAGGGTGGGGGGAGGGGGCCGGGCGCCGCCGACCGGAGACGACGTGAGGCGCCGACCGGAGGCGACGGAAGGCGAGGAGCGGAGGCGACGGAAGGCGAGGAGCGGTGGCCCGGGGGGCGGGGAACGGAAGCGGTGGTCCGGGGGAACGCCAGCCCGTCAGTCCTCGCCGTCGTCGTCCCCCGTCCCCGGCTCGGCCATCCTCCGGTGCGCGGCGGCCTTGGCGCTGTCCGGCAGCACCTTGTTCGCCGCGCCCTGCGCCTTCGTCTTGAGCGACCCGGTTACCACCTTCTTGCGGCCCTTCACCACCGCCTCGTACGCCTGCTCGGCGACCTGCGCCGGGTCGTCCTTGGGGCCGCTGCCGATCTTGGTGTCGCCCATGTCGGCCCGCCGGAAGAAGTCCGTCTCGGTCGGCCCCGGCATGAACGCGGTGACGGTCACCCCGGTGTCCTTCACCTCGTCCTGCAGGGCCTGCGCGAACGACTGCACGAAGGACTTGGAGGCGTTGTAGACCGACTGGAACGGGCCCGGCATGGTGGCGGCGATGGAGGACGTGAAGACCACGCTGCCCTCGCCCCGCGCCACCATGTCCCGCAGCAGCGGCTTGGCGAGTCGGACCGTGGAGGTCACGTTCAGGTCGATCACGGACAGGTCGTCGGCGAGGTCGGTGTCGACGAAGGCGCCGCCCTGTCCCACCCCCGCGTTGAGCGCCGCCACGTCCACCGTCAGTCCCGTCGTGGCGGCCACCAGGTGGTCCACCCCCGCGGGGTCGCTGAGATCGCAGCGCACGGCCCGCACCTCGGCCCCGGTCTCCCGCAGCCGCTGCGCCGCGTGGTCGAGACGGTCGTCCTCGGCGTTGACCAGGAGATCGTATCCGTGCTCCGCGAACTGCCGGGCCAGTTCGTATCCGATACCGCTGGATGCGCCGGTCACCAGCGCGAGCGGCCTGCTGTCGTCATTGGCGTCCATGGGGACGGAGTAACCGCGTACACCGCGTCCAACCACCCCCCACCGGCCCGCCGCCCAGCCCGCGGCACGCACGGAACGCCCTGGCCAGGACGCATGGAACGCCCTGGCCAGGGCACCTGGAAGCGGTGGCGACCGGCGCGAGCGGCGCCACGGCCGACGGCGTGGGAGAGCCGCATGGACGTGCTGGCCCGACTGGATGCCTACCAGCGGCGGCACCGCTGGGCGGGACTGCCGCTGGCCGTCGTCTACAAGTTCTACGACGACCAGGCCGCCTACCTGGCCGCGCTGCTCACGTACTACGGGTTCCTGGCGCTGTTCCCGCTGCTGCTGCTCCTCGTCGCGGTCCTCAGCGCCGTCCTCAGCAGCAGCCCGCACCTCCAGCAGGCCGTGCTGAACTCGGCCCTGAGCGAGTTCCCGGTGATCGGGGACCAGATCGGCCACAACATCCACTCCTTCCGCGGCAACACCGTCGCCGTCGCGGTGGGTGTGGCCGGCAGCGCCTACGGAGCGCTGAACGTCGCCCAGGCCGCCCAGCACGCCCTGAACAAGATCTTCGCGGTGCCCCGGCACGCCCGCCCCGACCCGTTCCGCTCGCGTCTGAAGGGGCTGAAGTTCCTGACCCTCCTCGCGGCCGCGCTGCTCGTGACCACCGGCCTGTCCACCGCCGCGGAGTGGGCCTCCGGCCTGTTCGGCGCCCGGCTGGAGTCGGGGGTGCAAGTCGCCGCAGGGCTCCTGTCCGTCCTGCTCTACGCCGCCCTGCTGGTCGGCAGCTACCGCGTGCTGACCCGCCGCCGGCTGCCGCTGCGCGTGATGTACGGCCCGGCGCTGGGCGCCGCGTGCGCCTGGCAGGGCCTGCTGTGGGGCGGCACGTACTACGTCGGCCACGTGCTCCAGGGGGCCACCGCCACGTACGGCCTGTTCGGGATCGTGCTCGGCCTGCTGGCGTGGATCTACCTGGGGGCGCTGGTGTACGTCTTCACGGCCGAGGTCAGCGCGGTACGGTGCATGCGGCTGTGGCCCCGCAGCCTGCTCACCCCGTTCACCGACCGCGTCCACCTCACCCCGGGCGACCAGCGGGCCTACCGCTCCTACGCCGCCACGGAGTCCTTCAAGGGCTTCCAGAAGGTCACCGTCCACTTCGACCCGCCGCCGCACGCGGACGCGGGAGACCGGCCGGACTCCCGCGGCAGGCCGGACGCCGGAGACGGACCACAGACCGGCGGCCGATCGGACCCCGGGGACCCCGGCTGTCCCTACTGACGACCGCCGCTCCGACGACCGCCGCCCACCGACCGGACGAACGGAGGCACCCCATGGCCGAGGACATCACCTACCGACGCGTCTACGAGGACACCTCGCCGCAGGACGGCAAACGCGTGCTCGTCGACCGGGTCTGGCCGCGCGGGATGCGCAAGGAGGACGCCCACCTGGACGAGTGGCTGCGCGACGTCGCGCCCTCCACCGACCTGCGCCGCTGGTACGGCCACGAGCCCGCCCGGTTCGACGAGTTCCGCCGCCGCTACCTCGCCGAACTGCGCGACGCCGGACACCGCGAGGCGGTCGGACACCTGCGCGACCTCGCGGCCCACGACCGGCTCACCCTGCTGACCGCCACCAAGGACGTGGACCACAGCCAGGCCGCGGTCCTGGCCGAATGGCTCACCACCGGCAGGCGCTCCCCGGCCTGACGCGTGCGGTCGGCCCGCTCCGACCCGGCCGAAGCGTGTCCGCGGGCGTACCGCCTCCCGCCGGCGACGGCCACTCGGGCCGGCCGGTGGGGACGGCCGTCGAGGGGAGGGCAAGGGCGGACCGCTGGGGCGGTCGGCAAACGCCTGCGAGGGCCGGCTGTCGTGGGGATCCGCCGTTCGCGCGCCGATTCGCGCGATTGGCCGCTTGCGACCGCGCGGCAGGCGGCCAAAACTGGCCATGGCCGGTTTCACCCCCGTCCGGCGGGCTCCCCGCGGCGCCGGCCTCCGCCCGGCCCGCGGATCCCCTTCACGACATGCGTCCACGAACTTGCGGCACCGCGCGTCCCACGCGTCATGGCGCAGAGAGGCGAGGGTGTGAGCACCGACCGCTCTGGTGAGGCGCTGGACCGGCTGATGCGTTCGGCCCAGTACTTCTTCCCCGGGAGGCAGTCGCCCGACCGGCGGGTCCTGTACCGGGACGGAGGCCGGTCGGCGGAGGAGTTCTACCGGGAGCGGTGGCGGCACGACCGCGAGGTGCGCTCCACCCACGGGGTGAACTGCACCGGCTCGTGCTCCTGGCGGGTGTTCGTCAAGGACGGCATCATCACCTGGGAGACCCAGGCGACCGACTATCCGAGCGTGGGACCCGACTCGCCCGAGTACGAGCCCCGGGGCTGTCCGCGGGGCGCCTCGTTCTCCTGGTACACCTACTCGCCCACCCGGATCCGCTACCCCTACGTGCGCAGCCCGCTGCTCCAGCTGTGGCGGCAGGCCCGCGCCCGCCACGCCGACCCCGTCGAGGCCTGGCAGTGGCTGACCTCCGACCCGGAGCGGTGCGCCACGTACAAGCGGGCCCGCGGCAAGGGCGGCTTCGTGCGCTGCACCTGGCCGGAGGTCACCGAGCTCGTCGCGGCGGCCCAGGTGGACACGGTCAAGCGGTACGGCCCCGACCGCATCGTCGGCTTCTCCCCGATCCCGGCGATGTCGATCGCCTCGTACGCGGCGGGCACCCGCTACCTGTCGATGATCGGCGGGACCATCTCCTCGTTCTACGACTGGTACGCCGACCTGCCGATGGCCTCGCCGCAGGTGTTCGGCGACCAGACGGACGTGCCGGAGGCCGGCGACTGGTGGAACGCCGGGTACCTGATCGTGTGGGGCACCAACCTGCCGATCACCCGCACACCCGACGCGCACTTCATGACCGAGGCCCGCTACCGGGGCCAGAAGGTCGTCGTGGTCTCCCCGGACTACGGCGACCACACCAAGTTCGCCGACGACTGGCTCGCCGCGGCCCCCGGCACCGACGGCGCGCTGGCCATGGCCATGGGCCATGTGATCCTCGCCGAGTTCTACCGCGACCGGCAGGTGCCCCGCTTCACCGAGTACGCGAAGACCTACACCGACCTGCCGTTCCTCGTCCGGCTGCGCGAGCGGGACGAGGACGGGGCCAAGGCCGGCGGCGCGTACGTGCCCGACAGGTTCCTCACCGCCGCCGACCTGCCCGGCGCCGACGGGGAGGCGGCCGAGTTCAAGACCGTGCTGCTGGACGCGGCCACCGGCGAGCCGGTCGTGCCGAACGGCTCGCTGGGATTTCGCTGGACCTCGCCCGAGGACGCCCCGCGCTGGAACCTGAGACTGGACGGCGTCGACCCGCTGCTGACCCTGTACGGCCGCCCGGGCGGTGAGGCGGTGGCGGTGGACCTGCCGCGCTTCGACGCCGGACCGGGGGAGTCCGGCGGCTCCGTCCGGCGCGGCGTGCCCGCGACCCGGATCGGCGGACACCTGGTGACGACGGTGTTCGACCTGGTCATGGCCCAGTACGCGGTGGCACGCGAGGGGCTGCCCGGCCGGTGGCCCACCGGCTACGACGACGCGAGCGCGCCCTGCACACCCGCCTGGCAGCAGGCGATCACCTCGGTGCCCGCCCGGGCCGCGGCCCGGGTGGCCCGCGAGTTCGCGCGCAACGCCGAACGCACCGGCGGCCGCTCCATGATCGCGATGGGCGCGGGCACCAACCACTGGTTCCACTCCGACCAGATCTACCGCGCCTTCCTCTCCCTGACCATGCTGACCGGCAGCCAGGGCGTCAACGGCGGCGGCTGGGCGCACTACGTCGGGCAGGAGAAGGTGCGCCCCCTCACCGGCTGGTTCCACCTCGCCTTCGGCCTGGACTGGCAGCGCCCCACCCGGCACATGGTGGGCACCCCGCTGTTCTGGCTCGCCACCGACCAGTGGCGCTACGAGGCGTTCCCCGCCGACGTGCTCACCAGCCCGCTCGGCCCGGGCAGCCTCGACGGCCGCACCCTGCCCGACCTCAACGCGCTCGCCGCCCGCCTGGGCTGGATGCCCTCCCACCCGGCCTTCGACCGCAACCCGCTCGACATCTGCGACGACGCCCAGCGGGCCGGCAAGGAGGTCGCCGACCACGTCGTGGACGAACTGAAGGCCGGCCGGCTGCGGTTCGCCGCCGAGGACCCCGACGATCCGGCCAACTTCCCCCGCGTGCTGCTCATCTGGCGCGCCAACCTCTTCGCGTCGTCCATGAAGGGCCACGAGTACATGCTCCGGCACCTGCTCGGCACCGACGACGCGATGACCGCCCCCGAGACCCCGCCCCACCTGCGGCCCAGGGACGTCACCTGGCGCGAGCGGGCGCCCGTGGGCAAACTCGACCTGTCGGTCGCCGTCGACTTCCGGATGACCAGCACCTGCCTGTTCTCCGACGTGGTGCTGCCCGCCGCCACCTGGTACGAGAAGTTCGACCTGTCCACCACCGACATGCACCCCTTCGTGCACGCCTTCAACCCGGCCATCGCACCGCCCTGGCAGACCCGCAGCGACTTCGACACCTTCCACACCATCGCCGCGGAGTTCTCCCGCCTGGCCACGACACACCTGGGGGTGCGCCGCGACGTCATCGCCGCCCCCCTCGCCCACGACACCCCCGACGAACTGGCCCAGCCGCACGGCGCGGTGCGCGACTGGAGGGCCGGCGAGTGCGAACCCGTGCCCGGCCGCACCATGCCGAAGCTGACCGTGATCGAGCGCGACTACACCAAGGTCGCCGAGAAGATGGCCGCCGTGGGCCCGCTGCTCGACACCCTCGGCACCGCCACCAAGGGCGTCACCTGGAACCCCGGCGAGGAGATCGATCACCTGCGCGCCCGCAACGGCACCGTGCGCGGCGGTGTCGCCGACGGCCGGCCCTCCATCGCCCGCGACGACCAGTTCTGCGAGGCGGTCCTCGCCCTGTCCGGCACCACCAACGGCCGCCTGGCCGTCGCATCGCTGCGGGCGCTGGAGAAACGCACCGGCCTCCGCCTCGCCGACCTCGCCGAGGAGCGCTCCGGCGACCGCATCACCTTCGAGGACACCCGCACCCAGCCCCGCGCGGTGATCACCTCGGCCGAGTGGTCGGGCACCGAGTCCGGCGGCCGGCGCTACTCGCCGTTCACCGTCAACGTCGAACGCCTCAAACCCTGGCACACCCTCACCGGCCGCCAGCACTTCTTCCTCGACCACGACTGGATGGCCGAGTTCGGCGAACAACTCCCCGTCTACCGGCCGCCGTTGAACATGCTCGCCCATGTCGGCGACCCCCGCCGCAGCCCGGCCGGGCGCCCCGAGCTGGTGGTGCGCTACCTGACCCCGCACTCGAAGTGGTCCATCCACTCCGAGTACCAGGAGAACCTGCACATGCTCACCCTCTTCCGCGGCGGGCCGGGCATCTGGATGAGCCCCCTGGACGCCGAGAAGATCGGGGTCGCCGACAACGACTGGATCGAGGCGTACAACCGCAACGGCGTGGTCGCCTGCCGGGCCGTGGTCACCCACCGCATGCCGGAGGGCACCGTGTTCATGTACCACACCATGGACCGGCACCTGAACGTGCCGCGCACCGAGACCTCCGGACTGCACGGCGGCGGCGACAACTCCCTCACCCGCCTGCTGATCAAACCCACCCATCTCATCGGCGGCTACGCCCAGTTCACCTACGCCTTCAACTACATCGGTCCCACCGGCAACCAACGGGACGAGATCACCGTCATCCGCCGCCGCGCCCAGGAGGTCGACTTCAAGTGAAGGTGATGGCCCAGGTGGCCATGGTGATGAACCTCGACAAGTGCATCGGCTGCCACACCTGCTCGGTGACCTGCAAACAGACCTGGACCAACCGGCCGGGCGCCGAATACGTCTGGTTCAACAACGTCGAGACCAAGCCCGGCTCCGGATACCCGCGCCGCTACGAGGACCAGGACAGGTGGAAGGGCGGCTGGACCCTGGACCGCCGGGGCCGGCTGAAGCTCAGGGCCGGCGGCCGGTTGCGCAAGCTGCTCACCCTCTTCCACAACCCCGACATGCCCTCGCTCGACGACTTCTACGAGCCGTGGACGTACGACTACCGGGGCCTGACCACCGCGTCGCTGTCCGACTCCTTTCCCAGCGCCCGCCCCAAGTCGCAGCTCACCGGCCGCGACATGCGTCCGGTGCACGGCCCCAACTGGGACGACGACCTCGCCGGTGCCGCCGAGTACGCCGCCGCCGACCCGAACCTGAGGGGCCTGGCCGAACGGGTGCGCCTGGAGTTCGAGCACACCTTCATGTTCTACCTGCCGCGCATCTGCGAGCACTGCCTCAACCCGTCCTGCGTGGCCTCCTGCCCCTCGGGCGCGATGTACAAGCGCGAGGAGGACGGCATCGTCCTGGTCGACCAGGACCGCTGCCGCGGCTGGCGGTTCTGCGTCTCCGGCTGCCCCTACAAGAAGGTCTACTTCAACCACCGCACCGGCAAGGCCGAGAAGTGCACCTTCTGCTACCCGCGCATCGAGGCCGGGCAGCCCACGATCTGCTCGGAGACGTGCGTGGGCCGGCTGCGCCACCTCGGCGTGCTGCTCTACGACGCCGACGCCGTCCTCGACGCCGCCTCCGTCAAGGACGACAAGGACCTCTACGAGGCCCAGCTGTCCGTCTTCCTCGACCCGCGCGAGGAGTGGGTGCGCGAGGCCGCCGCCCGGGACGGCATCGCCCACGACTGGATCCTGGCCGCGCAGCGCTCCCCGGTGTACGCCCTGATCAAGGAGCACCGGGTGGCACTGCCCCTGCACCCGGAGTACCGCACCATGCCCATGGTCTGGTACGTGCCCCCGCTCTCCCCGGTCGCCGACGCCGTGCACGCCACCGGCTACCACGACGACGACCCCGACCGGATCTTCGCCGCCATCGACGCGCTGCGCATCCCCGTGGAGTACCTGGCGAACCTGTTCACCGCGGGCGACACCGCGGTGGTCGAGACGGTGCTGCGCAAACTCACCGCCATGCGCGCCCACATGCGGGCCGGACAACTCGGCGACCCGGTCGACCACGGCCTGCTGGAGCGGGCCGGCGTCACCGCCGACGGCATCGAGGACCTCTACCGGCTGCTCGCCGTCGCCAAGTACGACGACCGCTACGTCGTCCCCAAGGCGCACGCCGAAGGCTCCGGCGCCCTGATGGCCCAGCACTGCTCCCTGGACCGCCCGGGCGGCGTCGGCGACCTCGCGTCCCACGACGAGACCGGCCCCGTACCTCCCGCGCTGCCCGGCCTGGCCGCGCCGGGCGGCGGCGGCCACTTCCGCGACAGCGACGGGCAGGTCCGCTTCAACCTCCTCGGCTGGAACGGCAGCGGCCCGGCCCCGGGCCTCTTCGGCTCCGGGGGGAACGCCCCGTGAACCGCCGGCCCGCCCCCGACACCCCCGCGCTGCACCGCGTCGCCGCCGTCCTGCTGCGCTACCCCGACGCGGTGACGCGGGCCTGCCTCGACGACGTCGGCGCCGCGCTGCCGGCCGTCCACGACGCCGCCGACCGGGCCCGGCTCGCCGCCGTCGCCGAGCACCTGCGCGGCCTTTCCGCGGCCGAGGCCGCCGAGCGCTACGTCGACACCTTCGACCACACCCGCCGCCGCTGCCTGCACCTGACGTACTACCGGCACGGCGACACCCGGGCCCGCGGCATGGCGCTGCTCGCCCTCAAACACACCTACCGGCAGGCCGGACAGGAACCGCCCGAGGACGAACTGCCCGACTTCCTGCCGCTGGTGCTGGAGTTCGCCGCCCTCGCCCCCGAGCCCGGCCGCCGGGTGCTGCTCCAGTGCCGGGCCGGACTCGAACTGCTGCGGGAGGCGCTGGCCGAGCGCTCCGATCCGTACACACCGGTCCTGGACGCGGTCTGCGGACGCCTGCCCCGGCCGGGCCGCCGCGAACGCGACACCTGGCGACGGCTGGCCGCCGAGGGACCCCCGCGCGAACACGTGGGAGCGGGAGGGGCGGGCACGGAGCCCTTCGCACCGCCCGCATACCTGGCCTCCGCGCACATGACACCGCCGACGACGACCGGAGAGGACCGATGAACTCCTGGGACCTGTGGTGGTGGGTCATCCTGCCCTACCTCGCCCTCGCCACCTTCGTCGTCGGCCACGTCTGGCGCTGGCGCTACGACCAGTTCGGCTGGACCAGCCGCTCCACCCAGCTCCAGGAGGGCCGCCTGCTCAAATGGGGCGGTCCGCTCTTCCACTACGGCACCTTCGCCGCCATCGCCGGACACGTGCTCGGCATCCTCGTCCCGGAGTCGTTCACCCGCCGGCTCGGCATCCCGGAGGAGACCTACCGCTGGTTCTCCTCCGTCGGCGGCGCCGTCGCCGCCCTCGCGGTGCTCGCCGGGGTCGCCGTGCTCGCCTTCCGCCGCACGACGGTGCCCCGGGTGCGCGCCACCACCAGCCCGGTGGACTGGCTCGCCCTGATCCTGCTGGCGGTCGTGATCGTACTGGGCATCATCCCGACCATGGGCGTCAACCTGTTCGGCACGGGCTACGACTACCGGCAGAGCGTGTCCCTGTGGTTCCGCGGCCTGTTCGCCGGGGACCCCGACGTGGCGGCGATCTCCCACGCGCCGCTGATCTACCGTGTCCACGCCACCGCCGCCTGGGCCATCCTCGCCGTATGGCCCTTCACCCGGCTCGTGCACGCCTGGAGCGTGCCGCTGTGGTATCTGTGGCGTCCCTACGTCCTCTACCGCCGCCGCGTCCCCGCCCACCCCACCGAGCCGGGCACCGGCGGACGCCGCTGGCGCCGCATCGGCGTCCGCTACTGACGCCGTCGCCGCCTGACCGACCGAGGAGCCGAAGTCATGCAGAAGATCTCCCTCGACGCCCGGGCCCGTGAGCACCTGGAACGCGCCGGGACGGCGAGCACCGGCCGCAGCGCCGAGACCGTCTACGGCGGTCACGAGCACGTCCTGCGGCAGACCCTCATCACCCTGCGCGCCGGCACCGCCCTCACCGAGCACGAGAACCCCGGCGAGGCCACGGTCCTGGTGCTGCGCGGCCGGGTCCGGCTGCGCAGCGGCGAGGACTCCTGGGACGGCAGGGCCGGCGACCTGCTCGTCGTGCCCGAGGCCCGGCACAGCCTGGAGGCCGTCGAGGACGCCGCGACCCTGCTCACCGTCGCCGAGAAGCCCTGACCGCCGGCGTCGGAGGCGGTGAGGAGGCCGAGATGGGCGGCACGGACGGACCGGACCGGGAGAAGGAACCGGCACGACGGCTGCGCGCGGCGGCCGCCGAGGTGTTCGGCTGGGACACGCTGCGGCCGGAGCAGCTGACGGCCATGCGGTGGGTGCTGGCCGGCGACGACGCCCTGGTGGTGATGCCGACCGGGTCCGGCAAGTCCGCCGTCTTCCAGGTCCCCGCGGTGCTGCTGCCGGGGCCGGTCGTGGTGGTCTCGCCGCTGCTGGCCCTGCAACGCGACCAGATCGCCGGGCTCCCCGAGGAGGCGCCGGGCGCGGTCGCGCTGAACTCCGCCCTCACCGCGGCCCAGGAACAGGCCGCCTGGCAGGCGGTGGACGAGGGTGCCGCACGCCTCCTCTACCTCGCGCCCGAGCAACTGGCCAAGGACGAGGTCGTGGAGCGGCTGGCCGAGGCGCACCCGGCCCTGTTCGTGGTGGACGAGGCCCAGTGCGTCTCCTCCTGGGGCCACGACTTCCGGCCCGACTATCTGCGCCTGGAACAGGCCGTACGCCGCCTGGGCCGCCCGCCGCTGCTGGCGCTGACCGCCACCGCGGCCCCGCCGGTGCGCCGGGAGATCGTCGAACGGCTCGGCATGGAGCGGCCGAAGGTGCTGGTCACCGGGTTCGACCGGCCGAACATCCGGTTGGAGGTGCGCCGTTTTCGAAGCGAGGACGAGCGGCGCCGCGCCCTCGTCGAGCGGGCCGCCGCCGAGCCCAAGCCGGGCCTCGTCTACGCGGCGACCCGCAAGGACACCGAGCACTGCGCGCGGGAGCTGGCCGCCCTGGGCTTCGCCGCCGAGGCCTACCACGCGGGACTGCGCGTCGCCGAACGACGCCGTGTCCACGAGGCGTTCCAGTCCGGCGAGGCGGACGTCGTGGTGGCGACCTCCGCCTTCGGCATGGGCATCGACAAGGAGGACGTGCGGTTCGTGCTGCACGCGGCGCTGCCCGGCTCGCTGGACGCCTACTACCAGGAGATCGGCCGCTCGGGCCGGGACGGGGAGCCGGCCCTCGCCGTGCTGCACTACCGGCCCGAGGACACCGGCATGCGGGTATTCTTCGCCTCCCGCACGACCGGCCGGGACACGCTGGACGAGGTCGCCGACGCCGTGCACGAACACCGCGACGACCCGGCAGATCTGGCCGGACTGCGCGAGGACACGGGCCTGTCCCGGCCCCGGGTGACGGCGGCCGTCAACCTGCTGGAGGAGGCCGGCGCCGTCACCACGGGCGAGGAGGGCGAGGTGCGTCCCGTTCCGGGCACACCGCCGGACGAGGCGGCCGACGAGGCCGAGCGGACCGCGGAGGCGCACCGCCGGACCGACCGCTCCCGCGTCGACATGGCCCGCGCCTACGCCGAGACGACGGGCTGCCGGCGCCACTTCCTGCTCGGCTACTTCGGCGAGGCCTACGAGCCGCCGTGCGGCAACTGCGACCGCTGCGAGGCGGCCGCGGCCGACCCGGACGCCGCTGCCGCCGGCCGTCGGCCCGTCCATCCCGCCGCCGCCCGCTATCCGGTGGGAACCGAGGTCCGGCACGAGCGGTGGGGCGGGGGCACGGTGCTCAGCGAGGAGGGCGACCGCATCACCGTCCTGTTCGACGAGGCCGGCTACCACACCCTGTCCCTCGACGCGCTGGCCGGGCGCGACGACCTCCTCACGGTGGTGCGCCGGCCCGGCCAGGACGAGGTCTCCGGCTAGCGGGCGGGGAGCGCCGGTGTCAGCAGGCGCCCTCGTCCTCCCAGGGACCCCACTGCGAGGCCCCGGGGGTCTCGTTCTGGGTCCACCACTTGGCCTTCCAGTTGTGGCTGTTGTACGAGACCTCGCTGCCCCCGGTGTACGCGGTGCTCGCGTTCCAGGCCGTTTTGCACTGGGTGCTCGGCGGCGGCGTGGGGCTGGAGGGCGGCGGGGTGGTCGGGGGAGTGGTGGGCGGGGTGACGCCGGCGAACTTCACCGAGTACTTGGCGAAGTCCCAGGAGTTCTGCGCGACGCTGGAGCACGTGCCGGACGTGCGGCCGCCGTTGTCGGCCGGGGTGCACTGGCGGTCGCGGTTGAGGGACCAGAAGGTGAAGCGGTCCATGTTGTGGCCGGTGGCGTAGTCCAGCACGGTCTGGAAGTCGGCCTGGGTGAAGATCTCGCCGGTGTCGCTGCGGCCGTTCATCCCCGAGAAGCCCTCGTGGGCGTAGGCGGTGGCCTCGTTCCAGCCGAAGGTGGACTGGAGGATCTTGTTGAAGTTGGTCAGCGCGCTGGTCTGCGAGGCCGCCCCGTTGAAGCCGCCGTCGAAGGGCATGATGGAGAAGTTGTTGGGCGTGAAGCCCTGCGACTTGGCCTCCAGCAGCATCTGCTTGCCGAACCAGCCCGTGCCGTCGGCGGTGCCCGCGGTGGTGACGGAGACGTAGAGGCCGGGGTTGTTCTGCTGGAGGATCTTCGCGGCGCCGATCTCGTTCTTGATGGCCGCCGTGTTCTCGTACTCCGGCTCTTCCAGGTCGAAGTCGATGGCGTGCAGGCCGTACTTGGTGATGACCTGCTGGTAGGCCGCGGCCGTGGAGGCCGCGTCGGAACAGGCCTGGCCGAGCTTGGTGCCGCCGTAGCCGCCGATGGAGACGGAGACGTCGCCGCCCTTGGCGCGGATCGCGTCGATCACCGACTTCACGGCGGTGTCCGAGGAGACCGCGGCCGAGCCGTCCCAAGTGGGCGAGCAACCGCCGCCGTTGGGCGCGAGGATGAAGGCGAGCTGGAAGGCCTTCAGACCGGTGGCGTCCATGATGGCGCTCGCGCTCGGCGGGTCGTTGTCGAGCGGCATCAGGTACGGGGCCGCGGCGTACCAGCGATTGCTCAGCGCGTCCGCGGAGTTGGTCGCGCCCGAGGCGCTGCCGGCGACGAGAGCGGTGGTGCCGACGGCGGCGAGACCGACGGCGGTGGCAGCGCCCAGACATGCGCGAAGACGTCTCACTGCGTGCCCTCCAGGGGGTGGGGGTGGGGAAGTGGCCCCAAGCTTCCTGACCCTGTTGCGAGCACGTCAATGGATTGGTCTGGACCAGATGATTCTTTGGACTAGACCATACGATCCCTTTACCTGAATCCCCCTGGCGGCGAGCCGATCCCCCGCGGCTGCCTGGCGCCCCCCGGAAAACGCCGTACGCCCGGCACGAAGCCGGGCGTACGTCTGGGACCACCGCGGACGGCGGGCACCGGCCGGTCCGTGGCCGTCACCAGCGGTACCAGCGACCCCTCCGGCCGCCACCGCCGGCCGGCCGCACGATGAAGCCGAGCAGCCACACCACGAGCACGACGAGCGCCACCCACCACAGGATCTTCAGCGCGAACCCGGCGCCGAAGAGGATCAGGGCGAGCAGGAGAACCAGCAGCAAAGGAACCATGATTATCGACCTCCGCACCACCGAATGCCCTCGATTCCCAGGAAAACGCACACACGCTTCGATGTTTCAAAGACACCTGTGGGGGAACCCGGTGGTGCTGTGACGGTGCGCCGGATCGGCCTGGTCGTCCACGGCGGACGCCCGCAGGCCCGAGCCGCTGAGCGGGTCGTGCACGCCTGGTGCGACGAGCGCGCCGTGCGGTGCACCGACATCGACGTGTGGCACGACGGCGGCCGGCGCGACGCCGGCGCGGAGGTCGAGGCCGCAGGCGACCCCGACCTCATCGTCACCCTCGGCGGCGACGGCACGTTCCTGCGCGGCGCCCGGCTCGCCGCGGAGAACGACGCCCTCGTCCTCGGCGTCGACCTCGGCCGGGTCGGCTTCCTCACCGAAGTGCCCGTCACCTACGTGCGCACCGCCCTCGACGCCGTGCTCCAGGACCGGCTGACCGTCGAGAGCCGGATGCTGCTCACCGTGCGCGCCTCCCGCCGCCTGGAAGTCCCCGCGGGCATCGAGGAACTGATGCGCTACGGCCGCCGCCCCATGCTGCCCCCGCCGCGGGTGCGCGCCGACTGCGAGTCCGGCGGCGACTGGGGCGTCGCCCTGAACATCACCGCGCTCAACGAGATCGCCGTCGAGAAACTCGCCCGGGACCGCCAGGTGTCGGCGGGCGTCTACCTCGCCGGCCGGCTCCTCGCGTCGTACTCCGCGGACGCCCTGCTCGTCGCCACGCCGACCGGCTCGACCGCCTACAGCTTCGCCGCCGGCGGCCCGGTCGTCTCCCCGCGCGCCGACGCCCTCGTGTTCACGCCGGTGGCCCCGCACATGGCGTTCAACCGCTCGGTCGTGGCCGCCCCGGACGAACCCGTCGCCCTGCGCGTGCTCGACCGCTCCGGCCAGGCCGCCGTCAGCGTCGACGGCCAACTGCGCGGAGTGCTCGACCCCGGCGACTGGATCGGCGTGTACGCCGCCCCGCGCCGGCTGCGGGCCGTACGGCTCGGCCCGATGGACTTCTACGGACGTCTGCGCGAGCGCATGAACCTCACCGACGCCCCGGCCGCGGTCGCCGACGGAACCCCGGCGCCGCTGTGGCCGGTGAGCAGCCCCCGGCCCGGAGACCTCGCTCATCTGGCCCTGCCGCCGGGCCCCGACGGCACGCCCGGGCGGGCGCCGGACCCCGCTCCCTGAACCACCCGCCGGGTGGGCACGAATTGCAGGCGCACCGATGACCGGCGAGTCTTGAACCGGTTCGCTCCTTGCGCGCCGTTCGCCCCGCGGCACGCCGGCTGACCGGTGCGGCACGCGGGCACCCGGCCGTGACCGGCCGGCGGTCACCGACCCGCGGAGGCATGCGTGGCAGTACGTCACCGGCTGATCAGGACCAGCCCCGAAGTGGTGTGGACCCTCCTGGCCGACGGCACCCGGTACGCCGAGTGGGTGGTCGGCACGGCGGCGTCCCGGCCCGTGCGCGGACAGTGGCCGCACGTGAACTCGGCCATCGAGTACCAGGTCCGCCTCGGCCCGCTGCGGCTCACCAACCTGACCGTCGTGCGCAACTGCGAAGAGGGCTCGCTCCTCGAACTCGAGGCCCAGGCCGGCTTCCTCGGCACCGCGCGGATCGCCATCGAGGTGCGGCCCTGGGGCGAGCACTGCCTCGTGATCGTGGACGAGCACCCGCTCCAAGGGGCGGGCGGCGCGGTGCACAACATGGGCGTGGAGACCCTGATCCAGCTGCGCCACCGCGCCATGCTGGCCAGGCTCGCCAAGGTCTGCGAGACCGACGCCGAGAACGGACGCCGCCGGTCCCGGACCGGGCACCGCACGGACCTGCCGGAGACCGGAGGCGGACATGCCTGACGCCGTGGTGATCGGGGCCGGCCCGAACGGCCTGGTGGCGGCGAACCTGCTCGCCGACGCCGGCTGGAGCGTGACGGTCCTGGAGGAACAGCCCGAACCGGGCGGCGCGGTCCGCCACGACCGGGGCGTGCACCCCGACTACGTCAACGACCTCTTCAGCTCCTTCTACCCCCTGGCCGTGGCCTCCCCCGTCCTGGCCGCCCTCCGGCTCCAGGACCACGGCCTGCGGTGGAGCCACGCCCCGCACGTGCTGGCCCACCCCCTCACCGACGGCCGCTGCGCCGTCCTCGACCGCGGCGTCGACGTCACCGCCGCCTCCCTCGACGCCTTCGCGGCGGGCGACGGAGCGGCCTGGCGCCGGCTGCACGGGCTGTGGGAACGCCTCGGCGGCGACCTGATGGACGCCCTGTTCGCCCCCTTCCCGCCGGTGAAGGCGGGCGTCCGGCTGCTCGCCCGGCTGCGCGGCGCCGGCGGCCTGCGCCTGGCCCGCACCATGCTGCTGCCCGTGCGCCGCATGGGCGAGGAGGAGTTCCGCGGCGAGGGCGGCCGGCTCCTCCTGGCCGGCAACGCGCTGCACGCCGACCTCGCCCCGGAGTCGGCCGGCAGCGGCGGCTTCGGCTGGCTGATGTCCATGCTCGGCCAGAGCCACGGCTTCCCCGTGCCGGTCGGCGGCTCCGGCGCGTTCACCGCGGCCCTGGCCCGGCGGCTGCGCACGCAGGGCGGCACGCTGCGCTGCGGGGAGCGCGTCGACCGCGTCGTCGTGCGCGACGGCCGGGCCACCGGCGTGCGCACGGCCGGCGGGGACCTGGTGACCGCGCGGCGCGCCGTCCTCGCGGACGTCTCCGCGCCCGACCTGTACGGCCGGCTCGTCGACCCCGCCCACCTGCCCGACCAGCTCCTGGCCGACCTGCGCCGCTTCCAGTGGGACTTCGCCACCTTCAAGGTGGACTGGGCGCTGGACGGGCCCGTGCCCTGGCGGACCGAGGGGCCCGTGGGCGCCGGCACCGTCCACCTGGCCGACGGCTTCGACGAACTCACCCGCTTCACCGCCCAGATCGCCATGCGGCAGGTGCCCGACCGCCCCTTCAGCGTGTTCGGCCAGATGACGACCGCCGACTCCACCCGCTCACCGCTGGGCACCGAGTCCGCCTGGGCGTACACCCACGTCCCGCGGGAGATCACCGGCGACGCCGGGGAGGAGGGGCTCACCGGCGCCTGGGACACCGGGGAGCAGGAGATCATGGCCGACCGGATGGAACGGCAGGTCGAACGGTTCGCGCCCGGCTTCCGTACGAAGATCCTCGCCCGCCGGATCCTCGCCCCGCCCACGCTCCAGTCGCTCGACCGCAACCTCGACACCGGTTCCATCAACGGCGGCACCACGGCCGTCCACCAGCAGCTCGTGTTCCGCCCGGTGCCCGGCACCGGGCGCCCCGAGACACCGGTGGCGGGCCTCTTCCTGGCCTCCGCGGGCGCCCACCCCGGCGGCGGCGTCCACGGCGCGCCGGGCGCCAACGCCGCCCGCGCCGCGCTCCGCCGGCGCCTGCCGCCCGGCCTGGCCCGCGCCCAGCGGGCCCTGGCCCGCCGCGACCGCACGGGCGACCGCACTTCGCCGGCTCCCTGACCCGGCCGGCCCCTGACCTCGCCGGCTCCCCGCCATCACCGGGCCCCTGCCATCACATGCCCATGACCTCGCCGGCCCGCTGACGCCCGGGCCCGTCGGCCGACGACACCCCGGCCCGGGCGGGACCGGCGGCCGAGGCGGGACCGGTGGGCCTCGGAGCCCCGAGGCCGCGGCGAGCCGGCCGGCCGGTCGGCACGAGGGCCGACGCCGTCAGGGCCGGCCCGCGCCGGGCCGGCCGGGCAGGCGGAAGGCGGCGAGCGCGGCGATGTCGTCGTCGAGCTGCCCGTCGCTGTAGTCGAGCAGATCGGCGTGCAGCTGGTCGAGCAGCTCGCGCGGCGGTCGCAGCGCCCACGTCCCCACCCGCTCGGCGAGCGGGTAGAAGGCGCCGTCGGGCCCCCGGGTCTCGGTGACGCCGTCGGTGTACAGCAGCAGCTGGTCGCCCGGGCCGAAGGACACCACGTCCACGTGGTAGCCGTTGCCGACCAGCACCCCCAGGTTGATCGGCGGCGAGGGCGCGGTCGCGTGCAGTTCGGTGACCCGGCCCCCGTGGATGAGCAGCGGCGGGGGATGACCGCAGTTGACGATGCGGACCACGGCCTCGTCGTCGGGGACTTCCGCGAACACCGCCGTGACGAAACGCTCCTCCGCCTCCCCGCCGGGCAGCTGCGCGGCATGGCGGCTCATGCTGCGCTCCATGCGCCGCGCCACGCCGGTCAGATCGGGCTCGTCGTGGGCGGCCTCCCGGAAGGCGCCCAGTATGGTCGCGGCCGTCTCCACTGCCACCAGGCCCTTGCCCCGGACGTCGCCGACGAGCAGCCGTACCCCGTAGACCGTCGGGACCGCCTCGTACAGGTCGCCGCCGATGCGGGCCTCCGCCGCGGCGGACAGGTACAGGGTCTCCACCAGGACCTGGCCGAGCCGGCGCGGCACCGGGCGCAGTAACACCCGCTGCGCGGTCTCCGCCACGGAACGCACCGTGGCGAGGGTGCGCTCGCGGCGCAACCGGTGCACCGCCAGGATCGCGCCGAGGATCCCGACCAGGCTGGTGCACGCGTAGTTGGCCACGTAGTGGCGGTCCCAGAGGTAGCCGACCGAACGCCCCGCGCAGCACGGGGTGCCCGCCAGCACGCCTTCGAAGACGATGGCGAAGACGGTGAAGGCGGCCACCGCGGCCGGACCGTAGGCGTAGGCCGCCACCAGGGGCAGTGCGATGAGCAGGAAGCTCACGGGCCAGTCCACCGGTGTCATCGGTTCCAGGGCGAGGACGCCCGCGACGTACAGCACGGGCAGCCAGCGCAGCCAGGCCGGGGGAGCGGGGACCTGCGGCCGGGACGCCCCCGGCGCCGGCGGCGTCCTCGCGTCCGGGTGCCGGCCGGGCCGCGTCACCGCTCGCCCCCGGGACGCCCGGGCCCGGCCGGCCGCGGCGCCGGCGGACCGGGCGGACACACGGGCGGGCGGTCCGCCGGAGGGCGACGGTCCTCGCGAAGACACTCGGGCGGCCTGTTCACAGGAACTCCAGACGGGCTTGATCAAGACCACCAGCCTGCTGCGGCCGACCGCCCCGACCGTGCCATTGCTCCAGGCAAGGGCATGTCCGTCGCGCGGGCCCCGGTGAAGCGGACGATCTCGGGCATACGGCGGATGAGTGATCTTCGTCAGTCACCGAGGAGGGGGACCCGCCGTAGTGACCGTGCCCGAACGCCGCGTACGCCGGAGTGGACGCGGACGTCCCTTCGATCTTCGCGCCACCGCCCTCTTCTTCACGCTGCTCGCGCTCGTCCTGGTCGTCCTGAGCTGCACCGCCCGCGCGGCGCTGGCGGCCGCCGAGCGGCGGCCGGCCTGGGCCGCCGTGCTGTGCATGGTCGGCGCGGCCGCCGCCGCCCTCGCCGTACGGCGCCGCCGGCGGCGCGGGCACCTCGCCCGGCGCACCGCGCGCCGGGCCGCCGCCGCGCTGGAGGAGGCGACCAGGACGGCCCTCGACGCACTGGAGACACCGCCCGGGCCGGCGCTCGCCGCCGTGCCGGCCCAGGCCGGCTCCGGACGTCCGCCGGTCGACCCCGGCGCCGTGGCGCCGGCCGGGCCGGTGGCGGACGTCGCTCCGACGGCCGGCCAGGTGGCCGCCGGCGAGGCCGCGGTGGTCACCGAGGTCACGGTCGTGGACGGTGAGGCGGAAGTGGTCGACGAGGTCACGGTCGTCGACTACGACGTGCTCGGACCCGACGAGTTCGAGCAGGCCGTGGCGGCGCTGTGCGAGCGGGACGGCTGCCGCGGTGTGGAGGTCGCCGGAGGGGCCGGGGACCTCGGCGCGGACGTGCTGGCCCTCGCCCCGGACGGGCGGCGCCTGGTCGTCCAGTGCAAGCGCTACCGCGCCACCAACCGGGTCGGCTCCGAGGACCTGCAGCGCTTCGGCGGCACCTGCTACACCGTGCACGAGGCCGACGTCGCGGTCTTCGTCACCACCAGCGACTTCACCGCTCCGGCCCTCGAGTACGCGCAGACGTGCGGGATCGTCTGCGTGGACGGGCAGGACCTGCGGGCGTGGAGCGAGGGCACGGGCCCGGTGCCGTGGGCGACCGTCAGCGCCGGTCCCCGGCCGGCGTGGCCGTCGCCCGGAGCGCGTGGTCGATGAAACCTCGGGAGACCGGCGGCAGCGTGCGCCCGGTCAGCCAGGCGATCCCGATGTCCCGGGCGCCGTGCACATCGGTGATCTCCAGGTAGCGGATGGGGAAGTCGGGCGTCGCCGCGGTGTCCGGCGACGACGGGATCAGGGACACCCCGAGGCCCGCCGCGACCAGGCCGCGCAGGGTGTGCACCTCCTCGCCCTCGAACCCGACGAGCGGGGCGAACCCGGCCTCACGGCACAGCGTCTCGGTGACGCTGCGCAGTCCGTAACCCGGTTTGAGCAGGATGAACGGCTCCGCGGCGACCTCGGCCAGCCGGACCCGGCGGCGCTCGGCCAGGCGGTGCCCGGTGGGCACGGCCAGCCACAGGGGTTCGACCAGCAGCCGCCGCCAGGTGATCAGCGGATGCCCCGGGTCCCCACTGGTGATCATCAGGTCCGCGGTGGCGTGCAGGAGGTGCTGGACCAGGCCGTTCTCCTCGTGCTGGTGCAGCTCGAACCGGACGTGGGGGAGGATCTCGCGGAACCCGGTGACCAGCTCGGGCACCAGCCAGGTGCCCAGTGTGTGCAGGAAGGCCAGCGACACCACGCCCGCCTCGGGGTCGACGACCTCGGCGACCGCCCGCCGGCCGCGGTCGTAGCTGTCGAGGGCGGCGTCGACGTACTCCTTGAAGACCCGTCCCGCCGGGGTCGGGCGCAGCACGCGGCCGACCCTCTGGAGGAGTTCCGCGCCCACCTCCTCCTCGAGCCGGCGCAGCGCCCGCGACAGGGCGGGCTGGGTGACGCGGGCCTCCGCCGCGGCCTCCGTCACCGTCATGCCCTCGGCCACCGCCCGGAAGGAGCGCAGCACCTGGAGATCCATCGCGCTCATCCTGTCACCGCGCAGCCGGCGGTGCACCGAGAGGCCGGTGCCCCCGGTTCCCGGCGCTCCGCGCCCGGCCCGGGCCGACGGGACGGCGGCGTCGTGCCGCAGGACCCCGGCCCCCGGGACGACCGCGGGCCGGACGTCTTCGGTCCGCAGGACTCCGGTCCGGGCGACGCGGGCCCCCGGCCGCCCAGGTTCCGCGCGCTCACCGCGTCGCAGAGGCGTTCCGCCGCGGTGATGGCGTCCTCCCAGGCCGGCAGCGACCGGCCGGGGCGGCCCGGCTCCTCCTGGGCGTGGGCGACGGCCCGCCGGGCCTCGGCGAGCCGGTGGTAGGCGGCCCGGCGCAGCGCGTGCCGCTGGCCCGGGGCGGCGTCCGCCGCCAGGTCCCGGTACCGGCGGGCGGCGGCCAGCGCGGCCTCGGTCTGCGCGCCGGCCCGGCCCCTCGCCGAGTCGGGCCACAGCGCGAAGTGCGCGACGAGCACGATCCCGGCCGCCAGCGCGGTGTCGAGGATGCGCGCCGAGTACAGCGCCCGGTGGTCGCCGAGCATGTCCACGAGGACGAACACGACCGCCGTGAGCGCCGTCGTGGCCAGCGCGTAGTGGTGGCGCACGCCCACGGCCATCACCGCGCCGAAGGCCGCGACGGCCCCGATCAGGACGTAGGTGTCGGTCGTCAGCTCGGTCACCGCGCCGATGGCCGCCACGCCCACGACCGTGCCGACGCAGCGGTGGAGGGCGCGGCGCAGCACCGGAGCGAAGTCGGGCTTGTAGACGAAGGCCACCGTCATGGGCAGCCAGTAGCCGCGCGGACCGTGCAGGAACTGGGCACACAGCTGCGCGACCAGCACGCACACCGCGAGCAGCACGGTGTAGCGCACCTGCGCCGCCCGGTCGTGCCAGGGGTACGCGGGCAGGCGCGCCGCCGACTCGGCGGGACGCGCCCGGTGGGACTCGGCGGCCAGCGCGGCGAGCGCGCGCAGAGCGGGGGAGTCGGCGGAGCCGGGAACGGCCGGCACGGCCGCCGGGGCCGTGTCCGGCGCGGCCGTCCGTCGGGCGGCGGGCGCGGTGGCCCCGTCCGGCAGCAGGCGCGCGGCCATCAGCGGCGGTACGTCCCGCACGTGCCGGGGCAGCGGGCGCGCCTCCCACACCAGGGCGGACGTCACCTCGCCCAGCCGCAGCGCGATGTCGAAGGCGCCGCGCAGCGCGTTCAGCCGCGTCCCGGGCCGGGTGCGCCGCGTCAGATGGCGGCCCATGACCTGGTGGGCGTGATCGAGTGCCGCGGTCAGCCGCCGGCGCGCGGCCTCGGCGCCGGGAGAGCCCGCCGCCGACAGGGCCTCGGAGGCGGCACGGTACACGGCGAGGACGGCGTCGCGCTCGATGGAGTGCCGACGCCACAGCCACGGCGTCGCGGACAGCGCGATCACCAGGACCACCCCGGCGAGCAGCGCGAGCGGCGGCTGCCACCACGGCCCCGGCACGGGGATGCCGGTGCCGATGGTGACGCCGAGCAGCAGGTGCATCCCGGACACGGAGGCCGACCGGCCGCGCAGACTGACCGAACCGGCGAGCAGGGCGGCGGCGACCAGGCAGCCCGGCACCGCCGCCGGATGCCCGCTGCGGAGCGCGAGCTCCCCGGCGAGCAGGCCGAGCGCGGCGGCCAGGCCCATGCGGCCCAGCCGCCGCGCCCGCAGCCGGTAGGGGTCGGAGCCGTCCTGGCCCACGCCCCACAGGGCGCCGATCCCCGCGAGCACGGCGGGGACCACGGAGCCGGTCCAGACGCCGACGAGGAGCGGCAGGGCGAGCGCGACGGCGCCCCTGGCGGCCGCCGCTAGGGGCACCGGGGTGAGACGGACGCCGCGCGATGCCTTCATGGACGGATCGACTCCTCGGAGGTGGGGGACAGGAGAACGTCCCTCAATCGTCCGTCGGGAGGAAGCATGCGTCCAATGCCTGTCACACCTCGAACCCATGCGCACAGGACATGGACGGAGGGACGGACAGGCATGGGGCCCGAACGCCCCCACCGACGGCACGACGGTCTCCGAGCTCACCTGTCGCGGGAGCATGACCCGGCGGACGGACCGTCAGGCGGTCCACGGCTCCCGCCGAGGGAGCGCTCAGGCAACTCTCTGTCCGTGTGCCGTCATTTTCCGTACACCGCACAAGCCGCGGGGCGGCAGCTCCTCCGCGCCGGCCTCCGACACCGCGAAGCTGCGCTCCGGCTACCTCTGCGCCGAGGGCGCCTAAGTTCGGCAGGGCTTCGGCGCGACCGGCTGACGACGTGCCGCCGCATCGGCCCGTGCGGGCCCGCCGTCCGGGTCGGGCGCGGTCCGGACGGCGAGCCCGCGCCGTCAGGACGCCGTGCAGGCGCCGACGGCCGGGAGCGCGGAACTGCCGTTCTTCATGACGGTGAAGCCGAAGCTGGTCGACGCGCCGGCCGCCAGACTGCCGTTGTAGGTGGGCCGCACCGTCGCGACGGTGCCGCCGGCGTCCCAGGTCGGGCTGCCGTTCCACAGCGCGGTCACCTTCTGCGGGGACGGGAAGGTGACCGGCACGCTCCAGCCGGTGATGGGGGAGGAGCCCGCCTTCACGGTGACCTCGCCGTTGTAACCGTCGTTCCAGTCCGAGGTCCTGCTGAAGGTGACGGTGCACGTGGCGCCGGTGCCACCGCCGCCACCGCCGTTGTCACCACCGCCCCCGCCGCCGCTGCTCGAACCGCCGAGCGCGGCGAGGACGGCGTCGTAGGCCGGCTTCTTGGCGTAGTTGGAGTCGAACAGCAGCGGGGTGCCGCTGGAGCGCCAGGAGTACTTGTCGGTGATGCCCCACACGGTCATGCCCGTGCAGCGCGTGACCGCGAGACAGGCCTTGACGACGTTGCCGTAACTGGTGGCCTGCGCGCTGCCCGAGCCCTCGATGTCCAGCTCGGTGATCTGCACGTCGACGCCGAGGTCGGCGAAGCGCTGCAGGTTGGCCTGGTAGTCGGAGGGGACCGGTGAGGCGCTGTTGAAGTGGGACTGGAAGCCGACGCAGTCGATCGGCACACCACGGGACTTGAAGTCCTTGACCATGGCGTAGACGGCGTTGCTCTTCGCGTTGACGCCGTCGGTGTTGTAGTCGTTGTAGCAGAGTTTGGCGTCGGGATCGACGGACCGGGCGGTGCGGAAGGCCTCCTCGATGAAGCCGTTGCCGAGCTTGTCCTGGAAGGGCGAGCTGCGCCGGGCGCCGCTGGAGCCGTCCTGGAACGCCTCGTTGACCACGTCCCAGGCGTAGATTTTGCCCTTGTAGTGCTGCATGACCTGGGTGATGTGGTTGTTCATCGCCGTGCGCAGGTCGGTCGCGCTCAGTCCGGAGACCCAGGAGGGCAGCTGGGAGTGCCACACCAGCGTGTGACCGCGGACCTTCATCCCCTTGCTCTGCGCGTGGCTGACGATCTGGTCGGCCGCGGAGAAGGTGAAGGTGCCCCGGGTGGCCTCGGTGGCGTCCCACTTCATCTCGTTCTCCGGCGTCACCGCCCCGAACTCCTGGTCCAGCGTGTTGGCGTAGGCCGATTCGCCGAGGTGGCCCGCCGCCACCGCCGCACCGAAGTAGCGGCCCTTTCCGGCCGCGGCCGAGGCGAGGGAGTCGGCGGCGGCGGCGCTGTGCGACAGGGCCGTGACCGTGGCCGCGGCGAGCAGCGCGGACGTGAGCGCCTGCGCGGCCGGCCTCCACCTTCTAGGCGTGAGCATGTCAGCTCCTTGTCTCGAAAGTTTCGCTTGCGAGATCGAATGTGACGCGCAGATTACGAACAGAAGCGACGGTGGTCAACGGTTCGCGCAGACTCTCGGGGCGGATGGCCGAAAGGTCGACCCGGGTCCAGTGCCCGCGCTTTGAAAGAACTCTGCGCTGGTTGACGCGACCGAACGGCGCCCCTAACGTGGCCCGACGTCATGCCGAAAAAGTTTCGAAACATTCGAACGCGGGCGATGGCGTGATCGAAGAGGGCCGGTGCTCCGACCGGTGCCGCCACCGCCCTCGGCTACCAGGCCACCCACGCCGACGCGCCCGTGTTCTCCACCGTCGGCGGCGCTGCCCGCCGCATCGGCCGAGCGCCCGTCGGCGCGCTCGCGTCCTTCGGTCTCGACGGCGCGGCCCGCGGGACCGGCTGAGCGCGCGCCGGTCCGCGGCGATGGCGCCGCGATGACGGCTACGGTCACGGTGACCGACGGCGACGGTGGCGGAACGTGTGTTCGTCACCCGTCCGTCCGGGGCTCGCTCTTCCGTGGGGATCATGGTGTACCGGCCGCCGCGGCGGCCCCCGGATCTGCCAGCCTCCCTGATGCCGGGCGCACGGTGCGTCCCGCGCGGGGAGGTGGGCGTTTGTCCGGGCTCGGACGCATCGGCGGGCGGCAGGTCGTGGCGGTTCTGGCGCTGGGAGGCGGACTCCTGCTCGGCCCGCTCCTGCCCGCCACGGCGGCCGAGGCGGGCACGCAGGGGCCGGCCGACAGCGGCACCGTCCCGACGACGCCGGACACCCTCCACGACCTCGCGCCCCCGGTCCTGGTGCCCGCGACCGGCCGGCCCGCCGGCCGGACCGTCGGCCACGGGTACGGGAGGCGCTGAGGCGCCGGCCGGCCGGGTGGTCAGGGACGCAGGATCAGACGGACGGGGTCGCCCTCCTTCTTCTCCAGGCGCTCGACCGCCCGCGCCGCCTCCGCGAGCGGCAGCACGCCGCTGACGGAAGCGGAGAAGTCGACCCGGCCGCCCTCGATCAGTCGCAGCAGCTGCGGCAGGGCCACCGGCATGTCGGAGCCGTAGTGACCGAGGATCTGCTGCTGGAGGTAGCTGAAGCGGGTGCCGTCCGCGACGCTGAGCGGCTGGTCCGTCAGTCCGGCCAGGACCAGCCGCCCCTTGGGCGCCAGCACCGACAGGGCCTGCGCCCGTACGGCGGGCACGCCGGCGAAGTCGAAGGCCGCCGCGAGCCCCGCACCGGCGGTCACCGCGCCGATCCGGGCGCGCAGTTCGGGGTCGGACGAGTCCAGCGCCAGGTCGGCCCCGGCGGCCAGGGCGCGTTCGCGGGCCACCGGGTTGGGGTCCACCGCCACGATCGGGCAGGCGCCCACCGCGCGCAGCAGCTGCACGGCGTGCACGCCGAGCCCGCCCACGCCCCACACGCCGACCGCCTCGGCGGGCCGCACCGCGCCGGTGGCGGTGACGGCGCCCCACGGCGTCGACACCGCGTCCGGGATGATCGCGCCCTGCTCGAAGGGGATGGAGTCCGGCAGCGCGGTCAGGGCGGCGGCCGAGGACAGGGCGTACTCGGCCCAGCCGCCGTCGTAGTCCACGCCTCGGGTGTAGGTGACGCCGTCGCGCACCTCGCCCGCGTGCAGCACCACGCGCTGTCCCTCCATCCAGGCGGTGACGCCCGCTCCGGCCTCGGCGACCGTGCCCGCCACCTCGTGGCCGAGGGTGACCGTGTCGCCCTCCAGCAGCAGCGGCGTCAGGGTGCCGTCGATCAGGTGCACGTCGGACAGGCACACCCCGGCCGCCTCCACCTTCACCAGCACCTCCCCGGGCCCCGGCTGCGGCCGGGGCACCTCCTCCAGGCGCAGCGTGCGGCTGGGGACGTGCAGCCGGGCGGCGAGCATCCGGTCCATGGGGCGACCTCCTCGGGGTGGCGGTGACCTCCCGCTTCTATCGCAGGTCACCTTGCTTTGCACCGTACGACGGGCCATCGCTCAACGCAAGCCGACTTGCGTTAGCATGTGCGCATGACGGGCATGACCTCAGACCGGGCCCCGGACGGACCCGTGGCACCGCCCCTGCGCCGCCGGGGCGAGCGGATGCGCCGGGCGGTGCTCGCCGCCGCGGTCGACCTGCTGTCCGCCGAAGGACTGGCCGGTGCGACCGTCGCCGCCGTCGCCCGCGCGGCCGGCGTGCACGAGACCTCGGTCTACCGGCGCTGGGGAAGCCGCGAGAACCTGATCCTGGACGCGCTGGCCACGCAACTGGACACCGCGCTGCCGATCCCGGACACCGGCGCCGTGCGCGGCGACCTGGTGCGCTTCTTCACCTGCCTGGCGCACCTGCTGGAGACCGCCCAGGGCCAGGCCCTGCTGCGACTGAGCGTCGAGCGCGACGACACGCTCGAGGACCGCAGGGGCCCCTACTGGAGCGAGCGCCTGGACCGTGCCGCCGCCATGGTGCAACGGGGCGTCGAGCGGGGGGAGCTGGCCTCCGGCACCGACGCGGGTCTGCTCGTCGAGGCCGTCAGCGGACCGCTGTTCACCCGCGTCCTGCTCAGCGGCGCACCGCTCGGCGACGCCTATGTGGAGCGTCTGGTCGACCTGGCGCTGAACGGCGCCCGGCCTCGACAGCACCCCTGAGCAGCGCCGTCCCGGCGTTCGGGTGACGCCGCGCGCGCCCCGTGAGGCGCGGCCGCGGCGCGCGGGCTACGGTGGAGGCACAGCGGAAAGCACCGGAACTCCGGTTCTCAGGCCGTGCGTTGGTGGTCCAAGGAAAGACACCCCGCTTCCCGCGGGGAGATGCAGGTGCAAGGCCTGCCCAACGCTCACGACGCCTCGGCCCCCACCCGGCATGTCGGGTGGGGGCCGAGGCGTGGCCGGCGCGCGGAGGCCGGCGTCAGCCGAGGCTGCCGGTGCGCGCCTCGCGCCACAGGTCCACGCCGCCGTCGGTGGCGTACTCGTCGATCTCGGCCAGCTCCTTCGCGGTGAACTCCATGTTCCGCAGCGCGGCCACGTTCTGCTCCAGCTGCTGCACGCGCGAGGCGCCGATCACCAGCGAGGTGACGCGCTCGTCGCGCAGCGCCCACGCCAGCGCCATCTGGGCGAGGGTCTGCCCGCGGCGCTCGGCGATGCCGTTCAGCGCCCGCAGCCGCTCCAGCATGTCCGGCGTCAGCCACGAGGCGTCGAACGAGGTGCCCCGCGCGGCCCGCGAGTCCTCGGGCACGCCCTGGAGGTAGCGCCCGGTCAGCAGCCCCTGGGCCAGGGCGGTGAAGCCGATGACGCCGAAGCCCTCCTCCTGGGCGGCGTCCAGCAGGCCCTCCGTCTCGATCCACCGGTTGACCATGCTGTACGACGGCTGGTGGATCAGCAGCGGGGTACCCAGGTCGCGCAGGATCGCCGCGGCCTGCCGGGTGCGCTCGGCGTCGTAGGAGGAGATGCCGACGTACAGGGCCTTGCCCTGGCGGACGGCCGTGTCCAGCGCGCCCATCGTCTCCTCCAGCGGCGTGGTCGCGTCCAGCCGGTGGGAGTAGAAGATGTCGACGTACTCCAGGCCCATCCGCTCCAGCGACTGGTCGAGCGAGGCGAGCAGGTACTTGCGGGAGCCGCCGCCCTGCCCGTAGGGGCCGGGCCACATGTCCCAGCCGGCCTTGGTGGAGATCACCATCTCGTCCCGGTGGGGCGCCAGGTCCTGCCGCATCAGCCGCCCGAAGTTGATCTCCGCGGAGCCGTAGGGCGGGCCGTAGTTGTTGGCCAGGTCGTGGTGGGTGATGCCGAGGTCGAAGGCGCGCAGCGCGATCTCGCGCTGGGTCTCGAACGCGCGGTCGTCGCCGAAGTTGTGCCAGTAGCCCAGGGACAGGACGGGCAGGTCCAGTCCCGAGCGACCGGTGCGCCGGTAGCGCATGGCGCCGTCGTAGCGCGCGGGGTCCGCGACGTAGGTCATCGGGTGTTCTCCGGGTCGTGCGGCGGGGCGTCCCGTCAGGTTCGGCGGGACGCCCCTACCTTGCTCCTCGGTGATCCTGAAGTCCAACCGCCGGCCTCCATCGGATTCAGCGGCGGCGCTTCTGAATCGGGCCCGCGCGCTCGGGCCGGTCCGACGAATCCCCGTCGTTCGCCCGTAGGGCGGGCCTGGCGGTGCCCGGTGCGTGCGATCACAAGGCGCCGGACGCCGCGAAGCGGGCGGGAATGCGTCGGACAGGCCCTACGCCTCCAGCCGGACCGGCAGCTCGAAGAGGTCGTTCTGCGTCACCACCGGCTTGTTGCGCAGCTGATCGGCCGGCACCGCCAGGTCCAGGCCGGGGAAGCGGGCGTACAGCGCCGGCAGCGCGACACCGGCCTCCAGACGGGACAGGGCCGCGCCCGGGCAGACGTGCGGGCCGTGGCCGAAGGAGATGTGCCGGTTCTTCGACTCGCGCGTGATGTCGAAGCCGCCCGCGCTCGGCCCGTGCGCGTTCTCGTCGCGCCCGATCGCGCCGTAGGACACGATCAGCGCGTCGCCCGCCGGGATCACCTTGTCGCCGACCGGGACGTCCTCGGTGGCGAAGCGGATCAGGACGTGCGAGGTGGGCGTGGAGAAGCGCAGCGTCTCCTCGATCACCGCCGACCAGTCGGCCGCGCCGGAGAGCACCAGATCTCGCTGGTCGGGGTGGGCGGACAGGTTGACCACCGCGTTGACGATCAGCGAGATCGTCGTCTCGTGGCCGGCCGCGACCATCAGCTGCAGGGTGGAGACGATCTCCTCGTCGGTGAGGTGGTCGCCGTCCTCGGACGCCAGGATCAGCGCGCTGGTCAGGTCGTCGCCGGGCGCCTTCCGCTTGGCGGCCACCGTCTCGCCCATGATCTGCGCCAGCTCGGTCAGCGTGGCGACGACCTCCTCGGGCGGTGTCTGGGTGGAGAAGAACTTCTCGAACAGCACCTTCAGCCGGGGCAGCCGGTCCGTGTCGATGCCCATGAGGTCGGCGACGACGTACATGGGCAGCGGATAGGCGAAGGCCGCCTTCAGGTCGACCACGCCGCCGTCGGCCGGAAGGCCGTCCAGCAGGTCCTCCGTGAGCCGCTCGATGCGCTCGCGCATCCGCTCCACCCGGCGCGGGGTGAGCGCCTGCGCCACCAGCGCGCGCAGCCGGCGATGCTCGGCGCCGTCCACGGTGAGCATCGAGCGGCCCGGGTTGGCGAGCCCGATCAGCGGCCAGTCGGCGGGGATCTCACCGCGCCGCCAGGCCCCCCACACCTCGATGTCCTTCACCAGCCGCGGGTCCGTGAGCAGGGCCCGGGCCTCGGCGTGGTGGGTGACCGCCCACACCGGGACGCCGCCGGGCAGCTCCACCGCGGCCAGCGGACCGGCCGCGCGCAGCCGCGCGCTCTCGCCGTCCAGGTCCGTGACGAAGGGATCGAGGGCGATACGGGTGCTCTCGGCGCCGGTGGTCTCTTCTGTGCCGGTCGTCATCGTGACGTGCCTCCCAGGGCAGGGGTCGGAAGTACGGGGCCGGTCCGGGGCGCGCCCCGGACCCCCGGCACGGAACCTGCTCGGCCGGGGGGCTGGGGCCTTTCGTCCGGATCGGGCCCGATCCCTGACCCGGCCCGATCCGAACGGAAGACCCCAGGGTCAGAGCGCGGGTACGGGGGTGAACCGGACGGGCAGCCCGGTCAGGCCCCGCAGCCAGGGCGAGGGACGGCGGGTGAGGGACTCGGCGGGCACCGCCAGGTCGACGTCGGGCAGCCGGTCGAGCACGACCTCGATCCCCGTGCGCGCGATCACCTCGGCGATCTCCTGCGCGGGGAACGGACATCGGTGCTCGCCGTGCCCGAAGGAGAAGTGGGCGTTGTTGCCGCCGGTGAGGGCGGAGCCGTGGGTGCGCACCTGCGGGTCGGAGTTGGCGCCCTGCAGACCGAGCAGCACCAGGTCGCCCGCACGGATCCGGCGGCCGCCGAGCCGGGTGTCGCGGGCCGCCCACCGGCCGGCGACGTTCTGCGTCGGCGTGTCCTCCCACAGGACCTCGTTCATCGCCTCCGCGACGCTGTTGCGGCCGCCGAACAGGGAGGCGGCGAACCGCTCGTCGGTCAGCATCAGGCGCAGCGAGTTGCCGATCCAGTCGGCGGTCGGCTGGTGCCCCGCCGCCAGCATCACCATCAGGTCCTGGGCGACCTCCTCCTGGCTGAACCCGCCCGGGTCGGCCAGCATCCGCGAGGCCACGTCGTCGGCGGGACGCGCGGCGCGCTCGGCGAGCAACTGCCCCATGGCGGAGGCCAGGTGCCGCTGGCCCGCGATCGCCCGCTCCCGCCCGTCGATCATGTCGTTGAGGGCGGTGACCAGGTCCGGCCCCTCGTCGTCGGGGAAGCCGTACAGGCGGGCCAGGACCCGCACCGGCAGCAGCATCGCGTAGTCGGCGACGAGGTCGGCCGCGCCCTCGCCGCAGACCGCGTCGATCAGTTCGTCGGCGAACCGCTCGGAGTGACGGCGCAGTTCGGAGGCCTCGACCGCCTCCAGGGCGCCCGAGAGCATCGCCGCGCGCTCGCGGTGCCGTTCGCCGACCGTGTAGAGGATCGAGGGCTGCTTGCGGCCGATCATCGGCAGCAGCGGCCAGTCGTCGGGGATGTTCTCCCACTGGTTCCACAGGTCCGAGTCACGGCTGAACAGCACCGGATCGCCCGTGACCTGGTGCAGCTCGCGGTAGCCGAGCACCAGCCACGCCGGTACGCCGCCGTCCAGCAGCACCGGGGTGACGGCGCCGTGCTCGCGCCGCATCTCCCGGTACAGGACCGCGGGTTCGGTCTGGAAGCGGGGGCCGCTGAGCGGCACCGCGTCGGTGGTCACACGAACTCCTGTCGGGGCACGGCCGCTCGGGCGGCCTGTCCGGCGTACTGCTCCTGGACGTGTCGCACCAGGGTGATCAGGACCTGCTTGCCGGACTCGCGCGAGCGGGCGTCGCAGTCCACCAGCGGCACCCGCGGGTCCAGATCGAGGGCGGCGCGGATCTCGGCGTGGCCGTGCACCGGGCCGCCGAAGTCGTTGCAGGCCACGATGAACGGCGTGCCATGGTGCTCCAGCCGGTCGATGGCGTACCAGGAGTCGTCGATACGGCGCGTGTCGACCAGGACGACCGCCCCGAGCGTCCCGGAGAACAGCCGGTCCCACAGGAACCAGAACCGCTCCTGCCCCGGCGCGCCGAACAGGTACAGCACGTTGTGCGCGTCCAGCGTGATGCGGCCGAAGTCGAAGGCGACGGTGGTGGCGGTCTTGCCGCGCACGCCGCTGACGTCGTCGACGCCCTCGCCGGCCTGGGTCATCGTCTCCTCGGTGTTGAGGGGACGGATCTCGCTGACCGAGCGGACCAGCGTGGTCTTGCCGACGCCGAAGCCGCCCACGACCACGATCTTCAGGCCGTTGTCGGCGGAGGCACCCAAGGGGGTGCGGGCGTCAGAGGTTGCGGAGTCCAACGAGCACCTGCTCCAGGATGTCGGGGTCGTATACGGCTGCCTTGCGCGGATGGCGGGCGCTGACCCGGCCGGCCGCGAGCAGGTCGCACAGCAGCACCTTGGTGATGCTCACCGGCAGACGCAGCTCGGCGGCGAGCTCCACCACGGCCGTGGGGAAAGCGGCCAGCCGCAGGATCGCGGCGTGCTCCGACTGCATCCCCGGCGCCGGCTCCGACTCCGCGACGACCAGGGTGACCAGGTCGAAGGGGCTGTCGGGGCCGGTGCCGGTGCGGCCGCCGGTGATGGTGTAGAGACGGTCGGGGGAGTCGTCCCTGCCGGGCCGGCTCATGACGTGCGGGGCTGCGCGGACAGGTACTCGCCGAGCTGCTCCACGAGTTCGCTCATGTTGTGCCCGACGAGCCCCGCGTCCGCCTCCTCGGTGGTGATCACGGCCAGGTGCGCGCCCGATCCGGCCTCCACGATGAACAGCACACCGCCGTAGAACTCGGTCATCGCCGAGCGCACCCCGCCGCTGCCGTCGCCGAACTCGGCGGACGCGCCGTGCGAGAGCGACTGGATGCCGGCGGCGATCGCGGCGAGCTGGTCGGCCTGGTCGACGGTCAGCTCCGGGGTGCGGCACAGCTTCAGTCCGTCGCGGGACAGCACGAGCGCGTGCCGCGCGCCCGGGGTCCGCTCCAGCAGGCCCTCCAGGAGCCAGGTGAGCTTGTCGTCGGCGGTGCTCTGGCCGGTCATGAAGTGGTGTCGCCTTCCGGGTGCGCGTACGGGTGGGGCTGCGGTCCGGCCGGTTCGGCCGGGGTGACGGCGCCGTCCTCGGCCGGACGTCGTCGGGTGGTCGGTTCGGGCTCGGCCGTGTGGTCGGCGCCGTCCGGCGCCGCCTCGCGGCCGGGGCCGGCGGCGCGCACGGCGCGGCGGAAGCTGCCGAAGCGGGCGGCGCGGATCTTCGCCTCGTCGGCGTCGGCCGCCTCCCGCGGCTCGGGCGCGCGGGTCGCGGCCCGGGCCCGCTCGGCCTCGGCGAGGGTGCGACCGCGGCGCCGTCTGGGCAGTCCGGTCGTGGGGCGCTCGGCCGTGTCGCCGTCCGTGCCGTCGGGCGTGTTCTCGTGCACGGGCGCCGGGCCGGCTGCGGACTCGGCGGCAGCGGTGGGTTCGGCGGTGGACTCCAGCGCCTCGGCGGCCGGGTCCGGCCGTCCGCCCGGGACGTCGTCCTTGGAGGGCGGCCCCGCGGGCCGGGCCGCGGCGGCGACCGGAGCGGTGAGGAGGGCCTGCGGGATCAGCATCAGGACGCCCGTGCCGCCCCGCGCGGACGGCCTGAAGGACACCTTCAGACCGTGCTTGCGGGCCAGGCGGCCGACGACGGCCAGACCGAGCCGGGTGCCGGTGAGGCCGCCGAGTTCGGAGATGTCGCCGGAGACGGCCTGCTCGGCGCGGCGCAGCTGGACCTCGCCCATGACGAGCCCGCTGTCCTCCACGGACACGATGACACCGGCCGGCACCTCCTCGACGTAGACGTGCACCTCGGAGGTGGGCGGCGAGAAGTTGGCGGCGTTGTCGAGGAGTTCGGCGAGCGCGTGCATCACGCCCTCGGCGGCGTGCCCGGCGACGGCGGTCTCGCTCGCCGCGTGCACCCGGACCCGGCGGTAGGCGCCGATGCGTCCCAGCGCGCCGCGCAGGATGGACTCCATCGCGATGGGACGCGCCCAACGGCGGCCCGAACGCGAGCCGCTGAGCACGGCGACCGAGTCGGCGAGCCGGCCGGCCTGCGCGGTGCGGTGGTCCAGGTGGAGCAGATCGGCGAGGACCTCCTCGTCCGTGTGCCGCTCCTCCATGGCCCGCAGGTCGGCGAGCATCGCGGTGGTCAACGCCTGCATGCGGCCGGCCGCGTTGGCCGTCGCCGAGATCGCCGCGTCCCGCCCACGCGCGGCGCGCTCCAGCTCACCGGCGAGGCGGTCGTTCTCCTGCGCCAGGCGGCCGGTCTCCCACGCGCGGGCCTCCTCCAGGCGGGCCCGTTCGTGGGCCAGGGACTCGGCGAACTCCGTTCGCTGGGCGGCGAGTTCACCGACCAGGTGCTGTCGCTCGCGCTGCGCCTCGCGCAGCAGCCGGTCGCGCTCCTGGAGCCGGAACTCGGCGTCCTGCCGCGCCGCGTCCAGGGCGCCCCGGGCGATCCGGGCCCACTGCGCCGCGCGCACGGCCCAGAAGACGGCGATCACCAGGACCACGGCCGCAAGGCCCGTGCCCAGGGCGAGCGGGGCGCGCACCGACGCGGGCGCGGCCGCGGCCGCTCCCGCCACCGCGGCCACGGACACGACGGCGGTGAGTGCGGGAAGGGGAGCGAGAGTTCGGACGGTGGGTCGCTCGCCGCGAGGCGTGGGCGCGGTCATCAATCGGATCCTCGGACGGCCGCCGCTCGGTCGAAGGGCGGCCCTCGGTCTGTTCCCCGGACAGGGCCTGGCTGGTGACAGGTGACACGTGGTGCTCAACTGACGGTCACTATACGAGTCTTGGTGATCATATTGAAAAGACCTCGGTCGGATTACTGGACCAGGTCCGGTACTTCATCGCGCCGGGCGTCCGGCGACCCGTCCCGGACACGCGGGACCAGCGCCCGGAAGAACTCCGTCCGGAACAGCCCGCTGGCAGCGGCCTCTGACCGGGCCGCCCGGCCGCCCTGCATCCCGCCACGCTGCCGCATCACCACCGCAACGCTTGATCACTACGGTCGCGGTGACCCCGACACCGGCCTGTCCCGGTCACCGGCCCGTCCCGGAAACCGACCCGCCCCGGTCACCGGCCCGTCCCGGTCACCGGCCCGTCCCGGTCACCGGCCTGTCCCGGAAACCGACCCGCCCCGGTCACCGGACCGTCCCGGACACCGATCGCGACCAGGGCGACGTCGCCGCCCAGACGCCCGCCGGTGTGGGCGAGCGGATCGCGGTGGACGTGGTCGAGCAGGGCGCCCGGCGGACAGCCGGCCCACCGCGCGGTCCGCTCGGCGAACGGGTAGAAGACGCCCTGCCGGTCGCGGGCCTCGGCGACCCCGTCGGTGCGGAGCAGCAGCGTGTCCCCGGGCCCGAAGGGCACTTCGTCCACCGCGCCGCCGCCCGGTTCCGTCCTCCGCTGCCAGATACCGGCTGGCCAGGCGCAGCGAACCCGTCCGGTCCGGCAGCGGCCACAGCAGCACCCGCCGCGCCGCCTCGGCCACCGACCGCACCTGCGCCGGCTCCCGCCGGCGCCGGTCGCGGACCAGGCACAGCGCCACCACCAGCGCGGACAGCAGCCCCAGGGCGATCACTTGTACGACCACGCTGCGCGAGGGCAGCACCCCCGAACGCCGGCCGATGAACGCCTGCGCCGCCACCGCCGCGGCCCCGACGCGTCCGGTCGTCCAGGGACCCTCCGACCAGGCGGCGATCGAAGGCGCGACCACGAGCGGCGGACCGAGGACGATGTCGGAGGGGGAGACGACGTCGACCACGGTGATCAGGAGGAGAGCGCGGACGGGACCAGCGGCAGCGCATGACCCGACTGCCGTGGCCGTGCCCGGCCGGCGAAGCGTTCCTGCCAGGAACCCACGCCTCCCGCAGTGCACCGCGGTGACCACGACGCGCATCACGGAGGCACCCGTCGCGGGGGCACGCGGCCCCGGCCGGCCCGCCGGGAAGGAACGGCGCGCCAGGGGCGATTCCCGGACAGCGCTCTTTGCGGACGTCCGCTCAGGACGGCCCCGTTGCCTAGCATGAGGCGGAATCACGGACGGCCCGACCCCGGGGAGGACCGGAATGCCGATGTCCCGTCCAGGCGCACGGCCGCCGCGGGCGTGGGCCGCGGCCGGAGCGGCGCTGGCGCTCGTCCTGGCCGGGCTGCTGGTCCTGGTCCGCGCCTCGCACCGGGCGGGCGCCGAACCGGACGGACTGCCGCACACCACCGTCGAGGTGGCGCCCGGCCACTGCGGCCGGGGCTGGGACCGGCCGGTGCCCGGCATCCAGGTCTTCCGGCTGCGCAACACCTCCGGCGGGGCCGTCGAGGCGTACCTGGAGGAGCGCGACGGCGGGGCCGTCCTCGGCGAGACCGAGGGCATCGGCCCGGGCACCACCCGGACCCTGACCGTCCGCCTCGGCACGGGCGCGTACGCCTTTCGCTGCGTGCCCGAGGACGCCGACGCCGTCACCGGGCCCGCCGTCCGCGTCGACGGGGGCCGCACCGGCCCGGCCGCGGCGCCGGTCACCGCGCACGACCTGGTGCCCCCGGCGATCGCCTACCAGAAGTGGGTCGCCGGGGGCCTGGCCGAGGTGGTGCGGCTGACCGGGCGGCTGCGCGACGCCGTCGACCGGGGCGATCTCGAAGGGGCCCGTGCGGCCTGGCTGCCGGCCCATCTGGGCTACGAACGGCTCGGGGCGGCGTACGACGCCTTCGGCGACGCCGACGCACGGATCAACGGCACCGACGCGGGCCTGCCCGGCGGGGTCCGCGACCCCTCCTTCACGGGCTTCCACCGGGTCGAGCACGGGCTGTGGCACGGCGCGGGGGCCGGTGCCCTGCGCGCCCCGGCCGCCGCGCTCGCCGAGTCCGTCACCGCGCTGCGCGACGCGTGGGCGCGGGAGCGGATGGACCCGGCCCAGCTCGGCCGGCGGGCCCACGAGATCCTGGAGAACACCGTGCGGTTCGAGCTGACCGGGCGCACCGACTACGGCAGCGGCAGCAACCTCGCCACCGCCCGCGCCAACCTCGACGGCACCCGTGCCGTCCTCGCCCGCCTGCGCCCGCTGCTCACCTCCCGCTACCCCGGCCTGCCGGCCTTGGACCAGCGGATGAAGCGCGCCGAATCCCTCCTCGACGGCTTCCGCCACGGCGACCGCTGGACGCCGCCGGCCCGGCTGAGCCGCGTCCAGCGGGAGCGGACCGACGCGGCCTTCGGCGACCTGGTGGAACGGCTGGCCTCCGTGGCCACCCTGTGCGAACCCCGGAGGACGGCGTGAACGGCCGGGACCGCGCGGACGGGACCGAGGACGCCGACCGGGCCCCCGCCCCAGCCGGGCCCGCCGGGCCTGCCGAGATCGCAGGGCCTGCCGAGATCGCGGGGCCCGCCGGGCCCTCGGCGTCCGCCGTCACGGCCGGGATCCCCGTTGTCCCCGTGTCCGACGGAACCGCGAGAACTGCCAGGGCCCCGGGGACCGCCGGGACCGCGCGGACGGCCCCGGCCGGGCGCGTCGGGCGGCGTGGGTTCCTGCGCGGCGCGGCCCTGGCGGGGGCGGGGCTCGCCGCCGGCGGCGGGGCCGCCGCGGGCGTCGGCGGTGTCGGCGAGGGCGACCGGGCCTGCGACGACCTATCCGGCCGCGCGGAGGCGGCCGTGTCGGTGGTCCCGCCCTTCCACGGCCCCCACCAGCGCTCCCTGCTCGCCGCACCCCGCCGGGCCGCCGCCTTCGTCGCCCTCGACGTCACGGCCGGCGACCGTGCGGAACTCGCCGATCTGCTGCGCACCCTCACCGCCCGCGCCCGGTTCCTCTCCTTCGGCGGCACCCCCGAACCGGTGGGCATCACGGGTCCGCCCGCCGACTCCGGCATCCTGGGCGGCGAACTGCCGGGCGGCGCGCTGGCGGTGACCGTCGCGGTCGGCGCCTCGCTCTTCGACGACCGGTTCGGGCTGGGCCGCCTGCGTCCACGCCGGCTGACGCCCATGCCCGCCTTCCCCGACGACGACCTGCGGCCCGAGTGGTGCCACGGCGACATCAGCCTGCACCTGCACGCCGACGACCAGGACACCGTCCTGCACGCGCTGCGCGACATCGCCCGGCACACGCGCGGCGGGCTCCAGATCCGCTGGCGCATGGACGGCTTCACCAGCCCGCCCCGCCCCTCCGGCACCCCGCGCAACCTGATGGGCTTCAAGGACGGCACCGCCAACCCGGACCCCACCGACGCCCGCGAGATGGACCGGCTGGTGTGGGTGGGGCGGGGGAGCGGCGAACCCGGGTGGGCGGCCGGGGGCAGCTACCAGGTCGCCCGGCTGATCCGCATGCTGGTGGAGTTCTGGGACCGCGTCTCCCTCGCCGAGCAGGAGCGGATGGTCGGCAGGGCCCGCGACTCCGGGGCCCCGCTGGACGGCGACGCCGAGCACGACAGCCCGCACTACGCCGACGACCCCACGGGCGACGTCATCCCCCTGGACGCCCACATCCGCCGCGCCGACCCGCGCACCCCCGACACCGCGGGCCGGCGCATCCTGCGGCGGGCCTACAACTACGACCGGGGCACGGACGACAACGGCGACCTCGACATGGGCCTGCTCTTCTGCTGTTACCAGCAAGACCTCGTCCACCAGTTCGAATCGATCCAGAGGCGCCTGGCGGGCGAGCCGCTCACCGACTACATCAAGCCGTTCGGCGGCGGTTACTTCTTCGCCCTGCCCGGCGTGCGGGACGAGGCGGACTGGTACGGCCGGTCCCTGCTGACCTGACGGTTTCCCCCCGCGGTCAGGGGCCGTCCGCTCGCCCGACGGGTGCATTCACGGCCAGGCGCGGGCCCGGCCTCCCTGTGCCGGCGGGCACCGCGGCGTCATCATGGCCCGGCACCGAGCCGCCCACGCGGCGGCACGTCCCCCGCCGTACGCCCGTACGCCCGTACGCCCGTACGCACCGCCCCGTCCGCAGGGAGCCTGTCCGCACGGATCCCGTGCGCACGCGGCCGTACGCGAGGACGCCGCACGGCACGGACACGGTCCCGCACGCGACCCGCAGGGAAAGCGAGGCAGCAGCATGGCCGGCAGGGGAAGACGAGCGACGATCCTGAGATGCGGCGCGCTGACCGGCGCCGTGGCGCTCACCGTCCTGGGCGGCGCCGCCCCCGGCCGGGCCGCGCCCGGCCAGGACGGGCGTGCGCGCACGGCCACGCCCATCGAGCACGTGGTCGTCCTCTTCGACGAGAACAACTCCTTCGACCACTACTTCGCCACCTACCCCCACGCCGCGAACACGGACGGCACGAGGTTCACCGCGTCGGGGAAGACCCCCGGGGACGTCGACACCCTCGAACACGCCGGGCTGCTGAAGCGCAACCCCAACCAGTACACGCCGAGACGGCTCACCCCGGCGCAGGCCGTCACCTGCGACCAGAACCACTCCTACGGGCCCGAGCAGTACGCCGCCGACGGCGGCAGGGCCGACCGGTACGTGGAGAACACCGAGGTCGGCAGGTGCAGCGGCGGCCTGTTCGGCGAGCCGGGCCTGGTCATGGACTACTACGACGGCAACACCGTCACGGCCCTGTGGAACTACGCCCAGCACTACGCCCTGGGCGACCGCTCCTTCAGCTCGACCTACGGCCCCTCCACCCCCGGCGCGATCAACCTCGTCTCCGGCCAGACGCACGGCGTCGTCTCCGTGGACCCGGCCTCCGGCACCGAGCACCCCCGGCAGACCGGGGCCCCCGACCCGTACACCGTCAAGTCGCCCGACGCGGACGGCGTCGGCACGATGATCAACGACCCGGACCCGGCCTTCGACGACTGTTCGGGCAAGAACCACACCAGCTCCGACGCGCTCGCGGTGATGAAGGGCCGCAACATCGGCGACCTGCTGAACTCCCGGCACGTCAGCTGGGGCTGGTTCCAGGGCGGCTTCCGGCCGACCACCGCATGGAGCGGCGAGCAGGGCGAGTACGCCCGGTGCGACAGCACGCACACCAACGTGGGCGGCGCCGCGGTGATCGACTACAGCCCGCACCACAACCCGTTCGCCTACTACCGCTCGACGGCCAACCCCCACCACCTGCCCCCGGCGGACGTCGCCGAGATCGGCCACGCCGGCCGGGCCAACCACAACTACGACCTCGGCGACCTGTCCGCCGCGCTCAGGGCGGGCCGGCTTCCTGCCGTCAGCTTCGTCAAGGCGCCCGCCTACCAGGACGGGCACGCCGGCTACTCCGACCCCCTCGACGAACAGCACTTCCTGATCGACCGGATCAACGAGATCCAGAGCGCGCCGCAGTGGCGGTCCACCGCGATCGTCATCGCCTACGACGACTCCGACGGCTGGTACGACCACGCCTACGCCACGGTGCGCAACGGCTCCACGGACACCGAGCCCGGCTCCGACGGCAAGGCCACCGACAGTCCCGCCTGCCAGGCCGGACCGAAGGCGGCCGGCGGCTACCGGGACCGTTGCGGCCCCGGGCCCCGACAGCCGCTGCTGGTGATCTCCCCGTACAGCAGGGTGAACCGGGTCGACCACACGCCGACCGAGCAGACGTCGATCATCCGGTTCATCGAGGACAACTGGCACACCGGCCGCGTCGGCGACCACTCCTTCGACGCCCGCGCGGGCTCGCTCGCCGGCATGTTCGACTTCCGGCACCCCAACAACCGGCAGGTGCTGCTGAACGCGGACGGCTCGGTGAAGTCCGTGGGTCCGATCCGGCAGGTGGCGCCGGTCGCCACGGGGATCGACTCCGGTCCCGCCGTCGAGAAGGCGGGGGCCGGCGGGGCTCCGCGGTTCCCGCTCCGTCCTGCCGGCCTCGCCGTCCTGCCGGCCGCGGTCGTCGTCGGCGCGTACCTGGCCCTGCGCCGCAGGGGCCGGGGCGCCGCCTGACCGGTGCCCGCCATCGCGACGGCCGCCCCGTCGGCGACGGGGCGGCCGTCGCGGTGCGCGACGCGCCGTGCGTGAGGCGCGGTGGGCCGGCGGGTCAGGGCTGGAGCGGCAGCGTCCAGCAGTTGGAGGCGGCGGGCTTGCCGGCCAGCCGGTCGGTCAGCCAGGAGACGGCCGCGTCCTGGTCCGTGAGCAGCGGTCCGAAGTGGTTGAGCAGCGGGCTGATGACGTTCGGCAGGACGACCGGCTTGTAGGTGACGTCCGCGCCCTTCTGGCACCAGTCCACGGCGAGCTGCCGGGCCTGGCCGTGCGGGACGAGGTTGTCGCTGGTGCCGGTGGCCACCCGCACCGGACCGGCCGGCTCCAGCCTGCCGATGCGCTGGGTGTCGAGGAAGTCCTGGAGGGCGGGCGTGGCGGCGATGATGTCGCTCAGCGACCGGCCGTCGGTCGTCCACTTGGTGCTGCGGGAGTAGCCGTAGCGCAGGAGGGCGTCACCGACGCACATGGTCGACAGATCGGCCAGCGCCGCCTTGCCGGCGGCGTTGAGATGGGCCTCGGCGATCGGCTTCAGCTCCGGGTCGGTCTGCAGGAAGCCGTTGAGCGACCAGCCCAGCGCGCCGGTCAGCTCGGTGCCGTCGATGCCCTTGGTGACCGCGGTCAGGTCCGCGGGCGGCGCGCCCGCGTAGGTGCCGGCGAGGGCGACGTCGGGGGCGTACGCCGGCTGGAGTTCGGCGGCGGCCGCGGTGGCGCCGCCGCCCTGACTGTAGCCGTACAGGCCGACGCGGGAGGCGGCGGTGACGGAGGCGCCCTGGACGGAGCGGGCGGCGCGGGCCGCGTCGAGGACGGCGTGCGCCTCGTCGACCCGGTTGACGTAGGTGTGCAGCCGGTCGGTGGCGCCGAGACCCGCGTAGTCGGTGATCACGACCGCGGTGCCCGCGGCCAGCAGCCGGTAGACCGACAGGTCCTCGTAGCCGACCGACATCGTCCGGCCGTTGAGCGTGATCGGGTGCTCCAGGCCCAGCGAGGCCGCGCACTGGTCGCCCTGGCCCATGGTGCCGGGCGCGACGACGACCAGCGGGCGGGGTCCGCCGCCCTGCCAGCGCGCGGCGGGCTCGATGTAGGCGCCGGTGACCGCGACCGGGGAGCCGTTCGCGTCGGTCGACTTGTACATCAGCCGGGTGGCGCGACCGGGCAGCGGGCCGTCGAGACCGGAGACGCTGAGGGCGAGCGGAAGCGGTTCGCTGCGGATCAGGGTGCCGTCGGCGGCCGGCAGCTCGGCGGGCGGGTTGTAGAACTCGGGGATCGTGACGCCCCGGGACACCACCGGGGCGGAGTCCGTCGCGGCGGCGGCCGGCAGGGCCTGGACGCCGAGGCACGAGGCGGCGGCGACCGCCGCGGCGATCAGGTGTCTGCGTGGGGGCATGGGGGACCTCCTGGGATGCGGCCGGGCAGGAGAGACCGCCTCGCCCGCGGGCGGCGGCCGATGACCGGGCCCCGGGCGAGGACATGTCAATGCGAGGGGGCGCGGTCGTCCTCCGGCCCCCTCGCGGCACTGGGGAGTGCGCGAGCTGACGAGAAGTTACCCGTCAGTCTGTTACCGGCGGTAGCGTGCGGTAGGTTACGGTTCAGTAATTTGACTCGGCGTCTGATGACGCGTCCGTTCCCGTCACCGGGCGTCAGCGGACACGGTCGTGCGCCGGCGCCCCCGGGCCCCCGCCCGTCACCAGGCCATCTCGTCCAGCAGCAGTGCCGGGTCCAGCTCCGGGGCGCGGCCCAGCGACTGCTCCGCCCAGATCACCTTGCCCCGGGCCACGTAGCGCGTGCCCCACCGCTCGGCGAACTGCGAGACCAGGAACAGGCCGCGCCCGCCCTCGTCGGTGGTGGTCGCGCGCCGCAGCCGGGGCGAGGTGTTGCTGCCGTCGGAGACCTCGCAGACCAGGGTGCGGCCCAGCAGGAACCTGACCCGGACCGGCGGCGCGCCGTAGCGGATCGCGTTGGTCAGCAGCTCGCTGAGGATCAGCTCCGTGGCGAACGACGACTCCTCCAGCCCCCACTCCGCCAGCCGCTCACTCACCTCCGTGCGCACCCGGGAGACCGCCATGACGTCGAACGGCACCTCCCACACCGCCACCCGGGACGGGTCGAGCAGCCGGGTCCGGGCGACGAGCAGGGCGACGTCGTCGCTCGGGTGCTCCGGCAGCATCGTCCTCATCAGGGCCCGGCAGGTGTCCTCCGGCGTCTGGTCCGGGTGCGCGACGGCCGACGCGAGGAGTTCGAGCCCCTCGTCGATGTCCCGCCTGCGGTCCTCGACCAGACCGTCGGTGAACAGCACCAGACGGCTGCCCTCCGGCAGATCCAGTTCACCCGACTCGAACGGGTGCCCGCCCACGCCCAGCGGCGGCGACAGGGGCAGCTCCGGGAACGTCACCCGGCCCAGGGGGTCCACGACCGCCGGCACGCCGTGCCCGGCGCGCGCGAGGGTGCAGTGCCCGCCCACCGGGTCGTAGATCGCGTACAGGCAGGTGGCCCCGGTCACCAGCGAACCCTCGCCGGCCGCGCCCTCGCTCTGCGTGTCCAGCCGCATCACCATCTCGTCGAGATGGCCCAGCAGCTCCTCCGGCGGCAGGTCGAGCGAGGAGAAGTTCAGCACCGCCGTGCGCAGCCGTCCCATGGTCACCGCCGCGTGCAGCCCGTGGCCCACGACGTCGCCGACGACGAGCGCCACCCGGAACCCCGGCAGCGGGATCACGTCGAACCAGTCGCCGCCCACCCCCGACTGCGCCGGCAGATAGCGTGACGCCACCTCCAGCGCGTCCTGCTCCGGCAGGTCCCGGGGCAGCAGACTGCGCTGCAGCGTCACGGCCATCGCGTGCTCACGGGTGTAGCGGCGCGCGTTGTCGATCGCCACGGCCGCCCGGGCCCCCAGCTCCTCGGCGACCGCCACGTCCTCCTCCTCGAACCGGGGACTGCCGGCCGCCCGCCAGAAGTTGACCATGCCCAGCACCACACCGCGCGCCCTGAGCGGCACGGTGATCAGCGAGTGGACGCCGGAGTCCAGCACACGGCGGGCGCCCTGCGGGTCCTGCGCCCGCCAGTCCCGGGCCGCGTGCAGGTCCGGCACCAGCACGGCCTTGCCCTGGCTCAGCGCCGCCACCATCGGGGTGTCGGCCACGACGAACTGGATCAGGTCACCCACCGGCTGCAGCGGATGCCCCGCGCCCGTGCCGCGCAGGGCGGTGCGCCGCATCCGGTTCAGGGCGCCCGTCGGCTCCTCGCCCCGCAGCACCACCTCCAGCAACTCCACCGTGACGACGTCGGCCATGCCGGGGACCGCGACCTCGGCCAGTTCCCGGGCCGTACGCCGTACGTCCAGCGTCGTGCCGATCCGCACGCCCGCCTCGTACAGGAGGGTCAACCGGCCCCGCGCCAGCTCGGCCCGGCCGGTCAGCGCCTGCAGTTCGGTGGTGTCGCGGAAACTGGCCACCAGGCCCGGCGTGCCGCCGTAGGGGGCGGTGCGCCGGGCGTTGACCGCCAGCAGCCGTTCCCCGACCGGGCACACCGCGTCCGAGACGGCCTCGCCCGACACCAGCAGCCCGGTCAGCTCCGGGCCCAGGCCGAGCTCCGTGACGTGCCGCTGGTCGGCGTCCGCGGGCAGGTTCAGCAGGCGGCGCGCCTCGTCGTTGGCGAGCAGCAGCCGGCCGTCGCCGTCGAGGATCAGGACGCCCTCGCGCACCGCGTGCAGAACCGCGTCGTGGTGTTCGTACATCCGGGTCATCTCGACCGGGCCGAGGCCGTGCGTCTGGCGGCGCAGCCGCCGGGTGACCAGGGCGGTGCCCGCCGTCGCCAGCGCGAGGGCCAGCGCCGCCGAACCGACCACCATGGGCACCTGCTGGTCGAGCAGGTGCCCCAGGTTCTCCACCTGGATCCCCGCGGTGACCATGCCGATCACCCGCCGGCTCCCGTCCAGGACCGGCACCACCGCGCGCACGGCGTCCGACGGCCTGCCGTGGAACCTCTCGGTGAACGTCTCGCCCGCGGCGGCCCGCTCGATCCCCGGCGACTTGGTGCCGATCAGCCGCGGCTCGGTGTCACTGAGCCGCACCCCGGCCTTGTCCAGCACCGAGATGAAGTCGACCCCGGAACCCGCCTGCGCCTGCATCGTCGCCGGCTGGAGCGCGGCGGTGGGATCCGGCGACTGGAGCGCCCGCACCGTGCCGGGCGCGTGCGCGAACGCCTCCGCGGTGGCCAGCGACCGCACCCGGGCGCTGTTCTCGCCGTCGTAGCGCCCCTGCAGCACCAGGGCGGCGGCCGCCGCGGCGACGAGGATCAGCACGACGACCACCTGGAGCAGGAACACCTGCGCGGCGACCGTGCCGAGGTTCCAGGAGGACGGCGAGAAGGGGCGCCCCGGAGAACGCCGGGGCCCCGCACGGCGGGACGCGGCACCTGACCGCCGGTCGTTGGACGGCGGTGCCGCTGGGGAACGGGACCGGCGGGAACGTCCGACCATGCTCCCAGTTCTAACACCGCGGTTCCCCGGCGGGCGACCGGTATGTCCGTCCAGACCGTTTTCGGGGCGTCGCCGCCCTCGCGGGAATGCGCGCCCCCGCGCCCCTGTTGACGACCACGGCCGACATGCCCGGGTCAATCCGGAAAGCGGCCGAAAGGAGGACCCCCCATGGCACGCAGCACCGTGCGTCCCGTAGTCCGGCTGAAGTCCACCGCCGGAACCGGAGTCACCTACGTGACCCGCAAGAACCGCCTCAACGACCCCGACCGGCTGGTCCTGCGCAAGTACGACCCGGCGGCCGGTCGGCACGTCCTGTTCCGTGAGGAGCGCTGAACATGAAGGTGCGCAAGTCGCTGCGCTCGCTGAAGTCCCGGCCGGGCGCCCAGGTGGTGCGCCGCCGGGGTGTGGTCTTCGTCGTCAACAAGAAGAACCCCCGCCTCAAGGCACGTCAGGGCTGACGGACGCCGAGCGGTCGGGCGGCCCAGCCCCCGCCGACGCGGGGGCCGGGCCGCCCGTGCGTCTCGCGGGGCCGCCGTGCGCGGCCGTGGCGTCTCGAGGCCGCCCGGACGTCCGGCTCTCGCCCTCGCGGGTCCGCCGGCGGGGGAGCGGGGGCGCGACGGCCGTCCTCGGTCCGTCCGGCACGGTGTGCCGGGCGGACTCCAAGGGCTGTTCCGCCGGGGACTGCGGGACAGCGTTCAGGCCCGGCTGCCCAGGGTCTTCAGCGCGTCGTCCGTGAGCCGGTAGACCGTCCACTCGTCCTGGGGGCGGGCGCCGAGGGCCTCGTAGAAGTCGATCGAGGGGCGGTTCCAGTTCAGGACCGACCACTCCAGACGCTCGTAGCCGCGGGCGACGCAGAGGCGGGCCAGCTCCGTCAGCAGCGCCTTGCCGTGGCCTCCGCCGCGGGCCTCGGGGCGCACGTACAGGTCCTCCAGGTAGATGCCGTGCACACCGCGCCAGGTGGAGAAGTTCAAGAACCACAGAGCGAACCCGACGATCTCGCCGCCGGCGTCCTCGGCCACGTGCGCGTAGGCGGCCGGGTGCTCGCCGAAGAGGGCTTCGGCGAGCTGCGCCCGCGTCGCCCTGGCCTCGTCGAGCGCCTTCTCGTACTCGGCGAGCTCGCGGATCAGGGTGTGGATGACGGGGACGTCGGCGGGGGTCGCGCTGCGGATCATGCGCGCAGTCTCACACACCGGGCCCGCCGCGCCCCGGCCGGGTCGCCGGGAGCGACGCCTCGGGGCCCGGCGTTCCCGTGCGGGGGACGCCGGGCCCCGAGCGCCGCGCAGGGCCCGGGCGGGATCAGACCGCCGGCGCCGGGAAGGTCGGGTACTCCACCCCGGAGACGTGCTGCACGACGCGGATGACCTGGCAGGAGTAGCCGAACTCGTTGTCGTACCACAGGTACAGGATCGCGTTGTCGCCCTCGACCTTGGTCGCGCCGGCGTCGACGATCGAGGCGTGGCGCGAGCCGATGAAGTCGCTGGAGACCGCGTCGGGCGCGCTGATGAAGTCGATCTGCCGCTTGAGCGGCGACGTCAGCGAGACCTCCCGCAGGTGGTCGAGGACCTCCTCGCGGGTGGTCTCGCGGGCCAGCTGGAGGTTGAGGATCGCGATCGAGACGTCCGGCACGGGCACGCGGATGGAACTGCCCGTGATCCGCGCCCGGAGGTCCGGCAGCGCCTTGGCCACGGCGGAGGCGGCGCCGGTCTCGGTGATCACCATGTTGAGCGGCGCGGAGCGGCCCCGGCGCTCGGACTTGTGGTAGTTGTCCAGCAGGTTCTGGTCGTTGGTGAACGAGTGGACCGTCTCCACGTGGCCCCGCCGCACGCCGAACTCGTCGTCCATCGCCTTCAGCGGCGGGACGATCGCGTTGGTGGTGCAGGAGGCGCAGGACAGGATCCGCTCGTCCGGCTTGATGCTGTCGTGGTTGACGCCGTGCACGATGTTGGGGACGTCGCCCTTGCCGGGGGCGGTCAGGACGACCTTGTCGATGCCCGGACGCAGGTGCTTGGACAGGCCCTCGCGGTCGCGCCACTTGCCGGTGTTGTCGACGAGGATGGCGTCCTTGATGCCGTACGCCGTGTAGTCCACCGCCGTCGGGTCGTCGGCGTAGATCACCTTGATCTCGTTGCCGTTGGCGACGATCGTGCTGTTCGCCTCGTCGACGGTGATCGTGCCCTGGAACTGGCCGTGGATGGAGTCGCGGCGCAGCAGCGAGGCGCGCTTGACGATGTCCCGCTCCCCGCCCCCGCGCACGACGATCGCGCGCAGCCGCAGACCGTTGCCCGAACCGGCCTTCTCGATCAGCAGCCGGGCGACGAGACGGCCGATGCGGCCGAAGCCGTAGAGGACGACGTCCCGTCCCTCGCGGCGCTCGATCTTGTTCGCGCCCGTGGCCCCGGCGACGGCCTCGGCGGTGAACTCCGCCACCGACAGGCCGCGGTCGTCGGCGCGGTAGGTAGCGGCCAGCATGCCGATGTCGATCTGGGACGGACCGAGGTCGAGCGCGGTGAGCGTCTCCAGGAACGGCAGCGTCTCGGTGACCGAGAGCTCCGCGCCCGCGATCTGCCGGGCGAACCGGTGGGTCTTGAGGATGCTCACCACCGACTTGTTCACCAGCGAGCGGCTGTGCAGCAGGACGGTGACGTCCCGCTCGCGGTGCAGCTTCCCGATCATCGGGATCATCGACTCCGCGATCTCCTCGCGGTTCTTCCAGTTGGTGAACGAGTCGTCGTTGACAGTCACAGGTTTCTCTTTCGAGCTAGGTGGCGCTCATATGCTAACCCCATGGCAAGTCGATCACGGCACCGGTAGGGGAACGGACTATGAATTCTGGCCAATGGCGGCCCGCGCGTGCGTAGTTGAACGATCCGCGCCCTTGGCGTCCGACCCGCCCCCACTGGACGGCACGAGTCGCGCCCGTCCGTGAGCCGCGCCCTGACGGCCCCCTCGGGCCGGGGGTTTGGCACGGCGGTCCGGCGTGGGTTAAGACAGCGTCGACGACCGATCAAGACTTGGGGAGGGTCTGTGACACGGCCAGAGGCGCCCGACGAGTATCTGACGGCCTACACCCGGATCCTGGCCGACGTGTGCGCCACCGGCCGCCGGCTGACCCGGGACGAACTGGAGTCGCTGCGCGCCCAGGGGGAACGCGCGGCGGAGGCGGGCCACGGACTGCGCACCCTCGTGCGCCGGCACCTGTCGGCGGCCCGCGCGTTCTCGCCCAGCCTGGCCGCCGCCGGCGTCGACCGGGTCCTCGCCGCCGTCGAGCAGGCCGTCGACGCCTTCGCCGAGGGCCATGAGCGGGCGCAGAAGTTCGCCATGCGCCAGGAGGAGGCCGACCGCCGCGAGTTCATCGACGACCTGCTCTACGGACGCAGCGACCTCGGCCGGCTGGCCGAGCGCGCCGAACGCTACGGACTGCTCTTCTCCCGCGCCCACGCGGTCGCGGTCGCCGAGGGCACCCGCCCCGTCGACGACACCCACCCGGCCACCCGGCACGTGGAGACCTCGCTGCTCGGCCGGTTCGGCGACCGACGCGTCCTGCTCACCACGAAGGACGGCCGGCTCGTCTGCGTCGCCCCGGGCGACCAGGACGACGTCCTCGCGTTCTTCGCCAAGCACGCCTACGCCGCCACCGACGGCGGCCGGGTCGCCATCGGACGCCCCCACCCGGGCGCCGGGGGAGTGGTCCACTCCTACGAGGAGGCGCTCAACGCCCTGGAACTCGCCGACCGCCTCGACCTCAAGGAGCCCGTGCTGCGCGCGGCGGACCTCCTCGTGTACCCCGTGCTGGCCCGTGACCGGCAGGCCATGGCCGATCTCGTCCAGGACACCCTCGGACCGCTGCGGACCGCCCGCGGCGGCGCCCAGCCGCTCCTGGACACGCTCATCGCGTACTTCGACGCCGGCTGCACGGCCGCGGAGGCGGCGCGCCGCCTCAGTCTCAGTGTGCGCGCCTTCACCTACCGCCTGGAACGCATCCACAAGCTGACCGGCGCCGACCCGTCCGACCCCGTGCACCGCTACACGCTCCAGACCGCGGTGATCGGCGCCCGGCTGCTGGCCTGGCCGGACGACGGGGTGTGACCCACCGCCGGGCGCGGCCCGGCGGTCCGGCGGCCGGCCGGGAAGGACGGTCAGCGGGCACACGAGTTCCACGGTGGAGAGAAAGACGCGGCCCGGCGTGCGTGTTCCGGCGCGCCCGCCGACAGCGGGGTCGCCGACAGGGATGCGGCGGCACGGATGCGTGCGGCTCAGGCGCCGGGCTCGGGGGCTTCCGGACCCGGGGTGGGCGGGCCGGACCGTATGTCGTCCGCCTCCTTCTCCAGCGCCTCGGCGGTCACGTCGGCGGCCGCGCCGACCCGGTCGCGCGCCGCCAGGGCGAGGACCACGGCGCCGGAGCCGTAGAAGCAGGTCAGGAGCGCGGCGGCCCGGCCGCGCGGCATGACGGACTCCAGCGCCCGCAGCACCGTCTCGTGGGCCGTGCACAGCGCCAGGATCCCGCACACCCCCGCCCCGGCGAACAGCGCGCCGCCCGCCGCGGACTCGCGCAGTCCGGCCATGAGGTCGCCCCGCATCGCCCTGACCTCGCGGCGCGCCAGTTCGGCGGCGTCCTGTCCCAGCCGGGCGGCGGCGTCACCCACCCGGGCCGTACTCGATGACGTGTCCTCGCGCGGTGTGCGCATCGTCGCCTCCTGTCCTCGTCCCCGCGCCGCCCGGTCGCCCGGGGCGGGCGCCTTGCCGCGGCCCGGGGCGCACGGAACGGGCCCGGCCCGGGGCACAGGGATCGACCGCCGCACGGGTGCCACGGGAGGCGGCGGGAAAACACCTGGGAGGGCGATGGAAACACCCGGGTGGACGGGACAACACCCGGGAGGGCGAAGGAAGCACCCGGGGGACGGGGCAACGCCCGGGTGGGCGAAGGAGACACCCGGGGGCACGGGAGGACGCCCGGGGGCCGCGCCTGCGTCCGCCCCCCACAGGTCGGGCCCGGACGTTCACTCCGCCGACCGAGCACAACGCGCGAGTCCGGGCGTCCGGTGCGAGCCTGGTGCGGGGACGGACGGTCCGCCCCGCACCGGGCGGCGTCCGCCGCGGGCCGCACGGCCGTTCCCGTCGACGTCCTCTCGGCCGCGGCACCGGCCCGCGGGCCCGCCGGCCCCCACCACGTCCGCCCCGACGAGCGGCGGCCACGGGCCGCCGCCTGGGACGAGGAAAGGTGCGATGGACGCCATCGAGTTGTTGAGACACGACCACCGCATGGTGGAGCAACTGTTCCGCGACTACCACGCCGCGGCCTCCGAGACGCAGCGGCGCGGGGTGATCGAGCTGACCGTCCGCGAGCTGTCCAAGCACGCGGCGCTCGAGGAGATGATGGTCTACCCGATGGCCAGGAAGGTCCTCCCGGACGGCCCGCGGAAGATCGACGAGCACCTGAGCGAGCACATGGCCGTCAAGAAGCTGCTGCTCGCCCTCGACCGGCTGCCGGCCGGCGACGACCGTGAGGGCGACCTCATGGCCCAGCTCAGGCGCGAGGTCGAGGAACACGTGCGCGAGGAGGAGGGCGAGCTGCTGCCCGAACTGCGCGAGCACGTCTCCCGACAGGACCTGGACGAGCTGGGCCGCCTCCTCGACCAGGGCAAGCGGAGCGCCCCGACCAGGCCCCACCCGAACGCGCCCGACCAGCCCCCGGCGCTGACGGTCCTCGGCCCGGTGGCCGCCGCCTACGACCGATTCCGCGACCGTCTCCAGGGAAGGCCGAGCACATGACCATCGACAGTGGCACCAGCCGCGTCAGCCAGGACCCCGAAGGGGCCCACGATCGGGCCGGCTTCGACGAGATCTCGATCCTCTGGATCTCCGAGGGCATGAGCTGCGACGGCGACACCGTCTCCATGACCGCGTCGGACCAGCCGTCGATCGAGGACGTCGTCCTCGGGCTCATCCCCGGTCTGCCGAAGGTCAACCTCTACAACAAGGTGCTCTCGCCGAGCCTGGGCGGGGAGGACTACCTCGCGCCGTTCCGCGCCGCGGCCCGTGGCGAACTGACCCCGTTCATCCTGGTCATCGAGGGCTCGATCCCCAACCAGAACATCATCGAGGGCGACGGCTACTGGACCTCCTTCGGCAACGACCCGGAGACCGGCGAGCCGCTCACCCTCAACTGGTGGATCGACCAGCTCGCCCCCAAGGCATGGGCCGTCGTCGCGGTCGGCACCTGCGCGACGTACGGCGGCATCCACGCGATGGCCGGCAATCCCACCGGCTCCATGGGCCTCGCCGACTACCTCGGCTGGGACTTCAGGTCGCAGGCCGCCCTGCCCATCGTGAACGTGCCCGGCTGCCCGATCCAGCCCGAGAACTTCATGGAGACCCTGACCTGGGTGCTCTACCACGCCGCGGGTTCGGCGCCGCCCCCGCCGCTGGACGAGATGCTGCGCCCGCAGTGGCTGTTCGGCAGGACGGTGCACGAGGGCTGCGACCGGGCCGCGTACTACGAGCAGGGCGACTTCAGCCGGGACTACAACTCGCCCAAGTGCCAGGTGAAGGTCGGCTGCTGGGGCCCCGTGGTCAACTGCAACGTGCCCAAGCGCGGCTGGATGGCGGGCATCGGCGGCTGTCCCAACGTCGGCGGCATCTGCATCGGCTGCACCATGCCGGGCTTCCCCGACGCCTTCATGCCCTTCATGGACGAACCCACCGGCGGCAGTCTGTCCTCGGTCCTCATCCGGCCCTACGGCGCCTTCATCCGGCGGATGCGCGGCATCACCAGCATGGCCGTCAACAAGGAACCCAGGTGGCGCCACAACCGCTCCGAGCTGACCAGCGGCTACGACCCGCACTGGCGCGCCGGGCAGAAGAGCGGGGTGCGCTGAC
>NZ_JBISAL010000022.1:0-13899 GCF_044391765.1 Streptomyces sp. NPDC018610
CCACACCATGCGCAGCCTCGTCCAACGCCAGCAACGACACCACACCAGCCAGAACCCCCACACCCCCAAAAGCCCCCGCCAACTCCACACGACCCACACCCCCACCCACCGGGAACAGCACGACCCGAACGCCCCGCCCCTCCAGCCCCGCCACCACAGCCGACACCCACGCGTCCTCCATCAGCCCCGCAGGCACCACCACCAACCACGCACCCGACACAACCCCCGCCGACGACACCGACACCGGCTTCCACGACACCCGGTACTGCCAGTCGTTCAGCCGGGCCTCGTCACGCTGCCGACGGCGCCACGAGGAAAGCGTCGGCAGCGCCTCACTCAACGGCACGTCCGGCGAGACGCCCAGCACCGACGCCAGCGACTCCAGATCCCCGCTCTCCACAACCTCCCAGAACCGCTCGTCCGCAGGATCGTCCGCTCTCCTAGCCGTCGGGGCCGGCGCGTCCAGCCAGTAACGCCGCTGCTGGAAGGGGTAAGTAGGCAGGTCGGTGTGGTGGGCGCCGGTGCCGGCGAAGGCCTGCGACCAGTCCACGTCGACACCACGCGTCCACAGCTCACCGGCGGAGGTGAGGAAACGGTCCAGGCCACCGTCCTCACGCCGCAGCGTGCCGGTGACGACCGCTTCCTCGACCGTGTCCTGGATACCCATCGCCAGCACCGGATGCGCCGACACCTCGACGAAAACGGCATGATCCTGAGCGGCCAGAGCACGCACCGACTCCTCGAAGCGGACGGTCCGCCGCAGGTTCCGGTACCAGTAGCCGGCGTCCAGAGCCGTCGTGTCCGCCCAGTCACCGGTCACGGTGGAGAAGAACGGAATGCCGGACGGCTGCGGGCGCACCTCGGCCAGGACCCTGGCCAGCTCCCCCTCGATGCGCTCCACGTGCGAGGTGTGGGAGGCGTAGTCCACCGGGACCCGGCGGGCCCGGATCTCCTCCGCCTCACAGGACGCGATCAGCTCGTCCAGAGCCTGCGGCTCACCCGCCACGACGACCGACGTCGGCCCGTTCAGCGCGGCGATCTCGATACGGCCGTCCCAGGCGGTGATCCGGGCAGCCGCCGTCTCGGCATCCAAGGCCAGCGACACCATGCCGCCGTCACCGGCCAGACCGGCTGCGATCGCCTGCGACCGCAACGCCACCACCCGGGCACCATCCTGGAGCGAAAGAGCCCCGGCCACGCACGCAGCCGCTATCTCACCCTGCGAATGCCCCACCACCGCCGACGGCTCCACATCATAGGAGCGCCACAACGCCGCCAGCGACACCATCACCGCCCACGAAACCGGCTGGACCACATCCACCCGCTCCAACGACGGAGCGTCCGGGGCCCCCCGCAGCACGGCTTCGAGATCCCAGTCCACGAACTCCGCCAAAGCCCGCCCGCAATCAGCGATCGTGTCAGCGAATGCCGGCGCGGTGTCGAGGAGTTCGGCGCCCATACCGGCCCACTGCGAACCCTGACCGGGGAACACGAACACCGTCCGGCCACCAGAACCGACAGCCCCCGGGTTCACGTCACCCAGTCCCGCGAGGAGTTCCTCCCGATTGCGGCCCACCACAACAGCGCGGTGCTCCAGCTGCGACCGACCCGTCAGCAACGTCCAGCCCACGTTCACCGGCGAGACGTCGGCGCTGCTCTCGACGTGGGCCCGCAGCCTGACCGCCTGCTCACGCAGCGCATCCGCACTCCGGGCGGACAGCAACCACGGCACCGCCACCGGCTCCACCGGAACCGCCGGCCCAGCCCCCTCGACGGGCTCGGTCTCCGGGGCCTGCTCCAGGATGACGTGCGCGTTCGTACCGCTCACACCGAAGGAGGAGACACCGGCCCGACGCGGACGATCACCCGACCGCACCCACTCCCGCGCCTCCGTCAGCAGCTCCACCGCACCCGCCGACCAGTCGATCTTCGACGACGGCGTCTCCACATGGAGAGTCCGGGGCAGCGTGCCGTGCCGCATCGCCTCCACCATCTTGATCACACCCGCGACGCCCGCGGCGGCCTGCGCATGCCCGATGTTCGACTTCAAAGAACCGAGCCACAGGGGCCGGTCGCGGTCCTGCCCGTAGGTGGCGAGCAGCGCCTGCGCCTCGATCGGATCACCCAGCGTCGTCCCCGTACCGTGCGCCTCCACCGCGTCCACATCCGACGTCGCAAGCCGCGCGTTCACCAAGGCAGCCCGGATGACGCGCTGCTGCGAGGGACCGTTCGGAACGGTCAAGCCGCTGCTGGCACCGTCCTGGTTCACCGCCGAGCCGCGCACCACCGCCAGCACCGGACGCCCGTTGCGCCGCGCGTCCGACAACCGCTCCAGCAGCAGCATGCCCACACCCTCGGCCCAGCCCGTGCCGTCCGCGTCGTCGGAGAAGGACTTGCAGCGGCCGTCCGGCGACAGCCCGCGCTGCCGGCTGAACTCCACGAAGATGGTCGGGGACGCCATGATCGCGACGCCTCCGGCCAGGGCGAGCGTGCACTCGCCCTGGCGCAGGGACTGCACCGCCAGATGCAGCGCGACCAGCGAGGACGAGCACGCGGTGTCGACCGTCACCGCCGGGCCTTCGAGGCCGAAGGTGTAGGAGATGCGGCCGGAGGCGATACTGCCGGCACTGCCGTTGCCGACCTGGCCCTCGAAGCCTTCGGGAGCCTTGTGCATGCGGGCCGCGTAGTCGTTGTACATGACGCCCACGAAGACACCCGTACGGCTGCCCCGCAGGTGCTTCGGGTCGATGCCGGCGCGCTCCAGCGCCTCCCAGGAGGTCTCCAGGAGGAGCCGCTGCTGCGGGTCGGTCGCGAGCGCCTCGCGGGGGGACATGCCGAAGAACTCGGGGTCGAAGCCGGCGGCGTCGTGGAGGAAACCGCCCTCCCGGACATAACTCTTGCCCGCACGGTCCGGGTCCGGGTCGTACAGGTCCTCCACGTCCCAGCCGCGGTCGGCGGGGAATGCGGTGACCGCGTCGCCGCCCGAGGCCACCAGGTCCCAGAGGTGTTCGGGTGCGGTGATGCCGCCGGGGTAGCGGCAGCCCATGCCCACGATCGCGATGGGCTCGGAGTCCTTGGCCTCCAGTTCCTCGAGCCGGCGGCGGGCCTGGCGGAGGTCGGTGGTCGCCAGTTTGAGGTAGGAACGGAGTTTTTCCTCGTTGGACATGCGGCATCAGCTCCCCGTGACGTGCGTGCGATGGAAAACGGCCAGGCTGGCGGGCCGGTCGGTCAGGATTTCCTCAGCTCGTTCTCCAGGGCGCTGAACAGTTCGTCGTCGGTCGCCGACGCGAGGTCGTCGTTCTCGCCGTCGTCGTGGGACGGCCGGTCCGCGGTCGCGTCGCCCAGCCGCGCGACGAGGGACTTCATCCGCACCATCACTTCCATGCGCTTGACCTCGTCTGCGGCGAGCGCGTCCAACAGGTTCTCCAACCTGTCGAGTTCCTCGGACACGGTGGCCGCCGCCCGTGTCGCGTCGCCGGCTGTGCCGAGCGGGAGCTCAGCATCGAGGTGGGCCGCGAGGGCCTCGGGGTTCGGGTAGTCGAAGACGAGGGTGACGGGCAGGCGCAGGCCGGTCGCCGTGGCCAGGCGGTTGCGGAACTCCACCGCCATGAGCGAGTCGAAGCCGAGCTCCACGAATCCACGGATCGGATCCACGGCGGAGATCGTCGTGTGGCCGAGGATAGCGGCAGCCTGCGTGCGCACCAACTCCATGAGTATCTTGCGGCGTTCGGGCGCGTCGAGCGCGGCGAGCCGGTGCTTGAACGCCGTCTCGTTCTCCGCCGTCGCGGTTCCGGCCGCCGCGGTGCGCCGGGCGGGGACGCGGACCAGGTCACGCATCATCACCGGCACGGCGTCCGGCGTGGTGGGGCGGTCGAGGGCGGCGCGGTCGAACCGGATGGGCAGCAGCGCGGCCTGGTCCGAGCGCTGCGCGGTGTCGAGGAGTTCGAGCGCCTCGCCGGTGGGCAGCGGACTCATGCCGGCGCGGGTGAGGCGACGGACGTCCGTCTCGGTGAGCCCGTCGGTCAGGCCGGTGACCTGGGCCCAGAATCCCCAGCCCAGCGACAAGCCGGGCAGGCCCTGGGTGTGCCGGGCCGCCGCGAGCGCGTCGAGGAAGGCGTTGGCCGCCGCGTAGTTGGCCTGGCCGAGGCTGCCGAAGGCGGCGGAGGCCGAGGAGAACAGCACGAACGCCGACAGGTCCAGGCCACGGGTCAGCTCGTGCAGGTTCCAGGCGCCGTCGAGCTTGGGACGCAGCACCGTCTCCAGCCGTTCCGGGGTCAGGGACGACACCACTCCGTCGTCCAGCACACCCGCCGTATGCACCACACCCGTCAACGGGAAGTCGGCCGGAATCCCCTCCAGCACCTCCGCCAGCGCGGCACAGTCGGCGACGTCACACGCCACCACCGACACCTCGGCACCCGCACCGACCAGCTCGTCCCGCAACTCCACCGCACCCGCGGCCCCAAGCCCGCTACGGCTCAGCAGCAACAACCGCCGCACCCCGTGCACCCGCACGAGATGCCGGGCCACCAGACCGCCCAGGGTGCCCGTCGCGCCGGTCACCAGGACCGTGCCCGCGCCCCAGTCCGGTCCTTGCGGCGCCGCCGTGGTCTCGCGGAGCGGCCGGAGGCGCGGGACGCTCACCTCGCCGGAACGCACCACGAGCTGCGGCTCGTCCCGTTCCACCGCCCACTCCAGAGCACCGGGCAACACCTGCCACGACACCGGCGCACCATCGGTGTCCACCAGCACGAACCGCCCCGGATTCTCCGTCTGGGCCGACCGCAGCAACCCCCACACCGCGGCCCCACCCAGATCAGCGACACCCTCCTCAGGACCAGCCGCCACCGCCCCACACGTCACCAGCACCAACCGCGACGACAGGAACCGCTCGTCCGCCAGCCACTCCCGCACCAGCTCAAGGGCGCGGGTCAGCGTGCCGCGTACGGTCTCGGGCGTGTCGCCCGGCTCCGAGGTGCCGTCGGCCAGCACGAACGGCGGCAGGGTGTCGCCGTCGGCGAGGGAGGTCAGGTCCGCGAAGGGCTTGACGGCGAGATCGGCGGCCTCGGCGAGCGCGTCGGCCGCGCCCAGGGTGTCGCCGCCGACGATGGACCAGGTCGCGGGCCGGTGCGCGGTGGCGCTCAGGTCGCGGGCCGTCCAGGCGACGTGGAACAGGGAGTCGTGCGCCCGGTCCCGGGCGCGGGCCGTCTCCCGCAGTCGGCCGGTGTCGACGGGGCGCATGACCAGGTCGCCCACGGTGGCCACGGGGCGGCCTGCGCCGTCGGCCAGGCGCAGGGTGACGGCGTCGGTGCCGGCCGCCGGGGTGACCGCGACCCGCAGGGCCGTCGCACCGGTGGCGTGCAGGGTGACCGCGCGCCAGGCGAAGGGCAGCCTGGGCTGCGGTGCGGTGTCGGAGCGGTCCGCGGCCCGCCGCAGGATGCCGAGCCCCACGGCGTGCAGGGCGGCGTCGAGCAGCGCCGGGTGCAGGCCGTGGCGGTCGGCGTCGGTGGGCCGGTCCTGGTCCAGTGCGACCTCGGCGAATGTCTCGTCGCCGCGCCGCCAGGCCGTGCGCAGGCCCTGGAACAGGGGGCCGTAGTGGTATCCGGCGGCGGCGAAGTCGTCGTAGACGTCGGCGCAGTCGACCGGGGTGGCGCCGGCCGGGGGCCAGACCGTCAGGTCCCAGTCCGGGATGCCGGCGTCGGCGGCCAGGACGCCGGTGGCGTGGCAGGTCCAGGCAGCGGCGTCCGCGGCGGAGCCCGGTGTGCCGTCCGGCCGGGAGTGGATGCTCAGCTCGCGCCGGCCGAGCTCGTCGGCCGCGCCGACGCCGACGCGCAGGGCCACCGCGGTCGTGCCGGGCAGGATCAGCGGGGCGTGGAGCGTCAGTTCCTCCAGGAGTCCGCAGTCGACCTCGTCGCCGGCCCGGGTGGCCAGTTCGACGAAGGCGGCGCCCGGAAGGAGGACGACGTCACCGACGGCGTGCTCCGCGAGCCACGGCTGCTCGGCCGGCGACAGGCGGCCGGTGAGGACGGCGCCGCCGTCGGGCAGGTCCAGGGCCGTTCCGAGCAGGGGATGGTCGGCGGCGGTGAGACCGAGGCGCGGCAGCGCTCCGGTGGCGCCGGCGCCGCTGTCCAGCCAGTAGCGGTGCCGCCGGAAGGCGTACGTCGGCAGTTCCACGCGGCCGGCGCCGGTCCCGGCGAAGACGCGCGCCCAGTCCACGTGCACGCCCTGGACCCACACCTCGGCCAGAGAGGTCACCATCCGGTCGAGTCCGCCGTCGTCGCGGCGCAGGGTGCTCACCACGGCGGGCGTGGTGGCGCGTTCCCGGCTCTCGAGTGTCTCCAGGACGCCCATGGTGAGAATGGGATGGGGGCTCACCTCGACGAACACGTCGTGTCCCGCGGCGTCCAGGGCGCGGACGGTCTCCTCGAACCGCACCGGGGCCCGCAGGTTTCGGTACCAGTAGCCCGTGTCGAGTGCGGCGGTGTCCAGCGGGGCGGCGGTCACGGTGGAGTAGAACGGCACCTCGGCGGGCCGCTGTTCGACGCCGGCGAGGATCTCCGCCAGCTGGGGCTCGAGCGGCTCGACGTGGGCGGAGTGGGCGGAGAAGTCGACGCCGGGCACGTTCCACCGCATGACACCGGCCTGGGCGAGGAGGAGGCCGAGTTCCCCCAGGGCGTCCGGGTCGCCGGAGACGACCACGGTGTTCGGGCCGTTGACCGCGGCGATCGATATCCGGTCGCCGAAGGGCTCGGTGCGTTCGCGCACCCACTCCTCGGAGGCGACGATCGACAGCATGCCGCCGGTGCCGGCCAGCGCCCGCAGGGCGCGGCTGCGCAGCGCGACGACGCGGATGGCGTCCTCCAGGGACAGCACGCCGGCCACGCACGCGGCGGCCACCTCGCCCTGGGAGTGCCCCACGACGGCCGCCGGTTCGATGCCGTACGAACGCCACACCTCGGTCAGGGAGACCATCATCGCGAAGAGCGCGGGCTGGACGACGTCCACCCGGGCCAGGGCCTCCTCGTCGCCGAGCGCGTCGCGCAGCTTCCAGTCGACCAGGTCGCCCAGGAGGCGCGCGCACTCGTCCATGCGGGCCGCGAAGACGGGGGAGGCGTCCCACAGTTCGCGGGCCATGCCGGCCCACTGTGATCCCTGGCCCGGGAAGACGAACACGACCCGGCCGGCGCCGCCGGCCCCGGCCGGTCCCGACAGCACGCCCGGGGCTTCCTCGCCGCGCGCCAGCGCCCGCAGACCGCTGATGAGCCGGGCGGTCGAGTCACCCGTCACCACCGCGCGGTCCTCGAGGGAGGCACGGCCGGTGGCGAGCGACCAGCCGACGTCGGCGGGGGACGGTTCGGGGAGTGCTTCGAGGTGCGCGAGCAGGCGGCCGGCCTGGGCGCGCAGGGCGTCGGCGCCGCGTGCGGAGAGCACCCAGGGCACGAGGGACGGCGCCACCGGTCCGGCGGCCGCGGCGGGCTCCGACTCCCCCGTCCCCTCCCGCTGCTCCGGCTGCTCCGGCGGGGCCTGTTCCAGGATGACGTGGGCGTTGGTGCCGCTCACGCCGAACGAGGAGACCCCCGCCCGGCGCGGCCGGTCGTCCGCCCTCGGCCACTCGCGTGCCTCGGTCAGCAGCTCCACCTCGCCCGCCGACCAGTCCACCTTGGACGACGGCTCGGTGACGTGCAGGGTCCTCGGCAGCACCCCGTGGTGCATGGCCAGGACCATCTTGATGACGCCGGCGGCGCCCGCGGCGGCCTGCGTGTGACCGATGTTGGACTTCAGCGAGCCCAGCAGCAGCGGCCGCCCCTCGGGGCGCACCTGCCCGTAGGTGGCCAGCAGCGCCTCCGCCTCGATCGGGTCGCCCAGGGACGTGCCGGTGCCGTGGGCCTCCACGGCGTCGACGTCCGCCGGCGAGATCCGCGCGTCGGCGAGGGCGGCGCGGATGACGCGCTGCTGGGAGGGCCCGTTGGGGGCGGTGAGGCCGTTGCTGGCCCCGTCCTGGTTGACGGCCGAGCCGCGTACGACCGCCAGTACCGGGTGCCCGTTGCGGCGCGCGTCGGACAGCCGCTCCAGCAGGAGGACGCCGACGCCCTCGCCCCAGCCCATGCCGTCGGCGTCGTCGGAGAACGCCTTGGAACGCCCGTCCGCCGCCAGGCCCCGCTGCCGGCTGAACTCCACGAACGCGACCGGCGTGGACATCACGGACACGCCGCCGGCGACCGCCATGGAGCACTCCCGGCGGCGCAGCGCGTGCACCGCCTGGTGCAGGGCGACCAGCGACGACGAGCACGCCGTGTCCACCGTCACCGCCGGCCCTTCCAGGCCCAGGAAGTACGACAGCCGGCCGGAGAGAACCGCGCCGGAACCGCCGGTGACGACGTAACCGGCGACGTCGTCGGTCACGCTTCCCGCGGCCGGGCCGTAGTGGGAGGGGGCGCCGCCGACGAACACGCCCGTCTGGCTGCCCTTGAGCGACGACGGGTCGATGCCGGCCCGCTCGATCAGCCCCCAGCACGCCTCCAGGAACAGCCGCTGCTGCGGGTCCATCGCCAGCGCCTCGCGCGGTGCGATCCCGAAGAAGCCCGCGTCGAAGTCGGCGGCGTCACGGACGAAGCTGCCCTCGTTGACGTACGTCGTGCCCGTACGGCCCGACGTGCCGTCGGGGTCGTAGAGGTGGTCGATGTCCCAGCCGCGGTCGCCGGGGAACGCCGAGACGGTGTCCACACCGTCCACGAGCAGCCTCCACAGCTCCTCCGGCGAGTCGGCGCCCCCGCCGAACCGGCAGTTGACGGCCACGACGGCGATCGGCTCGCGCTCCGCGTCCTCGTGCTCCTGCAGACGGGCGCGCGTCTTGTGCAGATCAGTGGTGACCCACTTGAGATATTCGCGGAGTTTTTCCTCGTTCGCGGTCATGACTTACCGAACTCCCGGTTGATGAAGTCGAATATCTCGTTGTCGCTCGCCGCGCCGAGCTGTTCCTCGACGCCCGTGTCCGCCGCCCGGTCCCCCGCGGCGCCGCCCGCCGGGACGCTCTCCGGGGTGCCGCCCAGCCGCGACAGCAGCACGCTCAGCCGCGAGGTGAGCGTGGTCCGCAGGTCCTCGTCCGACGGGGACAGCGAGATCACCGCCGCCTCCAGGCGGTCCAGCTCCGTGAGCGCGGACCCGGAGCCGCCGCCGTCGGCGCCGGCCAGCCGGTCCCGCAGGTGCCCCGCCAGGTCGGCCGGAGTGGGGTGGTCGAAGACCAGCGCGGTGGACAGCCGCAACCCGGTGGCCTTCTGCAGCCGGTTGCGCAACTCGACCGCGGTCAGCGAGTCGAAGCCCAGCTCCTTGAACGCCCGCTCCTCGCCCACGCCGTCGACGCCGTCGTGCCGCAGCACGGCCGCCGCCTGGGAACGGACCAGGTCGAGCAGGGTGCGATCGCGTTCCACCGCTGTCATCCCCGCGAGCCGCTCGGCCAGCGCCGCACCTGTCCCGTCGGCACCACCGGCACCGTCCGCGGACCCGTCCCGCGCACTCCCCTCCAGCGCCTGCCGGGCCTCCGGCAGGTCGTCGAGCAGCGGCCGGGGGCGGGCCGCGGCGAACTGCGGAGCGAACCTCGCCCAGTCCACGTCCGCGACCACCGTGCAGGTCTCGTCACGGTCCAGGGCCTGCTGAAGCGCCTCCAGCGCCAACTCCGGGTCCATCGCCAGCACTCCGCGCCGACTCATGTGCTCCTCTGCCCCGTTGTCCGTCAGCATCCCCGACTCCGCCCAAGCTCCCCAGGCGACCGATGTCGCCGGAAGACCGAGGGAGCGGCGCCGCTGCGCGAGCGCGTCGAGGTGCGCGTTGGCCGCGCCGTAGGCGCCCTGGCCACCCGCGCCCCAGACGCCGGCACTCGACGAGAACAGAACGAAGGCGTCCAGATCGTCGTCCGCCAGCAACTCGTCCAGATGGACAGCGCCGGTCACCTTCCCCGACGCCACCTCGGACAGCACGGTGAGATCCGTCTCGGCGAGACTCGCGTACGGCGCCACACCGGCCGTGTGCACCACGGAACGCACCGGCGCCCCGTCCGCCCGCAGCCGCTCCAGCAGTTCCGCGAGCGCCGCGCGGTCCGTGACGTCGCAGGCCGCGACCGTCACCCGCGCGCCGATCCCGGCCAGCTCCGCACGAAGCTCCTCGGCACCCGGCGCCCGCGCACCGCGCCGACTGACCAGCACGAGATGCTCGGCTCCCCGGCACGCCAGCCAACGGGCAACTCGCCCGCCCAGCGCACCAGTTCCCCCGGTGATCAAGACCGTACCCTGCGGCTTCCACTCTCGTACAGCACCATTTCCGGTGACCGGCGCACGTCGCAGTCGCCTCGCGAACACGCCGTCGGCACGCACCGCGAGCTGGTCCTCCGCGCCGCCCGCGGCCGCCGCCAGCACCCCGCGCAGCCGTGCGAGCGCACGGTCCTCGGGCGCCTGCGGCAGATCGATCAGGCCGCCCCACCGCTGCGGATGCTCCAGGCCGACGGCCCGGCCCAGGCCCCAGACCTGCGCCTGGACCTCACGGACCACCGTCCGGTCCGACTCCCCGGCCGACACCGCACCGCGCGTGGCCAGCCACAGCGGCGCGTCCACGCCGGCATCACCCAGCGCCTGCACCAGCTGAAGGCTGCCGGCGACACCCAGGGGCACCTCCGGGTGCCGCGGGTGCGGCGCCTCGTCCAGGGCGAGCAGCGACAGTACGCCGTCGACGGCGCCCACTTCCCTTACGCGGTCGCCGAGTTGCTCGCGCTTCCCGTCCGCCGCGTCCCAGGTGAGGGGAATCACCGTCTCGCCGCCTTCGGTCAGCGCCCGCCGAGCAGCGCCCACCCAGGTGTCCTCGTCGGCCCCCGCGGGCACCACCAGCAGCCAGGTTCCGCCCGTGGCAGCCGCCTCCGGCCGCTCCGGAACCCTCTTCCAGGCGACGCCGTAGCGCCACCGGTCCAGTCGGGCCTCGTCGCGCCGCTGCCGGCGCCACGAGGAGAGCGTCGGCAGCGCCTCGCTCAACGGCACGTCCGGCGAGACGCCCAGCACCGACGCCAGCGACTCCAGATCCCCGCTCTCCACAACCTCCCAGAACCGCTCGTCCGCAGGATCGTCCGCTCTCCTAGCCGTCAGGGCCGGCGCGTCCAGCCAGTAACGCCGCTGCTGGAAGGGGTAAGTGGGCAGGTCGGTGTGGTGGGCGCCGGTGCCGGTGAAGGCCTGCGTCCAGTCCACGTCGATGCCGTGCGTCCACAGCTCACCGGCGGAGGTGAGGAAGCGGTCCAGGCCGCCGTCCTCACGGCGCAGCGTGCCGGTGACGACCGCTTCCTCGGCGGTGTCCTGGATGCTCATCGCCAGGACGGGGTGCGCCGACACCTCGACGAACACGGCATGATCCTGAGCGGCCAGAGCACGCACCGACTCCTCGAAGCGGACGGTCCGCCGCAGGTTCCGGTACCAGTAACCCGCGTCCAGAGCCGTCGTGTCCGCCCAGTCACCGATCACGGTGGAGAAGAACGGAATGCCGGACGGCTGCGGGCGCACCTCGGCCAGCACGTCGGCCAGCTTCTCCTCGATGCGCTCCACGTGCGAGGTGTGGGAGGCGTAGTCCACCGGGATCTGGCGGGCCCGGATCTCCTCCGCCTCACAGGACGCGATCAGCTCGTCCAGGGCCTGCGGCTCACCGGCGACGACGACCGACGTCGGCCCGTTGAGCGCGGCGATCTCGATACGGCCGTCCCAGGCGGTGATCCGTGCGGCCGCCGTCTCGGCGTCCAGGGCCAGGGAGACCATGCCGCCGTGACCGGCCAGACCGGCTGCGATCGCCTGCGACCGCAACGCCACCACACGGGCACCATCACGCAGCGAAAGAGCCCCGGCCACGCACGCAGCCGCTATCTCACCCTGCGAATGCCCCACCACCGCCGACGGCTCCACACCATAGGAGCGCCACAACGCCGCCAGCGACACCATCACCGCCCACGAAACCGGCTGCACCACATCCACCCGCTCCAACGACGGAGCACCCGTCGCCCCCCGCAGCACGGCTTCAAGGTCCCAGTCCACGAACTCCGCCAGCGCCTCGCCGCATTCAGCGATCGTGTCAGCGAATGCCGGCGCGGTGTCGAGAAGTTCCGCGCCCATACCGGCCCACTGCGAGCCCTGACCGGGGAACACGAACACCGTCCGGCCACCAGAACCGACAGTCCCCGGGTTCACGTCGCCCAGAGAAGTGATCAGCTCGTCACGGCTCTTCCCGACGACGACAGCCCGGTGCTCGAACTGCGCCCGGTTCGCCAGGGTCCAGCCGACGTTCACCGGCGACAGGTCGACGCCGCTCTCGACGTGGGCCCGCAGCCTGGCCGCCTGCTCACGCAGCGCATCCGCACTCCGGGCGGACAGCAACCACGGCACCGCCACCGGCTCCACCGGCTCCACCGGCTCCACCGGCCCAGCCTCCTCGACGGGCTCGGTCTCCGGAGCCTGCTCCAGGATGACGTGCGCGTTCGTACCGCTCACACCGAACGACGACACCCCCGCCCGACGCGGACGATCACCCGACCGCACCCACTCCCGCGCCTCGGTCAGCAGCTCCACCGCACCCGCCGACCAGTCGATCTTCGACGACGGCGTCTCCGCATGGAGAGTCCGGGGCAGCACACCGTGCCGCATCGCCTCCACCATCTTGATCACACCCGCGACCCCCGCAGCGGCCTGCGCGTGCCCGATGTTCGACTTCAACGACCCCAGCCACAACGGCTCTTCGCGATCCTGACCGTAGGTGGCGAGCAAAGCCTGCGCCTCGATCGGGTCACCCAGCGTCGTCCCCGTGCCATGCGCCTCCACCGCGTCCACATCGGACGCGGCGAGACCCGCACTCGCCAGGGCAGCCCGGATCACCCGCTGCTGCGACGGACCATTGGGGGCGGTGAGGCCGTTGCTGGCCCCGTCCTGGTTCACCGCCGAGCCACGCACCACCGCCAGCACCGGATGCCCGTTACGCCGCGCGTCCGACAACCGCTCCAGCAGCAGCATGCCCACACCCTCGGCCCAGCCCGTGCCGTCGGCCTCGTCGGAGAAGGACTTGCAGCGGCCGTCCGGCGACAGCCCGCGCTGCCGGCTGAACTCCACGAACGTCCTCGGGGTCGACATCACCGTCACCCCGCCCGCCAGGGCCAGGGTGCACTCGCCGTTGCGCAGCGCCTGCGCCGCCAGATGCAGCGCGACCAGCGACGACGAACACGCCGTGTCCACCGTCACCGCCGGGCCTTCGAGGCCGAAGGTGTACGAGACACGCCCCGAGGCGACACTGCCGGCACTGCCATTGCCGAGATAGCCCTCGAACCCCTCCGGCACAGCCTCCAGCCGCGACCCGTAGTCGTTGTACATCACGCCCGCGAAGACACCCGTACGACTGCCCCGCACCGCGGCCGGATCAATACCGGCCCGCTCGAACGCCTCCCACGACGTCTCCAGAAGCAAACGCTGCTGCGGATCCATCGCCAACGCCTCACGCGGCGATATCCCGAAGAACTCGGGGTCGAAGTCGGCGGCGTCATGCAGGAAGCCGCCCTCCCGGACATAGCTCTTACCCGCACGGTCCGGATCCCGGTCGTACAGATCCTCCACGTCCCAACCGCGATCCACGGGGAATCCGTCGATGCCCTCGCGGCCGTCGGCCACCATCCGCCACAGGTCTTCGGCGGAGCGCACTCCGCCCGGGTACCGGCAGCCGATCCCCACGATCACGATCGGATCGCCGTGCGGGTCCAAGCCCTGGGGTACCGGCGTGAGGGCGGTGCTCTCGGACTGGTCGTCCGTGCCGAAGAGTTCGTCGTGGAGATGCCTCGCCAGAGCCAACGGCGTCGGGTGGTCGAAGACAAGAGTGGCCGGCAACCGCAGACCCGTC
>NZ_JBISAL010000023.1:0-7978 GCF_044391765.1 Streptomyces sp. NPDC018610
AACACAAACGCCGACAAGCCCAGACCACGCGTCAGCTCATGCAGATTCCAGGCGCCGTCGACCTTCGGCCGCAGCACCCTCTCCAGCCGCTCCGGGGTCAGGGACGACACCACACCGTCATCCAGCACACCCGCCGTATGCACCACACCCGTCAACGGGAAATCAGCCGGAACCCCCGCCAGCACCTCCGCCAACGCGACACGGTCGGCGACGTCACACGCCACCACCGACACCTCGGCACCCGCACCGACCAACTCGTCCCGCAACTCCACCGCACCCGCAGCCCCAAGCCCGCCACGGCTCAGCAGCAACAACCGCCGCACCCCATGCACCCGCACCAGATGCCGGGCCACCAGACCACCCAAAGTCCCCGTCGCACCCGTCACCAACACCGTCCCCGCACCAAAACCCGACCCCCCCGAAACCACGGCAGAGGTGGCAGAGGCCTGCAGACGAGCCAGACGCGGCACCCGTACGTCACCGGAACGCACCACGAGTTGCGGCTCGTCCCGTTCCACCGCCCACTCCAGAGCACCGGGCAACACCTGCCACGACACCGGCGCACCATCGGTGTCCACCAGCACGAACCGCCCCGGATTCTCCGTCTGGGCCGACCGCAGCAACCCCCACACCGCGGCCCCACCCAGATCAGCGACACCCTCCTCAGGACCAGCCGCCACCGCCCCACACGTCACCAGCACCAACCGCGACGACAGGAACCGCTCGTCCGCCAGCCACTCCCGCACCAGCTCAAGGGCCTCCCGGAGAGCCGCGCGGGCCGTGTCCGTCGCCGGATTCACCGGGTTCGCCGCTGCCGGGAGACGACGTATCACGAAGCCCGGTACGGCCGACAGGGCGGCGAGTGTGTCGAGGTCCGGGCAGGCCTCTCCCCCGAGGGGTGATTCGCCGAGGACAGCCCATGCGGTGGACCCCGCAGCCTCCGATATCGGGGGCGAGGCCGCCGTCCACTGAAGGCTGAACAGAGCGTCGTGCGCTTCGTCTCGGACGGAAGCGAGCCGAGTCGGGTCGACGGACCGGGTCAGCAACGAACGTACCGTGGCAACCGGCTGTCCGGTGCCGTCGGCGACGCTCACCGACAGCGCGTCCCTGCCGGCCGGAGCCAGACGCACGCGCAGCACCGACGCGCCCGACGCGTGCAGGGACACGCCCCGCCACTCGAACGGCAACCGCGCCCGACCGTCGGAGAAGGCCTCGGTCAGCCATGCCCCGTGCAGGGCGGCGTCCAGCAGCGCCGGGTGCAACCCGAACCGGGCCGCCTCCTCACGCTGCTCCTCCCCCAACTCGACCTCGGCGAACACCTCGTCCCCACGCCGCCAAGCCGCGCGCAGCCCCTGGAACGCCGGCCCGTAACCGTGCCCGGCGGCGGCCAGGTCGTCGTACAGCTCGGCGCTGTCCACCGCGACGGCGCCCGTCGGCGGCGGCCAGGACACCAGGTCAGCGTCTGCCTCGACGGCCTCCGTCCCCAGCACACCGGTGGCGTGGCACGTCCAGGACTCCTCGGCCGCCTCCGGCTCCGACTCGGCACGCGAGTACACGCCCAGCTCCCGGCGTCCCGCTTCGTCGGGCTCCCCGACCGTGACGCGCAGCCGCACTCCGCCGCGCTCGCGCAGGGTCAGCGGGGCGTGCAGGGTCAGTTCCTCCACCGTCTCGCTGCCGACCTGGTCACCGGCTCGGACGGCCAGCTCCACGAAGGCCGAGCCCGGCAGCAGCACCACCCCGCCGACCGCGTGGTCCGCGAGCCAGGGCTGTGCGTGCAGCGACAGTCGGCCCGAGAGGACCACACCGTCGGAGTCGGGGAGGTCCACGACCGCCCCCAGGATCGGGTGCTCGGCGGGGAGCAGTCCCACGGCTTCCGTCCCGGCCCCGGCGGTCGCGGTCACACCCAGCCAGTAGCGGCTGCGCTGGAAGGGGTAGGTGGGCAGGTCAACCAGCTGTGCACCGGTGCCGGTGAAGGCCTGCGACCAGTCGACGTCGATGCCGTGTGTCCAGAGTTCTCCGGCGGAGGCGAGGAAGCGGTCCAGGCCGCCGTCCTCACGGCGCAGCGTGCCGGTGACGACCGCTTCATCGACCGTGTCCTGGATACCCATCGCCAGCACCGGATGCGCCGACACCTCGACGAACACGGCATGATCCTGAGCGGCCAGAGCACGCACCGACTCCTCGAAGCGGACGGTCCGCCGCAGGTTCCGGTACCAGTAACCCGCGTCCAGAGCCGACGTGTCCGCCCAGTCACCGATCACGGTGGAGAAGAACGGAATGTCCGAGGGCTGCGGGCGCACCTCGGCCAGCACGTCGGCCAGCTTCTCCTCGATGCGTTCGACGTGCGAGGTGTGGGAGGCGTAGTCCACCGGGATCCGGCGGGCCCGGATCTCCTCCGCCTCGCACGAGGCGATCAGCTCGTCCAGGGCCTGCGGCTCACCCGCCACCACGACCGACGTGGGACCGTTCAGCGCGGCGATCTCGATACGGCCGTCCCACGCCGTGATCCGGGCAGCCACCGCCTCGGCGTCCAGGGCCAGCGACACCATGCCGCCGTGACCGGCCAGACCCGCAGCGATCGCCTGCGACCGCAACGCCACCACCCGGGCACCATCCTGGAGCGAAAGAGCCCCGGCCACGCACGCAGCCGCTATCTCACCCTGCGAATGCCCCACCACCGCCGACGGCTCCACACCGTACGAGCGCCACAACGCCGCCAGCGACACCATCACCGCCCACGAAACCGGCTGCACCACATCCACCCGCTCCAGAGACGGAGCACCCGTCGCCCCCCTCAGCACGGCTTCCAGATCCCAGTCCACGAACTCCGCCAGCGCCGCCGCACAATCAGCGACGCTCGCCGCGAACACCGGAGCCGAGTCGAGGAGTTCGGCGCCCATACCGGCCCACTGCGAGCCCTGACCGGGGAACACGAACACCGTCCGGCCACCGGAACCGACAGTCCCCGGGTCCACGTCACCCAGTCCCGCGAGGAGTTCCTCCCGATCGCGGCCCACCGCAACAGCGCGGTGCTCCAGCTGCGACCGACCCGTCAGCAACGTCCAGCCCACATTCACCGGCGAGACGTCGGCGCTGCTCTCGACGTGGGCCCGCAGCCTGACCGCCTGCTCACGCAGCGCATCCGCACTCCGGGCGGACAGCAACCACGGCACCGCCACCGGCTCCACCGGAACCGCCGGCCCAGCCCCCTCGGCCGGCTCGGTCTCCGGAGCCTGCTCCAGGATGACGTGCGCGTTCGTACCGCTCACACCGAACGACGACACCCCCGCCCGACGCGGACGATCACCCGACCGCACCCACTCCCGCGCCTCCGTCAACAGCTCCACCGCACCCGCCGACCAGTCCACCTTCGACGACGGCGTCTCCGCATGAAGGGTCTGCGGCAGCACACCGTGCCGCATCGCCTCCACCATCTTGATCACGCCACCCACACCCGCAGCAGCCTGCGCATGCCCGATGTTCGACTTCAACGACCCCAGCCACAACGGCTCTTCGCGATCCTGACCGTAGGTGGCGAGCAAAGCCTGCGCCTCGATCGGATCACCCAGCGTCGTCCCCGTACCGTGCGCCTCGACGGCGTCGATGTCCGACGCCGAGATGCGTGCGTTCGCCAGGGCAGCCCGGATCACCCGTTGCTGCGACGGACCATTGGGCGCCGTCAGCCCATTACTGGCACCGTCCTGGTTCACCGCCGAGCCACGCACCACCGCCAGCACCTTGTGGCCGTTGCGGCGCGCGTCCGACAACCGCTCCAGCAGCAGCATGCCGACACCCTCGGCCCAGCCCGTGCCGTCCGCGTCGTCGGAGAAGGACTTGCAGCGGCCGTCCGGCGACAGCCCACGCTGCCGGCTGAACTCCACGAACAGGTTCGGCGTGGCGATGGCGGTGACACCGCCGGCGAGGGCGAGGCTGCACTCGCCCGCCCGCAGGGCCTGTACGGCCAGATGCAGGGCGACCAGCGACGACGAGCACGCCGTGTCCACCGTCACCGCCGGACCCTCGAGGCCGAGCGTGTAGGCCACGCGGCCGGAGGCGATGCTGCCGGCGCTGCCGTTGATGAGGTAACCCTCGAATTCCGCCGCGGTGCCGCCGTAAATGCGCGCCGCCCCGTAGTCGTCGTACATCACGCCCGCGAAAACACCGGTACGGCTGCCGCGGACCGAGAGCGGGTCGATACCAGCGCGTTCGAAAGCTTCCCAGGAAGTCTCCAGGAGGAGCCGCTGCTGCGGATCCATCGCCATCGCCTCACGCGGCGATATCCCGAAGAATTCCGGATCGAACTGGTCGAGATCGTGCAGGAATCCGCCTCCGCGGGCGTAGGTCTTGCCCGTGCGTTCCGGATCGGCGTCGTAAAGGGAGTCGATGTCCCAGCCGCGGTTGGTGGGGAATGCGGATACCGCGTCGGCCCCGGTCGCCACGAGGCGCCACAGGTCCTCGGGGGTCGCGACATCGCCCGGGTAGCGGCAGCTCATCGCGGTGATCGCGATCGGCTCCGCTTCGGCTTCCTCCAGCTCCCGCAAACGCTGCCGGGCCTGGTGCAGATCCCCGGTGACACGCTTGAGGTAGGCACGAAGCTTCTCTTCGTTCGCCGTACCCACGCTTTCCCCCTCAGTATTCCGCATTCTTCGCCGAGCAGCGTTCAGTTCAGCCCTGACTGCCACGACGAACCTGTTGTTCGCCGCGAGTCGGGCGGTCTGGATCAATCAGACGGTTTGATCGGTGGACGGATGGTTTCGTTTATACCTGTGGGCCATGACCATCAGAATTCTTCGTCGATGAGTTTGAAGAGGTCGTCGTCGGTCGCCTGGTCGATTCTGTCGGTCACGGAGACCGGGGAATCCTCGGCTCCGGCCACGTCGCCTTCGCATTGGGCGAGCAGCTTGCGCAGTCGGGTACGGATGAGTTCGCGGTCCGGATCGTTCTGGGCGAGACCCGTGAGCGCGGTCTCGAGAGTGTCCAGGCCGCGCAGGCCGCCCTCGACCGCCGACGCGCCCTGTGCCGGGCCGAGCTCGTCCAGCAGGTGTGCCGCCAGGGCGCCCGGTGTCGGGTGGTCGAAGATGAGAGTCGCCGGCAACCGCAGTCCGGTGGCCTGGCTGAGCAGGTTCCGCAGTTCGATCGCGGTCAGCGAGTCGAAGCCGACGTCCTTGAAGGGACGTGTCGCCTCCACGCTCGCCGCGGTGGCGTGTCCCAGTGCCGTGGCGGCGTGGGTGCGCACCAGGTCCAGGACGGCGCGCTGCCGGTCCTCCTCGGAGAGGCCCGCGAGCCGCTCCCGCAGCCCCGCGGCACCGTCCGCCTTCGCCGCGCCGTACGCTCCACCGATTGCTGCGGGGGAGACCGCACCGGCTGCTGTGCCGGCGTCGCTCGCGATGCCCCTCCGGGCCGCCGGAACACTCGCCAGGCCACGCAGGGGTGCCGGCACGCCGTCGCCACCGTAGGCGTCCCCGGCATGGGCGCGCAGCGCGGCCAGGTCCAGCCGCATCGGCAGCAGTACGGCGTCGCCCAGCCGGACGGCGGCGTCGAAGAGCAGCCGGCCGCGGTCGGACTCCAGGGCGCCGATGCCCATGCGGGCCAGCCGCTGTCGGGCGCCGTCGCCCAGCCGTTCGGTCATGCCGCTGCGCTCCGCCCACAGTCCCCAGGCCAGCGAACGGGCGGGCAGCCCCAGCGCGTGGCGGTGGTGGGCGAGGGCGTCGAGGAAGACGTTGGCCGCCGCGTAGACGCCTTGGCCCGCCGTGCCGAGTGCCCCTGCCGCCCCCGAGAAGAGGACGAAGGCGGACAGGTCCCTGTGCAGCGTGAGTTCGTGGAGGTGCAGTGCGGCATCGACCTTCGGACGCAGCACCCGGTCGATCTGCTCGGGTGTGACGGTCGCCAGCGTCGCGTCGTCCAGTACACCGGCCGCGTGCACCACCGCGGTGAGCGGGTGCTCGGCCGGTATGCCGTCGATCAACCGCTCCAGCGCCGCGCGGTCCGCGGTGTCGCAGGCCACCACGGTGGCCTCGGCGCCCAGCCCGGCCAGTTCGGCCCGCAGCGCCGCCGCGCCTTCGGCCTCCGGTCCGCTCCTGCTGGTGAGCAGCAGATGGCGTATCCCGTGTTCGGTGACGAGGTGCCGGGCGAGCAGGCTGCCGAGCCCGCCCGTGGCGCCGGTGACCAGCACCGTTCCCGAGGGGTCGAAGGCCGGGCCCGCGGCCTCCGTGGCCGGTTCCTGAGCCGCCCGCCGCAGACGCGGGAGCAGCGGCTCCCCGTCCCGCACGGCGAACTGCGGCTCTCCGGTGGCCAGCGCGGCCATGAGGGCCCGACCGGAGCTCTCGACCTGGTCCACATCGGCCAGGACGAACCGGCCCGGATGTTCCGACTGCGCCGAACGGACCAGCCCCCACAGCGGGGCGGTCACCAGGTCGGGGCGGTCGCCCGAGCCGGTCGCCACAGCACGACGGGTGAGGAACACCAGCCGGGTGGCGCTGAACCGCTCGTCGGCCAGCCAGGTCCGCGCCGCCGCCACCGCGCCCTCCAGCACGGTACGCACACGATCGGCCGTGGCCGCCGGGGCCCTTCCGTCGCCGTGACCGGCGCCGCCGTCCTCGGCGTCCGCCGCACCGGCGACGTACGCCACCAGGACCACATCCGGTATGCCCGCCTGTCCGGCGTCGATCTCGGCGGCCAGAGCCGCGAGGTCGGGGTACCGGGGCACGTCGGTGGGCGCGCCGGGAACACCCTGGAGTTCCACGCCGAGCTTGAGCTCAGCAGGGCCGATCACGGCCCAGGCGCCCGCGCCCCCGGGTCCCGCCGGCGCCTCCGGCCGCAGCGGCTCCCACTCCATTCGGAACAGGGCGTCGTCCCAGCGGTCCGCCTCCGCCGCGGCGAGCTGCTCAGGGGCAACGGGCCGCAGCACCAGCGAGTCGATCTCGGCGACGATCCGCCCGGCGCCGTCGGCGACGGTCACGCGGACGCCGTCGTCACCGGCCGACCGCAACACCGCCCGCGCAGCCGGTGTTCCGGCGACGCGCACGGAGATCCCGCGCCAGGCGAAGGGCAGGACCAGGCCGGGTCGCTCCCCGTGGAAGTCGCCCCTCCGCAGCCCGTGCAGCACCGCGTCGAGCAGCGCCGGGTGAAGCGCGTGCCCGGCGGCGTCCGCCCGCTGCTCCTCCGCGAGAGCCGCCTCGACGAACACCTCGTCACCGAGCCGCCAGGCCCCGCGCACGCCTCGGAACGCCGGCCCGTAGTCGTAGCCGTCGGCGGCGAACTCCTCGTACAGGGCGCTCGTGTCTACGGCGGTGGCGCCCTCCGGCGGCCAGGTGCGCAGATCGCGCACCGGCGGCGTCGAGTCTTCGGCGACGGCCAGCACCCCGTCGGCGTGCCGCGTCCAGTCCTCCCCGTACGGGGCTTCGTCCCGCCGGGAATGAACGCCCACCGCACGTCGGCCGGCCTCGTCGGGAGCGCCGACCGTCACCCGCAGGCGCACTCCGCCCGCTCGCGGAATGATCAGCGGCGCCTGGAGGGTCAGTTCCTCCACCACATCGCAGCCGACCTGGTCACCGGCCCGGACGGCCAGCTCCACGAACGCCGTCCCCGGGAGCAGCACGGATCCCGCCACCGCGTGGTCCGCCAGCCACGGATGCGTACGCAACGACAGCCGCCCCGTCAACACGGCTCCCGTACCGTCCGGCAGTTCCACCGCCGCCCCGAGCAGCGGGTGACCCGCCGGATCCGCCCCCAGCTCGGCCAGGGCAGCCGCCGGCGTACCGGTGCTCGTGTCGAGCCAGTAGCGTTGGCGTTGGAAGGCGTACGTCGGCAGGTCGACACGAGCGGCACCCATTCCGGTGAACGCCCGCGACCAGTCCACCTCCACACCCTGCACCCAGACCCGCGCCAGCGCGGAGACGAACGACTCCTCCTCCCCACGCCCCCGCCGCGACACCGGCACGAACACAGCATCCGGCACCGCCTGCGAACCAGGACCGGT
>NZ_JBISAL010000024.1:0-6509 GCF_044391765.1 Streptomyces sp. NPDC018610
CGACCCGGGACACCAAAGCAGCCGCCTGAGCCCGCAACGCACCCACACCACGCCCCGACACCACCCACGGCACCACACCCCCCGAAACGGAAGCCGCAGCAGCCTCCGGCACCTCCGCCGGCTCGGGCGCCTCCTCCAGGATGACGTGCGCGTTCGTACCGCTCACACCGAACGACGACACCCCCGCCCGACGCGGACGATCACCCGACCGCCCCCACTCCCGCGCCTCCGTCAACAGCTCCACCGCACCCGCCGACCAATCGACCTTCGACGACGGCGTCTCCGCGTGCAACGTCCGCGGCAGCACACCGTGCCGCATCGCCTCGACCATCTTGATCACACCGGCGACACCGGCGGCAGCCTGTGTGTGCCCGATGTTGGACTTCAACGAGCCAAGCAACAGGGGCCGTTCGCGGTTCTGCCCGTACGTGGACAGCAGCGCCTCGGCCTCGATCGGGTCACCGAGAGCCGTCCCGGTGCCGTGCGCCTCCACCGCGTCCACGTCGGTGGTCGACAGCCCCGCACCGGCGAGGGCCGCCTGGATCACCCGCTGCTGGGACAGTCCATTGGGGGCGGTGAGGCCGTTGCTGGCCCCGTCCTGGTTGACGGCCGAGCCGCGTACGACCGCCAGTACCGGGTGCCCGTTGCGGCGCGCGTCGGACAGCCGCTCCAGCAGCAGCATGCCCGCGCCCTCGGCCCACGACGTGCCGTCCGCCGCGTCGGAGAACGCCTTAGAGCGCCCGTCGGCGGCCAGTCCGCGTTGCCGGCTGAACTCGATGAACAGACCGGGGGTGGGCATGACCGTCACACCACCGGCCAGGGCGAGTCCGCACTCGCCCGAGCGCAGCGCCTGGGCCGCCAGGTGCAGCGCCACCAGCGAGGACGAGCAGGCCGTGTCGACCGTGACCGCCGGACCCTGCAGGCCCAGGGTGTAGGCGATGCGCCCGGACAGCACGCTGGAGGACTTGCCGGTCAGGAGGTAGCCCTCGACGCTTTCGGGGGCTTCGTGCAGGCGGGCGCCGTAGTCCTGGTAGGTCATTCCGGCGAACACGCCGGTCGTGGTGCCCTTGAGGGAGGTCGGGTCGATGCCGGCCCGCTCGATGGCCTCCCAAGACGTCTCCAGCAGGAGGCGCTGCTGCGGGTCCATCGCCAGCGCCTCGCGCGGGGAGATCCCGAAGAAGGCCGGGTCGAACTCGGCCGCCCGGTACAGGAATCCGCCTTCTCGGGCGTATGTCTTGCCGGGTCGGCCGGGGTCCGGGTCGTACAGTCCCTCGACGTCCCAGCCGCGGTCGGTGGGGAAGGCGGCGATCGCGTCCTCACCATTGACCAGGAGCTGCCACAGCCCTTCGGGGGTGCGCACGTCACCAGGCAGTCGGCAGCCCATGGCGACGATCGCGATCGGCTCGTCGTCCTGGGCTCCGGCTGTGGTCGTGGAGTCCCGATCCGTGACCGCGGGAGTGCCGGGTCCCTGGTCCGCCGGTCCGCCGACCAGTTCGGCCTGCAGATGCCGGGCCATGAGGGTGACCGTGGGGTGGTCGAAGACGGCGCCCGTGGCCAGCCGCAGCCCGGTGGCGGCGTTCAGCCGGTTGCGCAGCTCCATGACGCGCATCGAGTCGAAACCGAGGTCCTTGAAAGCGCGTCCGATCTCGACCGCGTCCATGCTGCTGTGGCCGAGGACCGCTGCCGCGTGGGTACGGACCAGCTCCGTCAGTACGCGCTCCTGCTCGCCGGCGGTGAGCCCTGCGAGCCGCTGGGCCGGCGTCGTGCCGGTGGGTCCGGCGTCGGCGGAGGAGTCGGTGCCCGCGGCACGTGCCGCCTCCGGTATCTCGCCGAAGAGGCAGCTCTTCCGGGTGGGTGAGTACGACGCGACGAACCGCTGCCAGTCGACGTCGGCCACGGCGAGGAACGGCGAGGCCGACCCCGTCGCGTGTGCGAGCGCCTCGATCGCGGCCGCCGGGGCCATGGCGGTCAGACCGCTGCGGCGCATGCGCTCATCCGTGTCGTCGCCGACCATGCCGCCGCCGCTCCACGTGCCCCAGGCCAGGGACAGGGCGGGCAACCCGCGGGCGTGCCGGTCCTGGGCGAGCGCGTCCAGAGCGGCGTTGGCAGCGGCGTAGGCGGCCTGGCCGCCGTTGCCCCAGACGCCGATGACGGAGGAGAAGAGTACGAAGGCGTCCAGGTCCATACCGGACGTCAGCTCGTGCAGGTGGCGGGCGGCTTCCGCCTTCGGCCGCAGAACGTCCGCCAGCCGCTCCACCGACAGCGTCTCGATCACGCCGTCGTCCAGAACACCGGCCGTGTGCACCACCGCCCTCAACGGCGGAAGCTGCCCACCCTCCAAAGACTCCAGCAGACCCCGAACCTGCTCACGATCGGCCACGTCGGCCGCGACCAGGCTCACGCCGACACCCAGCGCCTCAAGCTCCCGCCGCAGCGCATCGGCCCCCGGCGCGTGCGCACCCCGGCGCGAGACCAGCACCAGATGCTCCGCACCCCGCCCGGCCAGCCACCGCGCCACATGACCACCCAACGCACCCGTACCACCCGTCACCAACACCGACCCCGCAGGCCGCCACACCCCCGAACCCGACCACCCCACACGCACCAACCGCCGGCCGAACACCCCCGACGACCGCACCGCGACCTGATCCTCACCCGAAGCACCCCCCAACACCCCACACAACCCATCCACCACACGGGCATCCACCACCCCCGGCAGATCCACCAGACCACCCCACCGCTCCGGACACTCCAAAGCAGCCACCCGACCCAACCCCCACACCCCACCCTGCACCGCACCCACCACACGATCGCCACCACCCACACCCACAGCACCCCGCGTCACACACCACAACGGCGCCCCCACACCGGCATCACCCAACGCCTGCACCAACAACAACGTCCCCGCCAGACCAGCCGACACCCCACCACCCACACCATGCGCAGCCTCGTCCAACGCCAGCAACGACACCACACCAGCCAGAACCCCCACACCCCCAAAAGCCCCCGCCAACTCCACACGACCCGCATCCCCACCCACCGGGAACAGCAGTACGTCGGCCCCGCGCGCTTCGAGCGACCGCACCACCGACGAGACCCACTCGTCCCCGGTCAGCCCCGCCGGCACCGCCACCAGCCACCTGCCCACCAGCCTCTCGGCCCGCGCGGACACCGGCTTCCACGACACCCGGTACTGCCAGTCGTTCAGCTCCGCCTGGCGCAGACGCGCTTTGCGCCACGCCGAGAGAGCAGGCAGAACCTCACTGAACGGCCGGTCCGCCGGTACGTCGAGTGCTTCGAGGACCGAAGGAAGGTCCTCGCTCTCGACGGCCTCCCAGAACCGCGCGTCCACCTCGTCATCAGCGACGGCTTCACCGACTCGTACGGGCGCCTCCAGCCAGTAGCGGCTGCGCTGGAAGGCGTACGTCGGCAGGTCCACCAGCTGTGCACCGGTGCCGGCGAAGACCTGCGACCAGTCCACGTCGACACCACGCGTCCAGAGCTCTCCGGCGGAGGTGAGGAAACGGTCCAGGCCGCCGTCCTCACGGCGCAGCGTGCCGGTGACGACCGCTTCATCGACCGTGTCCTGGATGGCCATCGCCAGCACGGGATGCGCCGACACCTCGACGAACACGGCGTGGTCCTGAGCGGCCAGAGCACGCACCGACTCCTCGAAGCGAACGGTCCGCCGCAGGTTCCGGTACCAGTAACCCGCGTCCAGAGCCGTCGTGTCCGCCCAGTCACCGATCACGGTGGAGAAGAACGGAATGCCGGACGACTGCGGGCGCACCTCGGCCAGCACGTCGGCCAGCTTCTCCTCGATGCGCTCCACGTGCGAGGTGTGGGAGGCGTAGTCCACCGGAACCCGGCGCGCCCGGATCTCCTCCGCCTCACAGGACGCGATCAACTCGTCCAGAGCCTGCGGCTCACCCGCCACGACGACCGACGTCGGCCCGTTCAACGCGGCGATCTCGATACGGCCGTCCCACGCCGTGATCCGTGCAGCCACCGCCTCGGCATCCAGAGCCAGCGACACCATGCCGCCGTCACCGGCCAGACCCGCAGCGATCGCCTGCGACCGCAACGCCACCACCCGGGCACCATCCTGGAGCGAAAGAGCCCCGGCCACGCACGCAGCCGCTATCTCACCCTGCGAATGCCCCACCACCGCCGACGGCTCCACACCATAGGAGCGCCACAACGCCGCCAGCGACACCATCACCGCCCACGAAACCGGCTGCACCACATCCACCCGCTCCAACGACGGAGCGTCCGGGACCCCCCGCAGCACAGCTTCCACATCCCAGTCCACGAACTCCGCCAAAGCCCGCCCGCACTCGGCGAACCGCTCGGCGAACACCGGAGCCGTGTCGAGGAGTTCCGCGCCCATACCGGCCCACTGCGAACCCTGACCGGGGAACACGAACACCACCCGGCCGGCAGCTCCGCCGGACCGCTTACCGCCCTGTACGAGGCCCGCCGCCGACTCGCCCTGTGCCAGCGCCCGGAGCCCCGCCGTCAAAGCGGCACGGTCGGTACCGACCACAACGGCCCGCTCCTCCAAGGCCGCCCGGCCCGTCGCCAGCGTCCAGCCCGCGTTCACAGGGGACAGATCCGCACCGCTCTCCACGCGTGCCAGCAAGCGAGCCGCCTGCCCGCGCAACGCCTCGGCCCCGCGCCCCGACAGCACCCACGGCACGGCGGCCGGCTGGACCGGGGCCGCCCGCTCGACATGCTCAGCCTCAGGAGCCTCCGGGGCCTGCTCCAGGATGACGTGCGCGTTCGTGCCACTGATGCCGAAGGAGGAGACGCCGGCCCGACGCGGTCGGCCCCCGCCCGTCGGCCACTCGCGTGCCTCCGTCAGCAGCTCCACCGCACCCGCCGACCAGTCCACCTCGCCCGTCGGCTCGGTGACGTGCAGCGTCCGGGGCAGCGTGCCATGCCGCATCGCCTGGACCATCTTGATCACGCCGCCGACACCCGCGGCGGCCTGCGCGTGCCCGATGTTCGACTTCAACGACCCCAGCCACAACGGCTCTTCGCGATCCTGACCGTAGGTGGCGATCAAAGCCTGCGCCTCGATCGGATCACCCAGCGTCGTCCCCGTACCGTGCGCCTCCACCGCGTCCACATCGGACGCGGCGAGACCCGCACTCGCCAGGGCAGCCCGGATCACGCGCTGCTGCGACGGACCGTTGGGCGCCGTCAGCCCATTACTGGCACCGTCCTGGTTCACCGCCGAGCCACGCACCACCGCCAGCACCTTGTGGCCGTTGCGCCGCGCGTCGGTCAGGCGTTCCAGCACCAGCATGCCCGCGCCCTCGGCCCACGACGTGCCGTCCGCCGCGTCGGAGAACGCCTTCGAGCGGCCGTCGGACGCGAGCCCGCGCTGCCGACTGAACTCCACGAACATCCCGGGCGTCGCCATGACGGTGACGCCGCCGGCCAAGGCCAGCCGGCATTCCCCGGCGCGCAGCGCCTGCACGGCCTGGTGCAGGGCGACCAGCGACGACGAACACGCCGTGTCCACCGTCACCGCCGGACCCTCAAGGCCGAGGACGTACGCCAGTCGTCCGGAGACGACGCTGACCGACTTGCCGGTGAGCAGGTAGCCGTCGAGGCCGTCCGTGGCCTCATGGAGCAGGGCGCCGTAGTCCTGCGACATGGCACCGGCGAAAACGCCCGTGCGGCTGCCCTTGAGGGACAGCGGATCGATGCCGGCGTGCTCGAACGCCTCCCAGGACGTCTCCAGCAGGAGCCGCTGCTGCGGATCCATCGCCAGCGCCTCGCGCGGCGAGATCCCGAAGAAGGCAGGATCGAACTCGGCCGCCTCGTGGAGGAACCCGCCCTCCTGGACGTAGGACGTACCGGAACGGCCGGGATCGGCGTCGTACAGCGCGTCCAGGTCCCAGCCCCGGTCCACCGGGAATGCGGAGATCGCGTCGCTCCCGGTACGCACCAGCTCCCACAGCTGCGCCGGCGAGGTGACACCGCCGGGGTAACGGCAGCCCATGCCGACGATCGCGATCGGCTCCTCCGGCTCCCCGGCCGTGCCCGCCCTCTCGTCGGCCAGCGGCTCCGTGCCGCCCAGTACCTCGACGTCCAGGTGCCGCATGAGGGCGGCAGGCGTCGGCCAGTCGAAGATCAGCGAAGAGGGCAGCCTCAGTCCTGTCGCCGCGTTCAGCTGGTTGCGCAGTTCCACACCGGTCAGGGAGTCGAAGCCCAGTTCCTTGAACGTGCGGGCGGGGTTCACCGCCGCCGCGGAGCCGTACTCCAGAACGGTCGCGACCTGCGAGCGGACGAGTTGCTCCAGCGCCTGTCGCCGCTCGTCGCCCGTGACGGCGGCAAGACGCTCACGCCAGGAAGTCTCGACCGCGGATTCGGCCTCGGCCCTGGCCGGCCGTGCGGCTTCACCGAGCCAGTAGCGTTGGCGTTGGAAGGCGTACGTCGGCAGGTCGACACGAGCGGCACCCATTCCGGTGAACGCCCGCGACCAGTCCACCTCCACA
>NZ_JBISAL010000025.1:0-3856 GCF_044391765.1 Streptomyces sp. NPDC018610
ATCGGGTCACCCAGCGTCGTCCCCGTGCCATGCGCCTCCACCGCGTCCACATCGGACGCGGCGAGACCCGCACTCGCCAGGGCAGCCCGGATCACGCGCTGCTGCGACGGACCATTGGGGGCGGTGAGGCCGTTGCTGGCCCCGTCCTGGTTGACGGCCGAGCCACGCACCACCGCCAGCACCGGATGCCCGTTGCGCCGCGCGTCCGACAACCGCTCCAGCACCAGCATGCCCACGCCCTCGGCCCAGCCCGTGCCGTCGGCCTCGTCGGAGAAGGACTTGCAGCGGCCGTCCGGCGACAGCCCGCGCTGCCGGCTGAACTCCACGAAGGCCATGGACGTGGCCATCACGTTCACCCCGCCCGCCAGGGCCAGGGTGCACTCGCCGTTGCGCAGCGCCTGCGCCGCCAGATGCAGGGCTACCAGCGACGACGAACACGCCGTGTCCACCGTCACCGCCGGACCCTCGAGGCCGAAGGTATAGGCCACACGGCCGGAGATGGCGGAGGTGGTGCTGCCGGTGAGGTAGTAGCCCTCACTGCCCTCGGCGGCCTGTTCGCGGCCGAAGGCGTAGCCCTGGGCCGCTGCTCCGGCGAAGACGCCGGCCTGGGAGCCGCGCAGCGAGGTCGGGTCGATGCCCGCCCGCTCGAAGGCCTCCCACGACGCTTCGAGCAGCAGGCGCTGCTGAGGATCCATGGCCAGCGCCTCGCGCGGGGAGATCCCGAAGAAGCCCGCGTCGAACCCAGCGGCCGTGTGCAGGAAGCCGCCGCTGCGGACGTACGACGTGCCGGGGCGATCGGGGTCGGCGTCGTACAGCGCGTCGAGGTCCCAGCCGCGGTCCGTGGGAAAGCCGGTGATGCCGTCCCGGCCCGAGGCCAACAGGTCCCACAGGGCCTCAGGCGAGTCGACGTCACCCGGGTAGCGGCAGCTCATGCCGACGACGACGATGGGATCGTCGTCCGCATGCGCGGCGGTGGCCGGTCCCGTGACGTCGTGGTCCGCTGCCGTGCCGAGCAGCTCGTCGTGCAGGTGGCGGGCGAGGGCGCCGGGGGTCGGGTGGTCGAAGACGAGGGTGGCGGGCAGCCGCAGGCCGGTCGCGGCGTTGAGGCGGTTGCGCAGTTCCACCGAGGTCAGCGAGTCGAAGCCGAGTTCCTTGAAGGCCCTGCTCTCCTCGACGGCGGTCGCCGAGCCGTGGCCGAGGACGGTCGCGACGTGCCCGCGGACGAACTCCGAGAGCGCGGCGAGCTGTTCGTCCTCCGGCCGGCCGGCCAGCTGCCGGGCGAGGCCGGATTCGGCGGTCGTGGAGCGGCCGGTGGCCGTGGCGCGGGTGCGGCGCCCGGTGGAGCCGCGGACCAGGCCGCGCAGCAGCGCGGGCAGGGGCGCCTCGGCGGCGCTCAGGGCGGCCGTGTCGAACCGGACGGGCGCGGTGAGCGCGCCGTCCGCGGCGACGGCGGTGTCGAACAGCGCCAGCGCCTCCTCGGAGGACAGCGGTGCGAGCCCGGAGCGGGCGATGCGGGCGCGGTCGACGTCGGCCAGCTCGCCCGTCATGCCGCTGCGCTCTTCCCAGAAGCCCCAGGCCAGCGACGTGCCGGGAAGGCCCTCGGCGCGGCGGGCGGCGGCCAGGGCGTCGAGGAAGGTGTTGGCCGCGGCGTAGTTGCCCTGGCCGGCGTTGCCGAGCAGACCCGAGACGGACGAGAACAGGGCGAACACCGACAGGTCCAGGTCGCGTGTCAGCTCGTGCAGGTGCCAGGCGGCTTCGGCCTTGGGACGCAGCACCGTGTCGACGCGCTCCGCGGTGAGCGTCGGCAGCATGCCGTCGTCCAGGACGCCGGCGGTGTGGACGACGGTGGTGAGCGGGTGCTCGGCGGGCACGCCGTCCAGCAGCTCGGCCAGGGCTTCCCGGTCCGCGACGTCGCACGCCACCAGACGGGTGCGGGCGCCGAGCGCGTCGAGCGCGGCGACGAGTTCGGCGGCGCCCTCGGCGGCCGGGCCGCTGCGGCTGACGAGCAGCAGGTTCCGCACCCCGTGCCGTTCCACGAGGTGGCGGGCCATGAGCCGGCCGAGGGTGCCGGTGGCGCCGGTGACCAGCGCGGTCCCGCTCCCGGTGCCGGCCGGCGGGGCGGGCACGGTGAGCACCACCTTGCCGATGTGCCGGGCCTGGCTGAGGTGGCGGAACGCCTCGGGCGCCCGCCGGATGTCCCAGGAGGCGACGGGCAGCGGGGTGAGCACGCCCTGCTCGAACAGTTCCAGCAGTTCGGTCAGCATCTCCTGGGTGCGGTCGAGCCCTGCCTCCCCCAGGTCGAACGCCTGGTAGGCGACGCCGGGGTGGGCGGCGGCGACCTCCGCGGGGTCCCGCTGGTCGGTCTTGCCCATCTCCAGGAAGCGCCCGCCGCGCGGCAGCAGCCTGAGCGAGGCGTCCACGAACTCGCCCGCGAGCGCGTCCAGCACCACGTCCATGCCGTGACCGCCGCTCGCCGCACGGAAGCGCTCCTCGAAGTCGAGGGTGCGGGACGAGGCGATGCGGGCCTCGTCCAGTCCAGCGTCGCGCAGCGCGTCCCACTTGCCCTCGCTGGCGGTGCCGTAGACCTCGGCGCCCCAGTGCCGGGCCAGCTGGACGGCGGCCATGCCGACGCCGCCGGCGGCGTTGTGCACGAGCACCGACTCGCCGGGGCGCAGACCGGCCAGGTCGCGCAGACCGTAGTACGCCGTGAGGAAGACGACGGGCACGGACGCGGCCTGGACGAAGGACCAGCCGGTCGGCATGGGAGCGAGCATCCGCCGGTCCGTGACGGCGACGGGGCCGAATGCCCCGGAGAAGACGCCCATCACCCGGTCGCCGGCCGCCAGGTCCGTCACGCCCTCGCCGACTTCGAGTACGACACCGGCGGCCTCGTTGCCCATGACCTGCTGGTTCGGCACGACGCCCAGGGCCAGCAGGACGTCCCGGAAGTTCATGCCGGCGGCCCGCACCTGGACCCGCACCTCACCGGGGCGCAACGGCTCCTCGGCCGCGGGGCTCTCCCTCAGCTCGAGGTTGGCGAACGAGCCCTTGACCGGGATCTCCAGCCGCCAGGCCGAGGACCCGGCCGGCGGCAGCAGCGCCCCACCGCCCTGCCCGACCCGGGCCAGCCGCGGTGCGCGCACCTCACCGTTCCGCACGGCCACCTGCGGCTCGTCCTGCGCCATCGCCCACAGCAGGGCCGCCCGCACCGCCGTGCGGGAGGCTTCGGCGTCGTCGGTGTCGAGCAGCAGGAAGCGGTCCGGGTTCTCGGTCTGCGCCGCGCGCAGCAGCCCCCACACGGGCGCGCCCGCGAGATCCGCCACGCCCTCGTCGGGACCGGCCGCCACGGCGCCGCGCGTCACCACCGCCAGCCGGGACCCGGCCGCCGCGAACCGCTCGTCCGTCAGCCAGGTCTGCACGACGTCGAGGACCTGGTGCGTCACCGCCCGGGCGGCCTCCACGGTGCCGGCCCCTCCTCGCGGGGCCGTCGTCGGCACCGGAAGGACGACGAGGTCCGGAAGTGCCGCGCCCGCAGCCGTCGCGTCGGCCAGCGCGGCCAGATCGGGGTGGGCGTCGGCGGCGAGAGCGGCGCCGAGTCCGGCGGATTCGTCGCCGAGCAGCGCCCAGCGAAGGGAGCCGGCGGTACGGTCGGCCGTCGCCGCGGCGACCGGCGTCCAGTCGAGGTGGAAGAGCGCCTCGTGCTCCGGCGCGCGAGCGGTGTTCGCAGCAGCCGCGAGCTGCTCCCGGTCGACGGGCAGACAGACCAGCGAGTCGACGGTGGCGACGGGCTGTCCGGTGCCGTCGGCGACGCTCACCGACAGCGCGTCCCTGCCGACCGGAGCCAGACGCACCCGCA
>NZ_JBISAL010000026.1:0-1568 GCF_044391765.1 Streptomyces sp. NPDC018610
AAACCGTTGATGTAGGCGAAGGACATGCGAAAGGTCCGGCGTAGAGGGTAAGACCCCCGTAGTCGAAACGTCAGCGGCTCGTTTGAGAGACACCCAAGTAGCACGGGGCCCGAGAAATCCCGTGTGAATCTGGCGGGACCACCCGCTAAGCCTAAATATTCCCTGGTGACCGATAGCGGATAGTACCGTGAGGGAATGGTGAAAAGTACCCCGGGAGGGGAGTGAAATAGTACCTGAAACCGTGTGCCTACAAGCCGTGGGAGCGTCGGAATGTGCTTGCACATTCTCGTGACTGCGTGCCTTTTGAAGAATGAGCCTGCGAGTTTGCGGTGTGTTGCGAGGTTAACCCGTTGTGGGGTAGCCGTAGCGAAAGCGAGTCCGAACAGGGCGATCGAGTAGCACGCTCAAGACCCGAAGCGGAGTGATCTAGCCATGGGCAGGTTGAAGCGGAGGTAAGACTTCGTGGAGGACCGAACCCACCAGGGTTGAAAACCTGGGGGATGACCTGTGGTTAGGGGTGAAAGGCCAATCAAACTCCGTGATAGCTGGTTCTCCCCGAAATGCATTTAGGTGCAGCGTCGTGTGTTTCTTGCCGGAGGTAGAGCACTGGATAGGCGATGGGCCCTACCGGGTTACTGACCTTAGCCAAACTCCGAATGCCGGTAAGTGAGAGCGCGGCAGTGAGACTGTGGGGGATAAGCTCCATGGTCGAGAGGGAAACAGCCCAGAGCATCGACTAAGGCCCCTAAGCGTACGCTAAGTGGGAAAGGATGTGGAGTCGCAGAGACAACCAGGAGGTTGGCTTAGAAGCAGCCACCCTTGAAAGAGTGCGTAATAGCTCACTGGTCTAGTGATTCCGCGCCGACAATGTAGCGGGGCTCAAGCGTACCGCCGAAGTCGTGTCATTGCAGCATGTACGGCCAACGCCGGCTGTGATGGGTAGGGGAGCGTCGTCTGCCGGGTGAAGCAGCACCGGAAGGTAGTTGTGGACGGTTGACGAGTGAGAATGCAGGCATGAGTAGCGATTCACACGTGAGAAACGTGTGCGCCGATTGACTAAGGGTTCCTGGGTCAAGCTGATCTGCCCAGGGTAAGTCGGGACCTAAGGCGAGGCCGACAGGCGTAGTCGATGGATAACCGGTTGATATTCCGGTACCCGCTGTGAAGCGTCAAACATCGAGCATCGTGATGCTAAGGCCGTGAAGCCGCCCCTGATCTCTTCGGAGTGAGGGGGAGTGGTGGAGCCGCTGAACCAAGCGGTTAGTAGGTGAGTGATGGGGTGACGCAGGAAGGTAGTCCATCCCGGGCGGTGGTTGTCCCGGGGTAAGGGTGTAGGACGGTGTGTAGGCAAATCCGCACGCCATGTGTCTGAGACCTGATGCCGAGCCGATTGTGGTGAAGTGGATGATCCTATGCTGTCGAGAAAAGCCTCTAGCGAGTTTCATGGCGGCCCGTACCCTAAACCGACTCAGGTGGTCAGGTAGAGAATACCGAGGCGTTCGGGTGAACTATGGTTAAGGAACTCGGCAAAATGCCCCCGTAACTTCGGGAGAAGGGGGGCCACACCT
>NZ_JBISAL010000026.1:1661-2963 GCF_044391765.1 Streptomyces sp. NPDC018610
CTTGAGCTGGGGGTGGCCGCAGAGACCAGCGAGAAGCGACTGTTTACTAAAAACACAGGTCCGTGCGAAGCCGTAAGGCGATGTATACGGACTGACGCCTGCCCGGTGCTGGAACGTTAAGGGGACCGGTTAGCTTGGATTCGTCCAGGCGAAGCTGAGAACTTAAGCGCCAGTAAACGGCGGTGGTAACTATAACCATCCTAAGGTAGCGAAATTCCTTGTCGGGTAAGTTCCGACCTGCACGAATGGCGTAACGACTTCTCGACTGTCTCAACCATAGGCCCGGTGAAATTGCACTACGAGTAAAGATGCTCGTTTCGCGCAGCAGGACGGAAAGACCCCGGGACCTTTACTACAGTTTGATATTGGTGTTCGGTTCGGCTTGTGTAGGATAGCTGGGAGACTGTGAAGCAGGCACGCCAGTGTTTGTGGAGTCGTCGTTGAAATACCAGTCTGGTCGTGCTGGATGTCTAACCTGGGTCCGTGATCCGGATCAGGGACAGTGTCTGATGGGTAGTTTAACTGGGGCGGTTGCCTCCTAAAGGGTAACGGAGGCGCCCAAAGGTTCCCTCAGCCTGGTTGGCAATCAGGTGTTGAGTGTAAGTGCACAAGGGAGCTTGACTGTGAGACCGACGGGTCGAGCAGGGACGAAAGTCGGGACTAGTGATCCGGCGGTGGCTTGTGGAAGCGCCGTCGCTCAACGGATAAAAGGTACCCCGGGGATAACAGGCTGATCTTCCCCAAGAGTCCATATCGACGGGATGGTTTGGCACCTCGATGTCGGCTCGTCGCATCCTGGGGCTGGAGTCGGTCCCAAGGGTTGGGCTGTTCGCCCATTAAAGCGGTACGCGAGCTGGGTTTAGAACGTCGTGAGACAGTTCGGTCCCTATCCGCTGTGCGCGTAGGAGTCTTGAGAAGGGCTGTCCCTAGTACGAGAGGACCGGGACGGACGAACCTCTGGTGTGCCAGTTGTTCTGCCAAGGGCATGGCTGGTTGGCTACGTTCGGGAGGGATAACCGCTGAAAGCATCTAAGCGGGAAGCCTGCTTCGAGATGAGGACTCCCACCCACTTGATGGGGTAAGGCTCCCAGTAGACGACTGGGTTGATAGGCCGGATCTGGAAGCACGGTAACGTGTGGAGGTGACCGGTACTAATAGGCCGAGGGCTTGTCCTCAGTTGCTCGCGTCCACTGTGTTGGTTCTGAAACCACGAACAACCCCATGCCAGGTCACGGCGTGGTGCGGTTGACAGTTTCATAGTGTTTCGGTGGTCATAGCGTGAGGGAAACGCCCGGTTACATT
>NZ_JBISAL010000027.1:0-2519 GCF_044391765.1 Streptomyces sp. NPDC018610
GCGCCGGATTCCTTGGCTGCCTTGAGGACCTTGTCGATGTCCAGGTAGCTGGTGGCGGGGGTGTCACCGCCCAGGGCGAACGCCTCATCCGCGGCCCGGACATGCAGAGCGTCCCGGTCCGGGTCGGCGTAGACGGCCACGCTCGCGATCCCGGCATCGCGACAGGCCCGGGCCACGCGGACAGCGATTTCGCCACGGTTGGCGATGAGCACCTTGCGCACGATTGAGGCTCCCTCCTTGAAACAAGCCGAGTTTAGGGACTGCCGACACGGCACATCGACCCGTCCCCAATGGTGAGCTTGCCCACACGGAGCGTGATTCGAGGCTCGCTCGACCCGCGAAATCCCTTGTCGCGTCGCCGTACGCAGGACTCCTCCGGGAAACCCTAGCCTTCCGATGTGGTCAAGGTCTCTGTGCGAGCGTGCTGCGCCCCACTTCGTTTCTTTGTGGAGTCCCTACGAATGGCCCAATGATTCTTTGCCGTCGGCACGACCCTTGTTCCTCGGTTTACCCGTTAGTAGCGTTCGCGATGTCTCGACGGTACTGGCGGTAACAGGGCTCCGGGTGGAGCGACAGTCGGAAGTGGGTGGGACCGGTGGTGCGCAGACCGGTGGCGTGGATCGTGGCGCTCGTGCTCTTCGCGGAGGCGTTGGGAGTCGCGGCGCTGAACTGGATCCTCGGGGAGTTCGTCCACCGGCAGCACATGTCGCTGGCCGGCTCGGACCCGGACGTGGTGTCGACCTCGTCGAAGATCGGCGCCGTGGTCTTCGGCCTCTACTTCGCCCTGTGCGGCCTGGTGGCCCTGATCGTGGCGATACGGGGGCGCCGCCCGGCCGGCTTCGGCCGCATCCTGCTGATCAGCGCGGCCGTGGTGCACGGGCTGCTGGCCGCGGTCTCCTGGGGGCTGGTCGGCTGGGAGGCGTTCCTGTTCCTGATCGTCGTGCTGGCGCTGATCGTGCTGCTGCTGATGACCTACGACCGCGAGGAGGGGCCCGCGGGGGCCGCTCCCCGGGACGCCGGTCCTCGGGGCCCCGGCGCCGCCCGTGACGCGGGTGCGGGTCCGAAGGCGGGTCCGGAGGGCGACCGGCCGCAGGGCGGCGGTCCGGTCGGTCCGGTCGTGCCTCCGGCGGAGCCGAGTGCCTCCTGAGCGGCAGACGGGCCGGTCAGGGACGCATCAGTCCTGGGCCGGCGTCCACAGGTCGGTGATGCCCACGCCCAGTCCGGCCATCAGCCGGCGGATGAGCGGGAGGCTGATGCCGATGACGTTGCCGTGGTCGCCGTCGATGCCGTCGATGAACGGCGCCGAGCGGCCGTCCAGAGTGAAGGCGCCGGCGACGTGGAGTGGCTCGCCCGAGGCGACGTAGGCGGCGATCTCCTCGTCCGTGGGCTCGCCGAAGCGCACCACCGTGGAGGCCGTGGCCGAGGCGTGCCGGCCGCTCGCCGTGTCCCAGACGCAGTGCCCGGTCTGCAGGGTCCCGGCCCGGCCGCGCATCGCCTTCCAGCGGGCGGTGGCCTCCTCGGCGTCGGCGGGCTTGCCGAGCGCCCGGCCGTCCAGGTCGAGCACCGAGTCGCAGCCGATCACCAGGGCGCCATGGACCTCCGGACGGGCCGCCACCACGGAGGCCTTCGCCTCGGCGAGCGCGAGCGCCAGTTCGGCGGGGGTGGGCGCGGAGACCGCTTCTTCGTCGACGCCGCTGACGATCACCTCGGGGTCCAGTCCCGCCTGCCGGAGCAGCCCGAGCCGGGCGGGGGACTGGGAGGCGAGCACGAGACGGCGGCGCGGCTGATCAGTCATGCGGTCAGCGTATCGGCGAGGACCGCTTCGGCTCACCTCGGCCGGACGGCTGACAGGGAGCGGCCAGGGGAGGGAGCGGCCGATGAGGGCGCGGGCCGGGGGCCGGCTGGTGAGGGGCGTGGGCCGGGGCGGCCGGTGAGGGGCGGCTGGTGAGGGGCGCGGGCCGGGGACGGTCGATGGGGGATGCGCCGGCAGGGGCGGTCAGGGGCGGTCAGGGGCGGTGCGGGCCTGCCGTGGGGCTTGCGGGCGTGTTCACCTCAGACCGATCACGACCATCGCGAGGACCATGGCCAGCGCCATGAGAACGCCCAGCCGCCGAAGCATCGCCTGCATGTCGCGCAGCTCTTCCGGCGGCTCGTTCTCGGGGTCGGACCACAGCATGCCCCCGATCGTGCGGCGCGGACCGGGTCCGGCGCCTGAGTACGCGTACTCAAGTGGGCCGGATCCGGTCCCCCGCACGGTCCCGGAGGCTCAGGCGGGCCAGTAGGTGCGGGCCCACGCCGAGGGGCCCGGGTGCGGGACGCCCTGGGCGGCGATGCGGGACGGGTCGGCCCAGGAGTCCCGCGGACCCGGCGCGCCGGACGGCGGCGCGGCCGCCGTCACGGCGCGCGCCCTGACCACCGCCAGGGCGGCGGCGAGCTCCTCGGGGGTGGGGTTGCCTCGTACGACCTTGATCGTCATGTCGGCTCCAGCGGGCTGAGAGGGGTCAGAGGGGGATGTTGCC
>NZ_JBISAL010000028.1:0-2517 GCF_044391765.1 Streptomyces sp. NPDC018610
GGGCAGCTTCCGCCGTTGAGGGCGGTGGTGCACACGGCCGGTGTTCTGGACGACGGCGTGATCGAGACGCTGTCGGTGGAGCGGCTGGCGGACGTACTGCGACCGAAGGCGGAAGCCGCCCGCCACCTGCACGAGCTGACGTCCGGTATGGACCTGGACGCCTTCGTGCTCTTCTCGTCGTTCGCGGGAACCGTCGGTGGCGCCGGCCAGGCCAACTACGCGGCCGCCAACGCCTATCTGGACGCCCTGGCCGAGGCGCGCCGTGCGCAGGGCCTGCCGGCGACGTCGGTCGCGTGGGGCCGCTGGGCCGGTGAAGGCCTGGCCGCGGGCGAGGCGCGGGAGACGTGGGCACGTCGTGGCGGTGTGGCGCCGATGGAACCCGGTGACGCGCTGAAGGCGCTGGAGACGGTGCTGAGCCGCGACGAGGCCTGCGTGGCCGTCGCCGACGTGGACTGGAACCGCTTCACGCCGTCCTTCACCACCGTGCGCCACTCGTCGCTGATCACGGAGATCCCGGAGGTCCGTCGCCCGCTCGAAGCAACCGACGGAGGCGCGTCCGACGGCTCCGGCCGCGTGGCGGACTCGGCCGAGGCGCTGCGCGAGCGGCTGGCCGGGCTGTCCCCGGTCGAACGGGCTCAGACGCTGCTGGAACTCGTACGCGCCCAGGTGGCCAAGGTGCTGGTGTACTCCGGCCCGGAGGCCGTGTCCGCCGAGCGGGCGTTCAAGGACCTGGGATTCGACTCGCTCACCGCGGTCGAACTGCGCAACAGGCTGAAGGCCGCCACCGGCCTGACGCTGCCGGCGACGCTCGTGTTCGACCACCCGACGCCCACCGCGCTGGCCGAGCACCTGCGCTCCCTGCTCTCCCCGGACGGAGGCGAGGACGGGGAGACCCGGTCGGAGGACGAAAAGCTCCGCAGGGCCCTCGCCGCCATCCCGCCGGCGCGCATCAGGGAGGCGGGACTCCTGGACATGCTGCTGAGGCTCGCGGACGTCGAGGACGCCTCGGCGTTCACCGGGGACGAAGGCGAAGCCGATCCGGTCGACGAGGACTCGATCGACTCCATGGACGCCGAGAGCCTGCTCCGCATCGCATTCGAAGGCAGTGATTCCTGACCGTTCGAACCCGCCGAGCCTCTCCGAATTCTTCGAACGTGTGGAGCCAGCAATGAGCAGTACCTCTCCTGAGAAGATCCTCGACGCCCTGCGCACCTCCCTGAAGGAGACCGAACGCCTCCGCAAGGAGAACCGCCGGATGGCGGCCGCGTCCCGCGAGCCGATCGCCATCATCGGCATGGGCTGTCGTTTCCCGGGCGGGGTCGCATCACCCGAGGGTCTGTGGTCTCTGCTCGCCGCGGAGACGGACGCGGTTTCCGGGTTCCCCACCGACCGCGGCTGGGCCGAGGACCTGTACGACCCCGACCACACGCGGCACGGCCGCAGTTACGTGCGCGAGGGCGCCTTCCTCGACGGCGTCACCGAGTTCGATGCCGGTTTCTTCGGGATCTCGCCGCGCGAGGCGCTGGCGATGGACCCGCAGCACCGACTGCTGCTGGAGACGACCTGGGAGACCCTCGAACAGGCGGGCATCGACCCGTTGTCACTCAAGGGCAGCCGTACCGGAGTCTTCGCCGGCACCAACGGCAACGACTACGGCGCTCTCCTGCGGCAGCCGCCCCAGGCCCTGGAGGGCTACCTGGGCATGGGCAAGTCCGGCGCCGTGCTCTCGGGCCGGGTGTCGTACTTCCTCGGTCTGGAGGGTCCGGCGGTCACGGTCGACACGGCCTGCTCGTCCTCGCTGGTGACCCTGCACCTGGCGGCGCAGGCACTCCGCAACGACGAGTGCTCCCTCGCCCTCGCCGGCGGTGTGAGCGTGATGACCACGCCGGGTGCTTTCGTCGAATTCAGCCGTCAGGGCGCGCTGTCGCCGGACGGCCGTTGCAAGGCGTTCTCCGACTCCGCGGACGGTACGGCGTGGGGCGAGGGTGTGGGCATGCTGCTGCTGGAGCGGCTGTCCGACGCGCGCCGCAACGGCCACGAGGTGCTGGCGGTCGTACGCGGCTCGGCAGTCAACCAGGACGGGGCCAGCAACGGCCTCACCGCCCCCAACGGGCCCTCCCAGCAGCGCGTCATCCGCGCCGCCCTCGCCAGTGCGCGCGTCTCCGCATCGGACGTCGACGTCGTGGAGACGCACGGTACGGGCACGAAGCTCGGCGACCCGATCGAGGCGCAGGCCCTGCTCGCCACGTACGGCCAGGGCCGCCCCGCCGACCGTCCCCTGTGGATCGGCTCACTGAAGTCCAACATCGGCCACACGGCCGCGGCCGCCGGCGTCGCGAGTGTCATCAAGATGGTCCTCGCCCTGCGGCACGAACTCCTGCCGCGCACCCTGCACGTCACCGAGCCGACGCGTGAGGTGGACTGGTCGGCGGGTGCGGTGGAGCTGTTGACGGAGGCGCGGGAGTGGGGGCGGTCGGGTGATCGTCCGCGTCGGGCGGGGGTGTCGTCGTTCGGTGT
>NZ_JBISAL010000029.1:0-1966 GCF_044391765.1 Streptomyces sp. NPDC018610
CCTGGCCGAGGCGCGCCGTGCGCAGGGCCTGCCGGCGACGTCGGTCGCGTGGGGCCGCTGGGCCGGTGAAGGCCTGGCCGCGGGCGAGGCGCGGGTGGCATGGGCACGCAGCGGTGGCTTGGAGCCGATGGAACCCGGTGACGCGCTGAAGGCGCTGGAGACGGTGCTGAGCCGCGACGAGGCCTGCGTGGCCGTCGCCGACGTGGACTGGGACCGCTTCACGCCGCGTCTGGCCGGTTCTTCCGGCCGTGCGCCTCTGGTCGCGGACATCCCCGAGGCCCACCGTGCCATGGAAGGCGCCGCCGCTGACGATGGCGCAGGAACGGCCGCTGACCCGGCCGATTCCCTACGCGCGGAACTGGGGGCTCTGTCCCCTGCCGAGCAGGGCCAGCGCCTGCTGGACCTGGTGCGCCGGAACGTCGCTGCCGTGCTCGGCCACGCCACCACCGAGGTGATCACTTCGGACCGGGCGTTCAAGGACCTCGGCTTCGACTCGCTCACCGCCGTCGAGCTCCGCAAGCGACTCACCGGCGCGACGGGACTGCGCCTCGCGTCGACGATCGCTTTCGACCACCCGTCGCCCCAGCTGCTCGCCGATCACCTGCTGGCAGAGCTGAGCCCCGGCGGCGCACGGCGTTTCGACGGCGTCGTCGGAGAACTCGACCGGCTCGCATCGGACCTCTCCGCCCTCGTCGGGGACGTCGAGGACGATGCCCGGAACGAGATCTCACTGCGGTTGAAGGCACTGCTCGACCTGTGCGGTCCGGCCGAGGCGTCCGACCCAGGCACCGGCACCGGCGGAACCGCCGACAAGCTCGCCTCCGCCTCGGACGACGACGTCTTCGACTTCATCAGCAACGAACTCGGGATCTCATGACCACCGGTCACCGCCCCGGACCAGGCCTCTGCAGCCCTTCCCCTTCCCCCACCCCCCTGAACTCCCTCACTTCCCCGAACCGCGTGACGACTTCCGGAACTTGGAGTAGTACGGCGTGACGAACACCAGCGAGGAAAAGCTCCGTTACTTCCTGAAGCGAGTGACCGGCGAGCTTCACGAGGTGCGGCAACGCCTCCAGGAAGCGGAGTCGGGAGAACGCGAGCCCATCGCGATCGTGGGAATGAGCTGCCGCTTCCCGGGCGACGTCAACTCGCCTGAGGAGCTGTGGCAGTTGCTGTCGGCGGGTGGCGACGCCTTCTCCGGGTTCCCCACCGACCGGGGCTGGGACGTGGAGGGGCTGTACGATCCCGAGCTGTCCCGGCCGGGGACCTCCTATGTGCGCGAAGGCGGCTTCCTCACCGACGTCGGCGACTTCGACCCGGCCTTCTTCGGCATCTCCCCGCGTGAGGCGACGGCCCTCGACCCGCAGCAGCGTCTCCTTCTGGAGACGTCGTGGGAGGCCATCGAACGGGCCGGCATCGACCCCACGTCGCTGAAGGGCAGCCGTACCGGAGTCTTCGCCGGCACCAACGGCCAGGACTACGCGGCGCTGCTGCGCCGGGCCCCCAAGCAGTCCGAGGGCTACCTGGCCACGGGCATCGCGGCCAGTGTGGTGTCCGGACGGCTCTCGTACACCTTCGGTCTGGAGGGTCCGGCGGTCACGGTCGACACGGCGTGCTCGTCCTCGCTGGTGACCCTGCACCTGGCGGTCCAGGCACTCCGCAACGACGAGTGCTCCCTCGCCCTCGCCGGGGGCGTCACAGTGATGTCCACGCCCGAGACCTTCGTGGAGTTCAGCCGTCAGGGCGCGCTCTCCCGCACCGGACGCTGCCGACCCTTCGCGGCCACCGCGGACGGTACGGCGTGGGGCGAGGGTGTGGGCATGCTGCTGCTGGAGCGGCTGTCCGACGCGCGCCGCAACGGCCACAAGGTGCTGGCGGTCGTACGCGGCTCGGCCGTCAACCAGGACGGGGCCAGCAACGGCCTCACCGCCCCCAACGGGCCCTCCCAGCAGCGCGTCATCCGCGC
>NZ_JBISAL010000030.1:0-1573 GCF_044391765.1 Streptomyces sp. NPDC018610
CGCGATTCACGCCGCACCGCCATGAAGATGCGCGGCATCACCGGGAAATGGAACGCCATGTGGCATTCGTCGCCGCCGGCGGTGTAGTCGCCGAAGTAGTCGACGACGTCCTCCGGCCACTGGTTCGCCTCCGCCAGCAGCACCGTGTCCGGGTACTGCGTGTCGATCTCCTTGCGCACCCGCTTGAGGAAGGCGTGGGTGGCCGGCAGGTTCTCGCAGTTGGTGCCCTCCTGCTGGTACAGGTACGGCACGGCGTCCAGGCGGAACCCGTCGATGCCCAGGTCCAGCCAGAACTTCAGCGCCGAGATCATCTCCTCCTGCACGGCCGGGTTCTCGTAGTTCAGGTCCGGCTGGTGCGAGAAGAAACGGTGCCAGTAGTACTGCTTGCGTACCGGGTCGTACGTCCAGTTCGACGCCTCGGTGTCGACGAAGATGACGCGGGCGTCCTGGTACTGCTTGTCGTCGTCGGACCACACGTAGTAGTCGCCGTAGGGGCCGGTGGGGTCCTTGCGGGACTCCTGGAACCACGGGTGCTGGTCGCTGGTGTGGTTCATGACGAAGTCGATGATGACGCGCATGCCGCGCTGGTGGGCGGCGTCGACGAACTCGACGAAGTCGGCGAGGTCGCCGAACTCGGGGAGTACGGCGGTGTAGTCCGAGACGTCGTAGCCGCCGTCCCTGAGGGGGGACTTGAAGAACGGCGGCAGCCACAGGCAGTCCACGCCCAGCCACTGCAGATAGTCCAGCTTGGCGGTCAGGCCCTTCAGGTCGCCGATGCCGTCGCCGTTGCTGTCCTGGAAGGAGCGCACCAGGACCTCGTAGAAGACGGCACGTTTGAACCACTCCGGGTCCCGGTCCTTGGCGGGTGTGTCCTCGAAGGTGTCCGGAACGGGCTCATTGACGATCATATGGTGGGTGACCCTCCGATCTGCGGGTTGGACGGTCGCAGAACCGTGCCGTGCTCGTCCGGGGACCGGCCCCCGGGTGCCCGGCCGACGACGAGCACATGCGCTCCGCCCGGTCCGAGACGCACATAGTTGGCCCTGCCCCAGTGATAGGTCTCGCCGGTCAGCTCGTCGCGCACCGGCACCGACTCGTGCCATTCCAGGCCGAGTTGCGGCATGTCCAACGAGACCGTGGCCTCCTGGGTGTGGTGCGGGTCGAGGTTGGCCACCACCAGAACCGTGTTCGATCCGCTCCGCTTCGAGTACGCGATCACCTCGTCCTTGTCGGCGTGGTGGAAGCGGAGGTTCCGCAGCCGGTGCAGTGCGGGATTGCGGCGGCGGATGTCGTTGAGGCGGGTGATGAGGGGGGCGATGGTGCGGCCCTCGCGGGTGGCGGCGGCCCAGTCGCGGGGTTTGAGCTGGTACTTCTCGGAGTCGAGGTATTCCTCGCTGCCCTCTCTGAGGGGGGTGTTCTCGCAGAGTTCGTAGCCGCTGTAGATGCCCCAGGAGGGGGCGAGGGTGGCGGCGAGGACGGCGCGGACCTCGAAGGCGGGCCGGCCGCCGTGCTGGAGGTAGGCGTGCAGGATGTCGGGGGTGTTGGTGAAGAAGTTGGGCCGCATGTAGGAGGC
>NZ_JBISAL010000032.1:0-1307 GCF_044391765.1 Streptomyces sp. NPDC018610
CGGCGGCGAGCTCCTCGGGGGTGGGGTTGCCTCGTACGACCTTGATCGTCATGTCGGCTCCAGCGGGCTGAGAGGGGTCAGAGGGGGATGTTGCCGTGCTTCTTCGGGGGGAGGGTTTCCCGTTTGGTGCGGAGTTGACGCAGGCCGCGGACGATGTGGGCGCGGGTGTCGGAGGGCATGATGACGGCGTCGATGTAGCCGCGTTCGGCGGCGATGTAGGGGTTGAGGAGGGTGTCCTCGTACTCGCGGACGAGGCGGGCGCGGACGGTTTCGGCGTCGTCGCCGGCGTCGGTGATGGTGCGGCGGTGGAGGATGTTGACGGCGCCCTGGGCGCCCATGACGGCGATCTGGGCGGTGGGCCAGGCGAGGTTGAGGTCGGCGCCGAGGTGTTTGGAGCCCATGACGTCGTAGGCGCCGCCGAAGGCCTTGCGGGTGATGACGGTGATGAGGGGGACGGTGGCTTCGGCGTAGGCGTAGATGAGTTTGGCGCCGCGGCGGATGATGCCGTCGTGTTCCTGGTCGACGCCGGGGAGGAAGCCGGGGACGTCGACGAAGGTGAGGACGGGGATGTTGAAGGCGTCGCAGGTGCGGACGAAGCGGGCGGCCTTCTCGCTGGCGGCGATGTCGAGGCAGCCGGCGAACTGCATCGGCTGGTTGGCGACCACGCCGACGGGGTGGCCCTCGACCCGTCCGAAGCCGGTGACGATGTTCGGCGCGTACAGGGCCTGTGTCTCGAAGAACTCGGTGTCGTCCAGGATGTGCTCGACGACCGTGCGGATGTCGTAGGGCTGGTTCGCGCTATCGGGGACGAGGGTGTCCAGTTCGAGGTCTTCGGCGGTGGTGGTGAGGTCGGCCTGCTCCGGGTAGGCGGGGGGCTCGGAGAGGTTGTTGGAGGGCAGGTAGGACAGGAGCTGTTTGACGTATTCGACGGCGTCCTTCTCGTCGCCGGCCATGTGGTGGGCGACGCCGGAGGCGGTGTTGTGGGTGCGGGCGCCGCCGAGTTCCTCGAAGCCGACGTCTTCGCCGGTGACGGTCTTGATGACGTCGGGGCCGGTGATGAACATGTGGCTGGTCCGGTCGACCATGACGGTGAAGTCGGTGATGGCGGGGGAGTAGACGGCTCCGCCGGCGCAGGGGCCGACGACGAGGCTGATCTGGGGGATGACGCCGGAGGCGTGGGTGTTGCGGCGGAAGATCTCGCCGTAGGCGCCGAGGGAGGCGACGCCTTCCTGGATGCGGGCGCCGCCGGAGTCGTTGATGCCGATGATCGGGCAGCCGGTCTTGAGGGCGAAGTCCATGACTTTGGC
>NZ_JBISAL010000033.1:0-1157 GCF_044391765.1 Streptomyces sp. NPDC018610
CCCGGCGGCGTCGGCACCATGCCCACCCCCACCCTCTTCACCGACTACCTCACCCGCCTCCTCCACGTCATCGACTTCGTCAAACAAGCCGTCGCCATGAACGACGACGTCTTCGACTTCTTCTACGAAGCCCTCCCCGGCTACGAACAAGTCGGCCTGCGCCGCACCCTCCTCGCCTGCTGGGGCGCCTGGCAGAACCCCGACATCGTCGACTACCGCTACGACACCATGAACACCTGGGGCAAAGCCATGTACGTCACCCCGGGCATCATCATCGACGGCCGGCTGCGCACCAACAACCTCATCGACATCAACCTCGGCCTCAGAATCCTCCTCGGCTCCTCCTACTACCAGGACTGGACAGGCGAAGAACCCTTCGTCACCCACGACCCCCTCGGCAACCCGGTCGACATCCGCCACCCCTGGAACCAGACCACCCTCCCCCACCCCCAAAAACGCGACTTCGACGGCAACTACTCCTGGGTCATGAGCCCCCGCTGGTACGACACCGAAACCGGCGACCACCTCGCCCTCGACACCGGCGGCGGCCCCCTCGCCCGCCTCTGGTCCACCGCCCTGTCCAACATCGTCGACACCCCCTACATCAAAACCACCGGCCACAGCATCCGCATCACCCTCCCCAAAGGCGAAACCCTCCCCGAGACCACCCTCGAATGGCACATCCCCAAGTGGTCCAACACCATCGAACGCGACCGCGCCCGCCCCTACTTCATCGCCTACGCCGCCGCCATGGCCCTGCAGTTCGTCGAAGAGGCCACCACCCTCGTCCGCGCCGGCCACACCCAGGTCTACACCAACTTCGACGTCCCCGACGAAGCCATCGGATGCGGCTTCCACGAAGCCGTCCGCGGCGTCCTCTCCCACCACCTCGTCATCAAGGACAAGAAGATCGCCAACTACCACCCCTACCCACCCACCCCCTGGAACGCCAGCCCCCGCGACCACTACGGCACCCCCGGCCCCTACGAAGACGCCGTCCAAGGACAACCCGTCTTCGAAGAGAACGGACCCGACACCTTCAAAGGCGTCGACATCATGCGCACCGTCCGCAGCTTCGACCCCTGCCTCCCCTGCGGCGTCCACATGTACCTCGGCAACGGCAAAACCCTCACCACCACCCACACCCCCACCTACGG